>NZ_BNBV01000004.1:0-80359 GCF_014656135.1 Streptomyces thermodiastaticus
GGCACACGCCGGCTGCGCGGAGCAAGCCGGCGTGTGCCGCGGGCCGTGGCCGTGCGAGCACGGGGACGCGCCCGTGCGAGCACGGGGACGCGCGCACTCCGCGCCGCCCCGGCACCACCCCCGGCGATCTCTTCGCCGCCGGGGGCAGCCGTACGATGGGCCCATGACTGCTTCGTCTGGCCGCCGTGTCCTGCTCGCCTCCCCCCGTGGCTACTGCGCCGGTGTGGACCGCGCCGTGATCGCCGTCGAGAAGGCCCTGGAGCAGTACGGGGCTCCGGTGTACGTCCGGCACGAGATCGTCCACAACAAGTACGTCGTGCAGACCCTGGAGAAGAAGGGCGCGATCTTCGTCGAGCGGACCGAGGAGGTGCCGCCGGGCAACATCGTGATGTTCTCGGCGCACGGCGTGGCCCCCACCGTCCGCGAGGAGGCCGAGCGCGGCAGGCTCGCCACCATCGACGCCACCTGCCCGCTGGTGACCAAGGTCCACAAGGAGGCCGTCCGGTTCGCCAAGGAGGACTACGACATCCTTCTGATCGGGCACGAGGGCCACGAGGAGGTCATCGGCACCTCCGGCGAGGCCCCCGAGCACATCCAGCTGGTGGACGGCCCCGAGGACGTCGCCAAGGTCGAGGTGCGCGACCCGTCGAAGGTGGTGTGGCTGTCGCAGACGACGCTGTCGGTCGACGAGACCATGGAGACCGTCGACGCGCTCAAGCAGCGGTTCCCGCAACTGGTCTCCCCGCCCAGCGACGACATCTGCTACGCCACGCAGAACCGCCAGCTCGCCGTGAAGAAGATGGGTGCCGAGGCGGACCTGGTGATCGTGGTCGGCTCGCGCAACTCCTCCAACTCCAAGCGGCTGGTCGAGGTCGCCAAGCTGGCCGGTGCGGGCCAGGCGTACCTGGTGGACTTCGCGGACGAGATCGACGAGACCTGGCTGGAGGGCGTCACCACGGTCGGCGTGACCTCGGGCGCGTCCGTGCCGGAGGTCCTGGTCGAGCAGGTGCTGGCCTGGCTGGCCGAGCGCGGCTTCGAGGACGTGGAGATCGTCAAGGCGGCGGAGGAGTCCATCACGTTCTCCCTGCCCAAGGAGCTGCGCCGCGACCTGCGCGCGGAGGCGGCCGAGCTGGTCGCCGAGCGCGGCGGCGCGGGCGTCGCGGAGGCCTGACCGGAACCCCGCCCCTCGCCCGGACCGGTCGGGGCACACCGGACGTGACGGCCGGTGACCCGGCGTACCGTGGAACCATGCAGATCTTCGGTGTGGACGTCGGCGGGTCGGGGATCAAGGGCGCCCCGGTGGACCTGGAACGGGGAGACCTCGCCCAGGAGCGCCACAAGGTGCTCACCCCGCACCCGGCGACCCCCGAAGGGGTGGCCGACGGCGTCCGGCAGGTCGTCGAGCACTTCGGCTGGAGCGGACCGGTCGGACTGACGTTCCCGGGCGTCGTCACCGGTGGCGCCACGGTGCGCACGGCCGCCAACGTCGACAAGAGCTGGATCGGCACCGACGCGCGCGCCCTGTTCACCGACCGGCTCGGGGGCCTGCCGGTGACCGTGGTGAACGACGCGGACGCCGCGGGCGTCGCCGAGATGCGGTTCGGAGCCGGCCGGGGCCGGCGCGGCACGGTGATCGTGCTGACCTTCGGCACGGGCATCGGCAGCGCGGTGTTCGTCGACGGCACCCTGGTGCCCAACACCGAGCTGGGCCACCTGGAGCTGGACAACCGCGAGGCGGAGAAACACGCCTCCAGCAAGGCCAGGGACGACCACGACCTGTCCTGGGAGCAGTGGGCGCGCCGCGTGCAGAAGTACCTCGCCCACGTCGAGATGCTCTTCAGCCCCGAGCTGTTCGTGATCGGCGGCGGCGTCAGCCGCAAGGCCCACAAGTTCCTGCCCCACATCAAGGGCATCCGCGCCGAGATCGTCCCCGCCCAGCTGCAGAACAACGCGGGCATCGTCGGCGCGGCGATGCGGGCCGCGGACCTCGCCTGACGGCGGGTGGCACCCGGCGCGTTCCGGTGCGGGTGCGCCGCTCGTCCGGCGGGACCACCGAACCCCTCACCGGGCCGGCCCTCGCGCCCCGGCACCGCGCCGGGCGGCGGCCCGGCGCAGCAGGACCGTGACGCCCGCCAGCGCGGTGCCCGCGTAGAGCCAGACCGCCTGCCCCGCCAGGGCGGTCACCAGGCCCGTGAGCGTGCCGAGGAAGCCGTCGCCGTCGGCGAGGGGCAGCAGGCCCGCGGTGAAGGCGATGGGGGCGGCGACCGGCGCGGCCAGCAGGTCGGCGCGGCGCACCCACAGCGCGGTCGCCCCGCACACCAGCAGATACAGCACGCCGTAGACGGCCCCGGCCCCGCCCAGCAGGGCGATCAGCCCGCCCAGCGCGCTCATCACGGCCGCGCCGAACAGTCCGGCGCCCAGCCCGGTCAGCCGGACCCGCGTCAGCCGCGGCCCGTGTATGGCACCGCCGGCGCCCGCCGCGCCGCCGCCCGGCCGTCCTTCCCGCACCGCCGGGCGCGGTGTGCCGCCCGGCCGCCGCTCGTCGGGCGGCCGCCGTCCCCCCGCCCGGCCGTCCCCGGCCGCTGCGCCCGGCCGGGGCTCGCGCCCTCGCCCGCGCGGCGGCGAGGAGGCCGGGCCCGGTGTCCTGTCACGTCGGGGTCCGTACGGCTGAGGTCGCGTCCTGGGCTGCTCCATTGGACCAACCTAGGTCTGCTTATGTGTTGAATAGGCCGTTTGACACGCCGCGCGGGCCGGTTCGGACCCGCGTCCGAACCGCCGGGGAGCCGGAGCGCGGCACGCCGTAGACTGGTGGATCGGCCGGTTGGCCCCCAGTCTCCTCAGCTACGGGAAGTTCGCAACGTGTCGCTCACGATCGGAATCGTCGGTCTGCCGAACGTCGGCAAGTCGACCCTGTTCAACGCCCTGACCAAGAACGACGTGCTGGCGGCCAACTACCCGTTCGCCACGATCGAGCCGAACGTCGGTGTCGTCGGCGTCCCGGACGGCCGGCTCGCCCAGCTCGCCTCGATCTTCAACTCGGAGCGGATCGTCCCGGCCACCGTCGACTTCGTCGACATCGCGGGCATCGTGCGCGGCGCCAGCGAGGGCGAGGGCCTGGGCAACAAGTTCCTCGCGAACATCCGCGAGTCCGACGCGATCTGCCAGGTGATCCGCGCCTTCAAGGACGAGAACGTCGTCCACGTCGACGGCAAGGTCTCGCCCAAGGACGACATCGAGACGATCAACACCGAGCTGATCCTCGCCGACCTGCAGACCATCGAGAAGGTCCTGCCGCGTCTGCAGAAGGAGGCGCGGGTCAAGAAGGACGTCGCCCCGAAGGTCAAGGCCGTCGAGGAGGCCAAGGCGATCCTGGACAAGGGCGACACGCTCTTCGCGCACGGCATCGTCCAGGGCAGCGAGCGCGCAGAGCTGCTGCACGACCTGCACCTGCTGACCACGAAGCCCTTCCTCTACGTCTTCAACGTCGACGAGGAGGAGCTGGTCGACGAGGACTTCAAGAACGAGCAGCGCGCACTGGTCGCCCCCGCCGAGGCGATCTTCCTCAACGCCAAGCTGGAGGCGGATCTCGCCGAGCTGGACGAGGAGGAGGCCCTGGAGCTGCTGGAGTCCGTCGGCCAGCACGAGCCCGGCCTGGCCACCCTGGCCCGCGTCGGCTTCGCCACCCTCGGCCTGCAGACGTACCTGACCGCGGGCCCGAAGGAGGCCCGCGCCTGGACCATCAAGAAGGGCGCCACCGCCCCCGAGGCCGCCGGCGTGATCCACACCGACTTCCAGAAGGGCTTCATCAAGGCCGAGGTCATCTCCTTCGAGGACCTGGTCGAGGCCGGCTCGGTCGCCGAGGCCCGCGCCAAGGGCAAGGCCCGCATGGAGGGCAAGGACTACGTGATGCGGGACGGGGACGTGGTGGAGTTCCGGTTCAACGTGTGACGGGTGACATGGCACGGCGCGCATGACCTGGCACATGGCCAGGTCATAGGGGGTCGTTCCGTTCGGGAATCGGCCCCCTCCGCAGTACCTTGGTGCTGGCCTGTGAGCACCCCTCATCACCCCTTCCCATCCATCCCGTGCTGGTTCTGTGCTGACTGTGGGGCTTGCAGCTCTGTGCGGGTACGTCCGCGACCTGCCGAGTGTGAAGAGTGTCGGCCTCTTCGGGCAGCTCCTACCGACGGGCCGCCCAGCTCGACGGGTCCGACGACGCGTTGTTCGTCGACGAGCGGTCGTTCGTCTCCGAGGGCGGCACCTGGAACATCGGCTTCTTCGACGGGAAGCGCGTGATCTGGCCCGAGGCGGGCATCCTCGGAGGCGTGACGATGCAGCTCCTCAAGGACGCCCATGCCCACGAGGAGATGCCGGTCCGGCTCGCGGATATCGCGGCTGTGCAGGCCGTCTTCGCGACCAACGCGGCGATCGGGGTCCGTGCCGTCAGCGGAGTCGACGACATCGCCCTGACCGACGATCACCCAATCATTGACACTCTTCGCAGGGCGTACACGGAGGTGCCGGCAGATCCGCTGTAACGACGCGCCGTAACGATCACCTGACTACGCTGGACTTCCGTTGGTTCACTCAAAAAAGTCTCGCGTGGCCGCAGTTGAAAGGTGGACCGGACTTGGAGGTCCGGGCGCTGCGTGAGGCGCAACGGATGAGCATCGAGGCGTTCGCGGGTCGCCGCGGTACTCCGGTCCGGCGGACTGCTGCCCGATCCGACCGCCGAGGCCACCGTGCGGATGCTCGGCTCGCCGCACCCCGGTGCCGACGTCGAGGGCGTCATGGCCCGCGCCGGCATCACCGCGCTGCGGCACCGGCGGGTCGCCGAGTGCTCCGGCGGTGAGCAGCAGCGGCTGCGGTTCGCCGTCGCCCTGCTGTCCGCCCCCGACCTCCTGGTGCTGGACGAGCCGACGGCCGGCATGGACGTCGTCGCCCGCCGCGAGTTCTGGGCCACGGTCCGGTCCGCGAGGACGCGCAGCGCGGCATGACCGTCATGTCCGCCACCCACGACCTGGTAAGGCCGACCAGTTCGCCGACCGGGTCGTGATGACCGACCGGGGCCGCGTCGTCGCCGACGGCTCTGCCTCGTCCATCCGCGCCTCGCTCAGCGGACGCACCGTCTCCTGCCTGATCAGCCCGGCCGACGCCCAGGCGGTCGCGGCCCTGCCCGTGGTGCGCTCCTGCGTGGTGCGCGGCGACCGCCACCACTTCGACGCCACCGACTCCGACGCCCTGCCGCGCCACCTGGTCACCCGGAACTGATCAGCCGTCACCCGGCGCCCGTCTGCGACATCGCCGAGGCGGCCGCGCTGACCGGACTGCCCGCCGCCGACGTGGAGCACCACTCCGACGTCATCGAGGTCACCCCACAGCCTGGAGGAGGCCTTCATGGTCCTCACCCAGCAGGGCCGTGACGTCCAAAAGGCCTCGCGATGACCACCGTGACCGCGCCGTCCGCTCAGCGGGCGAGCCCCGACTTCAGCCCCGCCCCGCACAGCGGCACCACCGCGGACCTGCCCGCGAGCGCGCCCTCCCGCACGGCCGCCCAGCACACCGCCGCGGTGGCCTCCACGTACAGCCCGCGGGAGGCGAGGTCCGCCTGGGCGTGCCGGATCCGGTCCTCGGTGACGGTCAGGAAGGTGCCGCCCGAGTCCCGTACCGCGCGCAGGATCTGCCGGGCCCGCGGCGGCCGGGGGATCGCGATGCCCTCGGCGTACGTCGGCGCCACCGGTGTGGTGCCGGTCGGCTCGTCGGCGCCCCGCTCCCACGCCTCGGCCAGCGGGGCCACGGCCGCCGCCTGCACCGCCCACAGCGCCGGACGCTTGTCCAGCAGCCCGGCCCCGTACAGCTCGGCCACCGCCAGGGCCGCGCCGAGCAGCAGCGTGCCGTTGCCCACCGGCAGCACCAGCACATCGGGCAGCCGTCCGCCCATGTCCTCCCACAGCTCGTGCACATAGGTCTTGGTGCCGTGCAGGAAGTACGGGTTGAAGACGTGGGAGGCGTAGAAGGTATCCGGCTCGTCCGCGGCACGGCGGGCGGCCGCGCCCGCCGCCTCCCGGCCGCCGTCGACCTCCTCGGCGCGGGCGCCGTGCGCCTCGATCTGCTCCAGCTTCTTCGCGGACGTGCCCAGCGGCACGTACACGGTGCAGGCCAGACCCGCGCGGGCGCAGTACGCGGCGATGGCCGTGCCCGCGTTGCCGCTGCTGTCCGCGACCACCCGGCGCGGCCCGATGCGCCGGGCCAGCTCGGCGAGCAGCACCGCGCCCCGGTCCTTGAACGACAGGGTCGGCATCAGGAAGTCCAGCTTCGCCGACACCGTGTCGGTGAGGGGCACGAGCGGGGTGCGGCCCTCGCCGAGCGACACCGAAGGGGACGCCAGCGGCAGCGTCTCCGCGTACCGCCACAGGGAGTTGACGCGTCCCGTGAGGGACTTCAGGGGTGCCGGGGTGGGGGAGAAGTCCAGCTCCAGGGGGCCGTGACAGCTGGGGCAGCACCAGGCGAGCGAGTCACCGGGGATTCGGACGCCGTCGACGGGGCAGTAACGGTCCGGCAGAGGTGTCATGAGCGCAGAGTACGCAACGTGCCCGCCGGCGCCCCGGGGAATGCCACGTGAACGCCGTGTCATCACATCGGGTGATTCTCTGGCCTCTGCTTGCACGTCGCAACACGTGGTTGCCACGCTGTTGCTGTCCGTACAGACGCGAGGGGAGTGGCCAGTGGCTTTCGGTGAGCAGCCGGCGTATCTGCGGGTCGCGAGTGACCTCCGCAGGAAGATCGTCGAGGGGCTGCTGCCGCCGCACACCCGTCTGCCCTCCCAGGCCAGGATCCGCGAGGAGTACGGCGTCTCGGACACCGTCGCCCTGGAGGCACGCAAGGTGCTGATGGCCGAGGGCCTGGTCGAGGGCCGCTCCGGCTCGGGGACGTACGTGCGCGAGCGGCCCACCCCGCGCCGCATCGCCCGCTCCGGCTTCCGCCCCGCCTCGGGAGCCAATCCGTTCCGCCAGGAGCAGGCCTCCCCCGAGATGCGCGGCACCTGGGAGTCCAGCAGCGCCCAGACCGAGGCGAGCCCCGCCGTCGCCGAGCGTCTGCGCATCGAGCCCGGCGACCGCGTGATGTGCACCAAGTACGTCTTCCGCACCGCCGGCGAGGCGATGATGCTCTCCACCTCCTGGGAACCCCTCGCCCTCACCGGCCGCACGCCCGTCATGCTCCCCGAGGAGGGCCCCCTCGGCGGCATGGGCGTGGTCGAGCGCATGCGCGCCATCGACGTGATCGTGGACAACGTCACCGAGGAGGTCGGCGCCCGCCCCGGCCTGGCCGAGGAACTGCACACCCTGGGCGGTGTGCCCGGCCATGTGGTCCTGGTCGTCCAGCGCACCTTCTACGCCTCCGGCCGCCCCGTGGAGACCGCGGACGTGGTGATCCCCGCGGACCGCTACCGGGTGGCCTACCACCTGTCCGTGCGCTGAGGTCCCGCCCGCGCCCGTCGCATGACCCGAGGGCCTGCCCTCCACGGGTGTCCGGAAGGACTTGTGCGACCGGAAGGCCTCCGTGGGACCGGAAGGCCTCCGTGAGACCGGAAGGCCTCCGTGGGACCGGAAGGCCTTCCGGCCGCGGCGCTCCGAGAGCCTGTCCCGCACCGCGACCCGAGGGCGGTCTCCGAGTCCCGCGCGCCCCCGTATGCCACCGGCGTGCGCCGTTCACGCGCCCACCGCCGCGCGTTCACCGTCCCGTTCCGCCGAGGCATGCCCGCGGGGCGAAGGATTCCGGTCGTTCTCGCAGGTCGCCGCTACCTGCCGGGGCGCATACGGAACAGCGTCCGCGCATGTGCCGGGCGGCGCGCTCGGTTGTGTGCGCCCCCGTCCGGTGGCCGGTTGCCGACCCGTTCGTGAAAATCCGTGTTCGCTGAGTGAAGGCCAGGCGTAGGCTCGGGCATATGCGTAATGCGGTTTCCGTCGCGGGCACGGCGCGGCGAAGCCGCTCGCGAGCGCGGGGCTCGCGGGGCGGAAGGAGCATTGGGGCGGGATGAACGACGGCACGATCACTCTTCCCTGGCTCGTCGTCCGTCAGGACGACAACGGCAATCGCTACAGCGTGGGCAGGTACGCCACCCGCGCCGAGGCCCAGCGGATGGCGGACAGCCTCGACCGGCGCGGCCACAAGCAGCTCTACTGGGTCGAGCGCATCGGGCAGAACGGCTCCGGAACGGACACCGAGGGCTGACCGCCCCGGTCCGGCCACCGGCACCCCCGGCGGTCACCCGCGGATCCGCCGGATCCTGCCGCTGACCGGCCGGTGCCTCACCGCGGCCGGCGACGCCTGCGTAGGCTCCAGGCGTGACCGAACGAATCCTGGTGGTGGGTGCCGCCCTCCTCGACGGCGGCCGGCTGCTCGCCGCACGCCGCAGCGCACCCCCTGAGGCGGCCGGCGGCTGGGAACTGCCCGGCGGCAAGGTGGAGCCCGGTGAGAAGCCCGAGGCGGCGCTGGTGCGCGAGCTGCACGAGGAGCTGGGGGTCGACGCCGAGACCGTCGACCGGATACCGGGCAGCTGGCCCCTGAAGCCCCCGTACGAGATGTGGGTGTGGACCGCTCGCCTGCGCCCCGGCTCCGCCGCTCCGCGACCGCTGCAGGACCACGACGAGCTGCGCTGGCTCCAGCCGTCCGACATCTGGAGCGTCCCCTGGCTGCCCCAGGACGTCCCCGCGGTGCGGGCGGTGCTCGAGAACACGATGAGTCCCACGGAACGGTGATCCGAGCGGTACTGAGCACCGTATGCCGGGTATGTGCCTGTTAGTCCCCATGTGGCGAGGCATGGGTGGGGTCGCTGGCCTGGGAAGTGATCGGTGTGATCGACACCGAAGAAGACCGCGCCGAGTGGACCTTCCGCGCGGACCCCGGCGCGGTGCGCTCGGCCCGTGCCGCCGTCCGGGGGCAGCTGCGCTGCTGGGAGCTGGACACCAGCCTCGGGGACACCGCCGTGCTCCTGGTCAGCGAGCTGGTCACCAACTCGCTGCGGCACGCCTTCGGTCCCATCGGCCTGCGACTGGTGCGCCCCTCCGGGACGCGCGAGGCCCTGCTCGTCGAGGTGTCCGACGGACGGCCCGACCCGCCCCGCGAACGCTGGCCCCGCCCGGACGACGAGAGCGGACGCGGCCTGCAGCTGCTCGCCTCGTCCTCCCGCCGCTGGGGGACCCGCCCGGATGGAACGGGCAAAACGGTCTGGTTCGAACTGGCCGTGCCCCCCGACGGGGACGCCCACGCGCCCGACGGTGAAGCCGCCCACGACGACGGCACGCGGAACGCCTGACGACCGGGCACCCGCCGGGCCCGGTCCCGGCAGGTCCCGCACCCGCGAGACCACCCGGCGCACGCACCGAGCCGCAAGGCGCGACAGCACCTGACGACGCGACGGCGTACGCCCATCCGGCGGCGCACGACGACCGCGATCGGACCCGTATCCGCAGGCGAGCTGCGCACCACGAGCCGAGACCGCCGGTTCACGGCTCGGTGACGGTGGAACCGCCGCGGGATTCGACCGGCTGTCACCTGGTTAGAAGACTCTTTGTGTCGTCACAGAACGGACCGAAATGCATCGCGACGGTCCTGTGATCGTGAACACCGTGTTCCGCGGCGCCGTAGTGCTGGATACTGCGGACAGCCGCCCCCGGTGACCGGTGCCGGACGCGGTGAGCTGGAGGGGACGGTTCGCGTGAGCGAGATACCAGCGAAGGCCACGGAGTCCGAGGACCCGTCGGACGGCGCGAGGAACACCGCGGGCGGCAGCGCCGAACGGACGCCGCCCGCGGACACGATGTGGCAGAGCAGCCCGCCCG
Organism: Streptomyces thermodiastaticus; assembly: GCF_014656135.1. Classification (GTDB taxonomy): domain Bacteria; phylum Actinomycetota; class Actinomycetes; order Streptomycetales; family Streptomycetaceae; genus Streptomyces; species Streptomyces thermodiastaticus. The sequence goes on from NZ_BNBV01000004.1 coordinate 9,843, forward strand.
GCTCCATCTACGACTACATCAAGGCGGCGTCCTTCTCCATCGGCCCGGACGGGCTCGTCGACCAGTGGAGCCTGCGCGCCGAGCAGCTGTTCGGCATCCCCGCCGAGCGCGCCCTCGGCATGGACCCGATCGAGGCGTTCATCGACCCCGACCTGCGTGAACGCGGACAGCGCAAGATGGCCGAGATCCTCGACGGACGGGAGTGGACCGGGGTCGTCCCCTTCCGGTTCCCCGACCGCCCGTACGGCACCCGGAGCCCGCGCACCGACGGCACGCACCGCCCGAACCGCACCCGGCAGGGCCTGCGCGGACTGGCCGAGGTGTACGTCATGCCCACGCGCACCGCCGAAGGCGACCGCGGCGCCGTCTGCATCGTCGTCGACGTCCACACCCTGCGCAGCATCGAGACCGACCTCGCCGCCTCACAGGCGATTTTCGGTCAATCTCCGTTCGCCTTCCTGCTCATCGACACCGACCTGCGGATCCGCCGCGCCAACAAACGCTTCGCCTCCCTCTTCGGCGGCACCCCCGACGACCATCGCGGCAAGAGCGTCCACGACTACCTGTCCCGCGCGGAGGGCGAGAGGGTCACCGCCATACTGCGCCGGGTCCTGCGCACCGGCGAGTCCATCACGGACATGAGCGTCACCGGCTTCGTGCCCGGCTCCGACGAACGCCGCCACTGGTCCGTCAACCTCTACCGGGTCCACAGCGGCAGCGGCCGGCCCATCGGCATCGCCTGGCTCGCCACCGACGTCACCGCCCGCCGCGCCGCCGCCCGCGAGGCCGCCGCCGCACGCCGCAACCTGGCCCTCCTCAACGAGGCCGGCGCCCGCATCGGCAACTCCCTCGACCTGGAGACCACTGCCCGCGAACTGCTGGACGTCGTCGTCCCCGGCTTCTGCGACCTGGCCACCGTCGACCTCTACCAGGGCCTGCTCACCGGCGACGAGACCCCGCACGGACTCGCCGACGGCAGCGCCGAACTGCGCCGCGTCGCCTACGCCAGCGCCGTCGCCGGAGCACCCTTCGCCGCCACCGGCGAACCCGTCGAGGTGGGCTCCGTCCACCACTACCCCTTCCACTCCCGCTGCGCCCACGCCCTGCGCACCGCCCGCCCGCAGCTGGTGCCCGGCGAGGAAGGCGGCCTGGTGCAGCACACCCTGGCCGTCCCGATGGTCGCCCACGACACCGTCGTCGGACTCGCCCAGTTCGCCCGCACCAAGGGCAGCGAACCCTTCGGCCAGCGCGACCGCGACCTGGCCGTGGAACTCGCCGCCCGCGCCGCGGTGTGCATCGACAACGCCCGCCTGTACCGGCGCGAACACGAACGCGCGCTCATCCTGCAGCGCTCCCTGCTGCCGCCCGGCGACCCGGAGGCCTCCGGCCTGGACATCGCCTGCCGCTACCGGCCCGGCAACGCGGCCACCGGCCGGCCCAGCGAGGTCGGCGGCGACTGGTTCGACGTCATCGAACTCCCCGGCCACCGCACCGCCCTCGTCGTCGGCGACGTCATGGGCCGCGGCCTGCGCGCCGCGGTCGCGATGGGCGAACTGCGCACCGCCGTGCGCACCCTGGCCCAGCTCGACCTCGAACCCGCCGAGGTGCTCTCCCACCTCGACGAGATCGCCCGCGGCCTCGGCGCCCCCGGAGGCGTCCAGCAGGCCACCCGCGCCGCCCGCCGCCCCCGCGAGGCCGACCTGTCCGAGGTGTACCTCGCCACCTGCATCTACGCCGTCTACGACTCCGTCACCCGCCAGTGCACCTTCGCCAACGCCGGCCACCTCCCCCCGGTGCTCGTCGCACCCGGCGCACGGGCGAGGACACTCGACGTCCCGCCCGGCATGCCCCTCGGCGTGGGCGGCGAACCGTTCGAGGAAGTGACGGTCGAACTGCCCGAGGGCTCCCTGCTCGCCCTCTACACCGACGGCCTGGTCGAATCCCGCGACCACCCCCTCGACGAAGGCCTGCAGGCCTTCGTGGGCGCCCTCACCGACTCCGACCGCCCCCTGGAGGACGTCTGCGACCACGTCCTCAACACCCTCGGCAGCCACCACGGCGAGGACGACATCGCCCTGCTCATGGCCCGCGTCCAGGGCCTGCCCGCCGCGTCCGTCGGCGACTGGGTCCTGCCCCGCGAGCCCCGCAGCGTCGGCCGCGCCCGCGAACTGGCCCGCGGCAAGCTCCTCTCCTGGGACCTCGAACCCCTGGTGGACACCACAGAGCTCCTCGTCAGCGAACTGGTCACCAACGCCCTCCGCTACGGCGAGGGCGAGATCAGACTCCGCCTCCTGCTGGACCGCACCCTGGTCTGCGAGGTCTGGGACGCCGGCCTGGTCCAGCCCCGCCGCCGCCGTGCCCGCGACACCGACGAGGGCGGCCGCGGCCTGCAACTCGTCGGCCTGCTCAGCGCCGCCTGGGGCTCACGCCGCACCCCGCACGGCAAGACGGTCTGGTTCGAACTGCCCCTTCCCGACGGTGACACCCCGCTGGCGGATCCGGCGGAGGCGTTGCTGAACCTGTTCTGACACGGCACCGCATCGCCCCCGTCCAGCGGCCACGTGTTCCGCACACGGCCGCCGGCCGGGGCGCGATGCGGTGTGCCGGGCGACGGGCTGTGTGCTGCGTCAGCCACGAGGGAGCAGGGAGCCGCTGCCGCTTCCCCTTCCGCTCTTCAACGGTTCTCGCCGCCCTGCTCCTTGAGCGCGTCGATAAAGGCCCTGAAAGTGTCCGCAGGGAAGGTGAGAGTGGCTCGGGTGGGGGTCTTGGAGTCGCGGACGGCTGTGCGGGTGTCGAGGTGAGCGACCTCGACACATGCGTAAGCCATAGGTCCGAATAAAATTCCTGGCCTCAAGGAAGATGGTTAGCGGGTATCCCCGCCGCTCGGCGTCTCTGAGTCGAAGGCTGATCATAGTGTCTGCTTCTTGGCCGATGTCGCGGCCGGGGAACCAGCCGTGTTTCGTCAACCATGCCGACATTTCTGGTGTCAGGTCATCGACGCTCATTGTCGCCTCAATCTGTGTTACTTCCTGCGTGTGGCGAGAGTTACGCTTCGCTGCTTCAGTGAGCGTGTATGCCGAGCGCTGAAAGGACGTGCTCGCATGTGGCACATGGCGGGAGATAATCGTTGTGTGACAAGGTTGTGCCGTCTTTCCTTATGCCGAGTTTCCCGTGAATGAGCCTTGTGTGCATGACGCCGCGAGCCCCATTGATCCAGCGGAACTTCACACAAATGCGTCAGGCCGTTGTGGTCGCGGCAAATGACGGCAAGTCAGAAGGCGGTGTGAGCCGGTTGCCGGCGCTTGCGTAGGTGCGCGGTCCGATGGCCGGCAGGGTGCGGACTTTGTGAACGATGCGGCACCGCACGGTGCCTTCGTTCGTGCTTGTCACCGCGTAGAGGGCGGAGTGGATTTGCATGGCGGTGACCACCGCCTCCCACGTCTCCGATTTGGCAGCTCGCGGATCTACGGCACAACGAGCATGGACATGGAGCATGGCTGTGTTCAGCACCAGGTCCATGGACTCGGGTGAACCTTCGAGGTCTTCGACATCCTCGACCACGTAGCGTCCGAGAGCTTTGGCGTAGCCCTCGTCATCTGATCCTGGCGAGCTGTGACGTGGGATGGTAATGCTCACGGTCTATGAAACGACGGCAGTGATTTCGATCACGAGGTACTCCGGCTGGTGTGTTTGTGGACCGTTCAGGTGGGGAACTCGCCGCACCAGTTGCGCTTGATGAGAACAGCGGGCAGGTAGTCGGATTCGCCTTCGATGGGCATGCCGGCGTCGTAGGCGATGCAGACCATGGCGAGTGGTCCGAGTGCCACGAGGCCGGTGGCGTGCAGTGCTCGGCTTTCCTCGCTCCAGTACTCCTTGTGCCACCGGAGGGCGTTGAGGAGTGCCTGGTTGAAACCGGCGTCGTCCTTCCGGATGAAGCGATGGAACAGTTCCATCGGCGGGTAGACGATCTTGCTCACGGCTTCCGGGTCGGCGACGGACCGCGGGTCGGTTGCGTCAACAGCGGCCACCAGCTTCCGGACGAGGTCCATGTCACCTCGCCAGTACGCCTGCAGGGTTTCAACCCAGGCGTACTGGTACTCCTCGAAACGCGACCCGTTCTCCCGGAGCAGGGACACAGGTACCCGGCACAGGGCGTTGATACGGTCCTTCTCGCGGCATGCCACAGCCAGGTAAAGGGCGTTGATCCAGGTGGAAGGGTTGACGTACCACTGCGGCCCGGTCGCTTGCAGAGTACGGTCTTTGTGGGCAATGCGACATTGCACATGGGGTTCGGTCGTGGTCGCGGCAGCGAACACGGCAGAACCAACCTGCATGGCGGTCACCCACGCATCCCATGTGGGGAAGATCGCTGCCCTCGGATCCAGTAGGAAGTGCGAATGCGCCAAAATCAGGCAGGTTTGGAAAGCGTCGCCCAGTCCGGTGGAGGACTCTTCCAGTGCGTCGATCTCCTCTTGTGCGGTTTCTCGAAGAAGGGCGAGACCCTCTTCCGTGTTTTCTGTGGGAAATTGGTGGCGGGGGATGGTTGAAACCAACGCGGAGTCCTCAGAAAATCTTGAAATGCTTGAGTGTGGCTCCGGCGTACCGACCGGAATTTTCTGTTGCTTGAACGAGTACGTACTTCAAAGTTTTATTCGCTAGGGCTGCCTGTATCTCCCTCGCGTACTTGAGGTCCTGCGGAGAGTGTAGGCCCCGCGCCTTCATGTCAGCCAGGATGGCACGGACGTACTCGATGGTCCCTTGCTTCACCATGGTGCCGCTGTCCAAGGGCCCGTTGCCCTGCCGCCACTCCAGGCGTGCATGGGGAGCCTTCGCCTCGACGATGATGAGGTTGCCGTCTTCGTCCCGCCAGAGCTGGTCGAACTTCCTGGACTTGTTGGGGTTTCAGGGAGGTCTGTGATTCCAATGGCTCCGGAAAAGCCTCCTTCATCATGTGGTGGCGCGCTGCTTCCTCGCCGAGCTTCTCGCCGCGCTCGCTGTTATTCGAAACGCCTTCACCAACAACTTGATTGAGATGCTCTTGTGCTTGAGCCAGTGCGTGTGCGGTCTCGTCTGTTGGGTTGGCTTCGAAGGCTTTCTCCGCGTTGGTGAGCTGCATGCCTGCGAAGCGTTTGGCGGAAACTTTGTCCAGATGGGCGAGTGCGTTCGGGTCTACCGTGTCCCGGCCGCGCACCACGTCTTCGAGGTGGTACTGCTCCGGGTTCGCGTACGGTAGGTCGTCCGCGGTTATCCAGGTGCCGTCTGGTTTCTCGACCAGCTTGGGCAGGAGCTGGCCATCGACCAGTTCTTCGGCTTGGTTGCGCTTGCCCAGTCTCCACTTGTCGTAGTGCTCCGCGCGCCAGGCAGGATCCTCGTTGGCCAGCCGGACGTGTTCCCGCGTAATGGCTGCAGGTTCCTCGGGCGTGCGCTCGTCGGCGGGCTTCTGACGGGCAGCCTCGTACTCCGCACGATGTTGGTCCGCTTCGCGGGCGTGCTGTGTGGTGCCGTGCCCACTGTGTGCCGCGTCGTCGCCGGCTCCGCTCGGGGTATCCAGCGCGGATCCGCCCGTGGGCCGTTCGGAGCCATGGCCGGGCAGTGAGTCGTTTCCGCCGCTCGGCAGGTCGTGGCCGGGAGCGGTGTCGGTGGTGTGGCTTCCCGGAGCGGGATCGTCCGTTCTGGGGCCGGGAACGGTGTGTTCCGGTGTGCCAGCCGGGGTGTGCGTGTGTGTGTCGACGCTGTTGGTCGGCGTATCGGTGCTCAGGCGACTGCTCGGGAGATGGTCGGCTGTGCCGCCGGGGAGGTGGTCACCCAGGCTGCTGCTCGGCAGGTCGCCGCCGGCGTGGATGGTGGGGGTGGTCGGTACGTCGTCGCCGATGCGGCCTAGGTCGCCGAGGTCGCTGCTCAGGTTGGTGCCGAGGCGGATGTGGTGGCCGGCCTGTTCGGCGGTGTGGACGCCCGCGGCGGCCATGGCGGGTGTTTGGCCGGGGTGGGTGTGTGCGGGGTGTTCGCGCCTGCGGCCGGGCTGCCGGACTCGGGCCGGGGTTTGTCGACGACGTCCACGGGTGCCTGGTCGGCGTGCTGGACGATGGTGCCCTGGTGGTCGAGCAGGTTGCCGTGCGGGTCCATGTACTGGGCCGGGGAGCCGTCGACGCTGGGCAGTTTGGTGGTGCCTTCGGGCAGCACGGGGACGTCGTGGGGCAGCTCGACGGTGCCGTTGGGCAGTTGGGTTGCGCCCTGCGGGATCGGGGAACCCTCCGGCAGGTGCACTGTGCCGTCGGGCAGGTGGACGGTGCCTTCGGGCAGGGTGATGGCGTTCTCCGGCAGCTGGGGAATCTTGATGTTGCCGACGCCCTTGAGGCCTTTGGCGATGTCGCCGATCTTCGACAGCCCCGCACCTGCGGCCTTGCCCACATAGGTCATGGGGTCGATGAAGTGGCCCGCCTTGCCGGCGAGCGAGATCGCGCGAGCGACCGCGCCGGCTTTGCCGGCGCCCGAGGCGGCACCGCCGGCGCCACCGGTGAAGACGGTGGTGAGGACGTTGAAGGTGACGGCGCCGGCGGCGCGGGCGGGGTTCTTGCTCCACTCGTCCCAGGCGACCAGGGCCTTGCCGGTCTGTTTCATCGCGGTGCGCGAGTCACGGATCCAGGAGGGCAGCTTGTCGTCGGGGAGGGTCCAGAACAACGCGGCGGTACCGGGCATCACCGACAACGCCAACCCGGTGGCCGGTCACACCAACTCAGATCTCGAACTCGCCGAGCCAGCTGCGTTCGAGGAGGTGTTTGGGGAGGTAGTCGGTCTGGACGTCGATGGGGATGTTGCCGTCGTAGGCCAGACAGGCGATGGCCAGGGGAGCGAGTGCGACCATACCGGACGGGCTGTCGGTTCGGTCTTGGTCGGCTGTCCAGTAGGCGTTGTGCAGGTGCACGGACTCTGCGAGGGCTTGGTTGAAGCCGGGTTCGTCGTGCTGGAGGAAGCGGTAGAAGAGGTTGATCGGGGGATAAAGGATGTGTTGCAGCAGGTCGCTGGGGGCGATGCGGGTGGTTTCGGGGTGGGAGCGGCGTAGTGCTTCTGTCAGGTGTTCCACCAGTCCGGGGCGCTGTAGCCAGTAGGCCTGCAAAGCCGCGACCCAGTGGTAGATGTACTCGTCGTATGTCCCATCGGGTGCCCGTAGTTGTTCCAGCGGTACTTCGCACAGGTGTGTCAGACGGTTCTGGTCGCGGCAGATGACGGCGAGCCAGAAGGCGGTGAGCCAGTTGCCGGCGCTTGCGTAGGTGCGCGGTCCGATGGCCGGCAGGGTGCGGACTTTGTGAGCGATGCGGCACCGCACGGTGCCTTCGTTCGTGCTGGTCACCGCGTAGAGGGCGGAGTAGATCTGCAGGGCGGTGACCACCGCCTCCCACGTCTCCAATCTGGCAGCTCGCGGATCTACGGCACAACGAGCATGGACATGGAGCACGGCTGTGTTCAATACCAGGTCCATGGACTCGGGTGAACCTTCGAGGTCTTCGACATCTTCGACCACGTAGCGTCCGAGAGCTTCGGCGTAGCCCTCGTCATCTGGTCCTGGCGAGCTGTGTCGAGGGATGGTGACTGTCACAAAGCGTTTCCCTTCGGGAGAAATGTCGAACTGGCGCATGTGGTAGCCAGTGTACCGACCTGTGTTCTTCTCGCCCTTGACGACTATGTAGTCCACTTTCCCTTGTTGCAGCGCCTTCCGGAGATTCCGCGCCAATTCCCTCTCGCGAGGGTTCTTCTTGCCGCGTTCCTCCATTTCGCGGATGATATCGAGGAAGTAACCCCTTGTCCCCTGGGACACCCGCCTGCCGTCCGGCAGGTTGCGAGCTCCCAAATCAGTGTCGACGCTGCTCTTGGCTTCGACTACAACATAACCGCCGTCCTCGCGACGCCATACCTGGTCGAACTGGTCGTTTCCATTGAGCGGGCCGTCGAGAGGCTCCCGGACAGCATTCGGATAGTGCTCTGGAATGACGTGATGTTCCGCTACGGGTTCACCAAAGGCCTCCGAAACGTCCCGCATGCGAACATGTGACTCGCGGTATGCGGCCTTGCTTTCGTGCACCTCCGCTTCTGTCTCCCATGTCGGGTGCTGCTCGTGGGCGTGAGATGCACTCCGCTGACCGTGTCGAGGCTCCGGTGGTCTCGTGCGGTGCTGTTCGACAAAGGTCAGACGCACGGCTGGTGGCGCGGCCGGTGTTCACCATGCAGGCGGGGTCAGTTGTCTGTCCGCAGAGGGTGGCGGAGAACGGTGGTGACCAATGCGCCACTCCTGAGGGCAGTGGTCCAGCCGGTCGTCAACGGACCTGCGCAGTACGCCTCATGCGCGTGCCCAGGCCGCCATAGGCCAGGGCTGTCCCGGTGGATGAGCCGTTCGGCAGGAGGATGCCGCCGCGAATGGCGCTCGCGGTGCCGGGGGCGTGTGTGTCCGTCTCCGCGTACGGGTTGCCGTGACTACGGACGTCCTGTTCGGCGAGGTCGCGGGCGGTGCGTGCCAGGGTGTCGGCGCGGGGCAGTGCGGCCGGATCCTGGGCGGCCAGCAGATGCCGGGCCTCGGCGAGGCGGACACGGGGCGTGGCACCCACGCTGCCTCGGTGGGTGGTGGTGAAGGCGTCCGCGGCGGCTACGGCACTGCGGGCGGTGAGCAAGGCCGCGGCGGACAGGACCCCCGTGCGTCCCGCGCCCAGCGGTGCCGTCGCCGCCACGATCCGGCGCAGGACGGCCAGCGGGTCGTAAGGGCGTGCGGACGTCAACTCCCGTCGCAGTGACATCAGAACGGCGTCGGCGTGCAAGATCCTGGCGTGCACCTCGCCGGCGGGGACCCCTGTCAGCCCATCCTTCGCCCCTGCCCTGGCCGCTTCCGCACCGCTCAGCGCGGGCGCCACCAACGTTGTCGCCTCGTCCAGTTCGGCGGCGAAGCGTGAGACGGCATCGAGGAACACCGCTGCCTGGGCCACCCCGGCCTCCGTGGCGCGCAGTTCCGCGGCGGCATGGCTCCTGACGCCCCCGTCGGCAGCCCGGCGTGCCCGGTCGAGGCGGGCCGTTGCGAACGCCAGCCGGCTCCTTGCTTGTTCCACGTAGCCCAGGACCGGTTCGCAGGCGGTGGACGCGTAACGCCCGTGCAGGCCTGCCATGACCGTCTCCGTCGTCGGCGCGCGGACCGAGAGGTCGTGCAGTCGTCGTTCCACGAGCGTGAGTGCCTCGGTCAGGCCCTGCTCCCCGTCCAGGCCGCGCACCGCGTCGAACTCCGCCGCCGTCGCGTCCAGCAGCCGCCACGTCTCCTCGCACCGTGCCTTCATCTCGGCCAGCGCCTGCTGCCTTGCCCGGCCGTCCGCGGGGTGGGGGACGCCCTCGTCGTAGCGTTGCCGCAGCCGGAAGGCGGCCGTCAGTTGTGCTTCGGCCTGGTGCACCGCGCGGGCGAAGGGTGCGCAGGCCTCGGCTCCGGACCGTGCCTGGGCGAAGACCAGCTCCTCCCGGGAGGTGCGGAGACAGTCGTCGGCCAGGACCAGCGCCTCGCAGACCTGCGCTTCGAGCGCGGCGGACGGCAGGTGCCGGGCCGGGGTTCCGACGGGGCGGAACGGGCCCCCGAAGCCGGCCGAGGCGCTCGGGGTGGTTGCGGCGCTCGGCCTGCGTGCATAAGGCCCGCATGCGTCAGTCCCGCGTGTACCGGTCCGGCCGTCCGACCCGTTGCGCGGGCCTCGGTGCCTGGCACCGTCGCCGCCGTCCCGCTCTCCGGCGCCGTCCCGCTCTCCGCCGCCGGGCGTCGTCCGGGTCCGGGCGCGGCGGGTGCGCCGCAGGTATCCGTAACCCGCGAGGGCGCCCGCCGTGACCACCGCGATGAGCGGCAGGACGAGGTCGTCGGCCGACGTGCCGTCCTGCTGCGGTGCGGCGGCGGGAGCCACCGGCCCGGCACGGGGCGCTGCAACCGCGGAGGCGTCGGCGGCCGTCGTTGTGGGGAACACCAGCCACACGATTCCCACCGTGCCACCCAGCAGGGCATGCGTCGCTCGCGCGGGCCACCGCGAGGCCGCGCGCCGCGCCCGGATGGGCCGGGGAGGGGATGCCGTCACATTCGGGAGCGTAGGGCCGCCCCGTCGAACGTGCGAGCGGGGCTGCGTCAGCGGTGGGGCGGCCCGGGCGCGGTCACGCGGGAGGGGAGAAAGGGCATGGAGCGCAGCTCGGGGCAGGGGAGCGGCAGGGCGGAGCATGCGTCGGGACGGGAAAGTGGTGACGCGGAGCATGCGCCGGACAAGGGCACCGGTGCCGTGGGTCACGAGAACGGTGATGTGTCGGCGGCAGTGCAGGCCGCGACGGCCACTGACGCCCCGTCGCCCGTCGGCGGCTCCGCACCAGCCATGGCCGGCCACCCGAGCCCACCCCGCCTCCCTCGCCGCATCCGCCGCCTCGTCCTGGCCCTCGCCCTCGCCCTCCCGCTCCTCGTCCTCCTGCCCCTGCTCGCCGCCGAGGCCGCGCTGCGGCTGAACTACGCCGGTGAGCCGGCCGACGGGACGTACACCCGGGGCCGGGACGCGCTGTGGCTCGGGCATGCCTGGGTGGACGGGCGGAAGACCGACGCCGATGTCGCCGCCCTGTCCCGGCGGCTGCGCGGTACCGGGATCCGTGACCTGTATGTGCACGCCGGGCCGCTGGAGCACGACGGCACGCTGCCGCGCACGGCCTACCGCAAGGCCGCCTGGCTGGTCGGCGCCGTGCACCGGGAGCTGCCCGGGGTCAGGGTGCAGGCCTGGCTCGGTGACGTGCTGGCCACGGAGAGCCCGGACGGGCTGCACCTGGAGCGGGCGGCGACGCGTGCCGCGGTGGTCGCGTCGGGCCGGGCGGTGCTGGACGCGGGGTTCGACGGCGTCCACGTCGACCTGGAGCCGCTGCACTCGGGCGACCGGAACTACCTCGGTCTGCTGGACGCGCTGCACGCCGTGACCCGCGGGCACCATGCGCTGCTGTCGGTCGCCGCGCACCAGATCGACCCGCTGCCAAAGTTCCACTCCCTGTGGAAGACGCTCACGAACCACCCCAAGTGGTGGTCGCAGGCGTACTTCGGCGAGGTGGCCCGGCGCGTGGACCAGATCGCGGTGATGTCGTACGACACCATGCAGCCGCTGTCCGGCCTGTACGGCGGGTACGTCGCCCAGCAGACCTCGCTCGCCCTGGAGGTCACCCCGGCCGGCACCGACCTGCTGATGGGGCTGCCCTTCTTCCACGAGAACCGGTTCGGGCACTGGGCGCACGCCGAGACGGTGCCGGCCGCGGTGCGCGGCGTGCGGCTCGGGCTGTCCCGGACGGACCGGGAGCGGGCCCGGTTCGGGGTCGCCCTCTACGTGGATTTCGCCGCCACGGAGGAGGACTGGGAGGCGTACCGGGAGGGATGGGTGCACGCCGCGTGACCGTGCGGTGCACGTCCCGCGTCCGGCCGGACGTCGCCTCCCCCTGCGCCTCCGCGCCGGCCCCGGGCCCATTGCTCCACGCGGGTGACCTTCGCGCCCCGCGCCGCCGTGTCGCCTCGGGGCGGCGGAGCCTGTCCTCTTCAGTGGGGCCGTAGATCTGGCCGTAGATCTGATCAGCGCCAAATCACCGCCACATACCGCTGAAAGTTGACATAGCTCCCGTATGTCTCTGCCCGCGTCGCCTGCCCTGCCCACCGGCGGGACCGGCTCCTCGGAGGTTGCACAGATGTCGTACGACGGTGTCGGGTCGCGCGCGGTCCTGCGCTCCATCGCCTTCCTGGCCGCGGGCGTGCTCACGGTGCCCTGGCTGGCCGGCTGCGGCTCCGACGACGAGGGCAGCAAGCCGCTGGCTCCTCAGGACATCGCGGCGGCCGGCCGGGCGCAGGTGGCCGACGGAGGCACGCTGCGCTGGGCCGTGGACGCCCTGCCGCAGACCCTGAACGCCTACCAGGCCGGTGCCGACGCCGGCACCACCCGGGTCGCGCAGGCCGTGCTGCCGGCCATGTTCCGCATGGACGCCGCCGGGCGGCCGCAGCGGGTGGCCGACTACCTCGACGACGCCAAGGTGACGGACACCGAGCCGAAGCAGGTCGTGGTCTACCGGCTCAACCAGCAGGCCGTGTGGAGCAACGGCCGGGCGATCGGCGCCGACGACTTCGCCGCGCAGTGGCGCGCCCTGTCCGGCAAGGACGCCGCCTACTGGACCGCCCGCAACGCCGGCTACGACCGCATCGAGAAGGTGGAGCAGGGCAAGAACGCCCAGGAGGTGCGGGTCACCTTCGCCCGCCCCTACGCCGACTGGAAGTCGCTGTTCTCCCCGCTGTACCCGAAGGAGGTCACGGGCAGCGCCTCCGCGTTCAACGACGGCGCCCGCAAGGAGCTGAAGGTCAGCGCCGGGCCGTTCACCGTGCAGAAGGTCGACGCCCAGAGCAAGGACGTCGTCCTTGTCCGCAATCCGCGCTGGTGGGGCCACCGCGCCAAACTGGACCAGATCGTGCTGCATGAGGTGCCGCGCGACAAACGTGCCGCCGCGCTCGCCGACGGCACGGTGGACGTGGCCGAGCTCGACCCCGCCGACCTGCAGAAGCTCACCCTGACCGCCGGGCCTCCCGGCAGCTCCGCGCTGCTCGCTCTGCCCGACGGCGGTGCCGCCGCGCAGGCGCTGCGCTCGTGGGCGGTGCGGCACGGCTCCGACCAGCAGGCCGCGGCGGCCGAACGGCAGGCGGTGCAGGAAGGCCGGGACCAGCTGAGCACCTATCTCCGGCAGCAGCAGAGCCTGCGCGGCTTCACCCTGCACAAGTCCCTGGAGCCCGCCTACACCCAGCTCGCCCTCAACGGCGCGAGCGGACCCCTCGCCGACGAACGCGTCCGGCACGCGGTCGCCCACGCGATCGACCGCAAGGAACTGGCCGAGGTCGCGCTGAAACCGCTCGGCCTGCCCGCGCAGCCGGTCGGCAGCCACCTCGCCCTGTCCGGGCAGGACGCCTACGCCGACAACAGCGACGCCCTCGGCGGGCAGGACACCGCGCGGGCCAAGGCGCTGCTCTCGGACGCCGGCTGGACGCAGGGCACGGCCAGCGGGCAGAAGAAGGGCGACAAGGCCGCCGGTCCTGAGGGCCGGCCGGCGACGGCCACCCCGAGCGGCGACGGCACCTACGTCGTGGGCCGGGACGACGAGGTGCGGCACGACGGGGACGGCAAGGGGCTGACCCGGCCCGGAGACCGGGCGGCCGGCGACGGCCACAAGGGACAGCGGGGAGAGGAACACCAGGGGCAGGACGGGGCGCGGGACGCCCACCCCCAGCAGTTCGGCCAGGACGGCCGGAGCTACACGCAGGGCGGCGCGCCCGGGGCGTACGCCCCGAAGGGCACCGCGGCGCCGGCCGGCACCGGGCGGCTGGCCAAGGACGGCAAGCCGCTGACGCTGCGGTTCGTGCTGCCCTCCGGGCCCGGCTCGCAGACCCTGGAGAAGGTCGCCGACCGGATCAGGGTCATGCTCGACCAGGTCGGCATCGGCACCCAGATCACCAAGGTGCCCGACACGAGCTACTTCCGGGACCACATCGCGGCCGGCCAGTACGACCTGGCGCTGTACTCCTGGCCCGCCACCGCCTACCCGGCCACCGACGCCCGTCCCGTCTACGCCAAGCCGGTGCCGGCCGCCGACGGCTCGCTCAGCGTCCAGCAGAACTACACCCGGGTCGGCACCGACCAGGTCGACCAGCTCTTCGACCAGGCCCTGTCCACGCTCGACGAGGAGAAGGAGCGGGAGCTGATCCGCAAGGCCGACGCCCGGATCTGGGCGGTCGCCGGGTCCATCCCCCTCTACCAGCGGCCCCAGCTGGTGGCCACCCGCAGCACCCTGGCCAATGTGGGCGCCTTCGGTTTCCAGACGCCCGTCTGGGAGGACATGGGCTTCCTGAAGAAGGGGGCGCAGCCGGCGCCGGCGCCGTCGACGTCGTCGTAGCGTTCACACACGACAGTGCATGTATAGGGGCACGCGTCGGGCCGGTCGCCTGACCAGCAAAGAGGCCCGCCCCCGGGATTGGGGCGGGCCCTCGTCGCGCTCGGCGCGGTCGGCGGCGCGGCCGTGCGCGGGTCTACCCGCGGTTGCGGCCTCGGTGCCGCGGACACTGGCACGGCGGCCACGCCGACGTGTGCAGCGGCTCGAGGCTGGCGTCGGCCATGATCCGTATCTCTTCGCCCCGCTCGATCACGCGGCCGTCACGGATGCGGGTAACGCGCATCGTCAACCGGGGTGGGTCGGGTTCCTGCGTGGCGTGGCGGCGGTCGGTCACTGGTCGGTCCGCTGGTCGGCCCTCCGCTGGCGGCGGAGCTCGGCCCACAGGGCGTCACCCTCCGGGCATCGCTCGTACCGGCTGCATGACGGGCACGGCGGCGTGTCGTCGGTACCCCTCAGGTGATTGAACAGGGCGGCCCTCGCCATGAACGTCGGGATCGAGTCGAAGCCGTGTTTGATCCGGCACGGCCGGCACGCGTACAGGGTGCCGCCCGCTCCGGGCCCGCGCTCGATCATCGCGACGGGGCGGGACAGTGCGGCGCCGTGGTGCCATGAGCACCACTGCCCGAATACGGTGCCGTCGCTCACCTGCTCGCCGCCGTTGGCGGCCGGCGCGGTCACTGCTCGCCGCCCGGGTGTGCGGCGGCGCGGTGCCGGCGCAGCAGCACGCGGCAGTCGACGGCGCGGGACAGGTCGCCGTCGAGCTCGGCGGCCCGGCGCTGGTTGTCGAGGCGTACGCACTCGGCGCACCCGGGCGCGGCCGGGGTCGGCCTCTGGGCTGGTGCTTTACGATCCATGGGTCGTCGCTCCCCTTGTAGCGGTGGCCACGCCCCCGGGCCGGTCGCGCGGCCGCGGGGGTACTTACTCGGCAAGTTACTGCTATACACCGCTATGTGCAGCTATATGCAGCATCCCAGGTCTGCACGCGGCCGTGCTCGGCCACATGCTCGGGTGTATGGACAGAGACCGGAGCGGCCGGATCAATCCCGCGCGGCCCGTGTACGTCTATGTACAGGTGGCAGACGACATCGCCGAGCAGATCAGGTCTGGCATCCTTGCGCCCGGCGCGATGCTGCCGGCGGAACGGGACCTTGCGGAGATATACGGCGTCGCCTACCTGACCGCCCGCCGTGCGGTCCGAGAACTCCGGGACCGCGGCCTGGTCGTTACGCTCCCCGCCCGCGGCACGTTCGTTGTGGAACGGTCAGCGGACGAGGGCTGAAACGCGACGCGAAAGGCGCCCCCCGTCGGCCGAGTGGCCGAACAGGGGCAGGGTGGTCACTTGAGCGGGGCCTGGTCGTTTCATCGCCGACCGACCACCGGACGAATCTCAGGTACCCCCACGGCCTGAGGAAGCGGTCGCGGAGGCCCATGCGGCCGCTTCCGGCCTGCGCGGACGCCACCCGGACGGGCCCGGTGGCCGGGGCGCCGTACCATGGGGTGAGGCCGTGGCGTGTTCAGCCCGGCAGGGCGCGCGTAAGCGAGGACGTACGCGCAGCCGATCGCTCACTCCGGGAGTACGCCTTCTATGGCCACGCGCCACGACATCCGCAACGTCGCCATCGTCGCCCACGTCGACCACGGCAAGACCACCATCGTCGACGCCATGCTGAAGCAGGCCGGCGCCTTCGCCGCGCACCAGCTGGACCAGGTCGACGACCGGGTCATGGACTCCAACGACCTGGAGCGTGAGAAGGGCATCACGATCCTCGCCAAGAACACGGCGGTGAAGTACCACCCCAAGGACGGCGGGGAGCCCATCACCATCAACATCATCGACACCCCCGGCCACGCCGACTTCGGCGGTGAGGTCGAGCGCGGTCTGTCGATGGTCGACGGCGTGGTGCTGCTGGTGGACGCCTCCGAGGGCCCGCTGCCGCAGACCCGTTTCGTGCTGCGCAAGGCGCTGCAGGCCCGCCTGCCCGTCATCCTGTGCATCAACAAGACGGACCGTCCCGACGCCCGGATCGACGAGGTCGTCGACGAGACCTACGACCTGTTCCTGGACCTGGACGCCGACGAGGAGCAGATCGAGTTCCCGATCGTCTACGCCTGCGGCCGCGACGGCATCGCCTCGCTGACCAAGCCGGAGAACGGCACGGTCCCGGCCGACTCCGACAGCCTGGAGCCGTTCTTCTCCACCATCCTGGAGCACATCCCGGCCCCCACCTACGACGAGGACGCCCCGCTGCAGGCCCACGTCACCAACCTGGACGCGGACAACTTCCTCGGCCGTATCGCGCTGCTGCGCGTGGAGCAGGGCGAGCTGCGCAAGGGCCAGACGGTGGCGTGGATCAAGCGGGACGGCTCCGTGCAGAACGTGCGGATCTCCGAGCTGATGATGACCGAGGCGCTCACCCGCAAGCCCGCCGAGAAGGCCGGTCCGGGCGACATCTGCGCCGTCGCCGGCATCCCGGACATCATGATCGGTGAGACGCTGGCCGACCCGGACAACCCGGTCGCGCTGCCGCTGATCAAGGTGGACGAGCCGGCGATCTCCATGGTGATCGGCACCAACACCTCCCCGCTGGTCGGCAAGGGCGCCACCGGCAAGGGCGCCGACAAGAGGACGGCCGTCAAGGACCGCAAGGTCACCGCCCGCCAGGTCAAGGACCGCCTGGACCGCGAGCTGATCGGCAACGTCTCCCTGCGGGTGCTCGACACCGACCGTCCCGACGCCTGGGAGGTGCAGGGCCGCGGCGAGCTGGCCCTGGCGATCCTGGTGGAGACGATGCGCCGCGAGGGCTACGAGCTGACCGTCGGCAAGCCGCAGGTCGTCACCAAGGAGATCGACGGCAAGACGTACGAGCCGGTGGAGCGCATGACCATCGACGTGCCCGAGGAGCACATGGGCGCGGTCACCCAGCTGATGGGCGTGCGCAAGGGCCGCATGGACAACATGTCCAACCACGGCTCCGGCTGGGTCCGCATGGAGTGGGTCGTGCCCTCCCGCGGCCTGATCGGCTTCCGCACCGAGTTCCTCACCCAGACCCGCGGCACGGGCATCGCGCACTCCATCCATGAGGGCTTCGAGCCGTGGGCCGGCCCGCTGCAGACCCGCAACAACGGCTCCCTGGTCGCCGACCGCGCCGGTGTGGTCACCGCGTTCGCGATGACCAACCTGCAGGAGCGCGGCGTGCTGTTCGTGGAGCCGGGCACCGAGGTGTACGAGGGCATGATCGTCGGCGAGAACTCCCGCTCCGACGACATGGACGTCAACATCACCAAGGAGAAGAAGCTCACCAACATGCGGTCCTCGACCGCCGACATCGCCGAGTCGATCGTGCCGCCGCGCAAGCTGTCCCTGGAGCAGTCCCTGGAGTTCTGCCGGGACGACGAGTGCGTCGAGGTGACCCCGGAGGCCGTTCGCATCCGCAAGGTCGTGCTCGACCAGCGTGAGCGCGCCCGTGCGGCGGCCAGGGCCAAGCACAGCAGCTGATCCGCACCCGGTGCGGCCGCACGGCCGTACCGCACACACCACCGAACGAGGGCCTGTCCGGCATCCGCCGGGCAGGCCCTCGCGCACACCGGGGCGCATCCGTGCCGTGGTGTGGCGCGGGCGGAGAAGCGGACCCGGGGTGCGCTGCCGGCGCTCCTGTGCGCGGGGGTGGTGCCGCGGGCCGGATGCGGGGTATGCCCGCTGCTCAACGGGCCGCGATGACAGGGCCGTAGAGGGTTTTCCCTACAACGCGGCGTCGAGACAGGGTCAAGACCGCTGCGCGGGGCCGAGCCGTTGCTACAGTGACCGAAATCTGCGGCTGACCGGGCGCTCGTGCCGGTGTGTCCGGTGCCGTGGACGGCCGGTTCGCGGGCATCCGGTACCGGTAATGCCGCCCTGCCGTATTCCGCAACCGGTTATTCACGCCCGTGTGTCCGCTATCCGGACACCATGCGCCGATACTCGTGTAACAAGTCCGTTTCGCAGGGATCTTTCACCAAACCCTTTGTCCGGATTTTGGAAGAAGTATGCGGCAGGTGTGATCGAACCGAGACCTTGAAGGTGTGGTTTGGTCTGGTTCGGATGGCAGATAGTTAGGCGCGTAGATGCTCGGATCAAAGGGTCACGCCGCCGTCGGCGCCGACTCACGAGCGCGGGGGGACACCTGACCATTTCAGGCGCCGGTTGACGGTGATGGTCGTGTGTCTCTCCATGCGGTGAACCATTGGACTCATGAGGAGGAGCCCCATGCGTGGTGCCAAGAGCGCCAAGTGGGTTGCGATAGCCGCTGTTGTGGCGCTGGGCGCGACGGCCTGTGGTGGCGGTGGCGACAAGGGCGGGGACAGCAAGGCCGCGATCGACCCGAACGGCAAGTTCTCGGTCGAGGTGGGGGAGCCGCAGAACCCGCTGCAGCCGGCGAACACCATGGAGTCCAACGGAAGCATCGTCATCAAGGCCCTGTTCTCCGGGCTCGTCGATTACGACAGCAACGGCAAGATCGTCATGGTCAACGCCCAGTCGATCGACACCAAGGACAACAAGACCTTCACGGTCAAGCTGAAGCCGGGCTGGAAGTTCCACGACGGCACCCCTGTCACCGCGAATTCTTACGTCAAGGCGTGGAACTGGGCGGCCAACCCGGAGCACAAGCAGACCAACAGCGCCTGGTTCGCCGACATCCAGGGCTATGACGATGTCGCCCCGGCCAGCGGCAAGCCGAAGTCGGACACGATGTCCGGCCTGAAGGTGATCGACGACAACACCTTCACCATCACGCTGTCCAAGCCGATCCCGTACTTCATCTACAAGCTGGGCTACGAGGTCTTCGACCCGCTGCCCGAGTCCTTCTACAAGGACCCCGCGGCCGCCGGCGAGCACCCGATCGGCAACGGCCCCTACAAGTTCGTCAGCTGGCAGCACAAGCAGTCGATCGAGGTCGCCAGGTTCGACGGCTACAAGGGCCCGAACCCCGCCAAGAACGGCGGTGTGATCTTCAAGAACTACGCCAAGCTCGAGACCGCCTACCAGGACCTGAAGTCCGGCAACCTCGACGTGATGCGCCAGGTCGCCCCGCGTGACCTGCCCGTGTACAAGCAGGACCTCGGCGACCGCGCCGTGGACCAGCCGTACTCGGCGATCCAGACCATCGCGGTGGCCTTCTACACCAAGCAGTGGAAGAACATCAACCCGAAGGTCCTGCAGGGCCTGTCGATGGCGATCGACCGCGACACCATCACCAAGACCGTGCTCCAGGGCACCCGCGAGCCCGCCACCGGCTGGGTCGCCAAGGGCGTCATGGGCTACCAGCCCAACGCCGCCGGCGACATCACCAAGTACGACCCGGCCAAGGCCAAGCAGCTCATCAAGGAGGGCGGCGGCGTCCCGGGCAACAAGATCTCCATCCAGTACAACGCGGACGGCGGTCACAAGGAGTGGGTGGAGGCGGTCTGCGGCTCCATCACCAAGGCCACCGGCGTGCAGTGCACCGGTGACTCCAAGGCGGACTTCCAGGCCGACACCAACGCGCGCGACGCGCACCAGGTGAAGTCCCTGTACCGCTCCGGCTGGGTGCTCGACTACCCGTTCATCTCCAACTTCATCCGCGACCTGTTCGGCTCCAAGGCCGACGGCAACCAGGGCGGCTTCTCCAGCAAGGAGATCGACGACCTGATCGCCAAGGCCGACTCGGCCAAGACGCTGGAGGAGTCGGAGAAGCTGTACCAGCAGGTCGAGAAGGAGCTGCCGAAGTACATGCCGAGCATCCCGCTCTGGTACTACAAGGTCAACGCGGGCTACTCGGAGAAGGTCACCAACGTCAAGTACGACCAGTCGGGTGACCCGATCGTGACCGGCGTTGAGGTCAAGAAGTAACCGCTGACAACGACAGCGTGTGCCGTGCCGCACTCCGGGGAGGGGTGCGGCACGGCGTCGGCCGATCGGCCGGGGGGCCCTTTTCGCCGCGTACGCACGGACACCCGTCGGGGATCCGGCTCGTGCGCGGCGAAAAGGGCCTGCCGCTGTGATTGACATGGAGGCACCATGGGGCGCTATGTCGCACGACGACTGCTCCAGATGATCCCGGTCTTCATCGGGACAACCCTGCTCATCTTCCTGATGGTCTACGCCCTGCCCGGCGACCCCGTGCGCGGACTGTTCGGCGACAAGGCGACCACACCGTCGGTGATCCGTGCGCTGCGGCACGAGTACGGCCTCGACAAGCCCGTTCTGGTCCAGTACTGGGACTTCATGAAGGGCATCGTGCTGCACTTCGACTTCGGCAAGCAGATCGCCAGCGGCCGCCCGGTCACCGAGATCCTGGGCGAGGCCTTCCCGGTGACGCTGCGTCTGGCCTCGCTGGCCTTCGTCATCGAAGCGGTCATCGGCATCGTCCTCGGTGTGGTCGCCGGCCTGCGCGCGGGCAAGGCCGCCGACACCGTGATCCTGTTCTTCACCCTGCTGCTGATCTCGGTGCCGGTCTTCGTGCTCGGCTACATCCTGCAGACGGTGTTCGCCATCAACCTCGGCTGGCTCGAGCCGTCGGTGACCGATCCCACCGACTTCAACCAGCTGCTGCTGCCGGCCATCGTGCTGGCCAGTGCCTCGCTGGCCTACGTCGCCCGGCTCAGCCGCACCTCGGTCGCGGAGAACCTGCGGGCCGACTACATGCGCACCGCCATCGCCAAGGGCCTGCCCCGGCGCCGGGTGGTGGGCGTGCACCTGCTGCGCAACTCGCTGATCCCGGTCGTCACCTTCCTCGGCACCGACCTCGGCGCCCTGATGGGCGGCGCCATCGTCACCGAGGGCATCTTCAACATCCACGGTGTCGGCGGCACGATCGCCGATTCGATCACCCGTCGCGAGGGCACCACGCTGGTCGGCCTGGTCACCATCCTGGTCCTCGTGTACCTCGTCTGCAGCCTGATCGTCGACCTGCTCTACGCGGTCCTGGACCCGAGGATCCGTTATGCCTGAGCTGACCAAGTCCGCCGACGAGGCGGTGCCCTCCGCCACCACCGCGGCCGCGGGGGCCGAGGTGTCCGAGGACAAGCCGGAGAAGACCCGCAGCCTGTGGGGCGACGCCTGGCGCGACCTGCGCTCCAACTGGATCTTCATCGTCTCCGCGGTGCTGATCCTGCTGCTGCTGGTGATGGCCGCCTGGCCCGGCCTGTTCACCAACGCCGACCCGAACAACAAGGACCTGGCCAACCACTACCTGCAGCACCCGAACTACGGGCACTGGTTCCAGGCCGACTGGCTGGGCTACGACGCCCAGGGCCGCAGCGTGTACGCCCGTGCCATCTACGGCACCCGCGCCTCGCTGCTCGTCGGCGCGGGCACCACCGTGCTGGTGGTCATTCTCGGCGGCGTGATCGGCATGATCGCCGGCTACTTCGGCGGCTGGGTCGACGCGGTGCTGTCCCGGCTGACGGACATGTTCATGGGCATCCCGTTCCTGCTCGGTGCGATGGTGATGCTGAACTCCTTCACCGACCGCTCCATCCCGGTCGTCATCGCCGCCCTGGCCTTCCTCGGCTGGACGCAGACGGCCCGTGTGATGCGCGGTGCGGTCATCACCGTGAAGTCCACGGACTATGTGCAGGCCGCCAAGGCGCTCGGTGCCGGAACCGGCCGCATCCTGTTCCGCCATGTGATGCCGAACGCGATCGCGCCGGTGATCGTCGTCGCCACCATCTCGCTCGGCGTCTACATCGGTGCCGAGGCCACGCTGTCGTTCCTCGGTCTCGGCCTGAACGGTGTGTCGTGGGGCAACGACATCTCCGACGGCGGCAACTCCATCCGTGTGGCGCAGTGGATCATGCTGTACCCGTCGATCATGCTCAGCGTCACGGTGCTGGCGTTCATCATGCTCGGTGAGGCGGTCCGCAACGCCCTCGACCCGAAGACGCGCTGAGGAGGGCGTACGTGACCACCATTCAGAAAGTCTCCGCCGTGCCGTCGCCCCGCGACGCCGGGGAGGACGGGGGCCCGCTGCTGGAAGTGCGGGACCTGCACGTGGAGTTCCACACCCGCGACGGCGTCGTCAAGGCCGTCAACGGCGTCAACTACAGCGTGAACGCCGGTGAGACGCTCGCCGTGCTCGGTGAGTCCGGCTCCGGCAAGTCCGTGACCGCGCAGGCCATCATGGGCATCCTCGACATGCCCCCGGCGAAGATCCCGCAGGGGGAGATCCGCTTCCGCGGGCAGGACATGCTCACCATGTCCGCCGAGGAGCGCCGCAAGATCCGCGGCCGCCGGATCTCGATGATCTTCCAGGACGCGCTCAGCTCGCTGAACCCGGTGCTCAGCGTCGGCTACCAGCTGGGCGAGATGTTCCGCGTCCACCAGGGCCTGTCCAAGAAGGAGGCCAAGACCCGGGCCGTGGAGCTGATGGACCGGGTGAAGATCCCGGCCGCGAAGGCCCGCGTCGACGACTACCCGCACCAGTTCTCCGGCGGCATGCGCCAGCGCATCATGATCGCGATGGCGCTGGCCCTGGAACCGGACCTGATCATCGCCGACGAGCCGACCACGGCTCTGGACGTCACCGTCCAGGCGCAGGTGATGGACCTGCTCGCGGAACTCCAGCGCGAGTACAACATGGGCCTGATCCTCATCACCCACGACCTGGGCGTCGTCGCGGACGTCGCCGACAAGATCGCGGTGATGTACGCGGGCCGCATCGTGGAGCAGGCCCCGGTGCACGACCTGTACAAGCGTCCGGCGCACCCGTACACGCGGGGTCTGCTGGACTCCATCCCGCGCCTGGACCACAAGGGCCAGGAGCTGTTCGCCATCAAGGGCCTGCCGCCCAACCTGCTGCGCATCCCGTCCGGCTGTGCCTTCAACCCGCGCTGCCCCAAGGCCCAGGACATCTGCCGCACGCAGATCCCCGAGCTGGAGCCGGTCACCGAGCGCGACGGCTCCGAACTGCCGGGCCGCGCCGCGGCGTGTCACTTCTGGAAGGAGACGATCCATGGCTGAGCCGAGCAAGAAGGACGAGCAGCCGGTCGGCAAGGTGAACGTCTCCAAGGCGGACGGCGCCGGCGCCCGCCTCGAGGACGAGGAGGTCGCCGCGATCGAGAAGCCCGTCCAGCGCGGCGAGCCGATCCTGCAGGTGCGGGATTTGAAGAAGCACTTCCCGCTGACCCAGGGCATCCTGTTCAAGAAGCAGATCGGCGCGGTCAAGGCCGTCGACGGGGTCTCCTTCGACCTGTACCAGGGCGAGACCCTGGGCATCGTCGGCGAGTCCGGCTGCGGCAAGTCCACCGTCGCCAAGCTGCTGATGAACCTGGAGCAGGCGACCGCCGGCCACATCTTCTACAAGGGCCAGGACATCACCAAGCTGTCCGGGCGCGCCCTGAAGGCCGTGCGCCGCAACATCCAGATGGTGTTCCAGGACCCGTACACCTCGCTGAACCCGAGGATGACGGTCGGCGACATCATCGGTGAGCCCTTCGACATCCACCCGGAGGTGGCCCCGAAGGGCGACCGGCGCCGCAGGGTGCAGGAGCTGCTGGACGTCGTCGGCCTGAACCCGGAGTACATCAACCGCTACCCGCACCAGTTCTCCGGCGGTCAGCGGCAGCGCATCGGCATCGCCCGCGGTCTCGCGCTGAACCCGGAGATCATCATCTGCGACGAGCCGGTCTCCGCGCTGGACGTGTCGGTGCAGGCGCAGGTCGTCAACCTGATGGAGCGGCTGCAGGACGAGTTCAACCTGTCCTACATCTTCATCGCGCACGACCTGTCGATCGTCCGGCACATCTCCGACCGCGTGGGCGTGATGTACCTGGGTCAGATGGCCGAGATCGGCACCGACGAGGAGATCTACGACCACCCGACGCACCCCTACACCCAGGCGCTGCTGTCGGCGGTCCCGGTGCCCGACCCGGACGCCCGCGAGCACCGCGAGCGGATCATCCTCACCGGTGACGTGCCCTCCCCGGCCAACCCGCCCTCGGGCTGCCGCTTCCGCACCCGCTGCTGGAAGGCCCAGGAGAAGTGCGCCACGGAGGTCCCGGTGCTGGCCGTGCCGGAGCGGTTCAAGGGCACGGACTCGCCCGCGGCCCACGAGTCGGCCTGCCACTTCGCCGAGGAGAAGGACGTCGTGCACGCGGCCTGACCACCCGTCGCACCGCCCCGCCGGTTCCCGGCACCCGCTCCAGGGTGCCGGGAACCGGCGTTTTCCGGCACCGGTGCGCGGGAGCGGACCGCTCGGCCGAACGGCTGAGGCCAGGGGCTGCCTCCCGGTGCGGCGCGACGACATCCGGCGGATCGTCTGCTGATATGTGTGCAGGCCGGCCGGTGTCTGGCATGCCGTCAGAGGCCGGGCCGGGCGCGCCGGTCCGTACCGCACCCTTTCGAGGAGGCGCCCATGCGTGCACCCGCGCGCGTCGCGTGGGCGGCCGGTGCGGTGGCGGCCGTGCTGCCGCTGGCCGCCTGCGGCAGCGGGGCGGGCGTCCCCGGCGGCAGCGTGCTCAGCTCCTCCTGGGGCGATCCGCAGAACCCGCTGGAGCCGGCCAACACCAACGAGGTGCAGGGCGGCAAGGTGCTCGACATGATCTTCCGTGGGCTCAAGCGGTACGACCCGCGCACCGGCAAGGCCGAGAACATGCTCGCCGAGAAGATCGAGACCACCGACGCGCGCACCTACACCATCACCGTCAAGCCCGGCTGGCGCTTCAGCAACGGCGAACCCGTCACCGCCCGCAGCTTCGTCGACGCCTGGAACTACGGCGCGAGCCTGAAGAACCACCAGAAGAACGCATACTTCTTCGGCTACATCGAGGGCTACGACAAGGTCCACCCCGCCGAGGGCCGGCAGACCGCCGACACCCTCTCCGGGCTGACGGTCACCGGACCGCGCACCTTCACCGTCCGGCTCAGCCAGCCGTTCTCCTCCTTCCCCGACACCCTCGGCTACGTCGCCTTCGCCCCGCTGCCGCGGATGTTCTTCACCGACCACAAGGCCTGGCTGGACAAGCCGGTCGGCAACGGCCCGTACCGGATCGAGTCGTACACCAAGGGCGCCCAGATGTACCTGAGGAAGTGGGACGCCTACCCCGGGCCGGACAAGGCCCGCAACGACGGCGTCACCCTGCTGGTGTACACCGACAGCACCACCGCCTACACCGATGTGCTGGCCGGCAACCTCGACCTGGCCGACGACATCCCCGCCACCCAGCTGAAGAACGTCCGCAAGGACCTGGACGGCCGCTACATCAACAGCCCGGCCGGCATTCTGCAGACCCTCGCCTTCCCGTTCTGGGACAAGGCCTGGAACACCGAGGGCGCCCGCAAGGTCCGCATCGGCCTGTCCATGGCCATCGACCGGGAGACCATCACCCGGACCCTGTTCCGCGGCACCCGCACCCCGGCCACCGACTGGACCTCGCCCGTCCTCGGAAAGGCCGGCGGCTACCAGCCCGGCCTGTGCGGGCGGGCCTGTACCTACCGCCCCGCCGAGGCCAAGAGGCTCATCCAGGAGGGCGGCGGGCTGCCCGGCGGGCAGGTGCGGATCACGTACAACGCCGACTCCGGCTCGCACAAGGAGTGGGTGGACGCGGTGTGCAACTCCATCAACAACGCCCTCGGCGACGACCACGCCTGCGTCGGCAGCCCGGTGGGCACCTTCGCCGACTTCCGCAACCGGATCGCCCAGCACCGCGTCACGGGCCCCTTCCGGGCCGGCTGGCAGATGGACTATCCGCTCATCCAGAACTTCCTGCAGCCGCTGTACTACACCGACGCCTCCTCCAACGACGGCACGTGGTCGAACGCGACCTTCGACCGGCTGGTCGACCAGGCCAACGCCACCCGCGACCGGGCCACCGCGATCCGGCTGTTCCAGCAGGCCGAACGCGTCGTGCGGGACGAGATGGCCGCCATCCCGCTGTGGTACCAGAACGGCAGCGCCGGCTACTCCGACCGGCTGCACGACGTCGCGCTCAACCCGTTCAGCGTGCCCGTCTACGACGAGATCAGGGTGGGCTGAGCCGCCATGGGACGGTACGTCGTGCGACGCCTGCTGCAGATGATCCCGGTGTTCGCGGGCGCCACCGCGCTGCTCTTCGTCATGGTCAACGTCATGGGCGACCCGGTCGCCGGCCTGTGCGGGGAACGCGCCTGCGACACCGCCACCGCCGCCCAGCTCAAGCGGGAGTTCGGCCTCGACCAGCCGCTGTGGCGGCAGTACGCGACCTACATGGGCAACGTCTTCACCGGCGACTTCGGCACCGCGTTCAACGGCCGGCCGGTGATCGAGCTGATGGCCTCGGCGTTCCCCGTCACCGTCCGGCTCACCCTGGTCGCCGTCGTCTTCGAGATCGTCGTCGGGGTCACGCTCGGCGTGGTGACCGGGCTGCGCCGCGGCCGGCCCGTGGACACCGCCGTGCTGCTGGCCACCCTCGTCGTCATCTCCGTGCCAACCTTCGTCACCGGTCTGCTGCTGCAGCTGCTGCTCGGAGTGCGCTGGGGCTGGATCAGACCGTCGGTGCCGCCGCAGGCCACCTTCGACCAGCTGATCCTGCCCGGCCTGGTCCTCGCCTCCGTCTCCCTGGCCTACGTCACCCGCCTGACCCGGACCTCGCTCGCCGAGAACCGGCGCGCCGACTATGTGCGCACCGCCGTCGCCAAGGGCCTGCCGCGGCGCCGTGTCGTGGTCAGGCATCTGCTGCGCAACTCGCTCATCCCCGTGGTCACCTTCATCGGCACCGACGTCGGCGCGCTGATGGGCGGCGCCATCGTCACCGAGCGCATCTTCAACATCCACGGCGTCGGCTACCAGCTGTACCAGGGCATCCTCCGGCAGAACACCCAGACCGTCGTCGGCTTCGTCACCGTGCTCGTCCTGGTGTTCCTGATCGCCAATCTGCTCGTGGACCTGCTGTACGCCGTCCTCGACCCCAGGATCCGCTATGCCTGAGCCGTCGCTGCCCCAGCCGCAGGAGCCCGAACGCGCGATCGCCGGCACCGGGACCGGCGCCGGCATGGATCTCGCGGCGGCCGAGGCGGCCACCGTGGGCTCCGGGGAGACGGGCCGACCCGCCGGCCGGCCCCGCTCCCTGTGGTCCGACGCCTGGCACGACCTGCGCCGCAACCCGGTCTTCGTGCTCTCCGCCCTGGTGATCTGCTTCCTGGTCGTCATCGCGCTGTGGCCGTCGCTGATCGCCCCGGGCAATCCGCTCCACTGCGACCTGGCCCGCGCCCAGGACGGACCGAGCCCCGGCCACCCCTTCGGCTACGACGGGCAGGGCTGCGACGTGTACACCCGCACCGTGCACGGCGCCCGCGCCTCCGTCACCGTCGGGGTGTGCGCCACCGCCGGTGTCGCCGTCCTCGGCTCGGTCCTCGGCGGACTCGCCGGCTACGTGGGCGGGTTCTGGGACGCGCTGCTGTCGCGGATCACGGACGTCTTCTTCGCCGTCCCGGTCGTCCTCGGCGGCCTGGTGCTGCTGTCCGTGGTCACCAGCAGCACGGTCTGGCCCGTCGTCGGGTTCCTCGTACTGCTGGGCTGGCCGCAGATCTCCCGGATCGCGCGCGGGGCCGTCGTCACCGCCAAACAGCACGACTACGTGCAGGCCGCCCGCGCCCTGGGCGCCTCCGGCCCCCGGATCCTGCTGCGGCACATCGCGCCCAACGCCGTCGCCCCGGTGATCGTGGTCGCCACCATCGCGCTGGGCACGTTCATCGCGCTGGAGGCCACCTTGTCCTACCTCGGCGTCGGACTGAAACCACCCAGCGTCTCCTGGGGCATCCAGATCTCCGCCGCCTCGCCCTACGTCCGCAACGCCCCGCACGCGCTGCTGTGGCCCGCGGGGGCCCTGGCGGTCACCGTGCTGGCGTTCATCATGCTCGGCGACGCGGTGCGCGACGCCCTCGACCCGAAGCTGAGGTGACCGCACGCCGTGCTGCTCGAAGTCCGCGACCTGCACGTGGAGTTCCGCACCCGCGAGGGCGTCGCGCACGCCGTCAACGGGGTCGGCTACGCCGTCGACGCCGGCGAGACGCTCGCCGTGCTCGGCGAGTCCGGCTCCGGCAAGTCCGTGACCGCGCAGGCCGTCATGGGCATCCTGGACACCCCGCCGGGCCGTGTCACCGGCGGCCAGGTGCTCTTCCGGGGCCGCGACCTGCTCACGTTGCCGGAGGAGGAGCGGCGCCGGATCCGGGGCGCCGCGATCGCCATGATCTTCCAGGACGCGCTGTCCGCCCTCAACCCGGTGATGACCGTCGGCGACCAGCTCGCCGAGATGTTCACCGTGCACCGGGGCCTGAGCCGCCGCGCGGCGCGGGCGAAGGCGGTGGAGCTGATGGAGCGGGTGAGGATCCCGGCCGCCGCGCAGCGGGTGCGCGACTTCCCGCACCAGTTCTCCGGCGGCATGCGCCAGCGCATCATGATCGCGATGGCGCTGGCCCTGGAACCGGACCTGATCATCGCCGACGAGCCGACCACGGCCCTGGACGTGACCGTGCAGGCCCAGGTGATGGACCTGCTGGCGGACCTGCGCCGCGAGTACGGCATGGGGCTGATCCTCATCACCCACGACCTGGGCGTCGTCGCGGACGTCGCGGACCGGATCGCGGTGATGTACGCCGGGCGCATCGTGGAGCAGGCGCCGGTGCACGAGCTGTACAAGCGTCCGGCCCACCCGTACACGCGGGGACTGCTGGACTCCGTGCCGCGCCTGGACCGCAAGGGCCGCGACCTGTACGCGATCAAGGGTCTGCCGCCCAGCCTGCTGCGCATCCCGCCCGGCTGCGCCTTCCACCCGCGCTGCCCGATGGCACGGGACGTGTGCCGCACGGACGTCCCCCCGCTGTACGAGGTCTCGCCGACGCGGGGCAGCGCCTGCCACTTCTGGAGGGAGTGCCTGGATGGCAGCGCCGGTGCCTGAGCCCGCTCCCGAACCGATCCTCGAGGTCCGCGGGCTGGTCAAGCACTATCCGCTCACCAGTGGCGTGCTGTTCAAGAAGCGGACCGGCGCGGTGAAGGCCGTCGACGGCGTGGACTTCGTACTGCGCCGGGGCGAGACGCTGGGCATCGTCGGCGAGTCCGGCTGCGGCAAGTCCACCGTCGCGCGGCTGCTGTGCAGCCTGGAGCGGCCCACGGCGGGACGGATCCGCTACCGGGGCGAGGACATCACCCGGCTGTCCGGCAAGGCCCTCAAGGCGGTCCGCCGCAACATCCAGATGGTGTTCCAGGACCCGTACACCTCGCTGAACCCGCGGATGACGGTGGGCGACATCGTCGGCGAGCCCTTCGAGATCCACCCGGAGGCGGCCCCCAAGGGCGACCGGCGCCGCAGGGTGAAGGAACTGCTGGACGTGGTCGGCCTCAACCCGGAGTACGTCAACCGCTATCCGCACCAGTTCTCCGGCGGCCAGCGGCAGCGCATCGGCATCGCCCGCGGGCTGGCCCTGCGGCCGGAGATCATCGTCGCGGACGAGCCGGTCTCGGCGCTGGACGTGTCGGTGCAGGCGCAGGTGATCAACCTGATGGAGCGGCTCCAGGCGGAGTTCGGGCTGTCCTACGTCTTCATCGCCCACGATCTGTCGGTCGTCCGGCACATCTCCGACCGGGTGGCGGTGATGTACCTGGGGCGGATCGTGGAGATGGGCACCGATGAGGAGATCTACGAGCACGCCACCCACCCCTACACCCAGGCGCTGCTGTCGGCGGTCCCGGTGCCCGACCCCGAGGCGCGCGAGCGGCGGGAGCGGATCGTGCTCAGCGGTGACGTGCCCTCCCCGGCCGCGATCCCCTCCGGCTGCCGCTTCCGCACCCGCTGCTTCAAGGCCCGGCAGCGGTGCGCGGTGGAGGTTCCGGCGCTGGCGGTGCCCGAGTGGTTCCGGTCCGAGGGCGGACCGGCCGCCCACGACTCCGCCTGTCACTTCGCCGCGGAGCGCGAGCCGCCGCCGGGGCCGGCACCGCGCCGGGAGCCGGACGGCCACGGCGCGGCGAACGCGCAATGACCTCCGCCGGCCGCGTCGTTGACGCGCGGGCAACGTCGCGGAAAGGGCGCCGACACGGGCGCGCGGCACGCTGGACGCCGTACGGCCGTGCGGGTGCCGTGGACGGGCCGGGGGTTGCCATGCCGCCCCGGCCCGTCCCCTGTACGGCGGCCCGTCTCAGGTACGGCACCCGTCCGCGCCCGGCCCCCTTCCGCCCCGGCCCTCAGGATTGCCCGCTCAGCCCCAGGGACCGCCTGAGGAAGTCGACCTGGAGCAGCAGCAGATTCTCCGCGACCTGCTCCTGCGGGGTCATATGGGTGACCCCGGACAGCGGCAGCACCTCGTGCGGGCGGCCGGCGGCGAGCAGGGCGGAGGACAGCCTGAGGGCGTGGGCGACCACCACGTTGTCGTCGGCGAGACCGTGCACGATCATCAGCGGCCGGTGCGGCTCGGCGGGCGCGGACAGACCCTCGTCGGTGACCAGGGAGTTGTGCGCGTACGTCTCCGGGTGCGCGGCCGGGTCGCCGAGGTACCGCTCGGTGTAGTGGGTGTCGTACAGCCGCCAGTCGGTGACCGGGGCGCCCGCGATGCCCGCGTGGAAGACGTCCGGGCGGCGCAGCACCGCCAGTGCGGCCAGGTAGCCGCCGTAGGACCAGCCGCGGATGGCCACCCGGTCCAGGTCGAGCGGATACCGCGTGGCGAGGTCGTGCAGCGCCTCGATCTGGTCGTCCAGGGTGGCGGTGAAGTCGTGGTGGATCGCCTTCTCCCAGGCGGGGGAGCGCCCGGGGGTGCCGCGGCCGTCGGCGACGACCACCGCGAAGCCCTGATCGGCGAACCACTGGGAGGTCAGGTGCGCATTGTGCGCTGCGACGACCCGGGCCCCGTGCGGGCCGCCGTAGGGGTCGAGCAGCACGGGCAGCCGGCGGGAGGTGTCATCGGGGTAGTCCGAAGGCATAAGCACGGCGCACGGAATTTGGCGTGCGCCCCCCTGGGTCAGGGTCACGCGCGGGGTCAGCCCGGGATCCTCCGCCCGGTCGGCGATGAACGCCGTGGGCGTGCCGCCCTCCAGCACCCGCACCTGCGTGCCCGGCCGGTCCGGCGTGGCGGACACCAGGACGGTCACGTCCCCGGCACGCACCGCGGAGTGCACGCCGGGCTCCTGGCTCACCCGCTCCACGCCCCGTTCGCCGACGCGGTAGACGTGGACCTCACCGATCTCCGCGTCCGCCGTCCCGGCGCCCGCCGAGGCGGACACGAGCACGTCGCCGTCCGCCACGTCGAGCACCGCTCGCACATGCAACTCCGGTCCGGTCCACGGCCGTTCACCGACCACCAGGACCCGTGCGCCGCCCTCGTCCGCGATCCGCACCAGCTCTCCGGACGGGCTCCAGCAGGGAACACCGGGGAAAAGTTCCAGCCAAATTGGATCTTCGTCCGCGTGCACCGTCCGGGTCGCCCCGGTGTCCGGGTCCACGGCCAGGTACAACTGCCCGCGCTGGTCCCGCGCCTGTACGAGGAGCAGCGGCGAACCCCCCTCTGACCAGCGCACTCGCGCGAGATAGGGGTAGCTTTCCCGGTCCCAGACGACCTCGGTGCGCCGCCCGTCCAGGCCGATGACGAACAGCTGTACGGTAGCGTTCGCGGTGCCCGCGGCCGGGTAGCGGATGTGAACCGGCTCACGTTCCGGGCGGGCGGGATCGGAGATCCACCACTGTCCCACCGGTGTATCGTCCACCCGCGTCACCAGCAGCCGGTCCGACTCCGGCGCCCACCAGAAGCCACGCGAACGGCCCATCTCCTCGGCCGCGACGAACTCGGCGACGCCGTACGCCACGGACGGCTCCTCGGGCTCGGCGAGCGCCCGGTCGCCGTCGCCCTCGGTGCCCACCACGCGCAGGGCGCCGCCCGCGACGTAGGCGACGTACCGCCCGTCCGGGGACGGCCGCGGGTCGATCACCGGCCCGGGAACGGGCAGTTCACGCGTGGTGCCGGCCCGCAGTTCGGCGGTGAAAAGCCGCCCGGACAGGGAGAAGGCGGCCAGCTCGACGGCGGTGTCGGTGGCGTAGCCGACGATGCCGGCGCCGCTCTCGCGGCTGCGCTCACGGCGGGCGCGCTCCTCGGGGGAGAGGTCCTCCGCGGCGCCGCCGAGCAGGGTCCGCGGGTCCGCGGCGAGGTGCTCGGTGCGATCGCGAAGGTCCAGGTACCACAGCGCGTTCGCCCGGTCCGTACCGGAGCCGGACCGCAGGAAGACCACGCGGGAGGCGTCGGGAGCGACGGTGAACGCGCGGGGCGCGCCGAGGGTGAAACGCTGGGTGCGGGCGTGCCGTCGGGGGAAGGAGAGGGGCTCGGTCGTCATGCCCCGACCATATTGGCCATGCGCCCCCTTGTGCGGCCGTGCGCGGGCCTGCGCGCGCGTGCGGATAGTTATGATCACTGGCGCATAGTGGGTATGAACGCACTGCTCGTTGTGTGGATTTACCTGCTCCCAGTCCGTCCGACCAAGACCCCGACCCCCCTGACCCCCCGCGTCCCTGGGATCTTTGGAGGTGAGCCGCCGTGGCACTCTCGATTTCGGCGGTGGTGCTGCTGGCGATCATCGTCTTCTTGCTGATCAAGAAGTCCGGCTTGAAAGCCGGTCACGCGATCGTGTGCATGCTCCTCGGCTTCTACCTCGCCTCCTCCACGGTCGCGCCCACGATCAGCCAACTCACCACGAACATCGCGGGGATGATCGGAAGTCTCAAGTTCTGAACGCTGTCCCCGCGCTGTACAGGACGGACCAGAGCTGAAGACCGTGCTTACGCCTGCCGGGCCGGCATCCCTCCGCGGTGTCCGGCCCGGCGGGGCGTGTCTGCCTGTCCGCCTCGGGCGCCCGCGCCTCGGCGCCGTCCTCGGTCCTTCCGCAACGACTCCGTCCTGCCCGCACCTCTCCCTGCCCCCGGGCCTGCCCGCGCTGTGCGCGGGGGCAACGTGCCGTGTCCGACCGGCGGTTCGCTGGTGTGGGGCCCGCCGCATGCACGGCGACGAGCCCCGGCGCCGTCATGCCGTGGCCGCGTACGGGCGGAACTGGGCCCAGACAGTGGCGGGGAAGGCAAGCCGCGGCCCGTGGACGTTCCTCGAGTCGCGGACGTGCACCGTGCCGGGTTCGGTGGCGATCTCCACGCAGGAGTCGACCTCACTGCCGCTGCGGTAGCTGTTCTTGAACCACGTCAGACCGGGCGCGTTCTCGGACACTTTGGTACGGATCATGTCTCCCCCAGCAGTTGCTCGATGAACGCGGCCGACGCACGAGGTGTGAGGGCCTGCGCCCGGATGATGCCATACCGGAGTTCAAGGATACGGAGCTGCCGGAGATCGGATACTGGTCGGCCGTTGGCGACTGAGGGTGAACGTTCCACGGCCGTACCGTTGTCGAACGTCAGAAGCTCAGTGCTGCCGGCCGGCCCGGCATGCTCTTCGCGGTCCATGGGCATCACTTGCAGCTCGACGTTGCGCATCTGCCCGATGTCGAGCAGATACGTCAGCTGCGCGCGCAGATTCGCCTTGCCGCCCAGGGGGCGCCGCAGTGTCCACTCCTCCAGCACGTAGCTGATCTCCGGTGCCGGTTCCAGTGCGGCCCCTGAGGAAATCGCGGCTCATGCGCCCCGTCCGCGCGCCGTCCTTCTCGCGCCGGCGCGCTCCGGCGTCCGCCACCGGGGCGCGCGGGCGCCGGCAGCGGGCCTCGTACGCTGGTACCCATGACCGAACTGCCCGCTCGGCGTCTGCTGCTGGTGCACGCGCACCCCGACGACGAGTCCATCAACAACGGCGTGACCATGGCCCGGTACGCGGCCGAAGGCGCGCTGGTGACCCTGGTCACCTGCACGCTCGGTGAGCGGGGCGAGGTGATCCCGCCCGAGTTGCGGCATCTGACCGGTCAGGCACTGGGCGCCCACCGCAGGCAGGAGCTGGCCGCGGCCATGGCCGAGCTGGGGGTCACCGACGTCCGGCTGCTCGGCGGTGCCGGGCACTACCGGGACTCCGGGATGATGGGGCTGCCCGACAACGAGGACCCGGACTGCCTGTGGCAGGCCGACCTCGACACCGCCGCCGAGCATCTCGTCGCCGTCGTCCGCGAGGTGCGCCCCCAGGTGCTGGTGACCTACGACGACAACGGCGGCTACGGCCATCCCGACCACATCAAGGCGCACCGCGTCGCCATGCGCGCCGCGGAGCTGGCCGCCGACCCGGCCGTGCGGCCCGACCTGGGAGAGCCCTGGGACATCCCCCGCGTGTACTGGAACCGGGTGCCGCGCTCCGTCGCCGAGGCCGCCTTCGCGCGGCTGCGCGCGGACCTGCCCGGCCTGCCCTTCGACAAGTCCGCCGAGGTGGACGACGTTCCCGGGGTGGTGCCCGACGAGCGGATCACCGCCCGGATCGAGGGCGACGCCCGGGCCGCTGCCGCCAAGGCCGCCGCAATGCGCGCGCACGCCACCCAGATCGAGGTGGCCGGGTCCTGCTTCGCGCTCTCCAACGAACTCGCCCAGCCGCTGTTCACCACCGAGTACTACGAGCTGGTGCGCGGCGGGGACGGCACCCCGGCCGGGGCGGGCACCCTGACCGATCTGTTCGCCGGCATCGAGGAGGCGGCATGAGCCCGGCGGGACGCGGACCGGAGCGGCGCCCCGCGTCCCAGCCGGCGCACGGCCCCCTGCCGGCGCAGCCGCTGAAGCTGCCGTCGGCGGGCCGGACGGCCGCGTACCTGGTGCTGTTCGTGCTCGGTGCGGTGGTCGGCGGTGCCGGGGCGCTGGTGCAGGCCGCCTGGTTCCCCGGCGGTCTGCTGCTGGCCCTCGCGGGCGCCGCCGGGCTGTTCCTGGGCGGGACGCAGGCACTGCGCAGCCGTGGCGGCGCGGTGGCGGGCGCGGCCGGCTGGCTCATCGCCGTGCTGCTGCTCACCGCCAGCCGCCCGGAAGGCGACTTCCTCTTCGCGGCGGGCGCTGGATCCTATCTCTTCCTGCTCGGCGGCATGGCCGTCGCTGTGGTCTGCGCCACTCTTGGCCGGGTGAGGCAACCGGACGCCCGTGACGCCCGACTTGGCGAATGACGTACCGCTTCTTCCCTGCGCACCCGTGCGGGTCTGGTGTGGGTTTGCCCAACGGCCCAGGGAAACAGGCTGGAAGCGGCCA
Organism: Streptomyces thermodiastaticus; assembly: GCF_014656135.1. Classification (GTDB taxonomy): domain Bacteria; phylum Actinomycetota; class Actinomycetes; order Streptomycetales; family Streptomycetaceae; genus Streptomyces; species Streptomyces thermodiastaticus. Next base: position 44,892 of record NZ_BNBV01000004.1, read on the forward strand.
GTATGGTGGTGCGCGCCGCCGAGCCTCCCCCAAGCACTCCACTGCGCTCGTGCCGGGGGACTCCCACGTACTGTGAGGTCGTAACGGGCGGCGGAGCCAACCGGGAGAACCTGCCTTGAGTCGTGAAACTGACACTCCGTCCTCCGGGCCCAGCGGGCGTGGAGGAGCCGCCTACCCGTCGGGGACCCCGCCCTACGGTGTCCCGGCGGGGTCCGGCGACGGCGCGGGCGCGGGCAGCGGTGCCGCGCAGCCGGAGGAACGCAAGACCGAGACCACGCTGACGACCCGCGTCAAGATCAACATTCCTGGGTCGCGGCCGATTCCGCCGGTGGTCGTGCGCAAACCCGTCGCCGGGGCCGGCGGCGACACGGACGGCGCCGGCGGGGCCTTGCGGGGCGAGAGGGCCGACGCGGACAAGGCGTCCGGCGCGGGCAGGGCGGCGCACGAGCGGGCCGGCTCCGCGGACGCCGGCGCCCAGGGCACGGCGGACCACACCGGTGCCACGCGCACGCCCGGCGGCCAGGGCGGCGGGCGTGCCGGGCAGGGCGACGCCGAACCGGCGAGCCGTCCGGCGGAGAAGACGACCAGCGACTGGTTCCAGCCCCGCAAGCCCCCGGTCAAGAAGAGCGGTCAGGGCGGTGCCGGCGCGTCCGGCGGCGCGCCGGGCGAGCCCGCCGCGGGCCCGGCCGCGACCGGCGGTCCCGCGGGCGGCGACACGGCCGCACCGGGCGCCGGCCGGCACCCCGGCTTCGGCGGCCATCCCGGCGGCGTCGTCGGCTCCATGAACGTGCCCGGAGCCGCCCGCACCGGCGGCAAGGGCAGCGGGCTGCCCGGCGCCACCGGCGGCCCCGTCGCCCCCGGCCACGGCGGCGGCACCGGCTCCTTCGACGTGACCGAGGCCCTGGCCGGCTCCCGTCCCGGCGGCAGCGGCGAGCCGCGTCAGGACGACCCGCCGTATGCCTCCGGCACCGGCCCGGACGGGGCACGTGACCACACCCTCGGCGGCAGCGAGCGGCCGGGCGGCGGCCCGCAGGGACCCGCCGGGCCCACCGGCGGCCCGGTCACCGGTGACGGCGCGTTCGCCTCCCCGGGCGCCCCGGGGGCTCCGGCCGGTGCGCACGCCCCGCGCCCCGGCGGCGGGCTCAGCGACGACACCGCGGTCCTCACCCCGCAGCGGCCGGCCCCCGCGCCCGGCGGCGCGGCGACCGCCCCCCGGCCGCAGAACGTCTCCGGTGACACCGTCACCAGCGGCATCCCCGTCATCCAGCCCGGCGGGAAGCCGCCGGCGGCGACACCCCCGCAGCCCTCCTCCGCGCAGTCCGGCACGCCGGCCAAGAAGAAGGGCCGCAGCAAGCTGGTGCTGCTCGGCGGCGGCGTGGTCGTCGTGGCCGCCGTCGCCTACGGCGCCGGGCTGCTGATGAACCACTCCGACGTGCCCAAGGGCACCACCGTGCTGGGCGTCGACATCGGCGGCGGCACGCGCGACGACGCGGTGAAGAAGCTGGACGAGGCCTTCGGCAAGCGGGTCGACGAGCCGATGAAGCTGTCCGTGGACGGCAAGACCGTGACCCTGACCCCGGATCAGGCCGGGCTGCAGTTCGACACCCAGGCCACGGCCAGTGCAGCCGCCACCAGCGACTACAACCCCGTCTCGGTGATCGGCTCCCTGTTCGGCAACCACCGGGTGGTCGAACCGCGGATCCCCGTCGACCAGGAGAAGCTGCGGGCCGCCCTGCGCAACGTCGCGGGCGACGCCGGGACGGCGTCCGACGGCACCATCAGGTTCGAGCCGGGCAAGGCCGTGCCCGTGTACGGCAAGACGGGCAAGGGCATCGACCCGGAGCGCTCGGTGCAGGCGATCGAGGAGGCGTACCGCACCCAGGTGGCCACCGGCACCCCCGCCACCGTCCAGGTGCCCACCACCACGCGCCGGCCGACGGTCCCCGACGCCGAGGTCGACCGGATGATGAAGGAGTTCGCCGAGCCGGCGATGTCCGACAAGGTCACCGTCATGACCGATCCGGCGCACTCCGTGGTGTTCAGCCCCGAGAAGTCGCTGTGGAAGTTCCTGCGGGTCAAGGCGGTGAACGGCAAGCTGGTGGACTCCTACGACGAGACGGTGCTCAAGCAGCTGTACGGCGGCACCTTCGACGGCGTCCTGATCACCCGTGGCACGGGCCAGAAGACACCCGTCACCGTCCAGGACGTCATCAGCGCCATGCGCCCGGCCCTGATGAGCAAGACCGACCGGGTCGCCGTCATCGACACGAACCCCAGCTGAGGCCGTCCGTCACCCGTGCCGCATGACACCTGTCATGCGGCACTCGGGACGGACGGCACTGCCGTCCGTCAAGGCCCGGCGGACAGTATGGGGCCATGACAACGGCAGTCACGACGACAGGGACGCATCCGCCCACCACCGCGCACGCCGCCGCGGGCGCGGTGGTGGCGTTCGAGAGGGTGACCAAGGCCTACGGGGCAGTGAGAGCGGTGGACGACCTCAGTCTCGTCCTGCACCCGGGCGAGACCGTGGCGCTGCTCGGGCCGAACGGGGCGGGCAAGTCGACCACCCTCGACCTGCTGCTCGGGCTCAAGCGCCCCGACAGCGGAACGGTCACCCTCTTCGGCACCGCTCCGCGCGAGGCGATCGTGGCCGGCCGGGTCGGCGCCATGCTGCAGAGCGGCGGCCTGATGGAGGGCGTCACCGTCGCCGAACTGGTGCGGCTCGCCTGCGACCTGCACCCACGGCGATATCCGGTGGAGGAGGTGCTGACCCGGGCCGGGCTGACCGGGATCGCGGACCGCAAGGTCGACAAGCTCTCCGGCGGCCAGGCGCAGCGGGTGCGGTTCGCGCTGGCCACCGCGGGCGACAGCGACCTGATCGTCCTGGACGAGCCGACCACCGGCATGGACGTGACCACCCGCCAGGCGTTCTGGTCCACCGTGCGCGAACAGGCCGGCCAGGGCCGCACGGTGCTGTTCGCCACCCACTACCTGGAAGAGGCCGACGCCGTGGCCGACCGGGTGCTGGTGCTGCACCGGGGCAGGCTGCTGGCCGACGGCACCGCCGCCGAGATCAAGGCCAAGGCCGGCGCCCGCCGTATCCGCTTCGACCTGGACGGCGGCATCGACGAGGCCGCCCTGCGCGGGCTGCCGTTCCTCACCGCGCTCGACATCAGCGGACGGACCGTGCGCATCCAGTCGTCCGACGCCGACGCCACCGTGTACGCCCTGTACCGGCTCGGCGTCCACCCCCGCAATCTCGAAGTCGCCGGGCTCGGACTGGAGCAGGCGTTCGTCGCCATCACCGAGGCGGAGGAGGCCCGGCAGCCGTGAGCGTCCTCGCGTCCCGCAGCCTGATCAGACTGGAGCTCGCCCGCACCCTGCGCAACCGCAAGTTCCTGTTCTTCTCGGTGCTGTATCCGTCCCTGCTGTTCCTGATCGTGGCCGGGCAGTCCGGTGCCGGGGCACAGGTCGACGGCAGCGGTCTGACCGTGCCGACGTACATGATGGTGTCCATGGCCTCCTTCGGCGCGCTGACCGCCGTGCTCGTGGGCAACAGCGAACGCATCGCCAAGGAGCGGGAGAACGGCTGGGTGCGCCAGCTGCGGCTGACCTCGCTGCCGGGCCACGGGTACGTCCTCGGCAAGACCGCGAGCGCCGCCGTGGTGAGCCTGCCGTCCGTCGTCGTGGTGTTCGCGGTGGCCGCCGCCGTCGAACACGTCCGGCTCGCCGCCTGGCAGTGGCTCGCCCTCACCGGCGTGATCTGGGCCGGCAGCCTGGTGTTCGCCGCGCTCGGGGTCGCCATCGGCTACCTCGCCACCGGGGACGCCGTCCGCCCGGTCACGATGCTCGTCTACTTCGGCCTGTCGCTGCTCGGCGGCCTGTGGATGCCCGCCACCACCTTCCCGCGGTGGCTGCGGACCGTCGCCTCGTGGCTGCCGACGCACGCCTACGCTGCTCTCGGACAGGCCATCGAGCAGAGCCGGGCCCCGCAGGCGAAGGACGTCGTGCTCCTCGTCGTCTTCTTCGCCGTGTTCACGGGCGGCGCGGCCTGGCTGTACCGAAAGGACACGCTGAAGGCGTGAGCGTGACGACGCACGACGCGCAGCCCCACGAGGAGACCGGCCCCGAGCGGCAGGTGCCCGTGGGGCGGCCGCCGCGCACCCGGGCCGACGTCCGGCGCAAGCTGGTGTGGATCCTGCCCTGGCTGGTCTTCCTCGGCTCGCCGGTGAACGACCTGGGGTCCGGCCGCCACACGGCCGCCGGGACGGCCGCCGGCTGGGCAGGGCTGGCGTGCTTCACCGCCACCTATCTCGCACTGGTCTACCGGAACATGGGCCGCCCGTTCCCCGGGCCGGTGGTCGCCTGCTGCGTCACCGTGCTCGGCGCGCTGGCCGTCGTGCTCAACCTGACCCTGGGAACGGCGTGGATCGGCCTGTTCGTCTACGTCTCCGTCGCCTGCGGCGCCACCTTCCCCGCGAGGACCGCGTACTGGACGATCCCGCTGACCACCGCGGCGATGGCGGCCACCGGGCTCTCCAACGGCGACAAGGACGTCGTGTCCTACATGCTGCTGGTGGTGCTGCTCGTCGGCTTCGCCATGACCGGCGTGCGGCAGCTGGTGCGCACCACGATCGAGCTGCGCGAGGCCCGCGCCACCGTCGCCCAGCTCGCCGCCAACGAGGAACGCCTGCGCCTGGCCCGCGACCTGCACGACCTGCTCGGCCACTCGCTGTCCCTGATCACGCTCAAGAGCGAGCTGGCCGGCCGCATGCTGCCCGGGCAGCCTGAGAAGGCGGCCCAGCAGGTCGCCGACATCGAACGGGTCAGCCGCCAGGCCCTCGTCGACGTGCGCGAGGCCGTGACCGGCTTCCGGCGGCCCCGGCTCGGCGCGGAACTCGCCGGCGCCCGGCTCGCCCTGACCACCGCCGGGGTCCATGCCGACCTGCCCGACCAGCTGCCGCTCGACGGGGTGCCCGAGGAGAAGGAGTCCGCGCTCGCCTGGGCGCTGCGCGAGGCCGTCACCAACATCATCCGGCACAGCGGCGCCGACCGCTGCACCGTCGAGGTGCTGCGCCGGCAGACCCTCGACGGCCCCCTGCTCGAACTGAGCGTGACGGACAACGGCTCGGGCGGCTCCGGCAGGGGCCCCGGCAACGGCCTGACCGGTCTGCAAGAACGCCTGCGCACGGCCGGCGGCGTGCTGGAGGCGGGCCGCGTCGAACGCGGATTCCGGCTGGTCGCCCGCGTACCGCTGGGCCCGGCGGGGACGTAGGATCCCCGGCATGAGCAGCACGATCAAGGTCCTCCTCGCCGAGGACCAGTCGATGGTCCGTGAGGCGCTGGCCGCCCTGCTCGGGCTGGAGGAGGACATCGAGGTCGTCGCCCAGGTGGCGCGCGGCGACGAGGTGCTCCAGGCCGCCCGTGCCCACGACGTCGACGTGGCCCTGCTCGACATCGAGATGCCCGGCTGCACCGGGATCGAGGCGGCCGCCCGGCTGCACCGGGAGCTGCCCGCGGTCAAGCTGGTCGTGCTGACCACCTTCGGACGCCCCGGCTATCTGCGCAGCGCCATGGAGGCCGGCGCCGACGCGTTCCTGGTCAAGGACGCGCCCGCGGCGCAGCTCGCCGAGGCGGTGCGCAAGGTGCTGGCCGGTGAACGCGTCATCGACCCCACGCTCGCCGCGGCCGCCCTCGCCGAGGGCGCCAACCCGCTCACCGAACGCGAACGCCAGGTGCTGCGCGCCGCCGCCGACGGCCGCACCAACGCCGAACTCGCCGAGGCCCTGCACCTGTCCCGGGGCACCGTCCGCAACTACCTGTCCACGGCGATCCAGAAGCTCGCGGTGCGCAACCGGACGGAGGCGGTGCGCATCGCCCGGGAGAAGGGCTGGCTGTAGCGGTTCTCCCGGCCTTGGGGCTCAGCGGCTCTTCCGGTCTCCTCCGGTCTACGGGCTCAGCGGCTCTTCCGGTCTCCTCCGGTCCACGGGCTCAGCGGCTCTTCCGGTCTCCTCCGGTCCACGGGCTCAGCGGATCTTCCGGTCTCCTCCGGTCCACGGGCTCAGCGGATCTTCCGGCATCCGGGCTCAGTTGAGCATCGCGCGGGCCGCCACCGCCTGCCCGCGTACCCGCTGGGCCGTCGGCTCGTCGACCGCCGCGACGACGTCCGCGTACGCCTCCAACTCCCGTGCCCCGCCGATGAAGTCACCGCGCCGCACCAGCAGCTGGGCGCGTTCGTAGCGCAGCCGCGCCGGATGCGACGGGAGCAGCAGCGACAGCTCCACCGCCCACAGCGCCACGTCCGACCGCTCGGGCCGCGCCGCCGCCCACGCCCGGATGTTGTTCAGGATCCGCAGCACCACGTCCAGCGGCGCCGCCGGTGTCAGCATCGACGGGTGCAGCGGCGCCCCCGTCGCCCCGGCCACCAGCAGTTCGGCGTCCGCCCCGGTCAGCACCCGGCCCCCGTCGAACGGGTCGGCCAGCACCTGCTCCTCGGGCGCGCCGAACCCGACCACGAAGTGGCCCGGCAGCGCCACCCCGTACACCGGCGCACCGGCCCGGCGCGCCACCTCCATCCACACCACCGACAGCAGGATCGGCAGTCCGCGCCGCCGCCTGAGCACCTCGTGCAGCAGCGAGGACTGCAGCCGCTGGTAGTCGGCGCCGCAGCCGCGGAACCCGCAGCGCTCGCCGAGCAGCTCGTGCAGCGCCCGCGCCCAGGCCCGCGGCCCGCCCGGCCGGTACGGCAGCTGCCCGGCCAGATCGTCCAGCTCCACCTGAACCGCGTCCATCCCGGCCTCGTCCAGCGTGCCGTCGGCCGCCGCGGCCACCAGCAGGCACAGCGCGGACACGTCAGGCCGCTCGGACCGCGCCTCCTCGGCGAACCGCCGGCGCAGCTCCTCCGACCGCTGCGGCGGTGGGGGACAAGGGGCAGGAGAAAGGGGAGTCATGCCTGGTTCGTGCCCCTTCGTCAGCGGCCCGAACCGGCCGTGTCCTGCTCCGCCGGCTCCGGCGCGCGGAAGTGGTGGTAGCTGTGGTGCACAGCGAACCCGAGCCCGGCGTACAGCGCCCGCGCCCCGGTGTTGTCACTCTCCGCCTGCAGACATCCGGCGAAGGCGCCTTCCTCGAGGGCCCGCCGGGCGAGCGCGGCCATGACGGCGGTGGCCAGCCCGCGCCGCCGCTGCTCGGGGGCCACCTCCACGGCGGCGAACGTGGCCCACCGTCCGTCCACGGCCACCCGGCCGATCGCGGCGGGCGGCTCCCCGGCCGCCCCGGGCACCGCCGCGAACCACACCGACACCCCCGGCGCACTCTCCGCGCCGCGCGCGTGCAGGACCTTCTCGGCCACCTCGCCCGCCCCGGTGCGCCCGTAGCGCGCACGCCAGGCGGCGTCGGCCGTGCGGGACAGCACGACTCCGGAGCCCTCGGACCGGTCCGCGACCGGCGCCAGCGCCCCGGTCCACAGCTCGACGCTCACCTCACGGGTCCAGCCGCGCTGCTCCAGCTGCGCGGCGAGCGTCTCCTGGGTGCCCTCCGCGCCCGTCGCGACCTGGATGTACGCGGGCAGACCGCGCTCGCCGTACCAGCGCCGGACGGCGGCCAGCGCCGCATCCAGCGGAAGGCCGGGGTCGCCGTGCGGCAGCACCGAGTTGGCCCGCCGGGTGAACCCGCCGGCCGCCCGCAGCTCCCACCCGCCGAGCCGCTCGCACTCCACCGGCGGCCAGGCGCGTGCCGTGACATGGGCGAGTTCCTCCCAGGTCGCGGCCGGGCCGCGCCGGCGGGCAGGGGCGGCGGGCACGACCTTCCCGGCGACCAGGTCCTTCTCCGCGATCCGGACACTCTCTCCGTTCCGTCGTGTGATCACGAGCACACCGTCGTCCCATGATGTGAGAACACCGACCGTGTCGGTGAACTTCTCGCCGGTCGCCCCGGGTACGCTCAAGCGCCGGACGGAGACCCGTTTGCCCACGTCAGAAGCGGTGATACGGACCTCGTAGCGTCCTGTAGCCGCAATTTCCACAGGTCAGTTCACCCCTCCTGTTCGGATCACACCACGGAACGGAGATACTAGGGGCGGGCATCGACGACGCCGCGCTCCCGCGCGCCAGGCGGCGGAGCCTGAGGAGGCCCGCCAGCGCCCTATCGAGGAGGAACGACAGCGTGACCTACGTCATCGCGCAGCCTTGTGTCGACGTCAAGGACAAGGCGTGCATCGAGGAGTGCCCGGTCGACTGCATCTACGAGGGCCAGCGGTCCTTGTACATCCACCCGGACGAATGCGTCGACTGCGGAGCCTGCGAGCCGGTCTGCCCGGTCGAGGCGATTTTCTACGAGGACGACGTGCCGGAGGAGTGGAAGGACTACTACAAGGCCAACGTCGAGTTCTTCGACGAGCTGGGTTCGCCCGGCGGCGCCAGCAAGCTGGGTCTGATCGAGCGCGACCACCCGTTCGTGGCCGCGCTGCCGCCGCAGAGCGAGTGATCACCGGCGGCCCGCCGCCGCGTGCCGCCACCCCGCTCGGACGATCGCCTGCGGGATGCCCCGCGGGCCGGTCCCGTACGGCCTGAGCGCCTCCGGCGTTCGGTCTCCGTACGGGACCGCGGTGGTGCGTCGCGCCGGGCGTACGCTGGCGTGAGCGCGCCTCTTGGCGCGCACGCGCCGTTCGAGAAAGTGAGCCTGATCCCGTGTCCGCAGTCTCCGACCGGCTTCCCACCTTCCCCTGGGACAAGCTGGAGCCCTTCAAGAAGACGGCCGCGGCCCATCTTGACGGCATCGTGGACCTGTCGGTCGGCACCCCCGTCGACCCGGTCCCCGAGCTGGTCCAGAAGGCGCTGATCGCGGCGGCCGACTCCCCGGGCTATCCCACGGTGTGGGGCACGCCCGAGCTGCGCGACGCGATCACCGGCTGGGCGGAGCGGCGCCTGGGCGCCCGCGGGATCACCCACCGGCACGTCCTGCCGGTCGTCGGCTCCAAGGAACTGGTCGCCTGGCTGCCCACGCAGCTGGGCCTCGGCCCCGGTGACAAGGTCGCCTACCCGCGTCTGGCCTACCCCACCTACGAGGTCGGTGCCCGCCTGGCCCGCGCGGACCACGAGGCCTACGACGATCCCACCGCCCTGGACCCGGCGAACCTGAAGCTGCTGTGGCTCAACTCCCCCTCCAACCCCACCGGCCGGGTGCTGGGCAAGGAGGAGCTGACGCGGATCGTCGCCTGGGCCCGGGAGCACGGCGTGCTCGTCGTCGCCGACGAGTGCTACCTGGAGCTGGGCTGGGAGACCGAGCCGGTCTCCGTCCTGCACCCGGACGTCAACGGCGGCTCGCTGGACGGCGTCGTCGCGGTGCACTCCCTGTCCAAGCGGTCCAACCTCGCCGGATACCGTGCCGCCTTCCTGCTCGGCGACCCGGCGGTCCTCGGCCCGCTGCTGGAGATCCGCAAGCACGGCGGCATGATGACCTCGGCGCCGACCCAGGCCGCCGCCGTGGCCGCCCTGGGCGACGACGCCCACGTCCACGAGCAGCGCGAGCGGTACGCCGCCCGCCGTACCGTCCTGCGCCGGGCGCTGCTCGACCACGGCTTCCGCATCGAGCACAGCGAGGCCGGCCTCTACCTGTGGGCCACGCGGGACGAGTCCTGCTGGGACACGGTCGCCCACCTGGCCGAACGGGGCATCCTGGTCGCCCCGGGCGACTTCTACGGGCCGGCCGGCGAGTCGTTCGTGCGGGTGGCTCTCACGGCCACCGACGAGCGGATCGAGGCGGCGGTGCGCCGACTGGCGCAGTAGCCGCCCCACAGGTGTGAACGGCGAAGGGGCCCGGGGGTCGTCCCCGGGCCCCTTCCGTGTGCCGCGGCCGCCCGCCGGTGCTCGCTCCGCGCGGCCCGCCGGGCCGCACCGCTCAGCCGCCCAGCGGCAGGCCGGCCGACGGCAGGGACTGGGCCGGCAGGCCGCCCTCGGCCGCCGTCGTGGTGGTGTCCGCGACCGCCCCGGCCGCGGTCCCGGCGACGTCACCGGCCGTCTTCTGCGCCTGCGGCGCGGCCTTCTTCACCAGCCCGCCGCCCGCCTTGCCCGCGGCGGGCACCGTCTGCTTGAGCGCCTTGCTGCCGGTGTCGCCCGCGGTCCCGGTGACGTGCTGCGCCGCGCCGTCCACGGTGGTGCCGACGCTCGCCCCGTCCAGGGCGGTCAGACCGCCCAGGTCCGGGGAGGCCGGCAGCGAGGGAGCGGCGGAGGCGGAGCCGGCCGCACCGACCCCGGCAGCCGCTCCCGCGGCGACGAGCAGCGCGGCACGGGCGATCCGGCGGGTCAGGGGGAGGGACATGGTGCTCCTTCGGCGGGAGGATACGGGTGCGAACACGTGCGTGTGCGACCCCGCCGGACGGCGGGGCACGGACGCTGTGACTACCGCTCGAAGGGCGGAAAGGTTGCGGTGCGCCGATGTAAAGGATCGGTAATGCGTCGCATGATCCGCTTCCCACAAAAACGGACGAAAGGAATGCTGCTGCGGGTCTCTGCGGAATCCTTTCGTCCCGATGTGCCCTGGCGTTTCGGCCCAGGCAAACGGACAGTGCGCGAGCCCGTGCCCCGTGCCGGGCCGGGCGGTCGTACATCACCCGGCAGGGGGAACGGGCGCAGACGCGTCCGACAGTCCTCGATGCCGTCCCGTGCTCCGTGCCCGCCGGACCACGGGACGGCCCTGTCATCGTCCGGTGGTGATCCGTACCGCGCCGGCGTCCGCCCCGGTGCCGGGCCGGTCGTCGTTCTTCGCGTCCATCGGATGCCACTCGCCGTCGGTGAGACCGGCGGTCCACTCCCGGCCGGCGTAGGAGACGCGTTCGATGTGCAGCGCCGAGGCGTTGGCCACCGCCCAGTGCGCCAGCTGCCAGCCGCGCTGCCGCGCGCTGCGCCCGTCCTGCGGGGCGGCGGACACCGGCAGCGTCACCGTCCGGTCGTCCACGGCCGAGGCGTGCCGCACCGCGGGCGACGGCGACGCCCCGTCGCCGTCCACCACCGCGCCGGCCTCCTGCAGCACGTCCCGCCCGAAGTCGCGCACCAGCGCCGCCCGCACCGCGTGCGGGCCGGTGGTGGCCGTCGCGCTCGGGCGGCCCTGGCAGGTCAGCGTGGCGGCGGAATGCCCGGTGAGGGCGTCCGCGAGCAGCGTGGCGTCCGGCTCGTGCTTGGCGTACGCCTCCGGGAAACCGCTGCGCTGCACCCGCTGGGCGGCCACGGTCAGCGGCAGATGCGCGTAGTCGGGCACCTTGGCGAGGTGCTCGTAGAACATCCCGGCCGCGTACGTCGGGTCCATGATCTCCTTCGGAGCGCCCCAGCCCTGGGACGGCCGCTGCTGGAACAGGCCGAGGGAGTCGCGGTCGCCGTGCCGCAGGTTGCGCAGGCCCGACTCCTGCAGGGCGGTCGCCAGCGCGATGGTCACCGCCCGCTCGGGCATGCCCCGCCCGGTGCCGACGGCCGCGATCGTCGCCGCGTTCACCGCCTGCTCCGGGGTGAACTCGTACGACGCGTCGCCGTGCGCGGCGACCACTTTGCAGCCCGGGGCCGCGCCGCCCGTCACGTACTGCACCGTGAGATATCCCGCGAGCGCGAGCAGAACGGCAACGGCCGCCCCGGTTCTCAGCAGGCGGCCACGAACTTTCGAAGTGGGGGACGGCTCAGACACGCGGTACAAGGTACTGGAGACGAGCCCGCTGTCGAGCCAGGCGGTGGCAGGAGTTCCCAGCTCAACGCGCCCGGCGGAGCCGGACGTTGACCGCCCGGGAGCCGGCCGCGGCGCGCCGGGCCCGGCGAGGGGCGCGCCCGGCGGGCCCGGGCCGCACCGCGGGTTAGGGTCGAGGACATGGCCGATTCCCCGCTTGACCTCACGCTGGACGCCGCGCGGCTGACCGCGCAGCTCGTCGACTTCCCCTCGGTAAGCGGCACCGAGAAATCGCTCGCCGACGCGATCGAGGCCGCGCTGCGCGCCCTGCCCCACCTGACGGTCGACCGCCTGGGCAACAACATCGTCGCCCGCACCCGGCTGGGCCGCGCGGAGCGGGTGATCCTGGCCGGCCACATCGACACCGTGCCCATCGCCGGCAATGTGCCCTCCCGTCTGGACGAGGACGGGGTGCTCTGGGGCTGCGGCACCTGCGACATGAAGTCCGGCGTCGCCGTGCAGCTGCGCATCGCGGCCACCGTGCCCGCCCCGAACCGCGATCTGACCTTCGTCTTCTACGACAACGAGGAGGTCGCCGCGGAGCTGAACGGGCTCCGCCACGTCGCCGAGACCCGCCCCGACTGGCTGCGGGGCGACTTCGCGGTGCTGCTGGAACCCTCCGACGGCCAGGTCGAGGGCGGCTGCCAGGGCACGCTGCGCATGCTGCTGAAGACCAAGGGTGAGCGGGCGCACTCGGCGCGCGGCTGGATGGGCTCCAACGCGATCCACGCCGCCGCGCCGATTCTGGCCCGGCTCGGGGAGTACCAGCCGCGCGATCCGGTCATCGACGGCCTGCGGTACCGCGAGGGCCTGAACGCCGTGCGGATCTCCGGGGGCGTGGCGGGCAACGTCATCCCCGACGAGTGCGTCGTGACGGTCAATTTCCGCTACGCGCCGGACCGCACGCCCGAGGAGGCGGTCGCCCACGTCCACGAGGTGTTCGCGGACTGCGGCGTGGAGGAGTTCGTCGTCGACGACCACAGCCCCGGCGCCCTGCCGGGCCTGGACCACCCGGCCGCGGCGGCCTTCGTCGAGGCCGTCGGCGGCACCCCGCAGCCCAAGTACGGCTGGACGGACGTCTCCCGCTTCTTCGCCCTCGGTGTCCCGGCCGTGAACTACGGCCCCGGCAACCCGCACCTGGCGCACAAGCGGGACGAACGCGTCGAGACGGCGAAGATCCTCGCCTGCGAGGAGCGGCTGCGCACCTGGCTGGCCGGCTGACGGCGGCCCTCCCGGGCCGCACGGCGGCCGAGGGCGCTCCGCGGCATCCACCGGGGCGCCGCGCGCCGGACATGCCGAGGTCCCCCTCCTGTCACCCGCGGAGATCTAGGCTGAAGCGGAACGACCGCACACGGAGGGAGCGCACATGGCTACGGGCAACCCCGAGGGCACCGAGCGGCCACCTGAGGAGCGGCGCCTGGGACCGGTCCTCCGCCGCCGCAGCCAGGTCCAGGCCGGCACCACGGACCAGCGGCTGCTCGACGAGCGCGCCCCCACCGACTGGGTGCACACCGACCCCTGGCGGGTGCTGCGCATCCAGTCGGAGTTCATCGAGGGCTTCGGCACCCTGGCCGAACTCCCGCCAGCGATCAGCGTCTTCGGTTCCGCCCGGACCCCGGTGGACTCACCGGAGTACGAGGCGGGCGTGCGGCTGGGCCGCGGCCTGGTCGAGGCGGGCTTCGCCGTGATCACCGGCGGCGGGCCCGGCGCCATGGAGGCCGCGAACAAGGGCGCCTGCGAGGCCGGCGGCATCTCGGTGGGCCTGGGCATCGAGCTGCCCTTCGAGCAGGGCCTGAACCAGTACGTCGACATCGGGCTCAACTTCCGTTACTTCTTCGTCCGGAAGATGATGTTCGTCAAGTACGCCCAGGGCTTCGTGGTCCTGCCCGGCGGCCTGGGCACGCTCGACGAACTCTTCGAGGCCCTCACCCTCGTCCAGACGCAGAAGGTCACCCGCTTCCCGATCGTGCTGTTCGACAGCACGTACTGGGGCGGCCTGGTGGACTGGCTCACCGGCACCCTCATCGCCCAGGGTAAGGCGTCCGCGTCGGACCTCACTCTGTTCCACGTGACGGACGACGTGGACGAGGCGGTGGCGCTGGTGTCCAAGGAGGCCGGGAAGTAGCCGGAGGCCGGGAAGCAGCCGGCCGGGAAGCAGCCGGCCGGCCGCCCCGAGGCGTGTCCACGCCCTACGCCAGCCCCCGCCGGGCCACGGCGGGCGGACGGTGGCCGGCGATCGAGGCCACCATGTCCAGCACCTGCTTGGTCTCGGCGACCTCGTGCACCCGGTACACCTGGGCCCCCAGCCACGCCGAGACGGCCGTCGTGGCCAGCGTGCCCAGCAGCCGCTCCTTGACCGGCTTGTCCAGCGTCTCGCCCACGAAGTCCTTGTTGGACAGGGAGACCAGCACCGGCCAGCCGGTGGCCACCATCTCGTCCAGCCGGCGCGTGGCCTCCAGGCTGTGCCGGGTGTTCTTGCCGAAGTCGTGCCCCGGGTCGATCAGCACCGACTCCCGGGGCACGCCCAGCGCCACGGCCCGCTCCGCCAGGCCGAGGGTGACCTTCAGGATGTCGGCCATGACGTCGTCGTAGGTCACCCGGTGCGGCCGGGTGCGGGGCTGGACGCCGCCGGCGTGGGTGCACACCAGGCCCACCCGGTGGCGCGCCGCGACCTCGGCCAGCCCCGGATCCACGCCGCCCCACGCGTCGTTGAGCAGATCCGCCCCGGCCTCGCAGACGGCCTCGCCCACCTCGGCCCGCCAGGTGTCCACGCTGATCACCACGTCGGGGAAGCGGCGCCGCACCTCGGCCACGAAACCGGCCGTGCGCCGGACCTCCTCCTCGGCCGTGACCTCCTCGCCCGGGCCGGCCTTCACCCCGCCGATGTCGATGATCGCCGCGCCCTCGGCCACCGCCTGCTCCACGCGGGCCAGCGCCGGTTCGTCGCGGAACGTCGCCCCCTGGTCGTAGAAGGAGTCGGGGGTCCGGTTGACGATCGCCATGATCACCGGCTCGTTCGCGCCGAACTCACGCCTGCCCAGCCTGAGCATCCCCTGTGACCTCATTTCCCGCGTTGCCTGTGGCCCGCTGGTGCGGGACCGCCTTGAGGACCTGCCCTCCGGACCTGTCCGATCCGGACGCGAGATCCCGACTGTCAGCCTCGCATGGCACGATCGACCCTGGCACACCCGACCCGTCCGACGACTCCGTGGGGACCGAAGCGATGGTTATGTTCTTGTTCCTGGTCGGCGCGCTCGCCGTCGTGGTCGCCGCGGTCACGCTCGCCGTGGTGGGCGGGGGCGAGGGGGACGGCCCGCTGCCCGAGGCCGCGCCCGAGCGGCTGCACGACCCGCTGCCGCCCGACCGCCCGGTGAGCCGCGCGGACGTGGAGAACCTGCGCTTCCCGCTCGCGGTCCGCGGCTACCGCATGGCCGACGTCGACGACGCGCTGAGCCGGCTCGGCGCCGAACTGGCCGAGCGCGAGGCCCGGATCGCCGACCTGGAGTCCGCGTTGGCCGGTGCCCGCGCCGCCGCGTCCCGTACCCGCCCCGAGCAGCCCGGTACCGAGGAGCAGCAGTGACCGAGGCGAACAGCACCCCGTCCGGGGCCAAGAGCCCGGTCGCCGAGGCGCCCGTGCCGGACGGGACCGGTCCGGTGCCGGGACCGGACGGCGCCCCGCGCTGCCCCTGGGCCCTGTCCGCGCCTGAGTACGTGGCCTACCACGACGAGGAGTGGGGCCGGCCCGTCCACGGCGACGACGCCCTCTACGAGCGTCTCAGCCTGGAGGCCTTCCAGTCCGGCCTGTCGTGGATCACCATCCTGCGCCGCCGGGAGGGCTTCCGTGCCGCCTTCGCCGGTTTCGAGATCGCGAAGGTGGCCCGGTTCACGGACGCCGACCGGGAGCGGCTGCTCGCCGACACCGGCATCATCCGCAACCGCGCCAAGATCGACGCCACGCTCGCCAACGCGCGGGTGCTCGCCGAGTGGGCCCCCGGCGAGCTGGACGCCCTCGTCTGGTCCCACGCCCCCGGCCCGGACGGCCGCCCGGCACCGCGCGCCCTCGGGGACGTCCCCGCGGTCACGCCCGAGTCCACGGCCCTGGCGAAGGCGCTGAAGAAACGCGGGCTGCGCTTCGTCGGCCCGACGACGGCGTACGCGCTGATGCAGGCCTGCGGCCTGGTCGACGACCACCTCGCCGGCTGCGTGGCCCGCCGCCGTCCCTGACCGCGCGAGGCCTCGGGGACGGCGGCCGGCCCGGCCCCGGTCAGCGGCCCCGGTACACCGGCTTCTCCTTGTTCACGAACGCCCGGACGGCGATCGCGTGGTCCTCGGACTGCCCGGCGCGGGTCTGCAGCTCGTCCTCCTTCTCCAGGGTCTCCGTCAGGGAGTGCGTCAGCCCGTAGGCCACCGACTCCTTCAGCGCCGCGTACGCCAGCGTCGGGCCCTCGGCCAGCGCGCGGGCCGTCTTCTCGGCCTCGGCGCGCAGCTCGGCGGCCGACACCACCCGGTGGGCGATGCCCAGCTCGTGCGCCTCCTGGGCGCTGATGCTGCGCGGGAAGAGCAGCAGGTCCATGGCCCGGCTGGGCCCGACCACCCGCGGCAGGGTCCAGGAGACGCCGGAGTCGGCGGTGAGCGCCACGCCGGCGAAGGAGGTGGTGAAGGACGCGGTCTCGGCGACGATCCGGTAGTCCGCGGCGAGCGCGAAGCCGAAACCCGCCCCCGCGGCCACGCCGTTGACCGCGGCGACCACCGGCTTGGCGGCCCCGGCCAGCGCCCGCACGATCGGGTTGTAGTGCTCGCGGACCGTGGTCATCGTCTGTCCCTGACCGGTCTCCCGGTCGCTCTTCAGCAGCCCGATGTGCTCCTTGAGGTCCTGGCCGACGCAGAACGCCCGGTCCCCGGCGGCGGTCAGCAGGACGGCGCGCACGGTCTCGTCGGCCGCGGCCGCCTCGGCCGCGTCCCGGAGAGCGTTCTTCGTCGCGATGTTCAGCGCGTTCATCGCCTCCGGGCGGTTCAGCACGATCGTCGCGAGTCCGTCGCTGACCTCGTAGAGCACGGTGTCGGCCATGGGGCATCCCCTCCGGTGTCACGGCTGGCCCGTACCGGTCGGTACGTGGCGGTCCGAAGGACAGCATGGCGGAGATCGGCGGCCCTGGCGTGGCACCGTGGTGTGACCTGCGTCAAAGAAACGTGGCACCGTGGTGTGACCTGCGTCAAAGAAAAACGGCGCGCGGCCGGGTGCCGGGCGCGCGGGCGGGGGCGAAGTATCGCAGCTCCATCGCCGAATTGGGTGGTTTTGCCTGCGCGCGTTGTCCAAGCGATGCGGACCGATGTTGGTCATCGGGTCCTGTGATGCGGGATAATGGCTGGGAAGCAATGTGTTCGACGCCGGTGTCGCGTGTCCGGGGCCCATTGCGGCGAGGACCGCGCGCGTGCCCTTCGATGGGCCGTCGGCTTAGACGATGAGCTGGGTTTCAGGAAGGGGAACGAGCATGGCGGCCATGAAGCCGCGGACGGGTGATGGCCCGCTCGAGGTGACCAAGGAGGGGCGGGGCATCGTCATGCGCGTTCCGCTCGAAGGCGGCGGTCGGCTCGTCGTCGAGCTGACCCCTGACGAGGCCGACGCGCTCGGCGACGCCCTCAAGAAGGTCGTCGGCTGACGCGCAAGCGACCATACCTTTTCAGCCGCCCCGGCATCGTACGCGGTGCCGGGGCGGCTGTCGTCGCCGGGTCCGCCCTGTGCCGGCCGCGATCTGCCCGTGCGTTCCTCCGGTGCTGCCCGTGACGCGACCGGTGTGCGGCCGTCAGCGCCTCACCGCGCACAGCAGGCCGTCGCCCACCGGCAGCAGCGACGGCATCACCTCGTCGCTCTCCCGCACGGTGCGCAGCAGCTCCCGCAGCCGCAGCACCTCCGTGGGCTGAGGCCCGGAGCCCACCGTCCGCCCGTTGGCGAAGACCCCCGCGAACACCACCAGACCGCCCGGCCTGAGCAGGCGCAGCGACTCCGCGAGGTACTCCGGGAACTCCAGCCGGTCCCCGTCGCAGAACACCAGGTCGTACCCCGCGTCCGCGAGCCGGGGCAGCACCTCCAGCGCCCGGCCGGGAATGAAACGGGCACGGTTGCCGGCGAACCCCGCGGCGCGGAACGCCTGACGGGCGGACTGCTGGTGCTCCGGCTCGGTGTCCACGGTGGTCAGCACGCCGTCCGGACGCATGCCCTGCAGCAGATGGATGCCGGAGACCCCGGTGCCGGTCCCGATCTCCGCGACCGCCTTGGCGTCGACGGCGGCGGCGAGCAGGCGCAGCGTGGCCCCCGCACTGGGTGATACCGAGCGCAGGCCCGCCTCGCGGGCTCGGTCGCGGGCCCAGCGCAGTGCCTCGTCCTCGGCGGCATAGGCGTCGGCGAACGCCCAGCTCGCCTGCCGGTTGCCGGTAATGACCCTCTCCTGTCCCCGTAGTGCCTGGGCGTGACTGTATCCGCTGGGACCGGGAACCCCCAGATGGGACCGGTCGTTTCCAGGGTGGGAAAGGCGGCCGTGCAAGGCCACCGTGAGCCTACGGGAGCGCGGCAGAGGGGACGGAGACGCCGCCCGGCGGCAGGCGCAGCGCACGAGCCGTGCCCTCGCGTGTCAAATTCTCGTAAAACCGCTTATCCGGAGCTAACGGACGAGGTGGCTATGGTAGGGGCTCCACTGGACATCACCGGAGCCGACAGGGGAGGTGCGGCCGTGCCTGTGGATCGGGGAGGAGTGCTGCGGCGCTTTCTCGGATCGGCGGGCAGGCCGAAATCCGTGAACGACACCGCTGCTGACGCGAGCCACGCCGAGCGCCCCGCCCAGACCGCGACCTTCTCCACCGACGCGGACGGGCAGGCGTGGACTCCGCCCACCTGGGAGGAGATCGTCAGCACCCACAGCGGCCGGGTCTACCGACTCGCCTACCGCCTCACCGGCAACCAGCACGACGCCGAGGACCTCACCCAGGAGGTCTTCGTCCGCGTCTTCCGCTCCCTGTCGACCTACACCCCGGGCACCTTCGAGGGCTGGCTGCACCGCATCACCACCAACCTCTTCCTGGACATGGTCCGCCGCAAGCAGCGCATCCGCTTCGACGCGCTCGGCGAGGACGCGGCCGAGCGGCTGGCCAGCCGGGAACCCACCCCGCAGCAGCTGTTCAACGACGCCCACTTCGACGCCGACATCCAGCAGGCCCTGGACACCCTGGCGCCCGAGTTCCGCGCGGCGGTCGTGCTGTGCGACATCGAGGGCCTGTCCTACGAGGAGATCGCCGCCACCCTGGGCGTCAAGCTCGGCACCGTCCGCTCCCGCATCCACCGCGGCCGCTCCCAGCTGCGCAAGGCCCTGGCGCACCGTTCGCCCGAGGCCCGCGCCCAGCGGCGCCGCTTCGTGCCGCGCGTTCCCGCACTGGGAGGAGGGGGCGCGACCGCGTGAGTGGATCACGATCGGAGCCCGCTGCGCGGCGGCTCGCGGAGCAGCATCTGGGAGACCGCCTGTCCGCCCTGGTGGACGGTGAGCTGGGTCCCGACGCGCGGGAACGCGTGCTCGCGCACGTGGCCACCTGCCCGAAGTGCAAGGCCGAGGTGGACGCCCAGCGCCGGCTGAAGAGCGTCTTCGCCCAGGCGGCCCCGCCGCCCCCCTCCGAGAGCCTCCTGGCCCGCCTCAACGGGCTGGCCTGGGGAGGCGATCCCGGCAGCGGCGGAGTACCGCTGGGCGGCGGAGGACTGCGCAGTCCGTTCCCCGGGCCCTCCGGACGGCCCGGGGACGACGGAGTGTTCGGGGGCGGACGCGGCGAGCGGTTCGCGTTCGGCTTCCTCCCGGCCCGTCCGCATCCGTCCGAGCCGGAACCGGAACCCTCCGCCGGGTTCCGCGTCCACCCCGTGGGCCGGCCCGACGCGGAGCGCTCCGCCTCGCGCGGGCTGCGTATCGCGTTCGTCGCCGCCGGTGCGGTGTCGCTGGCCGCGATCGCCCTGGGCGGGGTGACCAGCGGCACCGCCGTGGAGGCCCGCGGCGGCTCGGGCTCCGGCAGCAATGTGACACCGGCCAGCCCGGCCGGGACGGCCCCCGCGACGACCCAGGAGACGGCACGGCGCCGCCAGCCGGACGCGGCGTCCACGGCACAGGGCCGGCCCTCCGTCCCCGGTGCGCGGACGACCGCGCCCACCACGCTGTCCGCCCCGCTGCTCCCGGGCATCCCCCAGTCGGCCGCCGAGCGCTCCCAGGAGGCGATACGGCCCCTTGCCGCGCCGTCGCTGCCGTCCGGTGCCGGGGCCCTGTCGCCGCAGATACGCCCGCTGCTGATGCGGCCGCCGTTCGGCCTGGCCGCGTGGTCGGCGGACCCGCGGCTGACGGCACCCGGACTGCTCGCGGCACCCCAGCTCCCGACGTCCGCCGCCCCCTCGCCCACCGCGTCGCCCGGCTCCACGGCGACCCGCTGACCGGCGCCGTCCGCCCGCGCGCGGCCGGCGCTTCGGGCGTCACCCGCCGCGCGGACGCGTGCTCGTACGCCCGCGGACGCGTGCCCGTGTGCCCGCGCGGTGGCCCGCGCCGGCCCGGGGCGGCGCGGGTCCGTGACTGCCGCCGATGTCACACGCTCCTCGCGCACGGCGGGCGGAACGGCCCAACGGGCGCTGTCCGGCAGGCGAACGGGCGGCGAACCGCGTCGAGCACCGGCACTCCGACACTGCGGGACGGTACCGGTGGGACACCCGGGCCGGGTACCGTGGACCCGGCCCGGACCACGGAAAGACCCCGCACCCACCGGACCACCGGAGGCCCGAGGACCACGGACATCGCAAGGAGCTTCAGGTGTTCAACGACATAGGACTGCCCGAGCTGGCGGCGATCATCGTCCTGGGCTTGCTCGTGTTCGGTCCGGACAAGCTCCCGAAAGTCGTCCAGGACGTGATGCGCACGATCCGGAAGATCCGTGAGTTCTCGGAGAGCGCCAAGCAGGACATCCGCCGGGAGCTGGGCCCGGAGTTCCAGGACTTCGAGTTCGAGGACCTCAACCCGAAGACGTTCATCCGCAAGCAGCTGGAGAACGACGACCTGGGGCTGAAGGAGATCCGCAACGGCTTCGACCTGAAGAAGGAGATGGCCGAGGTCGCGGACGCGGTGCACGGGGTGGACGCCGGCTCCGGGACGTCCGGCTCGTCCTCCTCGCCGTCCGGCGGCCGGGTCGAGCTGACCAAGAGGCCGGCGAGCCCCGCCCGCGACGACCACCCGCCCTTCGACGCCGACGCCACCTGATGCGCACGGCCTGACCCGTACGGCGTCGTCGCGTCACCCGGGTGGGATGCGCCACCGGGGGCGTACGCGACCTGTCCGGCGCCCCATGTACCGGGCGTATGCCCGATCGCCCGAGGCGGGCTCGATATGCTGCCGAGTTGTTGTGCGGACCGCGTCAATGCGCCCGAGGGGGGCGGGAGGCCGCGGTCCGGCGAGAGCGAGGAGGCGTCCGGGCAGATGGAGACGACACAGAGGGCGGTCGCGCAGGCACCGGCCGCGGAGGAGGACGGCTCACGTCCCTCCGGCAGGCCTGCGCTCGACGACTACCTGCTGGCGCCCTTCCCCTGGTACGGCCTGGACGCGGCCTTCACCGGCCCGCGCAGGCTGATGCAGGTCGGCGTCTCCGCCGACGGAACCATCGAGCACGGGTCGCTGGGGCACGGCGACGAGCCCGTGGTGCGCAACGAGTTCGTCTCCGGCTCCCCGGAGGAGTCCAGGGACAAGTTCGCGGTCGTCGTCACCGTCGCCGCCCATCCCGAGCGCCGGCTGTCCGACGGCACCGGCCAGCTGGAGGCCACCTCCGTCTCCTCGGCGGCCTGGCTGGCCGGGGTGGGGCTGCTGTCGTTCACCTGGCCGCTGCAGATGGACCACGCCCTGCGCGACGACTGGCTGGAGCAGCAGACCGAGACGGCGTGGGTGCTCGCCGACGACCTGTCCGGCCCGGACTGGACGACGCTCACCCTGCCCGTGGACGGGGTCCCGTCCCCCTTCCACTACCGCGAGTCCGAGTTCGGCTGGGTGCTCGCCGGAACCACCTCGCGGGGCGTGCACCTGGGGGCGTACGGCAGGGGCATGAGCGCGTACGGCCTCGGCTTCGCCGTGGTCGATGACCTCACCGCGTACAGCTGAGCCGCCGCGGGAGCCCCGGCCCCGCGCCCGTGCACGGCGAAGGGCGCCGCCCCGGTGAGGGACGGCGCCCTTCGCACGACCCGTGCAGGGCCCTGTGCGGGCCGCGGGGACGCTAGAACTTGTTCTTCGGGGTGATGCCCAGGGACATCCCGGCCAGGCCCCGCTGGCGGCCGCCGAGCTTGCCCGCGATCGCGCGCAGCGCCGCGCCCGCCGGCGAGTCGGGGTCGCTCAGCACCACCGGCTTGCCCTCGTCGCCGCCCTCGCGCAGCCGCACGTCGATCGGGATGGAGCCGAGCACCGGCACCGAGGTGCCCGTGGTCCGCGTCAGGCCGTCCGCGACGAGCTGCCCGCCGCCGGTGCCGAAGACGTCGACCATCTCGCCGCAGTGCGGGCAGGGCAGGCCGGACATGTTCTCGACCACGCCGACGATCTTCTGGTGGGTCTGCACGGCGATGGAGCCGGCCCGCTCGGCCACCTCGGCCGCCGCCTGCTGAGGGGTCGTCACGACCAGGATCTCGGCGTTCGGGATCAGCTGGGCCACGGAGATCGCGATGTCGCCGGTGCCGGGCGGCAGGTCCAGCAGCAGCACGTCCAGGTCGCCCCAGTACACGTCGGCGAGGAACTGCTGCAGCGCGCGGTGGAGCATCGGGCCGCGCCAGACGACCGGCGCGTTGCCCGGGGTGAACATGCCGATGGAGATGACCTTCACGCCGTTGGCCGACGGCGGCATGATCATGTTCTCGACCTGGGTGGGGCGGCCGTCCGCACCGAGCATGCGGGGCACGCTGTGACCGTAGATGTCGGCGTCCACGACACCGACCTTCAGGCCGTCGGCCGCCATCGCCGCCGCCAGGTTCACCGTCACCGAGGACTTGCCGACGCCCCCCTTGCCGGAAGCGACCGCGTAGACCCGGGTGAGGTTGCCGGGCTTGGCGAAGGGCACCTCGCGCTCGGCCTGACCGCCGCGCAGGGCCGCCGCCAGCTCCCGGCGCTGCTCGTCGCTCATCACCTCCAGCGCGACGTCGACCCGGGTGACCCCCTCGACACGCAAGACCGCCTCGCGGACGCGCTCGGTGATCGTCTCGCGCATCGGGCAGCCGGAGACCGTCAGGTACACGGTGACCGCGACGGCACCGTCGGCGCCGATCCGGACCTCTTTGACCATCCCGAGGTCGGTGATGGGGCGGTTGATCTCGGGGTCGTTCACCGTCGCCAGTGCTTCGCGCACCGCGTCTTCCGTAGCCATACCGTCGATGGTACGGCTCTGGGCCGCGCCGCCGGGACCCGGTCAGCGGTCGTCCCGGTCACGTCCGCGAGGATGTTCCGCCCCGATGGCCCCGAACGCGTCCGGACGGTGCTGCCCGTCGCCGTCCGCGCGCTGTTCCTCCAGGACCTTGACGAGGTCCAGCAGCTCGGAGCGGATCCAGTCGCGGGTGGCCACCTCGCCCAGGCCCATGCGCAGCGCGGCGATCTCCCGGGTCAGGTACTCGGTGTCGGCGATGGACCGCTCGTTCTGCTTGCGGTCCTGTTCCAGATTGACCCGGTCCCGGTCGTCCTGCCGGTTCTGCGCCAGCAGGATCAGCGGGGCGGCGTAGGAGGCCTGCAGGGACAGCGCCAGCGTCAGAAAGATGAACGGATACTCGTCGAAGCGCAGGTGCTGGGGCGCGGCTATGTTCCACATCACCCACACCAGGATCACCACTGTCATCCAGACCAGGAACCGCCCGGTGCCGATGAAACGGGCGATGCGCTCGGACATCCGGCCGAAGGCGTCCGGGTCCCACTCGGGCAGCAGCCGGCGCCGGGGCGCGCGCGGCTGGTCCAGCCGGCCGCCCCGGGGCCGTCCGGCCGCGGTGGCGCCGGCCGGGTGCTTCTCCCGGGAGGTGTCGCGCTCGGCCGCCATGTCAGGCAGCCCCCTCGTCCAGGTGGTACTCGGTCTCCCGCCAGTCGTCCGGCAGCATGTGGTCGAGCACGTCGTCCACGGTGACGGCGCCCAGCAGCGAACCGGACTCGTCGACGACGGGCGCGGCCACCATGTCGTAGGTGGCGAAGAACCCGGCGACCACCGGCAGTGCCGCGTCCGGCGCGAGCGGCTGCAGATCGTCGTCCACGAGGGCGCTGACCAGGCTGTAGGGCGGGTCGCGCAGCAGCCGCTGGAAGTGGACGGTGCCCAGGTACTTGCCGGTGGGGGTCTCGTCGGGCGGGCGGCAGACGTAGACCTGGGCGGCCAGCGCGGGGGACAGGTCGGGGTTGCGGATGCGGGCGAGCGCGTCGGCGACGGTGGCGTCGGGGCGCAGCACGATCGGCTCGGTGGTCATCAGACCGCCCGCGGTGCGCTCCTCGTAGGCCATCAGCCGGCGCATGTCGGCCGCGTCGCCGGGCTTCATCAGGCCCAGCAGCCGCTCGCGTTCCTCCACGGGCAGCTCGCCCAGCAGGTCGGCCGCGTCGTCGGGGTCCATGGCCTCCAGCACGTCGGCGGCGCGTTCGCTCTTCAGCTTGCCGAGGATCTCGATCTGGTCGTCCTCCGGCAGCTCCTCCAGCACGTCGGCGAGCCGGTCGTCGTCCAGGGCGGCGGCGACCTCCGCGCGCCGCTTGGCGGACAGGTGGTGCAGCATGTTCGCGAGATCGGCGGCGCGCAGCTGTTCGAAGGTGGCCAGCAGGGTCTCCGCGCCCTGCCCCTGCTCCTCCAGGGACATGCCGGTGATCGCCGACCACTCCACGGTCAGCGTCTCGCCCCGGCCGCGCCGGAACGCGCCGCCCTTGCGGCCCTTGCGGACGAAGACCCGGTCCACCTCCCAGTCCCGGCGGGCGGGCAGCTGCTGCACCGACACGTCCAGCACGGTGACCTCCTCGCCGGTCTCCATCAGCTTCACCCGCCGGTCCAGCAGGTCGCCGAAGACGAGCCGTTCGGTGGGCCGCTGCTCGAAGCGCCGCACGTTGAGCACCCCGGTGGTGATGACCTGGCCGGACTCGATGCTGATCACCCGGGTCATGGGCAGGAAGATGCGGCGCCGGGTGGGCAGTTCGACGACCAGTCCGAGCAGCCGGGGAGGCCGGTGCCCGACCCGGAGCATGACGACCAGATCCCGCACGCGCCCCACCTGGTCGCCGTTCGGGTCGAAGACGGCGACGCCGGACAGGTGAGAGACGAAGATCCGCGGGGCGCCCGCTGCCATGGCCGCGCCTCCTTTGCCTGCTCCGTGATGCGCGAGGCATCGGATGGGTGTGATGCGCTGTGTGTTCCGCTTGCCCGCTCGGACGGGCTTCAGGCTAGTCCGTTCCGTTGTGCCGCGCCCTGGTGAGCGGGTCCGTCCGGACCGGACCCGGGTGCGCGGACTGGTTCCGGGCCGCCGGCACGGCCCCGGTACGCTGCCGTACGCCGCACCGGGCTGCTCCGTCCCGTCCGACGCACCCCTTTTCTCGCGTCGCCCGCGTCCGTCCGCCTCACGTCAGAAAGGCAGCGCCACCTGTGACTGGTCTTCCCCTGGGCCGAACCCGCCGGAACACGCTGAGGGGCACGCTGTGCGCACTGGTCCTCGTCGCCGGTGCGGGGCTGGCGGGATGCTCGGGGCAGGACCCGGACGCGGGCACCAACGGGGTGGGGAAGCTGTCCGCCGCACAGATCCAGAAGCGCACCCGGGCGGCGGCGGACGCGGCCCGTTCGGTGCGGCTGTCGGGGAACGTGGTCACCAAGGGCCGCACCTACAAGCTCGACATGCGGCTGTCGTCCCAGGGCGGCACCGGGTCGGTCACCTCGCAGGGGACGACGTTCGACCTGCTGCGGGTGGACCAGCAGCTGTACCTGAAGGCGGACGCCGCGTTCTGGAGCCGCGCCGACGGCGGCAAGGGCGGCGCCACGGACTCCGGCGCCGCCGCGAAACTCGACGGCAAGTACGTCAAGGTGCCCCAGGACGACCCCTCCTACCAGCGGCTGCGCGGCTTCACCGACAAGGAGGTGCTGCTCGGCGGGCTGCTGACCCTGCACGGCACCCTGGACAAGGACGGCTACCACAAGGAGTCGGGGACGCGGACCATCCGGATCACCGGCTCCGACGGGTCGGGCGGCACCCTGGACGTGTCCCTCGAGGGCACGCCGTATCCGCTGCGCCTGGTGCGGGCGGGCGACGCGGGCACGCTGACCTTCTCGGAGTGGGACAAGAACGTGCCGCTGGCGCAGCCGGACAAGAGCCGGACGGTCGACTACGGCAAGCAGCTGCCCGCGTCCTGAGCCGTCGGCCGCCGCGGGCGACGGCGGATGCTCAGCCGCGCCGCCTGCGCTTCTTGAGCAGCAGCCGGGGCAGCCCGGCCGGGACCGGCTCCCGGGTCGTCGCCGGGGTGGGCAGCGGCGCGGCGGCCAGCGAGCCGTCCGGCAGCGGCGCGGTCCGCCCGGCCGGCACCAGGCGCAGCACCCGGCACTCGCGGGCCCAGCGCTCGGTCATGGCCTCTCCGTCGGGGGCGTTGAGACGCTTGCTCTTCAGCTCGGCCACCGTCTCCTGCCACACCTCACAGCCCGGGGCCGGCTCCTCGACCGTCGCGGCCCAGGTGACCAACCGGCCGCCCTTGTCCTTGCTGCGCACCGTCACCTCGACGGTGTCCCCGGCGGCCAGCCCGTGCAGCGGCTGCTCGCCGGGCCCGTCGCCGACCAGGCAGGCCGCGCCCGCGTGCCAGACGTGCCAGACGGCACGGGCCGGAGCACCGGGCGGTGCGACCCAGACGAGTCCGGATTTCTTGCCGGCCTCTTCGATGAGGGCCTGGTCGAGCAGCTCGCTGGTCATGGCAGAAGGGTAACGAGGCCGGTCACAGCCAGCCGTTGCGCTTGAGCGTGCGGTGGATGCCCAGACAGATCGTGACCGTGATGGCCATGATCACCGGATAGCCGTACTTCCAGTGCAGCTCCGGCATGTGATCGAAGTTCATGCCGTACACCCCGCACACCATCGTCGGCACGGCGATGATCGCGGCCCAGGCGGTGATCTTGCGCATGTCCTCGTTCTGCGCCACGGAGGCCTGCGCGAGGTTGGCCTGGAGGATGGAGTTGAGCAGCTCGTCGAAGCCCATGACCTGCTCCTGCACCCGGGCCAGGTGGTCGGCCACGTCCCGGAAGTACTTCTGGATGTCCGGGTCGATCAGCCGCATCGGGCGCTCGCTGAGCAGCTGCATGGGCCGCAGCAGCGGCAGCACCGCCCGCTTGAACTCCATCACCTCGCGCTTGAGCTGGTAGATCCGCCCGGCGTCGGTGCCGCGCGGGGTGCCACCGCGGCCCGGGGAGAACACCTCGGTCTCCACCTCGTCGACGTCGTCCTGCAGCGCGGCGCCGACCGCGATGTAGCCGTCGACGACATGGTCGGCGATGGAGTGCAGCACCGCCGAGGGGCCCTTGCCCAGCAGGTCGGGGTTGTCCTGCAGCCGGCGCCGCAGGGCGCGCAGCGAGCCCTGCCCGCCGTGCCGGACGGTGATGAAGAAGTCCCGTCCGGTGAAGCACATCACCTCGCCGGTCTCGACGACCTCGCTGTTGGCGGTGAGCCGGTCGTGGTCGACGTAGTGGACGGTCTTGAAGACAGTGAACAGGCAGTCGTCGTAACGTTCCAGCTTGGGCCGCTGGTGGGCGCTGACCGCGTCCTCCACGGCCAGCGGGTGCAGCCCGAACTCCGCGGCGATGCCCGCCAGTTCCGACTCGGTGGGCTCGTGCAGACCGATCCACACGAAGCCGCCGTCGCGCCGCACCTGGCGCATCGCCTCCTGCGGCGACAGCGGTCCGTCGGACGGCACGCGCACGCCGTCGCGGTAGACGGCGCAGTCGACGACGGCGGAGGGCGTGGCGGGGTCGCGGGTGGTGTCGTAGATGCCGGTGTCCTTGCGCTGCGCGGAGCGGGACGGGCGGACCACGGCACGCAGGTCTCGGATCATGGACATGGCAGGGCTCCTTCGCGACGAGCGACGAAGAGGCGCAGCGCGGCGGCTGGAACTGCCCGGAATGAGGACGTTCCGCAGGGTCTTCCGCACGCACGGCACAGGGGCCGCAAGGCCTTCCCGTGTCAGGGGCCGGTCACGGCGGAAGAAGGATGTTTCGCACGTCCACAAAGCGGGGAGCACCGCACCGTCGCGGTGTCGGTCTTCGTCGCTGATTCGGATCGGACAGACCAGGTGCGCCGACCGGGAGAGCCGAGGCGGACGGCCGGTCGGACCAGGTGCTCTTCCGCGCGACACGCGCCAGGGCGCGTGGGCGAGAGGTGGCGGTCAGCCGGAGCCAGGACAGCCAGCTGCTTCAGCGGCAGGAAGAGCGGGTGCTACTGCACGGTCGACTTCGATCCATGACAGCCCCACCTCCTCCGGCCGGTCCCTCGTGAGGGAGTTCCTTCGGGTGCCGGGACCCGACGCGATGCTTCTGCATGCGGCCCCGAACCACCGGGTAAGACTATCAGTTTCCCGGCGTGTCAAGGCGCCGCTTTGCCTGCTGCTGACGAGTTCTATGCTCGCCGCATGGCTGATGTTCTTCCTCTGGTCGAGGCCCGGTTGCGTTCCGCACTGGGCGAGCCGGACGCGCGCGCCGGGGTCACCTTCCTCGGCACGGACCGCATCGAGGTGCTGCGCTTCCGGGACGAGGACCAGGAAGGACCCCTCGTCCGCTACGCCACCCTCGGCATGTCCGCGCACCCGATGACCGACCCCACGGCACTGGTCGCCGACCCGGTGAAGGGGCCGCGCGCCGAACTGGTGCTGTCGGTGCGTCAGGGGCGTGCCGACACCGACAAGGTGCTCCGTCCGCTCGCCGTGCTCGCGGCGTCCCCGCAGGTCGAAGGGGTCGTCGTGGCGCCGGGTGCGTCGTTGGACCTGGGGGAGCCCCTGTGGCCGGGCGCCGGCTTCACCTCGGTGCTGGTGGCCGAGCCGGGCGGGCTGGTGGAGGATCTGGAGCTGGACGAGCCGCTGGATCCGGTGCGGTTCCTGCCGCTGCTGCCCATGACCCCGAACGAGGCGGCGTACAAGCGCGTGCACGGGGCGCAGGCCCTGCGGGAACGCTGGCTGACGCACGGCACGGACCTGCGGGATCCGGTGCGCAGGTCCGTGCCGCTCGGCTGAGCGTTCGCTCCCGCCGGCCGTGACGGATCTCACCGGCGGGCGGGCTGCGGTCAGTCGGCGAAGGCGGCGACGCCGTCCTGGGCGGCGTGCGGCGCCCGGGCCTGATCGGCCTCGTGCCGCAGCGCCCGCCGCCGGGCCAGGATCAGCAGGGCGCCGGCCACGGCGGTGACGCCCGCGACCACGAACGGCATGTGGATGTCGGTCCACTCCTCGATCTTCGGCGCCGGCCAGGGCGCGGCGGCCGCCGCGAACCAGCGCACGACGTTGTAGCCGGCGCTGGCCACCGGGCGCGGTGCGTCGGAGACGCCGAGGGCCAGTTCGGTGAAGACGGTGTTGTTCACGCCGATGAACGCGCCGGACAGGACGGTGCAGACGATCGCCATGGTGTGGTTGCCGTAGCCGAGGATCACCACGTCCGCGGCGAGCAGCGCCAGCGAGCCGCCGAGCACTGTCAGCGAGCCGAAGCGTTCCTGCACGCGCGGGGCGACGAGCACCGAGAACACGGCCAGCAGGACACCCCAGGCGAAGAACACCGCGCCGGACTTGTACGGCGTCATGTCCAGCACGAACGGGGTGAAGGCCAGCACCGTGAAGAACGTGTAGTTGTAGAAGGACGCCGAGATCGCCGCGGAGGCCAGGCCGCCGTGGCCGAGCGCCTTGACCGGGTCCAGCAGCGAGGTCCTGCGGGCGGGCTTGGGCTGCTCCTTCAAGAACGCCGCGATGCACAGGAAGCCGACGGTCATCAGGAACGCCGTGCCGAAGAACGGGTAGCGCCAGCCTGCGTTGCCCAGCAGCGCCCACCAGCGGGCCGCAGGCCATGCCCAGGCCCAGCGCCGACTCGTACAGCAGGATGGCCGCCGCGCTGCCGCCGGCCGCCGCGCCGACGATGACCGCGAGCGCGGTGGAGACGAACAGGGCGTTGCCCAGACCCCAGCCGGCCCGGAAGCCGACCAGCCCGCCGACCGAGCCGGAGGTGCCGGACAGCGCCGCGAAGACCACGACGAAAGCGAGGCCGAGCAGCAGGGTAAATGCAACGCACATCTGATTCGGGCGGCCGGTGCCCCGCCGCCCGTCCCCACCGGACGGGTGATCGTCCTTGACGCGGCGCGGAACGGGTAGGACCGTGGAGCCCTATGAGGGGCGAACCCAGTTGCCCGAAGTGCGGTGGCCGGGTCAGGGCTCCCGGACTCTTCAACGACTCCTGGCAGTGCGATGCGCATGGGACGGTGTATCCGCTGCAGCCCGTGATCCCGCCCAGCGTCGAGGCCCTCAACGTCGTCGTGCGGCGCGCACAGGTCCCCGTGTGGATGCCCTGGCCGCTGCCGGTGGGCTGGCTGTTCACTGGCGTGGCCTGCGCCGGTGACGACCGCAGCGGCGGCCGGGCCACCGCGGTGGCCTGCTCCGGCCCGGGGCCGCTCGGCGGCATGGGTGAGCTGATCCTGGTCGCCGAGGAACTCGGCGTGGGTCTCGGCGCCCGCTACGCCGGCATCGGGGGCCCCGACCCCGGACCCCGCCTGGACGTGGAGAAGCCGCCGGACGCCAAGGTGCTCGCCGGCGGCCGCCCGACCCCGCTGTGGCTCGTCTCCGGCACCCCGGCCGACCGCGCCGTCTTCGCCGGCGAGGCCTGCGGGCTGTGGCTGTGGGCCGTGGTCTGGCCCGAGCAGTCCGGGCTGCTGCTCTACGACGAGCTGGTGCTGGCCGACCTGCGGGAGGCGGGCGCCGAGGTGGAACTGGTGCCCTACGGCGCGCTCTCCCCGCGCCTGCTGCACCCCTGAGCGGAGACCGCCGTGGCCGCGATGATCGCCGTGTAGGGGGCGCAGCCGGGGGCCGTCTGTGACAGGGGTGCCGCCACCAGCCGTTATCCTTCAGGGTGTCATCGTCCGACCGTCACTGAAGGAGGCTGCGCGTGCGCATCGATCTGCACACCCACTCCACCGCCTCCGACGGCACGGACACCCCGGCCGACCTGGTGCGCAACGCCGCCGCGGCCGGACTCGACGTGGTCGCGCTGACCGACCACGACACCACCCGGGGCCACGCGGAGGCCCGCGCCGCGCTGCCCGCCGGGCTCACCCTGGTCCCCGGCGCGGAGCTGTCCTGCCGGCTCGACGGCGTCAGCATGCACCTGCTGGCCTACCTCTTCGACCCCGAGGAACCCGCCCTGCTCGCCGAGCGGGAACTGACCCGCGACGACCGGGTGCCGCGCGCCAAGGCCATCATCGCCAAGCTCAACGACCTGGGCGTCCCGGTCACCTGGGAGCAGGTCGCACGGATCGCCGGCGACGGCTCGGTCGGACGGCCGCACATCGCCTCGGCGCTGGTGGAACTGGGCGTCGTCAAGACCGTGAGCGACGCCTTCACCGACCAGTGGCTCGCCGACGGGGGCCGGGCATACGTGGAGAAGCACGAGACCGACCCCTTCAAGGCCATCCAGCTGGTCAAGAACGCCGGCGGGGTGTGCGTCTTCGCCCACCCGGCCGCCGCCAAGCGCGGCCGCACCGTCCCCGAGTCGGCGATCGCCGAGATGGCCGCCGCCGGCCTCGACGGCATCGAGGTCGACCACATGGACCACGACGCCGGCACGCGGGCGCGGCTGCGCGGTCTGGCGAAGGAGCTGGGGCTGCTGGTCACCGGCTCCAGCGATTACCACGGCAGCCGCAAGACCGTCGCGCTCGGCGACTACACCACCGACCCCGAGGTCTACGGGGAGATCACCCGCCGGGCGACCGGCGCGTTCCCGGTCCCCGGCACCGGCGGAGCCTGACCGCCCGCCCGCGGTCCGCGCGCTCCCGCCCGCGGTCCGGTGCCGTGCACCCCGCAGGTCACCGCAGAGCCGGCGGCCTGCGCCGGATGACCTGACCTGACCACGCGCAGGGCGCGCCCGCGTCCTGCGCCCCGGCACGGACACGACCGGCCGTGCAACGCGTCCCGACCGGTGCGCGTTGTGCCCGGACGGCCAGGACGGCACGCCGCGGACGCTCTTCCTTCCTCATCCTTCCTTCCGCACGTTCTCGCAAGGCTGTACCACACGTATGTTCGACGTCGCTGTCTTCGGCTCTCTGTTCGTCACGCTTTTTGTCATCATGGATCCCCCCGGGATCACGCCGATCTTCCTGGCGCTCACCGCGGGGCGCCCCGTGAAGGTGCAGCGGCGCATGGCCGTCCAGGCGGTCTGCGTGGCCGGCGGGGTCATCGCCGTCTTCGGTGTCCTCGGCCACCAGATCCTCGACTACCTGCACGTCTCCGTCCCGGCGCTGATGATCGCCGGCGGGCTGCTCCTGCTCCTCATCGCGCTCGACCTGCTCACCGGCAAGAACGAGGAGCCCAAGGCCACCAAGGACGTCAATGTGGCGCTGGTGCCGCTCGGCATGCCGCTGCTGGCCGGTCCCGGTGCGATCGTCTCGGTGATCCTGGCCGTGCAGAAGGCCCACAGTGTCACCGCGCAGATATCCGTGTGGTCGGCGATCCTCGCCATCCATGTGGTGCTGTGGCTGGTGATGCGCTACTCGCTGCTGATCATCCGGGTGATCAAGGACGGGGGAGTGGTGCTGGTGACCCGACTGGCGGGCATGATGCTCTCCGCGATCGCCGTGCAGCAGATCATCAACGGGGTCACCCAGGTGATCAACGGCGCCTGAGCATATCTGCGTGGCCTCCCGCACCGCGGACACCCCGCACCGCGGACACCCCGCACACGCACGAAGCCCCCGTACGGAACAGGACCCGTACGGGGGCTTCGGTTCGCGTCGCTCGCGATGCTGTGCGGCAGCCGGATGCCGTGGGCGCCGGAGTGCCCGGAGGCGCCGGGCGCCGGATGCTGCGGAGGCCCGGCGGTGTCGGAGGTCTTATGAGGCAGGGGTCTCGGCCGGGCGGATCCACAGTCGCTGGCCGATCTCGGCGGCTTGCCGGACGATCTGATCGACGGAGGCGGCGTCCACGACCGTGCTGTCTACGGTGGTGCCGTCCACGTGGTCCAGGCGCATGATCTCGAAGCGCACAGGCTTCTCCCTTCGTCTGGTCATCCTCCTGAGGAGAATTGCTGGTGAGGAAGGCGCGGGTGTTCGGTGTCCCGCGTTCCACAAGGATCAACGCAGTGTGGACATGAAACATTCCCTACGCTAAGGAAATTTTTCGACCATCTAATCAGGTGAGGCTGAGCGCCCCAGATCGACCGTTCGGGACCGGTTGTGTTCACAGCGTGACCGCCGGGACAATGGAGGGCGATGAACGAGGGCATGCACGAGGAGCACGCGGCGCTGGCCGCCCGCATCGACCGCACCAACGAGCTGCTGGAGCGCATGCTCGTCGAGGTGGCCAAGACCCCCTCGACGCACGCGATCTTCGTCGACGCCGGGTACCTCTACGCCGCCGTGGGCCGGCTCGTCGCCGGGACGGAGGACCGCCGCGCCTTCGACCTGGACGCCGGCGGCTTGATCGAGGCGCTCATCGAGCGTGCCCGCA
The DNA here is from genome assembly GCF_014656135.1 of Streptomyces thermodiastaticus. Classification (GTDB taxonomy): domain Bacteria; phylum Actinomycetota; class Actinomycetes; order Streptomycetales; family Streptomycetaceae; genus Streptomyces; species Streptomyces thermodiastaticus. The sequence continues at coordinate 78,293 of NZ_BNBV01000004.1, forward strand.
CGGTCTTCGCCGACAGCCGGCTGCTGCGCGTGTACTGGTACGACGGCGCCCGCCGCCGCATCCACACCGCCGAGCAGCAGGGCATCGCCGAACTGCCCGACGTCAAGGTCCGGCTGGGCAATCTCAACGCCAACAACCAGCAGAAGGGCGTGGACTCGCTGATCCGCAGCGACCTGGAGTCGCTGGCCCGGCATCGCGCGATCAGCGACGCGGCACTCCTCGGCGGCGACGAGGACCTGGTCTCGGCGGTCGAGGCCGCCCAGGGCTACGGCGCCCGGGTCCACCTGTGGGGCATCGAGTCCCCCGAGGGCCGCAACCAAGCCGAGCCGCTGCTGTGGGAGGTCGACAGCCAGCGCACCCTCGACCTGGACTTCTTCAAGCCCTACGTCTCTCGCCGCACCGCGGCGACCCTTCCGGTGGCCGGCGCCCGGCCGACCCGCGACGACGTGCGCTTCGTAGGTGCCCAGATAGCCGCCAAGTGGCTGGCCGAACGCGGCCGGGACACCCTGATCGAACTCCTCCCCGGCCACCCCTATCTGCCCGGTTCCGTGGACCAGGACCTGCTGGTGGAGGCCGAGAGCCTGCTGCAGTACTCCCTGCGCGGCCAGGCCGACCTGCGCCGCTCCCTGCGCGACGGCTTCTGGGACCATCTGCAGACCCAGTACTAGGCCCGAAGGCTCGGGCCTTCGCAGACCCAGTTCCAGGCCCGCAGGCCCGGGCCTCGACGGCGGCGGCACGACCGGGGACCCCGCCCGGGACCTCAGGCTTCGTCGGTGTCGGCGGCCTCGGCGGGAACGGTGTCCCAGAAGTCGGCCAGAGCACGGGCGGTCGCGAGCGGCTGGTCGCAGTTGGGGGAGTGCTCCGCGCCGTCGATCACCGTGCGCCGGGCCCCGAGCCGTGCGGCCATGTCGTCCAGCAGCGAAACGGGCCAGGTGTCGTCCCGTACCCCCGACAGCACGTGGAACGGCAGCGGGACGGCGGCCAGCTCCGCGACCCGGTCCGGTTCCTCGCACAACTGGCGTCCGGTGGCCAGCAGTTGCGCGGGCTTGGTGGCCAGCCAGCGGCGGCGCAGATCCTCCGCGCGGGCCACCGCCGGGGCCGGGGCACTCGCGGCCGGTGCACAGGCGGCGGGCCCGGCGCCGGTGACGGCCTCCTCCGGTGCCTCGGTGCCCTGCATGACCTGCCACACCTGGGCCATGGTCATCATCGCGAGGGCGTCCCGCAGCAGCTTCACCCGCTGCTGCTGGGCCTCGGAGATCTGAGCCGGCCCGGAGGCCATCAGGGTGAGCGAGCGGAAGAGGGAGTGGTCCAGGAGCACGGCCGCACGGGCGATCTGCCCGCCGAGGCTGTGGCCCACCAGATGGACGCGGGTGCCCAGCGCCCCGGCCTGCGCGAGAACGTCCCGGGCGAGCTCCTCCTGCGCATACGCCGACTCGTCGTCCGCCGGTCCGTCCGACTCGAACTGTCCGCGTCCGTCCACCGCGACGGTCCGGTAACCGCGGGCCGCCAGCGGGGCGTGCAGCGGGTTGAAGTCCTCCTTGCTGCCGGTGTAGCCGGGCAGCAGCAGCGCGGTGCCGCGCGGTTCGGTGCCGGCCGCCGCGGGGGCGTCCACGACGGCGAACTCCCCGCGCGCGGTGCGCAGACGACGGGCGCGGGCTCCAGGAGGCGGGACGAAGGTCGGCGGCTGGCTCATGCGGTGAGGCTACCGGGCCTGACCCGTACACGCCGAACGCTACGGGGGCACGGCATCCGGGACACGGCACGCGGGCGCAGGACACCCTGGAACGCCGCCGGCCCGGGTCCCAGGGAGGAACCGGGCCGGCGGCGTACGCGGGGGCGTCGTCAGGCGTCCGCGGACTCCACCGCGGCCGCCGTCTTCCGGGTACGACGCGTCCTCGGCTTCGTGCCGTCCTCCGCCTCACCGGTGGCCTGCGCGGGAATCTCCGCCCCCGCGGCCGAGGCGGCCGCCTTGCGGGTACGGCGACGCGGCTTGGCCTCCTCGGCCGGTGCCGCGTCCGTGGTGCCGGTCGTGCCGGCGGCCTCGCCGGCGGCGGCGGCCTTCTTGCG
>NZ_BNBV01000004.1:80458-333005 GCF_014656135.1 Streptomyces thermodiastaticus
GTGTCCGCTTCGGCTTGGCCTCCGCCTCCTCGGTGGCCGGCGTGTCCGTGCCCGCGTCCGTGGCCGGGGTGGCGGCGGTCTTCTTCCGAGTACGGGTGCGCTTGGGCTTGGCCTCCGTGGCGTCGGCGGTGTCGGTGGCTGCCGTGGCCTCGGGTGCGGCCTCGGCGGTCGCCGTGTCCGCGGCCTCGCCGGCGGCGGCGGCCTTCTTGCGTGTCCGCTTCGGCTTGGCCTCCGCCTCCTCGGTGGCCGGCGTGTCCGTGCCCGCGTCCGTGGCCGGGGTGGCGGCGGCCTTCTTGCGGGTGCGGGTGCGCTTGGGCTTGGCCTCCACGGCGTCGGCCGTGTCGGCGTCGGCCGTGTCGGCGGCGGCCGGTGCGCTCGCCTCCTGCTCGGGGGCCTGCTGTGCCGCCGGTGCCGTCGTCTCGGGTGCGGCGGCGGCCTCGGCCGTCCTGCGGGTGCGGCGGCGACGCGGCTTCGCGGGGGCCTCCGGTGCGGCCTCGGGGGCCGGCGCCTCCGCCACCGTGGTCGCGGACGCCGTGGACGGCGCGGCGGGCTCCGCGGGCTCCGGCTGCGTCACGGGCGTGACCTGCGGCGACTCCGGCGCCGGCGCGGATGCCGACGGTGCGGGAGCGGCCGGCTGGACCGGGACGCCACCGCGCATACGGCGTCGGCGGCGCGGCGTACGGGTCCGCGTCTGCTCGCCCGTGGCCGCCGCCTCGGCCGAAGCGGCCTCGTCGGCCGTACCCACTGCCGAAGCGGCGTCCACCGGTGCGCCACCGCGCGTGCGCCGGCGGCGGCGCGGGGCGCGCGCCGGGCGCTCGCGGTCACGGTCGGCCGAACGGCCCCTGTCGCGCCCGCCGTGGCCGCCGCGTCCGCGGCCGCCGGTCTCGCCCAGGTCCTCCAGCTCCTCCGCGTCCAGCCCGGCCCGGGTGCGCTGCGAGCGGGGCAGGATGCCCTTGGTGCCCTCCGGGATGCCCAGGTCGCTGAACAAGTGCGGGGAGGTGGAGTAGGTCTCCACCGGCTCGTGGAAGTCCAGCTCCAGCGTCTTGTTGATCAGCTGCCAGCGCGGGACGTCGTCCCAGTCGACGAGCGTGATCGCCGTACCCTTCGCGCCCGCGCGCCCGGTGCGGCCGATGCGGTGCAGGTAAGTCTTCTCGTCCTCGGGGCACTGGTAGTTGATGACGTGGGTGACGCCCTCGACGTCGATGCCGCGGGCGGCGACGTCGGTGCACACCAGAACATCCACCTTGCCGTTGCGGAAGGCGCGCAGCGCCTGCTCGCGGGCGCCCTGGCCGAGGTCGCCGTGGACCGCGCCGGCGGCGAAACCGCGACGCTGGAGCTGCTCGGCGATGTCGGCCGCGGTGCGCTTGGTCCGGCAGAAGATCATCGCCAGGCCGCGGCCCTCGGCCTGCAGTATCCGGGCGATCATCTCCGGCTTGTCCAGCGAGTGCGCGCGGTAGACGAACTGCTTGATGTTGGCCACCGTCACGCCCTCGTCGTCCGGCGCGGTGGCGCGGATGTGCGTGGGCTGGGACATGTAGCGGCGGGCCAGACCGATCACCGCGCCCGGCATGGTCGCCGAGAACAGCATGGTCTGCCGCTCGGCCGGCAGCATGTCCATGATCTTCTCGACGTCGGGCAGGAAGCCGAGGTCGAGCATCTCGTCGGCCTCGTCCAGGACCAGGCACTTGACGTGCCGCAGGTCGAGCTTCTTCTGCCCGGCCAGGTCCAGCAGCCGGCCCGGGGTGCCGACGACCACGTCGACGCCCTTCTGCAGCGCCTCCACCTGGGGCTCGTAGGCACGGCCGCCGTAGATCGCAGCGACTCGCACATTGCGCACCTTGCCGGCCGTCAGCAGGTCGTTGGTGACCTGCACGCACAGCTCGCGCGTGGGCACGACGACCAGCGCCTGCGGGGCGTCGGTGAGAGCCTCGGGGGCGGCGCGCCCGGCCTGCACGTCGGCGGGGACCACGACGCGCTCGAGAAGCGGAAGGCCGAAACCGAGCGTCTTGCCGGTGCCGGTCTTGGCCTGGCCGATGACGTCCGAGCCCGACAGGGCCACGGGCAGCGTCATCTCCTGGATGGGGAAGGGGGTGGTGATGCCGACGGCTTCCAGCGCCTCGGCGGTTTCGGGGAGGATTCCCAGGTCTCGGAACGTAGTAGTCAGCGTCATGCCTCTTCTGTGTACGCGGTGCGAGGCGAGCGCGGGGGTCGTGTCGCGTGACCGTGCCGGGGACGTGGGCCGCCCACGCGGGCGGGCCGTGTGGCACGGGACCACAGCCGACGCTCTAGCGCTCGTACCGCTGAGGGTGTCCCTCCGGTCGTCGCACGTACACTGACGTACGGCTGCGGAGGGCTGTCGGGTCGGAGCCGATCGGGCCACCGACCGGGCATCCTCATACGTACGCCTGCGGGAGACGTCGGTGCGTCGGCGTACCCAACAGGCGCAATACCACCATACCCCGGATCCGTGCACACGCGATGGCCGATTTGGTCACGTAGTCGTCGTCACACCGGATGATCAGGTGAGGTGCCGGGGCCGCGGACTATTGTGCGCTGCATGACCAGCCCTGACACGCCTGAGAACGCCACCGACGCCCCCGCACGCACCGGGATCGCCGCCATGGACTGGGCGGAGGCCGCCGCGGACCCCCAGTACCGTGCCGCGGTCGTGGACCTGCTCGGAGCCCTCGCGTACGGCGAGCTGGCGGCGTTCGAGCGGCTCGCGGAGGACGCCAAGCTGGCGCCCACCCTCGCGGACAAGGCCGAGCTGGCGAAGATGGCGTCGGCGGAGTTCCACCACTTCGAGCGGCTGCGCGACCGGCTCACCGAGATCGGCGTGGAGCCGACGGAGGCGATGGACCCGTTCGTCGCCGCGCTCGACGGCTTCCACAAGCAGACGGCGCCCTCGGACTGGCTGGAGGGACTCGTCAAGGCGTACGTCGGCGACTCGATCGCCAGCGACTTCTACCGGGAGGTCGCCGTCCGCCTGGACTCCGACACCCGTGAGCTGGTCCTCGCCGTCCTCGCGGACACCGGACACGCCGACTTCGCGGTGGAGAAGGTGCGCGCCGCGATCGAGGCCGACCCGCGGGTGGGCGGCCGGCTCGCGCTGTGGGCGCGGCGGCTGATGGGCGAGGCGCTGTCGCAGTCGCAGCGGGTGGTGGCCGAACGGGACGCGCTGTCGACGATGCTGGTCGGCGGAGTGGCCGACGGCTTCGACCTGGCCGAGGTCGGCAAGATGTTCTCCCGGATCACCGAGGCGCACACCAAGCGGATGGCCGCGCTGGGACTGGCGGCCTAGCCGCGAGGCCGCGGGCAAGGGGCCGGTACGGATCGTGCGACCGGCCCACGTGCGGTCGCGGCCGCCGGGGATCAGGCCGGCGCGGAGTGCCGCCGCAGCCGTGCCGCCGGGCGGAGCAGCAGCGACAGGGCCGCGACCGAGACGACCACCGCGCCCAGCAGGCTCGGCAGGACCCCGGCGGGGTCCAGGGCGCCGTGCGTGACGAGGGCGCCGAGCAGGGCACCGGCCACGGCCGTCGACAGCACCAGCAGGCGGGAGGGCAGCCGGTGGGACAGGCGGTGGAACGCGGCCCAGCCGAGCAGCAGACCGAGGACGGCGGAGCCGGACGTTTCCAGAATCATCGAGTGCCTCCCCAGGCGGTCGGCCGGTGCCGGACGGTCGTACCCGTCTTACCCCTGACCTGCGGAATCCAACCCTCCCTGTGGGCTGTTCGTGCTGCCTGCGCAGCGGCTCGTGCTGCCTGTGCAGCGGCGCGAGGCGCGACCGCGGGAACACGACGGCGGGGTGCCGCCGGCCACCGCCGACGACACCCCGTCCCAGGCCCTGGCTCGCCCGGCGTGGCGCGGACTACAGCGCGCCGAAGCCCACCCGGCGCGGCGTCGGCTCGCCCAGCTCGACGTACGCGAGACGGTCGGCCGGGACCATCACCTTGCGCCCGTGCTCGTCCTCGAGGGTCAGCAGCTTTGCCGCGCCCGTCAGCGCGTCGGACACCGCCCGCTCGACCTCCTCGGGCTTCTGACCGCTCTCCAGAACGATCTCGCGGGGCGCGTGCTGCACGCCGATCTTGACCTCCACGGCTATGTCCCTCCGACGGTCAGTGAAGTGCGCGGCCTTCCGCGCCGTACCCAGCACACATTAGCCCGGTGAGGGGAAGCGCACGGCGCCGCCGTCCCACGCCACGAGCGAACAGCCGGAGGGAATACGCCGCGGGACGCGAAGGCGGCAGCCTTCGGGCGGAGTACCTGAAGGCCCGCGGCGGCGGTTCAGCGGTGGGGCTGCTCGCTGCCGTGCAGCGGGAAGCCGGCGATGCCGCGCCAGGCCAGCGACGTCAGCAGCTGCACCGCCTGGTCGCGCGGGACCTTGCGGTCGCTGTGCAGCCAGGACCGGGCCACCACCTGGGCGAGCCCGCCCAGGCCGGAGGCGAGCAGCATGGACTCCTCGCGCGACAGGCCCGTGTCCTCGGCGATCACGTCGCAGATCGCCTCGGCGCACTCGTTGGTGACCTTGTCCACGCGCTCGCGCACCGCCGGCTCGTTCGTCAGGTCCGACTCGAAGACCAGCCGGAACGCGCCGCCGTCGTCCTCGACGTACGCGAAGTAGGCGTCCATCGTGGCCCGCACGCGCTGCTTGTTGTCGGTGGTCGACGCCAGCGCGCTGCGCACGGACTGGATGAGCGACTCGCAGTGCTGGTCGAGCAGCGCGAGGTAGAGGTCGAGCTTGCCCGGGAAGTGCTGGTAGAGCACGGGCTTGCTGACGCCGGCACGCTCGGCGATGTCGTCCATCGCGGCGGCGTGGTACCCCTGCGCCACGAAGACCTCCTGAGCGGCGCCCAGCAACTGGTTCCGCCGGGCACGGCGCGGCAGGCGCGTGCCTCGCGGGCGTGCCGCCTCAGTCTGCTCGATGGCTGTCACGCCGCCTCCCAAAGTCGTCCTTGTGCGCTGTGCGCCGAGCCGCCATCGTACTTTTCGGTAACCGTACTGTGCGCGGTGCGAGCGCAGGATTTCACGAACCGGACGGTGATGAAACCACCGGCCGAGGTCTCGCACGCAACCCGGCCGGGCAGGTGAGGACGCCCGTCGCCGCCCGGTCACGGGCGTGCACCCGTGGCTCAGCGGTAGTCGTCCTCGTCGAGGGACACCACGCGCGCCTGTTCGATCAGGTCGGCCTCGTTGCCGCGGGCGGGATCCACGTCGGTCAGGGCGTCGTCGTGGTCCGGTGCGACGTCGGCCTGCTGCTCGGCGGCGTCGCCCTCCGGGGCCTCGACGGCGATCTCCGCGGCGTCCTCCTCCGCCGGCGCCTCGGCGTCGAACGTCTCGGGATCGGTGGGGTCGAAGACCATGCCGGGCTCCCTTCCCGTGCACGTCGCCGCGCACGTCCTAGTGGTCTCCCTCGATCAGCGGGGGCTACCCCGGGTGCCCTCTGTACGAGCGTAGGAGACACCCGATCCGGACGCCACAACCCCGCTGCCGACGCCCGGTCCCGGTGGCACGCCCCGCGGACGCGGCCTGTGACGGCGAACACATGAACCAGTGCGTGATCGTCTCGTAACATTGCCGCATGTCTTCGACCGAGCTGCCCTCCGTGTCGTCCGCCACCGTTCTTCCCACGGTGGCACCCGTCAGGGTCGAGGAGGAGGAGCAGCTGCGCTCGGTCCGGCTGCCGGGGATGACCCTGGCGGTGCGCTCCCGGCCCGCCCGGCGCGAGGGCCTGCCCCGCGCACTGTACGTGCACGGGCTCGGCGGCTCCTCGCAGAACTGGTCCGCGCTGATGGCGCTGCTGGACGACACCGTCGACAGCGAGGCGGTCGACCTGCCGGGCTTCGGCGACTCGCCGCCGCCGGACGACGGCAACTACTCGGTCACCGCGCACGCGCGCGCGGTGATCCGCTACCTGGACGCCCGCGGCGGCGGCCCGGTCCATCTGGTGGGCAACTCCATGGGCGGCGCGATCTCCACCCGGGTCGCCGCCCTCCGCCCCGACCTGGTGCGGACGCTGACCCTGGTGTCGCCCGCGCTGCCCGAGCTGCGGGTGCAGCGCACCGCGGTGCCGACCGCGCTGCTCGCCGTGCCCGGCGTGGCGGCCCTGTTCACCCGGCTCACCCGCGAGTGGACGGCCGAGCAGCGGGTGCGCGGCATGATGGCGCTGTGCTACGGGGACCCGTCGCGGGTCACGCCCGAGGGGTTCCGCACCGCCGTCCAGGAGATGGAGCGGCGGCTTCGACTGCCATACTTCTGGGACGCGATGGCGCGCTCGGCGCGCGGGATCGTGGACGCGTACACGCTGGGCGGACAGCACGGACTGTGGCGCCAGGCCGAACGGGTCCTCGCGCCCACGCTGCTGGTCTACGGTGGCCGTGACCAGCTCGTGGGCTTCCGCATGGCGCAGCGCGCGGCCCGTGCCTTCCGTGACGCGCGCCTGCTGACCCTGCCGGACGCGGGACACGTGGCGATGATGGAGTACCCGGAGACGGTGGCCACCGCCTTCCGGGAGCTGCTGGCGGAGACGGCGGGCCGGCGGGCCGAGGACGGGGGATCCGACGAGAGCATGGACGAGAGCATGGGGGGCTGAGAAGGCGCGTGGGACGCCACAGCCGCCGCGGACCCGCCCCGAAGGGCGAGACCGCGGAGACCGCGGAGACCGCTGAGACAGCGGCCGAAGACGACAGCCGGGGCCGGACGGGCCGCGGGGAGATCCACGGCACAGGACCGTCCGGCGCACGGCCGGGCGGTCAGGGGCCGGGCGGGCCGTGGCCCGGCAACCGGCAGCCGGGCGCCGCGCCCGGGCAGGACCGTACGCCCCCGGCCCGGCCGGCACCGGCCGCCACAGCCCCGGGCGGCATGCCCCGGGCGACCGGACCGGCGCCGGGACTGTACGCCGGACCACCACCCGGACCCGATACCACGTCAGGAAGGGCGCAGCCAGGGTCCGTTCCGCCCGGGACCGCACCACCGGGCCCGTACCGCCCGGGACCTGTCCCGCCGTCAGCCCCGCAGCATGTCGGCGCGGGCCCGGCACCGACGGCACCACGCTTCCCGGACGGCACGCCCGCGCATGGTGTGCCGCGTTTTCCGGACGGCACGCCCGCGCACGGTGTCCCGCGTTTTCCGGACGGCACCCCCGTCGGCGGTGTCCCGCAGATCCGGGGCGGGCATCCCGAGCAGCGCGAACCGGGCGGCGGCTGGGGACGGCCGGTCCCCGGCCCGGTGGGCGCCGCGGGCGCCGGGCACGCCGCCCCGGCCGGCACCCCCGTCGCCGGCACCGGGCCCGCGACGCCGCCTCTTCCCCAGCAACGGCGGGAGCCGGCCGGCCCGCGGCAGGACTACCTCGACGCCTTCGACGGCGAGAACAGCGTCTTCACGCCCCGGCCCGCCGCGGCCGCGCACCCGGAGACCTCGGGCGGCCGGCACGGCAGCGACGCCGGCACGGACACCGGACAGGACACCGGTGACGGCGCACCGCCGGACGACGCCGGGGCGCGGGCTGCGGACAAGAGCGGCAAGGGACGCACCGTCACCGGCATCGCGGCCGCCGCCGTCACCACCGTGCTCACCGTCGTCGTCGCCGGGCAGGTCACCGACGGACACTCCGGCGCCCACGCCGAGCCGGCCTCCGGGCAGGCCCGGCAGACCCGGAGCGCACACCCGTCGCCGCGGACCACACCGGCGCTGACGTACGTCCAGAAGATGAACACCACGTACGAGATGAGCCCCACGTTCAAGGGCTCGGGCACGTTCGACGTGGTCCCCGGCTCCGCGAAGGCACCCGGCACCGGGCACACCTACCGCTACCGCGTCGACGTCGAGCAGGGCCTCGGCCTGGACGGGAAACTCTTCGCCGACGCCGTGCAGAAGACGCTCAACGACGACCGCAGCTGGGCGCACGACGGCGCCCGCACCTTCGAGCGCGTCTCCACCGGCACGCCCGATTTCGTGATCACGCTGGCCAGCCCGGGCACCACCGCGGACTGGTGCGCGAAATCGGGTCTGGACACCACGGAGGACAACGTCTCCTGCGACTCGGCGGCCACCCCGCGCGTGATGATCAACGCCTACCGGTGGGCGCAGGGCTCGACGACCTACGGCGACCACATCTACGCCTACCGTCAGATGCTGATCAATCACGAGGTGGGCCACCGGCTCGGCCACAACCACGAGCTGTGCCAGAAGGACGGCGCGCTCGCCCCGGTGATGCAGCAGCAGACGAAGTTCCTGGACCACGACGGCATCCACTGCCTGCCCAACCCCTGGCCGTACCCCGAAGGGTGACCGGCGGCGCGCACCGGTCCCCGCCGCGGGGGCCGGGCCGCCCATAGCGCGCCAAAACGCGCGCCGCACGGGAAAGTTACGTCCGTTCACCCCTTCCGGTGGCGCGACGGACAACCGTCCGTCGCGCCACCGCTGTGTCCGCATACGTTCGTCCCGCTGTCAGCCGTCGGCGCACCGGCGGCCGGCCACAGGACGCGGACGAGCAGGGGAACGGAGGTGCACACGTGCGCATCGGGCTGGTGACGGAAGGCGGCTACCCGTATGCGGGCGGTGACGCCGGACTCTGGTGCGAACGGCTCGTGCGCGGGCTCGGACAGCACGAGTTCGACCTCTACGCCCTCAGCCGCAGCAGGCAGCAGGAGGACGAGGGCTGGCGGCCGCTGCCGGACCAGGTCGCCCGGGTCCGCACGGCACCCCTGTGGACGGCCGAGGACGACGGCGTGCGGTACGGACGGCGCGCCCGCCGGCGCTTCACCGAGTGCTACGGGGAGCTGGCGGCCGCGCTGACCGGTGCGGAACGCCCGGACGGGCCGGACGAGGCGCCCCGCCCCGACGACGGCACCGGCGGGCCGGACGAGAGCGGGGCGGATGGCCAGGCGGACCGTTTCGCCGCTGCGCTGTACGGTCTCGCGGACCTCGCCCGCGACCAGAGCGGTGGCCTGGCGGCAGCGCTCCGCTCGCAGGACGCGGTGCGCACACTGGAGCGCGCCTGCCGCGCGCCCGGTGCCCTGCGGGCGGCGCGAACGGCGCGCGTGCCCGATCTGCTCGCGGTCGCCGCGCGACTGGAACGCGCCCTGCGCCCCCTCGCGCTGGACTGGCACGAGGCCGACGGCCTCGGCGCCGCCGACCTCACCCATGCGACGGCCGGCGGCACCACCGCCCTGCCCGGCCTCCTCGCCCGCCGCTCCTGCGGGGTTCCCCTCCTCGTCACCGAGCACGCGGTCCCCCTGCGCACGCACTACCTGGCCACGAGCACCGACGGCACCGCCCCGGCCGTCCGCGCCCTGATCGGAGCCTTCCACCGCGCCCTCGCCCGCGAGATCTACCGGCAGGCGGCCGTCGTCACCCACGGCAACGCCCACACCCGCCGCTGGCAGGAACGCTGCGGCGCCGACCGTTCCCGGCTGCGCACCGTCCACCCCGGCATGGACGCCGCCCCGTTCGCCGAGGCCGGCGAGGCACCGCGGACCGCCGACCCGGACACCCTGGTGTGGATCGGCCGGGTGGAGCCCGCCAAGGACCTGGTGTCCCTGCTGCACGCCTTCGCCGAGGTGCACCGTGAGCGCCCGCAGACCCGGCTGCGGATCATCGGCACGGGCCACGGCCCCGACACGGCCGCCTACCTGGGCCACTGCCGGGCCCTGGCCGCCCAGCTCTTCCCCGACGAGGCCGACAGCCCGCACACCGCCGGCGACAACCCCGTCTCCTTCGAGGAGGTCGGCGGACCGGAGGCGCCGACCCTCGCCGAGGCGTACGCGGCGGGCGCCGTGGTCGTCCTGTCGAGTGTCGTCGAGGGCTTCCCGCTCGGCCTGGTGGAGGCCATGTTCTGCGGCTGCGCGACCGTCTCCACCGATGTGGGCGCGGTCGTCGAGGTCATCGGCGGCACCGGACTGATCGTCCCGCCGCGCGATCCGCGGGCGCTCGCCGAGGCCTGCACGGCGCTGCTACGCGACCCCGAGCGCCGTGCGCGCCTGGGCGCGGCCGCCCGCGCACGCGCCCTGGAGCTGTTCACCGTCGAGCAGAACATCGCCGCGTTCCACGGCCTCTACCTCGACATCGTGGCGCGCAGCCCGGTCCGCCGCAGACCGCTCGACGAGGCCGGCGCACCGCTGCCCTTCGCCGCCCCCGCCGAGGCCCGGGTCCCCGGCCACTGGACCGGCGCGGACGCCCGTCCCACCCGCGCCGCCGCGCCCGCCGTCCGTGGCGGCCAGGCCTGGGCCCGGCGCTCCTGCGCGACCCGCGTCCCGGCCCCCGCACCCGGCACGGAGGCCGCCCGATGACCGTCCCCGCCCAGCACGGCCGCCCGCCCGCCGGCCCCGCCGCACCGGACCGGCAGCCCGCGGCCGCACCCGACCGGACCACAGCAGCCCTCGGCCGGCCGCACACCCCCGCACCCCCGCAGGGCGCCGCCGACCCCGTCAAGGCGCTGCTGCACCGCCACCGCGACCTGTGCGCACGAGCCGTCGACCCGCTGGAGATCGCCGCGCATCTGGAGGCGCACGGCGTCACCGACCGCACCGCCGCCCGCTTCCGCCACCGCGACGTCTTCTCGCTCGCCGAGGAGATGTACGCCCGCGTCCCCAGGGAGACCGAGGAGTCCACGCCCCCCGAGCCCGCCGCGCCGTCCGCCCGGCCGTCCCCGCGCATGGCCGTCCTCGCCCTGCTGCCCGGCCTCCTGTGCGCGGCCGCGGTCGCCGGCCTGCGCCTGACCGAAGGCCCCGCCCGCCCGGCCACGGCGGCCGCAGGAGTACTCGCCGCCGCCCTCGCCGTGCGCGCCCTGCTGCGCCACGGCATCCCCCGCCGGCCCGCACGCCCGCGCGCCGGAATCCGCCCGCCCCGCCTGCTCGGCCGGACCTGCTGGCTCCTGGCCTACGCGGCCCTCGGCGACGGCCTGCTCACCGTCGCCCTCCACGGCGGCCCCGACGGATGGCCCGACGGCACCCCCACCGGACCCTGGCCCCTGGCCACCGCCCCGCTGCCGGCCCTCGCCCTGGCCTGCGCCCCGGCCGCCTGGCTCACCCACCGGTTCGCCGTCCAGGCCCGGCACCGGCTCACGGCCGCCCGCGATCTGAAGGAGTTCGGCGCCACCGTACGGCCCCTGCTTCTGACGACGCTCGCCGCCTGCCTGGGCGCCCTCGCCGCCCTGCTCGCCCTCAGCGGCACCGTCCTGGCCGAACCCGCCTGCTCGGCGCAGGGCCTCGCCCTCGGTGCCCTGCTGCTGCTCGCCCGGCTGCTGACGGTCCACGGCTCCGCCCGTGCCGCGGCCGCCGCCCTCGCCACCGCGGCCTGGGCCGAGGCCCTGGCCCAGGCGAGCGTCTTCGCCGCCCGTCTGCCTGGCTGCGACCCGCTCGGCGTCCCCGTGGACCGGCTCGTCGCCGCCTGGGGACCGGGCAGCGTCCCGGCCCTCGTCTGCGGAAGCTGCGCCCTCGCCCTGCTGGTGCACGCCCTGCGCACGCTCGGCCGGGCCTCGGCCCACGCGGCACCGGAGGTGCCGGCATGAGCCGCGCCCCGCAGCCGCCGGCCCGCCGCCGGTGCCCCCTCGCCCGGGACGGGCCGCCCCACCACCGACTCGAAGGCGTGACGCACATGAAGGAGAAGACCAGATGACCACCATCCGACCCGGAGCAACCGACGCCGCCGCAGCGCACATCCCGGGAGCCGTCCGATGAGGGTCCTGCTGATCGGAGCCAACGGATACCTCGGCCGGTTCGTCGCCGAACGCCTGCTCGCCGACCCGGCCGTCCAGCTGACCGCGCTCGGCCGGGGCGACGACGCCGACGTCCGCTTCGACCTGTCCACCGGCAGCCCCGGCGCGCTCACCCGGTTCCTCGACGCCATCCAGCCCGGCGTCGTCATCAACTGCGCCGGCACCACCCGGGGCAACGCCCGCGACCTGACCCGGCACAACACCGTCGCCGTCGCCACCGTCTGCGAGGCGCTCCGCCGCAGCGGCTGCGGCGCCCGCCTGGTGCAGGTCGGGTGCAGCGCCGAGTACGGGCCCAGCCAGCCCGGCTCCTCCACCGCCGAGGACGCCGTGCCCCGGCCCGGCGGACCGTACGGGGTCAGCAAGCTCGCCGCCACCGAACTGGTCCTCGGCTCCGGCCTGGACGCCGTCGTCCTGCGCGTGTTCTCGCCGGCCGGGCCCGGCACCCCGGCCGCCTCACCGCTCGGCCGGCTCGCCGAGGCCCTGCGCCGCGCCATGCAGTCCGGCGACGGCGACCTCAAACTCGGCGGACTCGGCGTCCAGCGGGACTTCGTCGACGTACGCGACGTCGCCCGCGCCGTGCACGCCGCCTCCCTGTCGGCCGCCCAGGGCATCATCAACATCGGCTCCGGCCGCGCCGTCCGGCTGCGCGACGCCGCCTCCGTGCTGGCCCGCGTCGCCGGATACAACGGTGTGCTCCACGAACTCGACGCCCCGCCCGGACCCCACCACCACCGTCCCGCCATCGGCCACCCGCGCGGCGGCGACCCCGACCACCCGCTCCCGGTCGCCTACCCCTACCCGGACGGCTGCGGCGCCTGGCAGCAGGCCGACGTGCGGACCGCACGCGACCGGCTCGGCTGGCGGCCCCGGATCAGCCTGGAGGAGTCCCTCGCCGACATCTGGATGGAGGCCGCCTGCCGTATGTGACCCGCACGGCAGCGGTGAAGGCGGCGGGCGTGCCCCGGTGACCCACGCCGAGGGCACCCACCCGCCGGGCGGCCACGACCGCCCTTCGGGACACATCCGTCTCGGGGAGCGAAACGGCTGTCTCGGAATGAAAAGGCGCGTGGCAGTGTTACGGGGAGAGCAACCGTAGTGATTGACCGACCAACGGAGTCCCCGTGTCGCTGCCACCCCTGGTCGAGCCGGCTGATGAGCTCACCGTAGACGAGGTTCGCAGGTACTCCCGCCACCTGATCATCCCGGATGTCGGGATGGCCGGGCAGAAGCGGCTGAAGAACGCCAAGGTGCTCTGTGTGGGCGCCGGCGGCCTGGGCTCGCCCGCCCTGATGTACCTGGCCGCGGCCGGCGTCGGTACGCTCGGCATCGTGGAGTTCGACGAGGTCGACGAGTCGAACCTGCAGCGCCAGATCATCCACAGCCAGTCGGACATCGGGCGCTCCAAGGCCGAGTCCGCGCGCGACACCATCAAGGGCATCAACCCCTACGTGAACGTCGTCCTTCACGAAGAGCGGCTCGAGGCCGACAACGTGATGGGCATCTTCAGCCAGTACGACCTGATCATCGACGGCACGGACAACTTCGCGACCCGTTACCTGGTCAATGACGCGTGCGTGCTGCTCAACAAGCCGTACATCTGGGGCTCGATCTACCGCTTCGACGGCCAGGCCTCCGTCTTCTGGTCCGAGCACGGCCCCTGCTACCGCTGCCTCTACCCGGAGCCCCCGCCCCCCGGCATGGTTCCCTCCTGCGCCGAGGGCGGCGTGCTCGGCGTGCTGTGCTCCTCCATCGGCTCCATCCAGGTCACCGAGGCCATCAAGCTGCTCACCGGCACCGGCGAGCCGCTGGTCGGCCGCCTGATGATCTACGACGCCCTGGAGATGCAGTACCGCCAGGTCAAGGTCCGCAAGGACCCGGACTGCGCGGTCTGCGGCAAGAACCCGACCGTCACCGAGCTCATCGACTACGAGGCCTTCTGCGGCGTCGTCTCCGACGAGGCCCAGGCGGCGGCCGCCGACTCCACGATCACGCCGAAGCAGCTGAAGCAGTGGATCGACGACGGCGAGAACATCGAGATCATCGACGTCCGTGAGCCGAACGAGTACGAGATCGTCTCCATCCCGGGTGCCCGGCTGATCCCGAAGAACGAGTTCCTCATGGGCAACGCCCTGGAGACCCTGCCGCAGGACAAGAAGATCGTCTTGCACTGCAAGACGGGTGTCCGCAGTGCGGAAGTCCTCGCCGTCCTGAAGTCCGCCGGCTTCTCCGACGCCGTTCACGTCGGCGGCGGGGTCATCGGCTGGGTCAACCAGATCGAGCCGGACAAGCCGGTGTACTGACCGAGGGGGTTCGCTTCACAGCGAGGCCCGCTGTCCGGTGAGGCTGAGGAAGCCCACGGTGCCGAGGTTGTCGGTGCCGTGGGCTTCTGGCGTTGTGGGGTGGGGCGTGCGTGGTGTGCGGTGGATCGGACGGAACCGGCCATCACGGCGCCTCACGGTCTTCTTGAGGGGGCTCTGACGGAAGGTTGACCGCCGTGTCTGCCGCACTCGGTCGCTGTGCGGCTGCGAGGGCGCTGCGGGCGCGGGCGACGTACTCGCGCAGGACGATGGTGTCGGGGTGGTGGGGGCCGAGGATGCGTTCGCGGTCGGCCAGCACGTGCTCGCGCAGTTCGAGTGCTTCGTGGTGGCGTCCGGCATCGGCGTAGGAGATGGCCAGGTTGTGTCGAGCGTCGATGGTGTCGGGGTGGTGGGGGCCGAGGATGCGTTCGCGGTCGGCGAGCACGTGCTCGCGCAGTTCGAGTGCTTCGTGGTGGCGTCCGGTATCGGCGTAGGAGTTGGCCAGGTTGTGTCGAGCGTCGAGGGTGTCGGGGTGGTGGGGGCCGAGGATGCGTTCGCGGTCGGCCAGCACGTGCTCGCGCAGTTCGAGTGCTTCGTGGTGGCGTCCGGCATCGGCGTAGGAGACGGCCAGGTTGTTGCGTGCGGTGAGGGTGCCGGGGTGGTCCGGGCCGTGGTTGTCAGTGCTGCGCCGGACCAGACCTTGGTTGTACGCGACGGCCTGTTCGTACAGGCCCACCGCTGACAGGCTGCCGCTGACCCGGTACAGGCACCCGTGCGTGGTGGGCCTCCACAGCGATGGGTAGGTGTGCTGGTCCAGCATCATGGTGTTCGCGCGAAGGGCTGCGGACAGGTCGCGGTCGTGGTGGTCCAGGCCGGGCCACAGACTGAGGATGGCGTCGCCTGCGGTGCGGGCGAGCGAAGGCAGTGCCTCGGGTGCGATCGTCTCGCGCAGGGCCCGCGCGGTCAGGGCGTGCATGCGGATCGGCGCCTGGGGGCTGTCCTGCGCGATCAGGGCATAGGTGTGCAGGCAGTCCAGCGCGGAGTGGATGTCCTGGTCGGTGACGGCCGGCTGTCGTCTGCGCGGCCAGCGGCGGCGCGAGGGGAGCGTGGCGCGGAGGTGGTCTCGCACCGGTGTGGTGGTCCACAGACCGACGGGATGGCCGAGCGGGTCCATCAGGGCGATGAGCTGGAGCAGTGGCCGGGTCAGTTGGGTGGTGTCCGCGGTCTGGACGGCGTCCAGGGAGAGCAGAAGCGCTCGGGTGACGGGCCGGCCGTAGCCCTCGGTGTCCGCTTCCGGCGGGAGGAGGTCGGCAAGCCTGCTGTCCGGGCGCTGGAAGCGGGCCAGGTACGTGCCGACGTCGCACCGCTTGTTGATCATGTAGGCGGCGGCGTGGCCGAGAGCGAGCGGCAACAGACCCAGTGCATGGCACAGCTCGTCTGCCGCACCGTCCTCGAACAGCTGGGGGTACCCGGCATCCGAGAGACGGCGGCGCAGATAGGACGTCGCCTCCTCAGGAGTGTAGAGGTCCAGGGGGATCAGGCGGCGGCCCTGGCCGCTCAGCAAGGCGTGTCTGCGTCGAGTGGTGGCCAGGACACGGCCGGTGCGGGGGTTGCCGTCCGGCCACCACGCATCGACGGCTTCCGGGTCGGCGATGTCGTCGAGCACCACCAGCCAGCGCCGGTCGGTCGCTGCCAGCCAGTTCAGGAACGCTCGCGCGGAGGCGGTGTCGTCTCCACGGTCGCCACCGGGCAGGCGCAACTGATCGGCGGCTTCGGCGTAGGCGGTGATGATCCGGTCGGGTTCCGCGGCGTTGACCCACACGAGCAGGTCCAGGCCACGGTCCTGCCCACGGGCTTGGTCGCGCAGCTCCCGTGCCAGCGCGGCGGCGAGCTGGCTCTTGCCGACTCCGCCGTCCCCGACCAAGACCTGCGACAGCACCGATCCGCCGACACTGTGTTCATCACGAGCCTGATCAAGGGCCGCCCGGGCTGCCGCGCGCGGCTGGAACGCCGCCGCCAGCCTGGGGACGTTGCCCACCCAGACCGGCCAGGACACGTCCGGCTTCCGCGCAGGCGGCACCTGGACATGCACGTCGGTCGTGATCTGCGTGACGTCCCTGCCCGCGTTGGCACGCTGCCGCGTCCGCTTCGACCCCACCGGATCCCCCTGTGCCGTACTCAGTCAGAAGCGGTCACCCGCGACCTGGTCGACGTCGCCCCCACCGCGTGCCCTCTGCCGGATGCTCTCCCGCAGCGGGCGGCGCCCCGGCCGCGTGGACGTGCCGTGACTGCCGGCGGTCTGCCGGACATCGCCCTCTGCCCGTGCCGATTGCCGCACCCGGCGCACCGCTGCCCCACCCCCGCCGGGCGCCGCGGCCTGAGAGGCCCACCAGCCCAGCGCGGCCAGCACACCGGCGGCGACCACGCCCGCGACCGGACCGATCACATCCCACGGATCGTCCCCGCCCGCGGACACCACCGCCCACGGCACCGCGACGGCGAAGAACGCCGCCACCGAGGCCACGACCGCCACCACCCACCGCACCGCCGCCATGCCGCCCCCGACCACATCGCACCACTCGCCTGGGGTCAGCATGATGGCACGCGCTGGTCCCTCGCGGCTCGGTCACGAGGAAAGGAACGTCGCCGACCGAGACACCGTGCCACTCTCAGGTGCACACCGTCCCGTCCTTGGGCACCTTCCCGTCCAGCAGATACGTGTTCACCGTGCTCTGCACGCACCGGTTGCCGCTGTCGTAGGCGCCGTGGCCCTGGCCGCGGTAGGTGAGTTCGACGCCGACGCCCTTGCCGAGGGCGCGCGCCATGTTCTTGGCGCCCTCGTAGGGGGTGGCCGGGTCGCCGGTGTTGCCCACGACCAGGATGGGAGCCGAACCCGGGGCGCTGACGTCGGGACGGTCGGCGGCGCCCGGGACGGGCCAGGCGGTGCAGCTGAGCATGCCCCAGGCCAGGAAGTCGCCGAACACCGGGGAGGCGGCCCGGAACTCGGGCAGGCTGCGCTCGACGTCGGCGACGGTGTAGCGGGGTTTGTCGTCGGAGCAGTTGACGGCCCCGTTGGCCGGGATGACGTTGCTGTAGCGGCCGTCCTCGTCGCGTCCGTTCATCGCGTCGGAGAGAAGCATGAGGATCCTGCCGTCGCCGTCGTAGGCCTGCTCCAGGCCCTCGGTGAGGTATGGCCAGAAATCCTCGGAGTAGAGGGACTGGGCGATGCCGTTGGTCGCGGCCGTCTGGGTCAGTTTCCGCGATGGGACTCCCGGGATCGGCTTGCTGTCGAGGTCCTTCAGGAAGCGGGCGATCCGGTCCTTGACGTCCTGGGCGGAGGTGCCGATGGGGCACTCGTCGGGGTGGGCGGCACAGTCGTTCGCGAAGTTGTCCAGCGCCTGCTGGAAGCCCTTGGCCTGGCCGAGCGCGCTCTGCTTGGGGTCCTTGGTGGGGTCGACGACGCCGTCGAAGACGGCCCGGCCCACGTTCCGCGGGAACAGGTGGGCGTAGACGCCGCCCAGCTCGGTGCCGTAGGAGATGCCGAAGTAGTACAGCTTGTCGTCGCCGAGAACCTGGCGCATCAGGTCCATGTCGCGGGCCACGTCGGTGGTGCGGACGTGCGGCAGGATGCGCGCGGAGTTCTTCTCGCACGCCTTGTTGAACGTCTCGGTGTTCTTCAGGTACGTGGAGGTCTCGGCGGCGTCGTCGGGGGTGGCGTCCTGCTGGAAGTACCGGTCGAGTTCCGCGTCGCTCAGGCATTTCACGGGCGCGCTGCGGCCGACCCCGCGCGGGTCGAAGCTGACCAGGTCGAAACGGGCGCGCAGGGGTTCGTAGTCGGACGCGAAGGCGGGCAGCGAGGTGATGCCGGAGCCGCCGGGGCCACCGAAGTTGAAGATGAGGGAGCCGACGCGTTCGCCGGGGCCGGTGGCCTTCGCCCGGATCAGGGCGATGCCGATGGTCTCGCCGTGGGGCTTGTCCCAGTCGAGCGGGGCCTGCAGGGTGGCGCACTGCCACCGGGCGCCGCCCGGCAGCGGGCTCGGCGCGGTGCCGCCGCCCTCCGCCTCGGACGGTGCGGGGCAGTCCTTCCAGTCCAGTTTCTGGGCCGCCAGGTTCGCTCCGGTGCCACCGCGGACCGCGGTGACCGGGGTTCCGGCGTCTCGGTCGTCGCCGCCGCACCCCGCCAGCAGGGCGGACAGCAGCACGGCGGTCGTCGTCACAGCGGCTGCGCGCAGCCCGTGCGGGTTCTGCATGCCCCCATCGTCGCCCGGCACGCGGTCGGCCGCGCGGGGCACGAGCCGTCCGGGGGACGGCTGCACGGCACCCCGGACGGCTACAGCGCACCCTTGCGGGTGAGGTGGTTGAAGGCCAGCCAGCCCGGGAGCACCGGCAGCCACAGGGTGAGCAGGCGGAACATCAGCACCGCGGGGGCGGCGACCTCCTTCGGCAGGCCCACGGCGATCAGGCCGACCGTCAGGGTCGCCTCGACGGCGCCCACACCGCCCGGCGTCGGCGCGGCGGAGCCGAGGGCGTTGCCGGCGAGGAAGACCACGGCGACGCTGGCGATGCTCAGCGAGGTCGTCTCGTCGCCGAACGCCCGGATGGAGGCGTCCAGGCACATCACGAAGCAGCCGGTCAGCAGCAGGGTGCCGCCGATGCCGGTGACCAGCTTCTGCGGCCGCTGCAGCACGTCCAGCATGCGCGGCACCACGCCCGCGAACAGCGACCGGACGCGGGTGACGACGAACTTGCGCAGGAACGGCACCGAGGTGACCACCAGCACCAGGACCGCGACGGTCAGCAGACCCGCGATCACGGTCCGGGACGGGGTGAGCGACGGTGTCTTCTCCGTGCCGGTCAGATAGCCGAAGGACAGCAGCATCAGGATGTGGCAGCCCAGCCCGACCAGCTGGGAGGCGCCCACGCTCGCCACCGCCAGGCCCGGCCGCACGCCGGCCCGCTGCAGGAAGCGCGTGTTCAGGGCCACGCCGCCGACCGCCGCCGGTGCCACGATCTTCACGAACGACCCGGCGACCTGCGCGGCCACGGTTCGCGGGAACGGCACCCGCTCGGGCACGAACCCGAGCAGGCCCATCGCCGCCGCCACATAGCTCAGCGCCGAGAACGCCACCGCCGCCGCCAGCCAGCCCCACTCGGCGTGGGCGAAGAGCGTGCCGAACTCGATGTGTGTCAGCTGGGACAGCAGGTAGTACGCGCCGATGGCGCCCGCGAGGAAACTGATCAGCGTGCGCGGCCGCACCCGCTCCAGCCGGGCGGGCTCGACCGGCGCCTGTGGCCTGATCCGCAGCACCTGGCGGCGGATCTGGGAGAGCAGGTCCTCCTCGCGGGCCTCCTCCAGGGCCTCGTCGATGGCCCGTTTCTCCGCCCGCGCCTCGGCCCGCTCGGCCTTCTTGGCCAGCTTGCCCGCCTTGTCGGGTTTCGTGGGGGCCTCCGGGTGCGCGGAGCCGGGGGGAGAGTCCGGGCCGGCGTCGCGTGCCGCCTGTTCCAGCCGGGCCAGCTTCGCCTGCCGCGACGCCTCCAGCACCGCCTCGCGTTCCCGCTGCGCCCGCTCCCGGGCCAGCCGGCGCAGCGTCGCGCGGGTGGAGCGGGACAGCGCGATGGGCTGCAGCATGGGCAGGCAGTCGGCCACCGCGTCGGGGCCGAGGACGGCGACCGCGGAGGCCACGGCGCGCTCGGCGCCCACCCGCAGGCCCAGCGTGGTCAGCAGCTGGGCGACGTCCATGCGCAGCAGCAGATCACCGGCGGCGATCTCACCGCCGCGCAGATCTGTGAGGATCACCATGCCGGAACGATCCACCAGGATCGCGTCACCCGTCAGCCTGCGGTGCGCGATCCGCCGGGACTGCAGCGCCCGCACCTGCTCCCAGGCGTGGTGCAGCAGCTCGTCGGTGATCTCCTCGTCCGCCAGCGAGTCCAGGGTGCGTCCGCCGATGTGCTCGTAGACGAGCATCACCGCGTCCGGCCCCAGCTCGGAGGTCGCGATCAGTTTGGGCGCGTTGGCCCCGGCCGCGATCGCGGCGTAGGCGAGCAGCGCCTCCTGCTCCAGGGCCTGCCGCAGCGACTGCAGGCTGGAGCGGGTGGCGAAGCCGCGCAGGGTGAGGTTGCGCCACAGCCGGTAGAAGAAGCCCTGGGCCTGCTGCTCGCGGTCGACGACGGTGACGTCCAGCGGCGGCCCGTCCTCCAGGGTGACGAAGTAGCGCCGGCCGCGGTCGCCGTTGTCCGCGGTGTCCGCCGCGCCCACCCGGGCCGCGCTCACCGGGTGGAAACCGACCGTGCGCAGTCCGGCGATCAGTGTCCGTCCGGTGGGCCGCACGTTCGGCGAGCCGACCGCGTACAGCGTGCCGTAGGCGACGGACCAGCCGATGAGCACCGTCAGCACGATCGAGAACGCCGTGGTGTAGCCGGTGACCAGCATCGAGAAGGCGTCGAGGAGCAGCACGACCCACAGCACCGAGCGCCAGCGGGGTCGGCGGGACATCCCGACCGCGGTCATGTACGCGATGACCGGGGCGAGGTAGCCGTGCACGGGATCGGTCAGGGCGTGGACGTCGGCGGGGGAGGGCTGGGTGAGCGCCTCCTGGATCGAGTCCGGTGCGGCTCTGGCCACCCAGAGGTCGGTGGTGAGGGTCACCCCGTGGGCGAGCACCGCCGCCAGCACACCGTCGGCGATCCGCAGCCCGTCCCGTTTGATCAGCCGTTCGATCGCGAAGGCGACCGGCACCAGCAGGATCGCGATGCTGGACGCCAGCCCGGCGAACTTGATCAGCAGATCTGGCGCCTGCCCGGTGCCCTTGGTGATGTCCTGTTCCAGGCCGGAGGTGGTGCCGTGGGCGAACGCGGCGACCGCCAGCAGCAGCGCGATGGCGAGCACGCCCACCACCAGCCGCATCAGGTCCGAGGGGCGGTGCACCCGGGCGGGCAGCAGCGGCTCGTCGCCCTCCAGCCCGTCGACGTGCGCCACGTCGGCGGCCTCGTCCGGCCCCTGATCCGCCGGGCCGGTCCGTACGGCGGCCGTGTTCTTCTCCGCCGTCCTCGCCGGCGCGTCCTTCTCCGCCGTCCTCGCCGGCCCGGCGGTCGTCTTCTTCTCCAGGGCGACCGCCTTCTGCCGTGCCGTCGGCTCCTGCGGCGTCTTCCGCTCCGCCGCCTCGCGTGCGTCGTGCGGCCGGCCGGTGTCCGGGCGTGCCGATGCGCCGGAGCTGCCCTCCGCGCCGTCGAGGTGCGCGCCCTGCTGCTTCATGGCCTCTTCTCGGTCTCGTATCACCGGTCACCGCCCGCACGATGGTGGCATGCCGCAGCGACACACGGGGACATCGGGTGCATTTGCGGGATCCGACAGTCTGCCCGACGCGCCGCACCGTGGCGAGGGGCGCACGGTCGCGCGGCCCGCCCCCGCTGTCGGTGGCATCGGGCAGGATGGGACGGATGAGCGAAGTGAGCCTTCCGGACGACGACGGCAGCCGAGCCGGGCCCGGCACGGCGCTGCCCGAGTTCGCCGAGCGGGTCCTGGAGGTGGCCGAGCACATCCCGCCGGGCCGCGTCCTGACCTACGGGGACATAGCCGAATGGCTGGGTGAGCAGGGACCCCGGCAGGTCGGCCGTGTCATGGCCCTCTACGGCGGGGCGGTGCCCTGGTGGCGGGTCGTCCGCGCGGACGGGGTTCTGCTGCCCGGCCACGAACTGCGCGCGCTCGCCCACTACCGTGACGAGGGCACACCTCTGAGAGAGGCGGGCGACAGAGCCGAAGGCCATCTGCCGCGCCTCGACATGCGGCGCGCCCGCTGGGACGGCCGCGGTGGCGGGCGTGCGCGGGGTCATACCTGACATTCTTCGCCATCCGCCCGGGTTGAGGGGAGCCCCTGCCCGGCACGGGTGCGGGACGGCACGCCCGCGCCATGCCGTAGGTTCGTAGGCCGAGCGATCTGCGTGCGGCGCGGGACACGAGAGGCCGCCGTGAGCGGCACCCGTCCCGGCCGCCCAGGCCGTGCGGCCGCCGTGACGGACCGGAAAGAAGGTGACCGCTGTGCCGCGGGAGACGAACGTCACCACGGTGACAGCCAGGACGGAGGGCAGGCCCCGCTTCCGCACCGGACACCGGCGTACCGTCACCCGCACCCGCCTGTCTCGCCCCGCGCCCACCGCCCCGGCCGGCCGGCGGCCCGGCCCGCCGGCCGCGGCGCCCGCAGTCGGCACATCCCCGCACACCCACCAGGACCGGCGACCCACGTGAGCAGTTCCTCTCCCACCATCAGGCAGCTGCCGCCCCCGTCGGCGCGGCAGCGGGACCGTGGCGCCTACCGGCTGGTCCGCACCCCGCCGAGCAGGCCCGAGCCCCCTCGTCTGGACGCCGCCCAGCGCGCCGTGGTTGACCATGCGAGCGGACCGCTGCTCGTCCTGGCCGGCCCCGGCACCGGCAAGACCACCACGCTCGTCGAGTCCGTGGCCGCACGGATCGCCCGGGGGCAGGACCCTGAGCGGATCCTGGTGCTCACCTTCAGCCGCAAGGCGGCCGTCGAGCTGCGCGACCGCATGGCCCAGCGCACCGGAGCCGCCCGCGCCCCCCGCGCCACCACCTTCCACTCCTTCTGCTACGCCCTGGTCCGCGCCCACCAGGACAGCGGACTGTTCGCGGAGCCGCTGCGGCTGCTGTCCGGCCCCGAACAGGACGTGACCGTGCGCGAGCTGCTGGCCGGCCAGGTCGACCTGGAACGGCTCGGCCTGGCCCATGTGCGCTGGCCGGACGAGCTGCGCGCCTGCCTGACCACCCGCGGCTTCGCCGACGAGGTCCGCGCGGTGCTCGCCCGCAGCCGCGAGCTGGGACTCGGCCCCGGGGAGCTCGCGGCCTTCGCCCGCCGCATCGGCCGCCCCGACTGGCACGCCGCGGCCGCCTTCCTCGCGGAGTACCTGGACGTCCTCGACCTGCAGGGCGTGATCGACTACGCCGAGCTGGTCCACCGCGCCGTGCTGCTCGCCCGGCGCCCCGAGGTCGCGCGCCGGCTCGTCGAGCAGTACGACGCGGTCTACGTCGACGAGTACCAGGACACCGACCCGGCGCAGGTGCGGCTGCTGCGGGCACTGGCCGGGGACGGCCGCACCCTGGTGGCCTTCGGCGACCCCGACCAGTCGATCTACGCCTTCCGGGGCGCGGACATCAACGGCATCCTGCAGTTCCCGCAGACCTTCCGGTGCGCGGACGGCAGCCCGGCGCCCGTCGCGGTCCTGCGCACCTCCCGGCGCTCCGGCGCCGCCCTGCTCGCCGCGACCCGGGAGCTGGCCCGGCGCATGCCGCTGACCCGGCTCCCCGCCGCGCAGGTCCGCGCCCACCGGGACCTGATCCCGGCCCGGGACGGCGGCCGCGTCGAGGTGTACACGTATCCGACGGCGGGCGCTGAGGTGGACAACGTCGCCGACCTGCTGCGCCGCGCCCACCTGGAGGACGGTGTGCCGTGGAGCGAGATGGCCGTCCTGGTGCGCGCCGGAGCACGCAGCCTGCCCACCCTGCGCCGGGCGCTGACCACGGCCGGGGTGCCGGTGGACGTCGACGGCGACGACGTGCCCCTGCGCCACGAACCGGCGGTGGCGCCGCTGCTGACCGCGCTGCGTGCGGTGGCCACGGCGGAGGTGCGGCACCGGGCACGCGCCGCGGCCGCGGACGGCGGGGTGGCCCAGGGCGCACAAGCCGGCGGCGACGGGGCGGCGAGCGGCACCGTGTCCGGCGGCGACGGGGCGGCCGGTGGCACGGTGCCCGGTGCGGACGCGACCGCCGGTGGCACGGTGCCCGGCGGTGACAGGGCGGCCGCCGCTGCAAAGCCCGCTCCCGGCCCGGACGACTGCTGGCTGGACACCGACACCGCGCTCACACTGCTCACCTCGCCCCTCGCCGGCATGGACACCGCGGACCTGCGCCGCCTGGGCCGTGCCCTGCGCGAGGAGGAGCGGGCCGCGGGCAACCCCCTGCCGCCGCCCTCGGACCAACTGCTCGCCCGGGCCCTGGCCGAGCCGGAACGCCTCGTCGCGCACGACCCGACGTATGCGCGCGGCGCCCAGCGGCTCGGCGCGCTGCTGCGCACGGCCCGGGAGCTCCTGGCCGCCGGCGGCACCGCCGAGGAGGCGCTGTGGGAGCTGTGGCAGGGCACGCCGTGGCCCGCCCGCCTGGAGCGCGCGGCCCGGCGCGGCGGCGCCGCCGGGCGCAACGCCGACCGGGACCTGGACGCCGTGTGCGCGCTGTTCGCCACCGCCGCGCGCGCCGAGGAGCGCACCGGCGGCCGGGGCGCGCTGAACTTCCTGGAGGAGATCGAGGCGCAGGACATCGCCGCCGACACGCTCACCCGGCGCGCCGTGCGCCCCGACGCGGTGCGGCTGATGACGGCGCACCGCGCCAAGGGCCTGCAGTGGCGGCTGGTCGTCGTCGCGGGCGTGCAGGAGGGGCTGTGGCCGGACCTGCGCCGCCGCGGCTCCCTGCTGGAGGCCGACCGCATCGGCCGCGACGGGCTCGCCGAACCGCTCAGCCCCGGCGCGCTGCTGGCGGAGGAACGCCGGCTGTTCTACGTGGCCGCCACCCGTGCCCGCGAGCGGCTCGTCGTCACCGCCGTGAAGGCCGCCGCGGACGACGGCGACCAGCCCTCCCGCTTCCTGACCGAGCTGGGCGTCACCCCCAAGGACGTCACCGGACGCCCCCGCCGCCCGCTGTCCGTGGCCGCGCTCGTCGCCGAGCTGCGCGCCACCACCGTCGACCCGGACGCCTCACAGGCGCTGCGCCGGGCCGCCGCCCGCCGCCTGGCCCGGCTCGCCGCCCTCACCGACGACGAGGGCCGCCCGCTGGTCCCCGCGGCCCACCCCGACCGCTGGTGGGGGCTGGCCGAGCAGACCGCGAACGCGGTGCCGTTGCGCGACCGCGACCGGCCCGTCGCCCTGTCCGCGAGCGCCCTGGAGCAGCTCGCCGACACCTGCGCCCTGCAGTGGTTCCTCGGCCGTGAGGTGAGGGCCGACACCCCGGCGAGCGCCGCCCAGGGCTTCGGCAACGTGGTGCACGTCCTCGCCGACGAGGTCGCCTCCGGCCGCACCCCCGCCGACCTGGCCGTCCTCATGGAACGCCTGGAGACGGTGTGGAACGCGCTCGCCTTCGACGCGCCGTGGAAGTCGGCGCAGGAGAAGGAGCAGGCCCGCGCGGCCCTGGAACGCTTCCTGCGCTGGCACGTCCTGGAACGCGGCGGCCGCACCCCCGTCGGCAGCGAGCACGCGTTCGACGTGACCCTGAAGGCGGGCGACTACGAGGTGCGGGTGCGCGGCTCCATGGACCGGGTGGAGGCCGACGGCGAGGGCCGCGCCTACGTCGTCGACTTCAAGACCGGCAAGCATGCGCCCACCTCGGCCGAGGTGGCCCGCCATCCGCAGCTCGCCGTCTACCAGCTCGCCGTCCGCGAGGGCGCCGTCGACGGCCTCTTCGACGGCCGGCGGCCCGAGCCGGGCGGCGCCGAACTGGTCCACCTGCGCCTCGGCGCGGCCCGGCGCGACGGCGGCGAGACCCTGCCCAAGGTGCAGGCGCAGCAGTCGCTCGGCGAGGACGGGGAGTGGGTCGGCGAGCTGCTGGCCACCGCCGCCGGCAAGGTGCTCGACGAGCGGTTCACCCCGGCGACCGGGCAGCACTGCGCCCACTGCGCGTTCCGCGCCTCGTGCAGCGCCCGGCCGGAGGGCCGCCACGTCGTGGAGTGAGCGCCGTTTCGGCCGCGGAGGGGGCACGCAGGCGCGTGACGCACCCCACCACCCCCGGTGACGTGCACGTCCGTGCCTGCTGAGGGGCGCGCGGGACCCGGCTGTCGGTGCCCGCCGTTAGCCTCTTCACCGTGCCCGCCCGTATCACCGATCCCGAACAGCTCAAGGAGCTGCTCGGGATTCCGTTCACCCCGGAGCAGACGGCCTGCATCACCGCGCCGCCCGCCCCGCAGGTGATCGTGGCCGGCGCCGGGTCCGGCAAGACCACGGTGATGGCGGCCCGCGTGGTGTGGCTGGTCGGCACCGGGCAGGTCGCCCCCGAACAGGTCCTCGGCCTGACCTTCACCAACAAGGCCGCCGGCGAGCTGGCCGAACGCGTCCGCACCGCGCTGGTCAAGGCGGGCGTCACCGACCCCGACGCCGCCGGCCCGGACGACCCGCCCGGCGAGCCGGTCGTCTCCACCTACCACGCCTTCGCCGGCCGCCTGCTCACCGACCACGGGCTGCGCATCGGCCTGGAACCCACCACCCGGCTGCTGGCCGACGCCACCCGCTACCAGCTCGCCGCACGCGTCCTGCGCGAGGCACCCGGCCCCTACCCGGCGCTCACCCGCTCCTTCCCCGACCTGGTCGGCGATCTGCTGGCCCTGGACGCCGAGCTGTCCGAACACCTGGTGAGCCCCGAGGAGCTGCGCGACTGGGACGCCGGCCTGCTGCGCACCCTGGAGGGCGTCAAGCTCTCCAACGCCGACCTGCGCAAGGTCCCCGAGACGGCCGCCGCCCGCCGCGAGCTGGCCGACCTGGTGCGGCGCTACCGCGCCGCCAAACGCGAACGGGACCTGCTCGACTTCGGCGACCAGATCGCCCTCGCGGCCCGCGTCGCCCGGCTCCCGGAGGTCGGCCGCATCCTGCGGGAGGAGTTCCGGGTGGTCCTCCTCGACGAGTACCAGGACACCTCTGTCGCCCAGCGCGTGCTGCTGGCCGGCCTCTTCGGCGGCGGCACCGGCCACCCCGTGACCGCCGTCGGCGACCCCTGCCAGGCGATCTACGGCTGGCGCGGCGCCTCCGTGGCCAACCTGGACGACTTCCCCGAGCACTTCCCGCACGCCGACGGCCGCCCCGCCACCCGGCAGGCGCTCAGCGAGAACCGCCGCAGCGGCGGCCGCCTCCTCCACCTCGCCAACGGGCTCGCCGCACCGCTGCGCGCGATGCACGAGGGCGTGGAGGCGCTGCGCCCCGCGCCCGGCGCCGAACGCGACGGACTGGTGCGCTGCGCCCTGCTGCCCACCCACGCCGAGGAGATCGACTGGATCGCCGACTCCATCGCCCACCTGGTGCGCACCGGCACCGCGCCCGGCGAGATCGCGGTGCTGTGCCGCACGGCGGGCGACTTCGCCGAGATCCAGGGCGCCCTGGTCGCCCGGGACGTGCCGGTGGAGGTGGTGGGCCTGTCCGGGCTGCTGCACCTTCCCGAGGTCGCCGACCTCGTCGCCGTCTGCGAGGTTCTGCAGGACCCCGGGGCCAACGCCGCCCTGGTGCGGCTGCTCACCGGCCCGCGGTGGCGCATCGGCCCCCGCGACCTGGCTCTTCTCGGCCGGCGGGCCCGGCTGCTCGTCGCGCGGTCACGCGCGGACGACGACGGCGACCCCGACCGCCGGCTCGCCGAAGCCGTCCAGGGCGTCGACCCCGCCGAGGTGATCTCGCTCGCGGACGCACTCGACACCTTCCTGGAGACGCCCCTGGACGGCGACGACGACGGGCTGCCGTTCTCCCCGCAGGCCCGGGTACGGTTCGCCCGCCTCGCCGCGGAACTGCGCGACCTGCGGCGCTCCCTGTCCGACCCGCTCATGGACGTCCTGCACCGCATCCTGGCCGTCACCGGCCTGGAGGTGGAGCTGGCGGCCTCCCCGCACGCCCTGGCCGCCCGCCGCCGTGACACCCTGTCGAACTTCCTGGACGTCGCCGCCTCCTTCGCCGCCGACGACAACGAGGCCACTCTGCTGGCCTTCCTCGGCTTCCTGCGCACCGCCGCCCAGTACGACAAGGGCCTGGACAACGCCCTGCCCGGCGGGGAGAACACCGTGAAGGTGCTGACCGCCCACCGCGCCAAGGGCCTGGAGTGGGACGTCGTCGCCGTCCCCGGCCTGGTCACCGGCACCTTCCCCAGCAGCCAGGGCCGCGAGAAGTGGACCGCGCAGAGCAGGGTCCTCCCGCACGCGCTGCGCGGCGACGCCGACACCCTCCCCGACGTCGCCGGCTGGGACGCGCGCGGCCTGAAGGCCTTCCACGAGGCGATGAAGGAGCACCAGCTCACCGAGGAGCTGCGCCTGGGCTACGTCACCTTCACCCGCCCCCGCTCCCTGCTGCTCGGCTCCGGCCACTGGTGGGGACCCAGCCAGAAGAAGCCCCGCGGGCCGTCCGGCTTCCTGCTCGCCCTGTACGAGCACTGCGCCGCCGGAGGCGGGGAGATCGAGGTGTGGGCGGACCCGCCGGCCGAGAGCGAGGAGAACCCGGCCCTCGGCCGGGCCACCGCCGAGCACGTCTGGCCCCTGCCCCTGGACGAGACCGCGCTGGCCCGCCGCCGCGCGGCCGCCGCGACCGTGCTCGCCCACCTGGACGAGCTCGCCGGCCGCACGGACGACGGTACCGACCCGGCCCGGGGACCTGCCGCCTCCGGCGCCCCTGCCCGCCAGCCGGCCGCCTCCGCCTACGACGATCCCGACTGGCCCCCGCCGCCGGAGGACGAGGAGCCGCCGGAGGACGACGAGCCGCCGTACGACGAGTCGCCGTACGACGAGCCGCCGTACGACGGGTTTCCTGAAGACTCGGGTGGTGTGGGCCTGCCCGAGGATCTCGACGGTCCTGGTCTGCCCGAGAATCTCGACGACCCCGGAGTGCCCGCCGACCTAGACGAACGCGTGGACCTCGACGACCCCGGCGTGCCCCCCGACCTCGGCGTGCCCGCCGACCTGGACGCCCCCGGCGACCCGGCCGCCCTCGGCGTTCCCGGCGCCCCGCCCGGCCGCGGGACCCGGCGCCCCGCCCGGCCCACCGTGCCCCGCCAGGCGTCACCACGGGACGGGCAGCCCCTCGCACCCGGAACCGGCGGCGGGCCGGAGCAGTATCCCCTCACGCCCGAGGAGGCCCGGCTGGTCGCCTCCTGGGACCGTGATCTGGAGGCGCTCACCGGGGAGCTGCGCCGCGCCCGGCAGGCCGTGACCGACGTCCCGCTGCCCAGCAGCCTGACCGCGTCCCAGGTGCTGCACCTCGCTCGCGACCCCGACGGGTTCGCGCGGGAACTCGCGCGCCCCATGCCGCGCCCCCCGCAACCCGCCGCGCGCCGGGGCACCCGTTTCCACGCCTGGGTGGAGAGCCGCTTCGAGGAGCTGCCGCTGCCCCTGCTGGAGCCCGAGGAACTGCCCGGCACGGATGCGGAGATCGCCGACGAACGTGACCTGGAGGCCCTGAAGGAGGCCTTCGAGCGCACCGAGTACGCGCACCGCACGCCCCACCGGGTGGAGGCGCCCTTCCAGACGGAGATCGCGGGCCGCGTCGTGCGCGGCCGCATCGACGCCGTCTACAAGGAGGGCGACGGTGACGAGGCGCGCTACGAGATCGTCGACTGGAAGACGAACCGCTCGCCCACCGCCGACCCGCTCCAGCTCGCCGTCTACCGGCTGGCTTGGGCGGAGCAGCAGGGCGTCCCGCTGGACCGGGTCGGCGCCGCGTTCGTGTACGTGCGCACCGGTGAGGTGGTGCGGCCGCGCGACCTTCCCGGCCGGGCCGCACTGGAGCGCCTGATCCTCGGGGAGCCGGCGGACGAACCGCGGTGTGACGAACCGCCCGAAGGGGATGCCCTTGCGGGCCGATAGGCTCGTATGCATGAGCCAGACCCCGGACAAGG
Source organism: Streptomyces thermodiastaticus (assembly GCF_014656135.1). GTDB lineage: Bacteria > Actinomycetota > Actinomycetes > Streptomycetales > Streptomycetaceae > Streptomyces > Streptomyces thermodiastaticus. The sequence continues at coordinate 110,100 of NZ_BNBV01000004.1, forward strand.
CCGTCCGTACGTACATCGAGCACCACCGTGCCGCCTTCCTCGACGACCTCGCCGAGTGGCTGCGCATCCCCTCCGTGTCGGCGCAGCCCGACCACGCGCCCGACGTACGCCGCAGCGCCGACTGGCTCGCCGCCAGACTGAAGGAGACCGGTTTCCCCACCGCCGAGGTCTGGGAGACCCCGGGCGCCCCGGCCGTCTACGCCGAGTGGCCCTGCGACGATCCCGGCGCCCCCACGGTCCTGGTCTACGGCCACCACGACGTGCAGCCCGCGGCCCGCGAGGACGGCTGGGACACCGAGCCCTTCGAGCCGGTCGTGCGCGACGGCCGGCTCCACGCCCGCGGGGCCGCCGACGACAAGGGCCAGGTGTTCTTCCACACCCTCGGTGTGCGCGCCCACCTCGCCGCCACCGGCCGCACCAGCCCGGCGGTCAACCTCAAGCTGCTGATCGAGGGCGAGGAGGAGTCCGGCTCCCCGCACTTCCGGCAGCTGGTCGAGGACCACGCCGACCGGCTCGCCGCCGACGCGGTGATCGTCTCCGACACCGGCATGTGGTCCGAGGACACCCCGACGGTGTGCACCGGCATGCGCGGCCTGGCCGAGTGCGAGATCCGGCTGTACGGCCCCGACCAGGACATCCACTCCGGCTCCTTCGGCGGTGCCGTGCCCAACCCGGCGACCGCTGCCGCCCGGCTGGTGGCGGCCCTGCACGACGAGCAGGGGCGCGTGGCGGTCCCCGGCTTCTACGACGGCGTCGTGGAGCTCACCGACCGGGAGCGGGAGCTCTTCGCCGAGCTGCCCTTCGACGAGCGGCAGTGGCTGCGCACCGCCCGGTCCCACGCCCTGCACGGCGAGGTGGGCTACACCACCCTGGAACGCATCTGGGCCCGCCCCACCGCCGAGGTCAACGGCATCGGCGGCGGCTGGCAGGGTCCCGGCAGCAAGACGATCATTCCGTCCACGGCGATGGTGAAGCTCTCCTTCCGGCTGGTCGCCGGACAGGACCCGGACCACATCGAGAAGGCCGTCCGTGCCTGGGCCGCCGACCAGGTGCCCGCCGGCATCCGGCACGAGATCGTCTTCGGCTCGGCCACCCGCCCCTGCCTGACCCCGCTGGACCACCCGGCGCTTCAGTCCCTGGCCCGGTCCATGAGCCGGGCCTTCGGCAGCCCGGTCCGCTGCACCCGCGAGGGCGGCTCCGGGCCGGCCGCCGATCTGCAGGAGGTCCTCGGCGCGCCCGTGCTCTTCCTCGGCATCTCCGTCCCCTCCGACGGCTGGCACGCGCCGAACGAGAAGGTCGAGCTGGACCTGCTGTTCAAGGGCGTCGAGACCAGCGCGTACCTGTGGGGCGACCTCGCCGGTCACTGGCGCGACACCGCTCCCTGACCAGGCCCCCGGCCGGGCCGCGTCCGCGTCCCGGGCACACTGGAGGGGCCGCCCCGCACCGCCTCACGGCCCCGCCGGACCCGGTCGCCGCCCGCCCCACGTCCCGTCGAACCGCCGCCCGACCCACCACCGCCCGCACCGCGGAAGTTGGAAGCACACGTGACCACCTGGACCGACCACACCGCCGACCGCCCCATCTCACTCACCGCGCCCAGCGGCATCGACCGTGCCGCCCACCACCGCCTCGACGAGGCCTGGCTCGCCGCCGCCTGGAGCCACCCCTCGACCCGCTGCTTCGTGGTCTCCGGCGGCCAGGTGCTCATCGACGAGACGCCCGACGGCCGCACCGAGCTGGTGATGACCCCGTCCTTCGAGGCACCGCTCACCGAGTCGCACCGCTACTTCCTCGGCACCGACGCCGACGGCGTCAGCTACTTCGCGCTGCAGAAGGACTCCCTGCCCGGCCGCATGGACCAGTCCGCGCGCCCGGCGGGCCTGCGCGAGGCCGGACTGCTGCTCTCCGACCGCGACGCCGGCCTGATGGTGCACGCGGTCGCCCTGGAGAACTGGCAGCGGCTGCACCGCTTCTGCTCCCGCTGCGGCGAGCGCACCGTCATCGCCGCCGCCGGGCACATCCGCCGCTGCCCGGCCTGCGGCGCCGAGCACTACCCGCGGACCGACCCGGCGGTGATCATGGCGGTCACCGACCAGGAGGACCGCCTCCTGCTGGGCCGCCAGGTGCACTGGCCCGAGGGCCGCTTCTCCACCCTCGCCGGCTTCGTCGAGCCGGGCGAGTCCATCGAGCAGTCGGTGCGCCGCGAGGTCCACGAGGAGGTCGGCATCGCCGTCGGCGAGGTCGAGTACGTCGCCAGCCAGCCCTGGCCGTTCCCCTCCAGCCTGATGCTGGGCTTCATGGCCCGCGCCACCACCACCGACATCCGGGTCGACGGCGACGAGATCCAGGACGCCCGCTGGTTCTCGCGGGACGAGCTGCGCGCCGCCTTCGAGTCCGGCGAGGTCCTGCCGCCGTACGGCATCTCCATCGCGGCCCGGCTCATCGAGCTGTGGTACGGCAAGCCACTGCCGACGCGCAGCGCGGTGTGAGCGGATGCCCGCGCGGCGCGAGCGGTGAACCCCGCTGTACCGGGCGGTGATCACGGCACGGGCACCGCGGAGAGGCGGACACAGCGAGGGCGCACCCCGGCGATCGCCGGGGTGCGCCCTGTGTGTCCCGGTGCAGTGCGGGAAGGTCCTGTGTGTCCCCGTGTGTGCGGGCAGGTCCTGTTGACCCCGTGCGGGGAGGGAGGTCCTGTCGTCCCCGTGCGGGGAAACCGCGTCAGGCGACGCCGATCTTCGCCTTGACCTGGGCCAGCGACGGGTTCGTCAGCGTGGTGCCGTCCTCGAACAGCACGGTCGGCACGGTCTGGTTCCCGCCGTTCGCCTTCTCGACGAAGGCCGCGGACTCCGGGTCCTGCTCGATGTTGATCTCGGTGTACGCGATGCCCTCACGGTCCAGCTGGCTCTTGAGCCGGCGGCAGTAGCCGCACCACGTCGTGCTGTACATCGTCACGGTGCCCGGCATGTCTCTCGCGCTCCTTCGGCGGGTCGGGGACGTCATGGTCGCAGAGAGCCAACGTCCGTCGGCGGCACCGCATTCCCACGGGGAGTATCCGGCCGCCCCGGGCGCAGGCGCCCGGCGCGGCGGACACGGCGATGTGATGCCCGTCGCACGCAGGGCCCGCCGCGGTGACCCGCCGCAGCACGGGGAGCGAGCCGGGACGTCCGCCGTACCCGGAGGCCGTCGCGCCAGGAGTGCACCGGCCGCATCACCGAGCGTGCCGGTCGCACCAGCCGTGTCGGCCGGTCGCACCAGCCGTATCGGCCGGTGGCACCAGCCGTTTCAGTCGTATCAGTACGACCGCAGGGGCTTCCCTGTGGACAACCGGCTCGGCCTCCTCGGGCGACCTGGCAGCATGGCCCTGTGACAGCAGCAACGCATTCCACCCTCTTCCCGCAGGTACCGGACTCTGCCGACGCGGTGCTCGACGGGCTGGACCCCGAGCAGCGCGAGGTGGCGACCGCGCTGCACGGACCGGTGTGCGTGCTGGCCGGCGCCGGCACGGGCAAGACCCGTGCCATCACCCACCGGATCGCCTACGGGGTGCGCGCCGGGATTCTCCAGCCGACCAGCGTGCTGGCCGTCACCTTCACCAACCGCGCCGCCGGGGAGATGCGCGGTCGGCTGCGCCGGCTCGGCGCGCACGGTGTGCAGGCCCGCACCTTCCACTCGGCCGCCTTGCGCCAGCTGCAGTACTTCTGGCCGAAGGCGGTCGGCGGTGCCATGCCCCGGCTGATCGACCGCAAGGTCCCCGTGGTCGCGGACGCGGCCGCCGCCTGCGGCCTGCGCCTGGACCGGACCGAGCTGCGGGACGTCACCGCGGAGATCGAGTGGGCCAAGGTCACCCAGACCGTCCCGGCCGACTACGCGCTCGCGGCCGAGAGGGCCGGCCGCGAGGCCCCCCGCGACCCCGCCGAGATCGCCCGGCTGTACTCCGTCTACGAGGACCTCAAGCGGGAGCACGAGGTCATCGACTTCGAGGACGTCCTGCTGCTCACCGTGGGCATCCTGCAGGACCGCCGCGACATCGCCGAACAGGTCCGCGCCCAGTACCAGCACTTCGTGGTGGACGAGTACCAGGACGTCAGCCCGCTGCAGCAGCGCCTGCTGGAGCTGTGGCTCGGCGATCGGGACAACCTGTGCGTCGTCGGCGACGCCAGCCAGACCATCTACTCGTTCACCGGCGCGACCCCCGACCATCTCCTCGACTTCCGCCTCCGCCACCCCGGCGCCACGGTCGTCCGGCTGGTCCGCGACTACCGCTCCACCCCGCAGGTCGTCCACCTCGCCAACGCCCTGCTCGCCCAGGCCCGCGGCCGGGCCGCCGACCACCGGCTGGAACTGGTCTCCCAGCGTCCGGCCGGACCGGAGCCGGTGTTCACCGAACACCCCGACGAGGTCGCCGAGGCCGAGGACGCGGCCCGCCGCATCCGCGACCTCATCGCCTCCGGCGTCCCGGCGAGCGAGATCGCCGTCCTGTTCCGCACCAACGCCCAGTCCGAGACCTACGAACAGGCCCTCGCCGACGCGGGCGTCCCCTACCAGCTGCGCGGCGCCGAACGGTTCTTCGAACGTCCCGAGGTGCGCAAGGCGCTCGTCTCCCTGCGCGCCGCCGCCCGCTTCGGCGGCAACGACACCCTTCTGAAGGACGCCGCCGACCTGCCCTCCCAGGTCCGGGTCGTGCTGTCCGGCGAGGGCTGGACCCCCGAGCCCCCCGCCGGCTCGGGCGCCGTCCGCGACCGCTGGGAGGCCCTGGCCGCACTGGTGAACCTCGCCCGCGACTTCGCTGCCGCCCATCCGGGCGCCGGCCTCGGCGAGCTGATGACCGAGCTGGACGAGAGGGTGAACAGCCAGCACGCCCCCACCGTCCAGGGCGTCACCCTCGCCTCCCTGCACGCGGCCAAGGGTCTGGAGTGGGACGCGGTCTTCCTGGTCGGTGTCGCCGAGGGCATGATGCCGATCAGCTACGCCCGGACGGAGCAGCAGATCGAGGAGGAACGCCGCCTGCTGTACGTCGGGATCACCCGGGCCCGCGAGCGGCTGCACGTCTCCTGGTCGCTGAGCCGCTCGCCCGGCGGGCGCCCGAACCGCCGCCCCAGCCGCTTCCTCGACGGGCTGCGCCCCGGCTCGCCCGCCCTCGCCGCCCGCGGCACCGCGACCGCCGCCGGCGGCATCGAACGCGGCTTCGCCCCCGGGCCGGCGGGCACCGCCCCCTACGACGATCCGTACGCCGCCCTGCCGCGGCGCACCCGACGCACCCCGGCACGGTGCCGGGTGTGCGGGCGCACCCTGACCGACGCAGGCGAGATCAAACTGCTGCGCTGCGACGACTGCCCCTCCGACATGGACGAGGGCCTGTACGAGCGGCTGCGTGCCTGGCGGCAGAAGCAGGCGCGGCGCAGCGGGCAGCCGGAGTTCTGCGTGTTCACCGACCGGACGCTGATGGCGATCGCCGAGGCGGTCCCGGGCGACGAGCGGGAGCTGGCCCGCATCCCCGGAGTGCTCGCCCGCAAGCTGCGCCGTCACGGCGCCGACGTCCTCGCCATCTGCGCAGGCCGCGAGCCCGGCGGCAGCGGTGCGGAGGACTGATGCCAACTCGTCGAAAAAAATAGTTTGCGCGCGCCCGGGAAAGCCCCATAGGTTCTTGGTCACGGAAACAACGGCCTTCCTGAGGCCTTGATTCCGTGTTGTACTTGCGTATCCGTTGCGAACCGGTTCATCCCGGTTCCCAGACACCGGAAGGGAGGCGATTGAAGTGATCGAGATGAAGAACAGCTTCTTCGGCACCGCCAAAGCGACCGATCACGCGGTCGCCTCCCTGTGCCTGCTCGGCGCCTTGGACCGGGGCACCGGTCTGTCCGGTGTCCGTGGCATGCGCCCGGAGTCCTCCCTGCCGTTCGCGGGCTTCGTCATCCGTGAGCGCATCGAGCGACCGACCACGGCACTGGAAGCAGGAGAGGTACAGGCGCAGGCCTATGCCCTCACGGCGACCGGTGCCGGCACCCGGATGCAGGCGACGCAGCAGCACCACCTGATGTGGGCTTTCCGTGGGCCACAACCCTGGAGTGATCCAGCCTGATCGACGATCAGGCCGGCACCTTCAGGGCCGCGGAACCCCATCCGGGATCCGCGGCCCTTCTGTTTTCCCTCATGCGGGACGACGGAGGAAGGGGCCTCGGGACGACAACAGAACCCGGTACCCAGCCGACACCCGGCCGACCGGCCGGAACGACCAGACGAGGAAGACATCCGTGCAACTCGAAGCGCACGCCCCGTCCGTACCGCCTTCCGACACGATCCCCAAGCCCGGTTCCACGGAGGACCCTGCTTTGACTCCTCTCACCACGCTGACCGCGCTGGACGACGCCATCGAGAACCTCGGTGCGACCGTCCCCTGCCGCTCCTACGACCCGGAGGTCTTCTTCGCCGAGTCGCCGGCCGACGTGGAGTACGCGAAGTCCCTGTGCCGCACCTGCCCGCTGATCGAGGCCTGCCTCGCCGGTGCCAAGGAGCGGCGCGAGCCCTGGGGCGTCTGGGGCGGCGAGCTGTTCGTCCAGGGCGTCGTCGTCCCCCGGAAGCGGCCGCGTGGCCGCCCGCGCAAGAACCCGGTCACCGCATGAACGCCACCGCAACGATCGACCGTCCCCTCACGCACGACCCCCAGAAGCAGGCCCCGATGAAGCCGTCCACCAGCGAGCCCGCGGGCTCCGCGACCGAAGACGTCACCACCACCGGCGCGAACGCCTCGCGCCAGAACAGGACCCGAGCGATGCAACTCATCCCAGAAGCCCTGGCCCGTGCGCATATGAACGAGCGACTGCGACAGGCGGAGCAGGAACGCCCGGCCGCGCGCCTGGCCGCCGCCCGCCGGATGCAGCGCCGCGCCGAGCGCGCCTCGCTGCGCGCCCGCCGGGCGCTGGCCATGGCGGTGATGCAGTGACCGCCTGAACCACGCAGGGCCCGCCTCCCGGCCGGAGGCACGGCGAGCGACCCCTTCCCGCGGGGGCCGGTCCGACCGCACGGACCGGCCCCCGCGCCGCGTCGGGGAGGGCGTCCGGGCGTGCCTCACCCGCCCGGGCACCCAAGGACGACGCGCGCGCGTGGACCCGTGCCCGCAGACCGGCCGGCGGGCCGCTCAGGCCTCCAGCGCGTCCGCGTCCTCCTCGGCCTCCGCGTCCGGCACGAAGCCCGGCAGCCACTCCTGCAGCTCCTGCCGGAGCCGGACCGTGCAGCCCAGCTGGCACAGCACCCCGATGGTGCTGAGCGTCACCCGGTGTATCAGCAGGTAGGCGGGCGGCAGGTTGAGCCGCTTGCCCAGCTGGTAGGCGGGAGAGCGGGGGTCGGCGACGCGGGCCGCCTGGCCGCGCATCCAGCCCCGGGTGAAGGTGAACTCCTCCACGCGGGCCGGTTCGATGATCGGCAGCAGGTAGTCGAGGACGGCGTCGGGGTCCAGCTCGACGGACTCCTTGATGAAGCCCTCCGCGCAGAGCATCCGGTAGACGTCCTCGGCCCGCCCGTCCAGCGTCATCCGCAGGGAGACGCCGATCGGCGCCGGCAGTCCGCCGGGCAGCCGGTCGACGGTGCCGAAGTCCAGCACGCCCAGCCGCCAGTCGTCCTCGCCGCCCGGGCCGCCGGGCACCAGGCGGAAGTTGCCCGGATGGGGATCGGCGTGCAGCAGCCCGGTGCGGGCCGGGCCGGAGAACAGGAAGCGTGCGAGCAGCTGGCCGGCGCGGTCGCGCTGCTCCTGCGTGCCGTCCGCGATCACCTCCGACAGCGGGATGCCGTCGATCCACTCGGTGACCAGCACCTGCTCGCGCTGATGGACCACCGCGGGCACGACCACGTCCGGGTCGCCCGCGAACTCCTCGGCGTGCGCCTGCTGGGCCTCGGCCTCCAGGCCGTAGTCCAGTTCTTCGGAGACACGGTCGCGCAGCTCGGCGATCAGCGGCTTGACGTCCATGCCGGGGACCAGCGGTCCCAGCAGGCGGGCGAACCGGCTCAGCTGCCCGAGGTCGGAGAGCAGGGCATCCCCGGCACCGGGGTACTGCACCTTCACCGCCACCTCGCGGCCGTCGTGCCACACGGCCCGGTGCACCTGCCCGATCGAGGCCGCCGCCGAGGGCTTGTCGTCGAACTCCTCGAACAGCTCGTGCCAGTCGGGGCCGAGCCGCTCCTCCAGCACGGCGTGCACGGTGCGCGTCGGCATCGGCGGGGCGGCCTCCTGCAGCCTGGTCAGCGCGGCCCGGTAGGGGCCGGCGACCTCCTCGGGGAGCGCCGACTCGAAGACGGACAGGGCCTGCCCGAACTTCATCGCGCCGCCCTTCAGCTCGCCCAGGACCTTGAACAGCTGCTCGGCGGTGCGCTGCTGCAGCTCGCGGCCCACCAGCTCTGCGGACTCGCCGACGATCCGCTTGCCGAGTCCCCAGGTCGCTCTCCCGGCGAAGCCGATCGGAAGCGCGGCGAGCTTGGCGGTCCGGGTGACCGCCTTCCGCGGAAGATCAGACATGCGCCCTCCAAGTCCCAGCGAGCCGTGCCGCGTCCGCCGGCGGGCAGGACGCCGATGACGGCCGTTGCCCAGCCATTGTCGCGCGTGGCCCGTCCCGTACAGAGGTGTCGTCGGACACGGGTTCGCGCGCGGCCCCGCACGGACAGTGCGGATGCGGCGGCACCGGCCGTGCGTGCCAGTTCAGGCCCGGCGCGGACACCTCCCAGCGGGCGCCCCCGGAGGACGGCGTCGCGCCGTCCAGGAAGGCGAGCGCGTGGGCCGCTGCGAGCCCGGCGACGGTCGCCGCCAGTGCCAGGTCGCAGGCGCGGACGTGACGCGGTGCACGGGACCGCCACTGGGCGACCAGGCGGGGCCAGGCACTGTCCCGGTCGGTGCGTGACCGGTGCAGGCACCCGGCGCAGCCGGTCTGTCCGGGCAGGACGAGCGGTCCCACCACACCGACGGCCTCCACGACCCCGGCGTACAGGTGCGGTGTGCCCGCAGCCATCAGCTCGGCCGAGCCGGCCGGGTCGGGCGCGTGCACGGCGATGTCGTCCCGCGGGGCGAGGATCACCAGGGTGTGTCCCGGCTCGCCCGCCGCGGAGCCGGCGCGGCGGCCCGGGCGCGGTGGCCGGTCCGGGGCCGCCCCGCGCACCACCCGCCGCGCGGCGGCCTCCCTGCGCTCGCCGACCGCCCCGGCCGGCAGCCCGCCCGGTGCGACGTCCCACGGCTCGACGCATCCTTCGTCGCGCACGTCCACCTGGCCGATCCCGGCCCCGGACAGCAGCGCGGCCAGCATCGTCCCCACGCGTCCGGCGCCGCGCACCTGCACGCGCAGATCACGGCGGGCGGCCAGCCGGGCCGCGTCCTCGCCCGGCCGGCGCGCCACCAGGGACAGCGAGGCCAGGTCGGGGCGCAGCCGGTCCATGACGTCCTTCTTCTCCCGCAGCGCGGCCGCGGCCGGCCCTCCGCCGCGGGCGTCGTCCAGCAGCCCGGCATGGGCCAGGCGGGTCAGCAGACGGTCCACCTGCCCCTCCGGCATGCCCAGGCGCCGGCCCTCCTCCCGCAGCAGGTCGGGCCCGCGGGTGCCGTCGAGCAGGTCCAGGAAGCCGCCGGTCGCGCGGTCGACCGGCCCCAGGGTCAGCGCGTGCGCGGGCGTCACCCCGAACTGCACGGTGTCGAGATCGCGCCAGCCGCGCCGGAGCGCGGGTTTCAGCATCGGATGCATGTGTGGTCCCCCGTAACCCGATGGACGTCGCGGAACGCCGCACGAGGCGTCGGCGGAGGCCGTCGCCGCCCCGTCGGTGACAGCCAGCATGCCGGTTCCGCCCGGCCGGTGCGGAAAGTTGTCCACAGGCGGGGGATGACAGTCATATGTTCCGAGATGCCGGGCGCCCGATCCGCGTTGTGCAGGGCGTTCCCGTCGCATGGTGCCGGCGGCCGCGGTGCGCCCGCCTTGCGGCACCAACCACCCGCCGACCAGGCACGGAGCGATCCCGGGAGGAGAGCGGGACCGCGCACGGGGCGGGCAGGGAGGCGAGCCCGGCCGCTCACGGTGCGTGCCCGGACATCCACAGGCGGGGACGGCCGTTCAGCGCGCCGGGTACCGTCGAGGCGTGTCCGTCGAACCAACGAGCCGCGCCGGAGCACCGCAGCGCGGTACCAGCAGCCCGCCACCGAGCCGACCCGCGCACGAGGTCGAGGTGCGCCGAAGCGCCCGCCGCCGCAAGACGGTCTCCGCCTACCGCGAGGGCGACCGCACCATCGTGCTCGTCCCGGCCCGCATGTCCAAGGCGCAGGAGCAGCGCTGGGTTGAGGCCGTGCTCGACAAGCTGGCCGCCAAGGAGAGCCGGCGTGCCCGGGGCGGCGACGCCGAGCTGGCCGAGCGCGCCGAGCGGCTGTCGGCGCAGTACCTGGGCGGCCGGGCCCGGCCTGGCTCGGTCCGCTGGGTCACCAACCAGAACACGCGCTGGGGCTCGTGCACCCCGGCGGAGGGCAGCATCCGCCTCTCGCACCGGCTGCGGGGCATGCCCGACTACGTAGTCGACTACGTCCTGCTGCACGAGCTGGCCCATCTGCTCGTGCCCGGCCACGGTCCCGCGTTCTGGGAGCTGCTGGAGGCGTATCCGCGCACCGAGCGCGCCCGCGGCTATCTCGAAGGGGTGGCCGCCGCGCCGCACCTGCCCAACACATCGCACATACAAAGAGACTGATCACCCGTCACGGAAGTCGGCACGCGGCGTCCCGGGTCACGCCGGATTTCACCGGCGTGCGGGCGTTGTGTACCGGGTTCGCACCGGCTTGGCCCGTTGTCCTGCTGTGACGTTAGCCTGACGCGACGCAGTCGTATTCGGGATGGGGGACGGTCGTTACGCATGACCAGGGAATTCCAGCGCGGCCACAAGGCCCGGATCAGTGATCTGACGCGGGGCACGGATCTGTACGTCGGAGTGCAGATCGCCGGCCCCGGGCTCACCTTCGACATCAGCTGCTTCGGCCTGGACGCCGACGAACGGCTGTCGGACGACCGGTACTTCGTCTTCTACAACCAGCCGAAGTCCCCCGAGGAGGCCATCCAGCTGCTGGGCCCGCAGGCGGGCGACACCGAGTCCTTCCGGGTCACGCTGGACCGGATCCCGCCGCACATCCGGAAGCTGACCTTCACGGCGACCATCGACGGCGCCGGGCAGATGGCGCAGATCGGCCCTGGACACCTGCGGATCGCGGCGGGCGGTCAGGAGGTGGCCCGCTACTCCTTCACCGGCTCGGAGTTCACCACCGAACGGGCCGTGATGCTGGGCGACATCTACTACAAGGACGGCTGGCGGTTCGCCGCGGTCGGCCAGGGCTTCGACGGCGGGCTGGAGGCGCTGCTGAAGAACTTCGGCGGCGAGGTGCTGGAGGACGAGGACTCCGGCTCGCGGTCCGACGGCGTGCCCGGCTTCGCCCCGCCCGCCGAGGACGACGCGCCGCCGCCCTTCGCGGTGCCGTCCGGCCCGTCCACGCCCGCCGCGCCGCCCGCCCCCGCAGCCGCGGCGGGCCCGGCCCCGGCCACCCCGGCCCCCACGGGCGCGGCCCCGGCCGGCAGCTCTCAGAGCGCCGCGCCGCAGGAGACTCCGCCCGCGCCGCCGAGCCCGGCGTCCCGGGCGGCCCCGGGCCCGGCGCCGGCCGCGACACCCGCACCGGCGGCCCCCGCGCCCCCCGTGTACGCCGCGCCGACCGTCGCGGCACCCATGCCTCCGGCCGGCGACACCGCCACCCCGCCCCCGCCCTCGCCCGCACCGGCCCCGGCGGCGTACGACCCGCAGGCGCATGCGCAGCCGTCGTTCGGCGGGCCGCCCCACGCCCCGGCCCCCGCCCCGAGCGCACCACCGCCCCCCGGCTACGGGCAGCCCCCGGCACCCCAGGCGCCCACCCCGCCTCCCGGCTACGGGCAGCCCACGCCCCCGCCCGGCCATGGCCAGCAGCCGCCGTTCGGACAGGTCCCCGGCGCTCCGCGGACGGCCGTTCCCCAGGGCCTGCCGCAGGGGGATACGCAGGGCGTCCCGGACAGCCCCCCGCAGGGCGCCGGGGTGACCGCCGCGCTGCAGAAGTACAAGGAGACGCCCACCGGGCAGCGCTGGACCCTGCAGAACGGCACACTGGTCCGGGTCGACCTCGGCACCGACGGCCTGCCGGTGCTGGCGAAGCAGGGCAGCATGGTGCTCTACCAGGGCAAGGTCGACTTCTCCTACAAGGGTGCCGGCGTCATGGGCCGCATCGTGGGCAACGTCACCGGCCAGGAGATGCAGCTGATGCGCTGCACCGGCCAAGGCCAGGTCTTCCTCGCCGAGGACGCCACCCATCTGCACCCGGTCGAGCTGCAGGGCGACGCGATCTGCGTCTCCGCGGACAATGTGCTGGCCTTCGACGAGAGCCTGCACTACGAGGTGCGCCGCATCGAGGGGCACGGCATCCCCGGCGGTGCCCTGTTCACCCTCCAGTTCCAGGGCACCGGCACCGTGGTCGTCAAGACGCACGGCACGCCCGTCGTACTGCCCGTGACCCCGACGACGTTCGTGGACTCCAACGCCGTCGTCGCCTGGTCGGCGGCCGCCCAGGTCATCGTGTCCAGCCAGGTGCACACGCGCCGCAACGCCTACCCGGGCCACACCGGAGAAGGCGTCAACCTGCAGTTCCGGGCGGCGCCCGGGAACTTCGTCGTCGTCCAGCCCTACGAGGTCTGATGGAGCCCGTCATGAACCAGCCGCTCGCGGGCTGCGCCCCCGCACCCGTCACGGCCCGCATGGAGAACCACGGCAGCCACATGGTGAAGGTGGCCCTGCAGACCGGCAACGACCTGTTCGCGCGCGTCGGCTCCATGGTCGCCTACGAGGGCTTCATCCAGTACGAGCCCAACCCCCCGGCCGTCCGCCAGATCGCCCGCGACTGGATGACCGGCGAGGGCGCCCCCCTGATGAAGTGCTCCGGCGACGGCCTGCTCTACCTCGCCGACTACGGCGCGGACGTCGTCGTCATCGACCTCGGCGGCGACGGCATCTCGGTCAACGCCACCAACCTCCTCGCCTTCGACGCCCACCTGCAGTGGGGCGTGGAGAGGGTGAAGGGGCTGGCCAAGTTCGCCGGGCAGGGCCTGTGGAACACGACGATCTCCGGCCACGGCTGGGTCGCCCTCACCTCCCGCGGCACACCGATCGTGGTCGACTGCGGCAGTGGCGAGGACGAGACGTACGTCGATCCGGACGCGCTCGTCGCCTGGTCGCCCGGCCTGAAGGTCAAGGGCAGGCGCAGCTTCAAGGCGCAGTCCCTGATCGGCCGGGGCAGCGGCGAGGCCTTCCAGCTGGCCTTCTCCGGCCAGGGCATCGTCGTCGTGCAGCCCAGCGAGGACAGCGCCGACCGGCTCCGGTTCCGGGGCTGAGGGGGAAGGACAGCATGCAGAGCCCGCTTTTCGCCCACAACGACGTCCAGAGCCAGGACCGCTGGTGCCTGCAGAACCAGCAGATGCTCCGCATCACCCTGCAGGGCCACGACGACGTCCTCGCCCGCAAGGGCACCATGGTCGCCTACCAGGGCCTCATCGAGTTCGACGCCGAGTACCAGAGCACCGGCCAGGCCTATGCGCGGGCCCGCACCGGGGAGGGCCTGGACCTGATGCGCTGCCACGGGCAGGGCACCGTCTACCTCGCCAACCTCGCCCAGTACGTCCATGTCATGGACGTGGAGCAGGAGGGCCTGACGGTCGACAGCGCCTATGTGCTCGCGCTGGACTCCTCGCTGCACCACGAGGTCGTCGCGGTCGACAGCATGTACGGCATCTCCGGTTCCGGGAAGTACCAGCTGAACATCACCGGGCGCGGCAAGGTCGCCCTGATGACCTCGGGCGCCCCGCTGCTGATGCGGGTCACCCCGGACCGGTACATCAGCTGCGACGCGGACGCGATCGTCGCCTGGTCCAGCGGGCTCCGGGTGCAGATGCAGGCGCAGACCCACTCCGCCGGGGTGTGGCGGCGCCGCGGCAACACCGGCGAGGGCTGGGAGCTGAACTTCATGGGCAGCGGCTTCGTCCTCGTCCAGCCCAGCGAGCTGCTGCCGCCGCAGAACGCCGTGATCGGCCACGGCCTGGCCGCGCAGTACGGACTGGGTGCGCAGGGGGCGCGGGGGCAGAACCAGGGCAACGTCTGGAGCTGACCCGGGCGACGTCCGGGGCCGGCCGGCAGATGAGGGCGGCCGCACGAGCGGCCGCCCTCACCCGGCCGGACGTCCTCCGTCAGCGGGCGCCCGCCGCACGGAGCCTGGCGCGGGTGGCCTCCACCAGCCGCACGACCGACTTGTCGGCCACGTCCGGCACCTGCGCGCAGGGGAACCAGCGCAGCTCCAGGGACTCGTCGCTGATGACCTCCACCGCCCCGGGCGGGGCGACGGCCGCGTACTGCACGTCCAGGTGCCAGGCGCACGGCGTGTGGTGCCGGTCCAGCCGCACCGGGCCGCCCGGCAGCAGGGACAGGCCGGCGATGCCCGACTCCTCGGTGGCCTCGCGCAGCGCGGCGCCCGCCAGCGTGGTGTCCCGCGGCTCGCAGTGGCCGCCCATCTGCAGCCACTGGCGCAGCTTGCGGTGCAGGGTCAGCAGCACCCGGCCGCCGTCCGGGTCGATGACCAGGGCGCTGGCGGTGATGTGCCCGTCGGTGCAGGCCCGCCACATGCCGTCCGGGTGCGCGGCCAGGTGGTCCAGGTAGGCCCGGCGCAGCTCGGGCTGGTCCCCGTACTCCTGAAGGACGAGGACCGCGTCGTCGTGGAGGCTCATTTCGCGCTGTCGCCCTCGCCCTCGCCGCCGTCTTCCCGCGTGCCGCGCTCGTCGTGCTTGCGCAGGTCCGGCTTGGGGGCGGAGCCGCCGCCGGCCGCCTCGCCGAGCATCTTGTCCAGCTCGGAGAAGTCCAGCTGCTCGCGGTGGACGAAACCGTCCGGGTCGTCCATGTCCGCGGCCGTCGGCAGCATGTCCGGGTGCGCCCACAGCGCGTCGCGGCCGTCGACACCGCGGGCGTCGGTGAGGGAGGCCCACAGCCGGGAGGCGTCGCGCAGGCGGCGCGGCCGCAACTCCAGGCCGATCAGCGTGGCGAAGGTCTGCTCGGCCGGACCGCCGGAGGCGCGGCGCCGGCGCAGCGTCTCCCGCAGGGCGTCCGCGGACGCCAGGCGCGGCTTGGCCGCGGCGTGCACCACCGCGTCCACCCAGCCCTCGACGAGTGCCAGAGCGGTCTCCAGACGGGCCAGCGCCGCCTTCTGCTCCGGGGTGTCCTGCGGCTGGAACATGCCCTGCTGCAGCGCGTCCTGCAGCTGCTCGGGGTTCTGCGGGTCGAACTGGCCGACCACGTCCTCCAGCTTGGCGGTGTCCACCTTGATCCCGCGGGCGTACCCCTCGACCGCGCCGAACAGGTGCGAGCGCAGCCACGGCACATGCGCGAACAGCCGCTGGTGGGCGGCCTCCCGCAGGGCGAGGTACAGCCGCACCTCCTCCGGCGGCACGCCCAGGTCCTTGCCGAACGCCGCGATGTTCACCGGCAGCAGCGCGGCCTTGCCGGCCGGGCCGAGCGGCAGCCCGATGTCCGTGGAGCCGACGACCTCGCCGGCCAGCACGCCGACGGCCTGGCCGATCTGCGTGCCGAACATGGCGCCGCCCATGGAGCGCATCATGCCGATCAGCGGTCCGGCCATGGCTCGCATCTCCTCGGGCAGCACCTCGCCCATGGCGGTGCCGACCCGCTCGGCGACCGGGTCCACCAGCTCCTGCCAGGCCGGCAGCGTCGCCTCGACCCACTCCGCCCGGGA
This sequence comes from Streptomyces thermodiastaticus, assembly GCF_014656135.1. Taxonomy (GTDB): domain Bacteria; phylum Actinomycetota; class Actinomycetes; order Streptomycetales; family Streptomycetaceae; genus Streptomyces; species Streptomyces thermodiastaticus. Next base: position 125,908 of record NZ_BNBV01000004.1, read on the forward strand.
CCAGGCCACCGCGGTGGCGGACCCGGAGGGCAGGGAGGTCACGTCGTCCAGCCACAGGTCGGCCAGGCGGACGGCGTCCTGGACGGCGTTGCGCTCGGCGGAGCCGACGCTGGCGTCCTTGGTGCCGTCCGGGGTGCCCTGGGAGACCGTCTGGCGGGCGATCTGCTTGGCCATGTCCCAGTTCACCGGGCCGCCCTCGTAGGAGAGCATCTGGCCGAGCTGCTGGAAGGCTGCTCCCAGATCGGTGGGGCTGATCGACCCGAACATGGCCGCGAACGGATTGTCGGCGCCGGACCCGCCAAGGCCTCCGGCTCCGGGCAGCCCGAAACCGAACGGGTTGGCCGGTCCCTGCCCACCACCGCTCTGCTGGTCCTTCTTCTTGCCCTCGTCGCCGTTCTCCGGCTCCTCCGGCGGAAGGCCGAATCCGAATGGGGTGTCACTCACGGGATTCCTCGGCTGGTAAGGCCACCGGTTCTCTCCGGCGGCGCGGCTGCCCGACAACACCACCCAGCGTAGACACCCCGGCCGGTCGGGGCCTGGGTGCTTCGCCGACACAGCGCCTGCGGCAGGATGGATGCCACCTGGTACGTACGCGTCGTTCGCGCCCGTATGGAAGACAACCGCTGGAGACGCCCGGTGAGTTCCCCAGATCCGCAGGTTCGCGCAGCGCGAAACCATGAAAGCACCTCCGCCGTGCGCGGGCCCGTCGTCGCGGTCACCGGAGCCGCGAGCGGCGTCGGCGCGCTGCTCACCGAGCGGCTGGCCGCGAGCGAGGAGATCGGGCAGGTCGTCGCCATCGACGAGCGGCGCGGACAGTGCGCGGCGGCGAGCTGGCACGTCCTGGACGTGCGGAACCCCGCGATCGCCGACAAGCTGCGCGGCTGCGACGTCGTCGTCCACCTGGCGATCGACCTGAACCTGGAGACCGACCCGGCCGCGCGCAGCGCGTACAACGTCCGGGGGACCCAGACCGTGCTGACCGCCGCGGCCGCGGCCGGGGTGCGCCGGGTGGTGCTGTGCACCTCCGCGATGGTCTACGGCGCGCTGCCCGACAACGAGCTGCCGCTGGCGGAGGACGCCGAGCTGCGGGCCACCGCCGAGGCCACCGGGGTGGGCGACCTGCTGGAGATCGAACGGCTGGCCAGGCGGGCGCCGCGGGCACACCCCGGCCTGAACGTCACCGTGGTGCGTCCCGCCGTGCTGGTCGGGGGCACGGACACGGCGCTGACCAGGTACTTCGAGTCCCCGCGGCTGCTGGTCGTGGCCGGCTCGCGGCCCGCCTGGCAGTTCTGCCATGTCGAGGACCTGTGCAGCGCGCTGGAGTACGCCGTGCTGGAGAAGGTCGAGGGCGAGCTGGCCGTCGGCTGCGACGGCTGGCTGGAGCAGGAGGAGGTGGAGGCGCTCAGCGGGATCCGCCGGATGGAGCTGCCGTCGGCGGTCGCGCTGGGTGCGGCGGCCCGCCTGCACCGCATCGGCCTCACCCCGTCCCCGGCCGGCGACCTGGCCTACACGATGTACCCGTGGGTGGTCAGCGGCAGCCGGCTGCACGACGCGGGCTGGCGGCCGAAGTGGACCAACGAGGAGGTGCTGGCCCAGCTGCTGGAGGAGGTCGCCGGGCGGCACACGGTGGCCGGACGGCGGCTGGGACGCAAGGACGCGACGGCGGCCGGGGCGGCCGGGGCGACGGTGGCGCTGCTGGGCGCCGCGGCCGTGGTGCGGCGGGCCCGCAAGGCACGCCGGCGCGTCTGACCGGAGCGACGCGCCGGGGCACCGGGGCGCACACGGCGCAGGATGCGGCGCGACCGGCCGTTCCGCGCTCCGGGGAGGGTGGGGCAGGATGGGGGCATGCCACCCACCGACGATCACCCCGGCGAGCAGGCTTCCGGCGATCCCGTCAAGCTGATCGCCGTCCGGGACACGGCGCTGTCGCTGGACGAGGTCTTCCGGGCCGTCGGGGACGACGCCGCCGGCGGCACCGCGCTCTTCGTGGGCACCGTGCGCAACCACGACGGCGGCGCCGGCGTCGACGCCCTCGGCTACTCCTGCCATCCCACCGCCGAGGACGAGATGCGGCGGGTCGCCGAGAAGGTGGCCGCCGCGTACCCGGTGCGGGCGCTCGCCGCCGTCCACCGGGTGGGGGACCTGCGGGTCGGGGACCTGGCCGTCGTCGTGGCGGTGTCCTGCCCGCACCGCGCGGAGGCCTTCGCGGCCTGCCGGCAGCTGATCGACGACATCAAGCACCAGGTGCCCATCTGGAAACACCAGCGGTTCTCCGACGGCACGGAGGAATGGGTGGGCGCCTGCTGAGGGCGGCCCGTCCTCGCCCGGCCGCGCCCTTCTCACCCGCCCGGCCGAACCCCGCCGTCCGCGCCCGCACCGGGCCGTCCGGCCCGGTGCGTGCCGCACCGCGCACCGCCTCGCCGGGGGCCCGGCGCGCCCGTTACCCCGGTATCCGGTTGCGTAACCGCCCCCCTGACGTGACCGTTGTCACGAAGACGGTTAATCTGCTGATCACTCGGTTGCAGTCGCTCGAACGGGGCTGGGAGGACGGCATGGCGGTGCTCGCCTGGTTGCTGATTCCGTTGCTGACTGCGATAGGCGCCGGACTGTGGGGCGTGTGGGCCAACCGCACCCGCACCGTGCGCGGCGACGGCCCCGAACTCGACGGATACGCGCGCTTCCGCGAGGCCATGGAGCGCTCCACGTCCCGCACGTGAGGCCGGGCGAGGACGGGCGGCCCAGGCAGTGGGCCCACAGAACGGTCCCGTACTGTCGAGGCATGCCACGCCGCACCGCGACGATGCTCGCCTCGACCCTGATGCTGATCGCGCTCCTGTGCGCAGGGGTGTTCCTTCCCGTGCCGTACGCGGAGATGTCCCCGGGGCCGACGGTCAACACGCTGGGCGAACACGACGGCGAACCGGTCCTGCAGATCTCCGGGCACCGGACCTACCCGACCGACGGCCACCTGAACATGACCACGGTCCGGGTCACCAGCGCCGACTACAAGATGAACCTGGTCGAGGCGATCTACGGCTGGCTGGCGCACGGCGACAAGGTCGTCCCGCACGACACGCTCTACCCCGACGGCCAGACCGAGGAGCAGTCCAACCAGGAGAACGCCGAGGAGTTCAGCCAGTCCCAGGAGAGCGCCAAGGTCGCGGCCCTGAAGGAACTCGGCGTCCCGGTGAAGACCTGGGTGATCGTCTCCAGCGTGGTCAAGGGCAGCCCCGCCCAGGGGGTGCTGCACGCCGGTGACGTGATCAAGGCCGTGGACGGCACCGAGGTCACGCAGCCCTCCGACGTCGCGAAGCTCGTCACCCGGCACAAGCCCGGCCAGGACGTCGTCTTCACCATCGTGCCCGCCAAGGACCAGGCCGCCGCCGAGAAGCAGCACCGCACGGCGACCGCCACCAAGGACGTCACCCTCACCACCGCCCGGTCCCACGACGCCGGGGCCGAGCGTGCCGTCGTCGGGATCTCCGCCGGGACCGACCACACCTTCCCGTTCGACATCGACATCGAGCTCGCCGACGTCGGCGGGCCCAGCGCCGGCCTGATGTTCGCGCTCGGCATCTACGACAAGCTCACCCCGGGCAGCCTGACCGGCGGGACGTTCGTGGCCGGCACCGGGACGATCGACGACGACGGAAAGGTCGGCCCGATCGGCGGCGTGGAGATGAAGACGCTCGGCGCGCGCAGCCGGGGCGCCCAGTACTTCCTGACCCCCGCCGACAACTGCGCTGCCGCCGCCGAGGACGCCCCCGACGGGCTCACCCTCGTCAAGGTCCGCACGATGAAGGACGCCCTCGACGCCCTGAAGGACATCCGCACGGGGAACACCCGCGCCCTGCCGGCGTGCACGCGGTAGCCGCCCCGTCGGACGGAGCCCGGCGCCCCCCGTCCCGGCCGCGCCCCGCCGGCCGGCGCCGCCCCGGGCCCGCGGCGGGCCCGCTCAGTCCTCGAAGGTCGCCGCCAGCGCCTCGGCCAGGTTCGGCACCAGGCCGGAGCCGGTGAGGACCTCGGTCGCAGAGTCCTTCTCCCGCAGCCGCAGGGCCGACTCCCGGGCGCCGTCCCGCAGCACGGCCACCGTCATCCGCACCTCCTGGCGCTCGGGATGGTCCGCCACCCACCGGGTCAGCTCGGCCTCGTCGAGGTCCTGCGGGACCTCGGCCTCCGCGGACGGCGGGAGCATCAGGCGCTCCACGGTCAGTGCGCAGCCGGTCACCGCGTCGGGCCAGGCGATGGTGGCGAGGAACTCGTCGAGCGGCCGGCCGGCCGGGATCTCCTCCTGTTCGATCGGGGTGAGACCGGAGGTGTGCTGCTCGTCGTCCAGGCCGAGCCGGTCGGCGAGAGCGGGCTCCTGGGCCCGCAGCTGTGCGGTGTCTACGAGGGCGAAGAGGCGAGCGGGCTGGTCCCACCCGAGGGTGGAGGCGTACTCGTCGATCTCGAGCACGGCCCGGGTGAGGGGGCTCGCTGCCATGGGAGTGTTGGACATGGTCACAATCCTGCCTCGTTCCCGGGCGAAGACGGGAACCGCGTAAGCCGTGAGTAAGTTGCATAGGTGTGGACCCGGCACGCCCGGGTCCGCCGCACGGTCCGCGGGCCCGAGGGCTTGAGGCGGCCCCGAGCGCTATGACACGGAACCACTCGGCGTATCGACAGCGAACTATCGAGGTGCACCCTTGGCTTTCCAGATGCCGGACCGCGGGTCGGGCCCGTCCGGGCCGCGGATGAGAGTCGGCCGCCCGTCCCGGCAAGCCCGGGCCCTGCTGATGACGCTGGGCGCGCTGGCCGTGCTCGGCATGGTGTTCACCATGTTCGCCGGCTTCTGGACGGACTGGCTGTGGTACCGGTCGGTCCACTACTCGTCGGTGTTCACCACCACGCTCTGGACCAAGGTCGGGCTGTTCTTCGTCTTCGGCCTGCTCATGGCGCTGGCCGTCGGCTTCAACATCTGGCTCGCCCACCGGCTGCGGCCCCCGCTGAGCGCGATGTCCGCCGAGCAGCAGAACCTCGACCGCTACCGGATGGGCGTCGCGCCGTACAAGAGGTGGCTGCTGTGCGGGATCACCGCCCTGGTGGGCCTGATCGCGGGCGCCTCCGCGGCCGGCCAGTGGCGGACGTGGCTGACCTGGGTCAACGCCGTCCCGTTCCACAAGAAGGACCCGCAGTTCCACCTCGACGTCTCCTTCTACGCCTTCGACCTTCCCTGGTACCGGTTCCTGCTGGGCTTCGGCTTCGCCGCGACGGTCCTGTCCCTGATCGCCGCCGTGCTCACCCACTACCTGTACGGCGGGCTGCGCCTCACCTCGCCCGGCACCCGCGCCACCGCCGCGGCGACCGGGCATCTGTCGGTGCTGCTCGGCGTGTTCGTCTCCCTCAAGGCCGTCGCCTACTGGCTCGACCGGTACGGACTGGCGGTCAAGTCCAGCGACTTCAAGGCCACCGACAAGTGGACCGGTCTGCGGTACGTCGACGCCAACGCCTACCTGCCGGCGAAGACCATCCTGTTCTGCATCGCGGTCATCTGCGCACTGCTGTTCTTCGCCACCCTGTGGCGGCGCACCTGGCAGCTGCCGGTCATCGGCTTCGGCCTGATGGTGCTCTCCGCGATCCTCATCGGCGGCCTGTACCCGGCGATCGTGCAGAAGTTCCAGGTCCAGCCCAACGAGCAGGCCAAGGAAGCCCCGTACGTCGCCAGGAACATCAAGGCCACGCGTGAGGCGTACGGCATCGACGACGCCAAGGTGACGGACTACGCCGGCACCAGCACCACCAAGGACAGGGCGACGCTGCGCGACGACGTCGCCGAGACCGCCAGCATCCGCATCCTCGACCCGAACATCGTCTCGCCGACGTTCCAGCAGCTGCAGCAGGTGCGGAACTACTACGCGTTCCCCGACACCCTGGACGTCGACCGCTACCGCGACAAGAACGGCAAGGTCCAGGACACGGTCGTCGGTCTGCGGGAGCTGAACCTGGCCGGCATCCCGAAGAAGAACTGGATCAACAACCACTTCCGGTACACCCACGGCTTCGGCGTCGTCGCGGCCGAGGGCACCGCGGCCGAGAACGGCGAGCCGGTGTTCACCGAGTCCGACCTGCCCCCCACCGGCGACCTCGGCACGTACCAGCAGCGGGTCTACTACGGCGAGAAGACCACCACCTATTCGATCGTCGGCGGCCCTCAGAAGGAGATCGACTACTCCGACAACGAGGGCGAGAAGACGACGAGTTACCAGGGCAAGAGCGGGGTCAGCCTGTCCAGCCCGCTCAACCGGGCCGCCTACGCGGTGGCGTTCGGCGAGCCGCAGATCCTCTACTCCGGGGCGATCGGCGACGGCTCGCGGATCCTGTACAACCGCACCCCCAAGGAGCGGGTCGAGGCGGTGGCGCCCTGGCTCACCATCGACGGGGACGCCTACCCGGCCGTGGTCGACCACCGCATCCAGTGGATCGTCGACGCCTACACCACCACCGACGGCTACCCGTACGCCTCCCGGACGACCCTCGGGGACACCACGGCCGACTCGCTGACCGCGGCCAACGACTCCCGCTCGGTGGTGGCCCAGCAGAGCCAGGTCAACTACATCCGCAACTCGGTGAAGGCGACCGTGGACGCCTACACCGGCGAGGTCAGGCTGTACCAGTGGGACACCGAGGACCCGGTGCTGAAGACCTGGATGAAGGCCTTCCCCGGCACGGTGCTGCCCAAGTCGGCGATCTCGCAGGAGCTTATGTCCCATCTGCGGTACCCGCAGGACCTGTTCAAGGTCCAGCGTGAGCTGCTCACCCGCTACCACGTGCAGGACGCGCAGACCTTCCTCAGCGGCAGCGAGGTGTGGCAGGTGCCGGACGACCCGACGAACAAGTCGGGCAGCGCGGTGCCGCCGTACTACTTGACCATGAAGATGCCCGACCAGAAGGCGCAGGCGTTCTCGCTGACGACGACCTTCACGCCGAACGGCCGGGACAACCTCAGCGCCTTCATGGCGGTCGACTCGGAGGCGGGCACCCCCGGCTACGGGCAGATCCGCATACTGAAGCTGCGCACCAGCACCACGGCGGACGGGCCCAAACAGGTCCAGAGCCAGTTCAACTCCAACTCCCAGGCGAACATCACCGACTTCATCCGGCAGGTCAGGAACGGCGACTCGGAGATCGAGTACGGCAACCTGCTGACCATCCCGCTCGACGGCGGCCTGCTCTACGTGGAGCCGGTCTACGTCCGCGGCGGTCAGCTCAAGTACCCGCTGATGCGCAAGGTCCTGGTGACCTACGGCGGCGCCACCGCCTTCGAGAACAGCCTCGACGAGGCACTGGACAAGGTGTTCGGGGCCTCCGGCTCCACCCCGCCGCCCGACACCGGCACCACCACACCGCCCGACACGGCCACCGGATCGGGTGATCCTGAGGTCCGGCAGGCACTGAAGGACGCTCAGAAGGCGTTCGACGACGGACAGGCCGCACTGCGGAAGTCGCCGATCGACTGGGAGGCGTACGGCAAGGCGCAGAAGGACCTGCAGAGCGCGCTGCAGCGGGCCCAACAGGCGCAATCCCGCGCGCAGCAGCAGGGCAGCAGCGGCGCCGGCGGCGAGAAGAGCGGCGGCTGACCGCCGCGGGCCGCACCGAGGCCCGGGTTCCGACGGGACCCGGGCCTTCGCCGTGTGCGCACGGTGACGTGCGAACGGATGTGCCGTCCCTGCCCACCGTCGCGCCGCCGTGGCGAGTTGCCCGGCCTGTGTTTGACTTATCTCTCTGTGGGCATGTCGACAAAACGCTGTAGTGATCTCACTGGCTGCGGTATACCAGGTGTACCCGGGTTGCAGGTGGTGCGACGATGGACGTTATGGGGGACAAGGTAACTCTGGGCACGACAGGGCGATTTGCGCACGCCACCGGTCCCGGGCACGACGACGGGGCCGCCGCGGCCACGGCCACCACGACGTCCACGGCACTGGACGACACCGCCGGCGCCACTCCGGACGAGACCGGCGCCGCCGCCGAGGAGGTCGCCGAACTGGCGCGTCGCCGTCTGGCGGCCGAGGCCGGCGACGTGGAGGCGATGAGCGTCCTCGGCGCGATGCTGCTGCGCCGCGGCGACCTGGACGGAGCCGAACCCCATCTGCGCGCCGCCACCGCGGGCGGTGACCGGGCCGCCGCCAACAACCTGGGTGTCCTGCTCCACCAGCGCGGCTACCCCGACGAGGCGGCCGGCTGGTGGCGGATCGCCGCCGTCGCCGGGTCGGCCGCGGCGGCCCACGCGCTCGGCCGGTACCACCGCGAGCGCGGCGACGAACCCGCCGCCGAGTACTGGCTGCGCCAGTCCGCCGAACAGGGCCACGTCCTCGGCGCCTACGCCCTCGCCGACCTGCTGGAGCACCGCGGGGACGCCGGTGCCGAGCGCTGGATGCGCGTCGCCGCCGAGCGCGGGCACCGTGAGGCGGCGTACCGGCTGGCGCGCGCCCTGGACCAGCGCGCGCCGCGCGAGCCCGCCCCGGACGGTGCCCGGCTGCAGGCCGAGGCCGAGCAGTGGTACCGCCAGGCGGCCGCACGCGGCCACCGGCGGGCCGCGCTGTACCTGGGCGCGATCCTGGAGAAGCGCGGCGAGGTGCGCGAGGCCGGCCGCTGGTACCTGACCGCCGCCAAGGACGGCGAGGCCCGCGCCGCCTGCGCGCTGGGCTTCCTGCTCCGCGACGCCGGGGACACCGAGGCCGCGGCCGTGTGGTGGCTGCGGGCCGCCCAGGACGGCGACGGCAACGCGGCGAACGCCCTGGGCGCGCTGCACGCCGAGCGGGGCGAGACGCAGACCGCCGAGCGCTGGTACCGCAAGGCGCTGAACGCCGGCGACGTCAACGGCGCCTACAACCTGGGCCTGCTCTGCGCCGAGCAGGGGCGGAACGCCCAGGCCGAGCAGTGGTACCGGCGTGCCGCCTATGCCGGGCACCGGGAGGCGGCCAACGCGCTGGCGGTGCTGCTGCTGCAGGGCGGGGACACCGGCGGCGCCGAACCGTGGTTCTCCAAAGCCGCGGAGGGCGGCAGCGTGGACGCCGCGTTCAACCTGGGCATTCTCTACTCCGGGCAGGGCCGGGACGAAGAGGCCCTGCGCTGGTACGAGCGGGCCGCCTCCGCCGGGCACACCGAGGCGGCCCTGCAGGCGGGCATCGCCCGGCTGCGGGCGGGCGACGAGCACGCGGCCGAGCGGTACCTGCGGTGCGCGGCCGGCGGCGGCAGCGCGGAGGGCGCCTACCGGCTGGCCACCCTGCTCGACGCCCGGCGGCCGCCGGCCCCGGCGCACGAGCTGGGCGCGCCGGTACTGGAGAAGACCGAGTGCGAGGAGTGGTACGAGCGGGCCGCCGGTCAGGGGCACCGGCGGGCGCAGGTGCGGGTGGGCATGCTGGCCGCCGCGCGCGGCGACGTGGTCGAGGCGGCCCGCTGGTACCGGGCCGCGGCGGAGGCCGGCTCCCGCAACGGCGCGTTCAACCTGGGGCTGCTGCTGGCCCGCGAGGGCAGCGAGCCGGAGGCGGTGATGTGGTGGAAGCGGGCCGCCAACGCCGGCCACGGGCGGGCGGCGCTGCGGCTCGCCCTGGTCTACGCGCGCCGCGGTGAGCTGGCCGAGGGCCAGTGGTGGGCGGACCGGGCCTCGGAGCTGGGGCCCTCGGAGGTCGCCCAGCGGGCGGCGCGGCTGAGGGACGCGCTGCGGGAGGAGCTGTCGGCATGACCCCCGGCCGGGGGTGATTTGCTTCCCGGCCCGTCCTTCACGTAATGTTCTGTTCGTCGACGCGGGGTGGAGCAGCTCGGTAGCTCGCTGGGCTCATAACCCAGAGGTCGCAGGTTCAAATCCTGTCCCCGCTACTGAAGCCGAGGGCCGGAATCCGATCAGGGTTCCGGCCCTCGGTGTTGTCCGCGTCTCGAAGCTCCGAGCGACCTCCGTCGCGCGGCCCGGTGGCGCCGGTCGGCGTGCGGGCACCACGCAGCCCCGGCGCTGTGTCGCGGGGCCGGGGCTGTCAGGCGTGGTGCGGCGCCGGGGCGGTCAGGCGGCGGCGCAGTCCGGGCAGAGCCCGCGGTAGGTGACCTCGACGTCGGAGACCGTGAAGCCGAAGCGCTCCGAGTCGGGCAGGTCGGCCAGCGGGTTGCCGTTGGGATGAACGTCGCGGATCGCGCCGCACCGGGCGCACACCAGGTGGTGGTGGGGCCGGTGGGCGTTCGGGTCGTACCGCTTGGCGCGCTTGTCGGTGGTGACCTCGAGAACCTCGCCGAGGGAGACCAGCTCGCCCAGCGTGTTGTAGACGGTGGCGCGGGAGATCTCGGGCAGCTTGGCGACCGCCCGTGCATGGACCTCGTCGGCCGTGAGGTGGACGTGCTCGCCGTCCAGCACCTCGGCCACGACGCGCCGCTGCGCGGTCATCCGCCATCCGCGTCCGCGCAGCCGTTCCAGAAGGTCGCTCATGGCACCAGCCTAGCAGCAGGAGAATAGATCCCGAACCAGTGTGACTTTGGAGATTCACTTGACTTAGACATTGTCCATTGTAGGATCGAGCGCGGCTTTGGCCTCATACCAGGATCGGACAGCATTGCCGCAGGAGGCGACGTGACGCAGGGACCGCTCACTACGGAGGCCGGTGCACCGGTGGCCGACAACCAGAACAGCGAGACCGCTGGCGCCGGCGGCCCGGTTCTGGTCCAGGACCAGCTGCTGCTGGAGAAGCTCGCCCACTTCAACCGGGAGCGCATCCCGGAGCGCGTGGTGCACGCCCGGGGCGCCGGCGCCTACGGCACCTTCACCGTGACCGCCGACGTCACCCCGTACACCCGGGCGAAGTTCCTCTCCGAGGTCGGCAAGCAGACCGAGGTCTTCCTCCGCTTCTCCACCGTGGCCGGCAACCTCGGTGCCGCGGACGCCGTCCGCGACCCGCGCGGTTTCGCGGTGAAGTTCTACACCGAGGAGGGCAACTACGACCTCGTCGGCAACAACACCCCGGTGTTCTTCATCCGGGACGCGATCAAGTTCCCCGACTTCATCCACACCCAGAAGCGCGACCCCTACACGGGCAGCCAGGAGCCGGACAACGTCTGGGACTTCTGGAGCCTGTCGCCGGAGTCCACGCACCAGGTGACCTGGCTGTTCGGCGACCGCGGCATCCCCGCGTCCTACCGCCACATGGACGGCTTCGGCTCGCACACCTTCCAGTGGAACAACGAGGCCGGCGAGGTCTTCTGGGTCAAGTACCACTTCAAGACCGACCAGGGCATCAAGTGCCTCACCCAGGAGGAGGCCAACAAGCTCGCCGGTGAGGACCCCGACTCCCACCAGCGGGACCTGCGCGAGGCGATCGAGCGCGGCGACTACCCGACCTGGACCGTCTACGTCCAGATCATGCCCGCGGCCGAGGCGGCCGGCTACCGCTTCAACCCGTTCGACGTGACCAAGGTGTGGCCGCACGCCGACTACCCGCTGGTCGAGATCGGCAAGCTGGAGCTGAACCGCAACCCGGAGAACATCTTCGCCGAGGTCGAGCAGTCGATCTTCTCCCCGGCGCACTTCGTGCCCGGCATCGGCCCGTCCCCGGACAAGATGCTCCAGGGCCGCCTGTTCGCCTACGGCGACGCCCACCGCTACCGCGTCGGCATCAACGCCGACCAGCTGCCGGTGAACCGCCCGCACGCCGTGGAGGCCCGCACCTACAGCCGGGACGGCTTCCTCTACGACGGCCGCCACAAGGGCGCGAAGAACTACGAGCCGAACAGCTTCGGCGGCCCGGCCCAGACCGGCCGGCCGCTGTGGCAGCCGCTCCCGGTCTCCGGCGTCACCGGTGACCAGCCGGCCCCGCTGCACGCCGAGGACGACGACTTCGTCCAGGCCGGCAACCTCTACCGGCTGATGTCCGAGGAGGAGAAGGAGCGCCTGATCGGCAACCTGGCGGGCTCGATCTCGCAGGTCTCCCGCGAGGAGATCGTCGAGCGCGCGATCAACAACTTCCGTCGAGCGGATGCCGACTTCGGCAAGCGGCTTGAGACCGCGGTCCAGGCCCTGCGCGGCTGACGCCGGCACCGCACCGCTTGTCGCGGCCGACGGGCCGGGCTCCCTTCGGGGACCCGGCCCCTCGTCGTGCCGCCCGGCTCACCGGCGCCGGTCGAGGTACTCCAGCAGCTCGTCGTGCAGCAGCCCGTTGGAGGCGGCGGCATTGCCGCTGTGCGGTCCGGGACGGCCGTCCAGACCGGTGAAGGTGCCGCCCGCCTCGGTCACCACGATCGCGTTGGCCGCCATGTCCCACAGCGACAGCTCCGGCTCGGCGCACAGATCGACCGAACCCTCGGCGACCATCATGTACGGCCAGAAGTCGCCGTAGGCCCGGGTGCGCCACACCTGGCGGGTCAGGTCCAGGAAGCCGTCCAGGCGCCCCTGCTCCTCCCAGCCGCTGAGCGAGGAGTACGCGAAGGAGGCGTCCTCCAGCTTGGCCACGCGCGAGACCCGCAGCCGGGAGGCCTGGGACAGGCTGCGCCCGGTGAACGCCCCGTGGCCCTTCGCCGCCCACCAGCGGCGGCCCAGCGCGGGCGCCGAAACCACGCCCACGACCGGCTGGTAGCCGCCCTCGCCCGCCACCATCAGCGAGATCAGCGTGGCCCACACCGGCACCCCGCGCACATAGTTCTTGGTGCCGTCGATCGGGTCGATCACCCAGCGGCGCGGGCCGCTGCCCTCGACGCCGTATTCCTCGCCCAGGATCGCGTCACGCGGGCGGGCGCGCTGCAGCTGGCCGCGGATCAGCTCCTCCGCCGCCTTGTCCGCCTCGCTCACCGGCGTCATGTCCGGTTTGGTCTCCACCCTGAGGTCGAGGGCCTTGAAGCGGTCCATCGTTGCGGCGTCGGCCGCGTCCGCGAGCACGTGGGCCAGGCGCAGGTCGTCGAGGTAGTCCGGCATGCAGTGAACGGTAACCGCCCCGGGACGCCCCGGGCCACAGGGGGCCGGGTGCGTCGGCGGCGAGCACCCGGAGCGCGCAGTCCCCGCACGCGCTGCACCACCCGGAGTGCGCAGTCCGGCCGTGCGCCGTGCCGCCCGGAGCACGCGGTTCCTGCGTGCGCCGTGCCGCCCCGGGCCCGTGCTTCTCAAGCCGCCCCGAGCGCCCTTGACACTGCCGTGGGGCGCCTCGAACCTGTCCGGCGTAGTGGCTCGCCCCCGGGAGGCGATGATGCCCGCAGCGCGAGATCTGCTGCTGGACGCCGCCTACGCGGCGCTGACCCGCCGGCCGTGGTACGCGGTCCGGATGGTGGACGTGGCCGCTGCGGCCGGGGTGTCGCGGCAGACGCTCTACAACGAGTTCGGCACCAAGGACGGTCTGGCGCGTGCGCTGGTCGAGCGGGAGGCCGCAGCCTTCCTCGACGGGGTGGACCGTGCCCTGGCCGGCGGGTCCGACCCGCACGCCCGGCTCACCGCCCTGGTCGAGTGGACCGCCGCGGCCGCGCGGGACAACGTGCTGGTCAAGGCGCTGCTCACCGGCTGCTGGGACTCGTGGCTGCCCCGGGTGGAGCCGGCCGCCGCACAGCTTGCCGCCGTGCCCGCGGGGGACCGGGGCGGCGGCCGGCCGCTGTCGCCGGCCGGCGTGCTGGCGCAGGTCCGCGACCGTGCCGTGGCCGCCCTGTCCGCACCGGGCACCCCGGCGCCGGACATCGCGGACCTGGCCGGCACCTGCGAGCTGGTGGTCCGCCTCGGCCTGTCCTGCGTGGCGGCGCCGCCCGGCGAGCACGGCGCGGACGACCTGGTGCGGGCGGTGCTGCGCCGGTGCCGCCCGGACTGAGCGGCGCACGAAGCGCGAGAAGCGGAACGCCCGGCATCCGTGCGGACGCCGGGGGGTCGTCGAAGCGCGGAGGCCGTCGATGCGCGGAGGCCGTTGATGCGCGGAGATCGTCAGTGCGCTGGCCGTCGGTGCGCGGAGATCGTCGGTACGCTGGCCGTCGGTGCGCGGAGGCCGTCAGTGCGCGGAGCCGGACAACTGCAGTCCGATGACCCCGACGATGACGAGCGTGATCGACACGATCTTCAGGGTGGACACCACGTCTCCGAGGAACACCATGCCGTAGATCGCGGTGCCCGTCGCCCCGATGCCGGTCCACACCGCGTACGCCGGACCCACGTCGAGCCGCCGCAGGGACAGCGTCAGCAGGCCGAAGCTGCCGAGCGCGAAACTCGCGAAGGCGATGGTCGGCCACAGGCGGGTGAAGCCGTGGGAGAGTTTCAGGCATACCGCGAAGCCGGTCTCGAGCAGTCCCGCGACGATGACCAGCAGCCACGCCATGTGCTGTCCTCCCGTTGTCCGTCTCCGTGGCCGCCTCGGCTCGGTGTGATGATGTGTTTGGCGATGTCTTTACCCGACTGTAGCCGGGGCGGCGATGCTGAGGTATGCGGGGGCCCGGAAGCTGAGCCCCCGTCAGTCGTCCTCCCGGCGTTCCCGTGTGGCCAGCAGCCGGCGCAGCGAGGCGAGCCGGGCCGGGCCCGCGTGGCCCTCGGCCACCCAGGCGTCCAGCGCGCAGTCGGGCTCGTCGTGACTGCAGGCGCGCGGGCAGTCCTGGGTGCCGGGCTCCAGGTCGGGGAAGGCGTGGATGACCCGGGAGGGATCGATGTGGGCCAGTCCGAAAGACCGGACCCCGGGGGTGTCGATCACCCAGCCGGAGGCGTCCTTCAACGGCAGCGCCAGCGCCGAGGTGGTGGTGTGCCGGCCCCGGCCCGTCACCTTGTTGACCTGGCCGGTCAGCCGCCGCCGGTCCTCCGCGACCAGCGCGTTGACCAGCGTCGTCTTGCCCACGCCGGAGTGGCCGACGAACGCGGTGACCTTGCCCTCCAGGTGCGCGCACACCCGCCGGACGGCCTCGCCGCTCTCCAGTTCCTCCCGGCTGGTGACCACGTACGGGATGTCCAGCGCCCCGTACAGCGTCAGCAGCTCGTCCGGCGGCGCCAGGTCCGACTTGGTCAGCACCAGCAGCGGCTCCAGGCCGCCGTCGTAGGCCGCCACCAGGCAGCGGTCGATCAGGCGCGGGCGCGGCTCGGGGTCGGCGAGCGCGGTGACGATGGCCAGCTGGTCGGCATTGGCCACCACGACCCGCTCGTAGGGATCGTCGTCGTCGGCCGTGCGGCGCAGCACCGAGGTGCGCTCCTCGATGCGGACGATGCGCGCCAGCGTGTCCTTCCTGCCGGACAGATCGCCCACCAGGGCCACCCGGTCGCCGACGACGGCCGCCTTGCGCCCCAGCTCCCGCGCCTTCATCGCCATGACGGGGCGGCCGTCCACGAGGCAGGTCAGCCGGCCGCGGTCCACGGTGAGCACCATGCCCTGGGCCGCGTTCTCGTGCTTGGGCCGGATGTTCGTCCGCGGCCGCGTGCCCCTGCGGCCGGGGCGGGTGCGGATGTCGTCCTCGTCGGTGTGCTTGCCGTAACGGCGCATGAGCTGATCCCCGCGTCCTACGCCCCGAGCATCCCGGTCCACAGGTCGGGGAAGTCCGGCAGGGTCTTGGCGGTCGTCGCCACGTTCTCGATCCGCACGCCCTCGACCACCAGGCCGATGACCGCGCCGGCCGTCGCCATGCGGTGGTCGTCGTAGGTGTGGAAGACACCGCCGTGCAGCGGACGCGGCCGGATGTGCAGGCCGTCGGCCGTCTCGGTGACGTCGCCGCCGAGCGCGTTGATCTCCTTGGTGAGCGCGGCCAGCCGGTCCGTCTCGTGCAGCCGCAGATGGGCCACGCCCCGCAGGGTCGAGGGGGAGTCCGCGAGCGCGGCCACCGCGGCGATGCCCGGGGTCAGCTCGCCGACCTCGCTCAGGTCCGCGTCGATGCCATGCACGGAGCCGGAGCCGGTGAAGACCAGGCCGTAGTCGGTCAGCTCGCAGGAGCCGCCCATCTCGGTGAAGATCTCCCGCAGCCGGTCGCCCGGCTGGGTGGTGTGCCGCGGCCAGTCGGGGATGACGACCTTGCCGCCGGTGACCAGGGCCGCCGCCAGGAACGGCTGGGCGTTGGACAGGTCCGGCTCGATGGTCAGGTCCCGGCCGAGCAGGGCGCCCGGCGTCACCCGCCACACATGGGGCTCGCCGCCCGACTCGGGGGCGTCCACCTGGGCGCCGGCCGCGCGCAGCATGTCCACCGTCATCCGGATGTGCGGCATCGACGGCAGCGTCGCCCCGACGTGCCGCACCTCCACGCCCTGGTTGAAGCGCGGGCCGGACAGCAGCAGCGCGGAGACGAACTGGGAGGACGAGGAGGCGTCGATCTCGACCGTGCCGCCGTCCAGGGCGCCTCCGCCGTGCACCGTCAGCGGCAGCGCGCCGCGGCCTTCGTCGTCGATCCGGGCGCCGAGCGCGCGCAGCGCGTCGATCACGCCGTGCAGGGGGCGCTCGTAGGAGCGCGGGTCGCCGTCGAAGCGGACGGGGCCGTCGGCGAGCGTGGCCACCGGCGGCAGGAACCGCATCACCGTGCCGGCATTGCCCACGTCGACCGTGGCCGGGCCGTGCAGCCCCGCCGGGATCACCCGCCAGGCCTCACCGGAGGCACCCGCGCCGGAGGCCGAGGACACCGTCTCCTCGATCCCGACGCCCATCGCCCGCAGGGCGCCGGCCATCAGCAGCGTGTCGCGGGAGCGCAGCGGGCGGCGCAGCCAGCCCGGCTCGGAGGCCAGCGCGGCCAGCACCAGCGCCCGGTTGGTGACGGACTTGGACCCGGGCACGTGGACCGTCGCGTCGACGGCTCCGCTCGCGTGCGGGGCGGGCCAGAGGGCGGTGGGCGTGTCGTTCGGGGCCATGAGGCCCACTCTATAAGGAGGCGATCGTCCGGCGGCCGCACGGTGCGGCGGCCCGTTCACCGAGGGTGTCCGCCGGCCCTCGGCCGCTGTGAGGCGTCAGGGGCACGTGCGTGCCGCTCACCCGCCGAGCAGCCACCGGCCCCCGCCGAGCAGCGAGCACAGCGACACCACGTGGAAGAGGAACAGCCACAGCCCGGCCGGCACGTGCGTCAGCCGCGCCAGCTGGTCCGCGTCGGAGTCGGCGGCCCCGCCCCGGGACCGCTGGACCTGCAGCTCGAAGGCCGGGCGCACCCCGCCCAGCAGCAGGAACCACACCACGGCGTACGCGAACGCCGCCTGCACCAGAACTCCGGCCAGCCACGACACCAGCAGGAACGCGGCGGCGGCGAGGACCACGGTCAGCACTCCGTAGACGTTGCGGATCATCACCAGCATCGCCAGCAGCAGCGCCGTGGCCGCCCACAGCAGCAGGGTGACGCGTCCGGCGGCGAGCAGCGCCGCGCCGCCCAGGCCCAGCAGCGGTGGAGCGGTGTACCCGGCGGCCGCGGTGAGGATCATGCCCAGGCCGTAGGGCTTGCCGCGGCTGACGGTCAGGCCGCTGGTGTCGGAGTGCAGCCGTATGCCGGTCAAGGTGCGGCCGGTGAGCAGTGCGACGAGTCCGTGCCCGCCCTCGTGGGCGATGGTGACGGCGTTGCGCGCCACCCGCCACGAGGCGTGCGGGACCACGACGGCCAGCGCGGCGAGCCCGGTGGCGACCACCACCCACAGCTCGGGGTCGGGCTGGGTGCCGATCAGCCGGTCCCAGAGATCGGGCAGCGCGAAGGCGGCGGTGCTGGCCATGGTCGCGGAAGGCTCCTCGGGTGGTGCTGGCGAAGTCGGGTGCTGAGGGAGTCAGGTGCTGGGTGCTGGGGGAGTCGGGTGGTGCCGGCGGACAGGGTGTACGGGAGCACCGTCTATGAGGGGCGGTGGCCGGGAGGCGGGAGGGGCTGGCAGTGTGGCATGCATGTGCGGACGGTATGCAGCGAGTCGCGGGGCCGAGGACCTCGCGAAGATCTTCGGTGTCGAGAAGCGGGAGCCGGAGGACACCCTGGCGCCCGACTACAACGTGGCGCCCACCAAGGAGGTCCACGTCGTCCTCGACCGCCCCCTGAAAGACGCCGGCGACCGCCGTCCGGTTCGCCAGCTGCGCAAGCTGACCTGGGGCCTCGTGCCGTCCTGGGCGAAGTCCCCCGAGGGCGCCGCCCGGATGATCAACGCGCGGGCGGAGACCGTGCACGAGAAGCCGTCCTACCGCCGGGCCTTCGCCGCCCGCCGCTGCATCGTGCCCGCCGACGGCTACTACGAGTGGATGACCGGCGCCCAGGAGCGGGAGCTGGAGGTCGAGGGGCGGCGCAAGCGGCCGCGCAAGCAGCCGTACTTCGTCACCCCGGCCGACGGGTCGGTGCTGGCGATGGCCGGGCTGTACGAGTTCTGGCGGGACCGCACGCTGCCCGACGACCACCCGCGGGCCTGGTGGGTGACCTGCGCGGTGATCACCACGGAGGCGGAGCGCACCCCGCTCGGCGTCGCGCCCGCCGAGGGCCCGCGTTCGCTGGCCGACATCCATCCGCGGATGCCGCTGATGCTCACCCCCGAGCGCTGGGACGCCTGGCTGGACCCGGCCCGCACGGACCCGGACCAGCTGCGCGGCCTGCTGGATCCGCCGCCGCCCGGACTGATGCGCGCCTACCCGGTCTCCACCGCCGTCAGCAACGTCCGCAACAACGGCCCGGAGCTGCTGAAGGAGCTGCCGGCACCGGAAGAGGGCACACTCTTCTGACGTGATCTCCAGCGTGACCGAGACGATCGAGACCGAGGCGGGGACCGCCCGCGTGACCTGGCACCCGGCGGGGACGGCACGGCTGGTGCTGGCCGCCGGGCACGGAGCCGGCGGCGGCATCGAGGCCCGCGACCTGCGGGCCCTGGCCCGCGTCCTGCCGGCGCACGGGGTGAGCGTGGCGCTCGTGGAGCAGCCCTGGCGGGTGGCCGGGAAGAAGGTGGCGCCCGCGCCGAAGACCCTGGACGCCGGCTGGCGCGGGGTGTGGCCCGCGCTGACCGCACCCGGGCTGCCGGTGATCGCCGCCGGGCGCAGCGCCGGGGCGCGGGTCGCCTGCCGCACGGCGCGCGAACTGGGCGCGCACGCCGTGCTCGCGCTGAGCTTCCCGCTGCATCCACCGGGCCGGCCGGAGCGGTCCCGCGCCGGGGAACTGCTGGACACCGGGGTGCCCACGCTCGTCGTCCAGGGCGGCAGGGACCCCTTCGGCCGGCCGGAGGAGTTCCCCGCCGGTGACTTCCGGCTGGTCGAGGTCCCGGACGGCGATCACGGATTCGCCGTGCCCAGGCGGGCGGAGATCACCCAGGAGCGGGCGCTGGAGATCCTCACGGACGCGGTGGCCCGGTGGGCTGTGCCACTCGCGTGACGGACGGGAATGCCCCGCGGCAGGTCGCTGTTGTGCCCTGACAGAAGTGCTGAGGCCTCGGCACCGCCGTTGTGGGAAGGAAGTCCGCCGTATGGGTTCCACCATCTGCCCGCCCGCCTCCCGCCATCGCCCAGCGGACGGGCTGCGCCCGGCCGAGTCCGACGCGGGCCGCGAGCGCGCGGTCCTGGAGTGGGCGGTGCTGCACGCGCCCAAGACCACTCCTTTTCGAGGGGCGGCCGGTGCGGGTCGTGTTCTATCCTCCGAGTCGAGTGGGGCCGGTCTCGGTCCCGCCCGGGATCGCGAGGAGGTGGGTCCGGTCGCAGGGACCGACAACGGCCAGGCGGAGCTGCCCGAAGGCCAGGGCACGGGCGTGAACACGTCCGCGGAGTCGTCCGCCGAGCGCAGTGCGCGCTTCGAGCGCGACGCGCTCGAGTTCCTCGACCAGATGTACTCGGCCGCGCTGCGCATGACGCGCAACCCTGCCGACGCCGAAGACCTGGTGCAGGAGACCTACGCCAAGGCGTACGCGTCCTTCCACCAGTTCCGC
Source organism: Streptomyces thermodiastaticus (assembly GCF_014656135.1). Taxonomy (GTDB): domain Bacteria; phylum Actinomycetota; class Actinomycetes; order Streptomycetales; family Streptomycetaceae; genus Streptomyces; species Streptomyces thermodiastaticus. The sequence continues at coordinate 145,700 of NZ_BNBV01000004.1, forward strand.
GAGGGCACGAATCTCAAGGCGTGGCTGTACCGGATCCTCACCAACACCTTCATCAACTCCTACCGCAAGAAGCAGCGCGAACCGCAGCGCAGTGCCGCGGAGGAGATCGAGGACTGGCAGCTCGCCCGCGCCGAGTCGCACATGTCGACGGGCCTGCGCTCCGCCGAGTCGCAGGCGCTCGACCACCTGCCCGACTCGGACGTGAAGGAAGCCCTGCAGGCGATCCCCGAGGAGTTCCGCATCGCGGTGTATCTCGCGGACGTCGAGGGGTTTGCCTACAAGGAGATCGCGGACATCATGGGGACACCCATCGGAACGGTGATGTCCCGCCTGCACCGGGGCCGTCGTCAGCTGCGCGGCATGCTGGAGGACTACGCCCGTGAACGCGGGCTCGTCCCGGCCGGCGCCGGAGAGTCGAACGAAGCGAAAGGCTCGGGCTCATGAGCTGCGGTAAGCCGCACGAGACGGACTGCAGTGAGGTCCTCGGCCACCTCTACGAGTTCCTCGACAGTGAGATGCCGGACGTCGATCGCACCAAGTTCGAGCAGCACTTCGAGGAATGCGCGCCGTGCCTGGAGAAGTACGGCCTGGAGCAGGCCGTGAAGAAGCTGGTGAAGCGGTGCTGCGGGCATGACGAGGTGCCGACGGATCTGCGCGCCAAGGTGATGGGACGCATCGAGCTGATCCGCTCCGGCCAGGTCCTGCCCGAGAGCGACGTCACCGTCCGCCCCCAGGATGACGTGAGCACGACGCGGATGACGTCCCAGGAGTCCTGACCGGAGGCATCGCGCCGCCCGGGGCGCCCCGATGCGTCCGGGTGATGCATCCGGGTGCGTGCACTCCTCTCGAACGCGCTCGCTCGTCCGGGTGAACCGGTGTGCGCCGGGCCCGCGGTACACCGCCCCGCCCTAGGCTCGCGGCCCTGACGCAGTTGGTCCGGCCGGAGCGAAGGGGGCGACATGGAGGCGGTGCCGCCGCGGGCCCGTGCGACCGTGGCCTGTGCGGTCCTGGGCGCGCTGCCCTGCCTGTTCCCGGTGCTCCCCGCCTCGCACACGCCGGTCCCGCACACGCCCTGGGCGACGGTGCTGCCGCTCGCCGCGCTGTACGCGGGCTGCGAACGGCTCGGCGGGCGCCGTTTCGCCGGCACCGGCTGCCCCGTCCTGCTGGCCGCCGTCCTCCTTCTGCCGCCGTCCGCCGCCGCGCTCGTCGCACTGCCGGGCGCGCTGCTCGCGCGGGGCGAGCGGCCCGACGACGTGCTGCGCCGTGCCTGGCACGCGGCCCAGCAGGTGCTCGCCGTGTGGACGGCCGCCCACGTCCACACGGCTCTGGGCGGCCGGGCCGTCGTCGCCGAGTGCCGCTTCCCCGCCGCGCTCGGCTGCGCCGCGGCCGCCGTGGTGGCGTTCTGCCTGGTGCTGACCGCGCTGGACGCCGGGATCCGCGCCTGCTGCGGCCATGTGTCCCTGAGCCGGGCCTGGCGCGGGCTGTTCTGCCGGACCCTGGCACCCGTGGCGGTCCACGGGCTGGCCGGCCTGATGATGGCCGTGCTGTGGCGCAGCCCCTACGGCCCGGTCACCGCCCTGCTGGTGCTGCTGCCGACGGGGGCCTCCTGGTGGGCGTACGCCCAGTACGACCGCGAGCGGGCCGCTCACCGGGCGACGATCCGCGCCCTGGTGCAGGCCGTCGACCTCAAGGACGGCTACACCCGCGGGCACAGCGAACGCGTCGGCCAGGCCTCCGTGATGATCGCCCGCGAGCTGGGGATGGACGACGAGCGCGTCGAGGTGCTGCGCTTCGCCGGCCTCCTGCACGACGTGGGCAAACTGGGCGTGCCCACCCGGCTGCTGCGCAAGGACGGCCCGCTGACCGACGAGGAGCGGCGGGTGATCGAGCTGCACCCCGAGTACGGCCACGAGATGGTCCGCGGCATCTCCTTCCTCGACGAGGCCCGCGCGGCGATCCTGCACCACCACGAACGGCTGGACGGCAGCGGCTACCCCTACGGGCTGACCGGCGACCGGATCCCCGAGTGCGCGCGGGTGGTCGCCGTCGCCGACGCCTTCGACGCGATGACGTCCACCCGGTCCTACCGGCCGGCCCGCCCCGTGCCGGCCGCCCTGTGGGAGCTGCGCCGCTGCGCCGGCGCCCAGTTCGACCCGCGCATGGTCACCGCCCTGGTGCGCGCCCTCGCCCGCCACGGCTGGCACCCGGCGGTCACCTCGGGCGACGACCGGATGCCGCAGCCATCGGACACGTCGGCCCCCGTGCCCGGGACGGACGGCGCGCCGGAACAAGCCCGGGCGGTCCTGCGGGCGGCGGCCGTGCCGCGGGAGCACTCCCGCCGATGACCCGACCGCTGCTGCTCGCCCTCGTCCGCGGCACCGCCGTCCTCGTCGCCCTGGCCTCGCTCGCCGTCACGCTGCACACCGGCCCTGCCCGGCCCGGTGCCGCGTTGTCCTTCGGCGCCCTCGTCCTGACGGGGGAGCTGACCCGGTGGTCCGCTCCGCCCGGCGCCGGCGCCGGACCCGAGGTCCGCGAACCCGCGCCGCTCGGCGCCGCCGCGGCCCTGGCGTACGCGCTGCTCGGCGAGGAGGCGGGCCGGTCCGCTCACCACGGTGCCTGCCAGACGGTCGCGGTGGTGCTCACCGCCGGCCTGCTCGGCAGCGTGCCGCACATCGCCCGTGGGCACGCCGGAACCCTCGACCACCTCGTCCGGCGGGTGCTGACCGTCTTCGTCGCCGCCACCGGCACCCACGTGCTGCACGCCACGGGGGCGACCAGGGCCTGGGGCGGGCCGGGGCACGCCGTGGCGCTGCCGGTGCTGCTGGCGCTGACCGCGCTGTGCGGCGCGGTGGTGGCCGCGCTGTCGCTGCACTGCCGTACCCGGTGGCCGTTCGTCCCGCTGCTGCGGGAGGAGCTGCGCGGCCTGCTCGGACTCGGGTCGGCGGTGTGCGCGACGGGCGCGGTGACGGCCCTGGGGGTCGCCGTCGCCGGTCTGTGGGCGCTGCCGGTGTGCGCCCTGCCGATGCTGCTCACCCAGCTGTCCTTCCGCCGATGCGCCGCGGTGCGCGCCGTGTGCCGGCAGACGATCGCCTCGCTGGCCCGGGCCACCGAGATCGCCGGGTACACACCGGCCGGGCACGCCCGCCGGGTGGCCGCGCTCAGCCGGGCCGTGGGCCGCGATCTGGGCCTGACCGAACCGGACCTGACGGTCCTGGAGCACGCCGCCCTCATGCACGACATCGGGCAGCTCAGCCTCGTCGACCCGGTGCCCGCGGGCGCGACGGCCGGTCTGCCCGCAGCCGAGCAGCGGCGCATCGCCCTGCTGGGCGGGGCGGTGGTGCGGCGGACGGGGGCGGACCGCGAGGTGGCGGTCGTGGTGGAGCGGCAGGCCGACCCCTGCCCGGAGCAGACGCTGCCCGCGCGGATCGTGCGGGCCGTGAACGCCTACGACGAAAAGGCCCGCGACGCCGGTGCCGGCGGCCCGCTGGAAGCGCTGGAGGAACTGCGCCGGGCCGGCGGCGACTACGCGCCCGAGGTGCTGGCCGCGCTGGCCCGGGTCCTGGCACGGGACGGTCTGACCATTCCCGCCGCGGGGTAACCCATGGGTAATGAGCGCCCCGGAAGCCGTCCGTGGTTGGATGCGAGGAGAAGGGCGTCCGGGGGGAGGCCGGCCCACTCGACGGAACTGGCAGGCGGGAAACGTGAGGATCTTCGGCAAGGGACGGCACCGGCCCTCCGCCTCGTGGCGGCGGGCCACCGACCGCGCGTTCACCCTGATCGGCGACGGCCGGTACGAGGACGCGGGCGCGCTGCTGACACGCGCCGCCGATCTGGAGCCCTGGCTGGCGGAGTCCTGGTTCAACCTGGCCCTGCTGCACAAGTTCCGTCACGACTGGGAGCAGGCCCGGGCGGCCGGACTGCGCGCCGTGGCCCTGCTGGACAAGGACACCGGGGCGCCGGACTGGTGGAACGTCGGCATCGCCGCGACCGCGCTGCAGGACTGGCCGCTGGCCCGCCGGGCCTGGCAGGCCTACGGTCTGAAAGTGCCCGGCGGCGCGACCGCGGCCGGGGAGCCGGTGGGCATGGAGCTGGGCAGCGCGGCCGTGCGGCTGTCCCCGGAGGGCGAGGCCGAGGTGGTGTGGGGCCGGCGCCTGGACCCGGCCCGGATCGAGGTGCTGTCCATCCCGCTGCCGTCCTCCGGGCGGCGCTGGGGCGAGGTGGTGCTGCACGACGGCGTCCCCCACGGGGAGCGCACCACCGGCGACGGACACACCTTCCCCGTCTTCGACGAGATCGAGCTGTGGGCGCCCTCGCCGGTGCCCACCTGGGTGGTGCTGCTGGAGGCGGCCACCGAGGCGGACCGGGACGCGCTGGAACAGCTCGCCGCCGACGCCGGGTTCGCCGCCGAGGACTGGTCGTCCTCCGTGCGGCTGCTGTGCCGGACCTGCTCGGAGTCGCGGATGCCCTCCGACGAGGGCGACGGCGTGCACCTCGACCCGCACGACCACAGCGAGCCGGGCCACCCCGGGCCGCTGGGACACCGCACCGACGGGCAGCTGTGGGTGCCGGAGCGGGAGTGCGGGGTGGCCGCGCCGGCCTCGCTGGTGCGCGGACTGCTGGACGGCTGGGTGGCGGACAGCCCGGACTCCCGGGACTGGCGGGACCTGGAAGAGGTCTGCTGAGCCCGCCGTCCGGTGCCCGTACCCGGACCCGGCCCGCGCCGGTGGCCGGCCCCTTTAGGCTGTATCCGCTACATCTCACAGGCTTGCAGGAAGGCGTACGTCGGTCATGGCGCAGCAGGACACCGATCAGCAGCACGCGGGCGTGCTCCCCGTCGACGACGAGGGGTACGTCGTCGACACGCAGGACTGCGAGGAACGCGAGCGGGCGTGGCGCGAGCGCGGGACCTCGCGGCCGATCACGGTGGTCGGCAACCCGGTGCTCCACAAGGAGTGCAAGGACGTCACCGAGTTCGGTGAGGAGCTGCAGCAGCTGGTCGCCGACATGTTCGCCAGCCAGCGCACAGCCGAGGGCGTGGGCCTGGCAGCCAACCAGATCGGCGTGGACCTGAAGGTGTTCGTCTACGACTGCGCCGACGACGCGGGCGTGCGGCACGTCGGCGTGGTCTGCAACCCCAGGCTGGTGGAGCTGCCCGCCGAGCGCCGCCGCCTGGACGACGGCAGCGAGGGCTGCCTGTCCGTGCCCGGCGCCTACGCGCCGCTGGCCCGCCCCGACTACGCCGAGGTGACCGGCCAGGACGAGCGCGGCAACCCGATCAAGGTGCGCGGCACCGGCTACTTCGCCCGCTGCCTGCAGCACGAGACGGACCACCTCTACGGCTCCCTGTACATCGACCGGCTCTCCAAGCGGGAACGCAAGGACGTGCTGCGGCAGATGGAGGAGAAGGAGCCGCGCTACCCCGTGGTGCCCAACGACTGACGTCCCTCGGCGATCCTGTCTCCGCCGCCCGGACCGGCACACCTGCGCACGGCGCCTGACCGCACGATCGGCCGGGCGCCGCGGCCGCCGAGATGACGCCTGGGTGACCGGCCACGCCGCCGGTCCGCCGGGGCCGGGTGGGCGGCGCGGCACGATCCGGCGCAGGGAGACGTTCGGCTCTCGCATCGCAGAGTGCGCCCACGTCGCGCTCGGAGATGGCATCCTTCACGCCGGTGCAGGCCAGGAGGCGGTGCGGCATCCGGGTGGAGCGGGTGTGGTTCGGCTGTCCGCCGACTGCGGCGGGCAGGCAGAGGGCGACCCGTTCCAGCAGTGCCCTCGCTTCGGCCGCGTCTCATCCGGTCCCCGGGCCGGCGAACGCGCGCCGGTAGGCGTGCGGAGTGGTGCCGAGCACCCGCTGGAACTGATGCCGCAGTGCCGCCGCCGTGCCGAATCCGGTCCGGTCGGCGATCATGTCCATCGTCTGGTCCGTCGCCTCCAGCAGCTCCTGCGCCAGCAGCACCCGTTGGCGCAGCAGCCAGCGGTAGGGCGTGGTGCCCGTCTCCTGCTGGAAACGGCGGGCGAAGGTGCGCGGCGACATGTGCGCGAGGGCGGCGAGCTGGTCCACCGTGATCTCCCGGTGCAGGTTCTCCTCCATCCAGGCCAGCACCCCGGCCACGGTGTCGGAGCCCGAGCGCGGCAGAGGCCGCTCGATGTACTGCGCCTGCCCGCCCTCCCGGTGCGGCGGCACCACCATGCGCCGGGCGATCTTGTTGGCGACCTGCGGCCCCTGCTCCTTGCGCACGATGTGCAGACAGGCGTCGATGCCGGCGGCCGTCCCGGCGGAGGTGATCACCGGGTCCTCGTCGATGTAGAGCACGTCCGGTTCCACCCTCGCGCGCGGGTACCGCCGGGCCAGCTCGGCGGCGTGGTGCCAGTGCACCGCGCAGCGGCGGCCGTCCAGCAGTCCGGCGGCGCCGAGCACGAAAACGCCGGAGCACACGCTCAGCACCCGCGTCCCGCGTTCGACCGCCCGGCGCAGCGCATCGAGCAGCTTTGGCGGGTACGTCCGCCAGGTGAACTCCTCCCCGGCCGGCACGGCGATCAGATCGGCCGTCTCCAGCCGGTCCAGCCCGTACGGGGTGGCCATGCTCAGGCCCCCGGCATGGGTGCCCAGCGCGGGCCCCTCGGCCGAGACCACCGCGAAGTCGTACACCGGCAGTCCGTCGTCGCTCCGGTCGACGCCGAACACCTCGCAGACCACGCCCAGTTCGAAGGGGCGCACCCCGTCCAGCACCACGGCCGCCACGCTCCGCAACATCCCGTCAGTGTGCCGCACGGGGGCAGGAATTTGAAGGCATGCGGCAGTCCTGCCACTCACGGTCAGGTGCGTCCGGCGCGACAGTGGTGTCCATGAACGCAGACCAGATTCAAGGACTGATCGGACTGCTGGTGGCCTGGGGACTCCTGGTCCTGATGATCCTTCCGCCGGCGATCGGCGCCGTACGGGAATGGCACATCGACCGGCGGATCCGGCGCGCACAGCAGGAGCACGCGGGCCAGGAGTCCCGGACGGCGCACACGCCCCCGTGGCGAGGTCAGAAGTCCTCGTCCAGGGCGACCGCACCCTCCACCGCCACCTGGTACGCCGACACCCGCCGTTCGAAGAAGTTGGTCAGCTCCTGAACCCCTTGCAGCTCCATGAAGGAGAAGGGGTTCTCGGAGCCGTACACCGGGGCGAAGCCGAGCCGTGCCAGACGCTGGTCGGCGACGCACTCCAGGTACTGCCGCATCGAGTCGGTGTTCATCCCCGGCAGGCCGTCCCCGCACAGGTCGCGCGCGAACTGCAGCTCGGCCTCGACGGCCTCCCGGAGCATCGCCGTGACCTGCCGGCCCAGCTCCTCGTCGAACAGGTCCGGCTCCTCCGCGCGGACGGTGTCCACCACGTCGAAGGCGAACGACATGTGCATCGTCTCGTCGCGGAACACCCAGTTGGTGCCGGTGGCCAGGCCGTGCAGCAGGCCCCGGCTGCGGAACCAGTACACGTAGGCGAAGGCCCCGTAGAAGAACAGCCCCTCGATGCAGGCGGCGAAGCAGATCAGGTTCAGCAGGAACCGCCGGCGGTCGGCCTTGGTGCGCAGCCGGTCCAGCTCCTGCACCGAGTCGATCCACCGGAAGCAGAACTCGGCCTTGTCCCGGATGGACGGGATGTTCTCCACCGCCGCGAAGGCCGCCGCCCGGTCGTCCGGGTCGGGCAGATACGTGTCCAGCAGCGTCAGATAGAACTGGACGTGCACCGCCTCCTCGAACAGCTGCCTGCTCAGATACAGGCGTGCCTCGGGGGAGTTGATGTGCTTGTACAGGGTGAGCACCAGGTTGTTCGCCACGATCGAGTCGCCGGTGGCGAAGAAGGCGACGAGCCGGCCGATCAGGTGGCGCTCGCCCGGGGTGAGCCTGGCCAGGTCGGGGACGTCGGCCTGCAGATCCACCTCCTCCACGGTCCAGGTGTTCTTGATGGCGTCCCGGTAACGCTCGTAGAACCGCGGGTAGCGCATGGGCCGCAGGGTCAGTTCGAAACCCGGGTCGAGGAGGTTCTGGGGGCGGGCGGGGGTCGGGTGGGTCGTCACTGGCATGCCTCGCAGGTCTCGGGGTTTTCCAGGGAGCAGGCGACCGCCTCCGCGGCCGGTGCGGCCGGCGCGGGGACGGTGGCGGGGTGCTGCGCGCGGGCCGCGGGGGCGATCCGGGTCGCCGGGCGGGAGCGCAGGTAGTACGTCGTCTTCAGGCCCGCCTTCCAGGCGTAGGCGTACATCGAGGAGAGCTTGCCGATGGTCGGTGTCTCCATGAACAGGTTCAACGACTGGCCCTGGTCCAGGAACGGGGTGCGGGCGGCGGCCATGTCGATCAGGGCGCGCTGCGGCAGCTCCCACGCCGTGCGGTACAGCCGCCGCACGTCCTCAGGGAGCCAGGTCAAACCCTGCACCGAGCCGTTGGCCTCGCGCAGCGCCTGGCGGGTGTCCGCGTCCCACCGGCCCAGCCTCTTCAACTCCTCCACCAGGTAGGAGTTGACCTGGAGGAACTCGCCCGACAGGGTCTCGCGCTTGAACAGGTTGGACACCTGCGGCTCGACGCACTCGTAGGCGCCGGCGATGGAGGCGATGGTGGCGGTCGGCGCGATGGCCAGCAGCAGGGCGTTGCGCAGGCCCACGGCGGCGATCCGCTCGCGCAGCGCCGCCCAGCGCTCGGGCCAGGCGAGGGTCACGTCGTAGTGGTCGGGGTGCAGCACGCCCCGGGCGGTGCGGGTCTGCTCCCAGGCGGGCAGTGGACCGCTGGCCTCGGCCAGACCGGCGGAGGCCTCGTAGGCGGCGAGCATGATCCGCTCGGCGATCCGCGTGGACAGCGCCCGGGCCTTGGGGGAGTCGAAGGGCAGCCGCAGCCGGAAGAAGACGTCCTGCAGGCCCATCACGCCCAGGCCCACCGGCCGCCACCGCGCGTTGGACCGGGCCGCCTGCTCGGTCGGGTAGTAGTTGATGTCGACCACCCGGTCGAGGAAGGTCACGGCGGTGCGCACGGTGGCGTCCAGCCGCTCCCAGTCGATGCCGCCGCCGGCCACGAACGCGCCGAGGTTGACCGAGCCCAGGTTGCACACCGCGGTCTCGTTGTCGTCGGTGACCTCCAGGATCTCCGTGCACAGGTTGGAGGAGTGGATCACGCGGCCCGGCTCGGCGGTCTGGTTGGCGGTGCGGTTGGCGGTGTCCTTGAAGGCCATCCACCCGTTGCCGGTCTGCGCGAGGGTGCGCATCATGCGGCCGTACAGCTCCCGGGCGGGCAGGGTCTTCCGGGCCAGGCCCTTCGCCTCCGCCGCCCGGTAGGCCCGGTCGAACTCCTCGCCCCACAGGTCGGTCAGCTCGGGCACGTCGGAGGGGCAGAACAGCGACCACGGCGCGTCGGCGTTCACCCGGCGCATGAACTCGTCGGGAATCCAGTGCGCGAGGTTGAGGTTGTGGGTGCGGCGCGCGTCCTCGCCGGTGTTGTCGCGGAGTTCCAGGAACTCCTCGATGTCCGCGTGCCAGGTCTCCAGGTACACCGCGGCCGCGCCCTTGCGCCGTCCGCCCTGGTTCACCGCCGCCACCGAGGAGTCCAGCGTCTTCAGGAACGGCACGATGCCGTTGGAGTGCCCGTTGGTGCCGCGGATCAGCGAACCGCGGGCGCGTACACGGCAGTAGGCGATGCCGATGCCGCCGGCGTGCTTCGACAGGCGGGCGACCTGGTGGTAGCGCTCGTAGAGGGAGTCCAGCTCGTCCTTGGGGGAGTCCAGCAGGTAGCAGGACGACATCTGGGGGTGCCGCGTACCGGAGTTGAACAGTGTGGGGGAGGACGGCAGATACTCCAGCCGGCTCATCAGCCCGTACAGCGCGGCCACCTCGTCCACGGCACGGTCGCTGTCGTCCGCGGCGAGACCGGCGGCGACGCGCAGCAGGAAGTACTGCGGTGTCTCGATCACCTTCCGGGTGTGCGGGTGCCGCAGCAGATAGCGGCTGTGCAGGGTGCGCAGCCCGAAGTAGCCGAAGCGGTCGTCGGCGGCCGGGTCCACGGTGGCGTCCAGGCGGGCGGCGTGCCGCCGCACGAACGCGGCGGTCCGGTCGGCGATCAGCCCCTCGCGGTGGCCGACGGCCACGGACCCGCTGAAGGACGTGACGCCCTGCGAGGCCGCCTCGGCCCGCAGGGAGAGCAGCAGCAGCCGGGCGGCGAGCCGCGAGTAGGCGGGGTCCTCGGCGATCAGCCCGGCGGCCGCCTCGGTGGCCAGTTCCCGCAGCTCCGCCTCGTCGGCGTGGGCGGAACGGCCGCGCAGCGCGGCGGCGGCGACCCGTCCGGGGTCGGTGCCGGGAAGGCCGGCGGTCAGCTCGGTCAGGGTGCGCAGCAGTGCGGCACCGGGACCGTCGGGGTCCAGACCCGCGGCTGACGCAGGATCGGCGGGCGCGATGGTCACGTGGTGCTCTCCCTCGCTCGGCTCGGGGCCTCGCCGAGGGCAGGGGGCAGCCACGGACGCACGGCGGCGCCGCGTCCACCGGCCCAATCCGCGAGGCCCGGACGTCAGGCGCCCGGACCGGACGGCCGGGCGCACTGTCGGCAGGTCCTCGGACTGACGCTCGTCCACGGGCACGCGGGCAGCCGGGACCGGCTCCCCGCGGGCACGGGGGTATGAGTACACCGTTGCGGGACAGTTCCGGATTCGCACCGGATTCCCCTGCGGCGACAGCGAGCATGAGCATACATCTTGTGCCGGGCCGAGAAACCACCCCCAGATGTTGTGGCCGGTGCCGGATCGTCGGTGGAGCGGGTCAGAGCGTCAGCGCGTAGGCGAGCAGCATGATGTCGTCCACGTGCGGCAGGGGGTTCCAGTCGCGTTCCGGTACCCGGACGAACCCCAGGCGCTCGTAGATGCGGTGGGCGGCGCGCATGGTGCGCTGGGTGGACAGCACCAGGCGGACGCAGCCGGGGACGGCCCGGGCCCGCTCCACGCACGCCCGCACCAGGGCCTCGCCGGCACCCCGGCGGCGTGCCTCGGGCGCGATCGCGAGCATCCGTATCTCCGCCTCCCCGGGCCCGGCGATCTCGGCCATGGGGCCGCCCGCGGGCACGAAGGTGACGCCGCCGAGCACCGTCCCGTCCGCCACGGCCACCAGCACCTCCGCGGCGGCCGCCCGCTTGCCCACGTCCCTCAGCTCGGCCAGGTAGGCGTCGCTCTCGCCGAAGTCGAGCAGCCCGTCGCGCAGATAGGCCTCTGCGGTGATTCCCCCGAGAGTGCCGTACTCGCCGGGCTCGGCCGGCCGAATCATGATGTCCATGGGCCCGAGTGTGCCGGAGGGGTATGACAACGGGCCGCCGGTCCTTCCCGGCGGCCCGTCGACGTGTCGCTGCGGCGTACGGCTCAGTGGGCGGAACCCGCGGTGGCGGGCGGCAGTTCCACCTGGACGTCCGGGTCGCCGGCGTCCTTGGTGTAGTCCTCGGGCCGGGTCTCGTCGACGCCGTCGGGCGCCTTGAACGCCCGCAGGACGACGGTGAGGATTACAGTGACCAGGACGTTGAGCACGAAGGCCGTCATGCCGATGTAGCCGGTCTCGCCGATGCCGGGGATCTCGGCGGCCGAACCGCCGAAGTGCTTCTGCGTCGGCGAGGCCACCCCGTAGGCGGCGACGGTGCCGTAGACCATGCCGACCGCCCAGCCGGCCAGCAGCGCCCAGCGGTGGAACCAGCGCGTGAACAGGCCGCCGACCAGGGCCGGGAAGGTCTGCAGGATCCAGATGCCGCCCAGCAGCTGGAAGTTGATGGCGACCGTCTTGTCCATGGTGAGGACGAAGACCAGGGCGCCCACCTTCACCAGCAGGGACACCAGCTTGGAGACGCGGGTCTCCTGCTCCGCCGTGGCGTCCGGCTTGATGAAGTCCTTGTAGATGTTGCGGGTGAACAGGTTCGCGGCCGCGATCGACATGATGGCCGCGGGCACCAGCGCGCCGATGCCGATGGCCGCGAAGGCCACGCCCGTGAACCAGTCCGGGAACATGTTCTCGAACAGCTGCGGAATGGCCAGCTGGCCGTTGCTCACGGTGATCCCGCCCGCGATCGCCATGAAGCCCAGCAGCGCCAGCAGGCCCAGCATCAGCGAGTACAGCGGCAGGATCGTGGTGTTGCGGCGGATCACCTCACGGCTGCGCGAGGACAGCGTCGCGGTGATCGAGTGCGGGTACATGAACAGCGCGAGCGCGCTGCCCAGGGCCAGCGTGGCGTACGTCCACCGGGCCCCCTCCGGCGGCGTGACGGAACCCGCCCCCGTCTTCGTGAACTTCTCGCCCGCCTTCGCGAAGATGTCGTCGAACCCGCCCAGTTTGATCGGGATGTAGATGATCGCGACCGCGATGACGATGTAGATCAGCGCGTCCTTCACGAACGCGATCAGCGCCGGGGCGCGCAGGCCGGACGAGTAGGTGTACGCGGCCAGCACACCGAAGGCGATCAGCAGCGGCAGGTCCTTGACGAACCAGTTGGTGTTCTCGCCGCCGCCGACGCCCATCACGTCCAGCACCGCCTGGATGCCGACGAGCTGGAGCGCGATGTACGGCATGGTGGCGAGGATGCCGGTGAGCGCCACCGCCAGCGACAGGCCCTTGGAACCGAACCGGCCGCGCACGAAGTCGGAGGTGGTGACGTAGCCGTGCCGGTGGGAGACCGACCACAGGCGCGGCAGGAAGGTGAAGATCAGCGGGTAGACCAGGATCGTGTACGGCACCGCGAAGAACCCGGCCGCGCCGGTGGCGTAGATCGCCGCGGGCACCGCGACGAAGGTGTACGCCGTGTACAGGTCGCCGCCGAGCAGGAACCAGGTGATCCAGGTGCCGAACGACCGTCCGCCCAGGCCCCACTCGTCCAGGCTGTGCTCGTTCTCCGCCTTGCGCCACCGGGCGGCCAGGAAGCCCATGACGGTGACGAGCACGAAGAAGAAGATGAAGACGCCGAGTGCGATGCCGTTGACGCCGTCCTTCATCGCGCCGCACCGCCCTTCGCCGCCGTGCCGTTCTCGCGGGACGCGCGGGCGCGCTGGTCACGCTGCCAGAGCCGGTACGCGATCATGGTCAGCGCCGTGGAGATCAGCACCCACACCATCTGGTACCAGTAGAAGAACGGGATGCCGATGAACGTGGGGTCGGTCGTGGCGTAGGACCCGACCCACAGCATCGCCACGAACGGCGCGACGAGACAGAGGCCGATGACCACCCGGACGGGGGTCACCACCCCTCCGCGGACTTCTGGGGCATCTGACATGTGAGGCTCCGTCCCCTCGCTGAGCAGCGTGATCTTGCGATCACCTGGGTAATGCGCAGGCAATCTAGGTCACGTGCCGAAGTAACGGAACCCCTTGTCCGCATATCGGTTCCCCTGGCCGATAACGGTTCGGGATCGACTGTTTGTTCGATCAAGGGGGCGGCCCGGCCCTTCGCGGCGACCGGCGGCCCGGGGTCAGTCGGCCGGCCGCTTGAGCCGGGCGACGAACTTGTAGCGGTCGCCGCGGTAGACCGACCGCACCCACTCCACGGGCCGGCCGGTGCGGTCCAGGGAGTGCCGGGAGAGCAGCAGCATCGGCAGCCCCACGTCGGTGCCGAGCAGACCCGCCTCGCGCGGGGTGGCCAGCGAGGTCTCGATGGTCTCCTCGGCCTCGGCCAGGTGGACGTCGTAGACCTCGGCGAGAGCGGTGTACAGCGAGGTGTACTTCGCCAGGCTGCGGCGCAGCGCAGGAAACCTCTTGGCCGACAGATGGGTGGTCTCGATGGCCATCGGCTCGCCGTTGGCCATGCGCAGCCGCTCGATGCGCAGCACCCGGCCGCCGGGGGCGATGTCCAGCAGGCCGGCGAGGCGGTCGTCGGCGGTGATGTAGCCGATGTCGAGCAGCTGCGAGGTCGGCTCCAGGCCCTGGGCGCGCATGTCCTCGGTGTAGGAGGTCAGCTGCAGCGCCTGGGAGACCTTCGGCTTGGCCACGAAGGTGCCCTTGCCCTGGATGCGCTCCAGCCGGCCCTCGACGACCAGCTCCTGCAGCGCCTGGCGCACGGTGGTGCGCGAGGTGTCGAACTCCGCCGCCAGCGTCCGCTCGGGCGGGACGGGCGTCCCGGGCGCCTGGGTGCGGGTCATGTCGAGGAGATGCTTCTTCAGGTGGTAGTACTTGGGCACGCGCGCGGTACGGACACTCGCCCCACCCTCGTTCTCCGCACTGCTGACGTCGGTGCTCATGCTCTGCCTTCCCGGCTCCGGTGCCGAAGCGACCCGTATCCATCGGCCACGTTCACATCGTGGCACGGCCCGCCGTGCCGGGCCGCCACCCGCACGCTGCGTGATCTCTCTGTATACCGTCGTGACCTCTGCTGGTCTAGTCCACCACATGCCAAGGTGGACGGTGCCGCCGGGGCGCCGGCGAGCCGCGGCAGGGCGGCACGACAGGTGGCGGCGCCGGCCGGCGCGGGCGTCCGTTTGCCCGGAAGAGCAATGAAAGGTCCCTGCATATCGCGGTCCCGTAACGGACCGTCTGAGCGGGTCTTCGCACTCTTGACAGCCCAAATGGTCTAAGCCAAGCTCCCCCGGTACTGGTCTACACCATTTGGCCGGTCCCGGCCCCGAGGGCGGTGCGCGCCGACGCTCGACCGTCGCCGGCCGCAGGGAGGCGGGGGGTCTGTGGCATCCCTGAGGAGGGTGGCGTGAAGCGCAAGCTGATTGCCGCGATCGGCATCGCGGGCATGGTGTTCTCCGTCGCGGCGTGCGGAAGCGACGGCGGGGGCTCGGGCAAGGGCGCCGACGCCAAGGAGCTGACCGTCTGGCTCACCGTGGACGCCCAGAACAACTGGCCCGAGCTGGTCAAGTCCGCCGACGACGCGGTGAAGGCCAAGCACCCGGGGCTGACGATCAAGCACGAGTACTACGGCTGGCCCGACAAGAACTCCAAGCTCGACGCCGTCCTCGCCACCGACAAGGCCCCCGACGTCGTCGAGATGGGCAACACCGAGATGCTCGGCTACATGGTCAAGGGCGCCTTCGCCCCCCTGGACCCGGCGAAGTTCGCCAACTCCTCGGCCTGGCTGGACGGTCTGAAACAGTCGGTGACCTACGAGGGCAAGACCTACGGCGTCCCCTACTACGCGGGCGGCCGCGTCGCCAACTGGCGCAAGGACGTCTTCGCCTCGGCCGGGGTGAAGTCCACGCCGAAGACGTACCAGGAACTCCTGTCCGACCTGGACAAGGTGCAGAAGGCGAAGGGCGACGAGTTCAGCGCCTGGTACCAGCCCAGCCGTGACTGGTACGCGGCCATGTCCTTCGTCTACGACGCCGGCGGCGCCATCGCCGAGGAGGAGGGCGGCCAGTGGAAGGCCACCCTGTCCTCGCCCCAGTCCCTCAAGGGCCTCAAGGCGTACAAGCAGGTCCTCGACAGGTACATGCACGGCGACAAGACCAAGGACGAGTCCGACCGGCCGATCGTCTACGGCCAGGGCAAGTCCGGCATGATCTTCGCCGCCGCCTGGGAGGGCGCGACCGCCGCCGACCCGAAGAACGACAAGGTCGGAGGGCTCGCCGACAAGATCGAGAACTTCGTGATGCCGGGTCCGTCCGGCAAGAACATGCCCGTCTTCCTGGGCGGTTCGGACCTCGCCGTCCCGGTCAAGTCCACAGCGCAGGACCTCGCCGCCGAGTGGATCAACGCCTTCACCGGCCCCTCCGGCCAGAAGGTCCTGGCGGCCAAGGGCAACCTGCCCAACAACACCACCGACCTCGCGGCGCTGAAGAAGGACCCGAAGACCGCGGTCCCGGCCATCGCGGCCGAGTCCAGCTGGTTCGTGCCGACGGCCCCGGGCTGGGGCCAGGTGGAGAAGGCCCAGGTGCTGCAGACGATGCTGCAGTCCATCGCCACCGGCAAGAAGTCCGTCGAGGCGGCCGCCAAGGAGGCGGACGCGGCGATCGACAAGGTGATCAACACCAAGTGACCCGGGTGCGGGGTCCCGCCGCCGCGGGGCCCCGCTTCTCGTACGGCCGTGCGGCGCCGGATCTCCCGCGGCCGCGCGGAGGGTTTCACACGACCTTCAGGACCGCTGAGGAGCGCGCGATGAGTGCCGCAGACACGACCACCCCTGTCAAGGTGCCGCCACCGCGGCAGGCACCGCCACCGGCCGCCCCGCGGCAGCCCGGACGGCCGCGCGGGACGGGCGGGGCCGCGACGCCCTGGCTGCTCCTCGTGCCCTGCCTGCTGGTCCTGGTCCTGGTCATGGCCTATCCGCTGGTGCGGCTGGTCACCTTGTCCTTCCAGAAGTTCGGCCAGCCGCAGCTGTGGGGGTTCCAGGATGCCGAGTGGGTCGGCTTCGCCAACTTCCGTGCCGTGCTCGGCGACGGCGAGTTCTGGCAGGTGGTGCTGCGCACGCTCGTCTTCGCCGCCGGCTCGGTGATCTGCACCATGGTCCTCGGCATGGCGATCGCGCTGCTGCTGCAGCGGGTGTCGCCCTGGGTGAAGACCCTGGTCAACGTGGTGCTGGTGGCCAGCTGGGGCATGCCGGTCATCGTCGCCACCACCGTCTTCAAGTGGCTCTTCGACTCCGACTACGGCATCCTCAACGCGCTGCTCAGCAAGCTGCCCGGCGTGCACCTGATCGGCCACAACTGGTTCGCCAGCGGACCCGAGGGCCTGGCCGTGATCATGCTGCTGGTGGTGTGGGGCGCCGTGCCGTTCGTCGTCATCACGCTCTTGGCAGGCCTGACCCAGGTGCCGAAGGAACTGGAGGAGGCCGCGCGGCTGGACGGCGCGGGCGCCTGGGGCGTCTTCCGCTACGTCACCCTGCCCGTCCTCAAGCCGGTCGTCGTGATGCTCACAACCCTGTCGGTGATCTGGGACATGGGTGTCTTCCCGCAGGTGTTCGTCATGCGCGGCGGACACCCCGAGGCGGAGTTCCAGGTCCTCAACACCTACTCCTACGACCGTGCCTTCCAGGTCAACGACTACGCCCAGGGCTCGGCGATCGCCCTGCTCACCGTGGTGCTGCTGCTGGGCGTGGTCGCCGTGTACATGCGCCAGATGCTGAAGATCGGGGACGTCGAGTGAGCGGCATGAGCAGCACGAGCAGCGCGGGCGGCGCGGGCCTTCCCAGGGGGCGCCGCCGGACCACGAAGGCCGGCTGGAACCTGCTCGGCCTGATCGTCTTCGTCGTCCTGGGCTTCCCCCTGTACTGGATGCTCGACACCGCGTTCAAACCGGCCAAGGACGCCATCGACCCGGACCCCAGCCTGCTGCCGACCGGCGTCACCCTCGCCAACTTCCGCCGGGCCCTGGACATCGCCGACTTCTGGGGGCCGGTCGGGCGCAGCCTCGTGGTGTCGCTGTCGGTCGTGGTGATCGGCATGGTGATCGGTCTGCTGGCCGCGCTCGCCATCTCCCGGTTCG
The DNA here is from genome assembly GCF_014656135.1 of Streptomyces thermodiastaticus. Lineage (GTDB taxonomy): Bacteria > Actinomycetota > Actinomycetes > Streptomycetales > Streptomycetaceae > Streptomyces > Streptomyces thermodiastaticus. The sequence goes on from NZ_BNBV01000004.1 coordinate 163,098, forward strand.
CCTTCCGCGGCCGCAAGACCGTGATCGTCGGCATCCTGGCGGTGCAGATGATCCCGCTGGTCGCCATGATCATCCCGATCTTCCTGCTGCTGAACGACCTCGGTCAGTACGACAAGCTCACCGGCCTCATCATCACCTACCTGACCTTCATCCTCCCGTTCACGGTGTGGACGCTGCGCGGCTTCATCGTCAACATCCCCCGCGAACTGGAGGAGGCGGCCATGGTCGACGGCTGCTCCCGCACCGGCGCCTTCCTCCGCGTCGTCTTCCCGCTGCTCGCCCCCGGCATGGTCGCCACCTCCGTGTACGGCTTCATCCAGGCCTGGAACGAGTACCTGTACGCCCTGATGCTGATGAGCCAGGAGCATCAGACCGCCACCGTCTGGCTCGGCAACTTCACCACCAAGCACGGCACGGAATACGCCCCGATGATGGCCGGCGCCACCATGATGGCCGTGCCGATCGTCGTGCTGTTCCTGCTCGTCCAGCGCAAGATGGCCGCGGGTCTGACCGCGGGCGCCGTGAAGGGATGACACCACCCCATGACCACCTGTGCCCGGGGCACCGACAGCCTGACCCGCGACGCGCTGACGGTCCTCCAGCCGGGCTTCACCGGCACCACCGCCCCCGACTGGCTGCTCCGGCGCCTGGGGGAGGGGCTGGCCGCGGTGGGGCTGTTCGGCCGCAACATCGCCTCCGCCGAACAGCTCGCCGCCCTGACCGCCCAGCTGCGCGCCGAACGCGAGGACGTGCTGGTCGCCGTCGACGAGGAGGGCGGTGACGTCACCCGCCTGGAGGTGCACACCGGATCCAGCTTCCCCGGCAACCATGCGCTCGGCGCCGTGGACGACGTGGAGCTGACCCGGGCCGTGGCCCGTGAGCTCGGCCGGCGCCTGGCCGAGTGCGGGGTGAACCTCAACTGGGCGCCCTCCGCGGACGTCAACTCCAACCCGGACAACCCGGTCATCGGCGTCCGCTCCTTCGGCGCGAGCCCCGATCTGGTCGCCCGGCACACCGCCGCCTACGTCACCGGCCTGCAGTCCGCCGGCGTGGCCGCCTGCACCAAGCACTTCCCCGGGCACGGCGACACCGCGGTCGACTCCCACCACGCCCTGCCCCGCGTCGACGTGGACACCGAGGTGCTGCACGCCCGCGAACTCGCGCCGTTCCGCGCCGCGATCGCCGCCGGCACCAAGGCGGTGATGAGCGCGCACATCCTCGTGCCCGCCCTGGACCCCGACCGCCCGGGCACTCTGTCCCCGCGGGTGCTGACCGACCTGCTGCGCGGCGAACTGGGCTACGACGGCCTGATCGTCACCGACGGCATGGAGATGCGGGCCGTCTCCGGCACCTGGGGCATCCGGCGCGGCAGCGTGCTCGCCATCGCCGCGGGCGCGGACGCCATCTGTGTGGGCGGCGGCCTCGCCGACGACGAGACGATCCGCGCCCTGCGCGATGCCCTGGTCGAGGCGGTCCGCTCCGGCGAGCTGCCCGAGGAACGGCTCGCGGACGCCGCCGAGCGGGTGCGCGCCCTGGCCCGCTGGACCGCCGCCGCGCGGCGCGGCCCGGACGACGGCGTTGCCGACCCCGAGGTCGGGCTGCGCGCGGCCCGCCGCGCCCTGCGGGTCACCGTCGCCGACACCTTCACCCCGCTCACCGCGCCGCCGTACGTCGCCGTGTTCACCCCGGCCGCCAACATCGCGGTCGGCAGCGAGACCCCGTGGGGCGTGGGCGCGGAGCTGGCAGGGCTGCTGCCCGGCACTCGCACCGGCAGCTTCGCCGGCGAGGACGCCGGCCGTGCGGCCCTGGCGGCGGCCGGCGAGCGCCGGGTGGTGGCCGTCGTCCGCGACGAGCACCGTCATCCGTGGATGGCGGCCGCCCTGGACACCCTGCTCGCGGCCCGCCCCGACACCGTCGTCGTCGAGATGGGCCTGCCGCAGGCACCGCCCCGCGGCGCCCTCCACCTCGCCACCCACGGCGCGGCCCGGGTCTGCGGCCGGGCGGCGGCGGAGGTCGTCGCCGGGACGTGACCGCCGCGGGGGCCGGGCGCGGCCGGCCGGAGCCGTGATCCGCGGCCCGGGCTTCCGGACGGTGTACGGCATCCCGAACCACAGGGACGGACCACAGGGACGAACCACAGGGACGAGGAAGGCGCCGGTCACCCCGCGGGTGGCCGGCGCCTCCGTGTGCGGCCGGGAGCCCTCACAAACCCTGCCACGACGGCTTGTGGGCGTAGGTGTGCCGGAAGTAGTCGGCGAGCTTCAGCTTGGAGGCGGCCGCTTCGTCGACGACGACCGTGGCGTGCGGGTGCAGCTGGAGCGCGGAGGCAGGGCAGACGGCGGCGACCGGCCCCTCCACGCTCGCGGCCACCGCGTCCGCCTTGCCCTCGCCGGTGGCCAGCAGCACCAGGTGGCGGGCCTCCAGGATCGTCCCGATGCCCTGGGTGATGACGTGGTGCGGCACCTGGTCGACGTCGTCGCCGAAGAAGCGCGCGTTGTCCAGCCGGGTCTGCTCGGTCAGCGTCTTGATCCGCGTGCGCGAGGCGAGCGAGGAGCACGGCTCGTTGAACCCGATGTGCCCGTCGGTGCCGATGCCGAGCAGCTGCAGATCGACCCCGCCGGCCTCCGCGAGCGCCCTGTCGTACGCCGCGCACGCGGCCTGCACGTCCTCGGCGGTGCCGTCCGGGCCCAGGAAGGCGTCCATCCCGATCCCGAGGGGTTCGAGCACCTGACGGCGCAGCACCGAGCGGTACGACTCGGGGTGGTCCGCGGGCAGTCCCACGTACTCGTCGAGCTGGGCGATCCGGGCATGCGAGGTGTCCACGGCCCCGGAGCGCACCTTGGCCGCCAGCGCCTCGTAGACGGGCAGCGGGGTCGAACCCGTGGCGACCCCCAGGAGGGCGTCGGGCTTCCGTCGCAGCAGCTGCGCCATGGCCTCGGCGACGAGTTCGCCACCCGCCCTGGCGTCCGGAACGATGACAACTTCCACCTTGGGCCTGCCGATCTGAGGAGAGCCGAGATGAGGACTGGACCCGGTAACGAGGGCCATGTGGTTTAGACCAATCTAGCAGAACGGCCCCTTGCGGTACCTGGGCCGGACAGCGTCGGTCCGCCACGCCGGATGCCTGTCGGACGCCTGCCGGCGCCCGTTCTGCGGGGCCGGACCCGGCGCCGCGGATGGCCGCCGCGAGGGCGGGCGCGAAGGGCTGCGGAGCATCCCTTTCGCCCACCGGTTCCAGCGTCCGGCGCGCGGGGCGGTCCCCGCCACCGCGCCCGCCCCGGCCGGCCCGGGTGCCCGTGCGGACCGCCCCGGCGGGCCAGGGTGCCCGTGCGGACCGCCTCGGCGGACCAGGGTGCCGCGCGCGGTGGGCCGGGGAGACACGAGCGGGGGACCGGGCGGGAAAATCCCGGCGAAGTCCGTCCCGCTCATAGACAGGGCCAAGTGGTCTAGTCCAGAATCGAAGCGAGCCCTTCGGGGCACGCCTCGCGGCGTGCCGGCGCGTGCCGGTCGCGGACGAGGTCCACGGCATCCGTCCTCCCCCGCACAGGAGGGCGGACCGGGGAACCGGTGCTCTCTGCCCTGACTGCTCCGGCTCCTCGTACTCGGCCGCAGGGGACCGCACACCCTTCAGGCCGATGATGCTCCGGGCTGCGGTGCCGGGAGGGTTGAGGGTCCCTCCCAGGCGCCGCGGCCCGCGGGTGTCCGCGCATCCGCGGCGTCGGCCCGCGCACACGCACGGGCGCATGGCGTTTCGGGCCTGTACAAACGTGCGGGTACGCTCGCAGACGTGCCCTCCATGAACGAACTCGTGCGCCAGCACACCGCGCTCGACGACTCCGACCTCGAGTGGCTCCACCTGCTGGTCTCGGAGTGGCAGCTGCTGGCCGACCTGTCCTTCGCCGACCTGGTCCTGTGGGTGCCCACCCGGGACGGCACCCGCTATGTCTCCGTCGCCCAGATGCGGCCCAACACCGGCCCGACCTCCTACCAGAACGACATGGTCGGCCACCTCGTGCCGCGCGGCCGCCGCCCGATGCTGGACGCCGCGCTCGACGAGGGACGGATCGTGCGCGAGGGCGACCCGGAGTGGCGCGAGGAGGTGCCCGTCCGCGTCGAGTCCATCCCGGTGCGGCGCGAGGGCCGGGTGCTCGGCGTCATCGCACGCAACACCAACCTGCTGACCGTGCGCACCCCGAGCCGGCTGGAGCTGACGTATCTGCAGAGCGCCTCCGATCTGGCGCAGATGATCGCGGCCGGCTCCTTCCCGTTCCCGGACCAGCAGGTCGACATGGACGCCCTGCCGCGCGTCGGCGACGGGCTGATCCGGCTGGACGCGGACGGCATCGTCCAGTACGCCTCACCGAACGCGCTGTCCGCCTACCACCGCCTCGGCCTGGCCACCGACCTGGTCGGCCAGCACCTCGGCGAGGTCACCGCCGAACTGGCCCCCTCCCGCGCCCCTGTGGACGAGGCGCTGGTGAAGCTGGCCAGCGGCTGGGCGCCGCGCGAGTTCGAGATCGAGGCCAGCGACGGGGTGATCCAGTTCCGGGCCATCCCGCTCAAACCCAAGGACACCCGCATCGGTTCGCTGGTGCTGTTGCGGGACGTCACCGAACTGCGCCGCCGCGAACGCGAGTTGATCACCAAGGACGCGACGATCCGGGAGATCCACCACCGGGTCAAGAACAACCTGCAGACGGTCGCCGCCCTGCTGCGGCTCCAGGCCCGGCGCATCGAGTCCCAGCGCGGCCGGGAGGCTCTGGAGGAGGCGGTGCGCCGGGTGGGCTCCATCGCGATCGTCCACGAGACGCTGTCGCAGAACCTGGACGAGCGGGTGGAGTTCGACGACATCGCCGACCGGGTGCTCGCCATGGTCGCGGAGATCTCGCCGGGCAAGGTGACCGGCCGGCGCTCGGGACGGTTCGGGATCCTGGACGCCGAGGTCGCCACCCCCTTGTCGATGGTGCTCACCGAGATCCTGCAGAACGCTCTGGAGCACGGCTTCCGGCAGGGCGACACCGGCACGGTCGAGGTGTCCGCGGTGCGCGGCGGCACCTCGCGCGAGGCGCGGCTGCTGGTCACCGTGCAGGACGACGGCGTGGGACTGCCCCCGGGCTTCGACCCGCACACCTCCGGCAACCTCGGCCTGCAGATCGTCCGCACCCTGGTCGAGGGCGAGCTGGGGGGGACCTTCGACATGGTTCCCGCCCCCGGGCGGGGCACCCGGGTGATTCTCGACGTGCCCGTGAGCGCACCCAAGTGACACATGTGTGCGCACACCTGACACACCTGGGCGGGCCATGACCGAGGCGGGCGGCGGTTCGCTCGTGACGAGCGCGGCTTCCTGACGCGTACGGGCCTGCGACGAGCACAGCAAAGAGCCCCGGACCTCGACGGTCCGGGGCTGTCGCTCGTGCTGCCCCACCTGCATGGGGTGTACCCCCTGCCTCAGGCTCGGGGAGCATCGGGGGTACTGCGCGCTGCGGCTCGGGGGCGGGAGATGCGTACTGGCCGTACGCGCCGCCAAGCTCAGGCTGTCAGCGGGGTGGCCGTGGTCAGGCGGAGGCCTGACGGGCCCGGTTGCGGGCGGCGCGGCGCTTCATGGCGCGGCGCTCGTCCTCGCTGAGACCACCCCAGACGCCGGAGTCCTGGCCGGACTCGAGCGCCCACTGCAGGCACTGCTCGATAACCGGGCAGCGACGGCAGACGGCCTTGGCTTCCTCGATCTGCAGCAGCGCAGGACCGGTGTTGCCGATGGGGAAGAAGAGCTCGGGGTCTTCCTCGCGGCAAACGGCGCGGTGACGCCAGTCCATGGCTGCTACCTCTCCTTGGTGTTACGTGCTCGGTGCTTGTGAATGTGAACGCTTTCACGAATCCCTCAACAAGTGAAGGGCCTACCGCCAGGCTGACCAGGCGTGGTCCTGTGGATTGAAGAGGGGTTCCGGCGATCTCCGGGGCCCGATCCGGGCGCCGTCCTGATCGCCACGTAGAGACTCGCAAACCTCGGCGGCGGATACAACCCCCTCCGGCAAGTTTTTTAGGAATCTTCGGTGTCGACTAGGTCACAGCCGTACTTCCATGGGGTGGAGACTGGCCTAAACGTTCGACTGAAAGGACTTTTGCCGCTTCCGCTCACACAATCACACGCAGTGCACGACGTACACCTGTGAACGTCACACTGGTACGCAGTCCCAGGTGGTCGCCGTCCATCTGCAGGGGCAGCGGCACCTTCGATTGCAAGGTGAACGTGCTCAGATCGTGCAGCGAGACGGCATGCCGGCCCTGAGGGCCGCGCTCGGGGGACGACGTGAGCAACTGCGTGCCGTACCGGGCGACCGCGGCCGTGGACAGCCGGCTGAGACCCAGCACGTCGAGCCCGGTGTCGAAAGAGGCCTTCGGCGAGGTGTACAAGGGGCGATTGCCCAGATAGGTCCACGGTGAGGTGTTCGACACTATCGCCACCACCAGGTCCGTGACGTCCTCCTCGCCGGGCCGGGTGAGTGTGACCGAACCGCGGCGCTTGCTCGGCTCGCCGAGGAACTGGCGCACCACCTGCCGCACGTACAGGGCGTGCGTGGACTTCTTGCCGCGCTCGCGGTGCTGCTCCACTCGCCCGACCACGCCGGCGTCGAAGCCGAGCCCGGCGTTGAAGGTGAACCAGCGCGCGGGGACCGCGGCGTCGGCGCTGCCGGGTGTTCCCGAGGCCAGGCCCAGCCCGACCGTGCGCTCGCTGCCGGCCCGCAGCGCATCCAGCAGGGCGCCGGTGGCCTCCACGGCGTCGTTGGGCAGGCCCAGGGCGCGGGCGAAGACGTTGGTGGAGCCGCCGGGCACCACCGCGAGGCGGGGCAGGTGCTCGGGGTCCGGGCCTCGGTGCAGCAGGCCGTTGACCACCTCGTTGACGGTGCCGTCGCCGCCGAGTGCCACCACCAGGTCCACGTCCCGGCCCTGGGCGGCCTGCCGTGCCAGGTCGCGGGCGTGGCCCCGGTACTCGGTGGTGACCGCGTCCAGTTTCATCTCGCTGGCCAACGCGTGGATCAGGACGTCGCGCGTACGTGCGCTTGTGGTGGTTGCCGCCGGGTTGACCACGAGAAGTGCACGCATGAGGTGCAGCGTACCTACCGGGCGGTACAGGGCACAGCGGGAGGCGGGGAAACGGTGAGAGGACGGGCGTGAGCCTGCATGAGGCCATCCGGGCCGCGAGGGCTACCCTTCATGGGGTGAGCAGTGAGCGGAACCCGACCTCCGAGACCACGGACGCCCCCACCGCACGGCCGCGGCGGCTGACGTACGCGGCGGCGCTGTGCGCGCTGGAGGCGCTCGCGCTGCTCGCCGGCGGCCTGTGGATGCTCGTCCTCGGCCTCACCGGTGACGCCGACCGGCAGCAGGCCGTCACCGGCGGGCTCACCGTGCTGCTGCTCGCGCTGCTGCCGCTGCTGGCGACGCGGGGGCTGCTGCTCCGGCGCAGCTGGAGCCGTGGCCCGGCGGTGATCACCCAGGTCATGGCCCTGCCCGTGGCCTACAGTCTGCTGCACGCGGACGGCGTGGCCGTCCCGGCGGGCATCGCGCTCACGGTCGTGGCGGTGGGCGCCCTGGTCCTGCTGGTGAACCCGGCCACGACCCGGGCGCTGGGCATCAGGGGCCCGGGCCGCGCGAGCGAGGGCGAGCAGCGCTGACGGACCCGCCGCCGTCCGCCGTGGACGGGCGGCGGCCGCAATGCGGCGGCAGCCGCGCCGGGCGGCCGCGGCGCACCCGCACCGGCGCCGCGACCACACGTGCCGCCGGCCGCCTACTCCTCCACCAGCAGCTTCTCCCGCAGCTGGGCCAGTGTGCGGGCGAGCAGACGGGAGACGTGCATCTGCGAGATGCCGACCTCCTGGGCGATCTGCGACTGGGTCATGTTGCCGAAGAACCGCAGCAGCAGGATGCGCTTCTCCCGCGGCGGCAGGTCCTCCAGCAGCGGTTTGAGCGACTCGCGGTACTCGACGCCCTCCAGCGCCTCGTCCTCCGCGCCGAGGGTGTCGGCGACCGCCGGGGACTCGTCGTCGGTGTCCGGGACGTCCAGGGACAGCGTGGAGTAGGCGTTGGCCGACTCCAGGCCCTCCAGGACCTCCTCCTCGGAGATCGACAGCTTCTCGGCCAGCTCGTGCACCGTGGGGGAGCGGCCGTGCAGCTGGGACAGCTCCGCCGTCGCCGTGGTGAGCGACAGCCGCAGCTCCTGCAGCCGGCGCGGCACCCGCACCGCCCAGCCCTTGTCCCGGAAGTGCCGCTTGATCTCGCCGACCACCGTCGGTGTCGCGTACGTGGAGAATTCCACTCCGCGATCGGGATCGAAGCGGTCGACGGACTTGATCAGCCCGATGGTGGCCACCTGGGTGAGGTCGTCCAGCGGCTCCCCTCGGTTGCGGAAGCGGCGGGCGAGGTGCTCGACGAGCGGCAGGTGCATCCGGACCAGCTGGTTGCGCAGCTCGGCGTACTCCGGGCTGCCCTGAGGCAGGGCGCGCAGCTGGACGAAGAGCGCGCGTGCGCCGCTGCGGTCCTGGGAGTCGTGCCGCGCCGTGGGCACGCTCGGCACGCTCTGCGCGGCGTCCTCGGAGTGTCGCTCGTGCTCGCTCATCGTCCCGCCCGTCGCCCTTCGCCGAGCCCTCGCCTCCTTCCCGGAACCCTGTGCGGGGTCAGGCACCCCGAGGCCGGTGCGGACACCGCCCCGCACCGGAGGTGTCGCCCCCCGGGCGGCCTCGTCGCGTTCCGGCCGCCCCTCGCCCGGCAGGGCGAGCTTGAGCGGGTCGTCGTCCGGGTGCGGCCTGGCCTGCTCGGGAATGCCCTCGATGCCGCCCGCCGGGTGTGCCGGACCGCGGCCGCGGCCGGGGCGCCCCGTCGTGGCGGCACCGGTGACACCGGCCCGGCCGGCCGCGCCGCCGCGGTTCGTCGTGCCGCCGCGGCGGGGTGTGCAGTCCGGACCGGTCGGGCCGTCCTGGCCCCGGCTCCCGGCCCCGTCCGCACGGGGCGTGATCCCGCCCGTCGGCGGCAGTTCCCGTGTGCCGTGTTCTTCGTCCCGCACCGGCCCGTCCCCGTTCCTCACGCCGGACCGGGTCCGGCGCCGCGCTGTTTGTAGAGGCTGATCGACACGGTTTTGTCGTCGTCCACGGCGGAGGAGACCTTGCCCGCCAGAGCGGACAGGACGGTCCACGCGAAGGTGTCCCGCGAGGGAGCGTGACCGTCCGTGGTCGGAGCCGAGACGGTGACCTCGAGCGAGTCGTCGACCAGCCGGAAGACGCAACTGAGCACCGAGCCGGGCACGGCCTGCTGCAGCAGGATCGCGCAGGCCTCGTCGACCGCGATGCGCAGGTCCTCGATCTCGTCGAGGGTGAAGTCCAAACGGGCCGCGAGGCCGGCCGTGGCCGTCCGCAGCACCGACAGGTAGGCCCCCGCAGCAGGCAGCCGGACCTCCACGAAGTCCTGGTCCGCCGCGGGTTCGCCGTCGATCTGGGACACCCTCACCTCCAAGGTGTACAAGCATTCTCGGGGCCGAGGGTCACCCCCCGGGTCACGCGATACGTGGTTCAGGTGACGCTACCGCGCTCCCGGCCCTGTTGTCCCGGGACCCCAACCCGCCTTGTCACTCATGGTAAACACATGGACACGCTGCGTGGCTAGGGGTCCGGCGGGCCCAAATGGGAACGGCGCGTGCCGGGTTGAGGTACCCGGACGTCAGCGGGTCGAACCGTCCGGGGTCGCCCTCACACCAGGACGTGGTCGACGAAGCACCAGCGCCAGTCCTCGCCGGGTTCGAAACTCCGCATCACCGGATGCCCGGTCCGTTCATGATGCCGGGTCGCGTGCCGTCCCGGGGAGGAGTCGCAGCACCCCACGTTGCCACAGGTCAGGCACAGCCGCAGGTGCACCGGATGGGTGCCCTCCGCCAGGCACTCCGGACACGTGCGGCTGCGCGGCTCGGGCTCCGGGCGCGGCAGCGTGCCGGTGTGCGTGCACTGTCTCATGATGGCCAGGTTACGACGCGCGCGCTGCGAAGCGCCCCGGCACGACGTGCCGGGACATGCGGGCCGGGAACGACGATGGGCGGGCGAGAGCGATGGACGTGATGCCGCTGCTGTTGCTGGTGGCGGGCAGCGCCGCGGTGGCCGGGGCGGCCCGGCGCACCCCGGTGCCGGCACCGCTGCTGCTGGTCGCCGCCGGCCTGGCCGTGTCCTACGTGCCCGGGATCCCCGACTACACCCTCGACCCCGGCGTGGTCCTGCCGCTGCTGCTGCCCCCGCTGCTGTACACCGCGGCCGTCGACAGCTCCTACCTGGACCTGCGCGCCCAGGTGCGCACCGTGGCCCTGCTGTCCGTCGGATACGTGCTGTTCGCGGCCCTGGCGGTCGGCTGGGTCGCCTACCTGATCGTGCCGGGGCTGCCGCTGACCGCGGCGCTGGTGCTGGGTGCCGTGGTGGCGCCGCCGGACGCGGTCGCGGCGACCGCGGTGGCCCGCCGGGTGGGGCTGCCCTCGCGCATCACCACCGTCCTGCAGGGCGAGTCGCTGCTCAACGACGCCACCGCGATCACCGCCTACAAGGTCGCGCTGGCCGCGGCCGTCGGCGAGGGCGCGACCTGGGCCGGGGGAGTGCGAGAGTTCCTCGTCGCGGCGATCGGCGGGGTGGGTGTCGGCCTGGTGCTGATGGCGCCGCTGCACTGGCTGCGCACCCACCTGAAGGAGGCGCTGACGCAGAACACGCTCTCGCTGCTGATCCCGTTCGCCGCCTACGGCGTCGCCGAGCAGGTGCATGCCTCCGGGGTGCTCGCTGTCGTCACGGTCGCCCTCTACCTCGGGCACCGCGCCTGGGAGGTCGACTTCGCCACCCGGCTGCAGGAGGAGGCGGTGCGCAGGATGGCCGCCTTCGTCCTGGAGTCCGCGGTGTTCGCGCTGATCGGCCTGCAGCTGCCGGTCGTGCTGGGGGGAGTCGGGTCCTACCGGGCCGCCGACGCCGCCTGGTACGCCGCCGTCGTCTTCCTGGTGGTCGTCGCGGCCCGCTTCGCATGGGTGTACCCGGTGACTTACCTGCCCCGGCTGCTGCGCCGGGTCCGGGGACGGGAGGACAACCCCACCTGGCGGGATGCCATGGTCACCGCGTGGGCCGGGATGCGGGGCGTGGTGTCGCTGGCGATCGCCTTCTCCGTCCCGCCGGTGCTGCACGACGGGACGCCCTTCCCCGGGCGCAGCATGATCCTGTTCCTGACCTTCACCACGGTCATCGGCACCCTCGTGGTGCAGGGGCTCACCCTGCCGCCGCTGATCCGTGCCCTGAAGTTCCCCGGCCGTGACCCGCAGGCCGACACCCTCGCCGAGGCCAACACCCAGGCGCAGGCGTCCCTGGCCGCCGAACGGCGGCTGGAGGAACTCCTCGCCGACGCGCGCAACGCCCTGCCACCGCCGCTCGCCGACCGGCTGCGCGGGGTCCTGGCACGTCGCCGCAACTCCGTCTGGGAGCGTCTGGGGCAGACCAACCCGGTCACCGGTGAGTCGGTGGACGACACCTACCGGCGGCTGTCGCGGGAGATGATCGGTGCCGAACGCGCCGTGTTCGTGCGCCTGCGCGACAGCCGGTACATCGACGACGAGATGCTGCGCACCCTGCTGCGCCGGCTGGATCTGGAGGAGGCGGCCGCCTACCGGGAGGCTGCCTGACACCGGTGGGCGTCGCAGCCTCGGGGAGCGGCCCGCCCGGCAGGTGTGTGTGCCGGGGCACGCCGGGTGCGGGGTGCGGTTCAGGTGGGTGCGGAGCACCCCGGGGTGCGGGGTGCGGTTCAGGTGTGGTCCGGGAAGGGCCGGCCGGTGACGACCGCGGCGACGGTCGTGCCCCGCGGGAAGGCACCCTCGTCCGCCAGCGCGACCAGGGCGTACAGCAGCTTGGCGACATAGAGACGCTCGACGGGCACCCCGTGCCGCGCGGTGAAGTCCTCGGCGAAGGCGTGCAGTGCGGGGGTGGTGCGGGCGAAGCCGCCGAAGTGGAAGCGGTCGTCGAGCCACCAGTCGCCGCGGCGGCCTCCGAAGGCCTCCTCCTGCAGGGCCTCGACGGCGGCAGTCAGGAAACCGCCCTTGAGGACCGGGACGCCCAGCGCACGGCGGCCCGCGGGCAGCCCGGCGGCCAGCCCGGCCAGGGTGCCCCCGGTGCCGCAGGCGACGGCCGCGACGTCCGCCTGCTCGCCGAGTTCCGCACCCAGCTCCTGGCAGCCGCGGACGGCGAGTGCGTTGCTGCCGCCCTCCGGCACCACATGCGCGTCCGCGGCACCCGCCGCACGCAGTACGGCCGCGAGGGTGTCCGGCTCCGCCTTGCGGCGGTAGGTCGCGCGGTCCACGAAGTGCAGACGCATCCCGTCGGCCACGCACCGGGCCAGGGAGGGGTTGTAAGGGCGGCCGGCCAGTTCCTCGCCGCGGACCACGCCGATCGTCTCCAGGCCGAGCAGGCGGCCCGCGGCGGCGGTGGCGCGCAGATGGTTGGAGTAGGCACCGCCGAACGTGACGATCCGGCGGCCCCGCGCCGCCCGCAGATTGGGGGCGAGTTTGCGCCACTTGTTGCCGATCAGTTCGGGGTGGATCAGGTCGTCCCGCTTGAGCAGCAGACGCAGTCCGCGCCGGGTGAAGCGCTCGTCGGCCACCTCCTGCACGGGGGAGGGGAGCCGGGGGCCGAGCGCGGCGAGGGAGGGCACGTCGGGGCTGGTCACCCTGCCATTGTGTCCGCCTCCCGGGCGGCCGCGCGGCGGCGGTCCGCCCGGATACGGGCCCCATGCCTGCCCGGCGCCACGATGATCCAATCCCGCTCTTTCGTGTAATAGCACCGATACGGACCGTGATGGAAGGCTGGCGCTCGCACATCGATGCCGGCGCCGCACGAGCCCGGTATGAGAGGGAGGCACATCTCTATGTCGGTAGGCGAAGAGGTCCGTACGGAGCAGGGCCGGCCGCAGCAGAGTCTGGGCACGGCGGCCGCGCGGAATCTGGCCACCACGACCAAGTCCGTGCCCCAGATGCAGGAGATCAGCTCGCGCTGGCTGCTGCGCATGCTGCCGTGGGTCGACGTCCAGGGCGGCACGTACCGGGTGAACCGGCGTCTGACCTATGCCGTGGGCGACGGCCGGATCACGTTCGTGAAGACCGGCGACCGCGTCGAGGTGATCCCGGCCGAACTCGGCGAACTGCCCGTGCTGCGGGGCTACGAGGACCACGACGTGCTCTCCGAACTCGCCCAGCGCTGCCGGCAGCGCGAGATCGGTGCCGGCCGGGTGATCGCCTCCTTCGGCAACCGGTGCGACGAGGTGTACCTGCTGGCGCACGGCAGGGTCGAGAAGGCCGGCACCGGACCCTACGGCGACGACCAGGTCCTCGGCGTCCTGGCCGACGGCGCGCACTTCGGCGAACAGGCGCTGCTCGACCCGGACGCCATCTGGGAGTACACGGTCCGCGCGGACACCGCGTGCACCGTCCTCGTCCTGTCCCGGCAGGACTTCGAGCAGATCGCCGAGCGCGCCGAGTCGCTGCGCGAACACCTGAGGCGGCGGCGCTCCGTCCCGGGGCAGCGCACCAACACCTACGGCGAGAAGGCGGTCGAGCTGTCCGCGGGCCACAGCGGTGAGCCGGACATCCCACACACCTTCGTCGACTACGAACCCGAACCCCGGGAGTACGAGCTGAGCGTCGCTCAGACCGTGCTGCGCATCCACACGCGCGTGGCCGACCTCTACAACCACCCGATGAACCAGACCGAGCAGCAGCTCCGGCTCACCGTCGAGGCGTTGAAGGAGCGCCAGGAGCACGAACTCGTCAACAACCCCGAGTTCGGCCTGCTCCACAACTGCGAGTACGACCAGCGGATCCAGCCGCACGACGGGGTGCCCGGTCCCGACGACATGGACGAGCTGCTCAGCCGCCGCCGCGGCACCACGCTGTTCCTCGCCCATCCGCGCGCCATCGCCGCGTTCGGCCGCGAGCTGAACAAACGCGGACTGGTCCCCGAGACCATCGACATCGCCGGCAACCGCATCCCCACCTGGCGCGGGGTGCCGATCTTTCCGTGCAACAAGATCCCGGTGACCGAGGCCCGCACCAGCTCGATCATCGCGATGCGCACCGGCGAGGAGGACCAGGGCGTCATCGGCCTGCGCGCGACGGGCATCCCGGACGAGATCGAGCCCAGCCTGTCGGTGCGGTTCATGGGCATCAACGAGCAGGCGATCATCAAGTACCTGGTGACCGCGTACTACTCGGCGGCGGTCCTGGTACCCGACGCGCTGGGCGTCCTGGAGAACGTCGAGGTCGGCCGTTGGCGCTGACACCGGCCGCGGCCGCAACACGGTGTCCGCACCCGCCGGGCCGGGTAGGCCCTCGGGGCGCACGCCCGGTCCCGGCCGGCGGCGCATCCTGGTTCACCGAATCTCCGAGGGGGAGCGGATGGCCGAGTTCATGACGGAGTCGACACGGCGCCCACCCGGCGCACCGCCCGCCGGCGACGGCGCACCGCCCCGTGACGCGGCCCCGGGCGAGCCCCACCCCCGGCAGCCCGCGGACGGCGCCGACGCCCCCGCCGCGGCCGGCGGCGGCACCGACGGGCACGACGCCGCGCTGATCCTGGAGCGGGCCAGGGCCGCGGTCGACCCCGAGCTGCGGGCGGCGGTGGACTCGTTGCCGGCCCCGATGCGCCGCATCGCGCGCTACCACTTCGGCTGGGAACAGGCCGACGGCACCCCGGCGGCGGGGCCCGCGGGCAAGGCGATCCGCCCGGCCCTGGTGCTCGCCGCGGCCGCCGCGCTCGGCGGGCCTGCGGCCCGGGCCGGCGCGGCACGTGCCGCCGCGGCGGTGGAACTGGTGCACAACTTCACGCTGCTGCACGACGACGTGATGGACCGGGACCCCACCCGCCGCCACCGGCCCACCGCCTGGCGGGTGTTCGGCGACGCCGACGCCGTCCTCGCCGGGGACGCCCTGCAGGCGCTGGCCCTGCGGGTGCTCGCCGAGGACCGGCACCCCGCCTCCCCGGCGGCCGCCGCCCGGCTCGCGGCCTGTGTCGTCGAGCTGTGCGCGGGCCAGCACGCCGACACGGCCCTGGAGCGACGCGCCCCCGAGGACGTCACGCTCCCCGAGGTGCTGGCCATGGCCGAGGCCAAGACGGGCGCGCTGCTGGGGTGCGCCTGCGCCGTCGGTGCGCTGTACGCCGGGGCGGGCGAGGAGGAGGTGGACGCGCTGGACACGTTCGGCCGGCAGGCCGGGCTCGCGTTCCAGCTGATCGACGACGTGATCGGCATATGGGGCGATCCCGCCCGCACCGGCAAGCCGGCCGGGGCGGACCTCGCGGCCCGCAAGAAGTCCCTGCCGGTCGTCGCCGCGCTGACCTCGGGCACGCCCGAGGCCGCCGAGCTGGCAGCGATCTACGCCCGGCCGCACCGTCCGGGCGAGGAGGAGAGCACGGCGCTGGTGGTCGAGCGCGCGGGTGGCCGGGACTGGGCCCAGTCCGAGGCGGGTGACCGGATGGCACGGGCCGTCGCCGACCTGGCCCGTGCCATCCCGGACCCCCGGGCGGCAGGCGGCCTGCTCGCCCTGGCGGAGTTCGTCACCCGCCGCACCAGCTGACCGCCGGGCAGCGACCGCGTCCGTCCCGGCCGCACGGCACCCGGCGGGCCGTACGGGGCACGAGCCGTCCGGCCCGCCGGGTGCTTCGGCGTGGCGGGTATGTCGTCCGCCGGCTGCCCGACGAGAACGTGTCTCGCGGACCCGTCACCGGACACGGACGCCGCTCCGGCCGGGCCGTGAACGACCGCACCCGGCCCCCGCCCGGAGCGCCGGCGCGGCGTTCCGGGAAGGGGACCGGGTGCGGTGAGAGATGCGGCGACCTGCGCGGCGCGGGTCACGGGCGAGCCGCCCGGGTCAGGCCTTCTTGGTCTCCCAGAAGATCTTGTCGATCTGGGCGATGTAGTCCAGCGCCTTCTGGCCGGTGGCCGGGTCGGTGGAGGCCTTGGCCGCGGAAAGCGCCTTCAGGGTGTCGTTGACCAGCTGGTGCAGCTCCGGGTACTTCTCGAAGTGCGGGGCCTTGAAGTAGTCGCTCCACAGAACCGAGACGTGGTGCTTGGCCAGCTCGGCGCGCTGCTCCTTGATGACCGCGGCACGGGCCTGGAAGTGCGGGTCGTCGTTGCCGGCCATCTTCTCCTGGATGGCCTTCACCGACTCCGCCTCGATGCGGGCCTGGGCCGGGTCGTACACGCCGCAGGGGAGGTCGCAGTGGGCGCTGACCTTGACCTTGGGGGCAAACAGGCGGGAAAGCATGGAGCATTCCTTCCTCGTGATCGTCTTCTCAGGTGGGACATTACTCCGTGCAAGGCGTGATTTCGCGAGTGCCCCCTAGGGCTTAGGACAAAAGTCCGGGGTCAGACTGGGAGCGGTGGAGGAACGGACCGGGGAGGTGCCGGTGATGCCGGAGCTGTCGCAGGAGACCGAGCGCAGGGTGGCCGTGCTGCCCTTCGGCCTGGCGGAGGTGAGCGGGCCGTCCATGGTGCCCACGCTTCACCACGGCGACCGGCTCGTGGTGCAGTACGGGGCCCGGATCAGGCCGGGCGACATCGTCGTGCTGCGGCACCCCTTCCAGCAGGATCTGCTCATCGTCAAGCGCGCGGCGGAGCGGCGCGAGAGCGGCTGGTGGGTGCTGGGGGACAACCCGTACGCGGGCGGTGACAGCACCGACTTCGGCACCGTGCCGGAGGAGCTGGTGCTGGCGAAGGTGTGGTTCCGTTACCGGCCGCGCACGCCCGCCGCGCGCTCCCCGCTGGCCTTGGTGCGCTGGGCGCTGTCGGCGGCCAGATTCGTGCGCCCCGACCGGTCGGCCTCCAGGCGCTTGCGGGCCCGGTAGGCGGCGACGTTGGCGCGGGTGGCGCAGCGGTCGGAGCAGTAGCGGCGCGAGCGGTTGGTGGAGGTGTCCAGGTAGGCGTTGCGGCAGGGCGCCGCCTGGCACAGGCCGAGGCGGTCCACTCCGTACTCGGTGAGGTGGAAGGCCAGGCCCATCGCCGCGATCGCCGCGTAGCCGGAGGTGGCATTGGACGGATGGTCCGCCAGGTGCATGTGCCACAGCGGGCGCCCGTCCTCGTCGCGCTGGTCGTGTCCGGAGATCTGCGGGCTGACCGGGAACTCCAGCAGCAGCGAGTTCAGCAGTGCCACGGCCAGGGTCTCGTCGCCCTGGTCGGCGGCCTCGAAGACGGCGCGGAGCCGGCTGCGCACCGAACGGAAACGGGTCACGTCGGCCTCGGTGGCGCGCCGGGCCGCCGAGGAGTTCTCGCCGAACAGCTCCCGGACCGCCTCCACCGACGTCAGCCGGTCCTTGCCCCGAGCGGGCTCCTCGCTGTTGACGAGCCGCACGGCGTAATCCGAGTAATAGGCCAGTTCCACTTGTAGTCCTTACCAGATCGCCCTAGGGTGGCGAGCGCGGTCTTGTAACGGCCGTTCCTGTCTACAGGGTATTACGCCCATCGCGCTCGGGAGGGTGACGATGACGGACTTCGGTATCACCGCGGCGGCCGCGGACTGGCAGGCCTGGCAGCGAAGCTGGGACCGGCAGCAGGAGTGGTACATGCCCGACCGCGAGGACCGCTTCCGCGTCATGCTGGACATGGTGGAGGCGCTGGTCGGCACCGCGCCGCGGGTGCTGGACCTGGCCTGCGGCACCGGCAGCATCACCGCCCGCCTGCTCGACCGCTTCCCGCGGGCCACCAGCACCGGTGTCGACCTCGACCCGGCGCTGCTCACCATCGCGCGAGGCACCTTCGAGGGCGACGCACGGGTCACCTTCGTCACCGCCGACCTGACGGACCCCGACTGGCCGGCGAAGCTGCCGTACGGCTCCTACGACGCCGTCCTGACCGCCACGGCCCTGCACTGGCTGCGCCGCGAACCCCTCGCCGCCCTCTACGGGCAGATCGCGGACCTGGTCCGCGACGGCGGTGTCTTCATGAACGCCGATCACATGACCGACGACACCACCCCGCGGATCAACGAGGCCGAACGCGCCCTGCGGCACGCACGCATGGAGCGGGCCAGGCAGGAGGGCGCCCTCGACTGGGCCGACTGGTGGCAGCTGGCCGCGCGGGACCCGGTGCTGGCGGAGCCGACGGCCCGCCGCTTCGAGATCTTCGGCGAGCACGCCGACGGTGAGACGCCCTCCGCCGCCTGGCACGCGGAGGTGCTGCGCGCCCAGGGCTTCTCGGAGGCCCGGCCGGTGTGGTGCTCGCCGTCCGACACGCTGCTGCTGGCGCTGAAGTAGCGGTGCCGGCCACACCGGGGACGAGGAGCGGTCGCGGCGCCGTGACCGCTCCCCGTCCCGCCAGGCGTGCGCTCCGGCTACAGCACCTTCGACAGGAACGACTGCGTCCGCTTGTGCTGCGGGTTGGTCAGCACGTCCCGCGGACGGCCGGACTCGACCACCACGCCCCCGTCCATGAACACCAGGCTGTCGCCGACCTCGCGGGCGAACCCCATCTCGTGGGTGACCACGATCATCGTCATGCCCGACTCGGCCAGATCCCGCATGACGTCCAGGACGTCACCGACCAGCTCCGGGTCGAGCGCCGAGGTCGGCTCGTCGAACAGCATGAGCTTGGGGTCCATGGCCAGCGCCCGGGCGATCGCCACGCGCTGCTGCTGCCCGCCGGACAGCTGGGACGGGTAGTGCCCGGCCCGGTCGGCCAGTCCCACCCGCGCCAGCAGGCTCATCGCGCGCTCGTGCGCGTCGGCCTTCCGCACGCCCTTGACCTGGACCGGCGCCTCCATGACGTTCTCCACGGCCGTCATGTGCGGGAACAGGTTGAACCGCTGGAAGACCATGCCGATGTCCCGGCGCTTCATGGCCACCTCGCGGTCGCGCAGCTCGTAGAGCTTGTCGCCCTGCTGCCGGTAGCCGACCAGCTCGCCGTCCACCCACAGCCGGCCGGCGTTGATCTTCTCCAGATGGTTGATGCAGCGCAGGAAGGTGGACTTGCCGGAGCCGGAGGGGCCGATGAGGCAGAACACCTCGCCCGCCCTGACCTCCAGGTCGATGCCCTTGAGGACCTCCACCTGACCGAAGGACTTGTGCACGCCCTCCGCCCTGACCATCGGCAGGTCGCCGCGGCCCGCGGGCACCTGCTGCTTGCTGAGCTTGCCGGTCATGCCATGCCTCCCTTGGGCCGGCCGACGGAGAACAGGTTCGCCTTGACCTTCTGCCACGGCGTCGGCGGCAGCCGGCGGCTGGAGCCGCGGGCGTAGTACCGCTCGAGGTAGTACTGGCCCACGCTCAGCACCGAGGTCAGGATCAGGTACCAGGCCGCGGCGAGGAAGTACATCTCCACCGGGGCACCGGAGACCTGGCCGATGTCCTGCGCGTACCGGAACAGCTCCGGGTACTGCACGGCCGCGACCAGCGAGGTCGTCTTCAGCATGTTGATGACCTCGTTGCCGGTCGGCGGCACGATCACCCGCATGGCCTGCGGGATGATGATCCGCCGCAGGGTCTTGCCGTGGCTCATGCCCAGCGCGTGGGCGGCCTCGGTCTGGCCCTCGTCCACGGCGAGCAGACCGGCGCGGCAGATCTCCGCCATGTACGCCGCCTCGTTCAGACCCAGGCCGAGCAGGGCCGTCAGCAGCGGCGTCATGAAGTTCGACCAGTAGTCCTTGTAGATCGGCATCAGGTCGATGTACTCGAAGACCAGGCCGAGGTTGAACCACAGGAACAGCTGCACCAGCACCGGGGTGCCGCGGAAGAACCAGATGTAGAACCAGGCGATGCCCGAGGTCACCGGGTTCTTCGACAGGCGCATCACGGCCAGCACGATGCCGCCGGCGACGCCGATGAGCATCGACAGCACCGTCAGCATCAGCGTCTTGCCGACGCCGGTCATGATCCGGTGGTCGAAGAAGTAGTCGGGAACGGCCTGCCAGTTGATCTTGCCCTGGCTGAACGCGTACACGATCGCGGCCAGCACGGCGAGGGCGACCAGGGCGGTGACGTACCGCCCGTAGTGGCGGACCGGGATGGCCTTGACGGGCTGGGGCGGGGCCGGGGGCGAGTCCAGGGGACCCGCCGTCTTGTCGATGTCAGCAGTCACGGGTGTGCCTCTCGGTGGCCGCTCGGTCCGGTCACTTGCCGCCGTTGATGACGGATTCCTTCACGGCGCCGTCCTGTGCGCCCCACTTCTCGAGGATCTTCTGGTACTCGCCGTTTTGGATGATCGCGTTCACGGCGGCCCGCAGCGCGTCTCGCAGCTGCGTGTCCTTCTTGCCGACGGCGATGCCGTAGGGGGCGGCCTGGACCTGCTCGCCCACGATCTGGAAGTCCTTGCCGCCGCCGGAGGTCTTCACCGCGTACGCCGCCACCGGGAAGTCGGCGGACACCGCGTCCGCGCCGCCCGAGCGCAGCCGGGTCTCGGCCTGCTGGTTGTCGTCGAAGGCCTCGATGGTGAGCTTCTTGCCGCTCGGACACTTCTCCGCCTCGGCCTTGGCGAGGTCCTCCGAGACGGTGCCGCGCTCGACCGCGAGCTTCTTGCCGCACAGATCCGGCCAGGACGTGATGCCCCGGGTGTCGCCCTTGCGCGTGTAGAGGGAGACACCGGCGCTGAGGTAGTCGACGAAGTCCACTCCCTCGCCGACCTTCTTGCCGGTGTCGGGGTCCACGCCCTGCTGGCGGCTTGAGTTGTCGGTCATCGCCGACATGGCGATCCTGTAGCGGCCGGACCGCAGGCCGGTGAGCAGCGCGTCGAAGGTGCCGTTGTGGAACTCGAACCTGACCCCGAGCTGCTTGCCCAGAGCGGCCGCGAGGTCGGGGTCGAGGCCGACGACCTTGCCGGAGTCGTCTCTGAACTCGACCGGCGCGTAGGCGATGTCGGAGCCGACGTCGATGACACCCTTGCCGCGGATGTCCGCAGGGAGCAGGTGGGCGAGCGGAGCCGAGGCGGACGCGCCCGCGTCGGACGATTCCGCGTTCTTGGTCTGGTCACCGCAGCCGGTGAGCGTCAGGGCGCCTGCGACCGCGATCGCACCGACCACGGCCAGACGGGGGTGTGTGGCGGTCGGACGACGCGTGGAGCGTGCGGTCATGGTGGGTTCCTCCGGCGGTGGGTGGAGTTGCCGTTCGGTCGCCGACAACACACACCTTCGGGTGTCGCGACCTCGTGTGATTGACGCATCTTGCCATCGGGCCTGCGCCATTCAGGGCAGTCGCGATGTCAAAATCGCATAACAGGTGGCCGTGCAACCGCGTGTCGCCGTCGGACGGCACAGGACGCTGTGCAAGAACACTTCCTTCCGGCAGGAAGAACTCCGGCCGGTCTCGGGATGTGGGCCGTCGGAGCGGTGTTTTCACGCCACCCTGCGGTTGTGGCGGGCCCTTGTCCATGCTTTGTCCGCATATTGAGCCATGTGTCGCATCGCCGTCATGTGACCTTCGCGTTACCGACTCGTCGTCGGCCCCGTCCGTCCGGTATGAAGGTTCCTTACACCCCTCATCCGGGGCTCAGGGCGCGTGTGCGGCGCGCCCGTCGCGTACGTGCCCGCACGCATCACTGACTGGGTCGTACGCGGTCCCGCCCACCCCTCACCAGGAGTGGCCACCCTCGATCCATGACCGTTAAGGGGTAAAGACACCGTGGCAGCGGAGATCGTCAATCCTTGCAGCGACAGCACGGACCAGGACGGCGGAGCAGAGCCGCTCGATTCCTTCGACCCGGCCTTCGCGCTGCACCGCGGCGGCAAGATGGCCGTGCAGGCCACCGTGCCGGTCCGGGACAAGGACGACCTGTCCCTGGCGTACACACCCGGCGTCGCGCGGGTGTGCACCGCCATCGCCGAGCAGCCCGAGCTGGTGCACGACTACACGTGGACGTCGTCCGTCGTGGCCGTCGTGACCGACGGCACGGCCGTGCTGGGGCTCGGAGACATCGGTCCCCGGGCCTCCCTTCCCGTGATGGAGGGCAAGGCGATCCTCTTCAAGCAGTTCGGCGGCGTGGACGCGGTGCCGATCGCCCTGGACTGCACCGACACCGACGAGATCGTCGACACCGTGGTGCGCCTGGCGCCGTCGTTCGGCGGCATCAACCTGGAGGACATCTCCGCGCCGCGCTGCTTCGAGATCGAGCGCAGGCTCCAGGAGCGCCTGGACATCCCGGTCTTCCACGACGACCAGCACGGCACGGCGGTCGTGACCCTCGCGGCGCTGCGCAACGCCGCCCGGCTGAGCGGACGCGCCCTCGGCGACCTGCGGGCCGTGATCTCCGGCGCGGGCGCGGCCGGGGTCGCCATCGCCCGGATGCTGGTCGGGGCCGGCATCGGCGATGTCGCGGTGGCCGACCGCAAGGGCATCGTGTCGGCGGACCGGAAGGACCTCACCCCGGTCAAGCGGGAGCTGGCCTCCTTCACCAACAAGGCCCGGCTCAGCGGGTCCCTGAAGGACGCGCTCGCCGGTGCGGATGTGTTCATCGGCGTCTCCGGCGGCACGGTGCCCGAGGAGGCCGTCGCGTCGATGGCAAAGGGCGCCTTCGTCTTCGCCATGGCCAACCCGGACCCGGAGATCCACCCGGACGTCGCGCACACGTACGCGGCGGTCGTGGCCACCGGGCGGTCGGACTTCCCCAACCAGATCAACAACGTCCTGGCCTTCCCCGGCATCTTCGCCGGCGCGCTGCAGGTGCGGGCGTCCCGGATCACCGAGGGCATGAAGCTCGCGGCGGCCGAGGCACTGGCCGGGGTCGTCGGGGACGACCTCGCCGCGGACTACGTCATCCCCTCGCCGTTCGACGAGCGGGTGGCCCCCGCCGTGACGGCGGCGGTCGCGGCCGCGGCCCGCGCCGAGGGCGTGGCCCGGCGCTGACCCGACGGGACCGGCCGCCGCGGACGGGGCGCCGTCCGGCCTGCGCGACGTGGCCGGCGTGACGCGTCCGGCCTCACCGCCCCGCACCGGCCGCACCGGACCGGGCCGCGCGGCCCCGCCCGCACGCACGGGCGGGGCCGCACGGTGTCCCGGGGGACGGGACACGGGGGACCGGGCCGGGCCCGGCGGGGCGCCGGGCGCGGTCCCCGGGGGGCGTCACGCGGGCCGGGGGAGCGCGCCGGGCGCGGGCGGTCGTGCCCGTGCCGTCCTGTCGGGGGACGGCTCGGCAAGAGGGCGTGTGTCACAGGGCGGCGAGGTACCGCGGGCGGGTCCGTGCCCCTATCGTCAAGGTCATGTTCGCTGTCTACGCCGCCCGAATCGACCGCGACCAGCCGCTGAACGGGCTGGAGACGGGGGAGCGCCCGGCCCCCGAGGCCCGCCCCGGCTGGAGCACCGTCAACGTCAGGGCCGCCTCCCTGAACCACCACGACCTGTGGTCGCTCAAGGGAGTCGGCCTGTCCGAGGACAAGCTGCCGATGATCCTCGGCTGCGACGCCGCCGGCGTCGACGAGGACGGCAACGAGGTCGTGCTGCACTCCGTCATCGGACAGAGCGGGCACGGCGTCGGGCCCCGGGAGCCGAGGTCCATCCTGACCGAGCGTTACCAGGGCACCTTCGCCGAGCAGGTGGCGGTGCCCACCTGGAACCTGCTGCCCAAGCCCAAGGGCCTCTCCTTCGAGGAGGCCGCCTGCCTGCCCACGGCCTGGCTGACCGCGTACCGGATGCTGTTCACCAACGCAGGGGTGCGACCCGGCGACTCCGTCCTCGTGCAGGGTGCCGGCGGCGGCGTCGCCACCGCCGCCATCGTGCTCGGCAAGGCCGCGGGGCTGAAGGTGTTCGCCACCAGCCGGGACGAGGCCAAGCGCAAGCGGGCCCTGGAACTGGGCGCCGTGGAGGCCGTCGAGCCGGGCGCGCGGCTGCCGCAGCGGGTGGACGCCGTGCTGGAGACGGTGGGCGCGGCCACCTGGTCCCACTCGGTGAAGTCGCTCCGCCCCGGCGGCACCCTCGTCATCTCCGGTGCCACCAGCGGCGACCGGCCCTCCCACGCCGAGCTGACCCGCATCTTCTTCCTGGAGCTGAAGGTGGTCGGGTCCACGATGGGCACCAAGGACGAGCTGGAGGACCTGCTCTCCTTCTGCGACACCACCGGCGTGCGTCCCGTCATCGACGAGATCCTCCCGCTCGACCGGGCCCGCGAGGGGTTCGAACGGATGGCGTCGGGCGGCCAGTTCGGCAAGATCGTCTTCACCGTCGGCTGACCGGCACGGCACCGGCGGGCGCCCCGGCCCGCCAGGTGCCGGGCGACCGGGACGGCCGTGCCCGGCCGCCCGGTCGCGCCCGCCGTCACTTCTGCGGAGCGCGCAGCAGCGCCCCGATACGGGCGGCCGCCTCGGACAAGTGATGCCGGGTTGCGCGGAGTTGTTCCGCGGTGACGCCGTGGTCGCGGGCCGCGTCGCGGATGTCGTCCCGGAAGCGGTCCAGCAGCCGGTCCAGATCGCGGGCCGGGTCGCCGGTGAACTCCTCGTGCGCCCAGGCCGGTTCGTAGGCGGCGGGGAAGTCCTCGGGGGTCTGGGAGTACTCGGGGTGCTGGTACTGGGTGCCGTTCGCCGGACGGGCGAAGCCGAAGTCCTTGCCGAACTCCTTGCCGAAGCTGCCCACCTCCTTGGCCAGTTCGGCCAGGCCCTCCCGCACCCCGGTCGGCCAGTCGCCGCGGGCGAAGTGGTCCTGCACCTGCTGCTGGATCCGGCGGGCGATGCGCTGGAGTTCCTCCTGCGCCTGCGCACGGGCCCGCTCCTGGGCCTCCTTCGCCTGGCGCCGGGCCCGCTGCGCCTCCTCGCGCGCCCGGCGGCTCTCGTCCTTGGCGCGGCGGGCCTGCTCCTTCCACTCCTGCTTGACGCGCCGCATCTCCTCCTTCGCGGCCTGCCACGCCTCCCGCTCGTCCACGAAGCCGTGCTCCCCGGCCCCGCCGCCGGAGGCACCCTGCCGGGCCTGGGAGGCCTGGGCACGCATCTCGCGCCGCAGCTTGCCCGCGGCGCCGCGCACATCGGCGCGGATCTCGGCGGCCAGCTCCGCCACCGACTCGCGGATCTCCAGCTCCAGGTCGGCCAGTTCGCCGCTGCGGTCGGCGAGTTCGGCACGGCCGGCGTCGGTGATGGCGTACACCTTGCGGCCGCCCTCGGTGGTGTGGGTGACCAGGCCCTCGGCCTCCAGCTTGGCCAGCCGCGGGTAGACGGTGCCGGCCGACGGCGCGTACAGGCCCTGGAAGCGCTCCTCCAGGAGGCGGATCACCTCGTAGCCGTGGCGCGGCGCCTCGTCCAGCAGCTTGAGCAGGTACAGGCGGAGGCGGCCGTGAGCGAAGACGGGAGGCATGTCAGAGCACCTTCTTGTCGGTCGTGCCGTCGGTCGTGCCGTCCGTCGCGGGGCCGGTCCCGGGGGCGGCCGGGGTGCCGCCGGGGTCGGTGTCCGAGGCGGCCTCCCAGCTTTCCTCTGCCGCCGGCGGACGCCGCAGCAGGGCGATCGAACCGGAGGCCGTGCTCGCCTTCACCCTGCCGCGGCCGGTGCCCAGCCGGCCGGTGATCCGCTTGGCGCCCCACTGGCCGTCGACCCGCAGGTCCTCGAACGCGTTGGACACCGTACCGCTCGCGGTGTTCGCCTCCACCCGGGTGTCCGCCGGATGGGGCAGCCGTATGGCGATCTCCCCGGAGACGCTGGTCAGAGTGACTTCGGTGGGCCGGTCCGCCGGGTCCAGGTCGACGATCATGGAGCCGCTCACCGAGTCCGCACGGACCGACGTTCCGGTGCCCTCCACCACCGTCAGATCCCCGGAGACCGAGTGGAACCGCAGATCCCCGGAGAGGGCCTGGGCCTCGACGGCGCCGGAGACGGTGTCCGCGGTGACCGGACCGGTCAGGCCCACCAGCGTGATGTCCCCGGTGACGCCCCGTACCGCCGTGGCCCCGCTGATGCCCGACACCATGGCGGCGGCGCCGACGACGCCCACCTCGACCCGGGTGGCAGCCGGGACGGCCAGCGTGACCACGGCGCTGCGCCGCCATCCCTTGGGGTCGAACCACTTCAGGAAGCCCTTCCAGGGCAGGTCCTCGTACGCCACCGTGAGCGTGCCGTCCTGCTGGGTCACCACCAGCGGTGGCCCCTCGATCTCGGAGACCTCCAGGCGGGCGGGGGTCTCGTCGGTGCCGACCACGTTCACCGCGCCCTGGACGATGCGGACGCTGAGCCGGGTCACGGGTTCGTCGAAGGCGAGCTTCACCGGCTCCCCTACGGACCACTCGGACATGGGGCAGACCTCCTCTAGCGGGCCGGGCCACGCGGGTGAGCGGCACCGGAGACAGGACCGGGGAACACGAGCGGGCGTCGGCACGGCCGACGCGTCATATCGCATCCTCGATAGACACGATATATCGCGGTTGTGCGGTGTCAAGACGCAACGTGACGCTCCGTGAAAACGACGAAGCGCCCCCGAAGGGGCGCAGGGGCACCGGCCGGACCGCCACCGGCCCGACCGTCGCTGACCGGACCGCCACCGGCCCGACCGTCACCGGCCGGGCCGTCATGGCCGGGCCGGCCGTACGGGTGCGGCCGGTGCTGCCGGTCCTACTCGTCCTCGTCGTCCAGCCGCGCGAGCCAGGTCGCCAGGCGTTCCACCGGCACCTCGAAGTCCGGGTTCAGATCGACGAAGGTGCGCAGTTGCTCGGCGAGCCACTCGAAGGTGATCTCCTCCTCGCCGCGCCGCTTCTCGAGTTCTTCGATGCCGCGGTCGGTGAAGTACATGGATGGTGCTCCGTCGTTCGGTGAAGGACAGGACTCCAGGATAGGAGCGGCCCGGACCGCCGGAGTCCGCCGAGCCCCTCAGAAGCTCTTCCAGGTGCTCTTCCAGGTGCTCTTCTAGGTGCTCTCTAGGTGCCTTCGAGTCACCGCCCGCAGCCTCATGGAAGCCAATTCATCTGGCTGACCGAAATGCATCCGTTACATCGCGGGGAAGGTCATGAGGCGGAGAGTTGCAATCACCGGAATCGGTGTGACGGCGCCCGGAGGCATCGGAGCCAAAGCGTTTTGGGAGGCCATCTCGGCGGGTCGGACCGCGACGCGCACAATCAGTCTTTTCAACGCCGAGGGGTACCGCTCGCGTATTGCCGCAGAATGTGATTTCGATCCCGCCGCACACGGCTTGACACCCCGCGAGACGCGGCGCATGGACCGGGCCGCGCAGCTCGCCGTGGTCAGTGCCCGCGAGGCCCTCGCGGACAGCGGCATCGCGGACAGCCCCCCGGAGCCGGACCGGATGGGCGTGGTCATCGGCAGCGCCGTCGGCTGCAGCATGAGCCTGGAGCGGGAGTACGCCGTCACCAGCGACTCCGGCCGGCAGTGGGTCGTCGACCACGCCTACACCTCGCCCCATCTGTACGCCCAGTTCGTGCCCAGCTCGCTGGCCGCCGAGGTGGCCTGGCTGGCCGGGGCGGAGGGGCCCGCCACCGTCGTCTCCGACGGCTGCACCTCCGGCCTGGACGCCCTGGGACACGCGCTGGAACTGATCCGGGAGGGTTCGGCCGACGTCGTCGTGGCCGGTGCGACCGACGCCCCCATATCGCCGATCACGGTCGCCTGCTTCGACGCCATCAAGGCCACCTCGCCCCGCAACGACGACCCCGCCACCGCCTCCCGGCCCTTCGACCGCACCCGTGACGGCTTCGTGCTCGGCGAGGGCTCGGCCGTGATGATCCTGGAGGAGCTCCAGCACGCGCTGCGGCGCGGCGCGCACGTGTACGCCGAGGTCGCGGGCTTCGCCACGCGCAGCAACGCCTACCACATGACCGGCCTGAAGGCCGACGGGCGGGAGATGGCGGAGGCCATCCGCCACGCTCTCGACGACGCCCGCACCAACCCCGAGGACATCGGGTACGTCAACGCGCACGGCTCCGGCACCAAGCAGAACGACCGCCACGAGACGGCCGCCGTCAAACGCGCCCTGGGCCGGCACGCGTACGCCGCCCCGATGAGCTCCATCAAGTCGATGATCGGGCACTCCCTCGGCGCCATCGGCGCCCTGGAGGCCGCCGCCTGCGCCCTGGCCGTCGAGCACGGCCTGCTGCCGCCCACCGCCAACCTGCACGAACCCGACCCCGAGCTGGACCTCGACTACATCCCGCTGCACGCCCGGGAGAAGCGGGTCGACGCGGTGCTCAGCGTCGGCAGCGGCTTCGGCGGCTTCCAGAGCGCCCTCGTGCTCACCCGTCCCGAAAGGAGCGCCGCATGACACCCACCGCGGTCATCACCGGCCTCGGCGTGATCGCGCCGAACGGTGTGGGCACCGAGCAGTTCTGGTCGGCGACGCTGCGCGCCGAGACCGGCATCCGCCCGCTGGAGCGCTTCGACCCCGAGCCCTACCCGGCACGGCTGGCCGGGCAGGTGGCGGACGAGGCGTTCGACCCCCGCGCGCACCTGCCGGGCCGGCTGCTGCCGCAGACCGACCGGATGACGCGGATGGCCCTGGCCGCCGCCGACTGGGCGCTTGCCGACGCGGGCGTGGACCCGAGGGACGGGGACGGCTTCGACCGGGGCGTGATCACCGCCAGCGCCTCCGGCGGGTACGAGTTCGGTCAGCGCGAGCTGCAGAACCTGTGGAGCAAGGGGCCCGAGCACGTCAGTGCCTACCAGTCGTTCGCATGGTTCTACGCCGTCAACACCGGCCAGATCTCCATCCGCAACGGCATGCGCGGCCCGAGCGGCGTCGTCGTCGGCGAGCAGGCCGGCGGGCTCGACGCCCTCGGCCAGGCCCGCCGCGCCATCCGCGGCGGCACCCCGCTGATCGTCAGCGGGGCCGTCGACAGCGCCCTGAACCCCTGGGGCTGGATCGCACACCTGTCCACGAACCGGATCAGCACCCGGGAGTGCGCCGACGAGGCGTATCTGCCGTTCTCCCCGCGCGCCTGCGGCCATGTGCCGGGGGAGGGCGGCGCGATCCTCGTGGTCGAGGAGGCCGGCGCGGTACGGCGTCGGGGCGGCCGCTGCTACGGCGTCGTCGCGGGCTACGCCGCCGGCTTCGACCCCGTGCCCGGCTCCGGCCGCCCGCCCGCGCTGCGCCGTGTCGTCGAGCGGGCGCTGGCCGACGCGGGGGTGGCGCCCGGCGAGGTGGACGCCGTCTTCGCCGACGCGGCCGGCTCCCCGGACCTGGACGAGCGGGAGGCGGAGGCGATCCGCGCCGTCTTCGGGCCGATGGGCGTGCCGGTGTGCGCGCCCAAGGCGCTGACCGGCCGGCTCAATTCCGGCGGGGCGCCCCTCGACGTGGTGGCCGCGCTGCTGAGCATGCGCGACGGCGTGCTCCCGCCGGCCGGTCCGGTCGACCGGGCCCGCGAGGACTACGGCATCGATCTGGTGACCGGCGGCCCGCGCCCGCACCGGGTGCGCACCGCCTGCGTCCTGGCCCGCGGCACGGGCGGGTTCACCAGCGCGCTCGTGCTCACGGCAGCGGACGACCGGGTAACCGGCGGCGCCCCCGCCGGCGACCGGTGACCCCATCACCCGCAGAGAGGAAACAGCGATGACCGCACTGACCCTGGAAGCGCTCGTCCGCATCCTGCGCGAGAGCGCGGGCGAGGACGAGGGCGTCGATCTCGGCGGCGACATAGCCGACACCGCTTTCACCGACCTCGGATACGACTCGCTGGCGCTGCTGGAGACCCTGGGCCGCGTCCAGCGCGACTACGGCGTCACCCTGGACGACGATCTGCTGGCCACCGCTCAGACCCCGCGCCAGTTCCTCGATGCCGTCAACGAGGTCATCGCGGCCGGCGTCTGACAACGTCCCGAGTCCGGCGCGGCGCCTTTGTGCGCCGGGCGCCGCGCCGGGCGTAAGAGCTCCTTTACCCGCGACGGGGGAGTAACAAACTTTAAGAACCATTGACTCGTGCAGTCATCCCTTCGCATAGGATGCCTGTGACCAGTAGGGCGGAATAATGCAATTAACCACTCCTTCAAGTCGGTGGGAAATTCACAACGGGGGAAATGCCTCGGAGGCGCCAGTGATCGCCCGGGTTCTCGGAACACTCGACGTACGTTGCGGCGGACGCTCCGTCGTCCCGACCGCCCCGAAGCCCCGCAAGGTGCTCGGGCTGCTCGTCCTGCACGCCAATCACGTCGTCTCCACAGCGGCGCTGATGCGTGAACTGTGGGGGGAGAAGCCGCCGGCCAGCGCGGCCACGACTCTGCAGACCTACATCCTGCTGCTGCGCAAGCAGCTCGCCGCCGCCCTCGACGGCGGCATGGCCGAAGCCAAGGCCACCCTGGTCACCTACCCCGGCGGGTACATGCTGCGGCTGCCCGCCGACGCGGTGGACGTCAACCGGTTCGAGCGGCTGTGCTCGCACGGCCGGCAGGCGCTGGCCAGGGGAGAAGCCCAGGAGGCCGCCGACACGCTGCGCGCCGCGCTCGCCCTGTGGCGCGACGACGCCCTGGTCGACGTGCCGAACGGGCCGCTGCTCGAAGTGGAGGCCGTCCGGTTGCGCGAGTCACGGCTGGGCGCCCTGGAGCAGCGCATCGAGGCCGACCTGCGACTCGGCCGGCACCACGAGGTGCTCGGTGAACTCGCCGCCCTCATCACCGAGTTTCCGCTCAACGAAAATCTCCATGCCCAGTTGATGCTGGCGCTGTACCGCTCCGGACGCAGGGCCCAGGCCCTGGACGTCTACCGCAAACTGCGCATGTGCTTCATCAACGAACTGGGCCTGGATCCGTCGGCCCGGATCCACGATCTGCACCAGGCGGTGCTGGCCTCCGAGCCGGCCCTGGACGCGCAGATCACTACGCCCGTCGAGCGCGCCGGACTGCTCGGAGCGGCGTGATACGGGCACCGGACGCAGCCGGCGTCCGGTGACCCGCCCCCGCACAGCGCGGCGGGCCCGGCCACGGGGACGGCCGGGCCCGCCGCTCGCTCATGTCCCGCTCTTACGCGACCAGTCGGGCAGCTCCGTCACCTCCACCACGGCGGTGCTCCAGGTGAAGCCCGCGCCGACACCGACCAGCAGCACCAGGTCACCGGGGGCGAGCTGCTTGCTCTCCACCAGATGCGCCAGACCCGCGAACTGGTCGCCGCCGCCGAGGTGTCCCACACCCCGGCTCCAGGACCAGGTGCTGCGCTCCGGGTCGATGCCGAAGGCACGGAAGTACGTCGCCTCCAGCCGGCGCCGCCCCAGATGCGGCAGCACGAAGTGGTCGACGTCCGCCAGGTCCACCTCCGCTTCCCGCAACGCACCGGTGAGCGCCCGGCGCTGACCGGCCGACACCCAGGAAACCGCGGTGTGCCGGCCCACCCGGTCGAGGAACTGCCGTTTGCACTCGTCCAGATCGACCCGGCGCGGCCCCTTCGCGGGCAGGGCGAACGGATGGTCGCCGCGGTGCATGCCTTCCAGCCGCGGCTCGGAGACCGTGACCAGACTGCGCAGCCGGGCGAAACCGCCCGCGCGGCTCAGCACCAGCGCCGCCCCGCCGTCGGCGTACACCGTGCCGGGATCGCTGTGCCAGCGGTCGAACCCCGGCGGGCCGAACACGTCGCCCGCCGTCAGCAGCACGGCCGACCGCCCGGTGCCCGCCCGCAGGAAGGCCGCGCCCAGCTCCATCGCGGCCATGCCGCCGTTGGAGACCTGACGCACCTCCAGGGCCGGACACGGCTCGTCCTGCCCGGCGAGCGCCAGGGACTGCACGTACGCCGCCGAGGACCACAGATCGTGCCCCTGGTCGTACAACGTGGCGTGCAGCAGCAGCCCGATGTCCGACGGCCGGTGACCGGACCGCTCCAGCGCGGTCGTCGCGGCCCGCGCCGCCATGGCCGGACCGAAGTCGCCGGGACCGGCGACCGTGACGGAGGTGACGCCGGTGCGCGCGGCCTCGGCGGCGGAGCACTCGCCCCGCGCCACGGCCTCGTCGGCCGGCAGCGCGGACGGCAGGAAAGCGGCGCATCCGGCGATGTGGAGATCGTCGAAGGTCATGCCCCCACCCTCACCGGCGCTCCTCGAGACGCGGTCCACCCGCCCTGGAACCGCGCTCGAAGTGCGGCTGCCCGCAGCGCTGTAGCGCTCCTCGAGGGCGCCTCGAGGCCGCCTGGCGAGCCTGGAGCCGACGAGCCGCCCCCACGAGGAAGGACACCTGTGACTCGCGATGCCGCAGCCGCCCGGCCGGTGGCTTTCCTGCTGCCGGGTCAGGGCGCGCAGCACGTCCGGATGGCGGCCGGGCTCTACGACTGGGAACCGCACTTCACCGCCGCCGTCGACGCGCTCTTCGCCGCCCTCGGGGCGGACGGCCGCCGGCTGCGCGACGACTGGCTGGCCCTTCAGCCCCGCGTGTCCGTGGACCATGTGACCCGGTCCCAGCCGCTGCTGTACGCCGTGGACTTCGCGCTCGGCCGCATGGTGTGCGCGTGGGGCGTGCGGCCCGCGGCCCTGCTCGGGCACAGCGCGGGCGAACTGGCCGCGGGCGCCCTCGCCGGGGTGTTCCGCCCCGAGGACGCCATGGGCCTGATGTGGGACCGTGCCCACCGGCTGGCCGCGCTGCCGCCCGGCGGCATGCTGGCGGTCGCCGCGTCCCCGGACGAGCTGGCGCCGTATCTGCACGGCGACGTGGTCGTCGGCGCGGTCAACGCGCCCCGCCAGGTGATGCTCGCCGGACCCGCCCCCGGCCTGGACGACACGGCGGCACGGCTGCGGGCCGCCGGATACACGTGCCGCCCGGTGCGGGCGACCACGGCCTTTCACAGCCCGGCCGTGCGCTCCGCCTGCACCACGGAGGCGTACGCGGGCCTGCGCATGAA
Source organism: Streptomyces thermodiastaticus (assembly GCF_014656135.1). Taxonomy (GTDB): domain Bacteria; phylum Actinomycetota; class Actinomycetes; order Streptomycetales; family Streptomycetaceae; genus Streptomyces; species Streptomyces thermodiastaticus. The sequence continues at coordinate 195,846 of NZ_BNBV01000004.1, forward strand.
GGCGCCCGCGATCCCGCTGTGGTCGGCGTACACCGCCGGACGCCTCGGCGACACCGAGGCGCTGCGACCGCAGTTCTGGGCGGGCCACCCGGCGGAGCCGGTGCTGTTCGGACCGGCCCTGGACGACCTGCTGGCCACCGGCGCACTGCTGCTGGTCGAGACCGGCCCCGGCCAGATGCTGACCGGTTTGGCCCGCCGGCACCGCACGGTCCGCGCCGGCACGTCCGCCGCCGTGGCCCTGCTGCCCGCGCGGCCGGCCGGCGACGACGAGGACCGGCGCCAGGTGCGCCGCGCCGCGGACCTGCTGCGGGCCGAGGGCACACCGCTGTCCGGCACGACGCCGGCCTCCCTCACACCCGAAGCCCGTGCGGCCGGCGGGACGCCGTGACCGGGCATCGCGGCCGTCGACCCGCCGGGTCGGGCGCCCGGCCTCCGCCCGTCCGGCACACCGTGCCCGAGTCCTGCCCTGCGGGGCTGCCGTGCCGGCCGGGTCTCCTCGGACACAGCGGGCACCCTCGACGGCCGCCGCGCCCGTCCGCCCGGCCTGCCACGGCGGCACCCGCCCGGTCCGCCCACAGGTCCCGGGCGCCGCCCCGCACGGCCCGGCTCCCGGCCCCCCTCCTCCTTCCGAACCCACACGACACCCGTCCGCACCGCCTCCCGTACCGGACGACGCAAGGAGCACAGCGAGATGACCGCGACCGCACGGACCGCCGTGGTGACCGGCAGCAGCCGGGGCATCGGCGCCACCATCGCCCGCACCCTGGCCGCCCGCGGCCACCGCGTGGTGGTCAACCACCGCAGCAGCCCGCAGGCGGCCGCCCAGGTGGTCAAGGAGATCGAGGCGGCCGGCGGCACCGCCGTCGCCCACGCCGCCGACGTGACCCGCCCCGAGGAGGCCCGCGCGCTGATCGCCCGCGCCGTCGAGGAGTTCGGCGGGCTGGACGTCCTGGTGTGCAACGCCAACGTCGGCCTGGGCCAGGGCGAGGTCGCCACCGTCGACTTCGAGGTGTTCGCCGGCAAGGTCCGCGACGAGCTGGCCGCCGCCTTCCACCCCACCCAGGCCGCACTGCCCGAACTCGCCCGCCGCGGCGGACGGATCGTCTACCTGTCCAGCGAGGCCGCCCGCGGCCCCGCCGCCCCCGCCATGGCCGCGCACGGCACCGCCAAGGCCGCGCTCAACGTCTACGCCCTGTGCGTGGCCCGCGAGGCCGCCCCCCATGGCGTCGGCGTGAACGTGCTGTCCCCCGGCCTGACCCGCACCGAGGCCACCGAGCACATCCCCCAGGAGATGTGGGACCGCATGGTCGCCCGGATCCCGCAGGGCCGGGCGGGCACCCCCGAGGAGATCGCCCGCGCCGTGGCCTTCCTGACCGATCCCGCCACGTCCTACCTCACCGGCCAGATCATCTCCCTCAACGGCGGCTCTCACCTGGGGCGCTGACCCGCGGCCACGGCCCCGCGGGCACCGGCCGGCCCCTTCCCCCCTGCGGCCACCACGGATCACGCGACGCACCGAGGAGACGAGACACAGATGACCGACGACAGCGTTCCCTACCGGGACGTGATCGGACTGGGGCGGCTGAACACCGCGTACGCCCAGTCGAAGATCCTGCACAGCGCGGTCGAGACCAGGCTGTTCGACCTGCTCGCCGAGGGCCCGGCCGACGAGGCCGTCATCGCGGAGCGGCTGGGCCTGCACCGCCGGCTCCTGCCGGACTTCCTGCGCGCCCTGGTGGCGCTCGGACTGCTGGAGCGCACCGGCGACACCTACGCCAACGCCGCGCCCGCCGCGGCCGTCCTGGTGTCCGGCACGCCCTACTACCTGGGCGACTCGGTGCGGGCCGCCGCCGCCCGGCACTACGCGATGTGGGGCCGGCTCACCGAGGCGCTGCGCGACGGCGCACCCAAGGCGGACCAGGCGGCCGGGCCCGGCGCGTTCGAACGTCTCTACCGGAACCCCGAGGCGGCCCGCTGGTTCCTCGCCCACATGGACTCCGCGCACGCCCTGGTCGGCCCGCAGCTGGCCGAGGCGGTGCCGTGGAGCCGGTACCGCTCCTTCGTGGACGTCGGCGGCGCCCGCGGCCACATCGCCGCCGCCGTGGCCGCCGCCCACCCGCACCTGACCGGCGGCGTGTTCGAACTGCCCGCCGTGCGGCCCTTTTTCGACGAGCACGTCGCCGCGCTCGGCCTCGCGGACCGTCTGACCTTCCACGCCGGTGACTTCTTCACCACCCCGCTGCCCGCCGCCGACGTACTGATCTTCGGACACGTCCTGCACGACTGGGAACCCGATCAGCGCCAACTCCTGCTCGAGCGGGCGTATCAGGCCCTCGCTCCCGGCGGCGCGGTCGTCGTCTACGACCAGATGCTGGACGACGACGAGCCCGACCTGGCGTCCGTGCTCGGCAGCCTCAACGTCGCGCTCGTCACCGGCGGTTCGGAGTACCTGGTGCAGGACTGCCGCGGCTGGATGGAGAAGGCCGGGTTCCGGGTGGAGAGCGGCCGGCGTCTGCGCACCATCGGCAGCGACTACGTCCTCGTGGGGGTCAAGCCGTGACCGCACCGCACATACCCGCCGCAGCCGAGGTCGTCGTGGTCGGCGGCGGCCCCGTCGGGCTGATGACCGCCTGCGAACTGCGCCTGGGCGGCGTGGACACCGTCGTCCTGGAACGCCTCACCGTGCCCAGCGGCCAGTCCCGCGCTCTCGGACTGCACGCCCGCACCGTGGAGGTGTTCGAGCAGCGCGGCCTGCTCGACAAGGTCGAGGCGAAGGCGCCGGTGTGGCCCAGGGGCCACTTCGCGGGCCTGCGCAAGGTCGACCTGACCAGACTGGACGGCGACCACGGCTACGCCCTGATGGTCCCGCAGTCGCGCACCGAGGAGCTGCTGGAGGAACGGGCGCGGGAACTCGGCGCCACCGTCCTGCGCGGCCACGCCCTCACCGGCCTCACCCAGGACGACGACCGCGTCACCGCCGAGGTCGCGGGACCCGACGGCACCTGGCGGCTCACCGCCCGCTACCTGGTGGGGTGCGACGGCGGCGCCAGCACCGTGCGCAAACTCGCCGGCGTCGCTTTCCCCGGCACCGCCTCCACCGTCAACGCCGTCCTCGGCGACGTGCGGATCCTCGGCGACCGCCCCGCCTCCCGCGAACTGCGGCGGCTGCCCGGCGGACTGTTCGGGCTGATCCCCCTCGACGGGGACCTCTTCCGGGTCGTCGCCGTCGAGTTCGACACCGAGCCGGTGCCGAAGGACGTGCCCGTGACCCTGGAGGAACTGCGCGCCACGGCCCGGCGGGTGTCCGGGCTCGACCTGGACGTCACCGACCCGCGCTGGCTGTCCCGGTTCGGCGACGCCACCCGTCAGGCCGTCCGCTACCGCAGCGGCCGGGTGCTGCTGGCGGGCGACGCCGCCCACATCCACTTCCCGGCCGGCGGCCAGGGCCTCAACACCGGCATTCAGGACGCCGTCAACCTGGGCTGGAAACTCGCCGCCACCGTGCGCGGCTGGGCACCCGGGGGACTGCTGGACACCTACCACGCCGAACGGCATCCGGTGGCCCACCGGGTGTGCATGAACACCCGCGCCCAGCTCGCCCTGATGCACCCGGCCGACCGCATCACCCCGCTGCGCGACCTGTTCAGCGAGCTGATGGACCTCGACCAGGTCAACACCTACCTCGCCGAGATGATCACCGGCCTGGACATCCGCTACCCCATGGACGACGGCACCGCACCCGGCGCCGTCCGCCACCGGCTCGTCGGGCGCCGCGTGCCCCCGCTGCAGGTGGACACCGCGCAGGGCCGCACCTCCACGGCCCGGCTGCTGCGCTCCGGGCACGGCCTGCTGCTCGACTTCACCGACGGCGGCTCGCTCGCCGCGTTCGCCGAGTCCTGCGCCGGCCGGGTCCGGTACGTCGCCGCCCGGCCCGGCGACCGGGCCAAGGCCGACGACCTCGCCGCCCTGCTGGTCCGCCCGGACGGCTATGTCGCCTGGGCCTGCTCCGACGGCGGCGACCACGCCGGCCTGCGCCGCGCCCTGCGCACCTGGTTCGCCGCCCCCGAGACCCCGACGGACACCGACGCGAGGTGAGCACACCCATGACCACGACCACCACCACCCGGCCGTTCGCCGAACTCTACGCGGACGTGCAGGACTTCTACGCCCGGCACATGCACCTCGTCGACGAGGGACGCGTCGAGGAGTGGGGCGACACCTTCACCACGGACGCCACCATCTCCAACAACGCCAACCCGCGGCCCGCCCACGGCCGCGAGGCCATCGTCGCGGTGATCCGCCGCGCCCACGCCGAGCTGGAACGCCGGGGCGTGCAGCACCGCCACTGGATGGGCATGCTCAGCATCGAACCGGTCGACGAGAACACCGTCCGCGCCACCAGCTACGCCCTGCTCATGGCGGTCGGCCGGGGCGCGGTTCCCGTCATCGACCGCTCCACCGAGTGCCACGACCTGCTCGTCCGGGTCGACGGCGACTGGCAGATCCGCGAACGCCGGGTACTGCACGACGGCAAGCACTGACCGCGGGACACGTGCGACAGGGGGCCGGCACCGTCCGGCCCCCTTCGCGTGCCCCGGTCGCCTCCTTCGCGTGCCCCGTCCGGCCCTCTTCGCACGCCCCCGCCCGAGCCCCTTCCCATGCCCGGTCCGGCCGCCCGCGTGAGCCCCGTCCGCCCCGCCCGAGCCGGGGCCGGGCGGTCCGCGCACACCCCGAGGGCCCGCACCCCGTCGCGGGTCCGCGCACACCCCGAGGGCCCGCACCCCGTCGCGGGTGCGGGCCCTCGTCCGTGGCGTGGCGCGCCGGGCGGGCCGTCAGTCCTCGACCATGGCCACCGCCCGCGCCCAGCCGGCGCCCGCGCGGGCCACCTTGACCGGGAAGCAGCTCAGCCGGAAGCCGTACGCCGGCAGGGCGTCCAGGTTGGCCAGCCGCTCGATCTGGCAGTACTCCCGGTCCCGGCCCGCGAAGTGCGCCGGCCACAGCACCGCCGGGTCCTGCGTCCTGCGATACTCCGCGATGATGTGCGTGAACGGCGCGTCCAGGCTGAACGCGTCCGTGCCGATGACCCGCACACCCAGGTCCAGCAGATAGTGCACCGCGGGTCCGTCCAGGCCCGCGAACTCGGTGAAGTAGCGGGGTGTGCCCACATACGCCGAGGCCCCGGTGTGCAGCAGGACGATGTCCAGCGGCTCCGGTGTGCGGCCCAGCTTGGCGAACTCCTCCTTCAGCCGGTCGGCGCCCACGGTTCCGGTGCCCACGTCCCTCACGTCCACCACCATCGCGGGACGGCAGAACCAGTCCAGCGGCATCTCGTCGATGTGCCGGGCCCGCCCGTAGGAGGCGGTGCCGTAGTGCGACGGAGCGTCCACATGGGTGCCGGTGTGGGTGGTCAGGGTCAGGGTGTCCATCGTCAGGAACTCCCCGCCCGGCAGCGTGTCCACGGGGAAGTCCAGGTCGAAATGTTCCTTCATCTCCGACGCCATGTGTGCCGCGCCCTCGGCGGCGGACAGCACCGTGTGGGTCACGGGGTCCGGCTCCCAGAACTCGGCGTCGACGGGAGACGACAGGTCGATCAGGCGCATCACGGCCCCCAAGAGGTAGGTGACTTACGGGTGAGTGAACAGATCGGTGCGCACCCGCACCGGATCCGGGCCATGGGCCAGCCGGTCGAGCACCCGGCGGTACAGCGGCGTACGGGAGACAACCCGGGCCAGCGCCGGGCGGAGGGTGTCGGCGACCCGGTTGCGCGAGAGCATCGCCCGCCCCTGCATCGCCTGCAGCCGCAGCATGGTGGTGACCGCGGGCCGCCGTTGCTGCTCGAACCGGCCGAGGAACGCGGCGGAGGTGTCCTTCGCGTCGAGCGCGGCGACCAGCACCGGGTGCAGCACCGCCGCGTCCTGCAGGGCCAGATTGATGCCCTGTGCGCCGATCGGGCCGTGCGTGTGCGCGCTGTCGCCCAGCAGCACCAGCCCGTCGGCCGCCCACCGCTCGGCCTGCCCGGAGAAGACGTCGAGCAGCGTGAGATCCCCGAGCGTGCGGATGTGCTCGCGCACCGCGTCCGCGTGCTCCGGCACCGCGCGGGCGATCAGCTCCCGCACCTGCTCCACCCCGTGCCCGGCGATGCGCCGGTAGCCGCCGTGCGGCAGGGTCCAGCCGATCTGCACGCTGTCCGGCCAGGACCGGTACACCAGCACCGGCGCGTCCGGGCCGCGGCGGACCTGGACGACCTGCCGGCCCGTGTCCGGGGCCGGCAGCTTGAACCACAGCACGTCCTGGTCGAAGGCCTCCTCGCGGACGGCGCCGATCCCCGCCAGACGGCGCACCTTGGAGTGCCGCCCGTCGGCCCCGGCCACCACCCGCGCCCGCACCTCGTGCTCACCGGCCACCACCCCGCACACCCGGCCGTCCTCACGCAGCAGGGCGCCCACCCGGGCGCCCGGCAGATACGTGAAGGCGTCGTGGGCCCGGCACGCGGCCAGCAGTTCGGTCAGCAGCGCCGGCTGCGGCAGGCTCAGCAGGCAGTTGTACGGCCCCGGCAGCCGCCGGTAGTCGGCGTCCAGCAGCACCCGGTCGCCCTCGACCAGTTGGAAGCCGTCGTGCGCGAAGGCACCGCGCCGCCGCGCCCCGTCCAGCACCCCCAGCTCGGCCAGCACGGCCTGGCCGCCCGGCTGGAGGATCTCGCCCCGGTACTCCCGTTCCAGGGAACGGGACTTCTCCAGCAGGGTCACGCTCAGCCCCGACCGCAGCAGCAGCAACGACAGGGCGAGCCCCGCCGGCCCGCCGCCCACCACGGCGACGTCGGTCGAACTCACCGGCACGGTGCCCACCTTCCTCCCGCCGGGTCAGGCCAGCAGTCCCAGGCCACCGTCGACCACCAGCGTCTGTCCGTGGATCCACGCCGCCTCGTCGGCGCACAGCAGCGCCACCGCGTCGGCGACGTCCTCCGGCACGGTCAGCCGACCCGCGGGCGTGCGCCGCGCCAGCATCGCCAGCACCTGTGGATCCGCGGTGCCCGGCCCCTTGTCGATCTTGGCCGTGGAGACGGCGTTGACGTTGATGCGGTGCCCGGCCAGTTCCGCCGCCAGATAGCGGACCAGGCTCTCCAGCGCCGCCTTGGCCACCCCGGCGCTCACATAGCCGCCGGGCACCACCGAGCGGGCACCGGAACTGGACACCGCGACCACCCGGCCGCCGTCCGGCATCAGCCCGGGCAGCAGCGGCGCGGCCGACAGCAGCGGCGCCAGCGCCACCGACAGATCCGCGCGCAGCGGCCGGGCACGCACCCCGGTCGCGGGCATCGGATGCCAGGTGGCCGCGTTGTGCACCAGCACGTCCAGCCGCCCGTGCCGCTCTTCGACGGTCCGCAGCGCGGCCGTCATCTGCGCCGGGCGGCTGACGTCCGCCCGGACCGTCTCCACGCTGCCGGGCAGCCGGCTCAGCTCACGCAGGACCTCTCCGGCCGCCGCCTCGGGCCCGCGGTGGTTGAGCACCACCGCGCAGCCCGAGGCCGCGAGCTTGCGCGCGATCGCCAGGCCCACGCCCCGCGTCGCCCCGGTGACCAGGGCGACGCGTCCCTTCAGTCCCGGCATCCCGGTGACGCCCGAGGGTGCGGAAGCGGCCATGGGTCACTGCTCCGCGTCGGCGGACGACACCGGGGTGTACAGGTCGGCCTCGACCTCCACCAGCGGCATCATCGCCTTGACGTGGGAGCGGAACTCCTCGCTGGAGACGACCGCCCGGTGCGACGCGGCGTCCTTCCAGCGGCCCATGTTCAGATACACCTTCGGGTTCGTGGCCGACCGCACCATCCGGTAGTCGACGAATCCGGGCTGGGCAGCCATGAAGCCCGCATGCTCGGTGAACAGCCGCTCGAACTCCGCGGTGTCGTCGCCCTTGACGGTGAACTTCGTGACGTGCGTGATCATCGTGCCTCCTGGTTCGGGACGGCCCTCGGCGGGATCGCCGTGGGAAGGGGGATTGCCGTGGGAAGGGGAGACGGACCGCAGCCGCAGCGCCATCCGGGCCCGCAGCTCCTTGCGCGGGGCCTTGCCGGTGGGGGAGCGCGGAATGGACTCGACGACCTCGATGTGCTCGACGGCCTGGTAGTACGGCAGGCCCGCGTTGACCTCGGCCGCGATCGCCGCGACGTCGTCGCCGGCGCCCTCGGCGAGGACGACGAAGGCGGCGGCCACCGCGCCGTGCAGGGGGTGGGGGCAGTCCACGACCAGGCAGTCCCGCACCGCGGGATGCCGCTCGAGGACGCGTTCCACGCTGGTCGGCGACACCAGCCAGTTGTCGCGTTTGAAGACGTCCTTGAGCCGGTCGGCCAGGACCAGGCGCCCGGTTGCGTCGATCTGGCCGATGTCACCGGTGGACAGCCAGCCGTCGGCGTCGATGCACGACGGCACCGACTCGCCGCGGTACCCGAGCATCACCTGCGGGCCGCGCACCTGCACCTCGCCCAGCTCGCCCGGCCCCAGCACCGCGCGGCTGTCCACGTCCACCACCCGTGCCTCGGTGCCGGCGACCGGTCGGCCCACCGATCCGGGCCGCCAGTCCGCGGGATCGTCGGAGTGGGTCAGCGGCGAGGTTTCCGCCAGCCCGTAGCCCTGGACGACCGGCACCCCGAAGTGGTCGGCGAGCGTGCGGGCCGCGGCCGGGGAGAGCGCCGAACCGCCGGAGGCGATCATCCGCACCGTCTGAAGCCGCAGCCCGGCCAGCTGGTCGGAGGCCGCCAGCGCGGACAGCCGCATCGGCAGGCTGTAGTAGTGCGTGGCACCGAAGGCGTTCGCCAGCCGTACCGACTCCGCGGGATCCGGGGCCGGGCACAGCACCTGCGTCGCGCCCGCGGCGATCGCCGAGTTCATGTGCATGGGGTGGAACGTCGGCAGGTGGTTCAGCGCCACCGAGGAGGCGTCCAGACGGTGCGCGTCCGCCACCTGCACCGCGTTGACCAGCACATTGCGGTGGCTGAGCTGCACCGTCTTCGGCGCCCCGGTGGTCCCGCTGGTGAAGTGCAGACAGGCCAGGTCGCCGGGGGCGACCACCACCTCGGGCAGGTGTGCCGGCTCCGCGGTGTCGCCGAGCAGCTCCTCCAGGCCGGTGACGTCCCGTCCGGCGCCCTCGGGCAGCGGGCCCAGGACGACGATCCGGCGCAGCCGCGGCAGCCTGTCGCGGACCGCGGCGATCCGGGCGGCGCCGGTGGCGTCCACGAGGGCCACCTCGGTGCCGGACTCGCCCAGCACATGGGCCAGCTGCTCCTCGCGCAGATACGGGTTGACCGGCGCCGCCACCTGGCCGGCGCGCAGGATGCCGTAGTAGCCGACGACGAAGTCCGGGGAGAGCACCGAGGTGATCGCCACCACGGTGCCCTGCCGCGGAACGCAGCGGCGCAGTGCGGCGGCGCACCGGGTGGCGGCCGCGTCCAGCTGCGCATAGGTCAGCTCACGGTCCTCGCAGCGGATCGCGACCCGGTCGGAGTGGGCCGCGGCGCTGCGCGTCAGCAGCAGGTCGACGGGGCCCTCCGGGCAGTCGGGGGACAGCGTCCCGAGGCGTTCATCAGCCATCGAGCCCGGCCTCCGCGTACGCCTTGGCGTGCTTCAGCGTGGCCAGGCTGTTCGTGCCGAGCGCGCCGCGCACGAACTCCTTGGCGTCCGCGACCGTGCTGCCCTCGCCGAGCACCGCGGTCACCATCTCGGGTTTGACGCGCACGGTGTGCCGCGAGGAGGCCCGCACCGTGCCCGCCCCGGTCCGCCGCAGCGTCCAGCAGCCGGTGTGCAGGCTGAGCAGGCCCGGCAGGACCAGCTGCTTGTACAGGATCCGGTCGTCGGTGAAGCACACCCGCACGGAGGCCGTGGTGTGCGTGCTGCCGTCCTTGGCCCGGGTCTCCATCTCCAGGTACTGCAAGCCCGGGGTGTCCTCGCGGCAGGTCGCCTTCGCGACGTGCGGCAGCCGCTGCGCCCACTTGCCGCCCTCGTACAGGAAGGCGTACACCGCGGACAGCGGGCCGTCGATCTCCACCGCGTCCTCGAACTCCAGTTCCAGCTCGCGGGCTTCGGCGCCGCCCTCCGCGGCCGCCTTCAGCGCGGCCAGCTCCGCACGGCTGTTGCGGTCCACGGCGCGGGCGATCCAGGCGTCCGCGTCCGGTACGTCGTCGACGGGCACCCAGTCGTGAGTGAGCAGCACGTTGCTGCCGCCGTCCGGCCGCGGTTCGACGATCCACTCGCCGCCCATCGCGGCGACCGGCGACTGCGACTTCTCCTGACGGAACGCCACCCGGCGGCGCACCGGGTCCAGGGTGCGGCGCGAGGTCCAGGTCTTGGCCTCGCCGTTGGCCGTGGCCCACAGCGCGATGCGCTCCTCGTTCCCCTCGGACCAGGTGCGCTCGGCGTGCACGGTCGGCCCGAACACCCGCGGCCAGCGGGTGACGTCGGCGACGATGCCGTAGACGGTGCCGGGCGAGGCGGCCACCTCGACGCGGTGCTCGGTGCGGCGGACGGCGTCCTGCGCGGGGTCCGTCGCGGCCTGAGAAATCTCCATTCCCCGTCCCTCCTCAGTAGTTGCCGAGACCGCCGCAGACGTTGATCGCCTGCGCGGTGATCGCCGCCGCGGCCGGCGTGGTCAGGTAGGCGACCAGCGAGGCGACCTCCTGCGGGGTGGTGTACCGGCCGAGCGGGATCTTCGCCTCGAAGCGCTTGAGCACCTCCTCGGGCGTGGTCTCCCACGCGGCGGCGTAGCCCTGCCGGACCCGTTCGGCCATGGGCGTCTCCACATAGCCGGGGCACACCGCGTTCACGGTGACGCCGGTCTTGGCCAGCTCCAGCCCGAGCGCCTTGGTGAAGCCGACCACCCCGTGCTTGGAGGCGGAGTACGGGGCGCCCAGCACGACGCCCTGCTTGCCGCCCGTGGAGGCGATGTTGATGATCCGGCCGCGGCCGGCGGCGAGCATGCTGCCCTCCTTCAGCACCGCACGGGTCATCAGGAACACGCTGGTGAGGTTGGTGTCGATGACGTCGTGCCACAGCTCGTCGGTCAGCTCCGCGGTGACCCCGCCGCCGTTGCGGCCGGCGTTGTTCACCAGCACGTCGATCCGCCCGTACCGGTCGGCGGCCGCCCGCACCAGCGCGTCGGTCTCCTGAGCCGACCGCACGTCGCACGCCGTGCCGTCGGCCTCGACGCCCTCCGCGCGCAGCTGTTTCACCACCGAGTCGACGTTCTCCCGGGTGCGTGCGCACAGGAACAGCCGCGCACCCGCGCGCCCCAGCTCCTCGGCCACCGCGCGACCGATCCCGCTGGTCGCACCGGTGACGAGGACCACCTGCCGGTCGTCGTTGTCGGGCATCGCTCCACCTCCTCGTCCGCCGCGTGACGCCGGTGCCGCGCGGCCTGTGCTCACCCTGGGCAGGGCTGCTCGAAGCGGCCTCGAAGCGAGGTCGAGGTACGGCACAGCCGCACGGGGACGGGAGGCGCAGGGGCGGTCGCGAGCGCGGTTCGAGGCCGTCTCGAGGCCGCCGGGACAGGCTCGGCGCGGCGGCCCGTGCCCCGGACGCCGGGCCAGGACAGCGCCGGGCACGCCCCGGCGGACAAGGAGGGAACCGTGCCGTTCAGCAGCCCCGCGGCAGCAGCCGCCGGCACCGACACCGGTCGGTACGCGGCGATCCAGCAGTTCTACGCCCGGCAGATGCAGCTGCTCGACTCCGGCGACGCCGACGCCTGGGCCGACACCTTCACCGAGGACGGTGTGTTCGCGGCCAACGCCCACCCGGAGCCGACCCGCGGCCGGGAGAACATCCGCGCGGCGGCGGCCGAGGCGAAGGCCCTCCACGCGAAGCAGGGCCTGCAGGTCCGCCACTGGCTGGGCATGCTCGACGTCACCGACCGGGAGGACGGCACGGTGCTGGTGCGCAGCTACGCCCTGATCATCAACACCCCGCGCGGCGGGCAGGCCGCGGTGCACCTCAGCACCACCTGCGAGGACGTCCTGGTGCCCACCGAGGACGGCGGCTGGCTCGTCAGCCGCCGCGACGTCGTCCGCGACGACCTGCGCTGAGCCGGCGCCGCGTCACAGCACCACGAACGGCCCGCGGGCATCCCCGGCGACGGGATGCCCGCGGGCCGTCGTCCGCTGCAAGGGGGGAGGCCCGCCGCATGCCGCGGCGGGCCCCCGTGCACCCACGCCCCTCAGCGCCCCTCGGACCTGGTGGTGCGCGGCAGCAGCAGGGCCGGCAGCAGGGCGATCAGGCTGAACCCGAGGGTCCACCAGAACACGTCGCCGAACGCGGGGACGAGCTGGGCGGGGGTGCGGGCCGCGCGCAGCACCGAGCCGTCGCCCGCGTGACGGGAGTAGGAGCGCTGCAGCACCACCGTGAGCACCGCGGTGCCCATCGAACCGCCCACCCGCTGGGCGATGTTGACCACGCTCGTGGCGTGCGGCACGGACTCCTTGCCGAGCCCCTGGTAGGCGGCGACCAGCGTCGGCATGAAGGTGGCGCCGAGCCCCACGCCCCGCACCAGCAGGGCCGCGGCCAGCAGCAGCTCGGGGGTGTCGCCGTCGGCGAGCGCGTACGGCAGCGTGCCCAGCAGGGCGAGCACCAGACCGGCCGGCACCACCCGCCCCGGCCCGAGCCGGTCGGTGAGCTTTCCCGCGTACGGTGCGACGAGCGCCGCCCCAAGCCCCTGCGGGGCGAGCAGCGCACCCGCCGTCACGGCGTCCTGGCCGCGCACCAGCTGGTGGTACAGCGGGAACAGGATCAGCGCCCCGAACAGCGCCGCGCCCAGCAAAAGGGACGCCACCGCCGACGCGGCGAAGCTCCGCAGCCGGAACAGCCGCAGATCCACCAGGGCCCGCTCGCCGCGCCGCAGCGAGTGCCCGGCGAACACCGCGAGCATCACCGCGCCCAGCACCAGCGACGGCACCGCGAGCGGCGAGCCGAAGCCGCGCTCGCCGCCCGCCTCGGTGAAGCCGAGCACCAGCAGCGCCAGTCCCGGCGACAGCAGCACCACCGACAGCCCGTCCAGCGGCACCGCACGGACCTCCTCGCCGCGCGGCAGCACCCGGGCGGCGAGCACCAGGCCGACGACGCCGATCGGCAGGTTGACCCAGAACAGCCACGGCCACGACAGACGGTCCACGAGCAGCCCGCCGATGGCCGGGCCGAACACCGGCGCGAGCATGCCGGGGATCGCGGCGACCCCCATCACCCGCCCGATCAGCCGGGGACCGGCCGCGCGGGCCAGCGCCGTCTGCGACAGCGGCAGCAGCATCCCGCCGCCCAGGCCCTGCACCACCCGGAAGATGATGAGCGAGCCCGCCGACCAGGCCAGCCCGCACAGCAGCGAGGCGGCCGTGAACACCGCCAGCGCGGTCAGCCAGGCGCGGCGGATCCCGAACCGGTCCACGGCCCAGCCGGTCAGCGGGATCACCATGGAGAACGCCAGCAGATACCCGGTGGCCACCCACTGGATCACCGACACCGGTGTGTCCAGGTCGTGCCCCATCGCCTCCACACCGACCGAGACGATGCTGGTGTCGAGCGTGGACATCACCACGCCGAGGGTCAGCACCCCGGCCAGCACCAGCACGGACCGGGGGATGCGCTGCGGCACGGACTGAGCGGCGTCCTGCGAAGGGGGCGACGCCGTGGTGTTCTGAACGGGATCGGTGGCCACGAGCGGATGTCCTCCTCGGGAGCGGCGCGAACGGCCTTCAGCGCCTGGACGCACGAAGCGGCGGCCGACGTGTCATTTCACGCACGGCCGCTCGGAAGCATGGCGTCAGAATCGTGTGCGGCAGTCCGCCGGCGGCGGTCATTTTGCTCTTTCTTGAATTCCCGTGCCGCTGCTCCATGCGCATTCGAGCCGTTCTCTAGCCGGATCGGCCAGATTCGGTGCCGGCAACGTGACAGACGGTGGCACGGGAGGCGAGAGTGTCCGGGAATCCGGGACGGGTCCTGGTGGTGGGCGCAGGTCCGAGCGGGCTCACCATGGCCCATGAACTGCTGCGACGCGGTATCGGCGTGCGCATCGTGGACGCCGCGCGCGGCCCGGCCGCGACCAGCCGGGCGCTCGCCACGCACGCCAGGACGCTGGAGATCTACGACCAGATGGGAATACTTCCCGAGCTGCTGCCGCAGGGCCGCCGGATACAGAAGTTCACCCTGCACCAGAACGGCCGCAAGCTGGCCGCGTTGAAAGCCGACTATTCCGAACTTCCCACCCGCTTCCCGATGACCGTCATGGTCGACCAGGCCATCACGGAAAAGGTTCTGCGGGACGCGGTGGGCCGCCTCGGCGGCAGCGTCGAATGGGGAGTGCGGCTGGAATCGCTGGACCAGGACGCCGACGGCGTCACCGTGCGGCTGCGCCACGCCGACGGCCGCGAGGAGACGGTCCGCACCCCCTGGCTGGTCGGCTGCGACGGCGGCCACAGCACCGTCCGCAAGCTGCTGGGCCTCGTGCTGGTCGGCCGCTCCAGCGAGACCTGGCTGATCGCCGACGCGGTCCTCGACACCGACTTGGACGACAGCAGCCTGCACTGGCTGCGCAGCCGCACCGGCGCCATGATGGCCGTGCCGTTCCCGCAGCCCGGCAAGTGGCGGCTGCTGGACACCGCGGAGGTGACCTACGACGGCGACCCGCGGCAGGTCGGCGACCGGTTCGCGCGCAAGCTGACCGAGGCCGTGGGCCGACCGGTCACCGTGCACACCCCGACCTGGGTGTCGGTCTTCACCATCCAGCAGCGCATGATCACCCGCATGCGCTCGGGCCGCTGCTTCGTCGCCGGCGACGCCGCGCACGTCCACAGCCCGGCCTCCGGGCAGGGCATGAACACCGGCATCCAGGACGCCTACAACCTGGCCTGGAAACTCGCCGCCGTGATCCAGGGCCACGCCGGCGAGGCCCTCCTCGACAGCTACGGCGCCGAACGCGTCCCCGTCGGCGAGCGGCTGCTCGGCTCCACCAACCGCGCCACGGCGCTCATCCAGCTCAAGCACCCCGTGGCCGGGCTGATCCTGCCCGTGATGTTCACGCTGGTCTCCCGGGTGGCCCCGCTGCGCTCCCGGATCTCCCGCAAGATCATGCGCGCCATGTCCGCCCTGGACCTCAGCTACGCCGGCAGCCCCCTCACCCGTGCGGCGGAGTCCCGCCCCGGCGCCCCCGAGCCCGGAGAGCGGCTGTCGCGGGTGCTGGCCGACGAGGCCGACGAACCCGGTTTCGCCGCGCTGCTCGCCGAGCTGCGCGACCCCCGCTGGACTTTGCTCGCCCGGGTCACGGACGACCGGTACCGCACGCAGTGGACCGCTCTGCACGACACCCACGCCGCCTGGCTGTCCGTGCGCGCCGTCGTCGCGCCCGGCGCCGGCGACGACGCACCGGATCCGCTCGCCGACCGCGGCGCTCTCGCCGGCCGGCTGGCCCTGCGGGCGGACGGCGACTGGCTGCTGGCCCGCCCCGACGGCTACGTCGCGGCCCGCGGCACCGGACCGGACGGCCCCGCGCTGCGCGAGGCGCTGTCCGCGGCGACCGCGGGCCTGTGCTCCGCCGTCCCGGCCTCCGCCCCGGGGACCGTCTGACCGGCCTTCCCGGCCGGCTGTCGCAAGGGAGGACTCAGTCATGGACTTCGGACTCGACCGGCGCGGCGTCCTGATCACCGGCGCCACCGGCGGCATCGGCAGCGCCGTGGCGCGCGCCTATGCCGCCCAGGGTGCGCGGGTCGCCCTCGGATACGCCCAGGACACCGCGGCCGCCGAGGCGCTCGCCGAGGAGCTCGGGGCCAAGAACGACGACGCGATGGCGGTGCGCTGCCGCATCGGCGAGGACGGCTCCGCGGAGGCCGCGGTGGCCGCGGTCGAGGAGAAGTGGGGCCGGGTCGACGTCCTGGTCGCCGGGGCGATGGCACCGGGCGGCCTGCGCCCGCCGGGCATCCGCTTTGAGGAACTCGCCCCGGACCACTGGACCGGCTTCGTCACCGGCAACACCCTGCACACGCTGCGCACCGTCCAGCTGGTCCTGCCGGGCATGCGCAGG
Organism: Streptomyces thermodiastaticus; assembly: GCF_014656135.1. Taxonomy (GTDB): domain Bacteria; phylum Actinomycetota; class Actinomycetes; order Streptomycetales; family Streptomycetaceae; genus Streptomyces; species Streptomyces thermodiastaticus. The sequence continues at coordinate 211,890 of NZ_BNBV01000004.1, forward strand.
GCCGGCTGGGGCCGGATCGTGCTGCTGTCGTCGGTGGTGGCCCGGCTCGGCAAACCCGGCCGCGAGTTCTACGGCACGGTCAAGAGCGGGCTCTACGGGCTGGTCAGCAGCCTGGTGTGGGACCTGGCCGGCTCCGGCGTCCTGGTCAACCTGGTCAGCCCCGGGCTCACCCTCACCCCGAAGAACGCCGCGATGGTGCCGCCCGCCCGCCGCGCCGAGGAGGAGGCGGCCACCCCGACCGGACGGCTCAGCACACCGGAGGACGTCGCCGCGGCCGTGCTCTTCCTGGGGTCCGGGGCCAACGGCAACATCACCGGCCAGGACCTCGCGGTCGCCGGAGGCCGCTGAGCGGCCCGGCAGGCACCCCGGGGCGGAACGAGCCCGTCGGAAAAGATCCCGCACACGCAGCGGCGCCGCCGTACGGACCCGAAGGTCCCGTACGGCGGCGCCACGTGCGTCAGGCCGGTGTGCCGGCGCGCCGGATCAGATCTCGAAGACTTCCTTCACCAGCTGCGCCTGCTCCTGCTGGTGCCGCTTGGCCGAGCCCACCGCCGGGGAGGCGGAGGACGGGCGGGACACCCGGCGCAGACGGTCGGTGTTGTCCGGCGCCGCGCCGAGGACCAGGTCGAGGTGGTCGATCAGGTTCAGCGCGATGAACGGCCAGGCACCCTGGTTCGCCGGCTCCTCCTGCGCCCACACGTACTTCTGGGCGTTGGTGTACGGCGCCAGCGCCTCCTGCAGCTCCTTGCCCGGCAGCGGGTACAGCCGCTCGATGCGGATCAGCGCGGTGTCGGTGACGCCCCGCTTCTGCCGCTCCGCCTCCAGGTCGTAGTAGAGCTTGCCGGTGCAGAAGACGACCTTGCGGACCGCCTCCGGCGCCACCGTCGTGTCAGCGATGACCGGCTGGAAGGAGCCGGTGGTGAAGTCCTCGGCCTTCGACGTGGCGGCCTTCAGACGCAGCATCGACTTCGGGGTGAAGACGACCAGCGGACGGTGGTGCGGGTTGTGCACCTGCCAGCGCAGCAGGTGGAAGTAGTTCGCCGGGGTCGTCGGCACGGCCACGGTCATGCTGTTCTGCGCGCACAGCTGCAGGAACCGCTCGATGCGGGCCGAGGAGTGGTCCGGGCCCTGGCCCTCGTAGCCGTGCGGCAGGAGCAGGACCACGCCGGAGGTCTGGCCCCACTTCTGCTCCGCGGAGGAGATGAACTCGTCCACGACCGTCTGAGCGCCGTTGGCGAAGTCGCCGAACTGCGCCTCCCACATCACCAGCGCGTCCGGGCGGGCCAGCGAATAACCGTATTCGAAGCCCATCGCCGCGTACTCGCTGAGCAGCGAGTCGTAGACGTTGAAGCGTGCCTGGTCCTCCGACAGATGCAGCAGCGGCGTGTAGTCCTCGCCGGTGACCCGGTCGATGAGCACCGCGTGCCGCTGGCCGAAGGTGCCGCGGCGGGAGTCCTGGCCGGCCAGGCGGACAGGGACGCCCTCCAGCAGCAGCGAACCGAAGGCCAGGGTCTCGCCCATCGCCCAGTCGATCGTGCCGTCCTCGACCATGGCCGCGCGGCGCTGCAGCTGCGGCAGCAGACGCGGGTGGACGTTGAACGACTCGGGGATGTTGACCTGGGACTGGGCGATCCGCTTGACGACCTCGGCGCTGATCGCCGTGTCGACCGGCACCGGGAACTCGCCCTGCGGCTCCACCGGGGCCTCGGTCTTCTCGGCGGGCTGCGTGGTGGCGTCGCGGACCTCGGTGAAGACCTTCTCCAGCTGGCCCTGGTAGTCCTGCAGCGCCTGCTCGGCCTCCTCCAGCGTGATGTCGCCGCGACCGATCAGGGACTCGGTGTACAGCTTGCGCACCGAGCGCTTCTTGTCGATCAGGTCGTACATCAGCGGCTGGGTGAAGGACGGGTTGTCGGCCTCGTTGTGACCGCGGCGGCGGTAGCAGATGAGGTCGATGACGACGTCCTTGTTGAACGCCTGGCGGAACTCGAAGGCGAGCCGCGCCACGCGGACGCAGGCCTCCGGGTCGTCGCCGTTGACGTGGAAGATCGGCGCCTCGATCATGCGGGCCACGTCGGTGGCGTACATCGAGGACCGCGACGAGGCGGGCGGCGCGGTGAAGCCGACCTGGTTGTTGATGACGATGTGGACCGTGCCGCCGGTGCGGTAGCCGCGCAGCTGCGACATGTTCAGCGTCTCGGCGACCACACCCTGGCCGGCGAACGCGGCGTCGCCGTGCAGGGCGACCGGCAGGACCGTGAAGTCCGTGCCGCCCTTGTTGATGATGTCCTGCTTGGCGCGGGCGACGCCCTCCAGGACCGGGTCCACCGCCTCCAGGTGCGAGGGGTTGGCGACCAGCGAGACCTTGATCTGCTCGCCGTCCAGGCCGGTGAAGGTGCCCTCGGCGCCCAGGTGGTACTTCACGTCGCCGGAGCCGTGCATCGACTTCGGGTCGAGGTTGCCCTCGAACTCGCGGAAGATCTGCGCGTAGGACTTGCCGACGATGTTGGCCAGGACGTTCAGGCGGCCGCGGTGGGCCATGCCGATGACGACCTCGTCCAGGCGGGACTCGGCCGCCGAGTCGATGATCGCGTCGAGCAGCGGGATGACGGACTCGCCGCCCTCCAGGGAGAAGCGCCGCTGGCCGACGTACTTGGTCTGCAGGAACGTCTCGAAGGCCTCGGCGGCGTTCAGACGGCGCAGGATGCGCAGCTGCTCGTCCCGCTCCATCTTGGCGTGCGGGCGCTCCACGCGGTCCTGGATCCACTTGCGCTGCTTGGGGTCCTGGATGTGCATGTACTCGACGCCGACGGTGCGGCAGTACGAGTCGCGCAGCACGCCGAGGATGTCGCGCAGCTTCATCATCGACTTGCCGGCGAAGCCGCCGACGGCGAACTCGCGCTCCAGGTCCCACAGGGTGAGGCCGTGCTCGACGATGTCCAGGTCGGGGTGCTTGCGCTGCTTGTACTCCAGCGGGTCGGTGTCGGCCATGACGTGGCCGCGGACCCGGTAGGAGTGGATCAGCTCGAAGACGCGGGCGGCCTTGGTGACGTCGTCGTCGTGGGAGGCGTCGATGTCCTTCAGCCAGCGCACCGGCTCGTAGGGGATGCGCAGCGCCTCGAAGATCTCGTCGTAGAAGTTGTTCTCGCCCAGCAGCAGGTTGGCGACCAGGCGCAGGAACTCGCCGGAGGCGGCGCCCTGGATCACCCGGTGGTCGTAGGTCGACGTGAGCGTCATGACCTTCGAGATGCCGAGCTTGTTCAGGGTGTCCTGGCTGGTGCCCTGGAACTCCGCCGGGTAGTCCATGGACCCGACGCCCATGATCAGGGACTGGCCGGGCATCAGACGCGGCACGGAGTGCACGGTGCCCAGGCCGCCGGGGTTGGTCAGCGAGACGGTGACGCCGGTGAAGTCGTCCATCGTCAGCTTGCCCTCGCGGGCGCGGCGGACGATGTCCTCGTAGGCCTGCCAGAACTCGAAGAAGTTCAGGGTCTCGGCCTTCTTGATGGCGGCGACGACGAGCTGGCGGTCGCCGTTGGGCTTCACCAGGTCGATGGCGAGGCCGAGGTTGATGTGCGGCGGCTTGACCAGGGTGGGCTTGCCGTCCTTCTCGCCGTACGACCAGTTCATCGACGGCATGGCCTTGATGGCCTGCACCATCGCGTAGCCGATGAGGTGTGTGAAGGAGATCTTCCCGCCGCGGGCCCGCTTGAGGTGGTTGTTGATGACGATGCGGTTGTCGAACAGCAGCTTCACCGGGACCGCGCGCACGGAGGTGGCCGTGGGCAGCTCCAGGGAGGCGTTCATGTTCTTGGCGACCGCGGCGGACGGGCCGCGCAGCGTCACGTACTCGGGGCCCTCCGGGGCCTCGGCCGCGGGCTCGGCCTTGGCGGCGGGCCTGGCGGCCGCCGGAGCCTTCGCGGCGGGCTTCGCCGGGGCCGGCGCGGGCGCCTGGGCGGGCGCGGCGGGCTGAGCGGGCGCCGGGGCCTGAGCGGCCGGCGCGGCCTGGGCCGGGGCCGCAGGCGTCGGGGAAGCCGTGGTGGTGCCCGCGGCCCCAGCGGCCGTGGGGGCCGACGGCGCCGAGGAGTCAGCGGCGGCTGCTCCCGGCTTGTAGTCGGCGAAGAAGTCCCACCAGGCGCGGTCTACGGAGTTCGGGTCCTGGAGGTACTGCTGATAGATCTCGTCGACGAGCCACTCGTTGGCACCGAACGCGGCCGCGGGGTTCTTCCCTGCTTGGTCGGTCTCGGTGGAGATGCTCGAGTTACTGGGGGACTGTGGCGACACGGCGGCAACCGCCCTCTTCCGCTTCACAAGGTGATGGACAGCGGGAATAAAGGCTACGCCTCCGGGACGGCGAAGGTCAGGTCGAGCCGGTCCTTCGTCGTGTAAGTCACATCCATCGCAGTGTTTCGGGGCTGGAAATGGCGGGAAACAACCGTAGTTCGCCCTCGTCAGGAAAGGGGGCACCCGGGCCTGACCCGGTCCAGGTGCAGGCCCCTGCCTGATCACACGCGCCCGGCTCGCCGGAGCGCAGTGGATCTTGATCGTCCGGAGGGAACTTTACGTCAACGTGGTGTTGAGGACGTTCCCGGAAGGGTGACGCGGATCCGGCAGCCGCGCTCGGATTCGGCCACTCCGATCCGGCCACCGTGCAGCTCGACCACCCAGCGGGCGATCGCCAGGCCCAGCCCGGTGCCGCCGTCGCTGCCCGGGCCGTGCGGCCGGCTGACCGCACCCCGGTTGAACCGTTCGAAGACGCGGTGCCACTCCGAACGGGGGATGCCGGGCCCCTCGTCGAGGACCTCAAGCTCCAGCGACTCCGGCTGGGGGCCGGGCCGCGCCTTGACCGTCACCCGCCCGTGCGGCGGGCTGTGCTTGACGGCGTTGTCGATGAGATTCGCCACCACCTGGTGGATGCGCTCCGGGTCCGCGTGCGCGGCCAGCTCCGGAGGCGAGACGTCCAGGTGCAGATGCACGTCCGTGCGCGTGTGGCTGCCGGAGCCGCCGGTCATGTCCGCCCGCGCGGAGGCGACCATGCTGGCCTCCTTCAGCACGCCGGACAGATACGGCCAGACCTCGAACCGCCGCATCTTCAGCGGCACCACGCCGTTGTCCAGGCGGGACAGGTCCAGCAGCGTCTCCACCAGCCGGCCCAGCCGCTCGGTCTGCTTCAGGGCCGTGCGCATCGTCTCGGGGTCGGCCTCGGTGACCCCGTCCACGATGTTCTCCAGCACCGCGCGCAGGCCCGCGATGGGGGTGCGCAGCTCGTGCGAGACGTTCGCCACCAGCTCCTTGCGCTGCTGGTCCTGGGCCGCCAGCTCGTCGGCCATGCGGTTGATCGTCTGCGCCAGGTGGCCCAGCTCGTCACGGCGGTTCTCGCGCACCCGGCGCGTGTAGTCGCCGTGCGAGATCGAGCGGGCCACCGTGTTCATCTCGTCCAGCGGCGCGGTGAGCGAGTGCGCCACGAACTGCGTGATCAGCAGCGTGGCGATCATGGAGAAGACCATGATGAAGCGCAGCTCGGTCTTGGTGTGCACCGCGATCATCGACAGACCGGTGGTGATCAGCACCGAGATGACGACCATCGCGCCCAGCTTGGTCTTGATCGAGAACGGGCGCATGCCGCCCCAGGACTGGCTCCGGTCCTTGCGCGCGGCCGGTGCGTCGCTCATGGGGTCGGCGTCTCCAGGGCGTAGCCCACGCCGTGCACCGTGCGGATCCGCTCCGCCCCGATCTTCCGCCGCAGCGCCTTGATGTGGCTGTCGACGGTCCGGGTGCCGGAGGCGTCCGCCCAGTCCCACACCTCGGCCAGCAGCTGCTCACGGGAGAGCACCGCGCGCGGGGTGTTCGCCAGGCACACCAGCAGGTCGAACTCCGTCGGCGTCAGATGCACGTCCTGGCTGCGCACCCGCACCCGGCGCTGCGCGTGGTCGATCTCCAGTTCGCCCAGCCGCAGCACGCCGCTGCGCGGGGTCGCCGCGGCCAGCGCGGCCCGCTCCACGCGGCGCAGCAGCACATGCACGCGCGCGACCAGCTCGCGCATCGAGAACGGCTTGGTCATGTAGTCGTCGGCGCCGACCCCGAGCCCGACCAGCATGTCGGTCTCGTCGTCCCGCGCCGTGAGCATCAGCACCGGAACCGGCCGCTGGGCCTGCACCCGGCGGCAGACCTCCAGCCCGTCGAAGCCGGGCAGCATCACGTCGAGGATCAGCAGATCGGGCTGCCAGGCCTCCGCGACGTCGACGGCGGCCGGACCGTCGCCCGCCGTCTGCACGAGGAATCCCTCGGCGCGCAGGCGGGTGGCGATGGCGTCGATGATGGTCTGGTCGTCCTCGACCACCAGGACCCGGCGCTGCGCACCGGGACCCGCCGTCGTGCCGTTGTGCGAGGTGTGTGTCTGCTCCATCGCCCGCCCCTGAGGTGTGCTTCCGGAATCCGTGGGGTGATTCCTTGACTGCGCGTGGTTGCGATCGACGCTTGATCGGCGTCAGGGCAGCAGCGTACGCACAGTCACCGCGCCTTTGCTATCCAGGTCGGACGGCGAGGTGGACGACGTCGGGAACGCCCCGGGCAACCGGGATCTCTTCGGTGCGCACCTGCTGGAACCCGACATTCTGCAAGGTTCCTTCAAATTCCGGGGAGGGCTTGGCGGACCACACCGCGAGTACCCCTCCGGGCCTCAACACCCTTGCGCAGCTTGCGAGTCCGCTCGGTTCGTACAGCCCGCGATTGCCCTCGGTGACCGTCCAGCCGGGGCCGTTGTCGATGTCCAGACACAGCGCGTCGAACGTGGCGGATGTCTCATTGACGTAACCGACGAGATCGGCTTCGACGATGTCGGTGCGCGGGTCGGCGAGCGCGGCCGAGGTGAGGCGGGCGAGCGGCCCCGCGCGGTGCCAGTCGATGATCGCGGGCTCCCGTTCGACCACCGTGATCCGTCCCCAGCGCTCCTGGGCGGCGGCGTGGGCCAGGGAGAAGCCGACGCCCAGGCCGCCGATCAGCACATGCGGCCGGGGCCGGTCGTCCAGGGCCCGCAGTGCGGCGTCCACCAGCAGCCGCTCGGAGTGGCCGTCGGAGGTGTCCATGAGGAAGCAGCCGTTGGCGATGATCTGCAGCAGGGGACCGTGCCGGCGCAGGACCACCTCGCCGTAGGGGCCCTCGCGCCGGTCCAGTACCACAGGGGTCTCAGGAGTCTCGTACGAGGCGGTCATGGGCGCATCCTGCCTCACCGCGCCGGTGCGGGTCAGCCCTGTATCACCTCCCGCAGCGATGTGCGAAGCATGCGCGGTGTGTCCCCCTGATCGCTCACGGCGAACACGGGGCGGGGAACAATGCCGGGCGTCCGAGCATTGAGTCGGCATAGCTCAACTTGACTGCCGAAGGGGAGATCATGGCTGCTGAGTCCGCGCCGATCACGTCGGTCACTCTGCCCGTCCTGCCGCTCGACGACGAGGTCGTGCTGCCCGGCATGGTGGTCCCGCTGGACCTGAGCGACACCGAGGTGCGCGCCGCGGTGGAGGCCGCCCAGGCCGCCGCCCGGTCGGAACCCGGAAAGCCCAAGGTGCTCCTGGTGCCACGCATCGAGGGCACCTACGCCAAGACCGGTGTGCTCGGCACGGTCGAGCAGGTGGGCAGGCTGGCCGACGGCGACCCCGGGGCCCTGATCCGCGGCCGCAGCCGGGTGCGGATCGGTGCCGGCACCACCGGGCCGGGCGCGGCGCTGTGGGTGGAGGGCACCGAGATCGAGGAGACCGTGCCCGACCCGCTGCCCGGCCAGGTCGCGGAGCTGGTCAAGGAGTACAAGGCGCTGGCCACCGCCTGGCTGCGCAAGCGCGGCGCCTGGCAGGTCGTGGACCGGGTGCAGGCCATCGACGACGTCGCCGCGCTCGCCGACAACGCCGGCTACTCGCCCTTCCTGTCCACCGAGCAGAAGGTCGAGCTGCTGCAGACCACCGACCCCGTGGCCCGCCTCAAGCTGGCCACCCAGCAGCTGCGCGACCACCTGGCCGAGCAGGAGGTCGCCGAGACCATCGCCAAGGACGTCCAGGAGGGCGTGGACAAGCAGCAGCGGGAGTTCCTGCTGCGCCGCCAGCTGGAAGCGGTCCGCAAGGAGCTGCGCGAGCTGGGCGGCGAGAAGGAGGGCGAGGAGTCCGACGACTACCGGGCCCGCGTCGAGGCCGCCGACCTGCCGGAGAAGGTCCGCGAGGCCGCGCTGAAGGAGGTCGACAAGCTGGAGCGGGCCTCGGACCAGTCCCCCGAGGGCTCCTGGATCCGCACCTGGCTGGACACCGTCCTGGAGATGCCCTGGAACGAGCGGACCGAGGACGCCTACGACATCCGGGGCGCCAAGGAGATTCTGGACGCCGAGCACGCCGGCCTGGAGGACGTCAAGGAACGCATCACCGAGTACCTCGCGGTGCGCAAGCGGCGCGGCGAGCGCGGCCTCGGCGTGGTCGGCGGCCGGCGCGGCGGTGCCGTGCTCGCCCTCGTCGGCCCGCCCGGCGTCGGCAAGACCTCCCTCGGGGAGTCCGTCGCCCACGCCATGGGCCGCCGGTTCGTCCGCGTGGCCCTCGGCGGCGTCCGGGACGAGGCCGAGATCCGCGGCCACCGCCGCACCTACGTCGGCGCGCTGCCCGGCCGGATCGTCCGTGCCATCAAGGAGGCCGGGTCGATGAACCCGGTGGTGCTGCTGGACGAGATCGACAAGGTCGGCTCCGACTTCCGCGGCGACCCGGCCGCGGCCCTGCTGGAGGTGCTCGACCCGGCCCAGAACCACACCTTCCGGGACCACTACCTGGAGGTCGAGCTGGACCTGTCCGACGTCGTCTTCCTCGCCACCGCCAACGTGCTGGAGGCCATCCCGGAGGCGCTGGCCGACCGCATGGAGATCGTGCGCCTGGACGGCTACACCGAGGACGAGAAGATCGTCATCGCCCGGGACCACCTGATCCCGCGCCAGCTGGAGCGGGCCGGCCTCGACAAGGACGAGGTCACCATCGACGTCGGCGCGCTGCGCAAGCTGGCCGGCGAGTACACCCGCGAGGCGGGCGTGCGCAACCTGGAGCGGTCCATCGCACGGCTGCTGCGCAAGGTGGCCGCCCAGAACGAACTGGGCGAGCGCGAGCTGCCGTTCACCATCACCGACGCGCACCTGCGCGACCTGATCGGGCGCCCGCACCACGTGCCCGAGTCCGCCCAGGACCCGGCCGAGCGCCGCACCTCCGTGCCCGGCGTGGCCACCGGTCTCGCGGTCACCGGCGCGGGCGGCGACGTGCTCTACGTGGAGGCGTCCCTGGCCGACCCGGAGACCGGCGCGGCCGGGCTGACGCTGACCGGTCAGCTCGGCGACGTGATGAAGGAGTCGGCGCAGATCGCGCTGAGCTTCCTGCGCAGCCACGGCGCCGAACTGGAGCTGCCGGTGGGCGATCTGAAGGACCGGGGCGTGCACATCCACTTCCCGGCGGGCGCGGTGCCCAAGGACGGCCCGAGCGCCGGCATCACCATGACCACCGCACTGGCCTCGCTGCTCTCCGGCCGGCTGGTCCGCAACGACGTGGCCATGACCGGCGAGGTCTCGCTGACCGGACGGGTGCTGCCCATCGGCGGGGTGAAGCAGAAGCTGCTCGCCGCGCACCGGGCGGGCATCACCACGGTGATCATCCCCAAGCGCAACGAGCCCGACCTGGACGACGTCCCGGCGGAGGTGCTGGACAAGCTCGACGTCCACACCGTCACCGACGTCCGCCAGGTGCTCGAGCTGGCCCTCGCGCCGGCCACGAGCGGCGCGGAGCCCGAGGTTCCGGTCGCGGCGGTGGGGGTACCGCCCAGGCGTTGAGCACTGGGGGAGGACGCGGCCGGACGAGGGAAGGCCCGGGTCCTGCCGCCGGCAGGCCCGGGCCTTCACCGTGCGGGGCCGGGAGGGCTCAGCCGCCGGCGAGCGCCCGCACCCGGCCCGTGGTGCTGTTGCTGTGCTTGTCCGGGGGGGGCGACGCCCGGGCCGTCGGCCGGATGCTGTTCAGCCGTTGGCCAGAGCCTGTACCCGGTCCAGCGCCCCGTTGCTGTGCTTGTCCGGGGGACAACCCCCGGGCCCCCGGCCGGATGCTGTTCAGCCGTTGGCCAGAGCCTGTACCCGGTCCAGCGCCCCGTTGCTGTGCTTGTCCGGGGGACAACCCCCGGGCCCCCGGCCGGATGCTGTTCAGCCGTTGGCCAGAGCCTGTACCCGGTCCAGCGCCCCGTTGAATTTGTCGTGGTCGCCGACGGTCGGGCCGGACGAGGTGTACTGCCACATCGTGTAGTAGCTCCAGCCGGCCGGCAGGGTGCCCGGCGAGGAGGCGTAGCGCGCGATCCACAGCGGGTTCTTCGAGGCGAAGCCGCCGTAGTTGCCGGTGCACTGGGTCCACCAGCTGGTGGCCGTGTAGATCACGGCGTCCCTGCCCGTGCGGGCCTTGTACGTGTTGAGGAAGTCGGTGATCCAGCTGACCATGGCGCTGGCCGACTTGCCGTAGCAGGTGTCGCCGTAGGGGTTCCACTCGATGTCGAGCGCCCCGGGCAGGGTCTTGCCGTCACGCGACCAGCCGCCGCCGTGGTCGACGAAGTAGTTGGCCTGGGCGGCGCCGGTGGAGGTGTCCGGGGTCGCGAAGTGGTAGGCGCCGCGGATCATGCCGACGTTGTACGAGCCGTTGTACTGCTGGGCGAAGTAGGGGTTCGTGTAGTACGTGCCCTCGGTCGCCTTCACGTAGGCCCACTTCACACCGCTGCTCCAGAGCGTGGACCAGGCGACGTTGCCCTGGTGGCTGGAGACGTCGACGCCCTCCGTCTGGGTGGCGTCGGTGCCGGCGGGCGTACCGCTGCGGCCGTCGTGCGCCAGGACGCCCATGCCCATGTAGGCGGAGCCGCGGGCGGGGGTGGGGTCGGCCGTGGTGTCGGCCGCGGAGGGAACGGTGAACGCGAACGAGAACGCTGCGAGCAGGGCTCCCGCGAGGGTCAGCCGACGTACGCGGGCCTTTCCGGGTCTGTGCACGGGCATGACGTGCCTCCGTTGGTCGGGTGATGCTCGGTGGGGGGAAACGCGGGCATGATCCACGGTCGCACGGAGGATGAGCGGATCACGGGAAGACCCGCCGGGGAACCGCATGACGTGGGCATGCCATTGCCACGGACATGACGCTACGCACGTAGACCCGCGGGGGGAAGAGGGCACGGGGCCTGCCGATGGTCTACGCCTGCTAAATACTGACGGAGCTGCGGCGATGGGGACGAGCGCCGGAAATTTTCAGCAACGGGAAACTTCGGGCAGGGGCTGACGTGCAGGAAGAGGCAAGAGGCGGCGTGCGGGACGGGGACGCCGGGGCGGGCGGCGCGGACCAGCCGTTCCTGGCCCTGGAGCGGGAACTGACGGTGCTGCTGCGGCGCGCCCGCGCCAACCAGGGGGAGATGGCCCGTGAGGTCCACCCGGATCTGGAGCCCGCCGCCTACGGGCTGCTCATCCGGCTGGAGCAGTGCGGCAGCCAGCGCACCACGGAACTGGCCGCGTACATCGGCGTCGGCAAGGCCACCATGTCCCGTCAGCTGCGCGCCCTCGAGGAGCTGGGCCTGGTGGGCCGCGAACCCGACCCCGCGGACGGGCGCGCCTGGCTGGTGGCGCTCACCGACGAGGGGCGCCGCCGGGTCGGCCAGGTGCGCGAGGCGCGCCGGCGCCGCTATGTCAGCCAGCTGGCCCACTGGGACCGCCGCGAAGTCGCCGAGCTGGCCCGGCTGCTGCACGAGCTGAACGCGGTCATGGACAAGTGACCGCCGCGGCCGCGTCCGGCGGCGGGCGGCGCGCCGGCGGGCGGTGCGCGGCCGGTGCCGCGTCCGTGGCGGGCGGCCGCCCGCTCGGCCGGGCCTGCGTGCCGGACGGCCGGCGGCGGTGCCGGGGCCCGTCCGGCCGGGACGCCGGTGCGGTCACAGCTCGGCGTACACCACCGTCGCGTCGTCGTGCGTCTTGCTGCGGCCGAGGCGAAGGCGATGCTCACGGTCCGCCGTCTCCAGCGCCCGTACGCGGTCCACCAGCGCGCGGGCGCCCTCCTTGCGCACCACCGCCAGGCACTGCGCCCAGTCGCCCTCGCCGAACGTCTCCACCCAGCGTGCCGCGCCGTCGGTGAGCGCGGCCAGGGCCCGCACCTCGCCGCGCGGCAGAATGCCCGTCACCGCCCGGCCGGCCACCGAGGGATCGGCCGCCGCCGTGAAGAAGCCGCCCTCCTGGTTGCGCAGCGTGGCGTCGACGAGCGCCTCGTCGGCGAGTGCCGCCCGGGGCAGCCGGGCCAGCCGGTCGTCCAGGACCGGGACCACCGAACCGTCGGCGACTTCCAGCAGCAGCACCGAGTCGGACAGCACGAGGTACTCGACCGTCTTGGGCGACCAGCGGGCCAGTATGACGGTCGCCTGCGGAGTCCGCACGTGAGAAAGCTCACAGGTTTGAACGTGGCTGTGCGCGGTTCTGGCGATCGCCTGTCCGAGGATCTCCCGCAGTGTCAGATCTGGGGCGGAAACGGTCAGTTCGGTCAGCGAGCCGCCGAGCCGGGCCGTGAACCAGGGGACCGAATGCAGACATCCTGTGCCGGTCGCCGGCGGCGTCACGCCGTCCAGCACGACCAGGCAGCCGCCCTGTCCGGACGCGGGGACTGCGACGGCGGCGAAGTCCTCGTTCGGACGTTCGATGTGTCCCGGCTCGGAAACAACTTCGGTACGCATCCGGCCAGTCTGCATGATTCCTTCACATTGGTCGTCAGGGATGGCCGGCAGCCTGCGAAATGACGACGAACGGCAGCTCGAATGCCGGATTTGAGAGGGATTCGCGCGTTGCGGGAAGGCGTGGCGGCGAATAGTGCCAAAGCCTGTGCCTCCACGTCCAACCGGCTCGCCGGACGACCGGCGGGCATGCACTCCTGGAACTTGCCCCCCAACTCCCCTCCGATGTTCACTCCTTCGGGTGGCCGGTCGGATGATGCGGGCCCACCGCCCACCGGCACTGGGAGGGTCGGAAGCCGATGCAGGTCCCCCTGCTCACACCGCAGCGAAAGAGCCGGGGGAGGGTGAACGCGCCCGTCGCACCAGCCGACGGTGTGCCACCCGGGCCCAGTAGTACTACTCGAGTACAGGAATGCGAGCACCGGTGCAGAAAAAGCGGCCTCGGCGCACAGGCAAGCAGACGGCCACCGCGGGGGGTTCACAGCGGATGACGCCGGGCACCCCTTCCGCCGCCCCAGCCGTAGGCAAGGGCCGTCCCACCCATGTGCGCAACCGTCTCGTCATCGCCGTCGCGGTCGTCGCCGCGGCCGTGGCCGGGGCCGGCGCCCCGGCCGTCGTCACTGCCTTCGGCCAGGTGAGCGACTCCCAGGACCTGGTGACCCTCGCCGGGCAGACCGAGGACGCCCTCGCCCTCGCCCACTCCCTGGCCGACGAACGCGACGACGTCACCTCCTACCTCGCCGCCGGCCGTCCCAAGTCTCAGGCACCCTCCGAGCAGCACAGCACCCGCGTGGACCGCCAGGTCGAGGAGCTGCGCTCGAACACCGGCACGCCCGCCTGGCTGCGCAAGAAGCTCGACGGCATCGCCGCCGTGCGGCGCACGGCGCTCACCGGGCGGGAGAGCGCCCTGCAGGCCCACCGGGCGTACTCGGCCGTCATCGCCGACCTGCACCGGATGGCCGAACAGCTGGCCGAGCAGATGCCTCAGCGGGCGGGCTCCGGGGCGCACGCCCTGGCCGACCTCGACACCGCCGTCCAGCAGGCCGCCGAGGCGCGCGGACTGCTGCTCGCGGCCCTGAACGTGCCGCACTCCACGCAGACCGTGATCGACCCGGTCACCGGCCTGCCCGTCCAGCAGGCCGGCTCGTCGGAGTCCGACAGCGAGCAGCGCGACGCCCTCAGCGCCGCCGCGCAGCAGGCCCGGGTCCGCTCCGACGCCGCCCTCGACCAGTTCCGCGAGACCGCGCCCGAGGCGGCCCGCGCCTCCTACGACTCCACGGTCACCGGTCCGGAGGCCGCGTCCGCCGAGAAGTACCTCGACCGGCTGACCGACCGGCCGGAGCTGTCCGACTCCGACCTCAACGTCAGCACCAAGAAGGTGGAGGCCGCGCTGACCGCCCGCATCGACCTGATGCGCGGCGCGGAGTCCTCCCTGTACGACCGCCGCACCAAGGATTCGGCCCAGCTGCGTGACGACGATGTCACCGCGCTGGAGCTGCGCGTCGGCGCGCTCGGCGCCCTGCTGCTGGTCGCCCTCGGCATCACCACCGCACTGGCCCGCAGCCTCACCCGCCCGCTCGCCGTGCTCCGCCTCGGCTCGGCCCGCCTGGCCGGCGCCGAGGACCCGGCCGCCGAGGAGCCGATCCGCTTCACCGGCCGTAACGACGAGTTCGCCCAGGTCGTCCGGTCCGTCAACGACCTGCACGCGCGGGCCGTCGCCCTGGCCGAGCGGGTCGCCACCCTGGAGGCCGACCGCAAGCACCTGGTCGGCCAGCGGCAGACGATGGCCGACGCCCGCGAGGAGCTGCGCGCCCAGCTCGACGACAGCGCCGCCCAGCTGGACCGGCTGCGCTCCAGCATCGGCTCCACGTTCGTCAACCTCGCGCTGCGCACCCTCGGACTGGTCGAGCGGCAGCTCGGCGTCATCGAGAACCTGGAGGACCGGGAGCAGGACCCCGAGCGCCTGGCCACCCTGTTCAAGCTGGACCACTTCGCCACGGTCATGCGCCGGCACAACGAGAACCTGCTCGTCCTCGCCGGCACCGAGCACGTCCAGCAGCACGCCGGGCCGGTGCCGCTGGTCGACGTCGTGCGCGCCGCGGTCAGCGAGATCGAGCGGTACGAGCGGGTCCGCATCGCCTCCCTGCCGCCGCACGCGCATGTCGCCGGGTTCGCCGCCGACGACCTGTCCCACCTGCTGGCCGAACTCATGGAGAACGCCACCTCGTTCTCCCCGCCGGACCAGCCGGTCGAGGTCTCCGGCTGGCTGATGGAGAACGGCGAGATCATGCTCTCCGTCCAGGACGAGGGCATCGGCATGGCCGAGGAGCGCAGGGAGCGTCTCAACGCCCGTCTCACCGACTTCGACCCGGACGTCCCCTACGACAAGGACGGCGAGGACGGCCTCGGTCTCGGCCTGTACGTGGTCGCCCGCCTCGCCCACCGGCACGGGGTGCGGGTGCAGCTGCGCGAGCAGAAGAAGGGCGGCACCGCGGCGGTCGTGGTGGTGCCTCAGCCGGTGCTGGCCGCGGCTCCCGCTTCCGCGGTGCCGTCCCCGGCCGGCCCCGGTGCCACCGGAACCCACACCCTCTCGCTGCCCGGCGCCGACGCGGAGGTCAACTCCAACGTCCTGCCCGCCCGCGACGGCGACCCGCTGGTGGCGCTGGCCGAGAAGGCGGTGCGCGCGTCGGAGGCGGCCGGAGGGGAGGACGCCGGTGCCGCGTCCCGGGACGGGTCCGCCACCGCGGACGCGCCCCGGGAACAGCCGGAGTCCGGGGAGGCGGCGGCCCCCGGGGAACAGCCGGAGTCCGGGCAGCGGACGGCCGCCGGGCAGACGGCCGGGAACGGTGAGGTCCCGGCACCGGCCGAGTCCCCCGCCGAGACGACGCTGGAGCTGCTCCTGCCCTCGCAGGGCCGGCGGCGCGGCGGTGACGGCGGCCCCGGACCGGCCGGGCCGGAGCACGCCGGGCGGGACACCGGCGACGGCGGTGCCGCCGGCGAGCACGCCACCGTGGCCGACGGAGCCGACCCGGCCGAGGCCGGCACCGAGCACGCACGTGCGCCGCGGGAGCAGGACGAAAAGGTCACCGCCAAGGGACTGCCCAAGCGCACCCCGAAGATCACCGCGCCCGCGCAGGCACCGCGCCGGCGCAGCGGGTCGGTGGACGCCGAGACCCTCCGCCGTCGCCTGGGCGGCTTCCGCAAGGGAGCGCAGGCCGGCTACCGCGACGTGGAGGCGGAGATCGCCGAGCGCACCGCCCGGACCCGCCGGCCGGCACCCCCCGCGCCGGCCGGCCGACCATCAGCCGATGAAGCCACGGGGGGCACAGTCGAGGAGGCAAGCAGTTGACAGCGCCCACTACCTTCGACCTGAGCAGTGAGGCCCGCAACCTGCAGTGGCTGCTGAACAACCTCGTCGAGGAGGTGCCCGGCATCCGGTCCGTCGCCGTGGTCTCCTCCGACGGCCTGCTGCTTCTTTCCTCCGACAAGGCCCAGGTCGAACAGGCCCGTGAGGCCCGCGAGAAGAACCAGGACGGCCCGCGCGGATCCGCGGCCGACCTCGCCACCATCGTCTCCGGCATCGGCAGCCTGACCATCGGCGCGGCCAAGCTGATGGACAGCGGCGCGGTCAAGCACACCATGGTCGCCATGGACGAGGGCAGCCTGCTCGTGATGTCCATCAGCGACGGCTCGCTGCTCGGCGTGCACGGCTCGGCGGACTGCGACATGAGCGTGGTGGCGTACCACATGGCCCTGTTCGTCGGCCGCGCCGGTCACGTGCTCACCCCCGAACTCCGCGACGAGCTGCGCAAGTCGCTGGAGACGGAGACGGCCGGGAGCACCCGATGACCAGTGCGACGAGCAGCCCCGTGCCCCCGCCGGCGGACGGCACCGGCAAGAAGCAGCTGCCGGTCCGCGGCGGGGACCGCAAACCCGCCCGGGTCCGGCCGTACTCGCTCACCGGCGGACGCACCCGGTTCGGTCACGTCCTCCTCGTGGAGACCTTCGTGGCCGCGCTGGACGCCCCCGAGGAGCGCAAGGAGCTGACCCAGGCGCCGTCGTCCGCCCGGGTCATGCCGGAGATGCAGGCCATCGTCGAACTGTGCCGCCGCATGCGCACGGTGGCCGAGATCGCCGCGCTGCTGAAGATGCCGCTCGGCGTGGTCCGCGTGCTCCTCAGCGACCTCGCGGACCAGGGAAAGATCCGTGTGTACGGCACCGGGACCGGTCACGGCACCGGTCGTCCGGACCGCGCTCTGCTGGAAAGGGTGCTGAGTGGACTCCGCCGTCTCTGACGCCGCCCGAGGTGTCGCCCCACTCGTCGAGCCCGACGAGACCTTGCAGCCCTGGCAGACGGACCGCACCCGTGCCCCGATCGCCACGAAGATCGTGGTGGCCGGGGGCTTCGGCGTCGGCAAGACCACGCTGGTCTCCTCCGTCTCGGAGATCACGCCTCTGCAGACGGAGGCGCTGATGACCGAGGCCAGCGCGGCCACCGACGACCTCACGGCCACGCCGGGCAAGGTCACCACCACCGTGGCCATGGACTTCGGCCGGATCACGCTCGACGACGACCTGGTGCTGTACCTGTTCGGCACGCCGGGGCAGCAGCGGTTCTGGTTCATGTGGGACGACCTGGTGCGCGGTGCCATCGGTGCCGTCGTCATGGCCGACACCCGCCGGCTGCGGGACTGCTTCCCGGCCCTGGACTACTTCGAGAGCTGCGGGCTGCCCTACGTCGTCGCGGTCAACCACTTCGACGGCAGCGAGCTGTACGACCCGGAGGACGTGCGGGAGGCGCTGACGATCCCCCCGCACATACCTGTCATGATCATGGACGCGCGGCGCCGGATCTCGGTGATCGAGATCCTGCTGGCCCTCGTGGCCCACGCACTCGAAGAAACCCCCGAATGATCCTTCGAGCAGTCCAGAAGTCGTAGGAGGCACCACCCGCATGCGCAAGATACTCGTCGTGGGGGCCGGGCAGTCCGGCCTCCAGCTCGCCCTCGGCCTCCAGTCGCACGGGTACGAGGTCACCCTGATGTCCAACCGGACCGCGGACGAGATCCGCTCCGGGCGGGTCATGTCGACGCAGTGCATGTTCCACACCGCGCTCCAGCACGAGCGGGACCTGCAGCTGAACTTCTGGGAGTCCCAGGCCCCGAAGATCGAGGGCCTGGGCGTCTCGGTCGCCGCGCCCGGCTCCTGGAGCGAGGGCCCCGCAGCCCGCGCGATCGACTGGGTGGGCCGCCTCGACGGGTACGCGCAGTCGGTGGACCAGCGGGTGAAGATGGCCGGCTGGATGGAGACGTTCGCCCAGCGCGGCGGCCAGCTGGTCATCCACGGCGCCGCGGTCGGTGACCTCGACTACTTCTCCCGCGCCTACGACCTCGTCCTGGTCGCCGCCGGCAAGGGCGAGCTGGTGTCGATGTTCGAGCGCGACGCCTCCCGCTCGCCCTACAGCGAGCCGCAGCGCGCGCTGGCGGTCGCCTATGTGCACGGCCTGGAACGGCGCCCGGAGCACCCCGAGTTCGACGCGGTCCGCTGCAACCTGGTGCCGGGCGTCGGCGAGCTGTTCATCATGCCGACCTACACCCTCTCCGGCCGCGCCGACATCCTGTTCTGGGAGGGCATCCCCGGCGGCCCCCTCGACGTCTTCACGGGGGTGAAGGACCCGGCCGAGCACCTGTCCCTCACCCTGGAGCTGATGGCCCGCTACGTCCCCTGGGAGTACGCACGGGCCGGCAAGGTCGAGCTGACGGACGCCGGCGGCACGCTCGCCGGCCGCTACGCGCCGACCGTGCGCAAGCCGATCGGCCGGCTGCCCGGCGGCGGCGCGGTCCTCGGCGTGGCGGACGTCGTCGTCGCCAACGACCCGATCACCGGCCAGGGCTCCAACTCGGCGTCCAAGTGCGCCGCCGCCTACCTCGCCTCGATCCTCGAGCACGGCGACAAGCCGTTCGACGAGGCGTGGATGCAGCAGACGTTCGACCGCTACTGGAACACCGCCCGGCACGTCACCAAGTGGACGAACGCCATGCTGGCGCCGCCGCCGGAGCACGTGCTGCAGCTGATCGGTTCCGGCGTGCAGTACCAGGCGGTCGCCGACCGCTTCGCCAACGCCTTCGACAACCCCGCCGACTTCGAGAACTTCTTCTTCGAGCCGGAGAAGACCGAGGCCTACCTGGCCGAGGTGGCGGGCGCGGCCGGGTCCGCCTGACGGAGCACGCCCGGCGCCGCACGATCCGGTGCGTCCGGCCGGCCGGGCACGGCACCGGTCAGCCGTCCCGGCGGGTGATCGTCATCCGCGCGGGGTGCGGATCGAGCCGGACCGTGTCCTTCCGGCCGGTCCGGTGCCCCGTCCGGTGCTTCGCCAGGCCGGCGGCCTCCGCGAGCCTCGGCGGCACGAACTGCCGCAGCGACACCGTGCCCGCCGTCCGCCGTGCGGGTGTGCCCGCGTCGGGCCGGACCGCGCCCAGCACCGGGTTGGACGTCAGCGGCGACACCTTGATCCGTGTCCCGGGCCGCGGCGCCTGCACCACCTTGCCGCCCCCCAGGTAGAGGGCCACATGGCTGGCCTCGGGGAAGTAGACGATCAGGTCGCCGGGGCGCAGCCGGTTCAGCGGCACCCGCGGCAGCCGGGCCCACTGCTCCTGGCTGGTGCGGGGGATCGGGGTCCCGGCGTGCGCCCAGGCCTGCGAGGTCAGCCCCGAGCAGTCGTACGCCGCCGGGCCGGTCGCGCCCCACCGGTACGGCTTGCCCAGCTGCCGCAGCGCGTAGCGCACCGCCCGCTCGCCCGCCTCGGTGGGGGCGGCGTCCGGGCCGAGCGCCCCGGAGGCCGTCAGCCGGTTGTGTTCCCGCTCGGCCCCCTCCTGCTCCCAGGCGGCCAGTTCCGCCAGCTGCTGCGGGCTGAGCCGGGCGAGCATCCGCTCCACCTGGCCCAGCCGGCGCCGCACGTCGTCACGGGCCCGCTGCCGGCTCCGGACGAGGGCGAGCCGGGCGTCGAAGGAGGCGCGGGCCCGCCGGACCAGCCAGGACGCTCTCTTCTCGGCGGCGGCGAGCCGTCGCACCGTGTCCGCCCGGTGCCGGGCGACCTGTGCGATCAGATGCCCGTCGTCCAGCGCGGCCTGCGGATCGCGGGCCAGCAGCAGGGTGAGGTACGGGAAGAAGTCGCTGCCGCCCTGGTACTGCTCCCGGGCGAGCCGGCCCGCTTCCTTCCGGCTCTCCTCCAGGGCGGCCCGGGTGCGGGCGAGGTCGGCGGACAGCCGTACCGCCTCGGCCTGCTGCCGGGCCAGTTGCACGGTCGCGGCGTTGTAGGCATCGGTGGCCTGTGCTGCCAGCCGGTACAGCTGCTGCAGGTCCGCCAGCAGCCGGGCGACGGACACCCGGGCGGGCCCGGACGGCCGCCCGGACGGTGCGGGCGGTGCGGGTCGTGCCGGCGGTGCGGG
The DNA here is from genome assembly GCF_014656135.1 of Streptomyces thermodiastaticus. Taxonomy (GTDB): domain Bacteria; phylum Actinomycetota; class Actinomycetes; order Streptomycetales; family Streptomycetaceae; genus Streptomyces; species Streptomyces thermodiastaticus. The sequence continues at coordinate 232,064 of NZ_BNBV01000004.1, forward strand.
CTGTGCCTGCGGGGTCGGCTGCGGCTGCGGTACGGCCACGGCGGTCACCGGCGTGAGAGCGGTCTGCGCCAGCACCGCCGCCGCGCACGCCAGACGCAACGCGCGTCCTGACACGTCATCACCTCCGTCACGGGGCGGACTCTCCGCTCCCGCACCGGTGAGGATTCGACGTATGAACGGACAATGTGTGGCTCCGTGCCACTGGTGTGGGCCGCCTGGCGTAGCACGCTCACTCGCCCGTGTCTGCGGACCTGCCCTCCGGTCCGTTCTCCGGTGCACGGCCGCCACGGGGCTCCGGCTTCGACCACGGCCACCTGAGCCGGCCGCCGCCGCGTGACTCTGGATCGAAGACGTACTTCCAGCCGCGCGGCAGCCCGAGCCGCTTGCTGTGCCCGCGCGGCACCCGCCGGTAGACCAGCACGGTGGGCGGCCCGCCCGCCGCGTCCGGGACCGGGATGCGGTAGGTCTTCGGCGGGTTACCGGTCATGCCCACCAGCACGGGCAGCACCCGTCCGTCCATGGGGCCGCCCTCGAACGGGGTGTCTTCGCTCTTCACCCCACCAGTGTCGGTGATCCGCCGGTGGCCTCTTCTCGCGTCTTCCCGCGCGGCTGCCCGGTCCTCTCCACCGCGCGCTGCGGCGACAGGCGGCAGGCGCCGTCCTCGGCCCGCCCTGCGGGCGGACGACGCGGCGTCCCCGATGCGACCTGGCCGAGGACGTCCCGGACGCGACCTAGCCGAGGGCGTGCAGCAGCGCCGCGGTCTGCGCGTCGCGGGCCGCGGTCACCGTCAGCACGGCGATGAACTGCTCCACCAGCCAGTCCCGCAGCTCCTCGGCGGGCGGCTGCTTGCCCTCGTCCAGCCAGATCAGCGAGGCGGCCTCCACCGCCGTGATCCACATCCGCACGGTCATCCGCAGCCGCGGTCCCGGGTCGGTGACGCCCAGGTGGCTGAGGATGTGCTCGGCGGCGGCCCGGCGCACGCCGTCCACGATGGCGCTGGTCCGGGAGGTCTCCACCACGCTGCCGCCCTGCAGCAGCGCGCTGAACCCGGTGTCGTGCGAGTCGACGAACGCCAGATAGCGGTCCAGGGCCCGCGACAGCCGGGCCGGCAGCGGGCCCTCGTGCGGCTCGTCGAAGCAGTGCCGCAGCTCGTCGGCGGCCGAGCGCAGCGCGGCCTCGTACAGCTGCTGCTTGCCGCCGGGGAAGTACCGGTAGACCAGCGGGCGGGACACACCGGCGGCCTCCGCCACGTCGTCCAGCGACACCTCCTCCGGAGCCCGGTGGGCGAAGAGGGACAGGGCCGCCTGGAGCAACTGGGCACGGCGTTCCACGACGCTCAGGCGGCGGTACGCGGGGGTCGGGGCGGCAGGGCTCATGCCGGGCAGCGTAATCGCCGCCCGGCCCGGACGGCCGGGCCACCGGGTGCCGCAGCCGCGTCGCTCACCCCGGTGACCTGCCCGTCCGGCCGGTGCCGAGCGGTGCCGGGCGGTCAGGCGAGCAGGCCCGAGGACCGCCACAGCCGACGTCCCACGCCCCGCAGCACCCCGATGTCGTCCAGGAAGTCGGTCAGCCGCTTGGCCCCGGTCTGCATGACCTCCCGCCGGTGCGCGCTCGCCTTGACCTGGGCCATGGCCTCACGCTTGTCCAGGCCGACGTTCGTGTAGACCTCGGGGTTGATGAAGGCCACGGAGAACACCCGCGCGAACTCGCCGGACGTCAGCCGGGTGAACTCCCGCGACCAGCGCGGCGCCGTCAGCATCTGCCGGCGCAGCTCCTCGCGGGCGTAGCGCACGTGCCGGGCCTCCTCCACCACGTGGATGCGGGTCACGCCGCGGATCAGCGGCTGCACCCGCTCGTCGGGGAAGGTCAGCCGCTGCATCCAGTCCAGGACCTCCTCGCCGAGCAGGGTGGCGGTGAAGGAACCGGGCGTGGTGGAGATCGTCTTGAACAGCCGGCCCAGGTTCTGGTGCAGCCGGGTCACCGGGTACCAGGGGGTGCCGTTGCGGGTGATCACCCGGGCGAACATCTTCGAGTGCCGGCACTCGTCCTCGATCTCGGTGAGGGCGTAGCGCACATGGGCGCTGGTGGCGGGCTTGTCGTAGATGTGGCGCACCAGCAGCTGCATCAGGATCAGCTCGAACCAGATGCCCAGTGAGGCGAGCGCGGCGGCCTCGTGCTGGGACAGCAGGATCCGCTGCTCCTCGCTCATCCGCTTCCACAGCGGCGTGTCGTACAGGGACACCAGCTCCGGGGGCCAGAACCACTTGCCCTCCTCGAAGGGCGCGTCCCAGTCCAGCTCCTTGTCGGGGTCGAAGGAGTGCTTGGCGGAGGAGTCGAGCAGCCGCCTGGCGACCTGCTCGCGGTCCTTGAGCGCGCCCAAGGCGTCGCGCAGTCCGGCAAGCGCGTCGGCTTCCGTCACGGTCGTCATGGCTGTCCACCTCGTCGTACAAGGAACTGGTCGTCGTGGCCGTAAACGGCTGGTCACCTGGCAGTCAGGCAGCACTCTTATGAGACTGCTTGTCAGCAAGAGCGTCAATCCCTTGCACACGACTTGTTGACTCGGCGTCTACGTGTGAGCCTGCGAAGTATGCCGACCTTCGACCTGTACGCCGACGACCCCGGCGCACCGCACTGGCAGGTCCCGGCGAGCGGCGACGCCCGCTTCAGCTGGGAGTACGACGACGGCCGCGACCGGCTGCTCGCCCTGTACCAGAAGGGCAAGGACAAGCAGTGGGACGGCCAGAAGCGCATCGACTGGGACCTCGACGTCGATCCGTACGACCCGCTCGGCACCCCCGAGGAGGCGATGGTCCTCTACAACACGCCCTACTGGGCGAAGATGACCGACCGGGACAAGGGCGAACTGCGACGGCACTTCGCGTCCTGGCAGTTCAGCCAGTTCCTGCACGGCGAACAGGGCGCGATGATCTGCGCCGCGCGGATCGTGGAGTCCGTGCCCGACCTGGACGCGAAGTTCTACTCGGCGACCCAGACCATGGACGAGGCCCGGCACGCCGAGATCTACGGCCGCTTCCTGCACGAGAAGATAGGGCTGGTCTACCCGATCAACGACAACCTGCAGTCGCTGCTCGGCGACACCCTGCGCGACAGCCGCTGGGACATGCCGTACCTGGGCATGCAGGTCCTCATCGAGGGTCTGGCCCTGGCCGCCTTCGGCATGATCCGCGACACCACCGACAAGCCGCTGCCGAAGCAGATCCTCGCCTACGTCATGCAGGACGAGGCCCGGCACGTGGCCTTCGGCCGCATGGCGCTGCGCGACTACTACAAGCAGCTCACCGACGCCGAACTGCGCGAACGCGAGGAGTTCGTCATCGAGGGCTGCTACCTGATGCGGGACCGCCTGCGCGGCATCGAGGTGCTGGAGAACTTCGGCATCCCCCGCGCCGAGGCCGAAGAGCTCACCGGACGCTCGGAGTTCCTGCACCTGTTCCGCCAACTGCTGTTCAGCCGCATCGTGCCCTGCGTGAAGGACATCGGTCTGTGGGGCAAGCGCCTGCAGCAGGCCTATGTCGACATGGGCGTGTTCGACCTGGGCAACTCCAACCTGGACCAGCTCATGGCCCAGGACGAGGAGCTCGCCGAGAAGCTGGACGCGGAACGCTTCGCCGCGGAGGAGCAGGCGCGTGTGACGGAGGTGCGGCAGACCATCGAGGCCGACCGCGACGCCGGAGACTGATCCCCCAGCCGGCTCGCCGGCTCGCCGGTGAGCGGGTGCGGGACCGCGCCGGGTGAGGCGACCCGTCGCAGGACGGCCGTGCGCAGCGGGGCGGAGACGCCGCGCCGCCCCGCTCCCGGCTGACGGCCCGACGGCCGGCTGCCGCACTCCCGCACCCGCTTGCTCCCGTGCGTCCCCGCACAGCGCGCGAGGTGGCTCCGGACGCGGGTTTTTGTCCGCCGTGTCACCCGTGTGCAGTACGGTGCTGGCGTGTCCATGCCTCCGTCATCGCCGCAGCCCCAGAACCCCCGGACCCCGCAGAACCCGTACGGCGCCCCGCCGCCCCCGCCTCCCGGCCCCTACGGCCAGCAGCCTCCCTCGCCGGGCCCCGGCCCCTACGGCCAGCAGCCTCCCTCGCCGGGCCCCGGCCCCTACGGTCAGCAGCCTCCCTCGCCGGGCCCCGGCCCCTACGGCCAGCAGCCCCCCGCACCGTCGACGCTTCCGGCGCAGCCGAATCCGTACGGTCAGCAGCCGCCCGCGCCGCCCGGCCCGCAGGGCAACCCCTACGCCACCCCCTACCCCCAGGCCCCCTACCCGTCGCAGCCGCAGAACTGGGGCGCGCCCACGATGGGCCCGCCGCCGAAGAAGCGGCGCGTCGGGTTGATCGTCGGCATCACCGGCGGGGTCGTCGGCGTCATCGTGATCGTCGGCATCGTGCTCGCCCTGATCGGCACCGCGGCCGGCGGCGGCTTCCCGGAGGCGAAGTTCAGGCTGACCCTGCCCAGAACCCTCGTCGACGGCGGCTTCCAGCTCGAACAGGACCTGTCCGACACCAAGGGCCAGGAGATCGAGAACGAGGCGGACGGAGCCTGGGACGCCAAGGTCACGAAAGCGGTCGTCGGCCAGTACAGCCAGGACGGCGACCAGACCAAGGGCGCGCTGATCCTTTCCGGCTTCTACGGCCGGTTCAAGAACACCGACAAGGCCCGCCGCGACATGCTCGAGGGCGCCACCGAGGCCGACGGCGTCACCCTGGAGGCGGGGCCGAAGGACTTCCCGCGAAGCGGTGAGCCCACGATCAGCTGCGAGGTGCTCACCCAGGAGAAGCTCGGCACCGAGCTCACCTACCCGGCGTGCAGCTGGGCCGACGGCAACACCGGGGCCATCATCGCCGTGATGGACGCCGACACGCTCGGACAGGACGCCTCCGAGGTGGACCTGGAGCACTACGCCGAGGTCACCCGCCAGGTCCGCAGCGAGACCGTCAAGCCGATCGGCTGACGCACGGCGCGGGCGCCCGGGCCGGTGCGCTCCGGTCCGGGCGGCCGCGCCCTCCCACCCTCCGCGCCCCGTGGGGCCGGCACCGTGACGTCCCATGCACCACGTCACCGCGCCGGCGGCGTGCGCAGCACCGCCTCCATCACCGCGCGGGCGACCGGAGCCGCCGTGCCGCCGCCGCTGATGTCCCCGCGCCGCGCGGAGGCGTCCTCCACCACCACGGCGACCGCCACCCGCGGCACCACGTCCCGCTCGCCCTGCGCCCAGGAGATGAACCAGGCGTACGGCGTCCCGGAGTTGCCCACGCCGTGCTGCGCGGTGCCCGTCTTGCCGCCCACGACCGCACCCGGAATCGCCGCGTTGCGCCCGGTGCCCTCGGCGACCACGTCGTACATCAGCTCCCGCAGCCGCGCCGCGGTCGCCGGGCTCATCACCTGCCGCAGCGGACGGGATCCGGCCGTCGCCACCACCGCGCCGCCGGGCCGGGTGATCCGCTCCACCAGATACGGCGCGGGCACCTGCCCGCCACCCGCCACCGCCGCCGCCACCATCGCCATCTGCAGCGGCGTGGCCCGCGTGTTGAACTGCCCGATCGACGACAGCGCCAGCTGCGCCCGGTCCTCGGTGGGGTCGAACGTGCTGCGCGCCACCCAGAACGGGATGCGCAGCCCCAACTCGTTGAAGCCGAACCGTTCCGCCGTCTCCTTCATCACCGTGGCACCCACGTCCACACCCAGCTTCGCGAAGACCGTGTTGCACGACCACGTGAAGGCGTGCCGCAGAGAGGCGTCACGGCATCCCCCGCCCTCGTTGACCAGCCGTGTGGTGCTGCCGGGCAGCCGGTAGGGGTCCGGCGAGTCGGTCCGCGCGTCCAGGTCGGTCACCACGCCCGACTCCAGTGCCGCCGCCGCGGTGACCACCTTGAAGGTCGAACCCGGCGGGTACGTCTGCCGCACCGCCCGGTTGAGCAGCGGCTGATCGGGGTCGGAGGTCAGCCGGGCCCAGGCCGCCGCCACCGCGGGACCGTTCCCGGACAGCTCGGCCGGGTCGTAGGACGGTGTGGACACCAGCGCCAGGATCCGGCCCGTCGCCGGCTCGACCGCCGCGACCGCGCCCTTGCGCGGGCCCAGCGCGGCGAACGCGGCCCGCTGCGCCGCCGGGTCGATGGTCGTCACCACGTCCCCGCCGGCCCGCCGGGAGCGGCCGGCAGCGGCGAGCAGGGGGAAGGAGGCCAGCATCGGGTCCGTCCCCGACAGCACCGCGTCCTCGGCGTGCTCCAGGAACGTCGTGCCGTACCGCTGCGAGGCGAACCCGGTGACCGGTGCGTACAGCGGACCTTCGCTGTAGGTGCGTTCGTAGCGCAGCTGCTCGCCGGTGTCCCGGGAGCCGGTGACCGGCCGTCCCCCGACCAGGATCTCGCCGCGCGGCCTCTCGTAACGGGCGATGGCCAGGCGGCGGTTGGCCGGGTTGCCGCCGTAGGAGGGTGCCTGGAGCACCTGCAGCCGGGCGGTGTTCACCAGCAGGGCCACCAGCAGCAGCACGCAGAACGCGGCCGCCCGCCGGACGTACCGGGTCACCGTCCGCCCTCCCGGCGTGCCCCCGCCGCCGGCACCGGCCCTCCGGCCCGGATCCGCCCGGCGCCGCGGACGGCCCGGACAGGACCCCGCCCGGTCACGGCGCCGGCCTCCCGTCGTACTGCCGGCGGGCCACATGGCTCACCCGGATCAGCAGGGCCACGATCGTCCAGTTGGTCACGACCGACGAGCCGCCCTGGGCGAGGAACGGCATCGCCATGCCGGTCAGCGGGATCAGGCCGGTCACCCCGCCCGCGATGACGAACACCTGCAGCGCCACGATCGCCGCCAGCCCCACCGCGAGCAGCCGCCCGAACGGGTCCCGCAGCACCAGTCCCGCCCGGAAACCGCGCTCCACCAGCAGCGCGTACAACAGGAACACCGCCGACAGCCCGGCCAGCCCCAGCTCCTCCCCGGCCGTGGCCAGGATGAAGTCGGACTTGGCGGCGAACCCCACCAGGATCGAGTGGCCGAGGCCCAGCCCGGTGCCGAGCACCCCGCCGGCGGCGAACGAGAACAGCGACTGGGCCACCTGCCCCGGCCCCCGGCCCGCCTCGACGGACGCGAACGGGTGCAGCCACTCCTGCACCCGGCTGTGCACATGCGGCTCCAGCCAGCCCACGGCGACCGCCCCGGCCGCGGCCAGCAGCAGCCCGACCGCGATCCAGCCGGTGCGGCCCGTCGCCACGTACAGCATCACCACGAACAGCCCGAAGAACAGCAGCGAGGTGCCCAGGTCCCGCTCCAGCACCAGCACACCAACGCTCAGCAGCCAGATCGCCACCACCGGCCCCAGCACCCGCCCGGTGGGCAGCTGCAGCCGCCACACCTGGCGGCCGGTGTACGCCAGCGCGTTGCGGTGGTCGGCGAGATACGCGGCGAAGAACACCGCCAGCAGCACCTTCGCGAACTCGCCCGGCTGGATGGACAGCCCGCCCAGCCGCATCCAGATCCGGGCGCCGTTGATCGCGGGGAACAGGATCGGCAGCGTGAGCAGGGCGAGCGCGGCAGCGCCCCACAGGTAGCAGTAGCGCTGCAGCCACCGGTGGTCGCGCAGCACCAGCACGACCAGGGTGAACAGGGCCACGCCCAGCGTGGACCACACCAGCTGGGCCGGCGCCGCGCTCTCGCCGGGCGTCTCCAGGTCCAGCCGGTAGATCAGCACCAGGCCCAGCCCGTTGAGCAGCACCCCGATGGGCAGCGGCAGCGGATCGGCGTACGGCGCCCGCAGCCGGACCGCGCAGTGCGCGAGCAGGGCCAGCCCGCCCAGCCCGGCGCCGTAACCGGCGGCGCCGGGCGGGACGGTGCCGTACTTGGCCAGGCCGACGGCGCAGTAGCCGTACACGGACAGCAGGACGGCCACGACGAGAAGGGCGAGTTCGACGCCCCGGCGCCGGGGAAGACGGGCGGTGGCCGGCGCGGCCTGATCCGCCGCGGCGACGCGCGTGACCGGCGTCAGCACCAGCGGGGCGCCGGCCCGACGTTCTCGATGTAGCGGGCCGAACCCCAGGCCCAGGTGCCGTCGACGAGGAGGTACCACAGGCGGTTGCCGTCGACCTCCTCACCGTTGGTCTTGCAGTGGATCCACACCTCGTGGCCCTGCGGGACGACCCGGACCACCGTGCTCTTGCGGTCGGGGCCGCTGCGCAGGGCGAGCCCGCCGCGAGCGGTGACCCGGCCGCGGTAGAACGTCGGATCCTGCGCGCCGGTGCCGGGCAGCGGGGCCTCGGCGGCGGTGGTGGTCTGCCCCTTGCCCTGGGCGCTGGGCTGCCTGGCCTCCGCGGCGGACGGGCTCGGCTGCGCGGACGGGGTCGGCTGCGCGGACGGGGGCGCGGTGGTGGTGCCGGGGGCCGCACCGGGCGTGCCGGGGGCCGCGCTCGGCGTGCCGGGGGCCGCGGTGCCCGTGCCGGCGGACGGCTGGCTCGCGTCCGGCTCGCCCGAAGCGGGCTGCGGCGTGCCGGCCGGGGTGGCACCCGGAGCGGCGGCCGCGGTGCCGTCCTGGTGGTCGCCGGCGACCGCGGGCGCTACGACGGCCGTGGTCAACAGCGCCCCGGAGGCGGCCGCCAGGGCCAGCCGGGCGAGCGGGGAACGCAGGGACATGGAGAACCTCCACCTGTGGCGATGACGCCCGCTATAGCGGACAAATCTGACCAACGTCACATTAGGAGCGCCAGTCACCGGATGCCCGCGACACCGCGCCGTCGGCGAGGCTGTCACCTGAACCGGCGTCAGCCCCGGGCGCCGCACGGGCTCCCGTCACCGGTGAGCGCCCGAGCGGCGCGGGCCGCCACCGGCGAGTGCGGCCGCTGCGGACCGTGCCCGACGGGACACCACACGTGGGAAGGAGCGACCGGGCGCAGGGGCCGACGGCCGTGCGCAGGGACGTACGAAGCGTGCGCACGGACGAGACGTACGAGCGTGCGCACGGACGAGACGTACGACGGCGCGTACGACGAGACGAACGACCGTGCGCAGGGGCGACGGCCGGCCGGGAAGGGGAACCCGGCCCCCGTGCACCGTGTGCGCACGCCCGTCCGGGGGCGCCGGTCGCTGCGGATCCCCGCCGGCGCCGGCGCACCGCGGACGACTCCCGTTCCCGTTCTTGCCGCGGGAGCGCTCCGCCTGTTCCCATGGCACAAGGGGTGATCCGCATGACCGGACCGCGTCGCCGGAACGAGCCGCCCGGCCCCGGCGGGCTGCGCGTTCTGCCCGGCCGGTATCACGGACAGGAACGTCTCTACGTCTGCCGCCCCGACGGCGGCACGGTCGCCTGGTACGACCGCGAGGCCGGCCGCGTCCATCTGCTCCGCGAGGACGAGCGGGACAGGGTGCTGCAGGCGCTCGATCCCTTCCTCACCGGCACGGTCGCCGTCGGCCCGCCGCCCGTGCCGGCGCCCGCCGACCTGGCCCGGCTCAGTCTCCACCCGGACGACGACCTGGCCCCCAACCGCCCCGGCGAGGCCCTGCTGATCGCTCTCGAACGGCGGCCCGGCCCCGCCCGCCGCCTCCGCCCCGACCCGCGTCACCGCGCACTCACCGCCGAGCAGACGACCGGGGACGAGCTGGACCGCCTGGAGGGCGTCGGCTGGCGCACCGTCCACTCGATACCGCTGCCCGGCGGCGACCGCGTCCACCACCTGACGATCGGCCCGGGCGGCCTGTTCGCTGTGCACGCCGTGTACGCGCGCAAGCAGCGCGTCCGGGTCGCCGGCCCGACGGTGACCCTCGGCCGTCGTGACCCCGAGCCGCTGCTGCTCCGGATCCGGTCCGTGGCCGACCGTGCCTCCTACGCGCTCACCGCCGAGGTCCACCCCGTGCTGGTGCTGGTCGGCCCGGCCGAGGTGCGGTCGGCGGCGCCGCCGGCAGGCGTCCGTGTGCTGCGGGACCGGGACCTGCCGGACCTGGCCCGCCTGGGCGGCGTGCTGAAACCGGCCGACGTGGAGGCCCTGCACGCCCTGGCACGGGACCGGCGCACCTGGCAGAAGGTGTGACCGCGCCCCGCGGCGGGGCGGTGCGGCCTCAGGGCAGCTCGGCCGCGTGCCGCGGATCGAGCAGCGGCGCGAGCAGATCACCGTGGTCCTGCACCCGCGGGGCGATGTCGGACGCCCGGAACACCAGCCGCTCCGGCGCCCGGCACTCCTCGATCTCCTCCCAGGTCACCGGCGCCGACACGGTCGGCTCGGGCCGCGCCCGCAGGGTGTAGGGCGCCGCGGTGGTCTTCCGGGCCGCGTTCTGGCTCCAGTCCACGAACACCTTCCCCGGCCGCAGACTGCGGGTCATCCGGTGCAGCACCAGCCGCGGCATGGCCCGCTCCGCCTCCATGGCCAGCTCCTTGGCGTACCGGGAGGTGTGCTCGCTGGACGCCCCGCGCACCGCGGCCAGCAGATGCAACCCCTTGGAACCGGACGTCTTCGCGTACGCCTCGACCCCGTCCTCGGCCAGCCGCTCCCGCAGCCACAGCGCCACCCGGCAGCAGTCGACCACGGTCGCCGGCGGCCCCGGATCCAGGTCGAACACGAGCCGGTCCGCCTCGCCCGGAGCGTCGATCAGCCACTGAGGGGTGTGGAACTCGGTGACCTGGTTGGCCGCCCACATCAGGCTGGGCAGGTCCTGCACCACCACCATCCGGGCCGGCCCCTCCGACCGGGGCACCTCGGCGGTCCTCACCCACGCGGGCGTACCGGGCGGCACGTTCTTGACGAAGAACACCTGTCCGTCCGGCCCGTCCGGATAGCGCAGGAAGGACAGCGGCCGGTCACGCAGATGGGGGAGCAGGACGTCGGCGACCATCGCGTAGTAGTGCAGCACCTCGCCCTTGGTGAACCCGGTGGCCGGATACAGGACCTTGTCCAGGTTGCTGAGCGCGAGCCGTCGCCCCTCCACCTCTGTGATCGGCGCCATACGATAAGAAAACCACGCAATCGGCATGAGTCGCCTCATACCACCACGAGTCACGCAAGCCCGACGACCGCGGAAGGTGCTGCACGTGCGATCCATATGGAACGGCGCCATCTCGTTCGGCCTGGTCAGCATCCCGATCAAGCTGGTGAACGCCACCGAGAGCCACTCCGTCTCCTTCCGCCAGATCCACGCGGAGGACGGCGGACGCATCCGCTACCGCAAGGTGTGCGAACTGGAGGACCGCGAGGTCAGCCAGGCGGAGATCGGCAAGGGCTATGAGGACGCGGACGGCACCATCATCCCGATCACCGACGAGGACCTGGCCCACCTGCCGCTGCCCACCGCGAAGACGATCGACATCGTGGCCTTCGTCCCGGCCGACCGGATCGATCCGCTCCAGCTGGAGCACGCCTACTACCTGGCCGCGAGCGGCGCCCCCGCCGCCAAGCCGTACACCCTGCTGCGCGAGGCGCTCAAACGCAGCAACCGGGTGGCGATCGCCAAGTTCGCCCTGCGGGGCCGGGAGCGCCTGGGCATGCTCCGCGTCGTCGACGACGTCATCGTCATGCACGGCCTGCTGTGGCCGGACGAGATCCGCGCCCCGCAGGGCGTGGCCCCGGACGTCGAGGTCTCGGTCCGTGACAAGGAACTGGATCTCGCCGACGCCCTGATGGACACCCTCGGCGAGGTCGACCTGGCCGACCTGCACGACGAGTACCGCGAGGCGCTTCAGGAGGTGATCGTGGCCAAGACCTCCGGCGAGATGCCCCCCGAGGCTCCGCAGCCGGCCGCCGCCGGCAAGGTGCTCGACCTGATGGCCGCCCTGGAGAACAGCGTGCGCGCCGCGAAACAGTCCAGGGGAGAGGCCGTCGGCGGGACGGAGGAGGGCACCGAAGCAGCCGAGGGCGGCGACGAAGCCGGGGATGGCGAGGAGGCCGAAGAGGCCGAGGTCAGGCACCTGCCCCGCCGCAAGACCGCGGCCTCCCGCACGGCCTCCACCCGCACCGCCTCCGGCAAGGCGGGCACCGGGAAGGCGGCGCAGACGGACAAGGCCACGGCGAAGAAGACCACTGGCACCGGCGCGGGCGCGGGCCGCAAGACGGCGTCCAGGACGGCACAGCAGAAGCAGCCGGCGAAGGAGAAGAAGACGGCCCGCACCGGCACCGGCAAGACGACAGCGAAGAAGACGACGACCAGCACGAAGAAGACAGCGGCCCGTAAACGCACCGCATGACCGCGGACAGTCATGGGCCGAAGAGACCATCACACGAACCCGACACGGCGAAGGCGCCGAAAAAATCAGGCGACGCACCGACCCCCGCCGACCTACTGTTCAGGCGTTCGAAGGGGGAGACGGTGACCAAGCTCAACCAGATCATCGCCGTGGAAAAGGGCGTGAAGAGCAAGGCTCTTCAGGACATCACCGCGGCCCACCACAAGGTGCAGAAGCCCGCGCTGCTCGCCGGCATCTCGCGCACCTACCAGCCCAAGGACGAGGAAGGCGAGCAGCTGCCGCCGGAGTCCACCCGGGTGCAGGTCAAGGCGGAGGACGTCCTGCGGGACATGGCCTCCTCGCTGACCCGGCTGTTCGACGTCGTCGCCACCAAGGACTGGGCGAACTGCGCGGCCCGCGCCGACGTCACGGTGGACGGCCGGACGATCCTCACCGACGTCCCGGTCAGCCACCTGCTCTTCCTGGAGAAGCAGCTCGCCGAACTGCACGCGTTCGTCAAGAAGCTCCCCGTGCTGGACGCGGCCGAGTCCTGGTTGCTGGACCCCTCCACGGACTGGTGGAAGACCGAGCCGGTGCGCACCATCCGCACCAAGAAGGTCCCCCGCAACCACGTCAAGGCCGAGGCGACGGACAAGCACCCGGCGCAGGTCGAGGTCTACTACGAGGACGTGCCGATCGGCTACTGGACGACTGTGCGCTTCTCCGGTGCCCTTCCCGCGCGACGGGTGAACGAGCTGCTGGAGCGGGTGGAGAAGCTCCAGCAGGCCGTGAAGTTCGCGCGGGAGGAGGCCAACGGCACGGAGGTCGTCGACCAGCGCGTCGGCGACGCGGTGTTCGGCTACCTGCTCGCCTGAACCGCCGCGGACATCCCATGATCGCCCCCGCGTGCGAGCGCGGGGGTGCGCAACAGGCGCGGGCCGGGTGAGGACCGGCAACGCGCCCTGGGCGCAAGCTGAAACTGAGGTTCAGCCTGAACCACGCGGAATCGGGCGACTCCCGTGACCGCGGTCAAGCTCAGACTCTCGCCCCAGCTTCAGCATTCGCCGCCGCTCACCGGACGGGCCGGGCACGGACGACCGCCGTCGGATGCGAGTTCGACTCTCGTCTGCACCTCTCCACGGTGCGGTAGTTCAACGGTAGAACACGACGGCCTGACACCTGATCCGCGTCCAACGACACCGCCGGCGAGCGCACATGGTGGCACCCCAGGGGCCCGGGAGCTGGATACGCCTCCCGGGCCCCGCCACGTGCACGGACAGACCCGCGTCAATCGTCGGTTCTGTGCAGTCGGCCAGACGCCCGGCGCCGGCACCAGGCCGGCTGTGAAGACGCCTCCCCACCAGCCGCCCGGCCGTCCGAGTAGCCACCTTAAGAAGGACAACCACGCGTAGGCATACAGGGCGCTCAGGGGTATGAATGTGCCGAACTGCGCGTATGTCCAGGCCTGCCATTCAAGGGCTGCACATGGCTGCACATACGCGAAAACCCCGCCCTCAGCGTTTTTGCTGGTGACGGGGTCTACAGGCACTTCCTGCGAAGTGCCCCCGGCAGGATTCGAACCTGCGCACACGGCTCCGGAGGCCGTTGCTCTATCCCCTGAGCTACGGGGGCTGGTGTCCTTCGCGCTCTCTGCGCGGCGACGAGTAGAACACTACCAGCTCCGAGAGGGTGCTCATGAACGTTTTCCGGGGCGGGCGTCTCCTGGGGGGCTCCGCCCCGCCTGCGGGCCGTCGCTCGGACGGGGCGGAAGTGGGGAAAACCCGGACGCGGTGGCCGGTGCGGACCTACTCTCGAGTTGTGCCAGGCGCTTCGGGCCGGGTGCTTGTTGTGGACGACAACAAGGTCATCCGGCAGCTGATCAGGGTCAATCTCGAGCTGGAAGGGCTCGAGGTGGTGACCGCGGCCGACGGGGTCGAGTGTCTTGACATCGTGCACCGGGTGCGGCCGGATGCCGTCACGCTGGACGTGGTGATGCCCCGGCTGGACGGGCTGTCCACGGCTGCACGGCTGCGTGCCGATCCGCGCACCCGTGATCTGCCGCTCGCGATCGTGAGTGCCTGCACACAGCGCGAGGTCGAGGCGGGGCTCGGGGCCGGGGTCGACGCCTTTCTCGCCAAGCCCTTCGAGCCGGCCGAGCTGGTGCGGATCGTGCGGGGGCTGGTCGCGGCGCGCAGGGGCGGCGGCAGGAGGGGAGGGCCGACGGGGCCCGCTGGGCCCGCGGGGTCCGCCGGGCCGGGGGATGCGGAGCGGGCCGGGCGCAACAGCGGTTGAGCGTGCCGCCGGGCCGGGGGACGTACGCGCAGAGTGCTGCGCCGTCCACATCGCGATACCGGGGCGGATCGATGCCCCTGCCCGCCTGTCTCGTTGTCTACGCTTGTCACCGTGACCCCCGTCGAGCTCTCCCGCACCGTGCTGCGCGCGGTGCGTCGCGCTGTCGACGGGGGAGAGCTGAGCGTGAACGTCCCGGAGCGTGCGGTCGTCACTCCGCCCGGACCCGGCGGGTGCGGTGACTACGCCACCACCATCGCCCTGCGGCTCGCCCGGCCCGCGGGGCAGCCTCCGCAGCACGTCGCCCAGGTGTTGCGCGAGCACTTGATGGCCTTCGACGGGATCCGGGACGTCGTCGTCACCGGGCCCGGGTTTCTCAACATCAGCCTCGAGGACGCGGAGGCCGAAGGCGGCGCCGCCCGGCTCGTCGCGGACGTGCTGCGCGACGGGCTGCGGTACGGGCATGTGAGGTCCGGCACAGAGCGGGGCGGCGAGGGCGACGGTCCGGAGCGGGGACGGCAGGTGCGCCGCGTGGTGGTGCGGTGTTCCGCCGAGCCGCGCGGTCTTGTCGTCGCCGACGTCGTGGCCCGGTTGCTGGGCAGCCAGGGCGTGGATGCCCGTGTGGCCTGCGGCAGCCCGGTGCCGCGGGAGTGGTCCGAGGTGCTGGGGGTCCGGACCGGTGGTCCGGAGACGGCTGTCGGCGGTGCGGAGGGCGGCGCGGGCGCCGCGGGCGGCTCGGAGAGTGTCGTCGTCCGGCCGGTTCCGGTGTCCGTCCCCGCCGCCGGGGTGCTGGCGCTCGGGCGGGACGCCGGGCGGTGGGCGCTGTCGCACCCCGCTGGGCACGACCGGCCCCGGATCGGGCCTGAGCACCTCGTCCAGCGGGAGAGCAACCCGCTCTTCCGCGTCCGGTACGCCCACGCCCGCACCCGGGCCTTGCACCGCAACGCCGCCGATCTCGGCTTCTCCGCCGAGCCCGGCCCCGCCGGCACCCCGCTCGCCCGGCCGCTGCTCACCGCGCTCGCCGACCATCCGCGCGTCCTCGCCCAGGCCGCGGACCACCATGCGCCCGACCGGCTCGCCCGGCACCTCGTCACCGTCGCCGATGCCGTGCTGCCCTTGCTGCCCGCCGTGCTCCCGATCGGCGAGGAGAAACCCTCGGCCGCCCACCGGGCCCGGCTCGCCCTTGCCGAAGCCGCCGGGACGGTGCTGGCCGGCGGCCTGACCCTGCTCGGCATCGACGCACCCGACCACCTCTGAGAGCCAGAGAGACGCACACCGACATGAGCCGTTCCGCACACCCCGCCGGGCCCCGTCACGCCGACGTCCTCCCCGAGGGGCACTTCCCCGCCCCGCCGGCCGACCTCAACGCCCTCGATGCGAAGGTCTGGGCCCGGACCGTGGAGCGCGACCAGGACGGCGTCGTCACCGTCGGCGGCATCCCCGTCACCCGGCTCGCCGAGGAGTTCCAGACCCCGGCGTACATCCTGGACGAAAGCGACTTCCGGGCGCGGGCGCGTGCCTGGCGCACCGCCTTCGGGCACGACGCGGACGTGTTCTACGCGGGCAAGGCGTTCCTGTGCCGCGCGGTGGTGCGGTGGCTGAACGAGGAGGGGCTCAACCTCGACGTGTGCTCGGGCACCGAGCTGGCCACGGCGCTGTCCGCGGGGATGCCCGCCGAGCGCATCGCCTTCCACGGCAACAACAAGACCTCGGCGGAGATCCGCCGCGCCGTCGAGGCCGGGGTGGGGCGGATCGTGCTCGACTCCTTCCAGGAGACCGTGCGGGTCGCGCACATCGCGCAGCAGCTCGGCAGGCGGCAGAAGGTGCAGATCCGGGTCACCGTCGGCGTCGAGGCGCACACGCACGAGTTCATCGCCACCGCTCACGAGGACCAGAAGTTCGGCATCCCGCTCGCCGGGGGCCAGGCCGCCGAGGCCGTGCGCCGGGTGCTGGGGCTGGACGGGCTGGAACTGACCGGCATCCACTCCCACATCGGCTCGCAGATCTTCGACATGTCCGGTTTCGAGGTCGCCGCGCACCGGGTCGTGGGACTGCTGCGCGACATCCGGGACGAGCACGGCGTCGAGCTGCCCGAGATCGACCTCGGCGGCGGCCTCGGAATCGCGTACACCAGCGACGACGACCCGCGCGAGCCGCACGAGATCGCCAAGGCGCTCACCGAGATCGTCGCGCGCGAGTGCGAGGCCGCCCGGCTGCGCACGCCGCGCATCTCCGTGGAGCCCGGGCGCGCCATCGTCGGCCCCACCGCGTTCACGCTGTACGAGGTCGGGACGATCAAGCCGCTTCAGGGGCTGCGCACCTACGTGTCCGTCGACGGCGGGATGTCGGACAACATCCGCACCGCCCTGTACGACGCCGAGTACTCCGTCGCGCTGGCCTCCCGCACCTCCGACGCCGAGCCCATGCTCGTGCGCGTCGTCGGCAAGCACTGCGAAAGCGGCGACATCGTGGTCAAGGACGCCTTCCTGCCCGGGGACCTGGCGCCGGGGGACCTGATCGCCGTGCCGGCGACCGGCGCGTACTGCCGGTCCATGGCCAGCAACTACAACCACGCGCTGCGCCCGCCGGTCGTCGCCGTGTCCGACGGCGAGGCCCGGGTGATCGTCCGGCGCGAGACGGAGGAGGACCTGCTGCGTCTGGACGTCGGGTGACCGCCGGGTGACGCAGACGCCGCCCCGCCGGAAGATCTCCTGTCGTCCGGCGGGGAGGACATGAGAAATACGTCTCACAATCCGGACGAACGGGGGAAAGTCCGGTCCGGTGCGTGAGACTGGTGCAACCGCTGACGGTATGAGGAGACGAGGTCGGATGATGCGTACGCGTCCGCTGAAGGTGGCGCTGCTGGGCTGTGGGGTTGTCGGCTCAGAGGTGGCGCGCATCATGACGACGCACGCCGACGACCTCGCGGCGCGGATCGGCGCCCCCGTGGAGCTGGCGGGGGTCGCCGTGCGGCGGCCCGACAAGGTGCGCGAGGGCATCGACCCGGCGCTCATCACCACCGACGCCACCGCGCTGGTCAAACGCGGCGACATCGACGTGGTGGTCGAGGTGATCGGGGGGATCGAGCCCGCCCGCACCCTGATCACCACCGCCTTCGAGCACGGTGCCTCCGTGGTCTCCGCCAACAAGGCCCTCCTCGCCCAGGACGGCGCCGCCCTGCACGCCGCGGCGGAGCGCAGCGGCCGGGACCTGTACTACGAGGCCGCCGTCGGCGGCGCGATCCCGCTGATCCGGCCGCTGCGCGAGTCCCTGGCCGGAGACAAGGTCAACCGGGTGCTCGGCATCGTCAACGGGACCACCAACTTCATCCTGGACAAGATGGACTCCACGGGCGCCGGCTACCAGGAGGCGCTCGACGAGGCCACCGCCCTCGGGTACGCCGAGGCCGACCCGACCGCCGACGTGGAGGGCTTCGACGCCGCCGCCAAGGCCGCCATCCTCGCCGGGATCGCCTTCCACACCCGGGTCCGGCTGGACGACGTCCACCGCGAGGGCATGACCGAGGTCACCGCCTCCGACTTCGCCTCGGCCAAACAGATGGGCTGCACCATCAAACTGCTCGCGATCTGCGAACGGGCCGCCGACGGCGCCTCCGTCACCGCGCGCGTGCACCCCGCCATGATCCCGCTCAGTCATCCGCTGGCCTCCGTGCGCGGCGCGTACAACGCCGTCTTCGTGGAGTCGGAGGCCGCGGGCCGGCTGATGTTCTACGGCCCCGGCGCGGGCGGCTCGCCCACCGCCTCCGCCGTCCTCGGCGACCTCGTCGCCGTCTGCCGCAACCGGCTCAACGGCGCCACCGGGCCCGGCGAGTCGGCGTACGCGGCGCTGCCCGTCTCGCCGATGGGCGACGTCGTCACGCGCTACCACATCAGCCTGGACGTGGCGGACAAACCGGGTGTACTCGCCCAGGTGGCCACGGTGTTCGCCGAGCACGGCGTGTCCATCGACACCGTCCGCCAGCAGGGCAAGGACCAGAGCTCCTCCCGCTCCGGCGAAGCCGGGAACGAGGGAGAGGCCTCGCTCGTCGTCGTCACCCACCGGGCCACCGACGCGGCCCTCGGCGGCACCGTGGAGGCGCTGCGCAAGCTCGACACCGTCCGCGGTGTCGCCAGCATCATGCGGGTTGAAGGAGAGTAACCAGCAATGACCCACCAGTGGCGCGGAATCATCGAGGAGTACCGGGACCGGTTGCCGGTGTCCGGCAGCACGCCCGTCGTGACGCTCCGCGAGGGCGGCACGCCGCTCGTGCCCGCGCAGGTGCTCTCCGAGCGCACCGGCTGCGAGGTCCACCTCAAGGTCGAGGGTGCCAACCCCACCGGGTCCTTCAAGGACCGCGGCATGACCATGGCCATCTCCAAGGCGAAGGAGGAGGGCGCCAGGGCCGTCATCTGCGCCTCCACCGGCAACACCTCCGCCTCCGCGGCCGCCTACGCGGTGCGGGCCGGGATGGTCTGCGCGGTGCTGGTGCCGCAGGGCAAGATCGCGCTCGGCAAGATGGGCCAGGCGCTCGTCCACGGCGCCCGGATCCTGCAGGTCGACGGCAACTTCGACGACTGCCTCACCCTCGCCCGCGCCCTCAGCGACAACTACCCGGTGGCGCTGGTCAATTCGGTCAATCCGGTGCGCATCGAGGGCCAGAAGACGGCCTCGTTCGAGATCGTGGACATGCTGGGCGACGCCCCGGACATCCATGTGCTGCCGGTCGGCAACGCGGGCAACATCACGGCCTACTGGAAGGGCTACACGGAGTACGCCGCCGACGGCGTCGCCTCCCGCACCCCGCGCATGTGGGGCTTCCAGGCCTCCGGCGCCGCGCCGATCGTGCGCGGCGAGGTCGTCAAGGACCCCTCGACCATCGCCACCGCGATCCGCATCGGCAACCCCGCCTCGTGGACGTACGCGCTGGCCGCGCGGGACGAGTCCGGCGGCATGATCGACGAGGTGACGGACCGTGACATCCTGCGCGCCTACCGGCTGCTGGCGTCCCAGGAGGGCGTGTTCGTCGAGCCGGCGTCCGCGGCGTCCGTGGCCGGTCTGCTGAAGGCCGCCGAGCAGGGCGCGGTGGACCGCGGGCAGCGGATCGTGTGCACCGTCACCGGCAACGGGCTCAAGGACCCCGAGTGGGCCGTGGCGGGTGCTCCACAGCCGGTCACCGTCCCGGTCGACGCGGACGCGGCCGCCGAACGGCTGGGCCTGCTGGACTGAGAGCGCACGGCGCGCGCCGCCCGGCCCGGGGTGCGTCGCCACCGCCCGGGGCGCACCCCGGGCGGTGGCCGGCCGGGACCGTGCCCGTGGTCCGGGCCGGTGCCGCCGGCCGTACGGTCCGGTCGCCCGAGCGCCCCGGTGCCGGCGTTCGCCACGTCGCGGGGTGTGCATCGCGGGACCCGACGTCGCGTGGTGCGCATCGCGAAAGCCGCGGCGGCGCCCGCACCCGGCCGCCGTGCCCCTGAGGCACGCTCGCGCCCGCCCGCGCCCCCGCGCCCCGGTTCGCGGTCGTCCTCGCGCGAGCGCACCCGGAGGGCCCGTCGCGTCGCCGTTCCGAGGGGTGCGTCGCCGTGCCGCAGCCCGTGCATCATCGCGATGTTCAAGAACAACATCCGCGGGGGATGCTCACGACGGGGGCACAAGGGGCTTACGACACGCATCGTGCGCCTCCTGTGCGCCCTATGTCGCCGCAGAACCTTCCTTCGATAGGCTGTATCGAACCCATACGGCGCATATGCATTCGCATAGCGTGCGGCGCCGCGTCGTTCCCGCGTCCGCGGCCCGAGGGTGGTCACGTCCTGTCGAACGTCAGTCGAACACCGGTCGAACGGCCGCCGCGACCAGCTCGCACGGCACTCGACCGTCACGCAGCTCAAGGAGAGTCAACGAGCGATGGCCGGTCCCGCGTTCCGCGCCGCCGCCGTCCGGGTGCGCGTCCCCGCCACCAGCGCCAACCTCGGCCCGGGCTTCGACGCCCTCGGTCTCGCGCTGGGGCTCTACGACGACGTCGTCGTCCGGGTGGCCGACTCAGGGCTGCACATCGACATCGCGGGCGAGGGCAGCCGGACCCTGCCGCGGGACGAGAGCCACCTGCTCGTCCGGTCCCTGCGCACCGCCTTCGACGCCCTGGGCGGGCAGCCGCGCGGACTGGAGATCGTCTGCGCCAACCGCATCCCCCACGGCCGCGGCCTCGGCTCCTCCTCCGCCGCCATCTGCGCCGGCCTCGTCGCCGCCCGTGCCGTGACCATAGGCGGCGAATCGCGGCTCGACGACACCGCGATGCTCGAACTCGCCACCGAGATCGAAGGCCACCCCGACAACGTGGCCGCCTGCCTGCTCGGTGGCTTCACGCTGTCCTGGATGGACGCCGGCGTCGCCCGCGCCATCAGGATGGAGCCCTGCGATTCCATCGTTCCGGTGGTTTTCGTCCCCGGGAAACCGGTACTGACCGAGACGGCGCGCGGACTGCTGCCGCGCACGGTGCCGCACGTCGACGCGGCCGTCAACGCGGGCCGGGCCGCCCTGCTCGTCGAGGCCCTCACCCGCCGTCCCGACCTGCTGCTGCCCGCCACCGAGGACCGCCTCCACCAGGAGTATCGCGCCCCGGCCATGCCGGAGAGCGCCGCGCTGGTGGAGCGGCTGCGCGCGGACGGCATCCCTGCGGTCATCTCCGGCGCCGGCCCCACGGTGATGGCCCTGGCCGACGCGGACACCGCCGACAAGGTGGAACAGCTGGCCGGCAGCGACTGGGCCGCGAACCGGCTCAGCCTGGACGCCCAGGGCGCCAGCGTGCTCCCGCTGGCGGGCTGACACGCGATGGCCCGATGATGGAGAGGGGGAATGTTTGTTGGGTCCGGTAGTGTTAACCTCAAGTCTGCACCCGACCTCATCATGGCGAGGTGCTTCGTGTCCCCGTCCGGGACCGACATTCTTCCGGGAGCTCCCCAAGACACTCCGTGTTCTCTACGCCGTATCCGGGCAGTACGTCGTACGCGGACGCTGAGCGCTCCACAGGTGGGGTTACCCCCATAGGGGGAGTTCCGGAATCGGTGCGACCACGCGTGTCACCGGGTGCCACGCCTCCAGGAAGCGCCATCACCAGATATTTCTTCCGCCGCTTTGGCGGACCACCGCCCCGGCACGGTCCACACAGCAAGGACCGATGCCGGACAGCACAACCGGTCGCCGAGCCAGACAGGCCGACGTCCGCTCCAGGGAAGGACCCTTCGTGAGCGACACCACCGATCTGATGGGCGCACGTGTCGAGGAGACCGCTGCCGCGCCCGCCACGGACGCCTCCGCGCCTGCCACCGGTGCCGGCTCCCGGCGGCGCCGTGGCACCGGCCTCGAGGGCATGGTGCTGGCCGAACTGCAGCAGGTCGCATCCGGCCTCGGCATCAGGGGTACGGCGCGCATGCGCAAGAGCCAGCTGATCGAGGTCATCAAGGAGGCACAGGCAGCAGGGGGCGCCGCCCCGGCGAAGGCCGACGCGGCCGCCGCCGAGACCAAGCCGAAGCGTCGCGCCACCTCCCGCGCCCGCACGGGCGACGCCGCCGCGAAGAAGGCGGCCGAGGCTCCCGCAGCCGACAAGGCCGTGTCCCAGCAGCAGATCGAGATCCCTGGTCAGCCTGCTGCGGGCACCGCCCGCGACGGGGCCCGCCCGGATGCGGAGACCGAGCGCACCGGCCAGGACGCCCCGGGCGAGCGCCGCCGGCGCCGCGCCACCGCGGAGGCGGGCAGCCCCGCCGGCAGCGCCGAGACCGTCGCCGCCGAGGCGAAGAGCGAGCCCAAGGCCGAGACGCCGGCCCAGCCGCAGCAGGCCCAGCAGCCGCAGAACCAGCAGCTCAGCGAGGCCAAGGGCGACGCCGGCGAGGGCGGCGAGGGACGCCGCCGCGACCGCCGCGACCGCAACCGTGACCGCCGCGGCAAGGGCGACGACCAGCAGGGCCAGCGCCAGCAGCAGAACCAGCAGCAGGGCGGTGGCCGGCAGGACGACGACGAGTACGAGGGCGGGCGCCGGGGCCGGCGCGGCCGCTACCGCGACCGCAGGGGCCGCCGCGGCCGCGACGACGTCTCCGAGCCGCAGATCGCCGAGGACGACGTCCTCATCCCGGTCGCCGGCATCCTGGACATCCTCGACAACTACGCCTTCATCCGCACCTCCGGCTACCTGCCTGGCCCGAACGACGTGTACGTCTCCCTCGCCCAGGTCCGCAAGAACGGCCTGCGCAAGGGCGACCACGTCACCGGCGCCGTCCGCCAGCCGAAGGAAGGCGAGCGCCGCGAGAAGTTCAACGCGCTCGTGCGCCTGGACTCCGTCAACGGCATGGCGCCCGAACACGGCCGCGGCCGCCCGGAGTTCAACAAGCTGACCCCGCTGTACCCGCAGGACCGCCTCCGCCTGGAGACCGACCCGGGCGTGCTGACCACCCGGATCATCGACCTGGTCTCGCCCATCGGCAAGGGCCAGCGCGGTCTGATCGTGGCCCCGCCGAAGACCGGCAAGACCATGATCATGCAGGCGATCGCCAACGCGATCACCCACAACAACCCCGAGTGCCACCTGATGGTCGTCCTCGTCGACGAGCGTCCGGAAGAGGTCACCGACATGCAGCGGTCGGTCAAGGGCGAGGTCATCTCCTCGACCTTCGACCGCCCGGCCGAGGATCACACCACGGTCGCCGAGCTGGCCATCGAGCGCGCCAAGCGCCTGGTGGAGCTGGGACACGACGTGGTCGTGCTGCTCGACTCGATCACGCGTCTGGGCCGCGCCTACAACCTCGCCGCCCCGGCCTCCGGCCGCATCCTCTCCGGCGGTGTGGACTCCACGGCGCTGTACCCGCCGAAGCGCTTCTTCGGTGCGGCCCGCAACATCGAGGACGGCGGCTCGCTGACCATCCTCGCCACCGCCCTGGTGGACACCGGGTCCCGCATGGACGAGGTGATCTTCGAGGAGTTCAAGGGCACCGGCAACATGGAGCTCAAGCTCGACCGGAAGCTCGCCGACAAGCGCATCTTCCCGGCCGTCGACGTCGACGCGTCCGGTACGCGCAAGGAGGAGATCCTTCTCGGTGCCGAGGAGCTGTCCATCGTCTGGAAGCTGCGCCGGGTGCTGCACGCGCTCGACCAGCAGCAGGCGATCGAGCTGCTGCTCGACAAGATGAAGCAGACCAAGTCGAACGTCGAGTTCCTCATGCAGATCCAGAAGACGACCCCGGCGCCGGGCAACGGCGACTGAGGCGCACGTCAGCCGGACAGGGCCGTCCCCGCACGGGGGGCGGCCCTTCGCCGTTTCCGCACGGGCGCGGCCGCACCGCCCCCGGAACATCCCCGGTCCGACGGTAGGAGTGCCGCAGGCGAGGTACGCGGTGACAAGGCCGGTTCCCACAGGCACGGGGTGACCGACCGGACACGAGGACCGAGGAGCACATGCCGCCCGAGAGCACGCCGGGCCCGGGCACACCCCGGGACACCGGCTCCCCCGACCGCCGTCGCCGCACCCGGCGCCGCCGCGCCGACCGCACGGTGCGCCGCCGGGCGCTGAGGGCGATGGCCTGGACCGCGGCCGGGATCGTGGTGCTCGGCGGCACCGGCGCCGGCTACCTGTACGCCAAGCTCAACGGCAACCTGACCACCGTCGACCTCGACCGGCTGCTCGGCGGGATGCGGCCGGAGAAGACGGACAACGGCTCGCAGAACATCCTTCTCCTGGGCTCCGACTCCCGCTCGGGGGAGAACAGGAAGCTCGGCGGCGGCCCCAGCGGCGGCGGCGCCCGCTCCGACACGGCGATGATCGTCCACCTCTACAAGGGCCACCGCAAGGCCGCCGTCGTCTCCATCCCGCGCGACACCCTGGTGAACCGGCCCGCGTGCACCGACGCCAAGGGCACCGTGCACCCGGCCGCGCGCCACGTGATGTTCAACGAGTCCTACGCCACCGGCGGCGCCGCCTGCGCCGTCAGGACCGTCGAGGCGCTCACCGGCGTCCGCATGGACCACTACCTGGAGGTCGACTTCAGCGGCTTCCGCAGGATCGTCGACGACCTCGGCGGCGTCCGGGTCCGCACCACCGAGGCCATCCGCGACCCCGGCAGCCACCTGGACCTCGACGCGGGCACCCACACCCTCGACGGGCGGCAGGCGCTCGGCCTGGTGCGCACCCGGCACGGCGTCGGCGACGGCTCCGACCTGGGCCGCATCCAGCTGCAGCAGGCGTTCCTCAGGGCGCTCATCGACCGGATCGGGCAGCTCGGGGTGTTCGACAACCCCACCAAGCTCTACCGTCTGGCCGACACCGCCACCCGGTCCGTCACCACCGACTCCGGCCTCGGCTCGGTCGACTCCCTGATCTCCTTCGCCGGCGGACTGAAGGGCATCAGCTCCTCCCGCACCACCATGATCACCATGCCGGTGCAGTACGCCGCCGGGAACGCCAACCGCGTCGTCGTGGACGAGGCCAAGGCCCGGCAGGTGTGGCAGGCCCTGCGCGAGGACCGGCCGGTGCCGGGCACGGCCACCGAGGGCACCGCGGCGGGCGAGGCCAAGGGCGTGCTGAACGGCGCCCGGGCGCGGTGAGCACCGCCCCGCGGCCGGCCGTGGGCCGGGGGAACAAAACCCCGGCACCCCCGGTTTGGGGAGAAGGCGCCAGTCCTGGCAGACTGGTACGTCGGCTCCGGTTCACGCACCCGCATCCCGCGGCGGCGACCCGGCGCCCTCCCGAAACCTAGGAGACACCTTGAAGCGCGACATCCACCCCGCGTACGTAGAGACGCAGGTCAGCTGCACGTGCGGCGCGTCCTTCACCACCCGCAGCACGATCGAGTCCGGCACCATCCGGGCCGAGGTCTGCTCCGAGTGCCACCCGTTCTACACGGGCAAGCAGAAGATCCTCGACACCGGTGGCCGTGTGGCCCGCTTCGAGGCCCGCTTCGGCAAGGCTGCCGCCGGCTCCAAGAAGTAGCGAGCGCCGATCGCCGGTCCACGGCCGTACCCCGCACCCGGGGTGCGCCGGGACCGGCGTTTTTGGTCGTCCGCCTTCCCCTCTTCCGCAGTATCAGGAGCCGCACCATGTTCGAGGCCGTCGAGGAACTCGTCGCCGAGCACGCCGACCTGGAGAAGAAGCTCGCCGACCCGTCGGTCCACGCCGACCAGGCGACGGCGCGCAAGCTGAACAAGCGGTACGCCGAGCTGTCGCCGATCGTCGCCACGTACCGCTCCTGGAAGCAGACCGGGGACGACATCGAGGCCGCGCGCGAGCTGGCCGCCGACGACCCGGACTTCGCCGGTGAGGTCAAGGAGCTGGAGAAGCAGCGCGAGGAGCTGACCGAGCGCCTGCGCCTGCTGCTGATCCCGCGCGACCCCAGCGACGACAAGGACGTCATCCTGGAGATCAAGGCGGGCGCGGGCGGCGACGAGTCGGCGCTGTTCGCCGGCGATCTGCTGCGCATGTATCTGCGTTACGCCGAGCGCGTCGGCTGGAAGACCGAGATCATCGACGCCACCGAGTCCGAGCTGGGCGGCTACAAGGACGTGCAGGTCGCGGTGAAGTCCCGCGGCCCGGTCGAGCCCGGCCAGGGCGTGTGGGCGCGGCTGAAGTACGAGGGCGGCGTGCACCGCGTGCAGCGGGTGCCCGCCACCGAGTCCCAGGGCCGTATCCACACCTCCGCCGCCGGTGTGCTGGTCACCCCGGAGGCCGAGGAGGTCGACGTGGAGATCAACCCCAGCGATCTGCGCATCGACGTCTACCGCTCCTCCGGCCCCGGCGGCCAGTCCGTGAACACCACCGACTCCGCGGTGCGCATCACGCACCTGCCCACCGGCGTCGTCGCCTCCTGCCAGAACGAGAAGAGCCAGCTGCAGAACAAGGAGCAGGCCATGCGGATCCTGCGCTCCAGGCTGCTCGCCATGGCGCAGGAGGAGGCGGAGAGCAAGGCCGCGGACGCCCGCCGCAGCCAGGTGCGCACCGTGGACCGCTCCGAGAAGATCCGCACCTACAACTTCCCGGAGAACCGCATCTCCGACCACCGCGTCGGCTTCAAGGCGTACAACCTCGACCAGGTCCTCGACGGCGACCTGGACGCGGTGATCCAGGCCTGCGTGGACGCGGACTCGGCCGCCAAGCTCGCCGCGGCGTGAAGAAGCGCGCCCGGCCCGCGGCCGGCGGCACGGCACGACGGCACAGCACCAACGAGCACCGAGCACGGAGGACCAGCGTGCAGCAAGGATTCGGGGGGCGACCCCCAGGCCCCCGCAGTGTGCTGCTCGCGGAGGTGGCACAGGCCACCCAGCGGCTGGCCGACGCCGGCGTGCCCTCGCCGCGCACCGACGCCGAGGAACTGGCCGCGTTCGTGCACGGTGTCAAGCGCAGCCAGCTGCACTGCGTGAAGGACGCCGACTTCGACGCCCGCTACTGGGAGGTCGTCGCCCGCCGTGAGCAGCGCGAACCGCTGCAGCACATCACCGGACGGGCCTACTTCCGGTATCTGGAACTGCAGGTCGGGCCCGGGGTGTTCGTGCCCCGGCCGGAGACCGAGTCGGTGGTCGGCTGGGCGATAGACGCCGTCCGCGCCATGGACGTGGCCGAGCCGTGCGTGGTCGACCTGTGCACCGGTTCCGGCGCCATCGCCCTCGCCCTGGCCCAGGAGGTGCCGCGTTCGCGCGTGCACGCCGTGGAGCTGAGCGAGGAGGCGCTGGTGTGGACCCGCAAGAACATGGAGGGGTCCCGGGTGGACCTGCGCCAGGGCGACGCCCTGACCGCCTTCCCGGACCTCGACGGCCAGGTCGACCTCGTCATCTCCAACCCGCCGTACATCCCGCTGACCGAATGGGAGCACGTCGCTCCGGAGGCCCGGGACTACGACCCGGAGATGGCGCTGTTCTCGGGGGAGGACGGCCTGGACCTGATCCGCGGCATCGAACGCACCGCCCACCGGCTGCTGCGCCCGGGCGGGGTGGTGGTGGTCGAGCACGCCGACACCCAGGGCGGCCAGGTGCCGTGGATCTTCACCGAGGAGCGGGGCTGGGCGGACGCGGCCGACCATCCCGACCTCAACAACCGCCCCCGGTTCGCGACCGCCCGCAAGGCGCTGCCGTGACCGCGCGGGCAGTTCTTCCCGCAGTCCCGCACAACGTGAACGAGGAGGGTCGCTGACCATGGCTCGGCGATACGACACCAACGACGCGACCGACCGTGTGACCGGTCTGCGCGAGGCCGCGTCCGCCGTCCGCCGGGGCGAACTCGTGGTGCTGCCGACCGACACCGTCTACGGCGTCGGTGCGGACGCCTTCTCCCCCGAGGCCGTCGGCGACCTGCTCGCCGCCAAGGGCCGTGGCCGCAGCATGCCCTCCCCGGTCCTCATCGGCTCCCCGAACACCCTGCACGGCCTGGTCACCGACTTCTCCGAGAAGGCCTGGGAGCTGGTGGACGCCTTCTGGCCGGGCGCGCTGACCCTGGTCGCCCGGCACCAGCCGTCGCTGCAGTGGGACCTGGGGGAGACCCGCGGCACGGTCGCCGTGCGCATGCCGCTGCACCCGGTCGCCATCGAACTGCTCACCGAGGTCGGGCCGATGGCCGTCACCTCCGCCAACCTCACCGGGCACCCGGCGCCCGAGACCTGCGACGCCGCCCAGGACATGCTCGGCGACTCCGTCTCCGTCTACCTCGACGGCGGCCCCACCCCGGGCAACGTCCCCTCCTCCATCGTGGACGTCACCCGGCCCACGCCCGTGCTGCTCCGCGAGGGCGCCCTGTCGCCCGAGGAGCTGCGCAAGGTCGTACCCGACCTCGAGGTGGCCAATTGACGCCGCCCGACACGGGGCGTGGCATAGGCGAGCAGGACCGGGCGGACACGCCCCGCGACACCTTTCGCATCCTCCACGTCAGCACCGGCAACGTGTGCCGCTCGCCCATCACCGAGCGGCTGACCCGGCACTTCCTCGCGGACCGGCTCGGCGACCCGGCCGGCGGCGGGCTGATCGTGGAGAGCGCGGGCACCTGGGGCCACGAGGGCGCGCCCATGGAGACCAACGCCGAGACCGTGCTCGCGGACTTCGGCGCGGACGCCTCCGGCTTCGTGGGCCGCGAACTGCTCGACGAGCACGTGATCACCGCCGACCTGGTGCTCACCGCCACCCGCGACCACCGCGCCCAGGTCATCTCCATGGGCCACTCGGCGGGCCTGCGCACCTTCACGCTCAAGGAGTTCACCCGCCTGGTCAAGGCGATCGACCCGGCCACGCTGCCCCCGCTGGAGCAGGGGGTGCCCGAACGCGCCCGCGCCCTGGTCAGGGCCGCCGCCGCGCTGCGCGGCTGGCTCGCGGCACCGAGCGCGGAGGCCGACGAGGTGCACGACCCCTACGGCGCCCCGCTGCCGTTCTTCCGGTCGATCGGCGACGAGATACACCAGGCGCTGGAGCCGGTGGTGACGGCGCTGACGGGTGTGAGCGCGCGCGGCTGAGGCGCTGCGGCGCGCACCGCGTCGCGAGGCGGGGGCGGCACCGCCGCGGCGGACGGGACACGGGGTACCCGCGAGGCGTAACAGCCGCGCAGGCGGCCCCGCGCGGGCCTACAGTGGACGTAGCTCACCGCCGACCGCCCGGAGCCCGCCATGCCGGTCACCCCCGCTCTCGAGGCCGACGTCCTGCGGCGGCAGGACCCCGAAGTGGCCGACATCCTGTCGGGGGAGCTGACCCGGCAGTCGACGTCCCTGCAGCTGATCGCGGCGGAGAACTTCACCTCGCCGGCGGTGCTTGCCGCGCTCGGCCACCCGCTGGCGAACAAGTACGCCGAGGGCTACCCGGGCGCCCGCCACCACGGCGGCTGCGAGTACGCCGACGCCGCCGAACGGCTCGCGGTCGAGCGGGCCCGGTCCCTGTTCGGGGCCGAGCACGCCAACGTGCAGGCCCACTCGGGCTCCTCCGCGGTGCTGGCCGCCTACGCGGCGCTGCTGCGCCCGGGTGACACCGTCCTCGCCCTCGGTCTGCCCTACGGCGGCCACCTCACGCACGGCTCGCCCGCCAACTTCTCCGGGCGCTGGTTCGACTTCGTCGGCTACGGCGTGGACGCCGCAACCGGGCTCATCGACCACGACCAGGTGCGCACCCTGGCACGGGTGCACCGCCCCAAGGCGATCGTGTGCGGCTCGATCGCCTACCCGCGCCACCTCGACTACGCCTTCTTCCGGTCGGTCGCCGACGACGTGGGCGCCTACCTCATCGCCGACGCCGCACACCCCATCGGGCTGGTGGCCGGGAAGGCGGCGCCCAGCCCGGTGCCGTACGCCGACGTGGTGTGCGCCACCACGCACAAGGTGCTGCGCGGTCCGCGCGGCGGGATGATCCTGTGCGGCGCCGAGCTGGCCGGCCGGGTGGACCGGGCGGTGTTCCCCTTCACCCAGGGCGGTGCGCAGATGCACACCATCGCCGCGAAGGCGGTGGCGTTCGCCGAGGCGGCCACACCCGCCTTCGCCGCCTACGCCCGCCAGGTGGTCGCCAACGCCCGCGTGCTGGCCGCGCAGCTGGCCGTGGAGGGCCTGCGGGTGACCACCGGCGGCACCGACACTCACCTGATCACCGCCGACCCCGCACCGCTGGGTGTGGACGGCCGCACCGCCCGCGCCCGGCTCGCCGCGGCGGGCATCGTCCTGGACTGCTGTGCGCTGCCGCACACCGAGGCCCGCGGGCTGCGCCTGGGCACGGCGGCGGTGACCACGCAGGGCATGACGCAGGAGGAGATGCAGTGGATCGCCGTGCTGCTCGGCAAGCTGCTGCGCGGTGATCTGGACCCCGCACGGGCCCGCGCGGAGGTGCGGGAACTGGTGGCCGCGTTCCCGCCCTACGCACGGTGAAAGGGGCGGCAGGCGTGAGGCACCGGGCAGGGAAGGGCGTACAAACCCGTACACAGGTGCACGTGCAACCATCGACGCTACCCGGAAGTCCTCATGGACATACCTGCGTCGCTAGGGTGTGGGACACAGATGGCCAGCGAGACCTGTGGGGAAGCCCGTGCGTGAATACCTGCTGACGCTCTGCATCACGGCCGCGGTGACGTACCTGCTGACAGAGCCGGTGCGCAAGTTCGCGATCGTGGCGAGGGCCATGCCGGAGATCCGGGCGCGCGACGTGCACAAGCAGCCCACTCCGCGGCTGGGCGGGATCGCGATGTTCTTCGGCCTGTGCGCGGGCCTGCTGGCGGCCGGCCACCTGACCAACCTCAGCGACGTCTTCGAGAAGTCCAACGAGCCGCGCGCGCTGCTCTCCGGTGCCGCGCTGATCTGGCTGATCGGTGTCCTGGACGACAAGTTCGAGATCGACGCCCTGATCAAGCTGGGCGGCCAGATGATCGCCGCCGGTGTGATGGTGATGCAGGGTCTGACGATCCTGTGGCTGCCGGTCCCGGGTGTCGGCACGGTCGCGCTCACCCAGTGGCAGGGCACGCTGCTGACGGTGGCGCTGGTCGTCATCACGATCAACGCGGTGAACTTCGTCGACGGGCTGGACGGCCTGGCCGCCGGCATGGTGTGCATCGCGGCCGCCGCGTTCTTCATGTACGCCTACCGGATCTGGTACTCGTACGGCATCGAAGCCGCCGCTCCGGCCACCCTGTTCGCGGCCGTGCTGATGGGCATGTGCCTGGGCTTCCTGCCGCACAACATGCACCCGGCCCGGATCTTCATGGGCGACTCGGGGTCCATGCTGATCGGCCTGGTGCTGGCCGCCGGGGCGATCTCGGTGACCGGGCAGGTCGACCCGGACCTGATGAACCTGTTCACCGGTTCCGAACGCAACTCCGTGCACCAGATGGTGCCGGTCTACATCCCGCTGCTGATGCCGCTGACCATCATCGCGATCCCCACCGCCGACTTCGTCTTCGCGGTGGTGCGGCGCACCTGGCGGGGCCAGTCGCCGTTCGCCGCCGACCGCGGCCACCTGCACCACCGGCTGCTGCAGATCGGGCACTCGCACAGCCGGGCCGTGCTGATCATGTACTTCTGGGCGGCGCTGATCGGCTTCGGCGCGCTGGCCTACTCGGTGAACAACGCGTCCATGTGGATCGTGCTGGGCATCGTCGTCCTCAGCTTCATCGGCCTGGTGCTGCTCCTGCTGCCGCGGTTCCAGCCGCGGGCGCCGCGCTGGGCCGAGCGGTTCGTGCCGCCGCGCTACCGCCGCCGTCGCCCGCGTGCGGCGGAGCAGGCCGCCGCGCTCGCCGCGGAGGCGGCCGGTGAGGCGGCACAGGCCGGCGAGGCGGCCGGGACCGGTGAGAGTTCCGCGCATCTGGCGACGGCGGCAGCGGGAGTCAACGGAGCGAGTGCCCTCGGCGCCCGTCCGCGTCTCCTCGACGGGCGGAAGGCGGAAACGTCGCGCTGACGTTCAAGGTAAGAATCTGACTAAAGCGTTGCCGATTCATGGGAGTGCAAATCCGACCGACCCCGGGCAAAACGGTCAGGTTTTTGCACAAGAGTGCAGTATCGGCCGCACGTGTGACGGCAAGCACACGTCTCAGGTAAAGACCTCATCAAATAGTTTGTGATACGGTTCACGAGAACCCCGGATACACCCGAAGGACCCGAGTGCGCGGGGCCTTGGTGTGGAGGATGGTTGTCCCGACCGGGGACTACGCTCGTCCATGACGACACCCTGCCCCCAGTGAAAGCGGAGTTGCCGCCATGCCGTCCAATGACGCCCGGAACCTCCTGCACACCGCAGTGCCCACCGCAGCCGTCGGTGTGGTCGCGGTGGCGGTCAGCGGCGCCGTCGCCGGCGGCAAGGGTGCGATCGGGGCCGCGGTCGGCGCAGCCCTGGCGATCGTCTTCATGGGGATCGGCCTGTACGTGCTGCAGTGGACGGCGAAAACGCTGCCGCAGCTGTTCCAGGCCATGGGTTTGATGCTCTACGTCGCCCAGCTCCTGCTTCTCATGATCTTCCTCGCCGTCTTCAAGAACACCTCTTTGTTCGACGGCAAGGCGTTCGCGTTCTCGCTCATCGTCGCGACCGTCGTGTGGATGGCCGCACAGGCGCGCGCGCACATGAAGGCCAAGATCTTCTATGTGGAACCGGACTCCGCCAAGAGCGGGCAGCCCCAGAACACAGGGTCCCCGTCGTGAGGGGTAGGGCCGGGATAAAGACGTATGCGATCTCCTGCTATCGTCCGGTGCCAACTGCGGCATCGCGGGCGCGGGCATCTGAGCTGACGCCTGCACGATCGCGAGGCTCGATGCCCCCCAGCCGCTCCCACATCCGTTACACCAGTCCGGTGCCGATCCGCGGCCGCGCGCCGCGCCGACACAACGAGGTTGCCGTATCCATGCGTCATGCCGAAGGAGCCCGCGGTGAGTGCTGACCAGACCCAGCTCGCCTTCGACTGGAGCTGTCGGATCCTGTCCGACAACGGGTGCGGCTTCCCGGCTCCGGGCCTGCACTCCTTCCTGTTCAAGCCGCTCGCCACGGTCGGTGGCTTCGAGTTCAACAAGGTGATGCTGCTCGCGCTCATCACCACCCTGCTCGTCGTCGCCTTCTTCTGGGCCGCCTTCGGCAAGGCCAAGGTGGTCCCCGGCAAGCTCCAGATGATCGGTGAGGCCGGCTACGACTTCGTCCGCCGCAGCATCGTGTACGAGACCCTCGGCAAGCGCGAGGGCGAGAAGTGGGTGCCGCTCATGGTCTCCCTCTTCTTCTTCATCTGGATCATGAACATCTGGTCCGTGATCCCGCTGGCCCAGTTCCCGGTCTCCTCGGTCATCGCCTTCCCGGCCGTCCTGGCCGCGATCGTGTGGCTGGTCTGGGTCGGGCTGACCTTCAAGCGCCACGGCTTCGTGGGCTTCTTCAAGAACATCACGGGCTACGACAAGTCGCTGGGCTGGGTCCTCCCGCTGGTCATGGTCATCGAGTTCTTCTCGAACCTGATCGTCCGGCCGTTCACGCACGCGGTGCGACTCTTCGCCAACATGTTCGCCGGTCACCTGATGCTGGTGATGTTCACCGTCGCCTCCTGGTACCTGCTGAACAGCTGGCTGATCCCGGCCGCCGGCGTCTCGTTCGTGATGACGATGTTCATGATCGTCTTCGAGCTTTTCGTCCAGGCCGTCCAGGCGTACGTCTTCGTCCTGCTGGCCTGCTCCTACATTCAGGGCGCTCTCGCCGAGCACCACTGAGCCGAACCACCACGCCCACCACCCAGTCGTCCGGTGGCCAACCCCCACCGGTCCGCAATAGAGAAGGAAGAAACGGCATGTCCGCTGCCATCGAGCTCGCCGCCGGCGTCTCCGGTTCCCTCGGTTCCATCGGCTACGGCCTCGCGGCCATCGGCCCCGGCATCGGCGTCGGCATCATCTTCGGTAACGGCACCCAGGCCCTGGCCCGTCAGCCCGAGGCCGCCGGCCTGATCCGCGCCAACCAGATCCTCGGCTTCGCCTTCTGTGAGGCGCTCGCCCTGATCGGCATCGTTATGCCGTTCGTGTTCGGTAAGTAATCAGCGCTTACCCGACACGTTTCGACGAAAGGCACTGATGTGATCGCCAACCTGGCACAGCTGGCGGCCGAGGAGACGGAGCAGAACCCGCTCCTGCCGGCCGGCCCCGAGCTGCTCGTCGGCACCATCGCCTTCGCCATCGTGTTCTTCTTCTTCTGGAAGAAGCTGCTTCCGAACATCAACAAGGTTCTGGAGGAGCGTCGCGCGGCGATCGAAGGCGGCATCGAAGAGGCCGAGGCCATGAAGGTCGAGGCCCAGAGCGTCCTGGAGCAGTACAAGGCCCAGCTCGCCGAGGCCCGGCACGAGGCCGCGCGCCTGCGCCAGGAGGCGCAGGAGCAGGGTGCCGCGCTCATCGCCGAGATGCGGGCCGAGGGCCAGCGTCAGCGCGAGGAGATCATCGCCGCCGGTCACGCCCAGATCGAGGCCGACCGCAAGGCCGCCGCGGCCGCGCTCCGCCAGGACGTCGGCAGGCTCGCCACCGAGCTGGCCGGCAAGCTCGTCGGTGAGTCCCTCGAGGACCACGCCCGGCAGAGCCGCGTGATCGACCGCTTCCTCGACGAGCTCGAGGAGAAGGCCGAGGCCGCGCGATGAACGGAGCGAGCCGTGAGGCTCTGACCGCCGCACGTGAGCGTCTCGACGCCCTGACGGACTCCACGTCCGCCTCCGCCGCGCGGCTCGCCGACGAACTGGCGGCCGTCACGGCGCTGCTCCACCGCGAGGTCGGCCTGCGTCGGGTCCTCACCGACCCGGCGCAGCCCGGTGAGGCCAAGGCCACGCTGGTCCAGCGCCTGCTGGGCGACCGGGTCGGCGGGCAGACCGTGGACCTGGTGTCGGGCATGGTGCGCGCGCGGTGGTCGCAGCCTCGGGACCTGGTGGACGCCCTGGAGGAGCTGGCGAACCTCGCCGACCTCACCTCGGCCGAGCGCTCCGGCACGCTCGACAGCGTGGAGGACGAGCTGTTCCGCTTCGGGCGGATCGTCTCCTCCAGCACCGAGCTGCGCGCGGCGCTGACCGACCGGGCCGCGAGCGCGTCGGCCAAGACCGAGCTGCTGCGCCGGCTGCTCGGCGGACGGGTCGACCCGGTCACGGAGCGTCTGGTCACGCGCCTGGTGACGGCACCGCGCGGACGTAGCCTGGAGGCGGGACTTGAGTCCCTGTCCAAGCTCGCCGCCGAGCGCCGCAACCGCATGGTCGCCGTCGTCACCTCGGCGGTCCCGCTGAGCGACACGCAGAAGCGGCGCCTGGGCGCCGCCCTCGCCAAGCTCTACGGGCGCGAGATGCACCTGAATCTCGACGTGGACCCCGAGCTGATCGGCGGGATCCGGGTGCAGGTCGGTGACGAGATCATCAACGGCTCGCTCGCGGACCGGCTCGAGGACGCGGCCCGCCGCCTGGCGAGCTGAGCAGCAACTCAACAGCACGACGTACACGACGGCCCTGGTTGGGCCGTGCAGAGGATTCACCTCTTAGCGGGGGAGTCCCCGACTCGTGGCATACCCCCCGAGTGAAACTTCGGGCCCAACAAGGAGAGCAGGGAACCCAGATGGCGGAGCTCACGATCCGGCCGGATGAGATCCGGGACGCGCTGGAGGACTTCGTCCAGTCGTACAAGCCGGACGCGGCCTCGCGCGAGGAAGTCGGCACGGTCACCCTTGCCGGCGACGGCATT
The DNA here is from genome assembly GCF_014656135.1 of Streptomyces thermodiastaticus. Taxonomy (GTDB): domain Bacteria; phylum Actinomycetota; class Actinomycetes; order Streptomycetales; family Streptomycetaceae; genus Streptomyces; species Streptomyces thermodiastaticus. The sequence continues at coordinate 267,635 of NZ_BNBV01000004.1, forward strand.
GCGAAGGTCGAGGGTCTGCCCTCGGCCATGGCCAACGAGCTGCTGAAGTTCGAGGACGGCACCCTCGGCCTCGCCCTCAACCTCGAGGAGCGCGAGATCGGTGCCATCGTCCTCGGCGAGTTCAGCGGCATCGAGGAGGGCCAGTCGGTCACCCGCACCGGCGAGGTCCTGTCCGTCGCCGTCGGCGAGGGCTACCTCGGCCGTGTGGTCGACCCGCTCGGCAACCCGATCGACGGCCTCGGCGAGATCGAGACCGAGGGCCGCCGCGCCCTCGAGCTGCAGGCCCCCACGGTCATGCAGCGCAAGTCGGTGCACGAGCCGATGGAGACGGGCTACAAGGCCGTCGACGCCATGACCCCGATCGGCCGCGGCCAGCGCCAGCTGATCATCGGCGACCGCCAGACCGGCAAGACCGCCCTGGCCGTCGACACGATCATCAACCAGCGCGACAACTGGCGCTCGGGCGACCCGAAGAAGCAGGTGCGCTGCATCTACGTCGCCATCGGCCAGAAGGGTTCCACCATCGCGTCGGTGCGCCGCGCGCTGGAGGAGAACGGCGCGCTGGAGTACACCACCATCGTCGCCGCCCCGGCCTCCGACCCGGCCGGCTTCAAGTACCTCGCCCCGTACACCGGCTCGGCCATCGGCCAGCACTGGATGTACCAGGGCAAGCACGTCCTGATCGTCTTCGACGACCTGTCGAAGCAGGCCGACGCCTACCGTGCCGTCTCCCTGCTGCTGCGCCGTCCGCCGGGGCGCGAGGCCTACCCGGGTGACGTCTTCTACCTGCACTCCCGGCTGCTGGAGCGCTGCGCCAAGCTCTCCGACGACATGGGTGCCGGTTCGATGACGGGTCTGCCGATCGTCGAGACCAAGGCCAACGACGTCTCGGCGTTCATCCCGACCAACGTCATCTCCATCACCGACGGCCAGTGCTTCCTGGAGTCGGACCTGTTCAACGCCGGTCAGCGGCCCGCGCTGAACGTCGGTATCTCCGTCTCCCGCGTCGGTGGCTCCGCCCAGCACAAGGCCATGAAGCAGGTCTCCGGCCGTCTGCGCGTGGACCTCGCCCAGTTCCGTGAGCTGGAGGCGTTCGCCGCCTTCGGTTCCGACCTGGACGCCGCGTCCAAGGCCCAGCTGGAGCGCGGTCAGCGCATGGTCGAGCTGCTCAAGCAGGACCAGTACCAGCCGATGGCCACCGAGGACCAGGTCGTCTCCGTGTGGGCCGGCACCACCGGCAAGATGGACGACGTCCCGGTCGCCGACATCCGCCGCTTCGAGAAGGAGATGCTGGAGTACCTGCACCGCAAGGAGCAGGGCCTGATGACCTCCATCAAGGAGGGCGGCAAGATGTCGGACGACACCCTCCAGGCCGTCGCGGACGCCATCGCGGAGTTCAAGAAGCAGTTCGAGACCTCGGACGGCAAGCTGCTCGGCGAGGACACCCCGGCCGCCGCCAAGTGACGTAAGGAAAGGACCTGACTCATGGGAGCCCAGCTCCGGGTCTACAAGCGTCGCATCCGATCCGTCACCGCGACCAAGAAGATCACCAAGGCGATGGAGATGATCGCCGCCTCGCGCGTCGTCAAGGCGCAGCGCAAGGTGGCGGCCTCCACGCCGTACGCGCAGGAACTGACCCGCGCGGTCACGGCGGTCGGCACCGGGTCGAACACCAAGCACCCGCTGACGACGGAGGCGGAGAACCCGACCCGCGCCGCCGTCCTGCTGCTCACCAGCGACCGCGGTCTGGCCGGTGCGTTCAACGCCAACGCCATCAAGGCGGCGGAACAGCTGACCGAGCGCCTGGAGCGCGAGGGCCGGCAGGTCGACACCTACATCGTCGGCCGACGCGGTGTGGCCCACTACAACTTCCGCGACCGCACGATCACCGAGTCGTGGACGGGCTTCACCGACGAGCCGTCGTACGCGGACGCCAAGAAGGTGGCGGCCCCGCTGATCGAGGCCATCGAGAAGGACACCGCGAACGGCGGTGTGGACGAACTGCACATCGTCTACACCGAGTTCGTCTCGATGATGACGCAGACGGCGGTGGAGTCCCAGCTGCTGCCGGTGCGCCTCGACGAGGTGGCGGAGCAGACGCAGACGAAGGGCGAGATCCTTCCGCTGTACGACTTCGAGCCGTCGGCGGAGGAGGTCCTGGACGCTCTGCTGCCGCGCTACGTGGAGAGCCGTATCTACAACGCGCTGCTCCAGTCGGCCGCCTCCAAGCACGCCGCCACGCGGCGTGCGATGAAGTCGGCGACGGACAACGCCGGTGAGCTGATCGAGACGCTCACCCGGCTTGCCAACCAGGCCCGCCAGGCCGAAATCACCCAGGAAATCAGCGAGATCGTCGGTGGCGCGAGCGCCCTGGCCGACGCGACCGCGGGGAGTGACTACTAAATGACCACCACTGTTGAGACGGCCACGGCGACGGGCCGCGTCGCGCGGGTCATCGGCCCGGTCGTCGACGTGGAGTTCCCCGTCGACGCGATGCCGGACATCTACAACGCCCTGCACGTCGAGGTCACCGACCCGGCGAACGCGGGCCAGAAGAAGACCCTGACCCTGGAGGTCGCCCAGCACCTGGGCGAGGGTCTGGTCCGTGCGATCTCCATGCAGCCCACCGACGGCCTGGTCCGCCAGTCCCCGGTGACCGACACCGGCGCGCCCATCTCCGTCCCGGTCGGTGACTTCACCAAGGGCAAGGTGTTCAACACCCTCGGCGAGGTGCTGAACACCGACGCCGAGTACGACGGCGAGCGCTGGCCGATCCACCGCAAGGCGCCGAACTTCGACGAGCTCGAGTCGAAGACCGAGATGTTCGAGACCGGCGTCAAGGTCATCGACCTGCTCACCCCGTACGTCAAGGGCGGCAAGATCGGTCTGTTCGGCGGCGCCGGCGTCGGCAAGACGGTGCTCATCCAGGAGATGATCTACCGCGTCGCCAACAACCACGACGGTGTCTCCGTGTTCGCCGGTGTCGGTGAGCGCACCCGTGAGGGCAACGACCTCATCCAGGAGATGACCGAGTCCGGCGTCATCGACAAGACCGCGCTGGTCTTCGGCCAGATGGACGAGCCGCCGGGCACCCGTCTGCGCGTGGCCCTGGCCGGCCTGACGATGGCGGAGTACTTCCGCGACGTCCAGAAGCAGGACGTGCTGTTCTTCATCGACAACATCTTCCGCTTCACCCAGGCCGGTTCCGAGGTCTCCACCCTGCTGGGCCGCATGCCCTCCGCGGTGGGTTACCAGCCGAACCTGGCCGACGAGATGGGTCTGCTGCAGGAGCGCATCACCTCCACCCGCGGTCACTCCATCACCTCGATGCAGGCGATCTACGTCCCCGCGGACGACCTGACCGACCCGGCCCCGGCCACCACCTTCGCCCACCTGGACGCGACGACGGTGCTGTCCCGTCCGATCTCCGAGAAGGGCATCTACCCGGCCGTCGACCCGCTGGACTCCACGTCCCGCATCCTGGACCCGCGGTACATCTCGCAGGACCACTACGACTGCGCCATGCGCGTCAAGAACATCCTGCAGAAGTACAAGGACCTCCAGGACATCATCGCGATCCTCGGTATCGACGAGCTGGGCGAGGAGGACAAGCTCGTCGTCCACCGTGCCCGCCGCGTGGAGCGCTTCCTGTCCCAGAACACGCACGTCGCCAAGCAGTTCACCGGTGTGGACGGCTCGGACGTGCCGCTGGACGAGTCCATCGCCGCGTTCAACGCGATCTGCGACGGTGAGTTCGACCACTTCCCGGAGCAGGCGTTCTTCATGTGCGGTGGTCTCGAGGACCTGAAGAAGAACGCGAAGGAGCTGGGCGTCTCCTGAACTCGGTGACCCGAGTCCGGCCGAGGGGGCGGGAGCGTCCCGCCCCCTCACTCACGCCCCTTAGTATTGACCCCAACACCCGGCACCCTGCCGGGTGGTGATCCGAGGAGCCACCCTTGGCTGCTGAGCTGCACGTCGAGCTGGTCGCCGCCGACCGCCAGGTCTGGTCCGGTGAGGCCACCCTGGTCGTCGCGCGCACCACGTCCGGCGACATCGGCGTCATGCCCGGTCACCAGCCGCTGCTCGGTGTGCTGGAGTCGGGCCCGGTGACCATCCGTACGAGTGACGGTGAGACGGTCGTCGCCGCGGTGCACGGCGGTTTCATCTCGTTCGCGGACAACAAACTGTCGCTGCTCGCGGAGATCGCCGAGCTGGCGGACGAGATCGACGTCCAGCGCACGGAGCGGGAGCTGGAACGCGCGAAGGCGGAAGGCGACGCCCATGCCGAGCGGCGAGCGGACGTACGACTGCGTGCGGCTTCGGCGGCGCGCTGAACGAAGCTCGCGATCTGATGACACCACTCAGCCGCGGCCGGTACCGGAGAACTCCGGTACCGGCCGCGGCTGAGGTGGATGTAGGTGTTTTTTCCGTTCCATTACCTAGGAGACGAGGAGGTCGGTGCCGATGGTCCTCGCTCTGAGTGTGTGCGCGATCGTGGTCGCGCTCGTGGTGGTGGGACTGTTCGTCTTCGGGCTGCGCCGCCGGCTGCTCCAGCGCTCGGGCGGCACCTTCGACTGCAGCCTGCGCTGGGGGGTGGCCGAGGAGCCCGACACCAGCGGCAAGGGCTGGAGCTACGGGGTCGCCCGCTACAACGGCGACCGGGTGGAGTGGTTCCGGGTCTTCTCCTACGCCCCGCGTCCGCGGCGCCTGCTGGAACGCGCCTGCATCGAGGTGGCGGGCCGCCGGCTGCCCGAGGGCGAGGAGGAACTGGCGCTGCTGTCGGACGCGGTGATCCTCACCTGCCTGCACCAGGACGTCCGGGTGGAACTGGCCATGAGCGAGGACGCCCTCACCGGCTTCCTCGCCTGGCTGGAGGCCGCCCCGCCGGGACAGAGGGTGAACGTCGCGTAGAGCGACGTGGAGCGAGTCAGCGACGTAGAGCGGCGTTCCGAGCCCCGCCCGGCCCCGTCCCGCAGGCCGGCAGACGCACGAAGAAGCTCCCCCGGATGCGGTCCGGGGGAGCTTCCTCATGTCGTGCGGGATGCTGCGCTTACGCCAGACCGTTGCTCAGGGCGGTGATCAGCTCACCGTTGGCGGTGTCGCCGCTGAAGTCCCAGGCGAAGGCGCCGCCCAGGCCCTGTTCGTTCGCCCAGGCCATCTTCGAGGCGATGGTGTCCGGGGTGTCGTAGGACCACCAGTTGCTGCCGCAGTGGGCGTAGGCGGTGCCGGCGACGGTGCCGGTGACCGGGCAGGTGTTCTTGAGGACCTTGTAGTCCTCGATGCCCTGCTCGTAGGTGCCGGCGGCGGGGCCGGTCGCGGTGCCGCCCGGGGCGTCCTGGGTGACGCCGGTCCAGCCGCGGCCGTAGAAGCCGATGCCGAGGAGCAGCTTGTTCGCGGGCACACCCTGGGCCTTGAACGCGGCGATCGCGTCGGCGCTGGTGAAGCCCTGCTTCGGGATGCCGTCGTAGGAGGTCAGCGGCGAGTGCGGGGCGGTGGGACCCTGGGCGTCCCAGGCGCCGAAGAAGTCGTACGTCATGACGTTGTACCAGTCGACGTACTGGGAGGCGCCCGCGTAGTCGGTGGCCTCGATCTTGCCGCCGGCCGTGCCGTCCGCGGTGACGGCGGCGGTGACCAGCTCGTCGCCGAACTTGGAGCGCAGCGCGGCCATCAGGTTCCTGAAGGCGTCGGGGCCGCTGCTGTCACAGGTCTGACCGCAGGCGTTCGGGTACTCCCAGTCGATGTCGATGCCGTCGAAGACACCGTCCCAGCGCGGGTCGTGCACCAGGTCGTAGCAGGACTGGGCGAAGCCCTGCGGGTCCTTGGCGGCGTCGGCGAAGCCGCCGGACCAGGTCCAGCCGCCGAAGGACCACAGCACCTTGAGGTTCGGGTACTTCGCCTTGAGCTGGCGCAGCTGGTTGAAGTTGCCGCGCAGCGGCTGGTCCCAGGTGTCGGCCTGCCCGCTGACGGACTGGTCGGCGGTGAAGGCCTTGTCGTAGTCGGCGTAGGAGTCGCCGATGGCGCACTTGCCGCCGGTGACGTTGCCGAAGGCGTAGTTGATGTGGGTGATCTTCGCCGCGGTGCCGGAGGTGTCCAGGTTCTTGACGTTGAAGTTGCGGCCGTAGGTGCCCCACTCGGTGAAGTAGCCGAGCTTGACCTTGCCGCTGTCGGCGGCGGCGCGGGTCTGGACGGTGGGGGAGTGGCCGGTGGCGGCCTGGGCGCCGGCCGAGAACCCGAGAAGGCCGCCCAGGGGGAGCAGCAGGGTCGCGAATCCTGCCGCGGCTCTGTGTGCGAAGCGCATGAAGCGCCTCCTCTGTGTGCGGGGGATGTCAGGGGCATGACGGTCTGCACGCCCTTCGCGCGAATATAGAAAGGTCTGGACCACTGGTCAATGGGTCTGGACCAATAGCACCGTCAGAGCCTCAACTCCCGGAGGCCCAGCGGTGTTTTGCGCCCTGCTGACCATCTCTTGACCGTCCCCCGGCGGGTCCCTCCGCGTTCTTCGAGCAGGGGCGGGCGGCATGGAAGGACGTCGTCGGACCGGGTGCCGGCATCGCGGACAGGCCGCACCGTCACTCCCGCACGCTGCTTCGAGCAGGGGAACCCTCGGAGCGCGCACCGGACGCCGTCCGGCCCGCCCCTCAGGCGGACGGCGCGGCTTTCAGATTCCGGTCCCGCGTTCCCCGCCCGGCACCCACAGCACGTCGCCGGTCTCCTTGTTCGCCGTGCGCGCCAGGATGAACAACAGGTCGGACAGGCGGTTGAGGTAGGTCGCGGTGAGCGGGTTCATCGTCTCGCCGTGCACCTCCAGAGCCGCCCAGGTGGAGCGCTCGGCCCGGCGGACGACCGTGCAGGCCTGGTGCAGCAGGGCCGCGCCGGGCGTGCCGCCGGGGAGAATGAACGAGCGCAGCTTGTCCAGCTCGGCGTTGAAGCGGTCGCAGTCCGCCTCCAGCCGGTCGATGTAGGACTGCTCGATGCGCAGCGGCGGGTACTTCGGGTTCTCCACCACCGGGGTGGACAGGTCCGCGCCTACGTCGAACAGGTCGTTCTGCACGCGGGAGAGCACGGTGACGATCTCCTCGCCGAGGCCGCCCAGCGCGATCGCCGTGCCGATCACCGCGTTCGCCTCGTTGGCGTCGGCGTAGGCCGCGATGCGCAGGTCGGTCTTGGCGACCCGGCTCATGTCCCCGAGGCTGGTGGTGCCCTGGTCGCCGGTCCTGGTGTAGATGCGTGTCAGATTGACCATGTACTCAGCGTAGTCATGCCCCGGCCCGGCGGAAGACACGTGTGCCCACCGTCACCGCGAGCACCGCGAAGCCCACGGCCACCAGGACGCCGCGCAGCATGTGTGGGCTGGTGTACGAGCCGGCGTAGGCGTCGCGCACCGCGTCCACCAGGTAGCGCAGCGGCACCACGTGCGAGAGCGCTTCGAGCCAGGCCGGTGCCAGGCTCATCGGAAGCATCAGGCCGGACAGCAGCATCGAGGGCATCGCCACCCCGTTCACCAGCGGGGCGAACTCCTGCGGGGTGGCGACCGTCAGCCCCAGCGCGTACGACAGCGAGGCCAGCGCGACGGCGAGCAGGGCGACGAAGCCGAAGCCGACGAGGATGCCGCCGAGCGGTGCGCGCAGCCCCATGGCCAGGGCCGCCAGCACCAGCAGCACCGCCTGGAACAGCAGGACCGTGGTGTCCCGCAGCACCCGGCCGAGCAGCAGCGCCAGCCGGCTGACCGGGGTCACCCGCATCCGCTCCACCACGCCCTGCGCCTTCTCCAGGATGATCGAGAAACCCGCGAACAGCGCTCCGAACAGGGCGAGTTGCAGCAGCAGTCCGGGCACCAGGACCTGCCAGGAGCTGCCCTGGCCGCCCAGCGGCAGCCCGGTGAGCAGCGGACCGAAGAAGAACAGATACAGCAGTGGCGTGAGGACGCCGAAGAACAGGGCCACGCCCGAGCGCAGCGACTGGCGCAGACAGCGGCCGTAGACGAGAGCGGTGTCCTTGAACAGCATCGGTCTCGGTCTCCCTAGATGGCGACGGGGGCCGCGTCGGCCGGAGCGGGCCGGCGGCCGGTGATGGCGAGGAAGGCGTCCTGCAGCGAGGCGTCGGCCGAGCCGGCGTGCTCCCGCTTGAGCGCGCTCGGTGTGCCCTCGGCCACCACCACGCCGTGGTCGACCACGACCAGCCGGTCGGCGAGGGCGTCGGCCTCGTCCAGGTAGTGGGTGGTCAGGAAGACCGTGGTGCCGTGCTCGTCGCGCAGGCGGCGCACCAGGTCCCACAGGTCCGCCCGGCTGCCCGGGTCCAGGCCGGTCGTCGGCTCGTCCAGGAACAGCACGCGAGGGCGGTGGGTGAGCGCCATCGCGATGTCCAGCCGGCGGCGCTGTCCGCCGGAGAGCGCCGCGGTCCTGCGGTCCAGCAGACCGTCCAGGCCGAGATCCTGTGCCAGCTCCCGGGCGCGCTCGACGGCCTCCGCCTTGGTGAGCCGGTACAGCCGGCCCTGGGTGACCAGTTCCTCCCGGACGGTGATCTGCCCGTCCACCCCGCCCGACTGCGCGACATAGCCGCACGCGCGGCGCACCCCGACCGGGTCGGTGACCAGGTGGCAGCCCGCGACGGTGGCGGTGCCGCCCGTCGGCGCCAGCAGGGTGGTGAGCATCCGCAGGGTGGTCGTCTTGCCGGCGCCGTTGGGGCCGAGGAAGCCGAGGATCTCGCCCTCGTGGACGGTGAGGTCGATGCCGCGCACCGCGTGCACGGGGCCGCGCTTGGTGCGGAACGTACGGGCCAGTCCGGCCGCGCTGATGACTGCTGCCATGCCGTCCACGAAAGCAGAGAGACTGAAACTCTGCAACCACTCCAAAAATGTGGAGTCACCAAAGACGAGAGGCCGCCAAAGATGTGCCCCCCTACGATGGGGGGCATGGCAGAGGGGCTCAGGGAGCGCAAGAAGCGCCAGACCAGGCAGCGCATCTCGGACATCGCCACCGGACTGTTCCTGGAGCGGGGCTTCGCGGCGGTGACGATGGCGGACGTGGCTCAGGCCGCCGACGTCTCGGTGAACACCGTCTACAACTACTTCCCGGCCAAGGAGGACCTCTTCTTCGACCGCTCCGCCGACCTCGTGGACCGGCTCTCCCGCTGGGTGCGCGGGCGCCGCACGGGGGAGTCCGCCACGCGGGCCGTGCTGCGCGAGCTGCGCGAGGAGGTCGAGGCGGTCTCGCCGCGGGTCGGCCTCATGGAGGGCTACAGCCGCTTCATGCGGGTCGTCCACGAGGCGCCGACGCTGCGGTCGAGGCTGTGGAGCCTGCAGCAGGAGGGCAAGACCAACCTGGAGGCCGCGCTGCGCGAGGAGACCGGCGCCGCGCCGGACGATCCGCTGCCGGGGCTGATCGCCGGCCAGATCTGCTGGATCGAGCAGACGGTCTTCGTCGCCATCGGCCACGAGATGCTGAAGGGCCGCAACCCGGAGGAGGTGTCCCGGGACGTCCTGGCTCTCCTCGACGACATCGAGGACGTGTTGAGCGAGAAGGTCCTCAACTACGCCGTCCGAGGCGACGGCTGACACCTGAGGGTGTGATGTCCGTCAATTGAGACGTGACGCGCGTTACTTACCGGTCACACAGCCCCGAACGGGCGCTAGGGTCCGCCCAGGAGCCTTACGTCACCAGCGGGTGAGCGCTCCCGCGGACCGCCTCGCGCATACGGCGGAGCCGGTCCGCCGCAGCCGTTCACAGCGGATCACGCCCGCGCAGTCGTTCGAAGGGGAGTCGTCAGTGGCACGGAAACTCGCCGTCATCGGGGCCGGCCTCATGGGTTCCGGCATCGCCCAGGTCTCCGCGCAGGCGGGCTGGGACGTCGTCCTGCGGGACGTCACCGACGAGGCCCTCGGGCGCGGCACCGACAGCATCAAGGCCTCGTACGACAAGTTCGTCAGCAAGGGCAAGCTGGCCGCCGAGGACGCCGAGGCCGCGCTCGCGCGCATCACCCCGACCACCGACCTGGACGCCGCCGCCGACGCCGACGTCGTCGTGGAGGCCGTCTTCGAGAAGCTGGACGTCAAGCACGAGATCTTCCGCACGCTCGACAAGCTGGTGCGCGAGGACACCGTGCTCGCCTCCAACACCTCCGCCATCCCGATCACCAAGATCGCTTCCGTGACCGAGCACCCGGAGCGGGTCGTGGGCGTCCACTTCTTCTCGCCGGTGCCGATGATGCAGCTGGTCGAGCTGGTCCGCGGCTACAAGACCAGCGACGAAACCCTGGCCACGGCGCGGGAGTTCGCCGAGTCCGTGGGCAAGACCTGCATCGTCGTCAACCGGGACGTGGCCGGCTTCGTCACCACCCGGCTCATCTCCGCCCTCGTGGTGGAGGCGACCAAGCTGTACGAGTCGGGCGTGGCCAGCGCCGAGGACATCGACCTCGCCTGCAGGCTGGGCTTCGGCCACGCCATGGGCCCGCTCGCCACCGCCGACCTCACCGGCGTCGACATCCTGCTGCACGCCACCGACAACATCTACACCGAGACCCAGGACGAGAAGTTCGCCCCGCCGGAGCTGATGCGCCGGATGGTGGACGCCGGTGACATCGGCCGCAAGAGCGGGCAGGGCTTCTACACGTACTGAGCCGCAGGCGCACCACCCGTATCACCCTTCGGGGTGATTTTGGTATCGGTTCGCCAACAACCAGCAACCGCACCGGGGCTCGGACAGTCAGACGGTGCACAGCCAACCGTCGCACGGAGCAGGTCACCGCACTCACGGGGAGCGCATATGTACATCAGGGGCGACCACGCCCAGGTGGTCGTCGGGGGCCGCCTGGACGTCCGCAGCGCGGCGGACGCCCGTGCGGCCCTGCACTCGGCCGTGGACGACGGCGTGGGAGACCTGATCCTGGACCTGTCAGAGCTGGAAGCCTGGGACGCCACCGGGCTCGGTGTGATCATGGGGGTCCACCGGCGCGCCGGCCGCTGCGGCCGGCGTCTGGTGCTGCGCGGCGTACCGCCGCAGATGCAGCGCCTGCTGGTGGCCACCCGCCTGCACCGCATCCTGGCCATCGAGGGCGGCCTCGGCGCCCAGACGGCACCCCCCGCCTGAACGAGCCGCGGTACGGACCCCCGGGCGCACACGGCGGCGGCCCGTACCGCCCGGCGGCCGCCGCCCGTCCCGGCCCCCGCACGGCTCCTTGCGGGACGGCACGCCGGCGAGGCGACCCGAGCGATCTCCGGGAGCGTGCCGGATCGCTGCGAAGCGCACGACGGACGCAATCCTCATGAGACTGTGACGTCTCGGGCGGCCCGGTACCCCGGACTGTCGGGGATACTGTGCGAAGGTTTAGTGTTCGGTCGCCCGCTGCCTCGCGACCCTCGAGCGGGCCCGGACCAGAAGCGACAGCGTGGTGTGCGGCAAGGCCGGGAGGGCGGGCCCGGCCGCCGGGCCCGAGCACACGAGACGCTTTTGGGGGGCTTGGAACCTATGGAACCCATGGACCCGAACACCCGGGAGCCCGAGGACCAGGGCCAGGACGGCGACGGCCGCGCGCCGGGCCGGCGCCCGCCCAGGGATTCCCTCGCAGCCGACTTTCCGCCCCTCGCGCCGGCACCGGTCCGCACGGTGCAGCTCGTCGCGGGCGACTTCCTGCTCACCGTCAACCCCGTCGACGGCAGCGAGATCGAGTCCTGTCCGCCCGGGGAACGGTTCGGCCGGGCGTCCCGGTACACCGTCGACGCACGCGCCGAGGCCGACCGTGCCACGAGGCCGCCCGCCCCGCCCGGCCCCGCCCGCCCCGCCCCGCCCCTCCTGGGACGCCGGGAGGAACGCGAGCGGCTGGTGAGGCTGCTCGCCCGTGGCCGCTGCGCGCGCCTGACCGGCGCGCCCGGCTCCGGCCGCACCAGCCTCCTCGACGTCGTCGCCGAGGACTGCGCGGACTTCGCGCCCGACGGCGTCGTACGCCTGAGCGGATACCGGCGCACGGCCGAGGACCTGCTGCACGACCTGTTCCACGCCGTGTACGACGCCCCCCGGTACCGGCCCGGCCGGGAGGAACTGCTCGAACACGTCCGGGAGATCGGCGCGATCGTCGTCGTGGACGACCTCGAGTTCGGCGGCAGCGCCCTGGACGAACTGCTCGACGCGACCCCCGAGTGCGCCTTCCTGATGGCGGCCACCCCCGATGTGCCCGCCGCCTCCGCCGAGTTCGAGGTCGAGGAGATCGTCCTCGGCGGACTCGGCCGCGCCGACGGCATCGCGCTCGTCGAGCAGGGCGTGGGCCGTCCCCTCACCGAGGAGGAGGCCAACTGGGCCGGCGACGTGTGGTTCGAGTCCGAGGGCCTGCCGCTGCGCTTCGTCCAGGCCGGCGCCCTGCTGCGCCAGCGCGACCGGCTGCGGGCCGACGCCGACGCCGTCGAGGAGTTCGGCGTGTTCGCCGACACCTCCGCCGCCGACGGCCCGGTGGACGGCACGGGCGAGGGCGGTGACGGCGCACAGCTGCCGCTGCCCTCGCTCGGCGAGGCCGCCGGACCCGCGCCGCTGCTCGCCTCCCGGCTCAGCGCCAGCGCCCGGGCCGCGCTGCGCTTCGCCGTCGCGCTCGGCGGAGAGGTGCCCCACCCGGCGCATCTGCCCGCGCTGGTGGGGGACACCCACGCCGACGCGGCCCTCGGCGAGCTGGTCGCCTGCGGGCTGGTGTCCCCGGTCGGCTGCCGCTACCGGCTCGCCGCCGGTGTGCTCACCCAGCTGCAGGCCGCCGGCTACGGCGACGACGGCGAGGAGACCGCCCGCGCCGCCGCCCGGCACTACACCTGGTGGGCCGGTCACCCCTCGGTCGGCGCCGAGCGGGTGTGCGCCGAGGCGGACGCGGTGCTGGCCGCGCTGGCCGTGCTGGTGCCGACGGCCGGGCCGGGCGAGGACGGCGAGGCAAGCCCCGCGGTGCGGCTCGCACGGGCCGCCGCACCCGCCTTCGCCGCGGGAAGCGACTGGGGTGCCTGGGAGCGGGCCCTGCGCTTCGGCGCGGAGGCCTCCCGGCTCGCCGGCGAGGTCGCCGGCCAGGCGTACTTCCACCACGAGCTGGGGATCCTCGCGCTGTGCGGCGGCCTGCTGGACCGGGCCCGGGCCGAGCTGGAGGCCTCCATCGGCCTGCGCGGGGCCGTCGCCGACAAGCGCGGCACCGTCGCCGGCCGCCGCGCGCTCGCCCTGGTCGAGGACCGCTCCGGCACCGCGTCCGGACCGGACGCGGTGCCGGTGCCGGGCCTTGGGGGCGCACCGGCCGCGGAGGAGGTGCCGGACGCCCGCACCGAGGAGTCGGCCACGCCGCCGGACGCCGTCACCACGCCGTTCCCGAAGCTGAAGCCGCCCGTCGGCGACACCGCCACGCTGGTCTCCTACCAGCCGCCGAACGCGGCACCGCCGGGCGCGGCCCGGCCGGCCGCGGCCCCGGCCGCCAAGCGGACCGGCATCAAGGCGTTCGCCCGCCGCAATCTGGTGGCGGCGGGCGCCGGCGCGGTGCTCGCGGCCGTGCTGGGCACGGTGGTCACGCTCGGCGCGACCTCCCACAACGACCCCGACACCCCGTCCGACAAGGTCGGCGTCAACCCGTCGGCCAGCCAGGGCGCGGACGACGGCAGTCTGGGCGCCGACACCCCGCCGCAGGACGGCGGCCCGGGCGGCGGTGCCGTCCCGGCGGACGGCAGCGTCGGCACCGCGACCGGGCGGCCCACCGACCCGGGCCCGGACGGCACCGTGGGTACGGCGGACGACCCGGCGCCGACGCGCGGCGGTGCCGGGCCCTCCGACACCATCGAACCGACCGGCGGCGGCACGTCGTCCGGCACCTCGCCCGACCCGACCGGCTCCTCGGGTTCCGCGGGCGGCAGCCATACCGGGGGCTCCTCGGGCGGCACCGGCTCGCAGACCGGCGGTTCCAGCGGCTCCGGCAGCCCGACCGGCGGCGGCAGCGGTGACCCGACCACGGGCGGCGGTTCCGGCGAATCCGGCGGCAGCGGCGATCCGACCACGGGCGGCGGTTCCGGCGAATCCGGCGGCAGCGGTGACCCGACCACGGGCGGCGGTTCCGGCGAATCCGGCGGCAGCGGGGACGCGACGGGCGGCGGCTCCTCGCCGACCTCCGGTGTCTCGGCGGGCGTTACGTCCACGAGCACCTCGGCGAACAGCCCCGCCGCTCCCTCCGGCACGGCGACGGCCGCCTGACCGGCAGGCCTCGCCGCGGCCGCACCGCCCCGGCGTCCGGGCCGCGGGTGCGGCCGCGACAGCACGGCAGGGGCCGGGTCCCGCACCCCGCGGAACCCGGCCTCTGCCGCTGTGCCCGAAGGACGGCGGCGCCGTCAGAACAGGCGCAGCTTGTCGTCCTCGATGCCCCGCAGGGCGTCGTAGTCCAGCACGTGACAGTCGATGCCGCGGTCGGTCGCCAGCACCCGCGCCTGCGGCTTGATCTCCTGGGCGGCGAAGATGCCGCGCACCGGCGCCAGGTGCGGATCGCGGTTGAGCAGCTCCAGATAGCGGGTGAGCTGCTCCACCCCGTCGATCTCGCCGCGCCGCTTGATCTCCACCGCGACGGTCTGCCCCGAGCCGTCGCGGCACAGGATGTCCACCGGCCCGATGGCCGTCATGTACTCGCGCCGGATGAGGGTGTAGCCCTCACCGAGGGTCTCGATGCGGTCGGCGAGGAGCTCCTGCAGATGCGCCTCCACGCCGTCCTTGATCAGCCCGGGATCCACACCCAGCTCATGGCTGGAGTCGTGGAGGATCTCCTCCATCGTGATGATGAGCTTCTCGCCCGCCTTGTTGACGACCGTCCACACGCCCGGGGCGCCGTCCCCGTCGCCGGCCTGCTCCTTGAGGGTGCACGGCGGCGACATCCAGTTCAGGGGCTTGTAGGCGCGATCGTCCGCGTGGATCGAGACGCTGCCGTCCGCCTTGACCAGGATCAGGCGCGGCGCTGACGGCAGGTGGGCGGTGAGCCGCCCGGCGTAGTCGACGGAACATCGGGCAATGACGAGACGCATGGTCGGCAACGCTACTCGACACACCGCGCCGCGCGCGATTCGGTCGCCGATGCCCCGCTTCCGGTCCCCGCACGGGCCACGTACGGCCGCCGTGCGCCGCCCGTGCCACGCCCCGATTTCCACTGGAACATCCGTGTTCACTCGTGGCCGATTGTGTACACAACTCGACTGACCTGTATGGGCATTTGCCTAGTGAGCCTTCGCTTCGTTGCCTACCGTAGGAACGGGTGGTCGCGATGTGTGTACTCACCGTGTTCGGTATCGCGAACTCCCTCTTATCTGTCCGGCAACCCCTGCTCATCGGGGGTGCGAGAGGAGAACCCATGTCGCTCGACGTCTCACCGGCCCTGCTCGAGAAGGCCGAGCGAGGCGAGGTCGACGAAGCGGAATTCGTCGACTGCGTCCGGACCTCCCTGCCCTACGCATGGGAGATGATCAGCTCCCTGGTGGCCCAGCTGAAGGTGGACGGCGGTGACTTCGCCGACAACCAGACGCCCCCGCCGGACGAGCACGCGCGCGGTCAGCTGCTGCGTGCGCTCGCGAGTGACGCGATACGCGGCGCGCTGCAGCGGCACTTCGGGGTGCGGCTGGCCTTCCAGAACTGCCACCGGGTGGCGGTGTTCCCGATGGACGCCTCGGCCGACGAGTCGCTGGCCCGGTTCACGTCGGTGCGCAGCCAGCTGCTCAACCAGTCGCCCGAGCTCAGGGACTGCTGACGCGGTGGCCGCGGGCTTGCCGCCCCGAACGCGGGAGGCGCGTCACAGTGCCGGGGCGGCAGGCCGCTCCCGTCGGCCGGCCCGCCGGGGCCGGTCCGGCGGACCGGGCCGCGGACGCCGGGGCCGGTACGGGACGGCCGCGGCGGGCACGGCCCAGGGCGTGTTGTGAAAGCGCTAGCCGACCCGGGCACGTCCCTGTGCGCCCAGCCGGGGCAGCACCTCGGCGCCGAGCCGCCGGACGTTCTCCTCGGTGGCGGCGAGGTCGCCGGAGCCTTCGACGAGCAGCGCGAAACGGGAGATCCCGGTCCGCTCGGCGGTGGCCGCGAGCCGGTCGGCGCACACCTGCGGGGTGCCCACCGGGTGCAAGGCGCAGAGCAGTTCGGTGTAGGCGAGCGGATCGCGCATCCGGCGGGTGCGGCCGTCCACCGTCCTATGCGCCCCCAGACCCTGTTCGAGCCAGCCCGGCATCGCCTTCAGCAGCGTCTCCACCGCGTCCGTGCTCCGGTCGGCGATCTGGCAGACGCCCGCCGAGACATGTGCGGCGCCGCGGATCTCCTCCTCGCCGCGCCCGGCCTCGCGGGCCGCACGCCGCCACAGGGCGACCATCTCGGCCTTCTCCTCGTCTCCGGCGTGCATGCCGAGCAGCATCGGCAGACCGCGTTCGGCGGCCAGGCGGACGCTCGCCGGCGAGGTGCACGCGACGACGACCTCCGGGCCCGGTGCGTCGGTCAGCGCCTGGGACGGGCGAGGCACGACGGGCACCGCACGGAAACGGAACCGCTCCCCGTCGGCCGACACCGACGGCTCGCGCAGCCAGCGCATCAGCAGATCGAGTGATTCGGGGAATCCCGACTCGTACGCCTCGACGCCCGCCCCGAACACCTCCAGGTCCACCCACGGCCCGCCGCGCCCCACGCCCAGCGAGAACCGTCCGCCGCTCGTCACATGCAGCAGTGCGGCCTGCTCGCCGAGCGCGACCGGATGCGCGGTGGTCAGCACACTGACTGCCGTGCCCACCCGCAGGGTGCGGGTGCGGCCCAGCAGCAGCGCGGCGAGGGTGATGGCCGACGGGCACGTCCCGTACGGCACGAAGTGGTGCTCGGCCAGCCAGACCGCGTCCAGCCCGGCCTGCTCGGCGACCTCGGCGGTGCGCACCGCCCGGTGCAGCGCCTCCCCTTGGCCCTGCCCGGGGAACTGGGCGGCCACCACGAAGCTTCCGACGTGCATTGCTTTCCTGCTTCCTCGGCTCCGACACGGAGCTCCCCCACTCACGCATAACCGGATGACACGTGCCGAGGACACGGCCGGACGGATCGGCGGATGGTCTGCCCGCACTGTGGTGCGCCGGGCGCCCGCCCGTCGGGCGCCGCCGGCGGCACGGCCGCACTCGGGTGCCGCACGCCCGGCCGTCCGGCCGTGGCGCGTACGCTGGAGCGGACGTGTCCCGCTGCCCCAACTCGGTGAGGTGTTCCGTGTCTCCGCGTCGCAACCGCCCCAAGGGTTCCGGCTCCGCCGGCTGGAGCGCCGAGGACGACGCCGCACAGCGCTACGGCGGCTGGCAGTTCACGGAGAGCTGGCAGGGCGAGGCGTGGAGCGTGCGCCATGTCGCCGGGGCCAGCGCCGCCGGCAAGACCTACCGCTGCCCGGGCTGCGACCAGCTGATCGGCTCCGGCGTCCCGCACGTGGTGGCCTGGCCCGAGTACGCCGGGGTGGACGACCGCCGGCACTGGCACAAGGCCTGCTGGAACGCCCGGGACCGCCGCAGCGCACGGGTGCAGCGGTCCCGCAACGCGCCGCGCTACTGAACCGGTTCCCGCACGGCCGCGGGGACCGCGCGGGGAACGGCGACGTCCCCAGACGTCCCTACACGTCCCGCCGGTTCAGCAGCGCCCAGGCGCCCGCGAAGGCGACGGCGGCCACGCCCAGCATGATCCACACCGGGTCCCAGCCCGCGGGGCCCGAGTCTCCCAGGCGGCCGGTGTAGAAAACGCTCAGCTGGGTCGGGACGGAGTAGTGCAGCAGGCCGGTGCGCACCGTCCGCAGCGACCGCGCGGTCATGAACAGCGCGAGCACCAGCGGCGCGAGCACGACGCCGATCATGACGGTGATGGCGGCCGCCGCATGCCGCAGCATCGAGCCGACCAGCAGCGAGACCAGCCCGAGCAGGGCCAGGAAGCAACTGACGCCGACCGTGGCCCTGAGCCACTGACCGCCGGTGGGCCGCGGGGCGCCGCTGCCGGACAGCAGGGACGTCTGCAGGAAGCCGACGAGCGTGCTGCACACCAGGGTCACCGTGAAGGCCAGCAGGAAGAACACCACGGCCTTTGCCAGGAGCACCCGGACCCGGCTGGGGCACGTGGTCATCGTGGTGCGGATCAGGCCCGTGCTGTACTCGGAGGTCGTGGTCAGCGCACCGAGCGTGACGAGGCAGACGCTGCCGACGAGCAGCCCGACGATGCCCAGCGACAGCGTGTTCTTCTCCCCGCGCAGGTCCGCCGAGGACGCGGCGACCCCCAGGCCGACCAGCAGTCCGGTCCCGACCACCAGCAGCACGTACACCCCGAGCGTCCACCGCGTGGAGCGCACCGATCTGATCTTCGTCCACTCCGCGGCGACCGCGTGCCCGAGGTGGGTGCGCACCACGGGGATGGGCGAGGTGTAACCGGAGTACGGATCGGGCGTGACCGCCTGGGCGGCGGACGGCGGGCCCGGCGGTGCCGGCCTCTCGGGCGTGCTCATCGGGGGTCCTCGGACGTGGTCGGGGCAGGAAAGGGGCGGGCGGTGCCGTCCTGCGGACCGGGCGCGGCGCCGGCCGTCGCGGGATCCTGCGACGGTGGCGGGACGAACCAGCCGGGCTGTCCCTGGCCGGGGACGGGCAGCGGCGGCTCGGCGCCGGGCGGCAGCGGCTCCGTCAGCCCGGCCTTCGGGTCGGCGGTCGAGCGGTAGTCGACCGCGCTCTGCGTCAGCCGGATGTACGCCTCCTCCAGCGAGGCCTGGTGCGGCGACAGCTCCCACAGCCGCACGCCGGCCCCGTGGGCGAGATCGCTGATGCGCGGCAGCGGCAGCCCGGTCACCCGCAGCGCCCCGTCCGGCTCGGGCAGCACCTGCCCGCCGGCCTCGGTCAGCGCCGCGGTCAGCCTCTCGCGCTGCTCCGGCTCGGAGCCGGGGGTGCGCACCCGGGCGAAACCGGCGGAGTTCGCGGCGATGAAGTTCCGCACGCTCATGTCGGCGAGCAGCCGCCCGCGTCCGATGACGATGAGGTGATCGGCGGTCTGCGCCATCTCGCTCATGAGATGACTGGAGACGAACACGGTGCGCCCCTCGGCGGCCAGTTCCTTCATCAGGTTGCGCACCCAGTAGATGCCCTCGGGGTCCAGGCCGTTGACCGGCTCGTCGAACAGCAGCACCTGCGGGTCGCCGAGCAGGGCCGCGGCGATGCCGAGCCGCTGCCCCATGCCCAGGGAGAAGTCCTTGGTGCGCTTGCCGGCCACGTCCCGCAGACCGACCACGTCCAGCACCTCGTCCACCCGGCGGGCCGGGATGCCCGACAGCTGGGCCAGGGACAGCAGATGGTCGCGTGCGGTGCGGCCGCCGTGCACGGCCCGGGCGTCGAGCAGGGCGCCCACCTGGCGGGCCGCGTTGGGCAGCTTCCGGTAGGGCAGCCCCCCGATGGTCACGGTGCCGGAGGTGGGGTTGTCCAGGCCGAGGATCATCCGCATGGTCGTGGACTTGCCGGAGCCGTTGGGACCTAGGAAGCCGGTCACGGCCCCGGGCCGCACCGTGAAGGTGAGGTCGTCCACCGCGGTTCTGTCGCCGTAGCGCTTGGTCAGCCCGACTGCCTCGATCATGCTCCGGTCCCATCGGAAGGTGCTCGTCCCGACGTTCAGGACAGCGGGGCGCCGCACCGCCCTCACAAGTCCTAGGACAATATCGGGGCGTGTGCGGTTCTGGCCAAGACGACCGGTCCCGCCGCCGGGCGGGGACCGTCAGGCGTCGCGCCGGCGCAGGACGGCGTAGCCGCCCGCGAGGGCCGCCACCACCCACAGCACCATGATCCCCAGGCCGCCCCACGGCCCGTACGGTGTGTCGTCCGCGGCCCGGGGGACGACCTCCATGATCCGGCTGCCGGCCTGGTCGGGCAGGAACCGGCCCACCTTCTTCGTGGCCGAGACGTTGCCGAGGATGTTGGAGATCAGGAAGAAGAAGGGCATCAGGATGCCCAGCGACAGCAGCGGCGAGCGCAGCATCGTGGCGATGCCCATGGAGAACACGGCGATCAGCGTCATGTACAGGCCGCCGCCGACGACCGCCCGCAGCACCCCTGGCTCGCCCAGCGACGTCCCCAGCGGGCCGAGCATCGCCTGCCCGAGGAAGAAGGCGGCGAAGCTCGTGGCCATGCCCACCACCAGGGCGAGGGCGGTGGCGACGGCGATCTTGCTCGCCAGGAACACCCCCCGGCGCGGGACCGCGGCCAGCGAGGTGCGGATCATGCCGGTGCTGTACTCGGAGGACACCACCAGCACCCCGAACACGATCATCGCCAGCTGCCCCAGCGTCATGCCCGCGAAGGCGACCAGGGTCGGGTCGAAGGACAGCCGGGCACGCGGGTCCATGGAGCCGGACTCGCGCCGCGACAACGCGGAGATCAGCATGCCCAGGGCGAGGGTGACGACCACTGCCAGGGACAGCGTCCATGCCGTGGACGCCACCGACCGGATCTTGGTCCACTCGGACCGGGCGACCCGCATCACCGTCATCGCTCAGCCCTCCGCGCTCGTCCGCGCCACGGCCTGTTTCCCGGCCCCGAAGGCCGCCGCCGCACCTTCGGCACCCCACGGTGGTGCGGGCGGTGCGCCCTGCGCGTGGTACTCCACCGACCCGGCCGTCAGCCGCATGAACGCCTCCTCCAGGGAGGACCGGCGCACGCTCAGCTCGTGCAGCACGATCCGGTGCTCGGCGGCCAGCTCCCCGATGCGCTCCGCCGCGTCGCCCTCGATCTCCAGCACCCCGTCCTCGGCGTCCTGCGCGGTGATGCCGGCCCCGTGCAGCGCGTCCAGCAGCCGCTCCCGGTCGGGGGTGCGGATACGGACCCGGGCGTGGGCGTTGTCCGCCACGAAGTCCGCCATCGAGGTGTCCGCGAGCAGCCTGCCCTGCCCGATGACGATCAGATGGTCCGCGGTCAGCGCCATCTCGCTCATCAGGTGACTGGAGACGAACACGGTGCGTCCCTCGGCGGCCAGCGACTTCATGAGACTGCGGATCCAGTGGATGCCCTCGGGGTCCAGGCCGTTGACCGGCTCGTCGAACATCAGGATCCGGGGATCGCCGAGCAGCGTCGCCGCGATGCCGAGCCGCTGGCTCATCCCGAGCGAGAACCCCTTGGCCTTCTTGCGGGCGACCGCCGTCAGCCCCACCGTCTCGAGCACCGTGTCCACCCGGTGGGCGGGGATGCCGTTGCTCTGCGCCAGCCACAGTAGATGGCTGCGGGCCGTGCGCCCGCCGTGCACGGCCTTCGCGTCCAGCAGGGCCCCGATGTACGTCAGCGGATCGGGCAGCTCGTGGTACTGCCGTCCGTCGATGCGCACGTCCCCCGCGGTGGGGTGGTCCAGGCCGAGAATCATCCGCATGGTCGTGGACTTGCCGGCGCCGTTCGGTCCGAGGAATCCCGTGACCACACCAGGCCGCACGGTGAACGTCAGGTCGTCCACCGCCACCTTCTCGCCGTAGCGCTTGGTCAGCCCCGAGAGCTCGATCATGCGGCCACGCTAGACGCGGACGAAGCCCCTCGCCACCGGAAGGCGGCGAAGGGCTTCGCGCGGTACGGTCTCTGCGTGAGCGGGTGCTACTCCCTCACCCCGTCACGTCACCTGGACTGCTGGGCCGGAACCCCGCGGGAGGTGGACTCCTTCTCGGACGGCGAGCTGGAGGCGGCCACCGCCGCACCGGTGAGCGTGGCCAGCATCTCGCGGACGTTGGTCAGCTGGGCGTTGATGGAGTCGCGGCGGTTGGTCAGGGCCGCCAGCTCGCGCTCGGACTCCGAACGGATGCGGTCCGCCTTGGCGTTGGCGTCGGCCACGATGTCCTCGGCCTGCCGCTGCGCGGTCTCGACGGTCTGGCGGGCCCGGCGCTCGGCGTCGGTGCGCAGCTTCTCCGCCTCCAGGCGCAGCTGCTCCGCCCGGTGCTCGATCTCGGCCAGCCGCTTCTCCGCCTTGGCCTGGCGGGCGGCCAGGTCGCGCTCGGACTGCTCGCGGCGCTTGGCGAGGTTGGTCTCGAAGTCGGCGGCGGCCTGCGCGGCCTTGGCGCGGGTCTCCTCGAAGAGGGCGTCCGCCTCCTCACGCTTGGACTGCGCGTCCTTCTGGGCCTCGGCACGCAGCTGGGCGGCGTCCGACTTCGCCTTCTCGACGATCCGCACGCCCTCTTCCTCGGCCTTCGCCTTGCGCTCGGCGGCGTACGCCTCGGCGTCGTTGCGGACCTGCTGGGCCGACGCCTCGGCGAGCTCGCGCTGCTGCTCGGCGGCGCGCCGGGCCTCCTCACGCAGCTCCTTGGCCTCTTCCTCGGCCAGGCGCAGGATCTTCTCGACCCGGGCACCGAGACCCGCGTAGGACGGTTCGGCGTCGGCGACCTGGGCCTGGGCGTTCTGCGTTTCGAGGTGGAGTTCCTCGATGCGCTTCTCCAGAGCGGTGATGCGGGCGAGAGCACTGTCGCGGTCGGAGACGAGCTTGGCGATGCGTTCGTCCACCTGCGCGCGGTCGTACCCACGCCGCACAAGCTCGAAGCCGTAGGGGGAAGTGTCGCTCATGGGGTTCCTGTCGAATGAGACCGGTGAGGTGATAGGTCGAATCCTAGGGGCCGAAGCGGTGTGTCATCGAGCGGATACATGTTTGATCTGGAGAATGACACCTCTTTTGAGTGGCTGACCGCCGGAGGCCTTGCCTGAGCCCTGTCCGTGAGGTCTTGTCTGCCGCCTCCCGGGCGGACGACGCGATGCCACGAACACGGCCTGGGAGCAGGCCGAACCTCCGGACGCGCCCCCGCCGGAGCCCGGAACTCCCCTTATACGCTACCGCTCTGACGGCTTGCCACCCGCCCTGGGGGCACCCACCGTCGCGCCCGCCTTCACACCGCCGTCCTTGCCGGCCGAGGGCGCCTCGAAGGACTCCAGCGCCTCCAGGACGTCCTGCACCCTAGAGATCTCGGCGTTGATGTCCTCGCGGCGGCGCATCAGGATCTCCAGCTCGCGCCGGCCCTCCTCCACGGTGCGCCGGGCCTCGCGGACCGCCTCGGCCTTCAGCTTCTCGGCCTCCGTGATCAGCTTGGCCTTCTTCTGCTCGGCCTCCTTCAGCAGGCCCTCGGCCTTCTTCACCGCGGCGATACGGACCTTGCCCGCCTCGGAGTTGGCCTCCGAGACGATCTCCTTCGCCTTGGCCTCCGCCTTGGCCAGCTGCTCCTCGGCCGCCTTGATCAGCGCGTCGCAGCGGTCGCCGGTCGACTTCATCGTCTCGGCGGCCTCGCGGCGGGCCCGCTCGTGCAGCTCCTCGATCTCCGTGGTGATGCGCTCGCGCAGCTCCTCGGCGCGCTCGCGGATCTGGGTGGCGTCCCGGCGGGCACCGACCAGCAGCTCGTCGGCGTCGGTGCGGGCCTTCTCCACCAGGGTGTTGCCCTTGACGGTCGCCTCCTTGACGATCCGCTCGGCCTCCTGGCGGGCCGCACCCACCATGGTGTCGGCCTGCGCCTCGGCGTCCGCCGTGGTCTTCACCGCGGTCGCCTGCGCCTCGGCGAGCAGCTTGTCGGCCTCGGCGGTGGTCTCCGTGATCAGCTTGTCGACCTGCTCGGCCGCCTCCGACCGCCGCTTGTTGGCGTCCTCGCGCGCCTCGTCCAGGGTGCGCTCGGCCTCCTTGCGGGCCTTGGCCAGCGTGCGTTCGGCCTCGGCCTCCGCCTCCGCCTTGAGCCGGTCGGAGTCGGTGCGGATCCGCTCGGCACGCTCCTGCACCGAGCGGAGCAGCTCGGCCGCCTCGGCACGCAGCCGCTCGGCCTCCCCGGTGGCGTCCGAGACGAGCCTGTCCGCCTCGGCGGCCGCCTCGGTGCGGACCCGTTCGGCCTCCTCGGCCGCCTCGGTGCGCAGGCGCTCGGCCTCCTCGGCCGCCTCGGTGCGGACCTGCTCGGCCTCGGTGTTCGCCTCGGTGCGGACCCGTTCGGCCTCCTCGGCCGCCTCGGTGCGCAGGCGCTCGGCCTCCTCGGCCGTCCGCGTCTGCAGTCGCTCGGCTTCCGAGCGCGCCTCGGAGATGAGGGTGTCCGCCTGGGTGGCCGCGTCCGAGCGGATGCGGTTGGCGTCCCCGCGGGCGTCCGCCCGGGTGCGCGCGGCGTCCTGCTCGGCCTGGGCGATGGTGTCGGAGGCCTCGGTGCGCACCCGCTGGGCGTGCTCGGCGGCGTCCTTGCGGATCCGCTCGGCCTCCTCGGCCGCCTCCGTCACCGTGCGCTCGGCCAGCTCGCGGGCCTCCTCGGCCTCCTCCTGCGCCTCGCGGCGCATCCGGGCGGCGTCCTCGCCGGCCCGCTCCCGCTCGGCGTAGGCGTCGGCGCGGACCCGGTCGGCCTCCTCCTGGGCCTCCCGCTGGGTGCGCTCCGCCGCGTGCTCGGCCGCCGACCGCAGCCCGGCGATCTCCTCCTGGGCCTGCTCCTGCAGCCCGGCCACGGAGTCCCGTACCTGCTGGGCGTGCTGCTCGGCCGCGGCGACCGTCTCGCCGGCCCGCCGGTCGGCCTCCTCCACCAGCCGGGTGGCCTCGGCCTGCGCCTCCTCCACCCGGGTGCGGGCGGCGGCCAGCAGCTCCTCGCTCTGCTCCCGGGCCCGTTCGCGCTCCTGGTCCGACTCCTCGCGGGCGGCGGCGAGCAGCTCCTCGGCGGCGCGGCGGCGCCGGGCCGCCTCCTCCTGGGCGGCGGCCAGTGTCTCCGACGCCTCCGCGCCCAGCCGCTCGGCGGCGGCCTGCGCCTCCGCGCGCACCTTGTCGGCGGTCTCCTGGGCCTCGGTCTTCAGCTGCTCGGCCTCGGCGGCCGCCTCCGACCGCAGCCGCACGGCCACGGCCTCGCCCTCCGCGCGGGAGGCGGAGGCGTCCGCGGCGGCCTGGGTGCGCAGCCGGTCGGCCTCCTCCTCGGCCTGCTGCTGCAGGGTGCGGATCCGCTCGGCGGACTCGGTGCGCTGCCGGTCGGCCTCCTCGGCGGCCTCGCGGCGGATCCGGTCGGCCTCCGCACGGGCGTCGGCCAGCGCCTGCTCGGCCGAGGCCAGGCGCTCCTCGGCCTCGGTGTGCAGCCGGGTCAGCTCCTCGGCGGCCTCCGCCTGCCGGGCCGCCAGCGCCTGCTCGGTCTCCTCGCGCAGCTCGCGGGCGGCGCGCTCGGCGTCCGCCTTGACGGCCTCGGCCCGCTCCTCGGCCTCGGCGCACTGCCGCTCGGCCTCCTTGCGGGTGCGCTCCAGGGTCTCCTCGGCCTGCCGGCGCAGCGTGGTGGCGCGCTCGATGGCCTCGGTGCGGACCTTCTCGCTGTCCGCGGTGGCGGTCCGGCGCAGCTCGTCGGCGTCCGCCTTGGCCTTGGCCAGCAGCTCCTCGGCGGTCTTGGCCGCCTCCTCGATCTGCGCCACGGCCTCGCGCCGGGCCTCGGCGCGGATCTTCTCACCCTCGGTGACCGCCTCGGCGCGCAGCTGCTCCGCCTCGCCGCGCAGCCGGCGGGCCTCCTCCTGCAGCTCGACGGTCTTGGCGCGGTACTCCTCGGTGTCGTCCTTGGCCGCGCCCTTGAGCTGCTCGGCGATCTCGTGCGCCTCGGCGCGCAGCCGGTCCGCCTCGGCCTCCGCCTCGCTGCGGATGCGCTCGGCCTCCTCGGCGGCCTCCTTCGTGGTGCGCCGCGCCTCCTCGGAGGCCTTGTTCAGGACGTCCTCGGCCTGCTTCGCCGCCTTCGACAGCTGGGTGGCGGCCTCCTCCGCGCTGACCGTACGGGCCTTCTCCGCGGCCTCGGCGACGATCTTCTCCGCCTCCGCGCGGGCGTCCGCGACCAGCTGCTCGGCCTCGGCGCGGGTGCTCTCGGCCTCCTTGGTGGCCTCCTCCACCAGCCGGGCGACCTGCTCCTTGGCGACCCGGGTGCGCTGCTCGTTGGCCGACTCGGCGCTCGCCAGCGCCTTCGCCGCGGCCTCCTTGGCCTCGGCGACCGTCTTCTCCGCCTCGGCCTGCGCCTTGCGCAGCGCCTCCTCGGCCTCGGCCATCCGCTGCTCGGCGGCCCGGCTCAGCTCGGCGGCCTGCCGGCGGGCGGCCTCGGACTCGCCGAGCGCGGCGCTGCGCAGCTGCTCGGCGTGGTCGGTGGCCTCCTGGGCCTGGGCGGAGGCGGCGTCCAGCATCCGCTGGGCGTCGGCACGGGCCCGGCGCAGCAGCTGGTCCGCCTCGGCGCGGGCCGCCTCGGCCTCGTTCCGCAGCCGCTGCCGGGCCTCGGCGGTCAGCCGCTCGGCCTCCGCGCGGGCGGCGGCCATCGCCTGCTCGGCCTGCGCCCGGGACTCCTCCAGCAGCCGGCGGGCCTGCTGCTCGGTGCGGGCGCGCAGCTGCTCGGCCCACGCCACGTTCTCGTTGACGTGGGACTCCACGGTGCGCCGGCGCTCGGCCAGCTCCTGGTCCAGCTGCTGGCGGCGGGTGACCGCCTCCTGGTGCAGCTCCGCCTGCAGCCGTGCGGCCTGCTCGGCGTGCTCCTGCAGGATCCGCTGGGTCTGTGCCCGCGCCTCGCTCAGTTCGCGCTCGGCGTCCGCGCGGATCTGGTCGGCCTGCATCTGCGCGTTGCGCAGCAGCTGCTCGGCCTGGTAGCCGATGTCGGCGCTGTCGTAGGCGGGCCGGAGCATGAGAGCACGCCGCGCCTCGTGCAGCTTGGCGCGCAGCACCTCGACCTGGTAGCCGAGGTCCTCGGCGTGCTGGATCGCCTTCTCCCGCTCGGTCTTCAGCCGTTCCATCTCGGCCTCGAACCGAGTCAGGTGGTCGACGTCAGCCGCCGGCTCTCGCTCCTGGCGTTCGTAGCCCCGCACTGCGCGGTCCCATCCGTCCCCTGGTCGCAAGCTTGTGAAACGAGCTCCGTCCATCCGCCGAACGGGGCCCCCGGGGAATGGTGTCAGATCCGCGGCGGAGCATGAGCTGTTGCCCCACCGCCCGTCCCCCGAAACCCGGACCCCGGCAAGCGGCCGCCCTCGGTGCGAGAACGACCGCCCCCAACCCTACCGGCCCTTATGTATGTCGGTCAGTGCTCGTCCGGCTCAACTCGCGCCGACGTGACCAGTTCTGTGAGGACGCCATGGCAGTCCTTGGGGTGCAGGAAGGTGATCCGGGACCCCATGGTGCCGCGCCGCGGCTCGTCGTAGAGCACGCGCACGCCCTTGTCGCGGATCTCGGCGGCGTCGCCGTCGACGTCCGGGGTGCCGAAGGCGATGTGGTGGACGCCCTCCCCGTGCTTGGCGAGCCATGTGCCGACCGCCGAGTCCTCCCGGGTGGGTTCCAGCAGCTGGAGGTAGGAGGAGCCGCCGTCCGACGTATCGTTGATCTTGAGCATGGCCTCGCGTACGCCCTGCTCCTCGTTGACCTCGGTGTGGAACACCTCGAATCCGTAGGTGGTCCGGTAGAACTCGACGGTGGCGTCGAGGTCGTGGCAGGCGATCCCGATGTGGTCGATTCGCGTCAGCATGGTTTCAGTGGAGCGCCCCGCGGATGGTTACGCAACGTGCGCGCGATCACACTGAAAGGCCGATGACGGGTGCGGTACCGCTCAGTACATTCGAAGTAAACCCTCGTTCACTCCTCGGGCCGAGCAGGCCGGTAAGGGGACGCAGCTCATGCCTTCTGGAACCTCGGGAACGAACAGCTCGGTCATCGTCGCGGGCGCCCGTACGCCCATGGGGCGGCTGCTGGGCTCGCTGAGGTCTTTCTCCGGCGCCGACCTCGGCGGCATCGCCATCAAGGCCGCCCTCGACCGCGCCGGGATCGGCGCCGACCAGGTGCAGTACGTGATCATGGGGCAGGTGCTGCAGGCGGGCGCCGGCCAGATCCCCGCCCGGCAGGCCGCGGTCAAGGCCGGCATCCCGATGAGCGTCCCGGCGCTCACGGTCAACAAGGTGTGCCTGTCCGGCCTGGACGCGATCGCCCTCGCCGACCAGCTGATCCGCGCGGGTGAATTCGACATCGTCGTCGCCGGCGGCCAGGAGTCCATGACCAACGCCCCGCACCTGCTGCCGAAGTCCCGTGAGGGCTTCAAGTACGGCGCGGTGCAGATGCTCGACGCGATGGCCCACGACGGGCTGACCGACTCCTTCGAGGGCATCGCCATGGGCGAGTCCACGGAAAAGTACAACGGCCGCCTGGGCATCACGCGCACCGAGCAGGACGAGTTCGCCGCGCTGTCCCACCAGCGGGCCGCCGCGGCGCAGAAGAACGGCCTGTTCGACGCCGAGATCACCCCGGTGGAGATCCCGCAGCGCAAGGGCGACCCGGTGCTGTTCAGCAAGGACGAGGGTGTCCGCGCCGACACGACCGTCGAGACGCTGGCCAAGCTGCGCCCGGCCTTCGCCAAGGACGGCACGATCACCGCCGGGACCTCCTCGCAGATCTCCGACGGCGCCGCGGCCGTGGTGGTGATGAGCAAGGCCAAGGCCGAGGAGCTGGGCCTGGAGTGGATCGCCGAGATCGGCGCCCACGGCAATGTGGCCGGCCCGGACAACTCGCTGCACTCGCAGCCGTCCAACGCGATCCGGCACGCCCTGAAGAAGGAGGGCCTTGAGGTTTCCGGCCTGGACCTCATCGAGATCAACGAGGCGTTCGCGGCCGTCGCCGTGCAGTCCATGAAGGACCTCGGGGTATCCACCGAAAAGGTGAATGTGAACGGTGGCGCGATTGCGCTGGGTCACCCGATCGGGATGTCCGGCGCCCGTCTGGTGCTGCACCTGGCGCTGGAGCTGAAGCGGCGCGGCGGCGGCGTCGGCGCGGCGGCGCTGTGCGGCGGCGGCGGCCAGGGCGACGCGCTGATCCTGCGGGTGCCCCGGGCGTGAGGGAGCCTGTCTGCCGGCCCGGCCGGGCCGGCTGAAGCGCCGTTGGGGGCCCGGCGGCCCCGTACGGCGGACGAAGACGACGCAGACGTGAACGGAGCTGTGATGCAGGACGTCTCCTCACTGGTGGCCCAGGCCAGGGAAGGCCGACCGCGGGCCGTGGCCCGGCTGATCTCCCTGGTGGAGGGGGCGTCGCCGCAGCTCAGGGAGGTCATGGCGGCGCTCGCGCCGCTGACCGGCAACGCCTACGTCGTCGGCCTGACCGGCGCGCCCGGCGTCGGCAAGTCCACGTCGACCTCCGCGCTGGTCACGGCCTACCGCAAGCAGGGCAAGCGGGTCGGAGTGCTCGCCGTCGACCCGTCCTCGCCCTTCTCCGGCGGTGCGCTGCTCGGGGACCGGGTGCGGATGTCGGAGCACGCCTCGGACCCCGGGGTGTACATCCGCTCCATGGCCACCCGGGGCCATCTGGGCGGCCTGGCCTGGGCGGCCCCGCAGGCCATCCGGGTCCTGGACGCGGCCGGCTGCGACGTGATCCTGGTCGAGACGGTGGGCGTGGGCCAGTCGGAGGTGGAGATCGCCTCCCAGGCGGACACGAGCGTGGTCCTCCTGGCCCCGGGCATGGGCGACGGCATCCAGGCGGCCAAGGCGGGCATCCTGGAGATCGGCGACGTGTACGTGGTCAACAAGGCCGACCGGGACGGTGCCGACGCCACCGCCCGCGAGCTGAACCACATGCTGGGCCTGGGCGAGGCCCGCGCTCCCGGCGACTGGCGGCCGCCCATCGTCAAGACGGTCGCCGCCCGCGGGGAGGGCGTGGACGAGGTCGTGCAGGCCCTGGAGAAGCACCGGGCGTGGATGGAGGAGCGCGGGGTGCTCGCCGAGCGCCGGCTGGCCCGTGCGGCCCGCGAGGTGGAGACGATCGCGGTGACCGCGCTGCGCGAGCGCATCGGCGATCTGCACGGCGACCGCCGCCTCAGCGCCCTGGCGGCGCGGATCGTGGCGGGCGAGCTGGACCCGTACCGCGCGGCCGACGAACTGGTGACGGGCCTGACCGAGAGCTGACGGCGTCCACGACGCGACGAAGGGCCTTCCGCATCCGGAGGAGGGCGGCCTCCACCGGATGCGGAAGGCCCCCGTTCTCGTGACCGGTGAGGGCCGGCCGCCCGGCCGGGCGGCGCGGGCCGCGTCCGGCCCACCGGGGCGCGTCGGGGCGGCCCGCCGGCCACCGGGGCCGCGCGACGCGCCGGGACGGCTGCCCCCTCCCGGCGCCCGGCCGCTCAGGGGCGTCCGCGCTGGGCGCGCAGGTGCTCCGCGATCGGCTTGAGCGCCTTGTCGAGCTGGGCCAGCTGCTCGGGCTCCAGCAGGTCGATGAAGTGCCGGCGCACGGAGGCGACGTGGTGCGGAGCGACCTTCCGCATGGTCTCCATGCCGTGCTCGGTGAGGACCGCGTACAGGCCCCGGCGGTCGGACTCGCAGTTCTCACGGCGCACCAGGTTCGCGTTCTCCATGCGCGTGATCTGGTGCGAGAGGCGGCTCTTGGACTGCAGCGTGGCGGCCGCGAGGTCGCTCATCCGCATCCGCACGTCCTCCGACTCCGACAGATGCACGAGGATCTCGTAGTCGTTCAACGTCAGGCCGAACGGTTGCAGGTCCCTCTCCAGCTGGTACGTCAACAGCC
This sequence comes from Streptomyces thermodiastaticus, assembly GCF_014656135.1. Lineage (GTDB taxonomy): Bacteria > Actinomycetota > Actinomycetes > Streptomycetales > Streptomycetaceae > Streptomyces > Streptomyces thermodiastaticus. The sequence continues at coordinate 298,078 of NZ_BNBV01000004.1, forward strand.
TGTTGACGTCCAGATGGGTACGCCAGGCGCATTGCTCCGCATCGGTCAGCCAGCGCGTGGCCGTCTCGGTCTCCATGGATGAAGTCTACCTAATGGTTGAATTCCGGACGAGCAAGGATCGTGTGGCGGCGCGCAGGCGTTCGAGCCGTCACGGTGTGCAGACTACCGCTCACAGCCCGAAGCGGCGCTGGAGATCTCCGAGCTGTCCGGGAAGTCGCGGTACGCCGCCCTGCGGGCCACGGTCCCCGGACGTCGCCGCGGGACCGGGTACCCCCGGCTCGTCCGGCGCCGCGCCCGTCGGCTGCTCGGGCATCAGCGCCTCGCTGGACTGCAGCAGCACCGTTCCGGCGCCCACGAACTCGAACTGGTGCTCCTCCCCGGAGGGCCCGCCGATACCCGTCAGCGCGCGCACACCGCCCAGCACCCCGGTCAGATACCCGTGGTCGTAGTGGTGGCACGGGGAGGGGCAGTCGGCCCAGCCGACGAGCGCCTGGGGGTCCACCCGGAGCGGGAGTTCCATGAACACCACCGGTCCGTTCGACGCGGCGACGAACGTCCCGGTGCCGATCAGGGTCACGAAACCCGGCACGATCGACTGTTTGAGGGACAGGCTCGGCTGGAAGGCGAGCAGGTTCCCGGAGCGTATGGTCAGGTTGCCGTCGTCGAGGTCGTAGGAGTTGACGTCGAAGGCGCGGTCGGCGAGCAGCATCTTGCCCGAGCCCTCCGCGACCACCCAGTCGGCCGCGTGCAGGGGCGAATGGAACGAGGTCCGCACCAGCCGGTCCAGCCGCCCGTGCCCCACCCCGTCGAACGCGATCGACCCGTAGTAGGCGATCATCTTCCCCTTCTGCAGGAACCACCGCGTCCCCGACAGCTCCACGCAGAAGGTGTACGGGTCGACGTTGTCGTCGGCCGGCAGCGTCACCGGGTCGTACACCACGGGTCCGTTCACAGCTTCTCCTCCGACGCCTGGACCAACACCACGCCCGTGCCGCTCAGTTCGAGCTGGAACGCCTCACCCGAACCGCGGCCCACCAGCTCCCGCCAGCCCACGGCCGTCGACAGCCGGTTGCGCACGTCGCCGTGGTGGGCGACGTAGGCCTGCGGATCCACATGGACCGGCCGCTGCGGACGGACCGGCACCTCGAAGACACCCCCGTGCGCCATCACGGCCACGGTTCCGTGCCCCGTCAGAGTGGTCGTGAACAGCCCCTGACCGGTGGCCTGTCCCCGCACCAGGCCCCTCACCCCGCCCTGCGCGCCCAGGAACACCGTGCCCTGCTCCAGCGTGTCCTCGAAGGCGAGCAGCCGGTCCGCCTCCACGTACAGCGTGTCGCCCGTGAGCCGGACGACGTGCACGTGATGCCCGCCGTGCCCGAAGTACACGGTGCCGCTGCCCTCGACGGTCATCAGCGGTGCCGCCTCCCCGGCGATCCGCCGCCCGAGCACGGACATCACCCCGCCTGGGCCCGACGTGAGGTTCGGGGTGAACGACACCTCGCCCCGGTAGGCCAGCATCGCCCCGCGCCGGCTGAACAGCCGCCGCCCCGGCACCACCGTGGCCTCGATCATCTTGGCGTTGATCTCCCGGAAGGCCATGTCACACGTCCCCCGCCACCGTGGTCCGCTCGCTCGGCTGCACATACACCAGGCCGTCCCCCTCGAACCGGATCTGCACGGCCTCCCCGCCGCCCTCGCCGATCAGGGTGCGGAAGGTCGCCCCGGACTGGAAGGACTGCCGGAGGCTGCCCTGGTGCGCCACGTACGCCCCCGGATCCACGACCAGCGGCGCGTGCGGAGCCACCCGGAGCACCACCGCCGGCCCGTCGGACAGGATCGCCGCCTGCCCGTGCCCCCGCACGGTCGTGGTGAACAGGCCGTTGCCCTGCGAGGCCCCCCGCAGCCCGGTGAACGTGGTCCCGGTCCGCAGCCCCGCATCGGCCGCCAGCAGGCTGTCCGCCTCCACGTACAGCGTGTCCCCGGTCAGCCGCACCAGATTGATCTCGCTCGCCCGGTCGGCGAACCAGCAGGTCCCCTCCCCGCGCACCTCCATCACGGTCATCTGCTCCCCGGTGAGCCGCCGCGTCACCACGCCCCGCAGCCCCTCACCGCCCCCGGTCAGCCTCTTGAAGGTCATCCGCCCGTCGTACGCGACCATCGAGCCGTTTCTCGCCGTCACGGCGTCCCCGGTCAGGTCGACGGCGAGCACCTTGCCGCTGTGCAGTCGGAACGTCGCCACGCAGCGACGGTAGCCGCGCTCGCCCGCGGCCGACAGGGCCTGTGGACGGAGACGAACCCGGACCCGACCCTGAGACGCGGCGTGCCGCGGGCGCGCGCCGTGCGGACGACCCTGGGGGAGGGGCACTGCGACCGGTTTGCCACAATGGACCGACCCTTTGTGCCCGCGTTCACAAACTCCTCTCCACCGAAGGTGACCCGTGGACATCAAAACCGCCACCGCCCTGCGACGCCTGCGCCTGGTCTCCGGGCCCGAGGCCGTGTCCTTCCTTCTGCTGCTGGTCTGCTCGGTCCTGAAGCGGACCACGGACTTCAACGCGGTGCCCGTGATGGGCTCCGTCCACGGCATCCTGTTCGTCCTGTACGTGCTCTTCTGGGCCGACGCCTGGAACCGCGCCAAGTGGCCGCTGAAGACCGCGGCGCTCTACTTCGTCCTCTCGGTGCTGCCCACCGGTGGCTTCTTCGCCGAGCGCCGGCTCAAGCGGGCCGCCGAGGACGCGGTGATCGCCGCCCGCGCCCGTCGCGAAGGGATCGTGAACGCATGATCGTCGCCTTCTCCGTCACCCCGCTCGGCGTCGGCGAGGACGTCGGCGCCCACGTGGCCGAGGCCGTCCGCGTGGTCCGCGAGTCGGGGCTGCCCAACCGCACCGACGCGATGTTCACCTCCATCGAGGGGGAGTGGGACGAGGTCATGGACGTGGTCAAGCGCGCCGTGGCCGCGGTGGAGGCCCGCGCCCCGCGTGTGTCGGTGGTCCTCAAGGCGGACATCCGTCCCGGCGTGACCGACGGCCTGACGCGCAAGGTGGAGACCGTCGAACGGCACCTGGCCGAGCAGTAGGACGCCCGGCGGCCGCGCAACGCGGGTGCACCCCGCGCCGCCGGCCGCCGGTCACCGCCGCCGCGTACCGGTCCGCGAGACGGGGCTGACCACCATATGACCGCCGGGGGTAGGGTTCTGTGACGTGCCCAAGCCCCTCAGTCTTCCCTTCGACCCCATCGCCCGCGCCGACGAACTCTGGAAGCAGCGCTGGGGGAACGTCCCGTCCATGGCGGCGATCACGTCGATCATGCGCGCCCACCAGATCCTGCTGGCCGAGGTCGACGCGGTGGTCAAGCCGTACGGACTGACGTTCGCGCGCTACGAGGCGCTGGTGCTGCTCACCTTCTCCAAGGCCGGCGAACTGCCGATGTCCAAGATCGGTGAACGGCTCATGGTGCACCCCACCTCCGTGACCAACACCGTCGACCGCCTGGTCAAGTCCGGTCTGGTGGCCAAGCGTCCCAACCCCAACGACGGCCGCGGCACCCTCGCGGTCATCACGGACAAGGGCCGCGAGGTGGTCGAGGCGGCCACCCGCGACCTGATGGCGATGGACTTCGGCCTCGGCGTCTACGACGCCGAGGAGTGCGCGGAGATCTTCGCGATGCTGCGCCCGCTGCGCGTGGCGGCCCGCGACTTCGAGGAGGACTGAACCGCCCGGATCCCCGGGCCGCGCGCAGCCGCGCGGCAGGGCGACCCCGCCCAAGATCTACCGGAACGTGCGGTTACGCTCGACCCATGAAACGAAGCGTGCTGACCCGCTACCGCGTCATGGCCTACGTCACCGGCGTCCTGCTGGTGCTCCTGTGTCTGAGCATGATCGCCAAGTACGGGCTGGACATCGCCGGGGCCGCGGACTTCACCCGTGTCGTCGCCATCGCGCACGGCTGGCTGTACGTGATCTATCTGATCTTCGCCTTCGACCTGGGCTCCAAGGCGAAGATGCCGGTCGGCCGCCAGCTGTGGGTGCTGCTCGCGGGCACCATCCCCACGGCCGCCTTCTTCGTCGAGCGGAAGGTCAGCCGCGAGCTGGAAGCCAAGGTCGCCGACCCGGCCCCCACCGCCGTCAAGGCGTAACGTCCACCGCCGCACACCGCACCCGTGCGGCGGTCAGCCATCGACATTTACTAGGACGTCCTAGTAAATTCGGAGCATGGACGCTGACGCCATAGAAGAAGGCCGCCGTCGCTGGCAGGCCCGGTACGACGCGGCGCGCAAGCGCGACGCGGACTTCACCACGCTCTCCGGCGATCCCGTGGAGCCGGTCTACGGTCCCCGCCCCGGGGACACCTACGAGGGCTTCGAGCGGATCGGCTGGCCCGGCGAGTTCCCGTTCACCCGCGGCCTGTACCCGACCGGCTACCGAGGGCGTACGTGGACCATCCGGCAGTTCGCCGGGTTCGGCAACGCCGAGCAGACCAACGAGCGCTACAAGATGATCCTCGCCGCGGGCGGCGGCGGGCTCTCGGTCGCGTTCGACATGCCCACCCTCATGGGCCGCGACTCCGACGACCCGCGCTCGCTCGGCGAGGTCGGCCACTGCGGCGTGGCGATCGACTCCGCGGCCGACATGGAGGTGCTGTTCCAGGACATCCCGCTGGGCGACGTCACCACCTCGATGACGATCAGCGGCCCGGCCGTCCCCGTCTTCTGCATGTACCTGGTCGCCGCCGAACGCCAGGGCGTGGACACCTCCGTCCTCAACGGCACGCTGCAGACGGACATCTTCAAGGAGTACATCGCGCAGAAGGAGTGGCTCTTCCCGCCCGAGCCCCATCTGCGCCTCATCGGCGACCTGATGGAGTACACCAGCGCGCGCATCCCCGCGTACAAGCCGCTGTCCGTCTCCGGCTACCACATCCGCGAAGCCGGCGCGACGGCCGCGCAGGAGCTGGCGTACACCCTCGCCGACGGCTTCGGCTACGTCGAACTGGGCCTGAGCCGCGGCCTGGACGTGGACGTGTTCGCGCCCGGCCTGTCCTTCTTCTTCGACGCGCACGTCGACTTCTTCGAGGAGATCGCCAAGTTCCGCGCGGCGCGCCGGATCTGGGCCCGCTGGATGCGCGACGTCTACGGCGCGAAGACCGACCGGGCCCAGTGGCTGCGCTTCCACACCCAGACCGCCGGGGTGTCGCTGACCGCGCAGCAGCCGTACAACAACGTCGTCCGCACCGCCGTGGAGGCCCTCGCGGCCGTGCTCGGCGGCACCAACTCGCTGCACACCAACGCCCTGGACGAGACCCTGGCGCTGCCCAGCGAGCAGGCCGCCGAGATCGCGCTGCGCACCCAGCAGGTGCTGATGGAGGAGACCGGCGTCGCCAACGTCGCCGACCCGCTGGGCGGTTCCTGGTACGTCGAGCAGCTCACGGACCGGATCGAGGCGGACGCCGAGAAGATCTTCGACCAGATCAAGGAACGCGGCCGGCGCGCCCACCCCGACGGGCAGCACCCCATCGGGCCGATGACCTCCGGCATCCTCAAGGGCATCGAGGACGGCTGGTTCACCGGCGAGATCGCCGAGGCGGCGTTCCGCTATCAGCAGGCCCTTGAGAAGGGCGAGAAGAAGGTCGTCGGCGTCAATGTGCACACCGGGTCGGTCACCGGGGACCTGGAGATCCTGCGGGTGAGCCACGAGGTGGAGCGCGAGCAGGTGCGGCTGCTGGCGAAGCGGCGGGCGGCACGCGACGACGCCGCGGTGCGCTCGGCGCTGGACGCCATGCTGGCCGCGGCCCGGGACGGCGCCAACATGATCGAGCCGATGCTGGACGCCGTGCGGGCCGAGGCCACGCTGGGCGAGATCTGCCAGGCCCTGCGCGACGAGTGGGGCGTGTACACCGAGCCCGCCGGGTTCTGAGCGCCCCAGGACAGCCGCGGCGGCGGGCGGACCCGGCTCCGGGACCGCCCGCCGCCGTCGCGCCCGACTCAGCCGTCCCGGCCCCGGGCGTCCTTCCCGTCCGGCCCGCGCTCCCCGGCGGCTCCGGCGAACCCGGTGCGGGCCGCTTCGCCCAGCCCCAGCAACAGCAGCTGGGTGAACCTGCGCACCCACTCCTCGTCCGCGGGCTCCGCGCTGACCAGGGTGCGGTGCACCACCGCCCCCGCCACCACGTCGAAGATGAGGTCGGCGGTGCGGGCGGCCGCAGCGGCGTCGTCCTCGCCGGGCAGCTCGCCGCGTGCCTGGGCACGCTCCCGGCCCCGCACGACCAGTCGCTTCTGCCGGTCCACGATCGACATGCGGATACGTTCCCGCAACGCTGCGTCACGGGTCGACTCCGCAACGACTGCCATCAGCCCGCTGCGGGCCTCCGGGCGGGCCAGGATCGCCGCGAACTGCAGTACCACGCCCTCGATGTCGGCGGCCAGGCTGCCGCGGTCCGGCAGGCGCAGCTCGTCGAAGAGTTCGGCGACCGCGTCCACGACGAGTTCGTTCTTGCCCGCCCAGCGCCGGTACAGCGTCGTCTTGGCGACCCCCGCGCGGGTGGCCACGTCCTGCAGGGTGAGTTTCGACCAGCCCAGCTCCACCAGCGCCGCGCGCGTGGCGGCCAGGATGGCCGCGTCCGCGGCGGCGCTGCGTGGGCGGCCGGCGCGGGCGTGCGAGGTCCGGCTCTGCATCCCACGACCATAACCGGCGCGGAACCGGGCGGTTCCGTGTGGTGGTGAGGGAGATCACCGGGGGTCGGTTTCGCGGCGGCACTCGGTGCCATTACGCTACGAGCCGTAGCGAAAGCGCGGGTTCCGATCCGCGCCCGAGCGACAACCACACAGCACACGCACGCACCACCATCCTGACCGGCACGGGACGACGGCCACGTACCGGCACGACGGCACCGTGCACCGGCCGGCGGGCCCGGTGGGGACCGGGCACGCCGGCCGGCCGGCGTGCCCGGCTCGACGGCCGTTTTCACTCGGAGAGGCGGAACGGGGGAGGATAGACGCATGCAGCCACGGAACATGTCCATGAGCGGCGTCGTCGACCTCGCCGCGGTGAAGGCGGCCCAGGAGGCCAAGGCCAAGGCGGAGCAGGCCCGCGCCCAGGCCGCCCGGGAGGGCAGGACGGGTGCCGTCTCCCCGGCCGACCTCGTCATCGACGTCAGCGAGGCCACCTTCGAACGCGACGTCCTGCAGCGCTCCGCCGAGGTGCCGGTCGTCATCGACTTCTGGGCCGAGTGGTGCCAGCCCTGCAAGCAGCTCGGCCCGGTCCTGGAGCGGCTGGCCGTCGAGTACAACGGCCGCTTCCTGCTCGCCAAGGTCGACGTCGACGCCAACCAGCTGCTGATGCAGCAGTTCGGCATCCAGGGAATCCCCGCGGTCTTCGCGGTGGTCGCCGGCCAGGCGCTGCCGCTGTTCCAGGGCGCGGCGCCCGAGGCGCAGATCCGCCAGACGCTGGACCAGCTGGTGCAGGTCGCCGAGCAGCGCTTCGGGCTGACCGGTCTGACCGTCGACGCGGAGGCCGAGCCGGGCGCGCGGGCGCAGCAGCAGCCAGTCGGTCCGTACGTTGCGGCGCTGAACGCGGCGGCGCAGGCCCTGGACTCCGGTGACCTGGGCGGCGCCATCCAGGCGTACAAGAACGTGCTGGCCGACGACCCGGCCAACCCCGAGGCCAAGCTGGGTCTGGCCCAGGCCGAACTGCTGCAGCGGGTCCGCGAGATGGACGTGCGGAAGGTGCGTCAGGAGGCCGCGGAGAAGCCGGGCGACGTGCAGGCGCAGATCGCCGCCGCCGACCTGGACCTGGCGGGCGGTCATGTGGAGGACGCCTTCGGGCGGCTCATCGAGACGGTCAAGCGGACGGCGGGCGAGGACCGGGACGCGGCCCGGCTGCGGCTGCTGGAGCTGTTCGAGGTCGTCGGGGCCGAGGACCCCCGGGTGACGGCGGCCCGGCGGGCACTGGCGCGGGCGCTGTTCTGAGCCGGGCGGACCCTGCGGTCCGCGGCCGGACGCCGGACGCCCGGGCATGTGATGCCCGAGTGAAAGAACTGCCGACACACCGTCACAGCGGCCGCGCTTTACCAAAACTTGGTAATCGCGGCCGCTGTTACTGCGAGTAAGACCAGGCCGGAAGGGTGCCCTGATCTGTCCGGGCATCGGTCGATATGCCGTGGCCTGCGTTACCACCGAGTGTCGCCGTCCGGGGCCGTTGCGTCGCCGCTCGGTTATCCGGTCGTTACTAGTGAGTAACGAACCCCCTTGTGCGTGCGGCGAGAATGCACCACGATCGGCCACGCTCGGTCCATCCCCGTCCCCCGACAGCCAATCGGGTCACGGGATGTCTGGGTCCCCACCGAGCAGAGCCGGCGGTGTCGGCTCTTGGACAGGGGGGTCTTCGCCGGCCGGTGAAGCCTGTCCAGCAAGGTTGTGCGTGATGCGTGTCAGGCGCGACCAGTGGTTGTCGCTCGGGGGTGATCGCCGGTGATTCGGGCGCGGTACGCGCCACCGAGCGCGGGCGCTCTCCTTCCCGAGGACGTAGCACTTCTCCCATCCCTGCCCGGCCCGAGCCGAACGGGGGCTGAGCCGGAGCCAGGAGATGTACGTCCGAGAAGGAGGAATTGATGGAGTCCCAGGTGCGTGGCGGGACCAGATGGAAGCGGTTCGCTGTGGTCATGGTGCCCAGCGTGGCCGCCACCGCGGCGATAGGCGTGGCCCTGGCGCAGGGTGCCCTGGCCGCGTCGTTCAGCGTGTCGGGCCAGTCGTTCAAGGTGACGGCCGAGAAGCTCGACGGCAAGGGCTTCGTTCAGTACGGCGCGATCGACACGGGCTACACCCTCTCCGGTGAGAAGGCCGAGCACCCGGTCGCGGTCTCGGCGTTCAACGAGGCGCAGATCCAGAACCTCTGCCAGTCCGTCGTCACTCCGGGCATCCCGCTGCTGGGGTCGGTCAGCCTGACCCTCACCGCGGGCGACAGCAGCGACCCGGGCAAGCAGGTCTCCGCCAAGAACCTGTACATCGACGTCGAGGACCTCGGCGCCGATGCCACGTTCAACAACATCGACATCGGCGTGGCCGCGAAGGACGCCCAGAAGGGTCCTGGCATCAACCAGGACGAGGTGTCCTCGAAGCGGACGAACCCGTACGGCTTCGCTCAGCAGGCCGAGTCGGCGACGCTGACCGATGTGAAGCAGACGGCGTGGGCCACCACGGCCGGCACCTTCAAGCTGCCGGGGCTGCACATGAAGCTGCAGACCGGCAAGCACGAGTGCTACTGAGCACCCGGTGACGGGCGGGGGAGCCGACGGCACCCCCGCCCGTTCGACACTCACCCGCTCCTTCACACACCACTCACACCACCCACGTACCACCCTTCACAGCGAGCCGCACCAGGGAGCTGTTTTCCATGAGCGCCGAGACTTCCGCCGTACCCGGCCGGTTCACTCGCCGGAGGCTGCAGTTCCGCGCCTGGCGGGGCAGCCGACCGTTCTGGGCCGGTCTGTTCGTCCTGCTCGGCGGCTTTCCGATCATCTACTTCCCGTACGCCCATCTCCAGGTCGGTCACCTCACCCTGGCGATGTCCACCACCGCGGGAGCCGGTTCCCTGATCATCGGCGTGCTGCTCATCGTCCTGGGCATCAGCCTGTGGTTCCAGAAGCACATCCGGGTCTTCGCGGGCGTCGCGTCGATCCTGCTGGCGCTGGTGTCCATACCCGTGTCGAACTTCGGCGGCTTCGTCATCGGCTTCCTGCTCGCGCTCATCGGCGGCGCGCTGGCGGTGTCGTGGGCGCCGGGCGTGCCGCCCGAGGAGACCGGCCCGGGGCAGGGCGGCGCTCCCCGGACCGCCCCCGGTCCGGTGACGGACGGGACGGACGAGCCCAACGACCTGTCAGGAACGAGCCCGGCCAACGGGGCGAACGGGAGGCACAGTGCCGGCTGACGAGGTGACCAACGGGGCGGAAGCGGACCGGCCGCGTACCAGATCCGGGGCGCGTCACGCGGCACCCAGGAAGCCGCTGTTCACCCGGTTCCACATGCCGGCCGGCAAGGCGATGGCCATGGCCGCGATGCCGACGGCGGTGATCGTGGGACTGGGCTTCACGTCCTCACTGGCGCTGGCGGACAGCAACAGCACCCCGGTGCCGACCGCCAAGAGCCTGACCGCGGACGAGTACAAAGACTGTGTGGCGGCGCTGGAGAAGGACAAGGACGCCTCCTCGGCCTCGCCCACGCCGTCGGCCTCCGCGAGCGACGGCGCCGCCGGGGACGAGAAGAAGGACGCGAACGGCACGGACGGCGCGGACAAGGACGCCTCCGCCGAGCCGGCACCGTCGGCGCCCTCGTCGCCGCTGCGGTCCGCGCAGTCCAGGGCGGCAGACCGGGCCGGCGCGGACGAGGACGTCGCGAGCACGGCCTCTTCGCCGGATTCAGGTTCCGACGACGAGGCCGCGTCGCCCTCCGCCTCCGCCACGCCGTCCCCCTCGGCCACCGAGAGCACCGGCGGCGGTCCGCTGGGCGGCCTCGGTGACGCTCTCGGGCGTCTGCTGGGCGGGGACAAACACGACGACGAGGACGCGCAGGCCACGCCGTCCGCCTCGGCCACACCCTCGGCGAGCGCGAGCGGGAGCGTGACCGAGGGAGTGACCGGGACGGTGAAGGACATCACCGGCAAGGTCACCGACGCCGCCCGGGACACGGTGAAGGACACCACCGATGCGGCGTCCGATGCGGCGAAGGACGTCACCGGCGCGCTCGAGGACGCGGTGAAGGACGGGGCCACCGGCTCTCCTTCCCCCACGCCCTCTCCCTCCGCGTCCGCGTCCGGCGAGTCCGCCGTCGACCCGGAGAACTGCCCGAAGGCCACCGACGCCGAGGGCGGCGTGGACAACACGGTGCCGCTGGCCGACGACCCCTGGTACCTGGACGCCAGCCACCTGCTGCTCAAGGGCGCCGACTACAAGGGCATCGTCCAGGTGCGGACCGCCAACGGCACCGTGAAGAAGGTGCTGAAGTACGTCATCTCCGACGGCACCGACATCGGCGACCTGCACCAGACGGTGAAGGACAAGCAGGCCGGCAAGACCTACCACGTGCAGGCCGCCAAGGGCTCGACGTCCACCATCCGCGGCGGGGAGACGGTGATGTACACCGAGTCCATCTCCGGCAACCTGCTCGGGCTGATCCCGGTCACCTTCGACCCGGACAACCCGCCCCCGCTGAACATCCCGCTGATCTACTTCACCAAGGTGCACGTGGTCCAGGCGGCCCAGTTCGGCGGCAACCTGCACGTGCCCGGCATGCACCTGTACACGACGGACGGGACCGACTGAGCGCCCGGACAACCTTTCGCACGGCCGTACCCCCGGGAGTCCCGCAACGCCGAGGGCGCCCCCGCCGCACGGCGGGGGCGCCCTCGGTCCATGTCCGGCCGCGGCGCGTCAGTGGCGCTCGCTGCTGCCCAGGTGGTGGACGCGGACCATGTTCGTGGTGCCGGGGACCCCGGGCGGGGAGCCGGCGGTGATGACCACGATGTCGCCCTCGTTGAACCGCTTCAGCTTGATCAGCTCCTGGTCGACCAGCTCGACCATCTCGTCGGTGCCGGAGACGAACGGCACGACGTGCGGCTCCACGCCCCAGCTGAGCGCCAGCTGGTTGCGGGTGGACTCGTCGGTGGTGAACGCCAGGATCGGCTGGGCCGCGCGGTAGCGGGACAGCCGGCGGGCGGTGTCACCGGACTGGGTGAAGGCGACCAGGCCCTTGCCGCCGAGGAAGTCGGCGATCTCGGCGGCGGCACGGGCCACCGAACCGCCCTGTGTGCGCGGCTTCTTGCCCTTCACCAGCGGCTGCAGGCCCTTGGACAGCAGCTCCTCCTCGGCCGCCTGGACGATCTTCGACATCGTCTTGACGGTCTCGACAGGATAGGCGCCCACGCTGGACTCGGCCGAGAGCATCACCGCATCCGCGCCGTCCAGGATCGCGTTGGCCACGTCGGAGGCCTCGGCGCGGGTCGGGCGGGAGTTGGTGATCATCGACTCCATCATCTGGGTCGCGACGATCACCGGCTTGGCGTTGCGCCGGCACATCTCGATCAGGCGCTTCTGCACCATCGGGACCTTCTCCAGCGGGTACTCCACCGCCAGGTCGCCGCGGGCCACCATCACGCCGTCGAACGCCATCACGACGTCCTGCATGTTCTCCACCGCCTGCGGCTTCTCCACCTTGGCGATGACCGGGACGCGGCGGCCCTCCTCGTCCATGACGCGGTGGACGTCGGCGACGTCCTTGGCGTCCCGGACGAAGGACAGGGCGACCAGGTCGCAGCCCATGCGCAGGGCGAAGCGCAGGTCCACCACGTCCTTCTCGGACAGCGCGGGCACGTTCACCGCCGCGCCGGGCAGGTTGATGCCCTTGTGGTCGGAGACCACGCCGCCCTCGATGACGATCGTCCGCACCCGCGGGCCCTCGACGTCCAGAACCTTCAGCTCGACGTTGCCGTCGTTGATGAGGATCTGGTCGCCGCGCGAGACGTCGCCCGGCAGGCCCTTGTACGTCGTGCCGCAGATCTGCTTGTCGCCCGGGACGTCCTCGGTGGTGATGGTGAACTCGTCACCGCGCTCCAGCTCCACCGGACCCTCGGCGAAGGTCGCCAGGCGGATCTTCGGACCTTGCAGGTCGGCGAGGACGGCGACGGCCCGGCCGGTCTCCTTGGCCGCTGCCCGGACCCGGTCGTACCGGGCCTGGTGCTCCGCGTGGCTGCCGTGGCTGAAGTTGAAGCGGGCCACGTTCATGCCGGCTTCGATCAGGGACACGAGCATCTCGTGGGAGTCGACCGCGGGGCCGAGAGTACAGACGATTTTCGAACGGCGCATGGGGCGATCCTATCGGTTTGTTTCGCTACGGAATATTCCGCCTGGCGGAAAATACAAATGGGCGCGTACGCGCTCAGGCGAGTGCCCGTTGCATTTCAGGCGGCCTTTCCGACCAGTGCGTAGGTCTGTGTGGCGATCTCCATTTCCTCGTCCGTAGGAACCACGGCCACGGCCACCCGGGCGCCCTCGGGCGAGATCAGCCGGGCTGTGTCGCCGCGCTCGGCGTTGCGGGCCTCGTCGACCGCCAGGCCGAGCCCCTCCAGGCCCGCCACCGCCGCCGCCCGCACGAAGCCGGCGTTCTCGCCCACACCGGCGGTGAAGGCGACCGCGTCCACGCTGCCGAGTACCGCGCAATAGGCGCCGATGTACTTCTTCAGCCGGTGGATGTAGATGTCGAATGCGAGCTTCGCCTGCTCGTCGCCCTCGTCCATGCGGCGGCGGATCTCGCGCATGTCGTTGTCCCCGCACAGACCGAACAGACCGCTGTTCTTGTTCAGCAAGGTGTCGATCTCGTCCAGCGACATTCCGCCGACCCGCTGCAGATGGAAGATGACGGCCGGGTCAAGATCACCGGAGCGCGTGCCCATCACCAGGCCCTCCAGCGGCGTCAGCCCCATGGAGGTGTCCACGCACGTCCCGCCGCGCACCGCGGAGGCCGACGCGCCGTTGCCCAGGTGCAGCACGATCACGTTGACGTCCTCGGGCGCCTTGCCCAGCAGCCGGGCGGTCTCGCGGGAGACGTAGGCGTGCGAGGTGCCGTGGAAGCCGTAGCGGCGCACCCGGTACCGGTCGGCGATCTTGGTGTCGATGGCGTAGCGGGCCGCGGACTCCGGCATCGTGGTGTGGAAGGCGGTGTCGAACACCGCGACCTGCGGCAGGTCCGGGCGCAGCGCCATGGCGGTGCGGATGCCGGTGAGGTTGGCCGGATTGTGCAGCGGCGCCACCGGGATCAGCCGCTCGATCTCGGTGAGCACGGTGTCGTCGACGACGGTCGGCTCGGTGAAGAACATGCCTCCGTGCACCACCCGGTGGCCGATCGCGGCCAGCTCGCCGGAGTCCAGGCCCAGCCCGTCCTTGGCCAGTTCCTCGGAGACCCTCTTCAGGGCGGCGTCGTGGTCGGCGATGGGGCCGGTGCGCTCACGGGTCTCGCCGGAGACGACGCAGGTGTGCTTCAGGCGGGAGGTCTGCTCGCCGATGCGCTCGACCAGGCCGACGGCCAGGCGGCTCGCGTCGCGCATGTCGAGCAGCTGGTACTTCACCGACGAGGAGCCGGAGTTGAGGACGAGGACACGGGTGGCGGTCACGGTGGAGAAAGCTTCCTTCTCGGGGGTGGTGCGGGGGCGTCACCGGGCGGCGGACTCGGCCTGGGCCTGGATCGCGGTGATGGCCACGGTGTTGACGATGTCCTGGACCAGGGCGCCGCGCGACAGGTCGTTCACCGGCTTGCGCAGGCCCTGCAGCACCGGGCCCACCGCGATCGCGCCGGCCGAGCGCTGCACGGCCTTGTAGGTGTTGTTGCCGGTGTTCAGGTCGGGGAAGACCAGCACGGTGGCCTGTCCGGCGACCGCGGAGCCGGGCAGCTTGGTCGCGGCCACCGTCGGCTCCACGGCCGCGTCGTACTGGATCGGGCCCTCGATCAGCAGGTCCGGCCGGCGCGACCGCACCAGGTCGGTGGCCTCACGCACCTTGTCCACGTCGGCGCCGAAGCCGGAGGTGCCGGTGGAGTACGACAGCATCGCGATGCGCGGCTCGACGCCGAACTGCGCGGCGGTGGTCGCGGACTGGACGGCGATGTCGGCCAGCTGCTCGGCGTCGGGGTCAGGGTTGACCGCGCAGTCGCCGTAGACGAGCACCTTGTCGGCCAGGCACATGAAGAACACCGAGGAGACGATCGACGCCTCCGGCTTGGTCTTGATGATCTCGAAGGCCGGGCGGATGGTGGCCGCCGTGGAGTGCACCGAGCCCGACACCATGCCGTCGGCCAGCCCCTCCTGGACCATCAGCGTGCCGAAGTAGTTCACGTCGGACACCACGTCGTAGGCCAGCTCCACGGTCACACCCTTGTGGGCGCGCAGCTGGGCGTACTTCTCGGCGAAGGAGTCCCGCAGCTCGGAGGTGGCCGGGTCGATCAGCAGGCTGTCGCCGAGATCGACGCCGAGGTCGGCGGCCTTCTTGCGGACGGCGTCCTCGGGGCCGAGCAGCGTCAGGTCGCACACGCCGCGCCGCAGCAGCACCTCCGCCGCGCGCAGCACCCGCTCCCCGGTGCCCTCGGGCAGCACCACCCGCCGCTTGTCGGAGCGGGCCTGCTCCAGCAGCTTGTGCTCGAACATCATCGGCGTGACCCGGTCGGTGCTGGGCGCCGAGACGCGCTTGTTCAGGCCGGCGGTGTCGACGTACCGCTCGAACAGGCCGAGCGCGGTCTCCGCCTTGCGCGGGGTGGACGCGTTGAGCTTGCCCTCCAGGGAGAACAGCTGCGCGGCCGTCGGGAAGCTGCTGCCGGTGACCGATATCACCGGGGTGCCGGGGGCGAGCCGCGCGGCCAGGGTCAGGATCTCCTCGCCGGGCTGCTCGTTCAGCGTGAGCAGCACACCGGCGATCGGCGGGGTGCCGGCGCTGTGCGCGGCCAGCGAGCCGACGACCAGGTCGGCGCGGTCGCCGGGGGTGACGACCAGGCAGCCCGGGGTGAGGGCCTTGAGCAGGTTGGGCAGCATCGCGCCGCCGAAGACGAAGTCCAGGACGTCCCGGGCCAGTCCCGCGTCGTCGCCCAGCAGGACCCGGCCGCCCAGGACCTGGGTGATCTGCGCGACCGTCGGCGCGGACAGGGCGGGCTCGTCGGGCAGCACCCAGCAGGGCACCGGCAGCCGGTCCTCGAGCTGCTCGGCGATCTCGTCGCGCGCCTCGCGCGCCACCCGGTTGGTGATCACGGCCAGCACGTCGCAGCCGAGCGAGTCGTAGGCGCGGTAGGCGTTGCGGGTCTCGGCGAGCACGGACTGCGCGGACTGCCGGCGGCCGCCGACCACCGGGATCACGGAGGCACCGAACTCGTTGGCGAGGCGGGCGTTGAGCGCCAGCTCGTCCGGCAGCTGGGTATCGGCGAAGTCGGTGCCCAGCACGAGCACCACGTCGTAGTCGCGGGCCACCCGGTGGAAGCGGTCCACCAGCACGGACACCAGCTCGTCCGTGCCCTTCTCCGCCTGGAGCGCGGACGCCTCCTCGTAGCCCATGCCGTAGACGCTCGCCGGGTCCTGGCCGAGCCGGTAGCGAGCGCGCAGCAGCTCGAAGAGCCGGTCCGGACCGTCGTGCACGAGCGGCCGGAAGACGCCCACCCGGTCCACCTGCCGGGTCAGCAGCTCCATGACTCCCAGCTCGACGACCTGGCGGCCGTCGCCGCGGTCGATGCCGGTCACGTACACGCTGCGGGTCACGCGGGCTCTCCGTTTCGTCAGGTTCGTCAGGATCGTCAGGGAATTTCGTCTGAGATGGGATGATCCGTCGCTCGTCCGGGCAAAAAAACACCCGCCGGGAAGAGCGGACCCTCTTGACAATACCTCCGCCTGTAGATAAGGCGCCCGTCAGGACGTCGCCGGTGCCGGGACGTGAAACAATCGGACAGGATCACCGGTGTCGACAGTGAGCAGGAGACGACAGCACGATGCGTATCGGAGTTCTCACGGCAGGCGGCGACTGTCCGGGGCTGAACGCGGTGATCCGGTCGGTCGTGCACCGAGCGGTCACGGCCTACGGCGACGAGGTCATCGGTTTCGAGGACGGCTACGCGGGCCTGCTCGACGGCCGCTACCGCGAGCTGGACCTCAACGCGGTCAGCGGCATCCTCGCCCGGGGCGGCACCATCCTCGGCTCCTCCCGGCTGGAGCGCGACCGGCTCAGGGAGGCGTGCGAGAACGCCTCCGACATGATCCACCGCTTCGGCATCGACGCTCTCATCCCGATCGGCGGCGAGGGCACGCTGACCGCGGCGCGCATGCTCTCCGACGCGGGCCTTCCCGTGGTCGGCGTGCCGAAGACCATCGACAACGACATCTCCTCCACCGACCGCACCTTCGGCTTCGACACCGCGGTCGGCGTCGCCACGGAGGCCATGGACCGGCTGAAGACCACCGCCGAGTCGCACCAGCGCGTGATGGTGGTCGAGGTCATGGGGCGGCACGCGGGCTGGATCGCCCTGGAGTCCGGCATGGCCGCCGGCGCCCACGGCATCTGCCTGCCCGAGCGCCCCTTCGACCCGGCCGACCTGGTCAAGATGGTCGAGGAACGGTTCGCCCGCGGCAAGAAGTTCGCGGTGATCTGCGTGGCCGAGGGCGCCCACCCCGCCGAGGGCACCATGGACTACGGCAAGGGCGAGATCGACCAGTTCGGCCACGAGCGCTTCCGGGGCATCGGCACCGCCCTGGCCCACGAGCTGGAGAAGCGGCTCGGCAAGGAGGCCAAGCCGGTCATCCTGGGCCATGTGCAGCGCGGCGGCGTCCCCACGGCCTACGACCGCATCCTGGCCACCCGCTTCGGCTGGCACGCCGTGGAGGCGGCGCACCGCGGCGAGTTCGGTCACATGACCGCGCTGCGCGGCACCGACATCGTGATGGTGCCGCTGGCCGAGGCGGTCACCGAGCTGAAGACCGTACCCAAGGACCGCATGGACGAGGCCGAGTCGGTGTTCTGACCGGCTCCGGCCCCGGTCATCCGGCAGCCCACGCCGCGCGCCCCAGGCCGCGCGCGGCCGTACGCCGGTGATCCGCTGGTGTGCGCGGCGCGCCGGGTGCGGCGACCGCGCCGGCGCTCAGCGTGCTCCGCTCCCGGCGCCCGTCACCCACCGGTACACCAGCTCCGGGCGGCCCACCTGCCCGTACAGCGGGCGGCGGGCCGCGCGCCCGGTGTGCACCAGGTGCTCCAGATAGCGGCGGGCGGTGATCCGGGAGATGCCCACCGCCTCGGCGAGCTGGGCCGCGGTCAGGCCGTCCGGCGCCGTGCGCAGCGCGCCCGTCACCCGCTCCAGCGTGGGCGCGCTCAGCCCCTTGGGCAGCGCGGGCGGACTCGGGGCCCGCAGCACCGCCAGCGCCCGGTCCACGTCCTCCTGACCGCCTGCCTCGCCGACCGCCGCGTGGAACAGGGCGTAGCGCATCAGGCGGTCCCGCAGGGTGGCGAACGTGAACGGTTTCAGCACGTACTGCACCACCCCCAGCGACACGCCCTCCCGCACCACCGCCAGATCCCGCGCCGAGGTCACCGCGATCACGTCGGCGAGGTGACCGGCCGCCCGCAGGGTGCGGGCCAGCTGCAGTCCGTGCACGTCCGGCAGGTGCAGGTCGAGCAGCAGCAGGTCCACCGGGGTGCGCTCCAGCGCCCGCCGGGCCTCGGCGCCGGTGCGGGCCTTGCCGACCGCGACGAAGCCCGGCACCCGTTCCACGTACAGCACATGCGCGTCCGCGGCGACCGGGTCGTCCTCGACGACCAGCACGCGGATGGGCTCCGGTTCCGCCGTCATGCCGCGCCTCCGGCCGCCGGGGACAGCGCGTCGTCGTCCGTGCGCCGCCGGGGCCCGTCCCCCAGCGGCAGCCGTGCCTCGAAGACCGCGCCGCGCTCCTCGGCCTCCCGCACCGTCAGCGTCCCGCCGTGCCGGTGCACCGCCTGCCGTGCCAGGGCCAGACCCAGCCCGCGGCCGCCCGGCCCCGTCGGCTTGGTCGAAAATCCCCGCTGGAACACCAGGTCCGCGTGGGCGGGATCCACGCCCGGACCGGTGTCCGCCACCCGCAGCAGCAGCTCGTCGCCCGTCGTGCGCACCGTCACCTCCACCCGGGCCGGGACGCTGCCCTGGGCGGCGTCGACCGCGTTGTCCACCAGATTGCCGAGGATGGTCACCAGGTCCCGGGACGGCAGGCTGCGGGGGAGCAGCCCGTCGTCCAGACCGCTGTCCTCGCCGATCACCAGTTCGACCCCGCGTTCATTGGCCTGCGCCGTCTTGCCGAGCAGCAGCGCCGCCAGCACCGGCTCGCTGACCGCCGCGACCACCTGGTCGGTCAGCGCCTGCGCCAGCTCCAGCTCCGCCGTGGCGAACTCCACGGCCTCCTGCGCCCGGCCCAGCTCGATCAGCGACACCACCGTGTGCAGCCGGTTCGCCGCCTCGTGCGCCTGGGAGCGCAGCGCCTGGGTGAAGCCGCGCTCGGAGTCCAGCTCGCCCATCAGCGCCTGCAGCTCGGTGACGTCCCGCAGCGTCACCACCGTGCCGCGGCGCTGCCCGCCCGAGACCGGCGAGGTGTTCACCACCAGGACCCGAGAGGCGGTCAGATGCACCTCGTCCACCCGCGGCTCCGAGGCCAGCAACGCCCCCGTCAGCGGCGCCGGCAGCCCCAGCTCGGCCACCGACCGGCCCACCACGTCCGGCTCGGCCTCCGGGCCGCCGAGCCCCAGCAGCTCCCGCCCGCCGTCGTTGATCAGCGCCACCCGGTGCTGCGCGTCCAGCATCAGCAGCCCCTCGCGCACCGCGTGCAGCGCGGCCTCGTGGTAGTCGTACATGCGGCTCAGCTCGTCGGCGCCCATGCCGTGGGTGTGCCGGCGCAGCCGGGCGTTGATGACATAGGTGCCCAGCGCGCCGACCACCAGGATGCCGCCCGCGACCACGAACAGCGCGGTGACCTGCTCGCGCACCCGCTCGCTGATGACCTCCACCGTGATGCCCGCGCTGACCAGGCCGATCACGCGGCCGTCGGCGTCCTGCACGGGCGTGACCGCGCGCACCGAGGGCCCGAGGGTGCCGGTGTAGGTCTCGGTGAAGGACCGGCCCTTCAGCGCGGGGCCGGTGGTGCCGAGGAACCGTTTGCCGATCTGGTCCGCATCCGGATGGGTCCAGCGGATGCCCTCCGGGTTCATGATCGTCACGAAGTCGACCTGGGTGTCCCGCTGCACCTTCAGCGCGTACGGCTGCAGCCGGGCCGTGGGATCGGCGCTGTGGATCGCGGCCCGCACCGAGGGGGAGTCGGCGATGGAGCGGGCCACCGCGGTGGTCTGGCGGCGGGCCGCCTCCTCCGCCTGCCCGCGGTCGCTGACGTAGGTGAACAGCGCATATCCGGCCACGACGAGAGCGAGCAGCACGGCCTGCATCGCGAAGAGCTGGCCCGCCAGGCTGCGAGGTAGCGGAAGGGCGGGTATGCGCATGCCGCCAGTCTGCCTTTTCGTCGTGGCGTGAACTAAATGAACGGAAGGGTGACCGCCCTCACACGGCGCGAGATAGTCACCAGGTCCCCGAAACCCCGGACGTGAGCCGCACGCCGGTGATGCCGACGACGTCGTCAAGGAGGGCCGCTCGTGAGCAGTGCAGCCGATACGGCACCTGCCGCACCCGCCGCAGGTTCCGGCCCCGCAGCCAAGCGGGACCGCACCCACTATCTGTACCTGGCCGTGATCGCCGCGGTGGTCCTCGCCGTGATCGTGGGATTCGCCGCACCGGACTTCGCCAAGGAGCTCAAGCCGCTCGGCACCGGCTTCGTCAACCTGATCAAGATGATGATCTCGCCGATCATCTTCTGCACGATCGTGCTCGGCGTCGGGTCGGTCCGCAAGGCCGCCAAGGTCGGCAAGGTGGGCGGGCTCGCCCTCGGCTACTTCATCGTCATGTCGTTCGTCGCCCTGGCCATCGGCCTGGTGATCGGCAACCTCGTCCACCCCGGCAGCGGCATGCACCTCACCGAGGCGGTCAAGGGCGTCGGCCACGCCCAGGCGGACGCCGCCAAGGAGGGCCCGGTCGACTTCGTGCTGGGCATCATCCCGACCACGCTGGTCTCGGCGTTCACCGAGGGCGAGGTGCTGCAGACGCTGCTGGTCGCCCTGCTGGTCGGCTTCGCGCTGCAGGCCATGGGCCGCAAGGGCGAGCCCGTGCTGCGCGGCATCGAGCACATCCAGCGGCTGGTCTTCCGCGTGCTCGCCATGATCATGTGGGCCGCCCCGGTCGGCGCCTTCGGCGCGATGGCCGCCGTCGTCGGCGAGACGGGCGTGGACGCCCTGAAGGCGCTGGCCACCATCATGATCGGCTTCTATGTCACCTGTGTGCTGTTCGTGATCGTGGTGCTCGGCGCGATGACCCGCCTGGTGGCCGGCGTCAACATCTTCCGGCTGCTGACGTACCTGGGCCGCGAGTTCCTGCTGATCCTGTCGACCTCGTCGTCGGAGTCGGCGCTGCCCCGCCTGATCGCCAAGATGGAGCACCTCGGCATCAGCCGCCCGGTCGTCGGTATCACGGTGCCGACCGGCTACTCCTTCAACCTCGACGGCACCATGATCTACCTGACCATGGCCTCGCTGTTCATCGCCGACGCCATGGACCAGCCGCTGTCGATCGGCCAGCAGATCACCCTGCTGCTGTTCATGATGATCGCCTCCAAGGGCGCCGCCGGTGTCACCGGCGCCGGGCTCGCCACGCTCGCCGGTGCCCTGCAGTCCCACAAGCCCGCCCTGGTCGACGGCGTCGGCCTGATCGTCGGCATCGACCGCTTCATGAGCGAGGCCCGCGCCCTGACCAACTTCGCGGGCAACGCCGTCGCCTCCCTGCTGATCGGCACCTGGACCCACGAGGTGGACAAGGACCGGGTGCGGCGCGTGCTCGCCGGTGAGCTGCCGTTCGACGAGCGGATGCTGCTGGACGACTCCGAGGACGGCTCCGAGGACCTCCCCGGGCAGCGCGGGGACGGCCACAAGGAGCTGGCCACCGCCTGACCTCGGGCCGGCCGCGACGGCCGCCCCATGTGACGCCGGACGCCCGGCCCCGTCACCGAGCGGGGGCCGGGCGTCCGGCCGTCCGCACCGCCCCACCGCCGGCGGCCGGACCTCACGAGGGGCCCGGCCGCCGGTGTGCCGTGTCGCGGGGCGGTCGGCCCCCTGTCCGACTGTCCGGCTATTCGGCTATCCGGCCCACCAGCGTCGCGGCCCGGGACGCCGGCACCCCCGCGCTCGTCAGGACCGTGGTCGCGGCCGCGCGGGCCGCCTCACCGGGCGGCACCAGGCCGTCGTTCACCGCCTCCATCAGCCCGAACAGGATCTGCTCCACCACATAGGCGAGCGCGGGCGCGGGCAGCGCGGACCGGAACCCGCCCTGGTCCAGCCCCCGCTGCAGAAGCTCCACACTGCTGCTGCGCACCGGCGTGAGCCGCTCGCGGATGCCCTGCATGGTGACCGTCCGCTGGGCGAGCGCCACCAGCAGCCGGTAACGGTCGGCGATGGGCCAGACCGCCAGCACACAGCGCGCCAGCGCCTCCACCGGGTCCTCCACACCGGCGCGCCCCGCCGCGTGTGCGGCCGCGAGCGCCTGCACCGCGTCGTCGACGAGCGTGCCGATCAGCGCCTCACGGTTGGGGAAGTGGCCGTACACCGTGCGCCGCACCACCCCCGCGGCCCGCGCGATCTGGTCCATGGACGCGTCGGGGTCGCGCAGCAGCTCGGCGAGGGCGACGTCGAGGATGCGGCGCCGGTTCGCGTCGGCGCGACTGGTGGAGCCCGTGGTCATGGCTGCCATTCTGCCTTCCCAGGGATTTGCACAGTACTGTGCAACGTCGTACATTGCACACGGCTGTGCAGTTGCACGCCATTGTGCAATTCACTGTGCGGTGTTCGTCCCGCACCCGAGGAAGGCGACCCGAGTCATGCCACTGGTCCTGACCGAACCCGCCGAGGAGATGGACCGCCCCTACGCCCGGCGCTGGTGGGCGCTCCTCGTGCTCTGTCTGAGCCTGCTGATCATCGTGATGGCGAACACCGCCCTCACCGTGGCCGCGCCCGACATGACCCGCGACCTGGGCCTGTCCAGCGCCGACCTGCAGTGGGTCATCGACGCCTACACGGTGCCCTACGCGGCCCTGATGCTCCTGCTCGGCGCGATCGGCGACACCTACAGCCGCCGCGGCGCCCTCGTGCTCGGCCTGGTCGTCTTCGGCGGCGGCGCCGTCTTCGGCTCCCTCGCGGACAGCGCGGCCACCGTCATCGCGGCCCGCGCGGTGATGGGCGTCGGCGCCGCGCTGATCATGCCGGCCACGCTGTCCCTGCTCGCCGCCACCTTCCCGCGCGCCGAACGCGCCAAGGCGATCACCCTGTGGACGGCCACCGCCGGACTCGCCATCGCGGCCGGCCCCGTCGTCGCCGGCGCCCTGCTCAAGAGCCACGGATGGGCGTCGACCTTCCTGATCAACGTGCCCGTGGCCGCACTCGCACTGCTGGCCGCCTTCGTCCTCGTCCCGCCCTCCAAGGCCGGCCACACCCGGCGCATCGACTACATCGGCGGCCTGCTGTCCGTCCTGTGGATCGGCTCCCTCGTCTACATGATCATCGAGGGCCCGCACTTCGGCTGGGACACCAAGGCCGTCACCGCCGCCGCCGTCGCGGGCGCCGGCCTGCTGGCCTTCGTCCTGTGGGAGCTGCGCCACCCGCACCCGATCCTGGACGTGCGCCGCTTCACCGCCCGCCGCTTCGCCGGCGCCAACCTCGCCGTCGCCCTGTTCTTCCTGGCCGTCTTCGGCGCCTTCTACTACCTCACCCAGCACCTGCAGTTCGTCCTCGGCTACGGCCCGCTGGACACCGGCGTGCGGATGCTCCCGCTGGCGGGCGCCGTCTTCGTCGGCGCGGCCCTCACCGGCTACCTCACCCCGCGCGTCGGGATGAAGTGGACGGTCACCGCGGGCATGGCCGGCGGCACCGCCGCACTGGCCCTGCTCACCCGTGTCGACGGCACCTCCGCCTACGGCGACCTCGTGCTCCCCCTGGTCGTCCTGGGCCTCGCCATCGGTCTCGCCCTGTCCCCCTGCACCGACGCGATCATGGGCTCCTTCCCGGAGTCCGACCTGGGCGTCGGCGGCGCCGTCAACGACACCTCCCTTGAACTCGGCGGCTCCCTCGGCATCGCCATCCTCGGCTCCCTGCTCTCCACGACGTACTCCGACCGGCTCGCCGACGCCGTCGCCGGTAGCAAGCTCCCCGCCGGCGCCCTGGCCACCGCCCAGGACTCCGTCGGCGCCGGATACGCCGTCGCCCAGGGCATCGGCGACACGGCCCGCGATCTCGCCGCCCAGGCCGCCCAGGCCGCCGACCCCCAGCAGGCCGCCCAGCTCAAGGCCCAGGCCACCCAACTCGCCCAGGGCGCCCGCCGGATGGCCGACGCCGTCGGCACCTCCTTCGCCGACGCGGTCGCCCACACCAGCCTGATCGGCGCGATCGTCCTCGCCGTCGGCACCGTCGCCGTGGGGCTGCTGCTGCCGCGGGGGGCGGGGAAGGGGGAGTCGCGCGAGGCGCAGCCGGCAGAGGGAGCACAGCCGGTGGGCGGCGAGACGAAGCAGGTCGCCGGGCTTGAGCGGACGGACGAGGTGAAGGAGACGAAGGAGACGGAGGAGACGGAGGAGACGGAGGAGACGGAGGAGACGCAGACGGAGGTGGCTGCGGAGACGAAGGAACCCGCGCGCGACGCGGCGAACTGAAGCTCGTCACCCCGCGTCTCTTACCCGGGTGCACTACCGTGCCGCGGCCGGACCCGACCGGCTCGGCACGGTTCTGCACATGTACGCACACAGTTCGATGGAGGCACCCGGGGGATGGCGATCGACTGGAACCGACGGACCTGCGCACGCAAGGGCCATGTGACCTACGCGCCGGACGACCCGCGTCTGCGCATCCGGCTGCACGGCGACACCGCCCTGGGCGAGGTGTGGCGCTGCCTGCGCTGCGGCGACTTCGTCCTGGGCGAGCCGCAGGGCTCGGGCCCGACGGCCCAGGCCCCGCTGGTGCCGCGCGGAAAGGTGCTGCGCGACCTGCTCGTCCTCCGTTTCCTCGCCTTCGAACGGGCCGTGCGCGGCGTGTTCATCGTGCTGGTCGCGGTGGCGGTCTGGAAGTTCAGCAACAGCCAGGACGCCGTGCACCGGCTGTTCGACGAATACCTGGACGTCTTCCGCCCCGTCTTCCAGCACTTCCACTACGACCTCGACCACTCACCGGTCGTCGGCACCATCCAGAAGGCCTTCGGCTACCGGCGCTCCACGCTGCTCACGGTCGCCGGCCTGCTGCTGGCCTACGCCCTGATCGAGATCGTCGAGGCCGTCGGTCTGTGGTGGGCCAAACGCTGGGCCGAGTACCTGACGGTGGTGGCCACGGCCGCGTTCCTGCCGCTTGAGGTCTACGAGCTGACGGAACACGTCAGCGCGGTGAAGATCGGCACCCTCGTCCTCAACATCCTCGCCGTCCTCTACATCGCGGTCACCAAACGCCTCTTCGGCCTGCGCGGCGGCCGCCGCGCCTTCGACGAGGAACGCCGCAGCGACTCCCTGCTGGAGGTGGAGGAGAAGGCGGGCGCGCTCGTCTGAGCGGACGGCGCCGGGCGGCCCGAAGCCTCGCCGCAGGCTGGCGTTGTCTCCCTGTCCTCCGCAGCGGCGCCGTGCGCCCGCCGCTGCGGGGAGGACGCCGGCTCGCCTCCGAGCGCATGACGTCGTGGCATGGGTTCATTTCCGCGTGCGCGGGGAGCAGCAGCGGACGGAGATCGGCGGCCGCGTCTTCGGGGGTTCATTTCCGCCTGCGCGGGGAGCAGAGGACACGACCTGAGGAGTTACCGTACGGCAGCCGTGGTTCTCATGAGTTTCACCGAGTCCGACAAAAGGTACCTACTGTCCTTTGGGGTCTGTCATGCGGCCTGGCTCGCCCGATCCTAGGGGCGTCCCCGCGCCGGTGTATGCGCTTTTCTTCTGAAGCAATGGCGCGCTCTCGGCCAAGGGGCTGCGGCGAACGGTGGTGTGCTTCTGCTTTTGTACGGCATTGCCCATGCGTCAGGCAGCCTTGGCCGCGGCGACCTCTTGGATGCGGTCGGCGAGGTTCTTCACTGCTCGTGCCTGCGAATACGGTGCGAGATCGGCGCGCATCGTGGCGAAGTGGTCGTCGCCGCGTACAGAACGGACGTGCTCGTATTCGTCGAGGAATCGCCTCCAGGACTCGCAGGAGGCTTCCAAAGTGGCCGAGCCGCAGTTGGCGCTGGGCGAGGACCGCGTAGGCGTGTGTGCGTCCCTGCCGCTCTTGTGCCGACTGGACGCGGATGGACTGCTTCAAGGCCTTGATGCTGCCGGTGAGGTCGCCTTCCTCCATCAGGACATGAGAGACGTGGAAGAGGTAGGCGGTCTGGTCGTACCCGCCGATGGCGTCGCGACGGTTGTCGGCCTTGGACAGGGCCGTCTCCGCTTCCCGGAGCCGGGTGTGGGCGGTGTGCCGGTCACCGACCATGGCGGCGGCATGGGCCTGCTGGCCGCGGAGGAAGGCGACCAGGCGCGGGCCGGCGGCCGGGGCCGCCTCAGCTGCGGAGTCGGCCCGTTGCAACGCCAACCGGCCGTGACCGAGGTTGGACGCCTGAAGTGACATGCCGCGCAGGGTCCGGCAGTAGGTGACATGGTCGCCAGCCTCGTCTGCGAGCTTCAGCGCTTTGGTGTAGTAGGTCTGGCCCAGCCCATGGGCTTTTTCGTACATGGCCATCCAGCCGGTTAGGTAGGTCAGGTCGGAGGCAGCGGCGAGCATGTCCCGCTTCACCGACTCGGATGCCTGGGCGCGCAGCCAGGGGCCGACCGTGTTGACAAGGAACGCTGCGGCCATCGGGCGAGCGTGGCCGGCGCCGAACTCGTCGAGAATGTCTGCGACCTTCTCGGTCATTGCTCGGACGGAGGCCACCTGTGAGGGACCGATCCGGGTGGTGGCCTTGCCGGGGGTGACCGGCTCGGCTCGGACTTGTCGACGCTGACCGAGACCGAGCAGCCGGCGAGCAGGGTGTCGCGGCCACGACGGACAGAGCCCACGCGCAGTGGTCAGGCGAGGGTGCGGCATCGCGGATCCCATGCGACACAAGACCAAGAAGGGGACCCGGAGAGCTTGCTCAACGCAGGGTGCGGGAATCGCAGGGTGGTTGTGCATGCGTCTCAGGGCCCTCGCTGCACAGGCGGGCAGGTGGGGTGGCCGTGACGGCTGGATCGGCTGGATGGCCGTACCAGCCCGCACTCCCCTTCGCCTCACTCCCGGACCAGACAGAACGGATGCCCCGCCGGATCTGCGAAGACGCGCCAGCTCCGGTCGCCGTCCCCCGCGTCGAGCAGTGCGGCGCCCTGGGCGAGGGCCTGGTCCTGGGCCCGGTCCAGGTCGTCGACGCCCAGGTCGAGGTGGAACTGCTGGGGCCGGGCGGGGTCCGGCCACTGGGGTGGCCGGTGGTTCTCGACCCGCTGGAAGGCCAGCACGAGCCCGTCGGTGTGGAGCGTCGCCCAGTCGTCGTCCAGCTCCCACCGGGGGTCCGGCCGGTTCACCTCGCCGCCGAGGAGCGACTGGTAGAACCGGGCCAGCTCGACGGCATCGGGGCAGTCCAGTACCACACACTGCAGCTTGGCGATCACGCGAGCAGCGTCTCACGGCATCGCGTCGCGAGCTGCGATCGGCACGATGGCGGTGGCCGTGCCGGGCGCGCGTGTGCCTGTGTGCACGTCGTCCGGCCGGGCCTGCGTGCACGTCGTCGGCCCGGCCGGCGTGCAGGTCGTCCCCGGCCGGTGGGCCAGGGGCGCCGAAAGGTCGTCGCCCGTCATGCCCCGACGGCTCATCAGGAGCCGGACACATAACGTCCCAGCTCGATGGCCAGGCGGCGCATGGCCGTCTCGTTGGCGCGGCGCATGACGGCACGGACGAGGGGTGCCAGCAGGCGGTCGGCGAGCGGGGCGCGCACCCAGGCGTAGGTGAACGAGACGCGGCTCCCGGACGGCAGCGGTGCGATGGTGTAGGTGCCGTGGGCCAGGCGCCGGCCGGCGGCGCTGATGTTGCGTTCGACGATGCGGTGGGGCGGGTCGGCCTCGACGACCTCGATGGTCACGTCGGTCTTCGTGCCGGCCAGGGCGGCGGTGACCGTGACGCGCGAGCCGATGCCGCGGGCGGGGCCGCTGTGGCGCCAGTCGGTGAGGTAGTGGTCGGTGAACCGCTCGTGGTGAGCCGTGGTGGCGAGGAAGTCGTAGACCTGCTCGGGTGTGTACGGCACCTCGGTCGATACGGTGACGGACCTCATCTGCCGCACGGTAGCGCGCCTTGCGGGCGATGTCCGCCCCTTCGACGCAAGGTGAGGACAGAGAAGCACAGAGGCAGAGGGCGGCCGTCCAGCGGACCGGGCGGACAGGCTCACCCGGGCAGCAAAAAATCCCCGAGCCTTTGCGCTCCGGGGACTCCCTTGCGTATATTCGGTGATTCGTGACTTCTCGGAAGTCATTCCACCAAACACTCCTTACGTGCACAGTATATCCGGGCGGGAGCGAAATTGTCAAACACCGCATGGCACGACGATGAATTGCGGCAGGAACAGGAATTCATCGACGGCCTGTACGCGCGCGTCGACGCGTTGCGCGGCGCCACCGAGGCCTCCGTCGCGGACGCGCTGAAGCAGGGCGACAAGCCCATGCAGGCCCGGCTGGAGCGGGACATCCTGGTCGCGGAACGCTCGGCGATGCTGGCCGCGCTGAACGCCGTGGACGGCTCGCTGTGCTTCGGCCGGATCGACATGGCCGACGGCACCGGCCACCACATCGGCCGGATCGGGCTGCGCGCCGACGACGCCGAGCGCACGCCGATCCTGATCGACTGGCGGGCGGACGTCGCCCGGCCGTTCTACCTGGCCACCGGGCACACCCCGATGGGGCTGCGCCGCCGCCGGCACATCTCTGCCGAGGGCCGCCGGGTCACCGCCCTGCACGACGAGATCCTCGACCTGGCGGACACCACCCGCACCGGTCACGAGGACCCGAACGGCGACGCGGTGCTGCTGGCCGCGCTGAATTCCGCGCGCACCGGCCGGATGAGCGACATCGTGCGCACCATCCAGGCCGACCAGGACCGCATCATCCGGGCCCCGCACCGGGGTGTGCTGGTGGTCGAGGGCGGCCCCGGCACCGGCAAGACCGCCGTCGCCCTGCACCGGGCCGCCTACCTGCTGTACGAGCACCGGGAGCTGCTCGCCCGGCGCGCGGTGCTGATCGTGGGACCGAACCCGGCGTTCCTCGGCTACATCGGCGAGGTGCTGCCCTCGCTCGGTGAGACCGGGGTGCTGCTGTCGACCGTCGGCGAGCTGTTCCCCGGCGTGAAGGCCACCGCCACCGACACGCCCGAGGCCGCCGCCGTCAAGGGGCGTGCCGAGATGGCCGACGTGCTCGCCGCCGTCGTCCGGGACCGGCAGGCGCTGCCCGACCCGGTGATCCCCGTCGAGCACGACCGCGAGGTGCTGATGCTCGACGACGACCTGGTCCGGGTGGCCCGGGACCGGGCCCGTGCCACGAAGCTGCCGCACAACCTGGCCCGCGAGCACTTCGAGGGCCACATCCTCAACACGCTCACCGATCTGTACGCCGAACGCGTCGGCACCGACCCCTACGACGGCACCAGCCTTCTCGACGCCTCCGACATCACCCAGATCCGTGACGAGCTGGCCGAGAACCCGGAAGTCTGGGCGGCCATCGACCAGCTGTGGCCGCGGCTGACCCCGCAGCAGCTGGTCGCCGACCTCCTGGCCGAGCCGGAGGGATACCTCTGCGACGAGGACGCCGCCGCCGTCCGCAGGCCGGTGACCCGCGCCTGGACCGTCGCCGACGTCCCGCTGCTGGACGAGGCCGCCGAACTGCTGGGCGAGGACGACCGGATGGCCCGGGCCCGCGCCGAGCGGGAGCGTGCGCAGCAGGTGGCGTACGCGCAGGGTGTGCTGGACGTGTCGTACGCGTCGCGGACGTACGAGTTCGAGGACAAGGACGACGAGGACTCCGAGGTCCTCGCGGCGCACGACATCATCGACGCCGAGCGGTTCGCCGAACGGCACGAGGAGGCCGACCACCGCAGCGCCGCCGAGCGGGCCGCGGCCGACCGCACCTGGGCGTTCGGGCACATCATCGTCGACGAGGCGCAGGAGCTGTCGCCGATGGCGTGGCGGCTGCTGATGCGGCGCTGCCCGACCCGTTCGATGACCCTGGTCGGCGACCCGGCGCAAACCGCGGAGGAGGCCGGGGTCGGCTCCTGGGAGGACATCCTCGCCCCGTATGTCGAGGACCGCTGGGAGCACACCCGGCTGGGCGTCAACTACCGCACGCCCGCGGAGATCATGGAGGTCGCCGCGGCGGTGGTCCGCGCCGAGAATCCGGCGTTCGAGCCGCCGAGCTCGGTGCGCTCCACCGGGGTGCGGCCCTGGGCCAGGGCCACGGACGACCTGCCCGGTGCCGTGCGGAAGGCGGTCGCGGACCTGACGCCCGACGAGGGCCGGCTCGCGGTGATCGCCCCGCGTGAGCTGCACCGCGCGCTGGCCGCCCGGCTGGACGGGGTCACCGCCGGCGCCGAGCCCGACCTGACCCGCACGGTGGTCCTGCTGGACCCGCGCCAGGCCAAGGGGCTGGAGTTCGACTCCGTGCTCGTGATCGAGCCCGCCCGCTACGGCACCAGCGACCTGTACGTGGCCTTGACCCGAGCCACGCAGCGGCTGGGCATCGTGCACACCGGCGAGCTGCCGGCGGCGCTGGCCGAGGCCCTGGCCTGACCGGAGGGGCCGGGTTCGAGGCCGATCGGGAAGAAGCCGATCGGGAAGAAAAGGGGCCCTATGCCGGCCGCAGCCACACCGTGGCCAGCGGGGGCAGGGTGAGCCGGATGCTCGCGGGGCGGCCGTGGCGGCCCTGCGGCTCCGGCTCGACCCGGCCCGGGTGCACCACGTCGCTGCCGCCGTAGCGGGCCGCGTCGGTGTTGAGCACCTCCACCCAGGCGGGCACGTCGTCCGGGACACCGATGCGGTAGCCGGGGCGCGGCACGGCGGAGAAGTTCGACACCGCGAGCAGCGGGGCACCCCGGCCGTCGCGGCGCAGGAACGCCAGCACGTTGTCGTCCGCGGCGTCCTCGACGATCCACTGGAAACCGTCGGGGTACACGTCCCGCTCCCACAGGGCGGGCGTCGCCCGGTACACCGTGTTCAGGTCGCGTACCAGGTCCAGCACACCCCGGTGGTCGGCGGCCGCACCGTACGACGGGTCCAGCAGCCACCAGTCCGGGCCGCGGGTCTCCGACCACTCGGAGCCCTGCGCGAACTCCTGCCCCATGAACAGCAGCTGCTTGCCCGGATGGGCCCACATGAAGCCCAGGTAGGCCCGCAGGTTGGCGCGCCGCTGCCACCAGTCGCCCGGCATCTTCGACACCAGCGAGCCCTTGCCGTGCACCACCTCGTCGTGCGAGATCGGCAGCAGATAGTTCTCGCTGTAGGCGTACACCATCGAGAAGGTCATGTCGCCGTGGTGGTACCGGCGGTGGACCGGGTCGTGGCGCATGTACCGCAGCGAGTCGTGCATCCAGCCCATGTTCCACTTCAGCCCGAAGCCGAGGCCGCCGAAGCCGCTCGGGCCGCGGTGGTGGGTCGCGCGGGTCACCCCGTCCCAGGTCGTGGACTCCTCGGCGATGGTCACCACACCCGGCACCCTGCGGTACACGGTCGCGTTCATCTCCTGCAGGAACGCCACCGCGTCCAGGTTCTCCCGGCCGCCGCGCGGATTCGGCGTCCACTGGCCCGGCTCGCGGGAGTAGTCCAGGTAGAGCATGGAGGCCACCGCGTCCACGCGCAGCCCGTCGATGTGGAACTCCTCGCACCAGTACACGGCGTTGGCGACCAGGAAGTTGCGCACCTCGCGGCGGCCGAAGTCGAACTCCAGGGTGCCCCAGTCGGGGTGCGCGGCCCGCAGCGGATCGGAGTGCTCGTACAGCGGGCGCCCGTCGAACTCGGCCAGCGCCCAGTCGTCGCGCGGGAAGTGCCCTGGCACCCAGTCCATGATCACGCCGATGCCGGCCCGGTGCAGGGCGTCCACCAGGTGTTTGAAGTCGTCGGGGGTGCCCAGGCGCGCGGTGGGTGCGTAGTAGGAGGTGACCTGGTAGCCCCAGGAGCCGCCGAAGGGATGCTCGGCGACCGGCATCAGCTCCACGTGCGTGAAGCCGAGATCCTTGACGTAGGCGGGCAGCTGCTCGGCCAGCTCCCGGTACGACAGGCCGGGCCGCCAGGACGGCAGGTGCACCTCGTACACCGACATCGGCGCCTCGTGCGCGGGCCGCTCGGCACGCCGGGCCAGCCACTCCGCGTCGTCCCACTCATGGTGCGAGGCGTGCACGACCGACGCGGTCGCCGGCGGCACCTCGGTGCGGCGGGCCATCGGGTCCGCGCGCAGCGTCCGGGAGCCGTCCGGCCGGGTGATCTCGAACTTGTACAGCTCGCCCTCGCCGATCCCCGGCACGAACAGCTCCCACACCCCGCTCGTGCCCAGCGACCGCATCGGATACGCGGTGCCGTCCCACAGGCAGAAGTCGCCGGCCACCCGTACGCCCCGCGCATCGGGCGCCCATACCGAGAACCGGGTGCCGCTCACCCCCTGGTGGGTCATCGGGTGCGCCCCCAGCACCCGCCACAGCTCCTCGTGCCGTCCCTCACCGATCAGGCGCAGGTCCAGCTCGCCGAGCGTCGGCGGGAAACGGTAGGGGTCGTCGACGTCCAGCACCGTGCCCTCGTATGCCACCTGGAGCCGGTAGACGGGGACCCGGTCGACCCGGGCGACCGGCAGCAGCGCCGAGAAGAACCCGTTGCCGTCGTGCCGCAGCTTGACCCGCATCCCCTCGGCGTGCACGGTCACCCCGAGGGCGTACGGCCGGAACACCCGCACCGCGATCCCGCCCGGCACCCGATGGACGCCGAGCACGGCGTGCGGGTCGTGGTGCGTGCCGTCGAGCAGGCGCTCACGGTCCTCGAACGGGACGGCGGGGGAGGCGGGCGCCGGCACGGGGGAGGGAAGGGGAGCGGCCGGGTCCGCTGCCGGCCGGGCGGTGACGCCGGCCGGTGCGGTTCTCCCGGCGGAGGCCGCCTTACCGCCGCCGGCCTTCTTCGCGACGGCCTTCCTGGCGGGCGTCTTCCCCGCGGTGGCCTTCTTCGCTGCCGCTTTCTTCGCCGTGGCCGCCTTCGCCGTGGGTGTCTTCGCCGTGGGTGTCTTCGCTGTGGACGTCTTCGCCGTAGACGTCTTGGCCATGGGTGCTGTCGCCGTGGGCATCTTCGCTGCGGCCTTCCCGGCGCCGGTCCGCGGTGCCGCAGGCCGCTCGGAGGCCGCCCGTTCGGCCGTGGCCCCCTGGGCGGCCGTCCGCGCTCCGGTGGCCTTCCGCCCGGCCGCGGGCCGCTCGGGGCCCGCTGCCCCGGCCGTGGCGTGCGGTTCCGGGCCGTTGGACGCGGGGCGGTCGATCACGGGGCAGCCTCCTCGGCGCGAGGTCGGACGGTCAGGACGGGCGGGACGGTCAGGACGGGGCGGGCGGATCGAGTGGCACGGGCGGATCGGGCTGGGCGCGGCGGACGGCGGGGCGGCGGACCGCACGCCTCATGCGGGGCCCGAGCCGGCCAGGCGGCGTACCGCCGACAGCGGTACCGGGAGCCAGTCGGGCCGGTGCCGGGCCTCGTAGACCACTTCATATACCGCTTTGTCGGTCTCGCAGGCGCGCAGCAGGACCGGGTCGGTGCGCGGATCCTGCCCGCCGGCCTCGGCGTACCCGGTGCAGTACGCCGCCCGGCAGGCCGCCGCCCACTCCAGGGCGGGCGGGCCGCCGGCCGTGTGCGCCACGTAGTCGAAGGAGCGCAGCATCCCGGCGACGTCACGCACCGCCGGCTGCGGCATCCGCCGCTCGGCCAGCGGTCTGGCCGGCTCGCCCTCGAAGTCGATCAGCGACCAGTCCCCGGCGGGCGCGCGGAGGAACTGCCCCAGATGCAGGTCGCCGTGGATGCGCTGCGCGGTGAAGGTGTGACCCTCGGCGGCCAGGGCGGCCAGCGCCTCGTAGACCGAGGGCAGCGCGGGCGCGTACGCACTGAGCACGGGCACCGCCTGGACGGCCGCCTCCAGGCGCGCGGTCATGCCCTCCACCATCGAGCGGAGCTGGAGACGGCCGAGGGTGACGGTGGGCAGGGCCCGGGCGAGCGCGGTGTGCACCTCGGCCGTGGCGCGGCCCAGGGCCCGGGCCTCGGTGGTGAAGTCCTCGCCCTGGGCCGGCCCGCGCAGCGCCAGCTCCCAGCCGTCCGTGGCGCCCTGCAGATACGGCTGGAGCACCGCGAGGACGTACGGTCCCTCCGCGCCCGGCTCGGCGGCTTCGGCGGTCACCCAGGCCGTGGGGGCGGGCACCCGCGGGCAGCCCTCGCGGGCCAGGGCCAGCGGCAGCTCCAGACCGGGGTTGACGCCGGGCACCACGCGGCGCAGCAGCTTGAGGATGAACGTGTCTCCGTAGACGACGGACGAGTTCGACTGTTCGCCGGTCAGCAGGCGCGGCACCAGGTGGGGCTTGATGTCGGTGCGGCGTTCGAAACGCAGCCCGCCGATGCGGGCCCGGGAGCGCAGCGCCTCCAGGACGAACGCGGCGGGCCGGGGGTCGTACAGGGCCTCGTACACGGTGCGTCCGGTGAGCGGGCCGGCGTGGACGTGGCCGATCAGCGCGGGCGCCAGCCGGGGCGGCAGCGCCTCGCGCACACCTATGAGCAGCTGGTAGCAGTCGCCGGGGTGCGGGATCGTTGCTTCGAGGCCGGCGCCCACGACCCGCACCGGCGGCTGGTGGGCCCGCACCAATAGGTGGTACAGGCCCGGCGTGGCGTCGAGCGGGAGCAGCTCGGTGGCTGCGACCAGCGAGAATCCGGTGACCGGGCGGCCCTTGCCGGCGAACCAGCGCTGCCGGGGCAGCCACTGGCGCAGCAAGGGGTCCAGCGACGTCAGCAGAGCCGGGCCGGCGGCGACGGAGCGGGTGACGGCGTGCGACAAGGCGTCCGACATGGCGTCCGACATGGCGTCGCGTCCAATCGCTGGTCGGGTGTGACTGACGCGTGCCCACGGGCGGGGCGGCGGAAACCGGCACCCCGCCCGTGCGGTTCAGACGGCGGCGTCCGGGGCGTCCTTGCGCAGCCGGAACCAGTAGAAGCCGTGCCCGGCCAGGGTCAGCAGGTACGGCAGTTCACCGATGGCGGGGAAGCGGACCCCGCCGATCAGCTCGACCGGATGGCGGCCGGCGTAGGCGCTCAGGTCCAG
>NZ_BNBV01000005.1 GCF_014656135.1 Streptomyces thermodiastaticus
AAGGTGTCGACGGCGCGCGTGCGGAACATCAGCGAACTCATCGGCATGCCCTTGATCGCATGAGTCCTACGGAGCGTAGGAGCGGGGGCCCGCCAACCACGCCCGGTCGTACGCCTCATCACTTCACCGTGGGTGATCGCGCGGGCACGATTGATGCATGGTCAGCGTCGAGAGCGGACAGAGGCAGGGGCGGGCGAGAGTCCGCCGTACCGAAGGCGAGCTGAGACGGCGACAGGCACTCGCGGACGCGGCAGCGGGCATCAGGCCGGGTGAGGCCGACGTGCCGACCGAGACGGCGAAAGTCGAGCGGTTCCGATGCGTGATCTACCTGTGCGGTGCCCCCAACACGGACATCACGGCCCCCCGCCAGGAGTGCACTGAGTACGCCGAGGCGTTCGGGTGGGAGATCACGGGCGTGATCGAGGAACGCGCGGGGCTGCTGTCGCCGCATGGGCGTGACGGGCTGGGACGGGCCGTCGAGCACATCAGCAGCGGCGAGGCCGGGGCAGTGCTCACGGCGTGGCGCTCGATGATCTCGTCGGTGCCGCAGGAGTACGACGAGGTGGCACGCGAGATCGAGAAGGCCGGCGGCTTCCTGCACGTCAAGGACTCGGCGCACAGCGAGCGAAGGGTCGCGCGGTGACTCGTCGCAGGTTCCGCTACGTCCCGTTCACCATCGAGCAGGACCGAACGGCAGGACCGGAGTACGAGGCACGGTGCGTGTCCGGCGACGAGACCGAGTGCGGGGCGGAGTCCGGCACGCACAGCGGCCCGGGGCCTGTCGAGGAGTGGCAGCGCAGGCACACGCAGGAGACCGGGCACCAGCGCTATCGCCGGAGCTTCGGCGACTACGCCGTCATGCGGCCCCCGGCAGAACTCGCCGACCTTGTGCGGGCGAACGGGGGCACGGCGTGACCTTCGCCCCGGCCGTCGCGCGCCCGTGGCGCGATGCCTGGCCGCTCGTCGCGCAGACGGACGACGGGAACCCGTGGGTGACCGGGGCCTGTTGGCTGTACTGCCGACGCGAGGGCGTACGCGTCCTGTGGGTCGGCTCGGTGACGACACCGGGCGCGACGGGTGACTTATACGCGTGCGGCCCATGCATCGCGGAGCTCGACCACATAGTGCGTGTCCAGTCGCACGACCGGGACCGAACCGCGGACCGCGTCGCACAGTCCGCCACGCTCACCGTGCCCGCACATGCGCCCCCGCCGCGGCCCTTGTCCACGGGCGCGACGGGGGGCCGTCACCGACTGCCCCGCCGTTGAAGACTCCGCCCCCTGCCGGGGACGACTCGTTCACAGGTTCTCCCACACCACCCCCGGCAGGGGAGCGGGCACCACCCCCGCCCCGGTCGGATCACCGTCCGCAACCCTTGGACAGGTCGAGCGCCTGCCGGGGCGGGTCCAGCACGACACCACCGTACGAAGCGACCAAGGAGGAGACTTGCAGACGAGCCTCGCAGGTACGGAGACCACCGCGCCGACCCCGTGGGGGCTGCGCCGTATGGCTCCGCTGCGCAACGGTTCTCCCTCGCCGTGGCGGTACGCGGGCCTCGACCCGGCCACGCAGACCGGCCGATGGATCGGCGAGGACGGAGCCATGACGCCGGCCGAACTCGGCAAGCACGGCACCAGCGTGAACACCTACCCGCCCACGCAGGTCAGCAAGGACGGCAAGCAGGACTCCGACTCCGGCCACGACGCGACGCAGGACTAAGGGGGAGCGTCATGGACGGACGCCCGGTGCTGGTCTGCACGGAGTTCGAGGACGCAACCGCCGATCTGGTCATCGCCGAGTTGAACCGGCGCCGGGTGCCCGTCCTCCGGTTCGACCCGGGGCGCGACTTCCCCGCGCCCGCGGTGCTTAACGCGCGCATCGGGGCTGGGGGCACCTCCCGGACGAAGTCTGGGGGAGGGTGGACCGGGCGGCTGACCGTCGGGGAGCGCACGGCCGATCTGTCTGCCGTGCGTGCCCTGTACCACCGCCGACCGAGTCCCTACCCGACTGGGACCGGCGAGCAGGCGGCCAGGTTCGCCGCGCAGGAGAACCGGCGCGGCCTGGGCGGCGTGCTGGGCGCGCTGCCGGGGTGCCTGTACCTGAGCCACCCGCAGGCCATCGCGCGGGCGGAGTACAAGCCCGCGCAGCTCGACGCGGCGACCCGGGTAGGGCTCACGGTCCCGGACACCCTGATCACGAATGACCCGATGGAGGCCAAGGCGTTCTGCGCCGCGCAGCCGACCATCTACAAGCCCTTGCACGCCGGGGCGTACGAGGTGGAGGGCGAGCCCGCCGGCATCTGGGCGGCCCCCGTCGAGGCGGGCGAGATCGACGGCGGCGTGAGCCACAGCGCCCACCTGTTCCAAGCGCAGGTGCCCAAGGTGGCCGACGTGCGCGCGGTCGTCGTCGGCGAGCAGGTGTTCAGCGCTCGTATCACGGCGCCGCCCGGGGTCGTGGACTGGCGAGCCGAGTACCAGAACCTCACCTACGAGCCGATCACCTGCCCGGACGGGATACGCGGGGCGCTGCTGCGGTTCCTCGCCGACTTCGGCCTGAACTTCGGCGCCTTCGACTTCGCGGTGACGACGGACGGTGCATGGTGGTTCCTGGAGTGCAACCCCAACGGCCAATGGGCGTGGCTCGAAGACGCGGCCGGACTGCCGATCACACACGCAATCGCAGACCTGTTGGAGGACGGAGCGAGCCAGCATGAGTGAAACCCTGCCGTCGGAACACCTCCGGGCCGACCTCGCGCGGCGCCTGGCCAAGTCGGGCGCCCTGCACAGCCCGGAATGGGAAGCGGCCGTCATGGCCGTACCCCGTGAGGCGTTCCTTGCGCGTGGCTGGTTCGAGTACGAAGACGGCGGCTGGTACCGCCCGGCGACGGGGAGCACAGAGGCCGGACTCGCGCGGATCTACGAAGACGACACCCTCGTGACGCAGGTTGCCGGGAGCGTCTTCCCCGACCAGGTCGAGGGGCGTATCGCCGCGGCCCCGTCGTCGTCGTCCACCCTGCCGAGTCTTGTCGTGCGGATGCTCGAAGACCTGCGGGCGACCGAGGGAACGCGCGTGCTGGAGATCGGCACGGGCACGGGTTACTCAACCGCGCTGCTGTGCCATGTCGTCGGCGAGGACAACGTGACCACGGTCGAGGTGGACGCGGAGGTGTCCGCTCGCGCCGGAATGGCCCTCGCGGGCGCCGGGTACTGGCCTACGCGCGTGGTCGGCGACGGCCTCGCGGGCCACAAGGAGGGCAGCCCGTATGACCGAGTGATCGCCACGTGCAGCGTGCGCACCGTGCCGGCCGACTGGCTCGCGCAGACCCGGCCCGGCGGTGAGGTGCTGGTCACGGTCGGCGGATGGATGCACGCCTCCGAACTCGTCCGGCTCACGGTCGCTGACGACGGCACGGCCAGCGGCCCCGTTCTGGGCGGACAGGTGTCGTTCATGCTGGCCCGCCCCCACCTGCCGCCCCCGCTGGGCATCCTGCCGAACCTGAGCGAGGGCGACGCGGCGCCCACAGAGTTGGGCGCCGATGCGCTGGACGACTGGACCGCCCGGTTCGTCGCCCAGTTCGCCGCGCCGGACGCGCAACGGCTCAGCCTGGAACGGGACGGCCGCACCGAACATGTCGTGATCGACGTGGACGCCGAGTCATGGGCGGCCGTCTTCCAAGAGGGCGGCCGGTGGATGGTGAGGCAGGGCGGCCCGGCGCGTCTGTGGGACGAGATCACCGAGCGAGTCGCGCGGTGGCAGGCGGACGGGTGCCCGCCGGCCGACCGGATGCGGCTGCACGTCGGCCCCGACGGGCAACGCCTCACCTGGGCGTGACCGAGGGCTGACGGCTCCGAGACGCACCAGAGCTACCGCACGGTGCCGCTCACGAAGGCGACCGTCGACGCGCTCGCCGCGCACCTCGAACAGTTCCCCGCGCACGGCGTGAAGATCGAAGATCGCACGGACCCCAGGAAGCCCCGGACCCGTACCGCGCGGCTGCTGTTCCTGAACCAGCACCGCGAAGTAGTACGCCGCGGCGCTTGGTCGCAAGTGTGGGGCAGGACGCGCAGGCTCGCCGCCGACGCGCTTGCCGAGGCGTACGACACCGCGCACGCGGCATGGGTCCGCAGTGGCAAGCCGGAAGGTCGTGAACCGGCCCGCGTCACCATTCCCGACGGCGCCAGCCTGCACGACCTACGGCACTTCTACGCGTCGCTCCTCATCAAGCACGGGGAGAACGTCAAGACCGTGCAGAAGCGACTCGGGCACGCCAAGCCGTCGATCACGCTCGACACCTACACCCACATCTGGCCCGACGAGGAGGACACAACGAGGGCAGCGGTCGAGGCCGTTCTCGGCGATGTGCCCCCGTTGTGCCCTGCGAAGTCTGCCTAGCTCCGTCTGCGCAGGTCAGACCCGTTCATCAGCGGTAGTTCACGAACTGCATCGCGAAGTCGAACTCCTTGCCCTTCAGCAGCGCGATGACGGCCTGCAGGTCGTCCCGGCTCTTGGAGCTGACGCGCAGCTCGTCGCCCTGCACCTGGGCCTTCACACCCTTCGGGCCCTCGTCACGGATGATCTTCGCCACCTTCTTGGCGTTCTCCTGCGAGATGCCCTCCTTGATGGAGGCGAAGATCTTGTACTCCTTGCCGGACAGCTGCGGCTCACCGGCGTCCAGCGCCTTCAGCGAGATGCCGCGCTTGATCAGCTTGGACTGGAAGACGTCGAGGACAGCCTTCACCCGGTCCTCGGAGTTGGCCTCCATGAGGATCTTGTCACCGGACCACGAGATCGAGGCACCCACGCCCTTGAAGTCGTAGCGCTGGGAGATCTCCTTGGCGGCCTGGTTGAGGGCGTTGTCGACCTCCTGCCGCTCGACCTTCGAGACGATGTCGAAACTGGAGTCGGCCATGTCCTGTGGCTCCTTGTTGCGTGATGTCGAGGTGGGTTCCAGCTGCGTGTCGGCGTCCACCGGAGGCCGCCGCCGAGTCCGGTGTCGGGTCCCGGGCGCATCCGCACCAGCCTAGCCACCCCATGATCCACGGGCGTGGATCAATCAGGTGGCGAAGCACCCCTCGGCATCAGGTATTGTTTACGTCGTTGCCAGGGAGCACCGCCGGAAGGCGGGCGACCTGCAGCATCCCCGGCGGTGTGGCTCAGCCTTCCTAGGTTCGAATCCTAGCGCCGCCACACGGGAACGAAGGGCCCGTGACCTGCTTGAACAGTGGGTCACGGGCCCTTCGGCATTGCGGCTCGTCGCGGCTGCGGGATCAGTGCGCTGCCTCACTGTGTCGTGTTGAGGCGCTCTCTCTCGGTCTGCGGGGCCGTCAGTGTTCCCCCGCGCAGGCGAAAGCGACGCGGGGGAGGCTGGCTCGGCCATCGCGAGACGTGGAGTACCCCCGCGCAGGGCGGGGACAACGCCGCCCCGGCCTCGTCGTACCGGCCCCGTCGGGCTCCCCGTGCCGATCAGCGCGCGTCCCTCAGGCGTCCCCGGCGAGGCGGAACCGGCTCGTCCCAGGTCCCGCGCGGAAACACTGTGCCCGCCTGTGCCGCCCGCACCTGCCCGCACCTGCCCGCGCCGCCCGCGCGCGCAGGCCGGCGCGATGCTCCTGCCGCTGTCAGTGCCGCGGTGCACACTGACCCCATGTCCTCGCGTCGCAGACACTGCCCCGAGTGCCGCCGGGAGATCGCTGTCGTCGCCGGGCGGTTCGCCCGTCACGATCCTCCGGGTACACGGGAGAACGGTGAGCTGACCTCCTGCCCGGGCTCCCGGCGGACGGTGCAGCCGGACGCGTCGCAGCCGACCCTGGACGGGTACGTGGTGCCCCCGTTCCCGGGTCAGCTTCCGCTCTTCTAGGCGATCACATGTCCAGGCGATCACCGCGAGCGGCGTCGGCCGCCGGTCAGTTCCCC
The DNA here is from genome assembly GCF_014656135.1 of Streptomyces thermodiastaticus. Taxonomy (GTDB): domain Bacteria; phylum Actinomycetota; class Actinomycetes; order Streptomycetales; family Streptomycetaceae; genus Streptomyces; species Streptomyces thermodiastaticus. Next base: position 5,911 of record NZ_BNBV01000005.1, read on the forward strand.
GCCACCGACTTCACCGCCACCGACACCGGGGCGGAGCCGCTGATGAGTTCCAGAGTCAGGCCGGCGGTCGCCGGGGTGTCCACGAGTTCGGCCAGCACCTTGGCCACGTCGTCGCGGGGAATCGAGCCACGGCCCGTGTGGGCCTCCAGGCGGACCAGGCCGGTACCGGGGTCGTTCGTCAGCGCGCCCGGCCGCAGGATCGTCCAATCCAGGGCTTCCTGGGCGCGTACGTAGTCGTCCGCCGCGCCCTTGGCGCGCAGGTACACATCGAACACCTCGTCGCCCTCGTGCCGGGCGTCGGCGCCCATCGAGGAGACCACCAGCATGCGCCGCACGCCCGCCCTGACCGCCGCGTCGGCGAAGAGCACGGCCGCGCCCTTGTCCACGGTGTCCTTGCGGGCCGCGCCGCTGCCCGGGCCCGCGCCGGCCGCGAACACGGCGGCGTCCGCGCCGCGCAGCCGCTCCGCGACCTCCTCGACCGAGGCCGACTCCAGGTCCAGCACGATCGGTTCGGCTCCGGCCGCGCGCAGATCCTCGGCCTGCTCGGCTCGGCGGATGATGCCCGCCACCTCGTCCCCGCGCGCGGCGAGCAGCCGCTCCAGCCGCAGCGCGATCTGGCCATGACCACCAGCAATGACAATCCGCATGTTTCCGACCGTACGCCCGAACGGCCGCATCCGCCGCACGGCCGGTCACCCGGCACACCCGGCGTGCCGCCTCGCGGCCCGCACACAACGCCCGTACGGCACATGGATGCCTGACCGGCCGTCGGACGGGCCGCCCCGGCGCCGACCGCCCGGCGCCGACCGCCCGGCGCCGACCGCCCGACCCCGCCGCCCGGCACCGGCCCCGCTGTCGGCCTCCGGCGCTCGCTACGACAGCTCCCCCCGCCCCTGCCGGGGCAGCCCCAGGGCCGCGGAGGCCACCGTGTCGCAGAACTCCCGCACCGCGCTGGCACGCGCCACCACGCGCCCTCGGTGCACCACCACCCGGCTGTAGCCGAGCGACAGCGCGCCCGCCAGCCGTTCGCCGCGCACCGCGAGCAGCTCCGCGGGGAAGCCCGCCTCCACCCGTACCTCGGGCAGGCCCAGCACCGCCCGGGCCGACGCGCTCACCGCGTCGTAGGCCTCCTCCGGGCCCAGGCCGTGCCGGGCGGCCAGCAGATAGGCGGCCTCCAGCGGGTCGCCGCGGCCCACCGGGTTCGCCACGTCCCGCAGGGCCCCGCTGCCCGCGGCCACCCGGACCCCGGCCGACCGCAGCAGCCGTACCGGGGCCGTGCCGAGGCCCTCGGCGCCCGCGCAGCCGCCCTGCGGCAGGCACACCACCATCACCCCGGCCGCGGCCAGCTGGTCCGCCGTGCGGGCCGCCACGTCGGCGGGCAGCCGTTCCAGGCCGCCGCACGGCCCCAGCGTCACCCCGGTCCGCAGGCCGCCCGCCATGGCCGCGATGCGGGCCAGCCGCGCCGGATCCGTGCCGTCGGTGTGCAGGTCGACCGCGCGGCCGTGCTCCGCGGCCAGGCCCAGCACGGCCTCCACGTGGCCCGTGGGGTCGGGGTCCACGTCCGGGCAGCCGCCGACCACCTCGGCGCCCAGCTCCACCGCGTCCCGCAGCACCGCCAGGCCCTCCGCGCCGGCGGCCCCGGTCAGCACCCGGGGCACCGCCACCGTCGTCAGCTCGGCCAGCCCGCGCAGCGCCCGCTGCGCCCGCAGGACCGCGCCCAGGGGGCCCAGCCCCCGGGCGTCGCCCACGCGCACATGGGCGCGCAGGGCGGTGGCGCCGTGGCTCAGGTGCAGCAGCGCGGCCTCCACGGCCCGGCGCTGGACGTCCTCGGGCGCGTACGACACCGGTCCGCCGGCGTCGCCGGTCAGGGCCGTGTCGGCGTGGGTGTGCGGCTCGGCCGGGGCCGGCAGGAGCAGATAGCCGCTCAGGTCGACGCGGGAGCCGTCGCCTGTGTCGCGTCCCCCGCCCAGCAGGCCCGCGCCCCGCCGGCCGGCACGCCGGGCCGGGGCCAGGCTGCCCGCCGTGCCGACCGCCTCGATGCGCCCGTCGGCCAGGCGTACGTCCACCGTGCGGCCGTCGGTCAGACGGGCGCCGGTCAGCAGCAGCACGCCCGGCTCCGGCGGGCCCGGCGCACCCGGTGAGGAGGACGACGGGGGCGGCTGCTGCTGACCGGGAGGCATCGCACTCCAGCTGTGACGCACGACAGGGACGGCGGGACTGCGGGGGACGCGGACACAAGATCGCGCGGGTGCGGACGAGCCTAGGGTCGGCGCCGCGCGGGACCGCGGAGGAGCGCAATAGTCGTACCGGTGTGGCCGGGCGCGTCGTGCCGGTGTGGCCGGGCACGTCGTACCGGTGTGGCCGGGGCGCGGAGCTGTGGCCGGGGCGCTGAGGCGTGGCCGGGGCGCTCGGCCGGCCGGCGGGTCACCGGTACCGCCGAGAGCGGGCCACCGGTACCGCCGAGAAGCCTGGACGCGACGAGGGGGGGTCGAGCCGTGCCCGGACCGGGGTGCCACAGCCCCGCGCGGCGGCCGGAGGGCGGCACGCGGGCGGAATGCCGGAAACGGATTTGGGCGAACGGCGGCGGACCGTGTAATGTCTTCATCGCTCGCCCCAATAGCTCAGTCGGCAGAGCGTCTCCATGGTAAGGAGAAGGTCAACGGTTCGATTCCGTTTTGGGGCTCTGATGCGAGAGGTGTCCGCCTCCGGCGTTCCGATCGCATCGCAGCGGTGTAGCTCAGTCGGTAGAGCAAGCGGCTCATAATCGCTGTGTCACCGGTTCAAGTCCGGTCACCGCTACTCTCAGTAGCCGATTGCCGGGTCGGTCCGTCGATCGGCTACTCTTCATGTGCGTTATTTCTAGTCCACCGTTCGTCAAGGAGCACTCACGTGGCTGCCACCGACGTCCGCCCGAAGATCACGCTGGCCTGCGTGGAGTGCAAGGAGCGGAACTACATCACCAAGAAGAACCGGCGTAACAACCCGGACCGTCTGGAGATGAAGAAGCACTGCCCGCGTTGCAACGCGCACACCACGCACCGCGAGACGCGATAAATCAGACGCAGCCATGAGGCCGTCCCCGCAGCAGGGGGCGGCCTCATGCTGTTTGCACTCGACCGACGCAAGACACCAGGAGGTGCCGCGCCCATGGCGCTCGACCAGTCCTTCGTGGGGCGGTCCTACCCGCCCACCGCCCCTTACGAAGTGGGCCGGGAGAAGATCCGGGAGTTCGCCGAGGCGGTGGGCGACACCAACCCCGCCTACGCGGACCCCGAGGCGGCCAAGGCGCTCGGCCACCCGGACGTGATCGCCCCGCCGACCTTTGTGTTCGTGATCACATACAAGGCCGCCGCGCAGGTCGTGCAGGACCCGCAGCTGGGCCTGGACTACAGCAGGGTGGTGCACGGCGACCAGAAGTTCGCCTACACCCGTCCGGTGCGCGCCGGTGACCGGCTGACCGTCACCTCCACCATCGACGCGATCAAGTCGCTGGCCGGCAACGACATCCTGGACGTCCGCGGCGAGGTGCACGACGAGGCGGGCGAGCACGTGGCGACCACCTGGATGAAGCTCGTGGCCCGCGCGGCCGAGGAGGCGTGAGGAACGAATGACGGCGAAGATCGCCTACGACGACGTCGAGGTCGGCACCGAGCTGCCGGCCCGGACCTTCCCCGTGACCCGGGCCACGCTCGTCCAGTACGCGGGCGCCTCCGGGGACTTCAACCCCATCCACTGGAACGAGCGGTTCGCCAAGGAGGTCGGGCTGCCGGACGTGATCGCGCACGGCATGTTCACCATGGCCGAGGCGATCCGGGTGGTCACCGACTGGGCGGGCGACCCGGGCGCGGTCGTCGAGTACGGCGTCCGCTTCACCAAGCCCGTCGTGGTCCCCGACGACGACAAGGGGGCCACCATCGAGGTCTCCGGCAAGGTCGCGGCCAAGCTGGACGACCGCACCGTCCGCGTGGACCTCACCGCCGTCAGCGCGGGGCAGAAGGTCCTCGGCATGGCCCGCGCCCTCGTGCGCCTGGCCTGACGGCCGCCCGGTCCGGCCGCCCGGACCGAGGACCGTTGGCCGAGGACCGTTGGCCGAGTGCCGGGCCGTCGGACCGTTGGCCCGACGGCCCGGCACGGTCCTCGGCGGCCCGGTCGGCGGGGTCTCGTAGTCTTGGGCGCGTGCAGGAACTCCACGACGCGCCCCTGGCCCCGCTGACCACCTTCCGGCTGGGCGGCCCCGCCGACCGGCTGATCACCGCGGAGACCGACGCCGAGGTGATCGACGCCGTCCGCGAGGCCGACGCCGCGGGCACCCCGCTGCTGGTCATCGGAGGCGGCTCGAATCTGGTCATCGGCGACAAGGGCTTCGACGGCACGGCCCTGCGCATCGCCACCCGCGGCGTCGAGCTGCGCGGGACGACGCTGGAGCTGGCCGCCGGCGAGGTGTGGACGGACGCCGTCGCCCGCACCGTGGAGGCCGGGCTCGCCGGCATCGAATGCCTCGCCGGGATCCCCGGCTGTGCCGGCGCCACCCCCATCCAGAACGTCGGGGCGTACGGTCAGGAGGTCTCCAGCACCATCACCGAGGTCGTCGCCTACGACCGCAGGGCCGGCGAGACGGTCACCCTCACCAACGAGGAGTGCGCCTTCTCCTACCGGCACAGCCGCTTCAAGGCCGACCCCGGCCGGTACGTCGTGCTCCGGGTCCGGTTCCGGCTGGAGGACGCCGGCGGCCTGTCCGGACCGATCAAGTACGCGGAGACGGCCCGCGCCCTCGGTGTCGCACCCGGCGAGCGCGTCCCCCTCGCCGCCGCCCGGGACACCGTGCTGAAGCTGCGCGCCGGCAAGGGCATGGTGCTCGACCCCGACGACCACGACACCTGGTCCGCCGGGTCGTTCTTCACCAACCCGATCCTCACCGACGCCGACTTCGCCGCCTTCCGCGACCGCGTGCACCAGCGGCTCGGCGCGGACACCGAACCGCCCGCGTACCCGGCGGGGGCGGGACGGACCAAGACCTCCGCGGCCTGGCTGATCGAGAAGGCGGGCTTCCCCAAGGGCTACGGCACCGGCCCGGCCCGGATCTCCACCAAGCACACCCTCGCCCTGACCAACCGCGGCGGCGCCACCACCGAGGACCTGCTGGCGCTGGCCCGCGAGGTGGTGGCCGGGGTCCGCGAGGCGTTCGGCATCACCCTGGTCAACGAGCCGGTCACGGTCGGCGTCGGCCTGTAGGCCGGCAGCCCGCCCGGCTTTCCTGCGCCGCCTCGCCCCGCCCCTGCACCGGACGGCGGGCGAAGACACCGGCCAAGATCGCGTAGGGTCGGTGCCCGTCCGACAGGGAGGGGAGACCATGCGAGGTGGACGAGCCGGCCGCGCAGCCGCGATCGCGGTGGCGAGCGTGCTGCTGGGCGCACTGGCCACGGGCTGCGGCTCGGCGGCCCACGACGGCGGCGGGGGCGGCGCCGACGGGAAACCGGCCGCCCGCGCGTCGGCGGCGGACGTCACCGAGTCGCTCGCGTCCGACGGCACCACCGTCCGCGTCGGCTCGCCCGACGCCAGGACCGTCGTCCACGTCTACGAGGACGCCCGCTGCCCGGTCTGCCGGCGGTTCGAGACCAAGGGCGGCGGCGAGGCCCTGCGCGACCTGGTCCGCTCGGGACAGGTCCGGGCCGAGTACACCCTGGCCTCCTTCCTGGACGACCGGCTCGGCGGCCACGGCTCCCAGAAGGCCGCCAACGCGCTCAGGGCCGCCCTGGACGCGGGCAAGTTCGCCGAGTACCACGACGTGCTCTACGCCCACCAGCCCGAGGAGAGCGTCGACGGATTCACCGACGCCTTCCTGCTGGACATGGCCTCCCGGGTCAAGGGCCTGCGCAGCAAGGAGTTCGACGCGGCGGTGAAGGACATGAAGTACCGCTCCTTCGTGACCGCCTCCGAGCAGGCCTTCGAGCGGTCCGGAGCGACCGGCACGCCCGCCCTGAAGGTCGACGGCACCCTCGTCGACGGGGCGAGGTACGACCAGATCTTCGACAAGAGCACGCTGCCGCTGGTGATCGGCGCCCTGGCCCGCGACTGAGGCCGCCTCAGCCCGCCAGCCAGTCGTCCACCCCGGCCAGCAGCTTGTCCCGGACGTCCTCCGGGGCGGCCGAGGCACGGATGGACTGGCGGGCCAGCTCGGCCAGCTCGGCGTCCGTGAAGCCGTGATGCCGGCGGGCGATCTCGTACTGGGCGGCCAGCCGCGAGCCGAACAGCAAGGGGTCGTCGGCGCCCAGCGCCATCGGGACCCCCGCCTCGTGCAAGGTGCGCAGCGGGACGTCCTCCGGCTTGTCGTACACGCCCAGGGCCACATTGGACGCCGGGCACACCTCGCAGGTCACGCCCTGCTCGGCCAGGCGCCGCAGCAGGGCGGGGTCCTCCGCCGCCCGCACGCCGTGGCCCACGCGGTGGGCGTGCAGGTCGTCCAGGCAGTCGCGGACCGAGGCCGGGCCGGTCAGCTCACCGCCGTGCGGGGCCGCGAACAGGCCGCCGGCCCGGGCGATGGCGAACGCCCGGTCGAAGTCCCGCGCCATGCCCCGCCGCTCGTCGTTGGACAGCCCGAAGCCGACCACGCCCCTCTCCCGGTAGCGCACCGCGAGACGGGCCAGCGTACGGGCGTCCAGAGGGTGCTTCATGCGGTTGGCGGCGACCAGGACCCGCATGCCCAGCCCGGTGTCCCGCGACGCCGTCTCCACGGCGTCCAGGATGATCTCCAGGGCCGGGATGAGGCCGCCCAGCCGGGGCGCGTACGAGGTCGGGTCGACCTGGATCTCCAGCCACCCCGAGCCGTCCCTCAGGTCCTCCTCGGCCGCCTCCCGCACCAGACGCTGGATGTCCTCCGGCGCCCGCAGGCAGGACCGCGCCGCGTCGTACAGCCGCTGGAAGCGGAACCAGCCCCGCTCGTCGGTGGCCCGCAGCTTCGGCGGCTCCCCGCTGACCAGGGCGTCCGTCAGGGCCTCCGGCAGGCGCACGCCGTACTTGTCGGCCAGTTCCAGCAGGGTGCCGGGCCGCATCGACCCGGTGAAGTGCAGGTGCAGATGGGCCTTCGGCAGCTCGGAGAGATCGCGTACGTGCTCCATCCGAGGATCCTGCCGCACGCCCCCCGCTCCCCGGTAGCCGTTTCCCCGTACGGGGTCTTGCCCGTACGAACGAACGGTGGCACCCGGGGCCGTGCCCAGGTGCCACCCGAGGGGGAGCGGGACGGGTCAGTCCCTGGCCTCCGCCAGCAGCTTCTGCATCCGGCTCACGCCCTCCACCAGGTCCTCGTCGCCGAGGGCGTAGGACAGCCGCAGGTAGCCCGGCGTGCCGAACGCCTCGCCCGGGACGACCGCGACCTCGGCCTCCTCCAGGATGAGCGCGGCCAGCTCGACCGTGTTCTGCGGGCGCTTGCCGCGGATCTCCTTGCCGATGAGCGCCTTCACCGACGGGTACGCGTAGAACGCGCCCTGGGGCTCCGGGCAGACCACGCCGTCGATCTCGTTGAGCATCCGCACGATGGTCCTGCGGCGGCGGTCGAAGGCCTCGCGCATCTTGGCCACGGCCTCCAGGTCACCGGAGACGGCGGCCAGGGCGGCCGCCTGGGACACGTTGGAGACGTTGGAGGTGGCGTGCGACTGCAGGTTGGTCGCGGCCTTCACCACGTCCTTCGGGCCGATGACCCAGCCCACGCGCCAGCCGGTCATGGCGTAGGTCTTGGCCACGCCGTTGACGACGATGCACTTGTCGCGCAGCTCGGGCAGCAGCGCCGGCAGCGACACCGAGACGGCGTCGCCGTACACCAGGTGCTCGTAGATCTCGTCGGTGAGCACCCACAGGCCGTGCTCCAGCGCCCAGCGGCCGATCGCCTCGGTCTCGGCCTCGGAGTACACCGCGCCGGTCGGGTTGGAGGGGGAGACGAACAGGACGACCTTGGTCTTCTCCGTGCGGGCCGCCTCCAGCTGCTCCACCGTCACCCGGTAGCCGGTGCTCTCGTCCGCGACGACCTCCACCGGGACACCGCCGGCCAGGCGGATCGACTCCGGGTACGTCGTCCAGTACGGCGCCGGCACGATGACCTCGTCGCCCGGGTCCAGGATCGCGGCGAAGGCCTCGTAGATGGCCTGCTTGCCGCCGTTGGTGACCAGGATCTGGGAGACGTCCGGCTCCCAGCCGGAGTCGCGCAGCGTCTTGGCGGCGATCGCGGCCTTCAGCTCGGGCAGGCCGCCGGCCGGGGTGTAACGGTGGTACTTGGGGTTCTTGCAGGCCTCGACCGCGGCTTCGACGATGTAGTCCGGGGTCGGGAAGTCGGGCTCACCGGCGCCGAAGCCGATCACCGGACGCCCGGCGGCCTTCAGAGCCTTGGCCTTTGCGTCCACGGCGAGGGTGGCGGACTCGGAGATCGCCCCGATCCGGGCGGAGACCCGGCGCTCGGTGGGAGGGGTTGCAGCGCTCATGCCGCCATCGTTCCAGACAGCCGGTCACCGGGACACACGGGTTTCACGAAGCGGGCGGAAGCGGTTCACGCCGCGAACACGCGTGCGATCCCGTGCGGTGCCGGCCTCGCACCTCCGTGTGCGGTCCCGGGCCCTGCCGGCCGTTCACCTCTGTGTGCGGGCCCAGGCGCGCCGGCCTTCACCGCTGCCCGCGGTCGTGCGCCGCGCCGGCAGCTCACCGCCCGGCCGCCCGGGCTTCGCCGGCCGCGCCGCCGCCGTGCGGCACCGGGGCCCGCCGGGGTCGTCCCGCCCACCGCGCACCGTCCCTGCCGCAGCGCGCCCGGCGGCCGTGGGCGCCCCGCCCTCCGGGCCGCTCCCCGTCCGCTCCCGGCCCCTTCACCCGTGGGCTTTCGGACACCTCGGGGAAACCGAAGTGCGCTTCCCGTTCGACGCCCGGCCGCAGAGCACGTACACTCTCACCTCGTTGGCCTTCAGCAGCCGCGCCGGACATCGGTGCACGCCGGGCATCTGGCCGGATGCGGTACGTTGGGGGAACACAAAGGGTCGTAGCTCAATTGGTAGAGCACTGGTCTCCAAAACCAGCGGTTGGGGGTTCAAGTCCCTCCGGCCCTGCTACACACACCTTCGCCAGGATGTGTGCGCATGTACGTACTGCAATTGCACCGCCGTGCGGCTCGACCGGGCGCGGCACGGCCACGACCCGGGAATCAGGTGAGGATGCATGACGGACGCCGTGGGCTCCCTCGACACGCCTGACGCCCGGGACGAGGTGTCGGAGTCCAAGAAGAAGCCGCGCAAGGGCGGCAAGCGGGCCAAGAAGGGTCCGCTGAAGCGCCTTGCGCTCTTCTACCGGCAGATCATCGCCGAACTCCGCAAAGTCGTCTGGCCCACGCGCAACCAGCTGACGTCGTACACCACTGTGGTGATCTTCTTCGTTGCCGTCATGATCGCCCTGGTGACCGTGATTGACTATGGGCTCAACCACGCGGCCAAGTACGTCTTCGGCTGAGTCACGAGCGAAGGGCGCCGTGGTGACCGGCGCCCGTTTTCGCATGTTCCACCCCTATGTAACCAGGAAGAAGCAGCCACCGTGTCTGACCCGAACCTGAACGACGCCATCGAGCCGACCGAGTCCGTGGCTGACGAGCTCGACACCGTCGAGGGTGCGGACGAGGGCGGCAAGGCCGAGGCTGCACCGGCCGCGGCGGACGAGTCGGCCGAGCAGGCCGCCTCCGGTGCCGAGGACGGCGACGAGGCCACCGAGGGTGAGGACGGCGAGGCCGAGACGTCCGAGCCCGAGCTCGACCCGGTCGCCAAGCTCCGCGAGGAGCTGCGCAGCCTGCCCGGCGAGTGGTACGTCATCCACACCTACGCCGGCTACGAGAAGCGCGTGAAGGCCAACCTGGAGCAGCGTGCCGTCTCGCTGAACGTCGAGGACTTCATCTACCAGGCCGAGGTGCCCGAGGAAGAGATCGTCCAGATCAAGAACGGCGAGCGCAAGACCGTCCGGCAGAACAAGCTGCCCGGCTACGTCCTCGTGCGCATGGACCTGACCAACGAGTCCTGGGGCGTCGTGCGCAACACGCCCGGCGTCACCGGCTTCGTCGGCAACGCCTACGACCCGTACCCGCTGTCCCTGGACGAGGTCGTGAAGATGCTCGCCCCGGAGGCGGAGGAGCGGGCCGCCCGCGAGGCCGCCGAGGCCGAGGGCCGTCCCGTGCCGCAGCGCAAGGTCGAGGTCCAGGTGCTGGACTTCGAGGTCGGCGACTCGGTCACCGTCACCGACGGCCCCTTCGCCACCCTGCAGGCCACCATCAACGAGATCAACCCGGACTCGAAGAAGGTCAAGGGCCTGGTCGAGATCTTCGGCCGCGAGACGCCGGTCGAGCTGTCCTTCGACCAGATCCAGAAGAACTGACCCAGATCCAGAAGAACTGACCTCGCACCGTCCGGCCCAGCCCCTGTCCCGCGGTCTCACCGCCGGGCGGGGGCTTCGCCGTTTCCTCCGGGCGCGCAGTCACGGCCGCCGTCACCGCGAGGACGGCCGGACGTCACCGGCGCGCCTTTCGGGGCTCTGTCGGATGCCGCCCCGGCGCCCTACCGTCCCGTACATGACACAGCGCGCATCCCGAAGACGTGCCGTTCCCCTGCTCCGCGCGGGCGCCCTGCTGGCGCTGGTCTGGGCGGGGCTCGCGCAGCCGGACGCCCTGGCCGCGACCGGACCGGCCGCCCTGCCCGGCCCGGGCACCGATCCGGTCCTCGCCGGCCGGCTCGACCTCGGCCCCGCCGGCCTGCCGGAGACCCGCACCACCACCACGCTGCAGCCCGGCGTGCGCCTGACCCGGATCACTCGCGGCGGCACCGACGACGCCCTGTTCTGGACGCTGGAGGTGCAGATCCCGGACATCTCCTCGCCCGACCCCGACGCGCCGCCCCTGGCGCTGTCCGGCGAGGCCGACGCCCGTGCGGAGAGCGAACGGCTGCGCGCCGAGGGCTTCGACGCCCGGGTCGAGGCCGTGGCACGGCCCCGGGCCGCCGACATGTCGCCCGGGACGCTCGGCTACCGGGTCCGGGTCGGCTCCTGGCGCACCCGGGCCGAGGCCGAGCAGGAACGCGCCCGCATGGCCGCGGCAGGCGAGTCCGCCTCCGCCGTCTACACCGGCTGGGACGGCGACCGCGCGGCGGGCGGGCCCTGGCACGTCGACGTGGTCACCATCGACCCCCGCCTGTTCACCGGCCGGCTCGACGCCGCCTTCGGCCCCGACCTGGAGGGCCGCGAGACCACCTCCGCGCTGGCCCGGGCGGCCGGCGCCACGGTCGCCGTCAACGCCGGCTTCTTCGTCCTGGACCCCGCCTCCGGCGCACCCGGAGACCCCGCCGGTGTCGGCGTCTACGACGGCGAACTGCTCTCCGAGCCCGTCGGCGACCGCCCCGCATTGGTGCTGGACGAGCACGGCGGCAGCAGCGTCGAACGGCTCTCCTGGCGCGGCAGCGTGCGGATCGGCGGGCGCTCGGTGCCGCTGGACGGCATCAACCGGGTGCCCGGCCTGATCCGCAACTGCGGCGGCGACGCGACCGACCGCCCGACGTCCCGGCCCCTGCACGACATCACCTGCACCGACGACAGCGAACTGGTCGTGTTCACCCCCGAGTACGGCGCCCGCACCCCGTCCGGCCCCGGCCGCGAGCTCGTGCTCGACGCACACCAGCGGGTGATCTCCGTGGCCGCCGCGCGCGGCACCGCACTCGCCCCCGGCACCACCTCCGTGCAGGCCACCGGCGCCGCGGCGGACCTGCTCGCCGCCGTCCGGGCCGGCGACCGGGTGCGGGTGCACACCGAGCTGACCGACGCCGCGACCGGCAGGCCGCGGCCCGTGAGCCGCCGCACCACGATCGTCAACGGCGGGCCCCAGCTCGTGCACCGGGGACAGGAGGAGATCACCCAGCGCCGGGACGGCATGGACCACGCGGGCGACCCCAGCTGGGCCTACGGCTGGGTGGTCAAACGCAACCCGCGGACCCTCGCCGGCACGGACGGGTACGGACGTACCGTGCTGGTCACCGTCGACGGGCGCTCCACCGACGACCTGGGCCTGAGCATCCCGGAGGCCGCCGACGTGGCCCGGTCGCTCGGACTGGTCGAGGCCGTCAACCTCGACGGCGGCGGCTCGACGGCCATGGCGGTCCACGGACAGGTCGTGGGTCGTCCCTCCGACGCCGCGGGCGAGAGGCCCGTCGGCGACGCGGTGGTGGTGCTGCCGCCGACGCGTCGCCCGTGACCGGTGCCGGCCCGCACCCGCGGCCCTGACCTGTACCCGCGGCCCTGACTCGTACCCCGGCCTCCCGCGGCCCCGGGCCGGCGCCCCGCCCCGGGGCCCGGTGCCGGGGCACCTGCTGGTTTGGGGAGCGAACGGGCTACCCGTTATCGTTGTGCGGTATGCCTCCGTCCGGAGGATCCGGGACGACGATCCGGGACCGCCCGCCGGAGGCCGACCACTCTCACTAGGACCCGGAGAGAGCACATGCCTCCCAAGAAGAAGAAGGTCACGGGGCTCATCAAGCTCCAGATCCAGGCCGGCGCCGCCAACCCGGCCCCGCCGGTCGGTCCGGCGCTGGGTCAGCACGGCGTCAACATCATGGAGTTCTGCAAGGCCTACAACGCCGCGACCGAGTCGCAGCGCGGGTGGGTCATCCCGGTGGAGATCACGGTCTACGAGGACCGTTCCTTCACCTTCATCACCAAGACGCCGCCGGCCGCCAAGATGATCCTCAAGGCCGCGGGCGTGGAGAAGGGCTCCGGCGAGCCGCACAAGACCAAGGTCGCCAAGATCACGCGCGACCAGATCCGCGAGATCGCCCAGACCAAGATGCCCGACCTCAACGCCAACGACCTGGACGCCGCCGAGAAGATCATCGCCGGCACCGCCCGCTCCATGGGCGTCACCATCGAGGCCTGAGCCCCCGAAGCACTCCCGCGGCCGGACCGGGCCGCACGTGGGAGGGCCTGCTCGGCCCGTACCACGACTCCTTTCAGAACCCACAGGAGCAGTTGTGAGCAAGCGCAGCAAGGCTCTCCGCGCTGCGGACGCCAAGATCGACCGGGACAAGCTGTACGCCCCGCTCGAGGCCGTCCGTCTCGCCAAGGAGACCTCCACGACCAAGTTCGACGGCACCGTCGAGGTCGCCTTCCGTCTGGGTGTCGACCCGCGCAAGGCCGACCAGATGGTCCGTGGCACCGTGAACCTTCCGCACGGCACCGGTAAGACCGCCCGGGTCCTGGTCTTCGCGACCGGCGACCGTGCCGAGGCCGCGCGTGCCGCGGGCGCCGACATCGTCGGCGCCGACGAGCTGATCGACGAGGTGTCGAAGGGCCGCCTGGACTTCGACGCCGTCGTCGCCACCCCGGACCTCATGGGCAAGGTCGGCCGCCTCGGCCGCGTCCTCGGCCCCCGTGGTCTGATGCCGAACCCGAAGACCGGCACCGTCACCCCCGACGTGGCCAAGGCCGTCTCCGACATCAAGGGCGGCAAGATCGAGTTCCGTGTCGACAAGCACGCGAACCTGCACTTCATCATCGGCAAGACGTCGTTCGACGACACCAAGCTGGTGGAGAACTACGGCGCCGCGCTGGAGGAGATCCTCCGTCTGAAGCCGTCCGCCGCCAAGGGCCGCTACATCAAGAAGGCCGCCATCAGCACCACGATGGGCCCCGGCATCCCGGTCGACCCGAACCGCACCCGCAACCTCCTCGTCGAGGAGGACCCGGCCGCGGTCTGAGCCACGGCTCACCGGCAGTCTCCGACGAGCCCCGCACCCCTTACGGTGCGGGGCTCGTCCCGTTCCCGGGCGCTCCAGCGGCCTGCGGCGCCGCCACGTGCCCGTTCCCCGGCACCCTCGCGTGCGCGATCTTCGCCAACGGGCGGTATGGCAAAGGTCAAGGATTCTTCCTGACTTTTCGATCTTGTTCGGATAGGTTGAGCCCGTTCCTATGTACAGCCTGTCTGTTTCCTGAGGGGGGACCATGGGGATCTCTGTACGCAGAGCCGGGGGCGCCGGCCTGACCGCGCTGCTGCTCGCCGCGGGCGCGGTGAGCTGTGGCACGGGCGACGACGCGCCGAAGATGTCGCCGGCGGCCGCCGCGGTGGCCAAGGCGGCTTCCCACGCGGAGGACATCACCTCCGCCCACTACCGCATGACCAGCCGGATCCCGCAGCAGGGCCAGTTCACGGCCGAGGCCGCGATGCGCTTAAGCCCACCATCGCCATGAGCATGAAGTGGTCGGCGTCCGCCCGGGGCACGAAGCAGAACACGGAGATCCGCCTCGTCGACAAGGTCATGTACCTCAACGGCGGCCCCGACGCCGCCAAGGAGCTGAACGGCAAGCACTGGGTCAAGTTCGACTTGTCCGGCGCCGAGGCCGGCAAGGGGCTGGACCAGGTGAGCAGCGCCTCCTCGCAGGCCCGGCAGAACCCGGCGGCCGAGTCCAGCATGCTCACCGGAGCCAAGGACACCAAGGAGGTCGGCACCGAGACCGTCGAGGGCGTCAAGACCACCCACTACCAGGGCACCGCCACCCTGGACGAGCTCCGCACGGCGATGAAGGAGCAGGACAAGCACAAGGACGCGACGCTGCGGGAGCAGCACGAGCAGAGCCTGCAGCAGCTCGACGAGCTGGGCGTCGACAAGGTCACCATGGACCTGTGGGTCGACGGCGAGTACCGCGCCAGGCAGTTCCGTATGCAGGCGGACGCGGACCAGGGCCCGTTCGACATGACCTTCACCTTCCTCGACTACGACAAGCCCGTGGACGTCGCCGCCCCGGCGGCCTCGGACACCGCGAAGCTGGAGGAGCTGCTGATGGGCTCCGCCGAGGGCGCCGGCCTGCAGTGATCCCCGGAACGGGGCGGATTTGCTCCGGCGCGCCCCGTTCCCGTACTCTTCCTGACCGAAGCCAAAGACCGCTGGTCGTTGCCGTGCGCTCGTACGTGCGTGCGGTGGCCGAAGGATCCGCTGAACACGCGGACGGCCCGCGCAGGTGACAGTGGAAGAACTCCCGGAGTACGTACGTCCGCGTGTCGTGCGTGCCCCCGGTCGAGTCCGCCCCGTGCGCCTGCGCCGGGGCGTTTCGTTTTCCCCAGTCCTCCTTCGGGTCCGCGCGGTCCGAATCACCCGGAAGGAGGCCGAGGCTCTATGGCGAGGCCCGACAAGGCTGCCGCGGTTGCCGAGCTGACGGACAAGTTCCGCAACTCGTCTGCTGCCGTGCTGACCGAGTACCGCGGTCTCACCGTGGCGCAGCTCAAGACGCTGCGTCGTTCGCTCGGTGAGAACGCCCAGTACGCCGTGGTGAAGAACACGCTGACCAAGATTGCGGCCAACGAGGCCGGGATCACGACGCTGGACGACCTGTTCAACGGTCCGACGGCTGTCGCCTTCGTCACCGGTGACCCGGTGGAGTCGGCGAAGGGTCTCCGTGACTTCGCCAAGGACAACCCGAATCTCGTCATCAAGGGCGGTGTCCTGGAGGGCAAGGCCCTCTCCGCCGACGAGATCAAGAAGCTCGCGGACCTGGAGTCCCGCGAGGTTCTGCTCAGCAAGCTGGCCGGTGCCTTCAAGGCGAAGCAGTCCCAGGCTGCCTCCGTCTTCCAGGCGCTGCCGACGAAGCTCGTCCGCACCGTGGACGCGCTGCGCGCCAAGCAGGCCGAGCAGGGCGGTGCCGAGTAATTCGGCTCGCTTTCTGACCCGTACCCACGGCACGGGTCGCAGCGGGCCGACGTACGCCCGCCTCAACCAGTACATCCGGCACCTGCCGACTTGAGTGGAAGGACCGCCATCATGGCGAAGCTGTCCCAGGACGAGCTGCTTGCCCAGTTCGAGGAGATGACCCTCATCGAGCTCTCCGAGTTCGTGAAGGCCTTCGAGGAGAAGTTCGACGTCACCGCCGCCGCGGCCGCCCCGGTCGTCGTCGCCGGTGCTGCCGGCCAGGGTGGCGGCGAGGCCGCCGCCGCCGAGGAGAAGGACGAGTTCGACGTCATCCTCGCCGGCGCCGGTGACAAGAAGATCCAGGTCATCAAGGTCGTGCGCGAGCTGACCTCCCTGGGCCTGAAGGAGGCCAAGGACCTGGTCGACGGTGCCCCGAAGCCCGTCCTCGAGAAGGTCAACAAGGAGACCGCGGACAAGGCCAAGGAGGCCCTGGAGGGCGCCGGCGCCTCCGTCGAGGTCAAGTAAGACCTGCACGGTCGTCCGACCGGCACGGGCCGCACGGCCCTCGACGGGTCCGTCACGGACTCCCGCGTGCTGACGGCCCGGGCGCGGAAAACACCGCGCCGGGGCTGTAACACGAACGCACCGAGGAGCGATCATCCATCCGGGTGGTCGCTCCTCGGCGTTCCGGGGGGTGGCTGTGGCGGCCTTGCACCCGTGCCGGGGCGGGGTAAGGTGATCTTCGTCGTGCCCCCGGAGGGCCGCGGACGACCCACCGCAGGTGACGACGGCGGTGTCCGGCTCGGACATGTGGGGGCCTTGACGGAACTGCACGCAGCGCGCAATTCTCAGGACGCGTCGTCACAAGAATCCGAATCCGAGGCATGGATCGACGACGAAGAGGGCAGTATCAACGTGCGTTGAGGGCGACCTGCCGCAGGCGGTGACGACGACGAGGTTCTCAAACACCCCGCACTGGACATCAGCGGGCCAAGTGGCTACAGTGTCACTTTGCGCTGCCTGTTAGCTGTCCCCTGCCCGTCACCAGGGGCATGCCCTCACTCGAGCATCGACGACCGACCTGCGTCCGACCTGGCGTTTCGCCATTTCGGACACCGTCCGTCCCGGTGAGCGGGGGAGGGGCCGGTACGCGCGTAGTGAGTCCGAGCCCTCGGAAGGACCCCCTCTTGGCCGCCTCGCGCACTGCCTCGACCGCGAATACGAACAACGGCGCCAGCACCGCCCCGCTGCGCATCTCCTTTGCAAAGATCAAGGAGCCCCTCGAGGTTCCGAACCTTCTCGCGCTCCAGACCGAGAGCTTCGACTGGCTGCTCGGCAACGACGCGTGGAAGGCTCGCGTCGAGGAGGCTCTCGAGAACGGTCAGGACGTTCCCACCAAGTCCGGCCTCGAAGAGATCTTCGAGGAGATCTCCCCGATCGAGGACTTCTCGGGGTCGATGTCGCTGACCTTCCGTGACCACCGCTTCGAGCCGCCGAAGAACTCGATCGACGAGTGCAAGGAGCGCGACTTCACCTACGCCGCGCCGCTCTTCGTCACGGCCGAGTTCACCAACAACGAGACCGGCGAGATCAAGTCCCAGACGGTCTTCATGGGCGACTTCCCGCTCATGACCAACAAGGGCACCTTCGTCATCAACGGCACCGAGCGTGTCGTGGTGTCGCAGCTGGTCCGTTCCCCCGGTGTCTACTTCGACTCCACCGTCGACAAGACGTCCGACAAGGACATCTTCTCCGCCAAGATCATCCCGTCCCGGGGTGCCTGGCTGGAGATGGAGATCGACAAGCGCGACATGGTCGGTGTCCGCATCGACCGCAAGCGCAAGCAGTCCGTCACCGTTCTGCTCAAGGCGCTCGGCTGGACCAACGAGCAGATCCTCGAGGAGTTCGGCGAGTACGAGTCGATGCGCGCCACCCTGGAGAAGGACCACACCCAGGGCCAGGACGACGCGCTGCTCGACATCTACCGCAAGCTGCGCCCGGGCGAGCCCCCGACGCGTGAGGCCGCGCAGACGCTGCTGGAGAACCTCTACTTCAACCCCAAGCGCTACGACCTCGCCAAGGTCGGCCGCTACAAGGTCAACAAGAAGCTGGGTACGGACACCCCGCTGGATGCGGGCATCCTGACCGTCGAGGACATCATCGCGACGATCAAGTACCTGGTGAAGCTGCACGCCGGCGAGACCGAGACGGTCGGTGACAACGGCCAGACCGTGGTCGTCGAGACCGACGACATCGACCACTTCGGCAACCGCCGCCTGCGCAGCGTCGGCGAGCTCATCCAGAACCAGGTCCGCACGGGTCTGGCCCGCATGGAGCGCGTCGTCCGCGAGCGCATGACCACCCAGGACGTCGAGGCGATCACGCCGCAGACCCTGATCAACATCCGGCCGGTCGTCGCCTCCATCAAGGAGTTCTTCGGCACCAGCCAGCTGTCGCAGTTCATGGACCAGAACAACCCGCTGTCCGGGCTGACCCACAAGCGCCGCCTGTCGGCGCTCGGCCCCGGCGGTCTGTCCCGTGAGCGGGCCGGCTTCGAGGTCCGTGACGTGCACCCCTCGCACTACGGCCGCATGTGCCCGATCGAGACGCCGGAAGGCCCGAACATCGGTCTGATCGGCTCGCTCGCCACCTACGGCCGCGTCAACGCGTTCGGTTTCGTCGAGACCCCGTACCGCAAGGTCGTCGACGGCCAGGTCACCGACCAGGTGGACTACCTGACCGCCGACGAGGAGGACCGCTTCGTCATCGCGCAGGCCAACGCCACCCTCAGCGACGACCTGCGCTTCACCGAGAGCCGCGTCCTGGTCCGCCGCAAGGGCGGCGAGGTCGACTACGTCAGCCCCGAGGACGTGGACTACATGGACGTCTCGCCGCGCCAGATGGTGTCGGTCGCGACCGCCATGATCCCGTTCCTGGAGCACGACGACGCCAACCGCGCCCTCATGGGCGCGAACATGATGCGCCAGGCCGTTCCGCTGATCCAGGCGGAGGCCCCGCTCGTCGGCACCGGCATGGAGTACCGCTCCGCCGTCGACGCCGGCGACGTCGTCAAGGCCGAGAAGCCCGGTGTGGTCCAGGAGGTCTCCGCGGACTACATCACCACCGCCAACGACGACGGCACGTACATCACGTACCGCCTGGCCAAGTTCGCCCGCTCCAACCAGGGCACCTCGGTCAACCAGAAGGTCATCGTCAACGAGGGCGACCGCGTCGTCACCGGCCAGGTGCTGGCCGACGGCCCGGCCACCCAGAACGGCGAGATGGCCCTCGGCAAGAACCTGCTCGTGGCGTTCATGCCGTGGGAGGGTCACAACTACGAGGACGCGATCATCCTGTCGCAGCGCCTCGTCCAGGACGACGTCCTCTCCTCGATCCACATCGAGGAGCACGAGGTCGACGCCCGTGACACCAAGCTCGGCCCCGAGGAGATCACCCGGGACATCCCGAACGTCTCCGAGGAGGTCCTCGCCGACCTCGACGAGCGCGGCATCATCCGCATCGGTGCCGAGGTCGTCGCCGGTGACATCCTCGTCGGCAAGGTCACCCCGAAGGGCGAGACCGAGCTGACCCCGGAGGAGCGCCTGCTCCGCGCGATCTTCGGTGAGAAGGCCCGTGAGGTCCGTGACACCTCGCTGAAGGTGCCGCACGGCGAGACCGGCAAGGTCATCGGCGTGCGCGTCTTCGACCGCGAGGAGGGCGACGAGCTGCCGCCGGGCGTGAACCAGCTGGTCCGCGTCTACGTGGCGCAGAAGCGCAAGATCACCGACGGTGACAAGCTCGCCGGCCGCCACGGCAACAAGGGTGTCATCTCCAAGATCCTGCCGGTCGAGGACATGCCGTTCCTGGAGGACGGCACCCCGGTCGACATCATCCTCAACCCGCTGGGCGTCCCGTCCCGCATGAACCCGGGACAGGTCCTGGAGATCCACCTCGGCTGGCTCGCCAGCCAGGGCTGGGACGTCTCCGGCCTCTCCGACGAGTGGGCCAAGCGGCTGCAGGCCATCGGCGCCGACCGGGTCGAGCCCCGCACCAACGTGGCGACCCCGGTCTTCGACGGTGCCCGCGAGGACGAGCTGGCCGGTCTGCTGGAGAACACCCTGCCCAACCGCGACGGCGACCGCCTGGTCCTCCCGTCCGGCAAGGCCCGGCTGTTCGACGGCCGCTCCGGCGAGCCGTTCCCGGACCCGATCTCGGTCGGGTACATGTACATCCTGAAGCTGCACCACCTGGTCGACGACAAGCTGCACGCCCGCTCGACCGGTCCGTACTCGATGATCACCCAGCAGCCGCTGGGTGGTAAGGCGCAGTTCGGTGGCCAGCGGTTCGGTGAGATGGAGGTGTGGGCGCTCGAGGCCTACGGCGCCGCCTACGCCCTCCAGGAGCTGCTGACCATCAAGTCCGACGACGTCACCGGCCGCGTCAAGGTCTACGAGGCGATCGTCAAGGGCGAGAACATCCCCGAGCCCGGCATCCCCGAGTCCTTCAAGGTGCTCATCAAGGAGATGCAGTCGCTCTGCCTGAACGTGGAGGTGCTGTCCAGCGACGGTATGTCCATCGAGATGCGCGACACCGACGAGGACGTCTTCCGCGCAGCGGAGGAGCTCGGCATCGACCTGTCCCGGCGCGAGCCGAGCAGCGTCGAAGAGGTCTGACGGGAGCCCGGCGGGCCCCGTCCCACGGCCCGCCGACCCCGGCGACCCCCGACAGACCGAAAGACTTACGACCCTGAGAGGGATTGACGCATAGTGCTCGACGTCAACTTCTTCGACGAGCTGCGGATCGGCCTGGCCACCGCCGACGACATCCGTCAGTGGAGCCACGGCGAGGTCAAGAAGCCCGAGACCATCAACTACCGCACCCTCAAGCCGGAAAAGGACGGCCTCTTCTGCGAGAAGATCTTCGGCCCCACCCGGGACTGGGAGTGCTACTGCGGCAAGTACAAGCGCGTCCGCTTCAAGGGCATCATCTGTGAGCGCTGCGGCGTCGAGGTCACCCGTGCCAAGGTGCGCCGTGAGCGGATGGGCCACATCGAGCTGGCCGCGCCCGTGACCCACATCTGGTACTTCAAGGGCGTCCCGTCGCGCCTGGGCTACCTGCTCGACCTCGCCCCGAAGGACCTGGAGAAGGTCATCTACTTCGCGGCGTACATGATCACGTACGTCGACGAGGAGCGCCGGCAGCGCGATCTGCCCTCGCTGGAGGCCCAGGTCTCCGTCGAGCGCCAGCAGATCGAGCAGCGCCGCGACGCCGACCTGGAGGCCCGCGCCAAGAAGCTCGAGGCCGACCTGGCCGAGCTGGAGGCCGAGGGCGCCAAGGCCGACGTGCGCCGCAAGGTGCGCGAGAGCGCCGAGCGCGAGATGAAGCAGCTGCGCGACCGTGCCCAGCGCGAGATCGACCGCCTCGACGAGGTCTGGAACCGGTTCAAGAACCTCAAGGTCCAGGACCTGGAGGGCGACGAGCTGCTCTACCGCGAGCTGCGCGACCGCTTCGGCACCTACTTCGACGGCTCGATGGGCGCCGCCGCGCTGCAGAAGCGCCTGGAGTCCTTCGACCTGGAGGCCGAGGCGGAGAAGCTCCGCGAGATCATCCGCACCGGCAAGGGCCAGAAGAAGACCCGTGCCCTGAAGCGGCTGAAGGTCGTCTCCGCGTTCCTGACCACCAACAACAGCCCGAAGGGCATGGTCCTGGACTGCGTCCCGGTCATCCCGCCGGACCTGCGTCCGATGGTGCAGCTGGACGGTGGCCGCTTCGCGACCAGCGACCTGAACGACCTGTACCGCCGTGTCATCAACCGCAACAACCGCCTGAAGCGGCTTCTCGACCTCGGCGCGCCCGAGATCATCGTCAACAACGAGAAGCGCATGCTCCAGGAGGCCGTCGACGCGCTCTTCGACAACGGCCGCCGCGGCCGCCCGGTCACGGGCCCCGGCAACCGTCCGCTGAAGTCGCTGTCCGACATGCTCAAGGGCAAGCAGGGCCGCTTCCGTCAGAACCTGCTCGGCAAGCGTGTCGACTACTCGGCGCGTTCCGTGATCGTCGTCGGTCCGCAGCTGAAGCTGCACCAGTGCGGTCTGCCGAAGGCGATGGCGCTGGAGCTGTTCAAGCCGTTCGTGATGAAGCGCCTGGTCGACCTGAACCACGCGCAGAACATCAAGAGCGCCAAGCGCATGGTCGAGCGCGGCCGCACCGTCGTGTACGACGTCCTCGAAGAGGTCATCGCCGAGCACCCGGTGCTGCTGAACCGTGCGCCCACCCTGCACCGCCTGGGCATCCAGGCCTTCGAGCCGCAGCTGGTCGAGGGCAAGGCCATCCAGATCCACCCGCTCGTGTGCACCGCGTTCAACGCGGACTTCGACGGTGACCAGATGGCCGTGCACCTGCCGCTGTCCGCGGAGGCGCAGGCCGAGGCCCGCATCCTGATGCTGTCCTCGAACAACATCCTCAAGCCCGCCGACGGCCGGCCGGTGACGATGCCGACCCAGGACATGGTCCTCGGTCTGTACTTCCTCACCACCGACCACGAGGGCCGCGACGTCAAGGGCGAGGGCCGTTCCTTCACATCCGTGGCGGAGGCGATCATGGCCTTCGACGCGGGTGAGCTGTCCCTGCAGGCCCCGGTCGACATCCGCTTCCCGGTGGGCACCATCCCGCCGCGCGGCTGGACGCCGCCGGCCCGCGAGGAGGGCGAGCCGGAGTGGCAGCAGGGCGACCCCTTCCGTCTGCGCACCACCCTGGGCCGCGCGCTCTTCAACGAGCTGCTGCCCGAGGACTACCCGTTCGTCGACTTCGAGGTCGGCAAGAAGCAGCTCTCCGAGATCGTCAACGACCTCGCCGAGCGCTACCCGAAGGTCGTCGTGGCGGCCACGCTCGACAACCTCAAGGCGGCCGGCTTCTACTGGGCCACCCGCTCCGGCGTCACCGTCGCCATCTCCGACGTCATCGTCCCCGACGCCAAGCCGGAGATCATCGCCAAGTGGGAGGCGGCGGACGAGAAGGTCCAGAAGCAGTACGAGCGCGGTCTGATCACCAAGGACGAGCGCAGCCAGGAACTCATCGGCATCTGGACCAACGCGACCAACGAGGTCGCCGAGGCCATGACGGGCAACTTCCCGAAGACCAACCCGATCTTCATGATGGTCAACTCGGGTGCCCGAGGAAACATGATGCAGATGCGCCAGATCGCCGGTATCCGTGGTCTGGTGTCGAACGCGAAGAACGAGACCATCCCGCGGCCGATCAAGTCGTCGCTGCGTGAGGGTCTGTCCGTGCTGGAGTACTTCATCGCCACGCACGGTGCCCGTAAGGGTCTCGCCGACACCGCTCTGCGGACCGCCGACTCCGGTTACCTCACCCGGCGTCTGGTGGACGTCTCCCAGGACGTCATCATCCGCGAGCTGGACTGCGGCACCGACCGCGGCCTGCGCCTGAAGATCGCGGAGCGGGACGCCAACGGCGTGCTGCGCAAGGCGGACAACGTCGAGACGTCCGTGTACGCGCGCTGCCTCGCCGAGGACATCGTGGTCGACGGCAAGGTGCTGGCCCCGGCCGGTACCGACCTGGGCGACGTGCTCATCGAGGAGCTGATCCTGCAGGGCGTCGAGGAGGTCAAGACCCGTTCGGTCCTGACCTGCGAGTCCTCGGTCGGCACCTGCGCGATGTGCTACGGCCGCTCGCTGGCCACCGGCAAGCTGGTCGACATCGGTGAGGCGGTCGGCATCATCGCCGCCCAGTCCATCGGTGAGCCCGGTACCCAGCTGACGATGCGTACCTTCCACACCGGTGGTGTGGCCGGTGACGACATCACCCAGGGTCTGCCGCGTGTCGTCGAGCTCTTCGAGGCCCGTACCCCGAAGGGTGTCGCCCCGATCTCCGAGGCGGCCGGCCGGGTCCGCATCGAGGAGACCGAGAAGACCAAGAAGATCATCATCACGCCGGACGACGGCAGCGACGAGACCAGCTACCCGATCTCGAAGCGTGCCCGTCTCCTGGTCAACGAGGGCGACCACGTCGAGGTGGGCCAGAAGCTCACCGTGGGTGCCACCAACCCGCACGACGTGCTGCGCATCCTGGGTCAGCGGGCCGTCCAGGTCCACCTGGTCCAGGAGGTCCAGAAGGTCTACAACTCGCAGGGCGTGTCGATCCACGACAAGCACATCGAGATCATCATCCGGCAGATGCTGCGCCGCGTGACGATCATCGAGTCCGGCGACGCCGAGCTGCTGCCCGGCGAGCTCGTCGAGCGCTCGAAGTTCGAGCAGGAGAACCGTCGTGTGGTCCAGGAGGGCGGCCAGCCCGCCTCCGGCCGTCCGCAGCTGATGGGTATCACCAAGGCCTCGCTGGCCACGGAGTCCTGGCTGTCGGCCGCCTCCTTCCAGGAGACGACCCGAGTCCTGACGGACGCGGCGATCAACGCCAAGTCCGACAGCCTCATCGGCCTGAAGGAGAACGTCATCATCGGTAAGCTCATCCCGGCCGGTACGGGCCTGTCCCGCTACCGCAACATCCGGGTCGAGCCGACCGAGGAGGCCAAGGCCGCGATGTACTCGGCCGTCGGCTACGACGACATCGACTACTCGCCGTTCGGCACCGGCTCCGGCCAGGCCGTGCCGCTGGAGGACTACGACTACGGTCCGTACAACCAGTAAGCGAGCAGCAGCATGAAGGGCGGTCACCCTGGGGGTGGCCGCCCTTCGGCGTGTCGTGGGGAGGGTCAGGGGTGCTGGGGGTGGAGGTAGGGCTGCAGGTGGTGGAGGCGGGTGTAGTAGTCCGGGTGCGTGGCCATGAGGCCGGCCAACGGGCTCTTGTGGCCGGAGGAAGCGGGCTGGGAGGCCTCCTGCTCCTGTTCGTGCAGCTTCTGCAGCACTGCGGCCAGCATCGGGGCGAAGCCGAGAGCGGCTGCATGCTGGTCGGCTCGCAGCTCGGCGCGGCGGCCGACGGCGGCGAGGGCGTAGGGCACGCCGAGCACCATCAGCGGAAGCCCGTACAGGAAACTGAAGGTCGCGACTGCGGCTACACCGAAGCACATGAGGAAGGCCAGCCCGCCGAGGCAGGAGATGGTCGACGAGGCCCGTAGCAGAGCGCCCGACACGACCCGCAGCACCATCCAGCCGATCCGCCCCGGTAGGGCGTACCAGTAGCCGAGCAGGCTAACCCAGGCATGACCGCCGACGTGATGGCCCAGTTCGTGTGCCAGAACGGCTGCGAGCTCGCCGTTGGGCAGCTCGTTCAGGGCGAAGCGGGTGACACCGACGATGTGCCCGGCCGCCGCGACGGCGTTCAGGTCGTCGCTGTCCTGTACCCACAGTTCGTACGTGCGCCCGTCCACTCCGGCCCGGGCCGTCACTTCATGCCACACCGGCTCGAGTCTGGCGCGTTCCTGTGGTGTGGGGTAGCGCAGGCGGAACAGATGACGCGCGAGGGCGCTTTCGGTGCGCCGATGGAAGACCAAGGCACCGCTGACGAGCCAGGCGAGGATCAGCAGGGGGCCGAATCCGGTCACCATGGAGACCAGGACCACCACGAGGAGGCTGCAGAAGAAGTTCGGCAGGTACAGCAGCAGGCTCCCCACCGTGGTGGCGTCGGTCCGGCGCTGGTGGGCCGCCAGGTGGACACGGCCCCGCTCGATGCTGATGTGATGCGGATGGTCCGGGTCGTCCGCAGCCGACCGGGGAGGTTCGACGGGCTCGGGCGGCCTGATCGTCGGCGGCTGAGCCGGAACAGTAGGTGCTGCGTCGGGTCCGGGGCTTCCGACCCCACCGGGCGGACACTGCGGCGGCTGAGGGTAGGGCGGGGCCGCGGCCTGCGGCGGCTGAGGGTAGGGCGGGGCCGCGGCCTGCGGCGGCTGAGGATACGGCGGGGCTGCGGCCTGCGGCGGCTGAGGGTAGGGCGGAGCGGCAGCCTGCGGCGGCTGAGGGTAGGGCGGAGCGGCAGCCTGCGGCGGCTGAGGAGGCGGCACGTGCGGGGAGGCCGGGCTGCTCTGTTCCGGGGGGCGTGGCGGCTGGGGGTACTCCGGGGGCTCGGCGGGTGCGTGGGACATGGTGGTTCCTTCGGTGCGGTACGGCGGTACGGCCGGTCACTCGATCAGCAGCGACGTCGGCACGAGGACCGTGCCGACGCAGAACGCGATGAGGCCGGTGCGGATCCACTGGTGCTTGCGGGTGGCGATACGGCTCGTTTCGCACAGGCCGGCGATCAGAGCGGCCGTGGGATCGCGCGCGGTGTCGTCGATCGCGGCATCCAGGCGGCTCGCCCGGACGGCCTGCCGGATGTCGGCGAAGGACGACACAGGCTGCCCCGGCGCCCAGGTTCGGCGATAGCGCGGCACGACGGCGAGAAGCAGGGCGAACAGCGAGGCCGCGTACGACGCGATCCCCGTCCACCACAGGAGGGTCCCCCGCGTGGACAGCCGGGCCGGTGTCCAGCCACGGTTCGCCAGCACGGCGCTGAACACCCCTGCGGTCATGCCGAGCGCGGCGACCAGAACGGACGCTTTGCTGTCGGCGCGCGCTGTCTCGGCCCGCAGGTCGCTGAGCAGCCGCTCGCACAATTGGGCGCGGGCGGACGCGCGGACGGGGAGACCCGCAGGGGGTGCAGCGGGGGCGGTCGTCGTCATGAGGCGGCTCCTCCTGAACTGTCGGAGGCGGTGCCGTCAGCCTCGGTGTCGGCTGCGGCCGCTTCGGCGTTCTGCTGGGAGGGCACGGGCGGTGCCTCCGGCTTCGGAGGCACGGTCGGCAGGGTGCCGTAACCGGGTGGTGCCTGCCAGGCCGTTGCCGGCGGGGGCGGTGGAACGTAGGGCGGTGCTGGGACGGGCGTGCCGGGCGCTGCTGTGGGCGGGGGAGGCCCAGGAAGACTCGAGGGAGCGGAAGCGAGGCCGGGCGTGGTAGGGCCCAGGTGCGGGTGGGTGCCGGGTGACGGGACTCCCGGCACCGCATAGCCGGCCGGGGCAGTGGTCGGCGATTCGGGGGCCACTGTGCTGTCGCCTTGTGCGTCCTCGTCCGTCTTCGCCGACGACGGTGCCGCCTGCGGGCTCGACGGAATCAGCGGCGGATTCTGGGCCACGCCCGGCAGACGCTGGTTGAGGATGTCGGTGACGGTTCGCAGGGCCAGTTGCTTGGGGCCTTCGAGCTCGAACTTCTCCGTGTTGTCCCCGCTCAGCAGCTGCGTCACCAGATCCAGTTGTGCCTGGATCATGCGCAGCTGGTCGTCCCGCATGGTGTTCATGACCAGTTGCGTGTCCTCGGGGTGCTGGGCGAGGTGCAACGCCCAGGCCTGGACACCGCCCTGCTGCAGATGCCACTGGTAGAACTTGATCTTCGCTGCCTCGTACTGCTGCATGGCCAGTGCGTGCTGGGCCTGCTGCGCGGCGATCTGGTACTGCCAGTTCTGCTGTTGCAGGGTGAGCTCCGCGTGTTGCCGGCCATAGGTCGTCGCCCGTTCGAACTGGAGCCGGTCCTGCTCACGAGCGCGGCGGTCCAGCTCGGCGTCGACCTCCATGCCCCGCTGCGCAGCCCGGACCTGTTCCGCCGCCGAGTGGTCGATCGCCTGGAGCCGCAGCTGGTGATCGATGTTGGCCTGGTCCCGCTTGAGACGGAGGGTCCAGCGCGCTCGCAGCCCCGCAGTGGCGCCCAGCGGTTCGAGCGACTCCAGGGCCCGCAGCAGTTCCTGCTCGGCCGCCGCGCTGTCGGAGATTGCGAACCGCCGGGACACGGGCCGGGCCGCCTGTTGCAGCGTGCCGGTGAGCAACCCTGGTACGTCCCGGTGACCACTGGCCACGAAGACGGCGGGGTCCAGCACCTGCCAGGAGAGGTCGACCTCCGCGGTGAACTCGAAGGCGTCGTTGTCGCTCGGCAGTGGGAACGTGCTCGTCCAGGTGTGCACGCCCATGTCCACCTCGTACACGGCCGTGTAGCGGTGGGAAGCGATCTCCGTGCGCGTCGGGCGGCGCGGTGGCAGGTACGCCTCGTAGCCCCCTTTGGGGGTCGAGAAGACGAGCGCGTGGTCGATGCGGACGACGTGCTTGAGAGACAACTCGAACCGGGACAGCTGTCGCACCGTCAGCACCGGGTCGTTCAATTGCGTGTGCCGGTGTGCCGGCTGCTCCCATTCAGGCGGGCGACGGAAGGGTGGCATGTCGGTGGGTCTCCTCAGCTGTGCGGAAGCGTGGTGAGCAGGCGGGCCGCCACCTGCGGCGGGGGCGCACCGTCCTCGCCGGGCATGGTGCGCAGCAGGTGACTCAGGCGCTGATACTCGGTGGACGAGGTGACCAGGCGCGGCAGCAGTGCGGCCAGCGCCCACTCGACGGCGGGCGAGCGGTCGGCGAGCAGCACCCAGTCCCGCAGCACGTCGAGCGCGTTCCCGGTGGTGCTCCGGTCGCCGAGCGCCCGGCGCCACAGGAGCGCCAGGCCCGCGGCGGTCTGCGCGTCCGTGGTGGCCGTCTCGGCGAACCAGGCGAGGACAGCCGGGCGGCTGCTCGGGTCGTGCTCGTCCTCCTGCTGCCGACAGGCGTGGACGAAGCCGCCCAGAGTCAGAGCACGCACCGCCGGATCGTCGTCGAGGTGCTTGAGGAGCTCGACGAGAACCGGATCGTGTGCAGGAGAGAGCAGCAGCAGTGCCACGGCGTCGAACAGCTCCGTGGCCGTCTCCCAGTCGATGTCGTCGGGGGCGTCGAGGTCCTGGTGGAGGCTACGAGCGGCCGCACGCAGCGCGGCAAGTGCCTTCTCGGGCAGCTCCGGGCCGATCAGCGCATAGGCACGGGTCGCCACCCAGCGCAGCCGCCGGTCCTCGCCGCTGGACCAGTCGTCGAGGATGCGCGGGATGTTCGGCGTGCCGATGTGATGGGCGAGGGTGAGGGCGTTGGCGGCGACGAGCCGGTGCCGGAACAGGCGCGATGTCGCCCACGGTTCGATGACCAGGGCCATCGCCGACGGCAGGTCGGTGCGGGCGAGCACGGCGGCGGTCGAGGCGGCACGGGTGCGGACCAGCGGACGGCCGTCGTCGGCGAGCCGGCCCAGCCACTTGACCAGGGCGGGTCGCGCGGACGGGTGGCTCGTCCACACCACGTCCAGCAGCACCAGGGAGGTCCGGTCGTCGAGGAACCTCGCCTTGTACTGGGTCACCGGACCCCATTCGGTGTGTTCGTCCGCCGCGAACCCTTCCGCCCTGGCCAGCTGCAGCCGCTTGCCGATGTGCGTGCCGAAGACGGGGACCTCCGGAGGATGGTCGGGGTGCTCCACGGCGAGCAGGTACCGGTAGAGCAGGTCGCTGAGTTCGGCGGTGAGGGCGTACGGTCCTCCGTCGAACGCGGCGAGCGCCACGAGGAACGCCTTGTCACGGAGGTGGATGGTGCGTTCGTCCCCCTCGAACCACTCCTGGACCTGGTTCTCCAGCGACAGCCGGGAGAACGCGGCGATCGCCTCCTCGGCGACCTCGGCGGCCGAGTACCGCCCGAGCAGGCGGGCGAAGTCCGCGATCTCGCGCGGCTGGTGGCTGTGGCCGAGGAAGTCGGCGACGGCCGGGTGGTCCATGAGCTCGGCCGCCCTCGCCGGTGGCACGAGGGTGCGCAGATGTGCGGCGAGAATCTCCGCCCCGGCCGGCGGCTGCCAGGCGACGGAGGGGACGTCCTCCAGCACGGCGTCGGGGCCGGCGGTGATCACCAGGTACGCATCCCGCTCCGCGAGCCGGTCGCGGGCTGCCAGCACATGGGATTCGCGCAGGGGACTGCCGCGCCGGGTGGTCAGGTCGCCCAGCACGTACCCGCGGACCCGTCCCTCCTCCCGGGCGGCAAGCTGGTCGGCAAGGGTCCCCGGAGCGGTGTCCCGGTCCAGGATGTGCACGGGGGTGGCGCCGAGCCGGTGCAGCAGGACGAGGGCGGCGGTCCGGCGGCCGGTGAAGCGGGCACCAGTCAGGACGAGCACGCGGTCGCGGCGGAGCGTCTGCAGCAGCTCCTCGACGGTGTCCGCTGCGGCGACGAACGACGCGTCCAGCTGCTGGAGCCGGTGCGGGGGCACCTCGCCGGAGGCCAACGAGGGCGTGGAAAGGCCGGTGAGCGTCCATTGGTGCACCTCGGTCTTTCCACCCAGGAAGACGTCACCGCTGATCTGGTTCCCCGCGATGTTGTTCTGGTCGCCCCGGACCGTGCCGCCGCCGAACTGAGCACGGGCACCGATGTTCATGGTCCGCGGGCTGTGGTCGATCAGGTCACGCCGTGCGGCCCAGGCGTCTTGCGGCTTGTCGGACTCCTCGGTCTGTTCGGCGGCTGCGGCCTGTCCCGGCTGCATGCCGCTCGGGGGCTGCTGGGACAGGGGCGGGCTGCCCGCAGGCTGCTTGGGCGGAGCGGCCGCGGCACCGGACTTCTGGGTCTTCTGCTCGTTCACCCGGCTTCACCTCACCGCCCGGACCTGTCCGAGCCGCCCAGGTGGAAGCCGCCGCTGATCCGGTTGCCGGAGATGTTGTTCTGGGTGCCGTGGACCGTGCCGCCGCCGATGGTGACGGCACCGTTGAAGGACGGGCCCGAGGCCGCGGCTCCCCCGGGTGCCTGCTGTGCCGGACGGTGCTCCGCCGGCGCGGACGGCTGCTGCGGCGCCGGGCGGGCCCCCGAACCGCCCGGCGCCTGCTCTTCCCCCGGCCCGGAGGGCTGGGCCGTCCCCTTGGGCGCGGGGCCGTACAGCCAGGCGGTGAGCGGGCCGTTCTTGCTCTCCGCCGTCACCCGGTGGAACTCCTCGGCCGGGATGCCGGGATGGTTGTGCCTGACGACGCCGGCGTACACGGCGTCGGAGACGCACAGGGCCAAGTCCTCGGCACGTTCGCGCAACGCCTGGCGCAGTACGTCGGCGTCCAGCAGCCGGCAGGCCTCGTTGAGGTCGGAGCCGACCCAGCCGCCCTGGTCGTCGACGGCGACGTAACCGCTGGCGACGACCCCGCGCAGGCGCATCTGCGCCGCGCGCGATGCCATGCGGTTGACCGTCCGCAGTTGTGCGGGCACGTCGGTGAGCAGGGTGCGCAGCAGTGTGGTGACCGGGGCACTCGCGTCGATGAGCTCCATCACCGAGTCGCCACGGTCGGCCCGCAGCCGCTGCGTCTGGTCGATGCCCGCGTGCTGCAGCGCGCGGTCGGTGATGTCGTAGAGCATGCGGCGCAGGTAGGACTGTTCCACGTCGTCCCGGTCGCTGAACCTCTCGATGTCCAGCAGCAGGATCGTGCGGCTCACGGGGTCGGTCATGGTCGCCTTTCGGACGCGGTGGATACCGGACAGCAGAGTGCTGGCCGGGCGCCGCGGGCGGTGAGGGCAGATGCCTCACTCCGACTGTGACCGTGTGCACAGAAGGGCCGCTGCGCACGGCGTGACCGGGGCGGCGACCCGACCGCCCCGGGGTGTGCGGTGCGCGATACGGGTCAGGAGTCGCCGGGCCGCGCCTGCGGCGGCAGATGCGGAACGGGGGTCGTCCCGGCGATGCGGCGCAGGACGTCAGGGCGCCGGATGAGCAGCGCGCGGCGGCCGGTCGTCACGGCCTCCTTGTCCCGCAGTTCCTTCAGCAGCCGCTGCACCATCTCCCGTGAGGCGCCGACCGAGCCCGCCAGTTCCTGCTTGCTGAGCGGTATCGCCAGCTCGATGCCCTCCGGGGTGCGCCTGCCGTGGGTGCGGGCGAGGTCGAGCAGGAGGACGGCCAGTCGCTCACGGACGTTCATCGCGGCGAACTCCAGCCGGCGCCGGTCCGCGGTCCGGGTGCGATCGGCCGTGAGGCTCAGCAGGGCGAAGGAGACGGCGGGGGACCGGTGCAGAAACTCCCGGAAACGCGTGCACTCCACCGCGACCGCACGCACCGCTTCCAGCGCGGTGACCGTGGCGGAGCGGGGCCGGCCGGTCAGTGCGGCCGACTCGCCGATGATGTCACCGGGGCCGCGCAGTGCCAGCAGTGCCTCGTAGCCGTTGGCGGCCGAGGCGGTCACCTTGGTCCAGCCGTCGACGAGGACGAGGACATGAGAGGAGGGTTCGCTCTTGTGAAGGATGACCGTCCGCGGCGCGAAGGACAGGGTGGTGCCGATGGCCAGCAGGGCGGAGCGGTCCTCGCTCTCCAGCCGGGCCAGGAACGGCACGAGGTCGTCCAGGCCGCTGTCGTCCGGTGGATGCGCCCCACCTCTTGTCATGCCCACCTCCTGCACAATGCGGCGGACGCATCAACGTACTGAAGTGGCAAGCCGGCCGGGCGGGAACAGGCGTCATTCAGCCATCCGTGGGACCCTGGACAAGTCGGGATGAATCGAGGGACGCTGAGTGGGCTATCCGGCCTGGAGGGGCAGACCCATTTGTTTTGACCACAGCGAATGAGGTAGGTACGCTCAGACCTTGTGCCTGGGGTGTGCCCTGGCTCCCGTGCGTGCCTGAAACCGCCGGAGAGCCTGTATCGGCCACCGCAATCTGCGCCTTCTTTCTGCCTAGCGGCGGGAGTTCAGCGGGATTCGACACACCCGACCGCGTGGGTCGGCGAAGTTCCAGGTTAGCTGTACCCATCGGCACACAGAAACCGGAGAAGTAGTGCCTACGATCCAGCAGCTGGTCCGGAAGGGCCGGCAGGACAAGGTCGAGAAGAACAAGACGCCCGCACTCGAGGGTTCCCCTCAGCGCCGGGGCGTCTGCACGCGTGTGTTCACGACCACCCCGAAGAAGCCGAACTCGGCCCTCCGCAAGGTCGCGCGTGTGCGTCTGACCAGCGGTATCGAGGTCACGGCCTACATTCCGGGTGAGGGACACAACCTGCAGGAGCACTCCATCGTGCTCGTGCGCGGCGGCCGTGTGAAGGACCTGCCGGGTGTTCGCTACAAGATCATCCGTGGCTCGCTCGACACCCAGGGTGTCAAGAACCGCAAGCAGGCTCGCAGCCGTTACGGCGCCAAGAAGGAGAAGTAAGAATGCCTCGTAAGGGCCCCGCCCCGAAGCGCCCGGTGATCGTCGACCCGGTCTACGGCTCTCCTCTGGTGACCAGCCTGATCAACAAGGTGCTGCTGAACGGCAAGCGCTCCACCGCCGAGCGCATTGTCTACGGCGCCATGGAGGGCCTGCGCGAGAAGACCGGCAACGACCCGGTCGTCACGCTCAAGCGCGCGCTGGAGAACATCAAGCCGACCCTCGAGGTCAAGTCCCGCCGTGTCGGTGGCGCCACCTACCAGGTGCCGGTCGAGGTCAAGCCCGGCCGTGCCAACACGCTGGCCCTGCGCTGGCTGGTCGGCTACGCCCGCGCTCGTCGTGAGAAGACCATGACCGAGCGTCTGCTCAACGAGCTCCTCGACGCGTCCAACGGCCTCGGTGCCGCTGTGAAGAAGCGCGAGGACACCCACAAGATGGCCGAGTCCAACAAGGCCTTCGCGCACTACCGCTGGTAGTCGCTTCCCCATCGAGAACC
The DNA here is from genome assembly GCF_014656135.1 of Streptomyces thermodiastaticus. GTDB lineage: Bacteria > Actinomycetota > Actinomycetes > Streptomycetales > Streptomycetaceae > Streptomyces > Streptomyces thermodiastaticus. The sequence goes on from NZ_BNBV01000005.1 coordinate 38,996, forward strand.
GAGAGAAGACTGAAGCCTTATGGCTACCACTTCACTTGACCTGGCCAGGGTGCGCAACATCGGCATCATGGCCCACATCGACGCGGGCAAGACGACCACCACCGAGCGGATCCTGTTCTACACCGGTCGTTCGTACAAGATCGGTGAGGTCCACGACGGCGCTGCCACCATGGACTGGATGGAGCAGGAGCAGGAGCGTGGCATCACGATCACCTCTGCTGCCACCACCTGTCACTGGGCGCTGGACAACGTCGACCACACCATCAACATCATCGACACGCCGGGCCACGTCGACTTCACCGTCGAGGTGGAGCGTTCCCTGCGCGTGCTCGACGGTGCCGTGACGGTGTTCGACGGCGTCGCCGGCGTCGAGCCCCAGTCCGAGACGGTGTGGCGTCAGGCGGACCGCTACGGCGTGCCGCGTATCTGCTTCGTCAACAAGCTGGACCGCACCGGTGCCGAGTTCCACCGCTGCGTCGACATGATCAAGGACCGTCTGGGCGCGCAGCCGCTGGTCATGCAGCTGCCGATCGGCGCCGAGGCGGACTTCAAGGGCGTTGTCGACCTGGTCCGCATGAAGGCCCTGGTCTGGTCCGCCGAGGCGGCCAAGGGCGAGATGTACGACGTCGTCGACATCCCGGACACGCACGCCGAGGCCGCCGAGGAGTGGCGTGGCAAGCTCGTCGAGGCCGTCGCCGAGAACGACGAGGAGATGATGGAGCTGTACCTCGAGGGCGAGGAGCCCACCGAGGAGCAGCTGTACGCGGCCATCCGCCGCATCACCATCGCCTCCGGCAAGGGCGAGGGCACCACGGTGACCCCTGTCTTCTGCGGCACCGCGTTCAAGAACAAGGGTGTGCAGCCGCTGCTCGACGCGGTCGTGCGCTACCTGCCGTCCCCGGTCGACATCGAGGCCATCGAGGGCCACGCTGTCAACGACCCGGAGGAGGTCGTCAAGCGCAAGCCGTCCGACGAGGAGCCGCTCGCCGCGCTCGCGTTCAAGATCATGAGCGACCCGCACCTGGGCAAGCTCACCTTCGTCCGCGTGTACTCCGGCCGCCTGGAGTCCGGCACCGCCGTGCTGAACTCCGTCAAGGGCAAGAAGGAGCGCATCGGCAAGATCTACCGCATGCACGCCAACAAGCGTGAGGAGATCGAGTCGGTGGGCGCCGGCGACATCGTCGCGGTCATGGGTCTGAAGCAGACCACGACCGGTGAGACGCTGTGCGACGAGAAGAACCCGGTGATCCTGGAGTCCATGGACTTCCCGGCGCCGGTGATCGAGGTCGCCATCGAGCCGAAGTCGAAGGGCGACCAGGAGAAGCTGAGCGTCGCCATCCAGCGGCTCGCGGAGGAGGACCCCTCCTTCCAGGTGCACACCAACGAGGAGACCGGCCAGACCGTCATCGGCGGTATGGGCGAGCTGCACCTCGAGGTGCTCGTCGACCGCATGAAGCGCGAGTTCAAGGTCGAGGCCAACGTCGGCAAGCCGCAGGTCGCGTACCGCGAGACCATCCGCAAGGCGGTCGAGAAGGTCGAGTACACCCACAAGAAGCAGACCGGTGGTACCGGTCAGTTCGGTAGGGTCATCCTCTCGATCGAGCCGATCGAGAGCGGCGACACGGCCTACGAGTTCGTCAACCAGGTCACCGGTGGCCGCATCCCGAAGGAGTACATCCCCTCGGTGGACGCCGGCTGCCAGGAGGCCATGCAGTTCGGCATTCTCGCCGGCTACGAGATGACCGGTGTCCGCGTGACGCTGCTCGACGGTGCCTACCACGAGGTGGACTCCTCCGAGCTGGCGTTCAAGATCGCCGGTTCGCAGGCCTTCAAGGAGGCCGCGCGCAAGGCCAGCCCGGTTCTCCTCGAGCCGATGATGGCCGTCGAGGTCACCACGCCCGAGGAGTACATGGGCGACGTCATCGGCGACATCAACTCTCGCCGTGGCCAGATCCAGGCCATGGAGGAGCGGGCGGGTGCCCGCGTCGTGAAGGGGCTCGTGCCCCTCTCGGAGATGTTCGGCTACGTCGGAGACCTCCGCAGCAAGACGTCGGGTCGCGCAAGCTACTCGATGCAGTTCGACTCCTACGCCGAGGTTCCGCGGAACGTCGCCGAGGAGATCATCGCGAAGGCCAAGGGCGAGTAACCCACCCGGTCTCCAGCCCTTAGGCTTGACTCCGGAGCCTCGTGGGGCATTCCGGCCCGAACCGTGAGGAAGCGGCCGGAATGCCCCGGAACTCCGGGCCATCCAGCAAAGATCACCTGGCGCCGATGAAGTAAGGCGTACAGAACCACTCCACAGGAGGACCCCAGTGGCGAAGGCGAAGTTCGAGCGGACTAAGCCGCACGTCAACATCGGCACCATCGGTCACATCGACCACGGTAAGACGACCCTCACGGCCGCCATTACCAAGGTGCTGCACGACGCGTACCCGGACCTGAACGAGGCCACCCCGTTCGACAACATCGACAAGGCTCCTGAGGAGCGCCAGCGCGGTATCACCATCTCCATCGCGCACGTCGAGTACCAGACCGAGGCGCGTCACTACGCCCACGTCGACTGCCCGGGTCACGCGGACTACATCAAGAACATGATCACCGGTGCCGCCCAGATGGACGGCGCGATCCTGGTGGTCGCCGCCACCGACGGCCCGATGCCGCAGACCAAGGAGCACGTGCTCCTGGCCCGCCAGGTCGGCGTTCCGTACATCGTCGTCGCCCTGAACAAGGCCGACATGGTGGACGACGAGGAGATCATGGAGCTCGTCGAGCTCGAGGTCCGTGAGCTGCTCACCGAGTACGAGTTCCCGGGCGACGACGTCCCGGTCGTCAAGGTCTCGGCCCTGAAGGCGCTCGAGGGCGACCCGCAGTGGACCCAGTCCGTCCTGGACCTGATGAACGCCGTCGACACCGCCATCCCGGAGCCGGAGCGCGACGTCGACAAGCCGTTCCTGATGCCGATCGAGGACGTCTTCACCATCACCGGTCGCGGTACGGTCGTCACCGGCCGTATCGAGCGCGGTGTCCTGAAGGTGAACGAGGAAGTCGAGATCATCGGCATCAAGCCGGAGAAGACCAAGACCACGGTCACCGGCATCGAGATGTTCCGCAAGCTGCTCGACGAGGGCCAGGCCGGTGAGAACGTCGGTCTGCTGCTCCGTGGTGTCAAGCGCGAGGACGTCGAGCGCGGCCAGGTCATCATCAAGCCGGGCTCGGTCACCCCGCACACCGAGTTCGAGGCGCAGGCCTACATCCTGTCCAAGGACGAGGGTGGCCGCCACACGCCGTTCTTCAACAACTACCGCCCGCAGTTCTACTTCCGTACGACGGACGTGACCGGTGTGGTGAGCCTCCCCGAGGGCACCGAGATGGTCATGCCGGGTGACAACACCGAGATGAAGGTGGAGCTCATCCAGCCCGTCGCCATGGAGGAGGGCCTGAAGTTCGCCATCCGTGAGGGTGGCCGGACCGTCGGCGCCGGCCAGGTCACCAAGATCATCAAGTAATCGCTTGACGGTCTGACCCGGTCGCTCCTGCGAGCACCTCAAGGGCCCGTACGACCCCGGTCGTACGGGCCCTTTCGCATGCCCGCGGACAGGCCGGCGTCTCGAAACTATTCGAACCCTCCGACCCCTGGTCCCCGTGCGTCACTGCCCTCACTATTTGTCATGCCGCTGACCAAATTCGGGTGAGAGGGGTCTGCCATGCCTGCGCACGTCAGCCGCAGAGCCGTCCTGGGAGCCGGTCTGGCCGCGGTGCCGGCGATGTCCCTGGCCGCGGGGACACCCGCGTGGGCGGCGGGGGAGGAGGCCGGCCGGGAGCAGGCCGGCGCGCTGCGGGTGACGGACTGGGGAGCCTACGTCTCCTTCGCCGCCCACCGCCCGCACCCCGGCGCTTTCGCGCTGGTCGGCGCCCCGGTCCTGGTGAGCGACGACGACCATCCAGGGGTGGTCCGGGCCGCCGAGGACCTGCGCGCCGACATCGCACGGGTCACGGGGGTGCGCCCCGGCAGGACGATCGCCCGCCGCGCCGTCCTCGTCGGGACCATCGGCCGCAGCCCGCTCGTCGACGCGCTGATCCGCTCCGGGAAGCTGGACGTCGACGGCGTGCGTGGCCGCTGGGAGACCTCGCTGCAGACCGTCGTGGACCACCCGGTGCCCGGCGTCGAGCAGGCCCTGGTCATCGCGGGCAGCGACCCGCGCGGCACGATCTTCGGCGTCTACGACGTCTCGTACGGCATCGGCGTCTCCCCCTGGTACTGGTGGGACGACGTCCCGCCCGTCCACCGCGACCGCATCTGGATCCTGCCGGGCCGCCACACCCAGGGCACCCCCGCGGTGAAGTACCGGGGCATCTTCGTCAACGACGAGAACCCGGCGCTCGGCACCTGGGCACCCGCCTACTTCGGCCCCGGCAAGGCCGAGGGTTACCCGGGCGGCTTCACCGCCGACTTCTATGCCAAGGTCTTCGAACTGCTGCTGCGCCTGAAGGCCAACTACCTCTGGCCGGCCGTGTGGGGCCGGGCCTTCGCCGAGGACGACCCCGACAACCACAAGCGCGCCTCCGAGTACGGCATCGTCATGGGCACCTCCCACGAGGCGCCGATGATGCGCGGCATCGAGGAGTGGAACCGGCACGCTACCCCCGCCGTGCGCGACTCCTCGGGCGCGATCGTGACTCCCGGCCACGACCCCTTCGGCGGCACCGGCGAGTGGTCCTACGTCCGCAACGCCGAGGCGATCGAGCAGTACTGGCGCGAGGGCATGCGGCGCATGGTCGACCAGGGCTTCGAGGGGGTGGTCACCCTCGGCATGCGCGGCAACGGCGACACCAGCCTGCCCGACGGCGACGGCATCGAGCTGATGCAGCAGATCATCGCGGCCCAGCGGCGGATCATCGAGGAGGTCACCGGCAAGCCCGCCGACCGCACCCCGCAGGTGTGGACCCTGTACAAGGAGGTCCAGCGTTACTGGGACCGCGGCCTGCGCGTGCCCGACGACGTCACCGTGGTGCTCACCGACGACAACTGGGGCAACATCCGCAAGCACCCCGACCCCGCCGAGCCGGCCCGCCGCGGCGGCTACGGCCTGTACTACCACTTCGACTACGTGGGCGTCGGCCGCAACTACAAGTGGGTCGACACCGCCGACCTCACCAACGTCTGGGACCAGCTGCAGCAGGCCCACGCCTACGGCAACCACGGCTTGTGGGTGGCGAACGTCGGCGACCTGAAGGGCAACGAACTGCCCACCGAGTTCTTCCTCACCTACGCCTGGGACCCCGACCGCTGGCCGCAGGAGCGGCTCACCGAGTGGGAACGGCGCTACGCCCGGCAGAACTTCGGCGAGTCGGCCGCCGAGGACATCGCGCAGATCCTGTCCTCCTACGGCCGGCTCCAGGCCCGCCGCAAACCGGAGCTGCTCAACCGCCGCATCACCCTGCGCGACGGCGAGGTCGTCTACGACGACCAGCAGACGCCGTACTACTTCGCCCACCGCGAGCTGGAACGGGTGACCAAGGAGTGGCAGGACCTGGCGAAGCAGGCGGACCGGGTGGCGCGGCGCCTGCCCGGCCGGCTCCAGGACGCCTGGTTCGAGCTGGTCGGCTACGAGGTGGAGGCCACCGCCAACCTGTACGCGCTGCGGCAGGCGGAGTTCACCAACCTCCTCTACGCCCGCCAGGGCCGGGCCGCCACCAACGACCTCGCCCAGCAGGCCGAGGACGGCCTGCGGCGGGACTTCGCCCTCGCCGACCGCTTCAACGAGCAGGTGGCCGACGGCAAATGGAAGGGCTTTCAGACCCAGCCGCACATCGACTACGGCGACGTCGACCGCTACGGCCCCGACGCCGGCTGGCAGCAGCCGGAGAAGAACAGCGTGGCCCTGCCGGACGTGCTGTTCCCGGCGGTGCGGCGGATCGAGGTGCCCGAGGCGGCCGCGCTCGGCGTGTCCGTGGACGGCGCGGAGGACGCGGGCCTGTGGTGGCCGGGCGGCGCCCAGGGCAGGCAGGCGGAACTTCCCGAGTTCAGCCCGTACCAGACCCGCCCGCAGCAGTACGTGGAGATCTTCAACCGGGGCCGGACCTCCTTCGACTACCGGGTGGAGACCTCCGCTGCCTGGCTGTCGGTCGACCGGCCCCGCGGCCGGGTGCGGCAGCAGGTGCGGCTGGAGGTCCGCGCCGACTTCGCGCGTGTGCCGCACGACGGCGCACGGGCCACCCTGACCGTCAGCGGCGCCGGCGAGTCGGTGACCGTGACCTGCACGGCCCGCACCCCCTCCCGGCGGGGCCTGAAGGGCTTCGTCGAGGCGGGCGGCTACGTCGCCGTCGACGCCGAGCACCACGACCGCGCCGTGGGCACCTGGCGCCGCCTGGACGGCATCGGCCGGACGACCTCGGGCATGACCCTGTGGCCGGTGACGGCACCGACCCAGGTGCCGGGCCGGAAGAACGCGGCCCGCCTGGAGTACGAGGTGACGCTGCTGACGGTGAAGCCGGGCGGCGAGGTCACCGTCTGGGCCGAGCTGTCCCCGCGCAACCCGGCCCTGCCGACCGGGGGCGCCCTGCGCTACGCGGTGTCGTTCGACGACGCGCCGCCGCAGACCGTGGACATCATCGCCGCCACCGGCTCCGACGACGGGACCATGAACATCCAGTGGGCGCGCAACACCTCCGACAACGTCAACCGCACGGCGACCCGGCACCGGCTGACCGGTCCGGGCACCCACCGCCTGGTCTTCTGGGCGGTGGACCCCACGGTGGTCGTCCAGCGGCTGCTCATCGACACGGGCGGCCTGCCGGAGACCTACCTGGGGCCCGCGGAGAGCCGGCGGATCCGCTGACGGCCCGGCCGGGCGGTGGAGGGGGCCGCCCGGCCCGCGCGGATCCGACGGCCGGGCCGGGACCTCTGGGTTTCCGGGCGGTTGCATGGACCGCCCGCCCGCCCGCGTGCGGCGCCCGCCGGGCCGGTCCTGGGAAGGCACGTCGAGGGCGACGTTGCGTATGACGGATCCCATGAACGCCCGGAGGTGTCCTTGGCGTTTACACGCGGGTAACACTGAAGCGTCCCCGCGCGCGGCAACGGCGCCGAGCGCTGATCAGCTCATGGTGCCAGAAAGGGGCCACGTGACGACGCGAACCGCAATCCAGGCCCGGCTCGACGCCCTCCGCGACGAGATCGAGCGCCGCAATCCCGCTCAGCCGGAGTTCCACCAGGCCGTGCGCGAGGTGCTGGACACGCTCGCCCCGGTGCTGGCCGCCCGGCCGGAGTACGCCGACCCCGGTCTCCTCGAGCGGCTGGTCGAGCCGGAACGGCAGATCATCTTCCGGGTGCCGTGGCAGGACGACCACGGACGGGTCCACGTCAACCGCGGTTTCCGGGTGGAGTTCAACAGCGCGCTCGGCCCGTACAAGGGCGGCCTGCGTTTCCATCCCTCCGTCGACCTCGGGATCATCAAGTTCCTCGGCTTCGAGCAGATCTTCAAGAACGCCCTGACCGGCCTGGGCATCGGCGGCGGCAAGGGCGGCAGCGACTTCGACCCGCACGGCCGCAGCGACGCGGAGGTCATGCGGTTCTGCCAGTCGTTCATGACCGAGCTGCACCGGCACCTCGGTGAGCACACCGACGTGCCGGCCGGTGACATCGGCGTCGGCGGACGGGAGATCGGCTATCTGTTCGGGCAGTACCGGCGGATCACCAACCGCTGGGAGGCCGGCGTGCTCACCGGCAAGGGGACCGGCTGGGGCGGCTCGGCCGTCCGCCCCGAGGCCACCGGCTACGGCAACGTCCTGTTCGCCGCGGCCATGCTGCGCGAGCGCGGCGAGGACCTGGAGGGGCAGACGGTGGTCGTCTCCGGCTCCGGGAACGTGGCGATCTACACGATGGAGAAGCTGCACGCGCTCGGCGCCAACCCGCTGACCTGCTCGGACTCCAGTGGCTATGTCGTCGACGACAAGGGCGTCGACGTGGAGCTGCTCAAGCAGGTCAAGGAGGTCGAGCGCGGCCGGGTGTCCGATTACGCCGAACGCCGCGGCGCCTCCGCCACGTTCGTGCCCGGCGGCCGGGTCTGGGAGGTGCCCGCCGACGTCGCCCTGCCCTCGGCCACCCAGAACGAGCTGGGCGAGCAGGACGCCGCCACGCTGGTGCGCAACGGCGTGAAGGTGGTCTCCGAGGGCGCCAACATGCCGGCCACGCCCGAGGCCGTGCGCCTGCTGCGGCAGGCCGGGGTCTCTTTCGGCCCGGGCAAGGCGGCCAACGCGGGCGGTGTCGCCGTCAGCGCCCTGGAGATGGCGCAGAACCACTCCCGTACGACCTGGTCGCGCCAGAAGGTCGAGGAGGAACTCGCGCGCATCATGGGCGACATCCACCGCACCTGCCACGAGACCGCCGAGCGCTACGGCGTCCCCGGCGACTACGTGACCGGTGCGAACATCGCCGGTTTCGAGCGGGTGGCCGACGCGATGATCGCCCAGGGCGTCATCTGACGGCCCCGCTCCTCGTCCCGTGCAACGGCCGCGCCCCGCTCCGCAGCAGCACGGAGCGGGGCGCGGCTGTGTGTGCGGTCCCGACGGGATGTCAGTGCGCGGAGGCCGCCATCGGGGCGCCGCCCCGGGCCGGACGCGCGATGATCAGCACGCCCGAGACCACCGCGGCGAGCAGCATCGCGGCCACACCCCACCAGATGGCCTGGGTGTACCCGTGCACGATGCCCTCGCGCAGCACCTGCGTCCTGCGGGAGGGGTCGGTCAGGTGGCTGCCGACGTAGGTGGTGGTGGCCGAGGTGGCGATGGTGTTCAGCAGCGCCGTGCCCAGCGAACCGCCCACCTGCTGCGAGGTGTTGACCATCGCGGAGGTCACACCGGCGTCCTGCGGGCGGATGCCGTGGGTCGCGGTGGAGAACACCGGCATGAAGGTCAGGCCCATGCCCAGGCCGAGCAGGATCTCGGCGGGCAGCACATGCGTGACAAAGGCGGAGTCGACCCCGAGCCGGGTCAGCACCACCAGACCGCAGGCCGCCAGCAGCATGCCGGGCACCATCAGCAGCCGCGGGGAGGTGCGGGGCAGCAGCCGGGCGGAGATCTGCGTGGAGCCGATGATGATCGACGCGGACATCGGCAGGAACGCCAGGCCGCTGCGCACCGGCGAGTAGCCGAGGATGTCCTGCAGGTAGTAGGTCATGAACAGGAACAGCCCGAACATGCCGATCGTGGCCAGACCCATGGTCAGGAAGCAGCCGGCACGGTTGCGGTCGGCGAGGATGCGCAGCGGCAGCAGCGGCGACTTCGCCTTGGTCTGCCACAGCACGAACGCCGCCAGCAGCACCACGCCGCCGGCCAGCAGGCCCAGCACCAGGCCGTCGCTCCAGCCGCGCGGCTCGGCCTCGGAGAAGCCGTAGACCAGGGCGACCAGGCCGCCGCAGCCGAGGATCACGCCGGGCACGTCCAGCGTGACGTCGCTGTGGCCGGGGCGGTCCCGCAGCAGGAGGGCGGCGCCGATCACCGCCACGATCGCGATCGGGATGTTCACGTACAGGCACCAGCGCCAGTTCGCGTACGAGGTCAGCACGCCGCCCAGCAGCAGGCCGATCGCGCCGCCCGCGCCGGCGATGGCGCCGTAGATGCCGAACGCCTTGCCGCGCTCACGCGGGTCGGTGAACGTCGTCGTCATCAGCGACAGCGCGGACGGAGCCAGCACCGCGCCGAAGACGCCCTGCAGGGCGCGGGCGCCGAAGAGCAGGCCAGGGCTCTGCGCGGCGCCGCCGATCGCGGAGGCGACGGCGAAGCCGACCAGGCCGATGATGAAGGTGCGCTTGCGGCCGACCAGGTCCGCGATGCGCCCGCCGAGCAGCAGCAGGCCGCCGAAGGCCAGGGTGTAGGCGGTGATGACCCACTGCCGGTTGCCGTCGGTCATGCCGAGAGCCTTCTGCGCGGACGGCAGGGCGATGTTCACGATGGTCGCGTCGAGCACGACCATCAGCTGGGCCAGGGCGATGATCACCAGCCCCCACCAGCGGCGGGGGTCGGGAGCGGAGCCACCGGTGGCATCGGTGGCCGGGGCCGTCCGTATCGGGGCGGCCGTGGGCGAATCAGTCATGAAGTGAACGTCACTTCCTTGGTCACGAGGGTGTGCAAACGTGGCTGTATCGGAGCGCGGGGCACACGGCGCCGTCGCCCGGCACGCCGTCGTGGTCCGGGCGACGGGCGCGCGGACGCCCTCCTCCGGGCACGTGTGGCCCCGAGCGCGTCACTGCTCCCGCGTCGCGTCGAAGAGTGGTCGTGGTGGTGAGAAGCCGCGGGACTCCTGCCGCGGACTTCTCTCCGGCGTCGTGCCGGTCTGAGGTGCGCCGGGTCTCCCGTCTCCCGGCACGCGAAACGGACCCCCCGATCCGTCATGCTCATAGATCGTCAGTAATGCTGATGGTGCATCTAGTGTAGCCTGCGGCCATGAAGGACGTGTGTCTCCCCGATGTCCTGGCCGGGAGGCTCGGGTATCTGCTGAAACACGCCTACGTCGGCATCGCGGGCGCAATGGAGGAGGCGCTGGCGCCCTTCAGCCTCCTCCCGCGCGAACTGGCCGTGATGTCGGTCATCGACGCCGCCCGGGAGCAGCCGTCCCAGCTGGAGATCGCCGCACAGATCGGCATGGACCGCACGACGATGGTCGGCGTCATCGACTCCCTGGAGAAGAAGGGCTACGTGGAACGCCGGCGCAGCGACCGCGACCGCCGCCGCAACGTCGTCACCCTCACCCCCGAGGGCCTGACCTGCCTCCGCGAGGCGGACCAGGCCCGCGAACGCGTCGAACGCGACTTCCTCGCCCCTCTGGATGCCGCCTCCGCCCGCGCCCTGACCGAGGCCCTGCGAACCATCTACTGCGCCCGCAAGGCCGCGGGCCGCATCCTCTCCGCCGGCCACCTGCACTGCGGTCGGCCGACCTGAGCCCGGCGTAGGGTGCTGTTCTTCTCCGTCCTCCGGTCCCCTCACGCCGCGGTGCGGGGCTTCAGCGGCGAGCTACGCACGTGTGGGCGTGATGTTCTGCGGTGGATGGGCGGCACAGTGGCCGTCGGCCGGCGGTGTGCCGCCGCGTTTTCTGGACGGGCTGCAGGCAGCACAGCACAGGGTGGGCCGGAGGCCAGCCACACCACGGTCATCGGCCACAGTTACGGCTCCACCACCGTGGGCGCCGCGTCCAAGGCTCCCGGGCATTTAGCGGCCGACGACATCGTCGTCTCGGGCTGCTGGCGGGCGCCCGAGGGCACGGACCTCACCACACAGTACTGATCGCGCCGATCTTGACGAAGCCTTTGCCTCCCGGCGCATCATGGCGTCACGAAGTTTGATCCCGTCCCCCAGCGGGGTAATCTCTTCGACTCCGATTGGCCAGTCCCCGGTCCCCTGTGGCAGACTGTCCGAGTTGCTCGGTCGAGTGTTGATGCTGCGCGCCTCCCGCCGGGAGGACCGGAAGCGAGTCCCACGGTACTCGTCAACCTTGCGTGGGTTGGAAGTACGGGAATCTTCCGGGAAGCGTGGGCGCGGCACCGGCCAGGCACCCGGTGGGCCTTTTGCTCCCGGTCCGCGGTTCCGGAGGGGCCGTCGCAATCCCGCAGGGATGTTCGACAAGGGACATCTGTGTCAGCGGAGGCGCGACACGCCCGACCGCGTGGGTCGGAGGAGAGGGCAACGGAAACCGCCGGGTTCCAGAGCGTGAGAAGAGACAGGACTACGAAGTAGCCATGGCGGGACAGAAGATCCGCATCCGGCTCAAGGCCTACGACCACGAGGTCATCGACTCCTCGGCGAAGAAGATCGTCGAGACGGTGACCCGGACCGGTGCGTCGGTCGCGGGCCCGGTGCCGCTGCCCACTGAGAAGAACGTGTACTGCGTCATCAAGTCGCCGCACAAGTACAAGGACTCGCGCGAGCACTTCGAGATGCGTACGCACAAGCGCCTGATCGACATCCTCGACCCGACCCCCAAGACCGTTGACTCTCTGATGCGACTCGACCTCCCGGCCGGTGTCGACATCGAGATCAAGCTCTGAGGCCGGTGATCTGAAGAGATGGCTAAGCAGATCAAGGGCATCCTGGGCGAGAAGCTCGGCATGACGCAGGTCTGGGACGAGAACAACCGTGTCGTCCCGGTCACCGTCGTCAAGGCCGGGCCCAACGTCGTCACCCAGATCCGTACGAACGACCGCGACGGCTACGAGTCCGTCCAGCTCGCTTTCGGCGAGATCGACCCGCGCAAGGTGAACAAGCCCCTCAAGGGCCACTTCGCGAAGGCCGACGTCACCCCGCGTCGTCACCTCGTCGAGATCCGCACGTCGGACGCCTCCGAGTACACGCTCGGCCAGGAGATCACCGCTGCGGTGTTCGAGGCCGGTACCAAGGTCGACGTGACCGGCAAGAGCAAGGGCAAGGGCTTCGCCGGTGTCATGAAGCGCCACAACTTCGGTGGCCTCGGCGCCGGGCACGGTACCCAGCGCAAGCACCGCTCGCCCGGCTCCATCGGCGGCTGCGCCACCCCGGGCCGTGTGTTCAAGGGCCTCCGCATGGCGGGTCGCATGGGCAACGAGCGGGTCACCACCCAGAACCTGACCGTCCACGCCGTTGACGCGGAGAAGGGCCTGCTGCTCATCAAGGGCGCGGTTCCCGGTCCGAACGGCGGCCTCGTCCTGGTCCGCACCGCGGCCAAGGGGGCCTGAGGTAACCGATGAGCACTGTTGACATCCTTTCGCCGGCGGGCGAGAAGGCCGGTTCCGTCGAGCTCCCCGCGGAGATCTTCGGCGTTGAGAAGATCAGCGTCCCGCTGATCCACCAGGTCGTCGTCGCGCAGCTGGCCGCCGCCCGTCAGGGCACGCACAAGACCAAGACCCGCGGCGAGGTCCGCGGTGGTGGCAAGAAGCCGTACCGCCAGAAGGGCACCGGTCGCGCCCGCCAGGGTTCGACCCGCGCGCCGCAGTTCGCCGGCGGTGGCGTCGTGCACGGCCCCGTGCCGCGCGACTACTCGCAGCGGACCCCGAAGAAGATGAAGGCCGCGGCCCTGCGCCACGCCCTCACCGACCGGGCCCGCCACAACCGGATCCACGTCGTCACCGGCGTGATCGAGGGCGAGACCCCGTCCACCAAGGCCGCCAAGGCGCTGTTCGGCAAGATCAGCGAGCGCAAGAACCTGCTGCTCGTCGCCGAGCGCTCCGACGAGGCCGCGTGGCTGTCCGCCCGCAACCTGCCCCAGGTCCACATCCTGGAGCCGGGCCAGCTGAACACGTACGACGTTCTCGTCTCGGACGACGTGGTCTTCACCAAGGCCGCTTTCGAGTCCTTCGTCGCCGGCCCGAACAAGGCCAACGACACCGAAGGGAGCGAGGCCTGATGGCTGCGCGTCACCCCTCCATCGCCTCCAAGGCTGCCAAGGCCGCCAAGGCCGCGCGTCTCGCCAAGGCGCGCCGTCACGCCACCGAGGGCAAGAAGACTGTCGAGACCCCGCTGAGCAAGGCCTACACGGACCCCCGTGACGTCCTGATCAAGCCGGTCGTCTCGGAGAAGAGCTACGCGCTCCTCGACGAGAACAAGTACACGTTCATCGTCGACCCGCGTGCCAACAAGACCCAGATCAAGGAGGCCGTCCAGGCGGTCTTCGAGGTCAAGGTCACCGGGGTCAACACGATCAACCGCCAGGGCAAGCGCAAGCGGACCCGCACCGGCTTCGGCCAGCGCGCGGCGACGAAGCGCGCGATCGTGACCCTCGCCGAGGGCGACCGTATCGACATCTTCGGCGGTCCGACCGCCTGACGGCGGCCTGACCGTCCGATATCGGACGAGGACTGAGAAATGGGTATCCGCAAGTACAAGCCGACGACTCCTGGCCGTCGTGGCGCCAGCGTCGCCGACTTCGTCGAAATCACGCGGTCCACGCCGGAGAAGTCGCTGGTCCGTCCCCTGCACAGCAAGGGCGGCCGTAACAATTCCGGTCGTGTGACCGTCCGCCACCAGGGCGGTGGCCACAAGCGCGCCTACCGCGTGATCGACTTCCGTCGTCACGACAAGGACGGCGTGCCGGCGAAGGTCGCGCACATCGAGTACGACCCCAACCGCACCGCGCGCATCGCGCTGCTGCACTACGCGGACGGCGAGAAGCGCTACATCCTCGCGCCGCGTGGCCTGAACCAGGGCGACCGCGTCGAGAACGGTCCCGGGGCCGACATCAAGCCGGGCAACAACCTGGCCCTGCGGCACATCCCGGTCGGTACCACGCTGCACGCCATCGAGCTGCGGCCGGGCGGCGGCGCCAAGTTCGCCCGCTCCGCCGGCGCCTCGGTGCAGCTGCTCGCGAAGGAGGGCTCGATGGCCCACCTGCGCATGCCGTCCGGTGAGATCCGTCTGGTCGACGTGCGCTGCCGCGCCACCGTCGGCGAGGTCGGCAACGCCGAGCAGAGCAACATCAACTGGGGCAAGGCCGGCCGCAAGCGCTGGCTGGGCGTCCGCCCGACCGTGCGTGGTGTGGTCATGAACCCGGTCGACCACCCGCACGGTGGTGGTGAGGGCCGTACCTCCGGTGGCCGCCACCCGGTGTCCCCGTGGGGCAAGAAGGAAGGCCGTACTCGTTCTCCCAAGAAGGCGAGCAACAAGTACATCGTCCGCCGCCGCAAGACGAACAAGAAGCGCTAAGGACGGGTTGAGATGCCTCGTAGCTTGAAGAAGGGGCCCTTCGTCGACGACCACCTGATGAAGAAGGTGGACGCCCAGAACGAAGCCGGCACCAAGAACGTCATCAAGACCTGGTCCCGCCGCTCGATGATCGTCCCGGCCATGCTCGGCCACACGATCGCGGTGCACAACGGCAAGACCCACATCCCGGTGTTCATCACCGAGTCGATGGTCGGCCACAAGCTCGGCGAGTTCTCGCCGACCCGCACCTTCCGGGGCCACGTCAAGGAAGACCGGAAGTCGAAGCGCCGCTAAGCGGATCGCAACAGAGACGCAAGTAACTGAAGGGACAACCATGGAAGCCAGGGCCCAGGCGCGGTACATCCGCGTCACGCCCATGAAGGCCCGCCGCGTGGTGGACCTCATCCGTGGCATGAGCGCCACGGAGGCCCAGGCCGTCCTGCGATTCGCTCCGCAGGCAGCCTCCGTGCCGGTCGGCAAGGTGCTCGACAGCGCCATCGCCAACGCCGCGCACAACTACGACCACACGGACGTCGACAGCCTGTACGTCTCCCAGGCGTACGTCGACGAGGGGCCGACCCTGAAGCGGTTCCGTCCGCGCGCCCAGGGCCGCGCGTACCGGATCCGCAAGCGGACCAGCCACATCACCGTGGTCGTCAGCAGCAAGGAAGGAACCCGGTAATGGGCCAGAAGGTAAACCCGCACGGGTTCCGGCTCGGTGTCACCACCGACTTCAAGAGCCGCTGGTACGCCGACAAGCTGTACAAGGACTACGTCAAGGAAGACGTCGCCATCCGTCGGATGATGACGTCCGGTATGGAGCGCGCCGGCATCTCCAAGGTCGAGATCGAGCGCACCCGTGACCGCGTCCGCGTGGACATCCACACCGCGCGTCCGGGCATCGTCATCGGCCGCCGTGGCGCCGAGGCCGACCGCATCCGCGGCGACCTCGAGAAGCTCACCGGCAAGCAGGTCCAGCTGAACATCCTCGAGGTGAAGAACCCCGAGACCGACGCTCAGCTGGTCGCCCAGGCCGTCGCCGAGCAGCTCTCCTCCCGCGTCTCCTTCCGCCGCGCCATGCGCAAGAGCATGCAGTCGGCGATGAAGGCCGGCGCCAAGGGCATCAAGATCCAGTGCGGTGGCCGCCTCGGCGGCGCCGAGATGTCCCGCTCGGAGTTCTACCGCGAGGGCCGCGTGCCCCTGCACACGCTCCGCGCGAACGTGGACTACGGCTTCTTCGAGGCCAAGACGACCTTCGGCCGCATCGGTGTGAAGGTCTGGATCTACAAGGGCGACGTGAAGAACATCGCCGAGGTCCGCGCCGAGAACGCCGCCGCCCGTGCGGGCAACCGCCCGTCCCGCGGTGGCTCCGACCGCCCGTCGCGCGGTCGCGGTGACCGGCGCGGTCGCAAGCCGCAGCAGCAGCAGGCTCCGGCCGCCGAGGCCCCCAAGGCCGAGGCCCAGACCGCTGCCGCTCCGGCTGAGAGCACCGGAACGGAGGCCTGACCGACATGCTGATCCCCCGTAGGGTCAAGCACCGCAAGCAGCACCACCCGAAGCGCACCGGTATGTCCAAGGGTGGCACGCAGGTTGCGTTCGGTGAGTACGGCATCCAGGCGCTGACCCCGGCGTACGTCACCAACCGCCAGATCGAGGCGGCCCGTATCGCCATGACCCGTCACATCAAGCGTGGCGGCAAGGTCTGGATCAACATCTACCCGGACCGTCCGCTCACGAAGAAGCCGGCCGAGACCCGCATGGGTTCCGGTAAGGGTTCTCCGGAGTGGTGGGTCGCCAACGTCAAGCCCGGACGCGTCATGTTCGAGCTGTCGTACCCCAACGAGAAGATCGCCCGTGAGGCGCTGACCCGTGCGGCCCACAAGCTGCCGATGAAGTGCCGGATCGTCAAGCGCGAGGCAGGTGAAGCGTGATGTCGGCCGGTACCAAGGCGTCCGAGCTGCGCGAGCTGGGCAACGAGGAGCTTCTCGCCAAGCTCCGCGAGGCCAAGGAAGAGCTGTTCAACCTCCGCTTCCAGGCGGCGACGGGCCAGCTCGAGAACCACGGCCGTCTCAAGGCGGTCCGCAAGGACATCGCCCGGATCTACACCCTCATGCGTGAGCGTGAGCTCGGCATCGAGACGGTGGAGAACGCCTGATGAGCGAGAACAACGTGACTGAGCAGAAGACCGAGCGCGGTTTCCGCAAGACCCGTGAGGGTTACGTCGTCAGCGACAAGATGGACAAGACCGTCGTCGTCGCCGTCGAGGACCGCGTCAAGCACGCGCTGTACGGCAAGGTCATCCGCCGTACCAACAAGCTCAAGGCGCACGACGAGCAGAACGCCGCGGGCGTCGGCGACCGCGTCCTCCTGATGGAGACCCGGCCGCTGTCCGCGACCAAGCGCTGGCGCGTCGTCGAGATCCTCGAGAAGGCCAAGTAATTCCTGCGGGCAAACCCGCAGGTCAGTTCCGCCAGGCTCCGGGGGTCCGCTCGGCATGAGCGGCCCCCCGGGGAACCGGCAGACGATCAGGAGATAGACGTGATCCAGCAGGAGTCGCGACTGCGCGTCGCCGACAACACGGGGGCGAAGGAGATCCTTTGCATCCGTGTGCTCGGCGGCTCCGGTCGCCGCTACGCGGGTATCGGTGACGTCATCGTCGCCACCGTCAAGGACGCGATCCCCGGTGGCAACGTGAAGAAGGGTGACGTCGTCAAGGCGGTCATCGTTCGCACCGTCAAGGAGCGCCGCCGTCCGGACGGCTCGTACATCCGCTTCGACGAGAACGCCGCTGTCATTCTCAAGAACGACGGCGACCCTCGTGGCACCCGTATCTTCGGCCCGGTCGGCCGTGAGCTGCGCGAGAAGAAGTTCATGAAGATCATCTCCCTCGCGCCGGAGGTGCTGTGAGCATGAAGATCAAGAAGGGCGACCTGGTCCAGGTCATCACCGGCAAGGACAAGGGCAAGCAGGGCAAGGTCATTGCCGCTTACCCGCGCGAGGAGCGCGTCCTGGTCGAGGGTGTCAACCGGGTCAAGAAGCACACCAAGGCCGGGCCGACCGCCCGCGGCTCGCAGGCCGGCGGCATCGTGACCACCGAGGCCCCGATCCACGTCAGCAACGTGATGCTGGTCGTGGAGAAGGACGGCAAGAAGGTCGTCACGCGCGTCGGCTACCGCTTCGACGAGAACGGCAACAAGATCCGCGTTGCCAAGCGGACGGGTGAGGACATCTGATGACGACCACCACCGTGACTCCGCGTCTGAAGCAGAAGTACAAGGGCGAGATCGTCCAGAAGCTGCGTGACGAGTTCAAGTACGACAACGTCATGCAGGTTCCGAACCTGGTCAAGATCGTGGTCAACATGGGTGTGGGCGACGCCGCCCGCGACTCCAAGCTGATCGAGGGCGCCGTGCGCGACCTCGCCACGATCACCGGCCAGAAGCCGGCCGTCACCCGGGCCCGCAAGTCCATCGCGCAGTTCAAGCTGCGTGAGGGCCAGCCGATCGGTGCCCACGTCACGCTCCGTGGCGACCGCATGTGGGAGTTCCTGGACCGCACCCTGTCGCTGGCGCTGCCGCGCATCCGCGACTTCCGCGGTCTGTCCCCCAAGCAGTTCGACGGCCGTGGCAACTACACGTTCGGTCTCACGGAGCAGGTCATGTTCCACGAGATCGACCAGGACAAGATCGACCGCGTCCGGGGTATGGACATCACCGTGGTGACCACGGCGACCAACGACGAAGAGGGCCGTGCCCTTCTCCGTCACCTCGGCTTCCCGTTCAAGGAGGCGTGAGCGAGATGGCGAAGAAGGCTCTCATCGCGAAGGCCGCTCGCAAGCCGAAGTTCGGTGTGCGCGCGTACACCCGCTGCCAGCGCTGCGGCCGTCCCCACTCCGTGTACCGCAAGTTCGGCCTGTGCCGTGTGTGCCTTCGTGAGATGGCCCACCGCGGCGAGCTGCCGGGCGTGACCAAGAGCTCCTGGTAATCCCCCACCACAGGGATTCACCGGGCTCTCGGTAAGCAGACAGGGCGGTCAGACGCCCAGCTCCCATGGCTTAGGCTTGGGGGGTTGGGCGCCTGCCGCCGCCCGTACGACTTACTACGCCGTAGGTCCACCGCGCCGCACCCGTCCCGTCTCGGATCGGGGAGAGGGATGGCGCACCAGGAAACCCCGGCGAGAGAGGCCCAAGGCCAATTCATGACCATGACTGATCCGATCGCAGACATGCTCACGCGTCTGCGGAACGCGAACTCGGCATACCACGACACCGTGACCATGCCGCACTCGAAGATCAAGTCGCACATCGCGGAGATCCTCCAGCAGGAGGGCTTCATCACCGGCTGGAGGACCGAGGACGCCGAGGTCGGCAAGAACCTCGTTCTCGAGCTGAAGTACGGCCCGAACCGCGAGCGCTCCATCGCGGGCATCAAGCGGATCTCCAAGCCCGGTCTCCGGGTGTACGCGAAGTCCACCAACCTGCCGAAGGTGCTCGGCGGCCTGGGCGTGGCGATCATCTCCACGTCGCACGGTCTCCTCACCGACAAGCAGGCCGGCAAGAAGGGCGTGGGTGGGGAAGTCCTCGCCTACGTCTGGTAACGGAAGGGAACGGAGGAAACAGCTATGTCGCGCATCGGCAAGCTCCCCATCGCGGTTCCCGCCGGCGTGGACGTCACCATCGACGGCCGTACGGTCAAGGTCAAGGGCCCCAAGGGCGAGCTGACCCACACCGTCGCGGCGCCGATCGAGGTCGTCAAGGGCGAGGACGGCACCCTGCGGGTGACCCGCCCCAACGACGAGCGTCAGAACAAGGCTCTCCACGGCCTGTCCCGCACGCTGGTGGCGAACATGATCACCGGCGTGACCCAGGGTTACGTGAAGAAGCTCGAGATCAGCGGTGTCGGTTACCGCGTGACGGCCAAGGGCCCGAACCTGGAGTTCGCGCTCGGCTACAGCCACCCGATCACCGTCGAGGCACCCGAGGGCATCACCTTCAAGGTCGAGACCCCGACCCGTTTCTCGGTCGAGGGCATCGACAAGCAGAAGGTCGGCGAGGTGGCGGCCAACATCCGCAAGCTGCGCAAGCCCGACCCGTACAAGGCCAAGGGCGTCAGGTACGAGGGCGAAGTCATCCGCCGCAAGGTCGGAAAGGCGGGTAAGTAAGCCATGGCATACGGGCAGAAGATCCTCAAGGGCGACGCCTACAAGCGCGCCGCGATCAAGCGCCGTCACATCCGGATCCGCAAGAAGGTCTCCGGTACGGCGGAGCGTCCCCGTCTGGTCGTGACCCGCTCCAACCGGCACATCGTGGCCCAGGTGATCGACGACATCAAGGGTCACACCCTGGCGTCGGCGTCCACCCTGGACAGCTCGATCCGCGGGGGCGAGGGCGACAAGTCCGCGCAGGCCAAGAAGGTCGGCGCCCTGGTCGCCGAGCGTGCCAAGGCCGCGGGTGTCGAGGCCGTCGTGTTCGACCGTGGTGGCAACCAGTACGCCGGGCGCATCGCCGCCCTGGCGGACGCCGCCCGCGAGGCCGGGCTCAAGTTCTGAGCCGGTTCCGTTAGCTAGCGGAAACAGAGAGAGGTAATTCCAATGGCTGGACCCCAGCGCCGCGGCAGCGGTGCCGGTGGCGGCGAGCGGCGGGACCGGAAGGGCCGTGACGGCGGCGCTGCTGCCGCCGAGAAGACCGCGTACGTCGAGCGCGTCGTCGCGATCAACCGCGTCGCCAAGGTTGTGAAGGGTGGTCGTCGCTTCAGCTTCACCGCGCTGGTCGTGGTGGGCGACGGTGACGGCACCGTGGGTGTCGGGTACGGCAAGGCCAAGGAGGTGCCGGCCGCCATCGCCAAGGGCGTCGAGGAGGCCAAGAAGCACTTCTTCAAGGTCCCCCGGATCCAGGGCACCATCCCGCACCCGATCCAGGGCGAGAAGGCCGCCGGTGTCGTGCTGCTCAAGCCGGCTTCCCCGGGTACCGGTGTGATCGCCGGTGGTCCGGTGCGTGCCGTGCTCGAGTGCGCCGGTATCCACGACGTGCTGTCGAAGTCGCTCGGCTCCGACAACGCCATCAACATCGTGCACGCGACCGTGGAGGCCCTCAAGGGCCTGCAGCGTCCCGAGGAGATCGCGGCCCGCCGCGGTCTGCCGCTGGAGGACGTCGCCCCCGCGGCCCTGCTGCGCGCTCGTGCCGGGGTGGGTGCGTAATCATGGCTCAGCTGAAGATCACGCAGGTCAAGTCCTACATCGGCAGCAAGCAGAACCACCGTGACACCCTGCGGACGCTCGGGCTCAAGAAGCTCGGCGACGTGGTCGTCAAGGAGGACCGTCCGGAGTTCCGCGGCATGGTGCAGTCCATCCGCCACCTCGTGACGGTCGAGGAGGTCGACTGATCATGGCGGAGCAGAACCCGCTCAAGATCCACAACCTCCGTCCCGCCCCGGGCGCCAAGACCGCCAAGACCCGTGTGGGTCGTGGTGAGGCGTCGAAGGGTAAGACGGCCGGTCGTGGTACGAAGGGTACGAAGGCCCGTTACCAGGTTCCGGAGCGCTTCGAGGGCGGCCAGATGCCGCTGCACATGCGCCTCCCGAAGCTGAAGGGCTTCAAGAACCCGTTCAAGACGGAGTACCAGGTCGTCAACCTGGACAAGCTGGCCGCGCTGTACCCCGAGGGCGGCGAGGTCACGGTCGAGGACCTGGTGTCCAAGGGCGCTGTGCGCAAGAACAGCCTCGTCAAGGTCCTGGGCCAGGGCGAGGTCTCCGTGGCGCTGCAGGTGAAGGTGGACGCCGTCTCCGCCTCCGCCAAGGAGAAGATCACCGCCGCCGGCGGTTCCGTCACCGAGCTCGTCTGAGTCCTTTGGACGGCGTCTCGATGACGTAGGCATCCCGACCGGGGATACCTCTCGCTGAGGTATCCCCGGTCGGTCGTTCCACGGGAGGCGCTGTCGCCGGTAAGGTGGCCTGCGCTGTCCTTATAGTCGAACCTCAAGACCGTCACCCTTGACGCACTTGCGCGGGGGTCGCAGGAGGCACCGTGCTCACCGGCTTCGCCCGGGCGTTCAGGACGCCCGACCTGCGCAAGAAGCTGCTCTTCACGCTCGGCATCATCGTGGTGTACCGCATCGGCACCCACATCCCGATCCCGGGCGTCAACTACAAGGCCGTCCAGCAGTGCGTGACCGAGGCCTCCGGCAACCAGGGCCTGTTCGGTCTCGTCAACATGTTCAGCGGCGGCGCGCTGCTCCAGATCACGGTCTTCGCGCTGGGCATCATGCCCTACATCACGGCGAGCATCATTCTCCAGCTGCTGACCGTGGTCATCCCGCGCCTGGAGGCCTTGAAGAAGGAGGGCCAGACCGGTACCGCCAAGATCACTCAGTACACCCGGTACCTGACGATCGCGCTGGCGATCCTGCAGGGCACGGGTCTGGTGGCGACCGCCCGCAGCGGTGCCCTGTTCTCCGGGTGCACCGTCGCGCAGAACATCGTCCCGGACCGGGCGATCTTCAACACCGTCGTCATGGTGATCTGCATGACCGCCGGCACCTCGGTGGTGATGTGGCTCGGTGAGCTGATCACCGACCGCGGCATCGGCAACGGCATGTCGATCCTGATGTTCATCTCGATCGCGGCGACGTTCCCGTCCGCGCTGTGGGCCATCAAGAAGCAGGGCTCCTTGGCGGACGGCTGGATCGAGTTCGGCACCGTCATCCTGATCGGCCTGGTCATGGTCGGCCTGGTCGTCTTCGTGGAGCAGGCGCAGCGCCGGATCCCGGTCCAGTACGCCAAGCGGATGATCGGCCGCCGGTCCTACGGCGGTACGTCCACCTACATCCCGCTCAAGGTGAACCAGGCAGGTGTGATCCCTGTCATCTTCGCCTCGTCCCTCCTCTACATCCCGGCGCTGATCGCGCAGTTCTCCGGGGGCGACTCCGGGTGGAAGACCTGGATCCAGCAGAACCTGACCAAGGGCGATCACCCTATTTACATCACTTTGTACTTCTTGCTCATCGTCTTCTTCGCGTTCTTCTACGTGGCGATCTCCTTCAACCCCGAGGAAGTCGCCGACAACATGAAGAAGTATGGTGGCTTCATCCCGGGCATCCGGGCTGGCCGACCGACCGCTGAGTATCTGTCCTATGTGCTCAACCGGATCACCTGGCCGGGTTCGCTGTATCTGGGTCTGATCGCCCTCGTACCGACCATGGCGTTGGTCGGTTTCGGCGCGAGCCAGAACTTCCCCTTCGGCGGCACCAGCATCCTGATCATCGTGGGTGTGGGCCTCGAGACGGTGAAGCAGATCGAGAGCCAGCTCCAGCAGCGCAATTACGAAGGGTTCCTCCGCTGATGCGAATCGTCCTCGTCGGCCCGCCGGGCGCCGGTAAGGGAACGCAGGCCGTGCGGCTCGCCGAGAAGCTGCGTATCCCGCACATCTCCACCGGCGACCTGTTCCGTGCGAACATCAGCCGGCAGACCGAACTGGGCAAGCTGGCGAAGTCCTACATGGACGCCGGAAATCTGGTGCCCGACGAGGTCACTATCGGCATGGCCAAGGACCGCATGGAGCAGCCGGACGCCGCGAACGGCTTCCTGCTGGACGGCTTCCCGCGCAACGTCGCCCAGGCCGAGGCGCTGGACCGCCTGCTGCAGGAGGAGAACATCCGGCTCGACGCGGTGCTGGACCTGGAGGCACCCGAGGACGAGGTGGTCAAGCGGATCGCCGGCCGGCGCATCTGCCGCAACGACTCCAGCCACGTCTTCCACGTCACCTACAACGCTTCCCGTGAGGAGGGCGTGTGCGACGTGTGCGGCGGCGAGCTGTACCAGCGGGACGACGACAGCGAGGACACCGTCCGCAAGCGGCTGGAGGTCTACCACTCGCAGACCGAGCCGATCATCGACTACTACAAGGCTCAGGGGCTGGTCGTGACGATCTCCTCGATGGGCCCGGTGGACGAGGTCACCCAGCGGGCGCTCGGCGCCCTGAAGCGTGAGGACGCCGCCCGGTAGCTTCTTGCGTCGCACGCAGCCGCGGTTCCCCGGCCGAGGGGGCCGCGGCTGCGGCGTGGGGGCGCCGGCCGCCCCCGTATCGTTGAATGAGTCCGCCCGCCCGCGGGGACCCAAGCCCCGTCGGAGCAGTCGCCCCGGTCCAGAAAGGCCGCATTCCCCATGGTGCAGATCAAGACCCCCGAGCAGATCGCCAAGATGCGTCAGGCGGGGCTGGTCGTCGCCGCCATCCACGCGGCCACCCGGGAGGCGGCCGTGCCCGGGGCGACCACCAAGGACCTGGACGAGGTGGCCCGCAAGGTGCTCGCCGAGCACAACGCCAAGCCGAACTTCCTCGGCTACGGCGGCTTCCCGGCCACCATCTGCACTTCCGTGAACGACGTCGTCGTCCACGGCATCCCGTCCGATCAGGTCGTCCTCAAGGACGGCGACATCATCTCCATCGACTGCGGCGCGATCGTCGACGGCTGGCACGGCGACGCCGCCTACACCGCCTTCGTCGGCTCCGGCCACGCCCCGGAGCTGATCGAGCTCTCGCGGGTGACCGAGGAGTCGATGTGGGCGGGCATCGCGGCGATGAAGCAGGGCAACCGGCTCGTCGACATCTCCAAGGCCATCGAGTCCTACATCCGCCGCCAGCCCAAGCCGGGCGGCGGCCGCTACGGGATCATCGAGGACTACGGCGGGCACGGCATCGGCACCGAGATGCACATGGACCCGCACCTGCTGAACTACGTCGACCGGCGCCGCGGCAAGGGCCCCAAGCTGGTCCCCGGCTTCTGCCTGGCCATCGAGCCCATGGTCTCCCTGGGCACGCCGAAGACCCGGGTGCTGCAGGACGAGTGGACGGTCGTGACCCTCGACGGCACCTGGTCCGCCCACTGGGAGCACACGGTCGCCCTGACGGAGCAGGGCCCGCTGGTCCTCACCGCCCCGGACGGCGGCAAGGCCAAGCTCGCCGAGTACGGCATCACGGCCGCGCCCGACCCGCTGGCATAGCGCGCCGCCCAACCGGGCAGACTTCCTCGATTCGCCTTTCTCGGTGCTCCGACGTAGACTGACGCGTCGGCTCTTGTGCACCCGCATGTCCGCATGCACCCAGGCGCGGTGCAGGGGAGTCGATCAAGGTAGTCGATTCGAAGGGCGAAGCGTGGCCAAGAAGCAAGGTGCCATCGAGATCGAAGGCACTGTCGTCGAGTCTCTGCCGAACGCCATGTTCAAGGTCGAGCTCCAGAACGGCCACCAGGTCCTGGCACACATCAGCGGCAAGATGCGGATGCACTACATCCGTATCCTCCCTGACGACCGGGTCGTGGTGGAGCTGTCTCCGTACGACCTGACGCGTGGCCGGATCGTCTACCGGTACAAGTAGATCTTGCCCACGTCCTGTGTGCGTGCCGTGAGGTGGCGCACGGGGCCGCCGGCAACTGACCCGGAGAACCTCACATCCCATGAAGGTCAAGCCGAGCGTCAAGAAGATCTGCGACAAGTGCAGGGTGATCCGCCGCCACGGCCGGGTCATGGTCATCTGCGACAACCCGCGCCACAAGCAGCGCCAGGGCTGACGCACGACCGACCGCACCCTCTGCACCGTCTTCGCAGAGATTCGCGCGACGCGAGCTGAATTGTTCATAAGCAGGGCCCTCGCGAGCGATCGCGAGACACCCCCGGTTCGGAGGCCGGGGACCCAGTTCGTACCTCGTACGGCGGCTGGGATCCGGTCCTGTGGAAGACCTCCGAAGATCACCAGGAGCCATTGAATGGCACGCGTTTCCGGTGTCGACATCCCGCGCGACAAGCGCGTGGAGGTCGCCCTCACCTACGTGTTCGGCATCGGCCGGACCCTCTCGAAGCAGACGCTGGCCGCCACCGGCGTCGACCCGAACACCCGCGTCCGCGACCTGACCGAAGAGCAGCTCGTCGCGATCCGCGAGTACGTCGACAACAACATCAAGACCGAGGGTGACCTCCGTCGCGAGATCCAGGCCGACATCCGCCGCAAGGTCGAGATCGGCTGCTACCAGGGTCTGCGTCACCGCCGCGGTCTGCCCGTCCGTGGTCAGCGCACCAGCACGAACGCCCGTACCCGCAAGGGTCCGCGCCGCGCCATCGCCGGCAAGAAGAAGCCGGGCAAGAAGTAGTCCGCAGCGGACACCGGCCAGCGGTCTTCGCTGTAGGACCGACCACCTCCCACAGGAGTTTGACCACATGCCCCCCAAGGGACGTCAGGGCGCTGCCAAGAAGGTGCGCCGCAAGGAAAAGAAGAACGTCGCTCACGGCCACGCTCACATCAAGAGCACGTTCAACAACACCATCGTTTCGATCACCGACCCGAGCGGCAACGTGATCTCCTGGGCCTCGGCCGGCCACGTCGGCTTCAAGGGCTCCCGGAAGTCCACGCCGTTCGCCGCGCAGATGGCCGCGGAGTCCGCCGCCCGCCGCGCCCAGGAGCACGGCATGCGCAAGGTCGACGTCTTCGTCAAGGGCCCGGGCTCCGGTCGTGAGACCGCGATCCGCTCCCTGCAGGCCACGGGTCTCGAGGTCGGCTCCATCCAGGACGTCACCCCGACCCCGCACAACGGCTGCCGTCCGCCGAAGCGCCGCCGCGTCTGAACCGCGGCCGCGAGGCACAGCTCTCGACAAGGATCCGGGCGGTACGGCCGCTGTGGCCGTATCGCCCGTACCCTTGCAGTACCCGCACCTTTTGTCCGCGGTGCGGCTTGAGTCGGGCGTCATATAGCGGGCGCCCCCGACTGAAGGATCTGATCCACTCATGCTGATCGCTCAGCGTCCCTCGTTGACCGAAGAGGTCGTCGACGAGTTCCGCTCCCGGTTCGTGATCGAGCCGCTGGAGCCGGGCTTCGGCTACACCCTCGGCAACTCTCTGCGCCGTACCCTGCTGTCGTCGATCCCGGGTGCCGCCGTCACCTCCATCCGGATCGACGGCGTCCTGCACGAGTTCACCACCGTGCCGGGCGTCAAGGAGGACGTCACCGACCTCATCCTCAACATCAAGCAGCTGGTCGTCTCCTCGGAGCACGACGAGCCGGTCGTGATGTACCTGCGCAAGCAGGGCCCGGGTGTGGTCACCGCCGCCGACATCGCCCCGCCGGCCGGTGTCGAGGTGCACAACCCCGACCTGGTCCTCGCCACGCTGAACAGCAAGGGCAAGCTGGAGATGGAGCTGACCGTCGAGCGCGGTCGCGGCTACGTCTCCGCCATGCAGAACAAGCAGGTGGGCCAGGAGATCGGCCGCATCCCGGTCGACTCCATCTACTCGCCGGTGCTCAAGGTCACCTACAAGGTCGAGGCCACGCGTGTCGAGCAGCGCACCGACTTCGACAAGCTGATCGTCGACGTCGAGACCAAGCCGGCCATGCGGCCGCGCGACGCCATGGCGTCGGCCGGCAAGACCCTGGTGGAGCTGTTCGGTCTCGCCCGCGAGCTGAACGTCGACGCCGAGGGCATCGACATGGGCCCGTCCCCGACGGACGCCGCCCTGGCCGCCGACCTGGCCCTGCCGATCGAGGAGCTGGAGCTGACCGTCCGCTCCTACAACTGCCTCAAGCGTGAGGGCATCCACTCCGTCGGTGAGCTGGTCGCCCGCTCCGAGGCGGACCTGCTGGACATCCGCAACTTCGGTGCGAAGTCCATCGACGAGGTCAAGGCGAAGCTGGCCGGCATGGGCCTGGCCCTGAAGGACAGCCCGCCCGGATTCGACCCGACCGCCGCCGCCGACGCCTTCGGCACGGACGACGACGCGGACTCGGGTTTCGTGGAGACCGAGCAGTACTGACCGAGCAGTACGAGGTCTCCGTACCTCCGGGGCCCGCACCGCGGGCCCCGGATCTCTGACAGACAACCGTCTGCTCAGATACTGACCCCGGTACCTGATACGGCCGGGGCAGACACACAGGAGAAGAACCATGCCGAAGCCCACCAAGGGTGCCCGTCTGGGCGGCAGCGCCGCGCACGAGAAGCTGATCCTCGCGAACCTCGCGAAGTCGCTGTTCGAGCACGGCCGCATCACCACCACCGAGGCGAAGGCCCGCCGCCTGCGCCCGTACGCCGAGCGCCTGATCACCAAGGCGAAGAAGGGCGACCTTCACAACCGCCGCCAGGTGCTCCAGGTCATCACGGACAAGAGCGTCGTGCACACGCTCTTCACCGAGATCGGCCCGCGCTACGAGAACCGTCCGGGTGGCTACACCCGCATCACCAAGATCGGCAACCGTCGTGGCGACAACGCGCCCATGGCGGTCATCGAGCTGGTCGAGGCGCTGACGGTGCAGCAGAAGGCCGTGGGCGAGGCCGAGGCCGCCACCAAGCGTGCGGCCAAGGAGGCCGAGGAGGCCAAGGCCACCGAGGCGAAGGCCGAGGAGTCCGCCGAGGCCAAGGCCGAGGAGTCCGCCGAGGAGTCCAAGGACGCCTGAGGCACCCCCTCGCGCTGAGCGGGTCCGCCCCCTCGGGGGCGGACCCGCTTTCGCGTCTGCTGAGAGGATTTCCCCGTGAGTGACGAAGTACAGCCCGGGTACGTCCGCATCCGCCTCGACCTGTCCTACGACGGCACGGACTTCCACGGCTGGGCCAAGCAGCCCGGCGGCCGGCGAACCGTGCAGCAGGAGATCGAGGACGCGCTGCGGACGGTCACGCGGTCCCGGCAGACCTTCGAGCTGACCGTGGCCGGGCGTACCGACGCCGGCGTGCACGCGCGCGGCCAGGTGGCGCACGTGGACCTGCCGGAGGAGGTGTGGCGCGAACACCACGAGAAGCTGCTCAAGCGGCTCGCCGGGCGGCTGCCGAAGGACGTGCGGGTGTGGGCGCTGCGCCCGGCCCCGAGCGGCTTCGACGCCCGTTTCTCGGCGATCTGGCGCCGGTACGCGTACCGGGTGACCGACAACCCCGGCGGTGTCGACCCGCTGCTGCGCGGCCATGTGCTGTGGCACGACCGGCCGCTGGACGTGGACGCCATGAACGAGGCCGCCCGGCATCTGCTCGGCGAGCACGACTTCGCCGCCTACTGCAAGAAGCGCGAGGGCGCGACCACCATCCGCACCCTGCGGGAGCTGAGCCTGGTCCGGGGCGAGGACGGGATCATCACCGCCACGGTCCGCGCCGACGCCTTCTGCCACAACATGGTGCGCTCGCTCATCGGTGCGCTGCTGTTCGTCGGCGACGGCCACCGCCCGCCCGAGTGGCCCGGCCAGGTGCTGGCCGCGCGGGTGCGGGACTCCGCCGTGCACGTCGTCCGGCCGCACGGGCTGACCCTGGAGGAGGTCGGCTATCCGGCCGACGAGCTGCTGGCCGAGCGCAGCCGGCAGGCCCGCAACAAGCGCTCGCTGCCG
Organism: Streptomyces thermodiastaticus; assembly: GCF_014656135.1. GTDB lineage: Bacteria > Actinomycetota > Actinomycetes > Streptomycetales > Streptomycetaceae > Streptomyces > Streptomyces thermodiastaticus. Next base: position 67,998 of record NZ_BNBV01000005.1, read on the forward strand.
TCGGCGGGCTGCTGCTGAGCCCACCCCGGGGTCGGGGGCGGACCGGCGGTCTTCGCGGCCGCCGGTCCGGCTACTGGTTCGCCGCGGCCGACGCCTGGGCCTCGCCGCGCCGGCGGATCTGCTGGAAGGTGAACGCGGCCAGGTCGTCGCCGGTGCGGAAGGCCGCGGTGTCCTTGGTGGTCACGTCCTTGCCGGAGGTGAAGCCGGTGAGGGTGAAGTAGGCGTAGCGGCCGTAGGCGTTGGTGGTGGAGCGGCACACCGCGCCGGTGCAGAAGGCGGGCACGCCGCTGCCGGTGAGCGGTTTGACGATGCTCTTCTTGTCGGCCTGGCCCTTGGCCTTGGTGGCCTGGGCCTCGCTGTCGAAGACGGCGACGCCGACGGTGACCGCGATGCCGTCCCTGGTGTAGGTAGCGCGGATCACGCGGGTGCAGCCGTTGGCGGTGAGCACCTTGCCGAGGGTGCCCTGCGCGGCAGAGGCGCAGTCGGTGGTGTCGGCCGTGGGGCCCTTGGCGTACTGCGCGGAGCCCATGGTCAGCCGGGTGCCCGGGTAGAGCGTGTCCGGGCCGAGCGGGGCGGTGTCCTTCTTGGCGCTGGATATGAAGTCCTTCGGGTCCAGCGGCGGCGGGGCGCTGGTGGGGGCGAAGGACGGGGTGGCCGAGCCGCTGGGCAGGGCGGCGGTGGCGGGCAGGTCGGAGGGCGGCCCGTCGGGGGTGCCGCCCCCGCCCGCGTTCATCACGGCCACCGCGACGGCCGCACCGACGGCGACGGTGGCCAGCGCGCCCCCGCCGACGAAGAGCAGCCGGCGGCGCTTGGCGCGCGCCTCGGAGGCCTCGGCGAGTGCCGCCCAGTCCGGGGTCTGGCTTGTGCCCTCGCCGGTCCACGCCTGCTGGGACTGCGGTTTCCACGGATCCCACTGGGACTGCGAGCCCCCCTGCCCATGACTCATGCCGCGCATCTTAACGGTGGCCGGTCTCACACCCGCCGGGCGTGCGGGCCGCGGCCCCCGGGGCCGTGCCTGCCGCGGCACCGCGCGGCCGTACACTGGGACGCGGAACAGGCATGAAACAGCGCCGCCGCCCCCGTTTTGCCTGGGGTGGGCGCCGTGGGTATCCTGCTTGTTCGTTGTGTATTGGCTTGCTCATTCTCACGGGACGGGCCCTTACACCGGTCCACCGGGCCGATGACCAGCGACCCCACGTACGCGGCTTGCGTCACCGCCGTGGGTCAAGGCTGTCGTGATCGTCTTCGGTGACCTTGTCAGGACCATTCACTGAAGAAGCGAAGGCTACGAACCGTGCGTACGTACAGCCCCAAGCCCGGCGACATCACGCGCCAGTGGCACGTCATCGATGCCCAGGACGTCGTCCTGGGCCGTCTGGCGTCCACCGCCGCCTCCCTTCTGCGGGGCAAGCACAAGCCGATCTACGCGCCGCATGTCGACACCGGTGACTTCGTCATCATCATCAACGCCGACAAGGTGCACCTCTCCGGCAACAAGCGGACCCAGAAGATGGCCTACCGGCACTCCGGCTACCCGGGCGGTCTGCGCTCCGTCCGTTACGACGAGCTGCTCGACAAGAACCCGGAGAAGGCCATCGAGAAGGCCGTCAAGGGCATGCTCCCCAAGAACTCGCTGGGCCGTCAGATGCTCTCGAAGCTGAAGGTCTACAAGGGTGACCAGCACCCGCACGCGGCTCAGCAGCCGGTGCCGTTCGAGATCACCCAGGTCGCGCAGTAAGTCCGGCCACCCCCTAAGACTGAGAAGAAGCTGAGGAGAATCGTGGCCGAGACCACTGCCGAGCAGCCGCTCGAAGAGCTTGACATCGACAGCTACACCACCGAGTCCGAGGTTCCCGTCGAGGGCGAGTACACCTCGGAGTCCCTGGCCTCCCGCTTCGGCGAGCCGCAGCCGGCCGCCGGCCTGGGCCGCCGCAAGAACGCCATCGCCCGCGTCCGGATCGTCCCGGGCACCGGCCGGTGGAAGATCAACGGCCGCACCCTCGAGGACTACTTCCCGAACAAGGTGCACCAGCAGGAGGTCAACGAGCCCTTCAAGGTGCTGGAGCTGGAAGGCCGTTACGACGTCATCGCCCGTATCTCCGGCGGTGGTGTCTCCGGTCAGGCCGGCGCCCTGCGCCTGGGTGTCGCTCGTGCTCTGAACGAGGCCGACGTCGACAACAACCGCGGCCCGCTGAAGAAGGCCGGCTTCCTGCGTCGTGACGACCGTGCCGTCGAGCGCAAGAAGGCCGGTCTGAAGAAGGCCCGCAAGGCTCCGCAGTACAGCAAGCGCTGACGCGCAGCTGCCTGCGGGCAGGCTCCCTCGAACGCCCCGGCGGCACGCCCGTGTGCCGTCGGGGCGTTCGTGTATCACAGGAGCCTGGCGTATAACGGCACGAAGTGACGGACGGCTGATCCGATCGGATGCCAGGTTCGACCGCCCCTGCCCGGTCCCTCACACCGCAGGCGCGCCGAGGACATCCAACCCAGCGAACAAGCGAACAGTGGACGGGCCCGGCCGGCGCCGGCACATGCGCGTCCACGCACCGACGCTCTCTCAGGAGGACAAGTGGGACGACTGTTCGGCACGGACGGCGTGCGCGGCGTCGCCAACGCGGACCTGACCGCCGAGATGGCCCTCGGCCTGTCCGTGGCCGCGGCACACGTACTGGCCGAGGCGGGCACCTTCGCCGGCCACAAGCCCAAGGCGGTGGTCGGCCGGGACCCGCGGGCGTCGGGGGAGTTCCTGGAGGCCGCGGTGGTCGCGGGCCTGGCGAGCGCGGGCGTGGACGTGCTGCGCGTGGGCGTGCTGCCGACGCCCGCCGTGGCGTACCTGACCGGCGCGCTCGGCGCCGACCTCGGTGTGATGCTCTCGGCCAGCCACAACGCCATGCCGGACAACGGCATCAAGTTCTTCGCGCGTGGCGGGCACAAGCTCGCCGACGAGCTGGAGGACCGGATCGAGGCGGTCTACGCCGAGCACCGCACCGGTGCCCCCTGGGACCGTCCGACCGGTGCGGGCGTGGGCCGGGTGCACGACTACGCCGAGGGCTTCGACCAGTACATCGCCCACCTCGTCGGAGTGCTGCCCAACCGGCTCGACGGACTGAGGATCGTGCTGGACGAGGCGCACGGCGCGGCCTCCCGGGTGTCGCCGGAGGCCTTCGCCCGGGCCGGCGCCGAGGTGATCACCATCGGTGCGGAGCCCGACGGCCTCAACATCAACGACGGCTACGGCTCCACCCACCTGGACAAGCTCAAGGCCGCCGTGGTCGAGCACGGCGCCGACCTCGGCATCGCCCACGACGGCGATGCCGACCGCTGCCTGGCCGTGGACCACACCGGCGAGGAGGTCGACGGCGACCAGATCCTGTCCGTGCTCGCGCTGGCGATGCGGGAGCGTTCCGCACTGCGGTCCGACACCGTCGTCGCGACCGTGATGTCCAACCTGGGCTTCAAGCTGGCCATGGAGCGCGAGGGCATCCAGGTGGTGCAGACCGCCGTCGGCGACCGGTACGTGCTGGAGGAGATGAAGGCCCACGGCTACGCCCTGGGCGGCGAGCAGTCCGGCCACGTCATCGTCCTCGACCACGCCACCACCGGCGACGGCACGCTCACCGGCCTGCTGCTGGCCGCCCGGGTCGCCGGGACCGGGCGCTCGCTCAGGGAGCTGGCCGGGGTGATGGAGCGGCTGCCGCAGGTCCTGATCAACGTGCCCGACGTGGACAAGTCCCGGGTGCACGACTCCGCGGACGTGACCGCCGCGGTCGCCGAGGCCGAGCGCGAACTGGGCACCACCGGCCGGGTGCTGCTGCGTCCCTCGGGCACCGAGCCGCTGGTGCGGGTCATGGTCGAGGCCGCGGACCTGGAGCAGGCGCAGTCGGTGGCCGGCCGGCTGGCCGACGTGGTGAAGTCGGCGCTGGGCTGAGCGGCCCGTGTGCGGGGGCGGGCCCGGTGCGGGCCCGCCTCGCGCCCGTCTCGGCGGCGGGTGTCACAGCTTGCGCAGACTCAGCCGCTGCACCTTGTGGTCGGGGCCCTTGCGCAGGATCAGCGTGGCCCGCCCGCGGGTCGGGGCGATGTTCTCCTCCAGATTGGGCTGGTTGATGGTGCGCCACATCCTGCGCGCGTAGTCCAGAGCCTCCTCCTCCGACACCTCCGTGTACGTGCGGAAGTAGGACGACGGGTCCTTGAAGGCCGTCTCGCGCAGCTTGCGGAAACGATTCAGGTACCAGCGTTCGATGTCCTCGGTGCGCGCGTCGACGTACACGCTGAAGTCGAAGTAGTCCGCCAGCCCGACCCGGGTGCGGCCGTCCCGGCCGGGCAGGGCGGGCTGCAGCACGTTCAGGCCCTCGACGATGAGGATGTCCGGGCGGCGCACGGTGAGTTTCTCGCCCGGCACGATGTCGTAGATCAGGTGGGAGTAGACCGGCGCCGTCACCTCGGCCTTGCCGGCCTTGATGTCGGCGACGAACCGGGTCAGCGCCCGCCGGTCGTACGACTCGGGGAAGCCCTTGCGGGACATCAGGCCGCGGGCCTGCAACTCCTTGGTGGGCAGCAGGAATCCGTCGGTCGTCACCAGCTCCACGCGCGGATGCTCCGGCCAGCGCGACAGCAGCGCCTGCATCAGGCGGGCCACCGTGGACTTGCCCACGGCCACCGACCCGGCCACGCCGATGACGAACGGCGTGCCGGACTGGGAGCCCCGCTCCCCGAGGAAGGTGTTCAACGCGTTGCGCAGCCCGTCGGTGGCGCCGACGTAGAGGTTCAGCAGCCGCGACAGCGGCAGGTAGATGTCGCGCACCTCGTCGAGGTCGATGACGTCGCCGAGGCCGCGCAGCCGCTCCACCTCCTCGGCGGTCAGCGGCAGCGGCGTCTTGTCGCGCAGCCTGCTCCACTCGGCACGGGTGAGATCGACGTAAGGAGTCGCCTCCGGCCTGGACCGGTGGGCGCTCCGGGGCATCGAGGGGACCGGAGAGATCACAGGTTCATTGTTGACGAAGTATGAACGGGCCGGAGGGTGGGGTGTGTCACCCCGGTCCCCGGCCCGCCCGCCGCACCGTTCGTACCCCGGTGGGAATTTCCGATTCCGGGCACGCAACGGCCGCTAGGGGCGCCGGCCGGCCCGTAGGCTGCGATCATGTGCGGAATCGTAGGGTATGTGGGGCCGCAGTCAGCGCTGGACGTCGTCATGGCCGGGCTGAAGCGGCTGGAGTACCGGGGATACGACTCGGCGGGCGTCGCCGTGCTCGCCGACGGCCAGCTGGCGGCGGCGAAGAAGGCGGGCAAGCTGGTCAACCTGGAGAAGGAGCTGGCGGAGAGGCCGCTGCCGGCCGGCTGGACCGGTATCGGGCACACCCGGTGGGCCACCCACGGCGCCCCGACCGACGCCAACGCCCACCCGCACCTGGACAACGCCGGGCGGGTGGCCGTCGTCCACAACGGCATCATCGAGAACTTCGCGGAGCTGCGCGGCGAGCTGATGGAGCGCGGGCACGAGCTGACCTCCGAGACGGACACCGAGGTCGTCGCCCACCTGCTCGCCGAGGAGTTCTCCGCGACCGCCGACCTCGCCGAGGCCATGCGCCTGGTGTGCCGGCGGCTCAAGGGGGCGTTCACGCTGGTCGCGATGCACGCCGACGAGCCCGACGTGGTGGTCGGCGCCCGCCGCAACTCGCCGCTGGTGGTGGGCATCGGGGACGGCGAGGCCTTCCTCGCCTCCGACGTCGCCGCGTTCATCGCGCACACCCGCTCCGCGCTGGAGCTGGGCCAGGACCAGGTGGTGGAGCTGCGCCGGGACGGCGTCACGGTCACCGGCTTCGACGGGCGGCCGGCCGAGGCCCGCGCCTTCACCGTCGACTGGGACGCGGCCGCCGCCGAGAAGGGCGGCTACGCCTCCTTCATGCTCAAGGAGATCGCGGAGCAGCCCAAGGCGGTCTTCGACACCCTGCTGGGCCGGATCGACGCGGAGGGCAACCTGACGCTCGACGAGGTCCGCATCTCCGCCTCCGAGCTGCGCGAGATGGACAAGGTCGTGATCGTGGCCTGCGGCACGGCCTTCCACGCCGGGCTCATCGCCAAGTACGCCATCGAGCACTTCACCCGGATCCCCTGCGAGGTGGAACTGGCCAGCGAGTTCCGCTACCGGGACCCGATCCTGGACGCGCAGACCCTCGTCATCGCCATCTCCCAGTCCGGGGAGACCATGGACACGCTGATGGCGCTGCGTCACGCCCGCGAGCAGGGCTCCAAGGTGCTGGCCATCTGCAACACCAACGGCTCCACGATCCCCCGCGAGTCCGACGCCGTGCTCTACACGCACGCCGGCCCGGAGGTCGCGGTCGCCTCGACGAAGGCGTTCCTGACCCAGCTGGTCGCCTGCTACCTGGTGGCGCTGTACCTGGGGCAGGTCCGCGGCACCAAGTGGGGCGACGAGGTCCGCGCGGTCGTGCGCGACCTGGCGCAGATCGGCGACGCGGTGGAGCGGGTGCTGGGCACCATGGAACCGGTGCGTCAGCTGGCCCGCTCGCTCGCCGACCGGAACACGGTGCTGTTCCTGGGGCGGCACGTGGGCTACCCGGTCGCGCTCGAAGGCGCCCTGAAACTGAAGGAACTGGCGTACATGCACGCCGAGGGCTTCGCCGCCGGGGAGCTGAAGCACGGGCCGATCGCGCTCATCGAGGAAGGGCTGCCGGTGGTCGTGGTGGTGCCGTCGCCGCGCGGCCGGTCCCTGCTGCACGACAAGATCGTCTCCAACATCCAGGAGATCCGGGCCCGCGGCGCCCGCACCATCGTGATCGCCGAGGAGGGCGACGAGGCGGTCGTCCCGTACGCCGACCACCTCGTCCGCATCCCGCCGACCCCGACGCTGCTGCAGCCGCTGGTCGCCACGGTGCCGCTGCAGGTCTTCGCCTGCGAACTGGCCACCGTCCGCGGCAACGCGGTGGACCAGCCGCGCAACCTGGCGAAGTCGGTGACGGTGGAGTAGGGCCGCTCGCGCACGGCCCGGGGCGGACGGGCCGCCGTGAGCCCGCCGTAGGGTGCTGCGCATGAGCATCATCGGGGTCGGGATCGACGTCGCCGCGATCGACCGGTTCGCGGCGTCGCTGGAGCGGACGCCGCAGCTGGCCGACCGGCTGTTCGTGCCGCAGGAGCTGCTGCTGCCCGGCGGCGGGCGACGCGGCGTGGCCTCGCTGGCCGCCCGGTTCGCCGCGAAGGAGGCGCTGGCCAAGGCGCTCGGCGCACCGGCGGGGCTGCTGTGGACGGACGCCGAGGTGTACGTCGAGGACAGCGGCCGGCCGCGGCTGCGGGTGAAGGGCACGGTGGCGGCACGGGCGGCCGAGCTGGGGGTGCGGTCCTTCCACGTCTCGCTCAGCCATGACGCGGGCGTGGCCTCGGCCGTGGTGATCGCCGAGGGATGACGTGCCCGCGCGGCCGGCGCTGCGGGCGTCGCTTGCCCGGCCGGTGACGGGTCGTCGTGCGGGCGGCGCACCGTGCGGGGCAGACTCGACGGCATGCGTACCGCGTACAGCGTCGAGACGGTCAGAACAGCCGAACGTGCCCTGATGGCGCGGCTGCCCGACGGAGCCCTCATGCAGCGGGCCGCCGCCGGGCTCGCCGCGGCCTGCGCCGGTCTGCTCGGGCGGGTCTACGGCAGCCGGGTGGTGCTCCTCGTCGGCAGCGGCGACAACGGCGGTGACGCCCTGTACGCCGGAGCCCGGCTGGCCCGCCGGGGCGCCGGGGTCGCCGCCGTGCTCCTCGCCCCCGACCGCGCCCACAACGGCGGACTTGCCGCGCTGCGCCGGGCGGGCGGCACCGTCGCCCGTCCGGACGCGGCCGAGGGGCTGATCGACCGGGCGGACCTGGTGGTCGACGGCATCGTCGGCATCGGCGGCACCGGCGGGCTGCGCCCGGCCGCGATCCCGCTGGCCGAGCGGGCGGCCCGCTCGGACGCCGTGGTCGTCGCCGTCGACCTGCCCAGCGGGGTGGAGGCCGACACCGGCGAGGTGCTCGGCGCCGCCGTGCGCGCCGATGTGACGGTGACCTTCGGCACCCACAAGCCGGCGCTGCTCATCGACCCGGCCCGCACCTGCGCCGGGACCGTCCGCCTGGTGGACATCGGACTGGGGCCCGAGCTGCCCGCCGAGCCGGACCTTCAGGCCCTGCAGCACGCGGACGTGGCCCGGCTGCTGCCGGTGCCCGCCCCGGAGAGCGACAAGTACCGGCGGGGCGTGGTCGGCATCGCGGCCGGCTCCGCCCGCTACCCGGGGGCGGCGGTGCTCGCCGTGTCGGGCGCGCTGCGCGGCGGCGCGGGCGCCGTCCGCTACGTCGGCCCGGCCGGGCAGGCGGTGATCGCCCGGTTCCCCGAGACCCTGGTCTCGGACCAGGGACCGCACCGGGCCGGCCGGGTGCAGGCCTGGGTGGTGGGGCCGGGTGTCGGCGACGACGCCGGCACCGTGGCTCAGGTGCTTCAGGCGGACGTGCCGGTGCTGCTCGACGCGGACGGTCTGCGGCTGGCCGACGTGGACGCCGTGCGCTCCCGTACCGCCCCGACCCTGATGACCCCGCACGCCGGGGAGGCCGCGGCCCTGCTCGGCGTGGCCCGTGAGGAGGTGGAGGCGGCCCGGCTGGCCTCGGTGCGGGAACTGGCCGCCCGCTACCGCGCCACCGTGCTGCTCAAGGGCTCCACCACGCTCGTCGCCGGCCCCGGCGGGGGCCCCGTGCGGGTCAACCCGACGGGCACCCCGTACCTGGCCACGGCCGGCAGCGGCGACGTCCTGTCCGGCCTGGCGGGCTCCCTGCTCGCCGCGGGCCTGTCCGCCCTGGACGCCGGCAGTGTCGCCGCCTACCTGCACGGACTGGCCGGCCGTCACGCCGCCCACGGCGCCCCCGCCGGCGCCCACGACGTGGCGGACCTGCTGCCCCGGGCGTGGCGGGACGTGCGCGACAGCGCGCCGGACGCCGTGCGCGCCCGAGGCGTCGACACCGTGCGCGTCCGAGCCGTTCGCGGCCCGTGGGCCCCACGGTGCCGTGGGGCCGCCGGTGGTCTTTGAGACACTGGGCGCGATGAACGAGACAGCAGACCTGCGGACGGCTCCGCTGCGCGCCCGCGCCGAGATCGATCTGGCCGCTCTGCGGGCCAATGTGCGGGCCCTGCGTGACCGGGCACCCGGCGCGCAGCTCATGGCCGTGGTCAAGTCCGACGCCTACGGGCACGGTGCCGTGCCGTGCGCGCGTGCCGCCGTCGCCGCCGGGGCGACCTGGCTGGGCACGGCCACGCCCGAGGAGGCGCTGGCGCTGCGCGCGGCCGGGTTGTCCCCGGAGCAGGTGCGGGTGATGTGCTGGCTGTGGACGCCCGGCGGGCCGTGGCGGGAGGCCATCGAGGCGGACGTCGACGTCTCCGTGAGCGGGCTGTGGGCGCTGGCCGAGGTGCGCGAGGCGGCGCGGGCCGCCGCCCGGCCGGCCCGGGTGCAGCTGAAGGCCGACACCGGCCTGGGACGCAACGGCTGCCCGCCCGCCGACTGGCCCCGGCTGGTCGCCGAGGCGCTGCGCGCCCAGGACGAGGGGCTGGTGCGGATCACCGGGCTGTGGTCCCACTTCGCCTGCGCGGACGAGCCCGGCCACCCGTCCATCGCCGCGCAGCTGGACCGCTTCCGGGAGATGACCGGGTACGCCGAGGGCGAGGGCGTGCGTCCCGAGGTGCGGCACATCGCCAACTCGCCCGCCACGCTCACGCTGCCCGAGAGCCACTTCGACCTGGTCCGCACCGGCATCGCCCTGTACGGGCTGTCGCCCAGCCCCGCGCTGGGCGTCCCCGCGGACTTCGGGCTGCGCCCGGTGATGACGCTCTCGGCGTCCCTCGCGCTGGTCAAGCACGCCGGTGGCGGGCACGGGATCTCGTACGGCCACCACTACGTCACTCCGGGCGACACCACCCTGGGACTGGTGCCCGTGGGCTACGCCGACGGCATCCCGCGCCACGCCTCCGGCACCGGCCCTGTGCTGGTCGGCGGCAAGCGGCGGACCGTGGCGGGACGGATCGCCATGGACCAGTTCGTGGTCGACCTGGGCGGCGACGAGCCCGAGGTCGGAGCGCCGGCGGTGCTCTTCGGCCCCGGCGACCGGGGGGAGCCGACCGCGGAGGACTGGGCGCAGGCGTCCGGCACCATCGCGTACGAGATCGTCACCCGCATCGGCTCCCGCGTCCCCCGGGTCTACCTCCACGCCGAGGAGGCCGAGGACGAGGGGCGGGAGGACCAGGGCGCCTAGAGGCGCGGGACGCGCGCCGGGGCGCGCAACAGGGGGTGGAGGCAGGAGAAACGGGAACGGGACCGGCAGGCGGCGTGTGCCGGTCCCCGCACCCCCGCCGGGCCACCGCCCTGCCGCGGCGCCGTCCGGTGCGCGGGAGGCGACGGGACGAGAAGGAGCGCTACGTGAGCGAGAGCAGGGCGACGGGGCTCGCCGCCGTCGTCGACGCGTTCGGCGGCCGGCGCCGGGCCACCGGGATCGCGGGCGCCGCGATAGGCCTGGTGGCGGCCGGCGCGGCCGCCACCGTCGCCATCGAACGGATGACCGTCGGCAGGGACGTGCGCCGCAAGGCCCGGCTCGTCCTGGACGCCGCCGCCCCCTTCGGAACCCTGCGCGGTACCCCCGGCCTGGCCGTCGCCGACGACGGCACCGAGCTGTACTACGAGGTAGACGAGGCCGACGGGGCCGAGGAGACCGAAGAGCCCGAGGAGGCCGAAGAGCCCGAGGACCCCTCTCCCGGAGCCGGCCCGGGCGACCTGATCCCGCGTCCCCGTTCCTGTGCGAGCGCCGGCTCTCCTGCCGGGCCTGCCCGCCGCACCGGCTCCGCGGCCGTCACCGTCGTCTTCAGCCACGGCTACTGCCTCAACCAGGACTCCTGGCACTACCAGCGCGCGGCGCTGCGCGGCGTGGTCCGCACCGTGCACTGGGACCAGCGCAGCCACGGCCGCTCCGGGCGGGGCGTGGCCCAGCTGCAGGGCGCCGAGCCGCTGAGCATCGACCAGCTGGGCCGTGACCTGAAGGCCGTCATCGACGCCGCCGCCCCCGAGGGCCCGCTGGTGCTCGTCGGGCACTCCATGGGCGGCATGACCGTGATGGCGCTGGCCGCCCAGTACCCCGAGCTGATCCGGGAGCGGGTCGTGGCCACCGCCTTCGTCGGCACCTCCCCCGGGCGGCTCGGCGAGGTGAACTTCGGGCTGCCGGTCGCCGGGGTCGACGCGGTGCGCCGGGTGCTGCCGGGCGTGCTGAAGGCGCTGGGCCGGCGCGCGGAGCTGGTGGAGAAGGGACGGCGGGCCACCGCCGACCTCTTCGCCGGGATCGTCAAGCGGTACTCCTTCGCCGGGCGGGACATCGACCCGGCCGTCGCCCGGTTCGCCGAGCGGATGATCGAGTCCACCCCGATCGACGTGGTCGCCGAGTTCTACCCGGCCTTCACCGACCACGACAAGACCGAGGCGCTGGCCCGCTTCCGCGGCCTGCCGGTGCTGGTGCTGGCCGGCACCGACGACCTGATCACGCCCAGCTCGCACAGCGAGGCCATCGCCCGGCTGCTGCCGGAGGCGGAGCTGGTGCTGGTCCCGGACGCCGGGCACCTGGTGATGCTGGAGCACCCCGAGGCCGTCACCGGCCGGCTCGCCGGGCTGCTCACCCGCGCGGGCGCGCTTCCCGCAGGCACTACCGTGGGCGGTTATGGACGTACCAGCAGCATCGCACAGCCCGGCTGATTCCGTGTCCGTCGAGATCACCGTCGCCTCCAGCGAGGAGATGCGGGCGCTGGGCCGGCGCCTGGCCGCGCTCGTGCGCGCGGGCGACCTGGTGATGCTCAGCGGCGAACTCGGCGCGGGCAAGACCACGCTGACCCGCGGCCTGGGCGAGGGCCTGAACGTGCGCGGCGCCGTCACCTCCCCGACCTTCGTGATCGCCCGGGTGCACCCGTCCCTCGGCGACGGCCCGCCGCTCGTCCACGTCGACGCCTACCGGCTGTCGGGCGGCCTGGAGGAGATGGAGGACCTGGACCTCGACGTGTCGCTGCCGGAGTCGGTGGTCGTCGTGGAGTGGGGCGAGGGCAAGGTCGAGGAGCTGACCGAGGAGCGGCTCCAGGTCCGCATCCACCGCACCCTGGGCACGGCGGGCGCCACAGCGGACGGCTCCGGGGCCCCGGACGCCGACGAGGTACGGCATGTCACCGTCACCGGCATCGGCCCCCGGTGGCAGGCCGTGGACGTGGCGGCCCTCGCTCGGTGAGAGCTGCCGTCAAGCGGCCGGACGCATGCGGGCACCTTCGGGTGATTGCGCCGGACGCCCCGGACGTGTTCCCATGGAGTCGCATCGCGGTTAGGTTTGCCTAACCTCACCTGCTCCGACTCTCTGGAGGCGTCCATGCCGGCCACCGGACCGTCGCCGCGGCCGCACCGGGCCGCGGGTGTGTGCATGAGCGAGCTGCTGGCCTCCTGCGCGGCGGCGGCCGCGGTCTCCCGCCCGCCGCGTGCCCCGGACCCCGTGCCCGCCGAGCCGCGGGCCGATCGCCCGAAGACACCGGGCCCCAACGCCCGGACACCGTCTCCGGCGCCCTCCGGGCCCGCGCGGACGGCGCCCTGACCACGCCCCGAACGGAGGAGAGGCGGCGCGACACGGTGTCACCCCGCCGGGTGAAGGAGGGCGGCCGCCGCAGCCGGGGCCGGCCGCGGCTCACGGCACGACGACGACCTTCTGGCCGATCGTGGCGAACGTCCACATCGTCGCGCCGTCGGCCCGCGACTCCCGGATGCCGCCCGTCTTCACCGCCGTGCCCGTGCCCGGCTCCGGCGTGGCACCGTCCACCGCCGCGCTGAACCCGATGACCACCCCGTCCACGCTGGTGAACCGCACCACGTGCTCGACCGGCACGCCGTCGGTGCCGGTGACCGCCTTCGAGCGGGAGGTGACCGCGTAGGTGCCGGGGGGCGGGTCGACGGTGCCGGGGGTGACCGGGAAGGTGGCCTCCACCCGGCCGCCCGCGCTCACCAGCCACACCCGGTCGCCGCCGAGCGAGTACACCACCCGCTCGCCGGTGCCCGACCCGCCGGGCAGCGCGCGCGGGTCACCCTCCTCGCGCGGGGCCCTGCTCGGGCTCGGCGCCGCCGAGGCCGTGGCGCCCGGCCCGCCCCGCAGATCCCGCGGCACGGTCGCCTGCGCCCGGTAGGCGAGGAAGCCCACCGTGGCGACGGCGGCGGCGGTGAGGGCGGCCACGCACACCGAACTGCTTCTCGCCACGCTCGCCCACCTCTGTCCCGGTCGATGGTGCAGGGCTGTCGTCAGGGGGCTGCCCCCGCAGGCGCGACGGTAGCAGCCGGGCGGCCCCGGCCCCGGGCGCACGTGCCGCGGGCGCCGGAGCCGTAGGCTGTTTGCGTGCTCTTGCTCGCTCTGGATACCGCCACCCCCGCCGTCACCGTCGCGCTGCACGACGGTGAGGCCGTCATCGCCTCCTCCAGCCAGGTGGACGCGCGCCGGCACGGAGAGCTGCTGCTGCCGGCCGTCGACCGGGTGCTCGCCGAGGCCGGGCTGGGCCTGGACGCCGTCACGGGCATCGTGGCCGGCACCGGCCCCGGCCCCTACACCGGGCTGCGGGTGGGCCTGATGACCGCCGACACCTTCGGCCTCGCGCTCGGCGTCCCCGTGCACGGCGTGTGCACGCTCGACGCCCTCGCCTACGCGGCCGACCTCCCCGGGCCCTTCGTGGTCGCCACCGACGCCCGCCGCAAGGAGGTGTACTGGGCGCGGTACGCCGACTCCCGCACCCGGGTGACCGGCCCGGCCGTCGACCGCCCCGCCGACATCGCCGAGCAGGTGAAGGGGCTGCCCGCGGTCGGCGCGGGAGCGCTGCTGTACCCCGGCGTGTTCCCGCAGGCGCACGAGCCGGAGCACGTGTCCGCCGCCGCCCTGGCCTCGCTGGCCGCCGAGAAGCTCGCCGCCGGCGAGGAGCTGCCCGAGCCCCGGCCGCTGTACCTGCGCCGCCCCGACGCGCAGGTGCCCAAGAACTACAAGGTGGTCACCCCCAGGTGAGCGGGCGGACGACGACCGGGCCCACCCCCGTGCTGCGGGAGATGCGCTGGTGGGACATCGACCCGGTGCTGGAGCTGGAGAAGGACCTCTTCCCCGAGGACGCCTGGTCCCGGGGCATGTTCTGGTCGGAGCTGGCGCACTCCCGCGGCCCGGAGGCCACCCGGCGGTACGTCGTGGCGGAGATCCGCGACGAGCAGGGCACCGACCGGATCGTCGGCTACGCCGGCCTCGTCGCCTCCGGCGGACAGGGCGACGTCCAGACCATCGCGGTGGCCCGCGACCACTGGGGCACCGGCCTCGGCTCCAAGCTGCTGGCCGAGCTGCTGCGGGCCGCGACCGCTTTCGAGTGCACCGAGGTGCTGCTGGAGTGCCGGGTGGACAACGTCCGCGCGCAGAAGCTCTACGAGCGCTTCGGCTTCGAGCCCATCGGCATCCGCCGCGGCTACTACCAGCCGGGCAACGTGGACGCGCTGGTGATGCGCCTGTCCGACCCGGCGGCCCCCGCCGCTCCGCAACCCCCGTCAACGGCGTACAAGGAACCTGACACCCATGGCTGACATGCGGGACGAGCCGCTCGTCCTCGGCATCGAGACCTCCTGCGACGAGACCGGCGTCGGCATCGTCCGCGGCACCACCCTGCTGGCCGACGCGGTCGCCTCCAGCGTCGACGAGCACGCCCGCTTCGGCGGCGTCGTCCCCGAGGTCGCCTCGCGGGCCCACCTGGAGGCGATGGTGCCCACCATCGAGCGGGCCCTGAAGGAGGCGGGGGTGAGCGCGAAGGACCTGGACGGCATAGCCGTCACCGCCGGGCCCGGCCTGGCCGGCGCCCTCCTGGTCGGCGTCTCCGCGGCGAAGGCGTACGCCTACGCGCTCGGCAAGCCGCTGTACGGCGTCAACCACCTGGCCGCGCACATCTGCGTGGACCAGCTGGAGCACGGCCCGCTGCCGGAGCCGACGATGGCCCTGCTGGTCTCCGGCGGGCACTCCTCGCTGCTGCTGTCCGCCGACATCACCTCCGACGTGCGTCCCATGGGCGCCACCATCGACGACGCGGCCGGCGAGGCCTTCGACAAGGTCGCCCGCGTGCTGAACCTGGGCTTCCCCGGCGGCCCGGTCATCGACCGCTACGCCCGCGAGGGCGACCCGGAGGCGATCGCCTTCCCACGCGGTCTGACCGGTCCCCGCGACGCCGCCTACGACTTCTCCTTCTCCGGCCTGAAGACCGCGGTGGCCCGCTGGATCGAGGCCAAGCGGGCGGCCGGCGAGGAGGTCCCGGTGCGCGACGTGGCCGCCTCCTTCCAGGAGGCCGTCGTGGACGTGCTGACTCGCAAGGCGGTGCGCGCCTGCAAGGACCAGGGCGTGGACCACCTGATGATCGGCGGCGGCGTGGCCGCCAACTCCCGCCTGCGCGCCCTGGCCCAGGAACGCTGCGAGAAGGCCGGGATCCGGCTGCGCGTCCCGCGGCCCAAGCTGTGCACGGACAACGGCGCGATGGTGGCGGCGCTCGGCGCCGAGATGGTCCGCCGCGACCGGGCGGCCTCCGCCTGGGACCTGTCGGCGGACTCCTCCCTGCCGGTCACCGCCTCGCACGTCCCGGCCGAACAGCCGCCGCACCGCCACGGCCACGCGCACTCCCACGACCATGTCCACGAGATGAGCAAGGAGAACCTGTACTCGTGACCGTCGCCCTGATGTGGGAGGCCCGCGCGGTCGCCGGCCGCGGCGAGGAACTGCTGTCCTGGGCCCGCGCGCAGACCCTGCCCCGGCGGCCCCTGCGCCGCGAGACCTTCCGCGCCCCCCAGGACCGCGTCCTCGTCATCACCTGGTGGGACGCCCCCTACGACGTTGATCTCCCCGAACTGCCCGACCCCGACCCGGACTTGGTCACCCGTGCGGTGCACCGCTGGCGGTTCGAGTCCGCGGGCGAGGACTGATCGCGTGTGGCACCCCGCCCGCCGGATGCGCTATGATCATCACACGCGAGCGGGCAGGACAGCCCGGTGAGCGAATGCGTTGGTGGTCTAAGGAAAGACGCCCCGCTTCCTGTGGGGAGATGCAGGTGCAAGGCCTGCCCGGCGCTCGATGAGACCCCGTTCCGGTCCGCCCGGAGCGGGGTCTTCGCGTTGCCGGCATGCGGCGTCGGGTGGTGTCACGGCGGTGTACGGCGGCGGGCCCGTCCCCGGCCGGGAGGCGGACCCGCGACTGCTGCTCAGTCCGCGGCCGTAAGCTCCGTCTCGCAGCGCAGCCGGCGGTCGTGACCCACCTGCCGTACCTCGCCCGTCAGGGTGAGCCGGGCGGTGTGGCGCACGTCCGCGGCGGAGGCGGCCAGCCGCAGCTCCAGCTCGCCCGGCTCGACCACCCGGCGGCCGGTCAGGTCGGTGAACGCCGACAGATCCGTGTGGAACCGGAAGGTCACCCGGCGGGCCTCGCCGGGATGCAGCTCCACCCGCTGATAGCCGATCAGCCGGACGTCGGGACGGGTCACCGAGGCCACCGGGTCGTGCAGATACAGCTGCACCACGTCCGCGCCCGCCCGGTCACCGGTGTTGCGCACCGTCAGCGACAGCTCGTAGGAGCCGTCGGTGCCGATCTGCCCGCTGCCCGAGCCCTCGAAGGACTCCCAGCGGAACGTCGTGTAGGACCGGCCGTGCCCGAACGGGTACAGCGGCGTCGGGTCCAGGCTGCTCACCTCGCCGGCCAGGCCCAGCGGCGGCTGCAGATACGTCCACGGCTGGCCGCCGGGCAGCCGCGGCACGCTCACCGGGAGCCGGCCCGAGGGGTTGACCCGGCCGGAGAGCACGCCCGCCACGGCCGGGCCGCCCTCCTCGCCGGGGAAGAACGCCTGCACCACCGCGGCCAGGCGCTCCGCCCACCGGCCGAGCGCGTAGGGCCGGCCGGTCAGCAGCACCAGCACCACCGGAGTCCCGGAGCCCACCAGCGCGTCCAGCAGCTCGCCCTGGACACCGGGCAGGTTCAGATCGGCCACGTCGCAGCCCTCGCCGGAGGTGCCGCGGCCGAACAGGCCGGAGCGGTCGCCGAGCACGGCCACGCACACGTCCGCCTCCCGGGCGCGGGCGACGGCCTCCGCGAACCGTGAGGTGTCCTCGTCCGACACCCCGCAGCCCTCGGTGAACGTCACCTTGGCGTCCGGCAGTTCGGTGCGCAGCGCGTCCAGCACGGTGGGGATCTCGATGCCCATCGGGACGTCGGGATGCTGCACGCCCACGTGCGAGGGGAAGGAGTAGCAGCCGAGCATGGCCAGGGCGTCAGCGGCGCGCGGCCCGACCACCGCGATCCGGCCGTCGGCCGGCAGCGGCAGCACACCGTCCGGATTGGCGAGCAGCACCACTGACTCCTCGGCCAGGCTCCGGGCCACCGCCCGGTTCTCCGCAGAGTCCAGGTCGACGGGGCCGTCCGGCACCTCGGGCGTCCAGTCCGCGTCCAGCAGACCCAGCTCGCACTTCTGCAGCAGCACCCGGCGGGCCGCGCGGTCCACCAGCTCCTCGGGGACCTCTCCGGCGCGCACGGCGGCCACCAGCTCGTCGCCGTAGGCCTTCACCGTGGGCAGCTCGACGTCGATCCCGGCGGCCAGGGCCAGGCGGCCCGCCTCAGCGGTGCTTGCGGCCACCCGGTGCAGGGTCTGCAGGAAGTCGATGGCGAAGTAGTCGGCGACCACCGTGCCGGTGAAACCCCACTGCTCCCGCAGCAGCTCGGTCAGCAGCCGCGGGTCGGCCGAGGCGGGCACGCCGTCGGTCTCGGTGTAGGCGGCCATCACCGAGCGGGCGCCGCCCTCGCGCAGGGCCATTTCGAACGGCGGCAAGGTGATGTCCGCGAACTCCCGGACGCCGGCGCGCACCGGGGCCAGGTTGCGGGCGCCCGCGGAGGAGGCGTATCCGGCGAAGTGCTTCAGCGTGGCGACGATCCCGGCCGACTCCAGGCCCCGCACATAGGCGCTGCCGATCGTGCCGACCAGGTAGGGGTCCTCGCCGATGGTCTCCTCCACCCGGCCCCAGCGCAGGTCGCGGACCACGTCCAGCACCGGCGCCAGGCCCTGGTGCACGCCCACCGACCGCATGTCCCGGCCGATGCGCGCGGCCATCGCCTCCACCAGCTGCGGGTCGAACGTCGCCCCCCAGGCCAGCGGCACCGGGTAGGCGGTGGCGCCCCAGGCGGTGAAGCCGGCCAGGCACTCCTCGTGGGCGACGGCGGGGATGCCGAAGCGGCCGGCCTCGGCGATCCGCCGCTGGGCGCTCGCCAGGGCCCGCGCGCCGACGGCCGGGTCCACGGGTGCGGTGCCGAAGGACCGGGTGAGCTGGCCCAGGCCGCGGGTGATCAGCTCGTCCCAGTCGTAGTCGGTGTTCATCTGCTCCTGGTGCGGGGCGACACCGTCGCCGTCCGTGGAGGCACCCACCCACACGCCGTACAGCTGGGCCGTCTTCTCCTGGAGGGTCATGCGGGCCAGCAGATCGTCGACCCGGGCGGTGGCGGGCAGGGCGGGATCCTGCCAGGGGGCGGTGGTCATGGAGCTCCTGTCAGTGGGGTCGGGGAAGGGGGCGTTCGCGTCGTTCACTTGCCGCCCACGCCCATCAGGCCGTTGACCAGGGCCCTGCGGGCCACCAGGTACACGGCGAAGATCGGGATGCCGGAGAGGACGACCGAGGCGAGCAGGGCGGGGATGTTCACCCCGAACTGGCTGACGTAGTTGAACAGGCCCAGCGTCAGCACCCGCGGGCCGTCGGACTGGGTGAAGATCAGCGGGAAGAGGAAGCCGTTCCAGGCCTGCAGCGCCGAGTAGATGACGACCGTGCTGATGCCGCCCTTGGTCATCGGGATGACCAGCTGGAACAGCATCCGGGTGGTGGAGGCGCCGTCCAGGGCCATCGCCTCGTACATCTCCTCGGAGATGTCCCGCATGGTGCCGGTGAGGATCAGCACCGACACCGGCATGGCGAAGGCCGCCGTCGGCAGGATGATCGCGATCAGGCTGTCGTACAGGTTCAGCTGGGAGATCAGCAGGTACAGCGGGACGACCACCGCCTGCGCGGGGATGGCCACGCCCAGCAGGAACAGCCGGAAGGCCGAGCCGGCCCAGAAGGTGCGCGAGCGCACGGCCACGTAGGACAGCGGCACGCACAGCACCAGCACGATCACCACCACGGCCGCGGCCACGATCACCGTGTTGAGCAGCAGATGACCGAAGCCGTTGTGCAGGACGGTGTTGTAGTTCTCCAGCGTGGGACGGGAGGGCGGCTTGAGCGCGTTGTGGCCGAGCGCCTCGTCCTGGCGGGTCAGCGAGGCCGAGATCATCGCGTAGATCGGAACGATCACGACCGCCAGCCACAGCACCGAGCCCAGACCGGCGAGCGGGTTGGGCCGCCGGCTCCAGTGCCGGCGGCGTCGCACCGGGCCGGGCAAGGAGGGCCGGCCGGCGCTCTTCACGTCGTGCGGACGCGGCAGGGTGTCGTGTGCCATGCCGTCACATCCCTTCCCTGGTGCTGCGCATGGCGCCGAACCCGGACAGCCGCACCAGCAGCAGCGACAGCGCGGTGGCGGCCACGACGAGGAAGGAGGCGACGGCGCTCGCGTAGCCGAAGTCGTAGCTCTTGAACCCCGCCTCGTACATCAGGTACGGCAGGATCGCGGTGTCCGTGCCGGGGCCGCCCTGGGTGAGGATCAGCACCGTCTCGAAGTACGTCAGCGAGCCGACGATCATCAGCACGCTGGACGTGGTCATGGTGTTGCGCAGCTGCGGCAGCGTGATGGAGAAGAACTGCCGGTAGCGCCCGGCGCCGTCCATCGCGGCCGCCTGGTAGAGCACCTCGGGGATCTGCCGGGCCCCGCCCTGGTAGATCAGGGTGTGGAAGGGGATGAACTGCCAGCCGCCGACGAAGACGATGGCGAGGAACGCACCGGAGGTGGTGCCGAGCGTGTCGTGGCGGATGATGCCGAAGTTCGGGTCGAGCAGCGCGTAGAACAGCAGCGAGATCGCCGTCGAGGACAGCAGGAACGGCACGAAGAAGACCGCGGACAGGATCGCGCGGTTGCGCTGCCGGCCCGCCGCCCACACACCCAGCAGCAGCGAGACGACGGTCTGGAAGGCCCAGCTGACCACCGTCAGCAGCACCGTGACCGTCAGGGACTGGGTCAGCCGGGGGTCGTGGAGCATTTTCTCCCAGTTGGCCAGGCCCACCGGCTCCGGGTCGCCCAGGCCGTTCCACTTGGTGAACGACAGATAGAAGGCGAGCGCCATCGGCGCGAGGGCGAAGAAGACGAAGAACAGCACGCCGGGCAGGACCCAGACGGCGTGCGGACGGCCCGTCCGCGCACCCTCGGTGGTCCTGCCCTTGCGCACCGCGGTGGTGCTCTTGGTCACTTCAGCCCCTTGAGCGCGGAGACGAACTGCTCCGGCGAGGACTTGCCGACGAACAGCTTGTTGATCTCCGTGAGCATCGGCTGCTGCCAGTCGGGGTCCACCGCCTGGTCCCAGCTGAGCGTGAAGTTGGGGGCCTTCTGCACCAGCTGGTACTGGAACGTGGCGAACTCCGGGTTGGGGGAGGAGTCCAGCATCTTCTCGGCGATCGTGGTGGTCGGCACGTCACCGTTGGCGATCAGGTCCTTGGTGTACGCCTCGGACGCGCAGTCGCGCAGGAAGGCGATCGCACCGTCCTTGTTGGAGGTACGGGCGTTGACGGACCAGTAGTTGCAGGGGTTGCCGACCACGTTGCGGATGTCGCCGGCGCCGCCCTCGAACGACGGGAACGCACACCAGCCCAGCTCCTTCTTGGCGAAGTCCGGGAACTTCCCCAGCTGCGTGGAGTACTCCCAGGAGCCCATCAGGTGCATGCCGGCCTTGCCCTTGGCGAGCAGGGCGGGCGCGCCGCCGTTGTTGTACGACACCGAGCTGAAGCCCTTGCCGAAGGCGCCGTCGTCGACGAGCTGCTTGACGGTCTGGGCGGCCTTCAGCACGGCCGGGTCGCCCCAGCCCGAGGCGTCACCGTTCCTGACCTTGTCGAAGACCTGCGGGCCGCCGATGCGGTCCACCAGGTACTCCAGCCACATCAGCTCCGGCCAGATCTCCACACCGCCCAGCGCGAAGGGCGTGACGCCCGCCTTCTTCAGCTTGGCGACGTTGTCGAGCAGCTGGTCCCAGGTGGTGGGCGGGGTCAGCTTGTGCTCGGTGAACACCGACTTGTTGTAGAAGAGCAGCACCGGCTGCATGCCGCGCATGGGGATGCCGTACTCGTGCCCGTCCAGGGATCCGGCGGCGACCACGGACGGCAGGAAGCCGGTGCTGAGCACCGAGTCGGACTTGATGACGTCGGTGAGGTCGAGCAGCTGGCCGGCCTCCTTGTACGCCTTGATCGAGCCGCCGCCCCAGTTGAAGAAGATGTCCGGGGCGTTGGGCGAGCCCATGGCGGTGCGCAGCTTCGCCGGGTAGTCGGAGGCCGGGATCCGCTCCATCTTGACCTTGGCCTTGGCCTTCGCGGCCGCCGCCGAGGCGTTGAACCGGGACGCGGCCTTGTCCTGGACCTTCACCGCGTCGTCGCCGTACACCATCGCGGTGATGGTGCCGCCCGAGCCGCCCGAGCCGCTGCCGGACCCGCAGGCGGTCAGACCGGCGGCCGAGATCAAGGTGGTGGCGCCGGCGCCGAGGAACCAGCGCCTGCTGTAGGACTGCATCGTGACGGCACCTCTCACAAGGTCGGTCGGGCCGGACTCGCACCGCGGCGGGACGCCGGAACGCAACGAGCGTGGACCCGAATGTTTCGCATGTGATGTCGAATGTTCCGGGAACGTAAGGCGCCATGGGGTCTTCGTCAAGGGGTCGCGCAGAGATACGATCCGGACCATGAAGCCGACGAAGACCGCAGAAACCCGCACCGCCACACTTGCCGAGATCGCCCGTGAGGCCGGTGTGTCGGCTCCGACTGTTTCGAAGGTCCTCAACGGCCGTGCCGACGTCGCCCCGGCGACCCGCAGCCGGGTCGAGAACCTGCTGCGCGCCCACGGCTACCGGCGCCGGCGGGCCGAGGCGACCCGGTCCCCGCTGATCGACGTCGTCTTCCACGAACTGGAGAGCGCCTGGGCGATGGAGGTCATCCGGGGGGTGGAGAACGTCGCCCGGGACGCGGGCCTGAGCGTGGTGCTCTCCGAGAGCGCCGGCCGGCTCACCCCGGGGCGGACCTGGGCCGACCAGGTCGCCGCCCGCCGCCCGCACGGCGTGGTGCTGGTGCTGTCCGGGCTCGACGAGTCCCAGCGGGCCCTGCTGACCAGCCGTTCGATCCCGTTCGTGGTGATGGACCCGGCCGGTGACCCCGGCGCCGACGTGCCCTCGATCGGCGCGACCAACTGGCAGGGCGGGCTCGCCGCCACCCGGCACCTGCTCGAACTGGGGCACACCCGGATCGGTGCGATCAGCGGGCCGTCCCGGATGATGTGCGCCCGCGCCCGCGTCGACGGCTACCGGGCGGCCCTGGAGACCGCGGGTCTGCCGGCCGACCCCTCGCTGATCGTCACCGGCGACTTCCACCACGAGGCCGGTTACCGCCTCGGCCTGAAGCTGCTGCGCCGCGAGGACCGGCCGACCGCCGTGTTCGCCGGCAACGACCTGCAGGCGCTCGGCCTGTACGAGGCGGCACGCGAACTGGGGCTGCGCATCCCGGAGGACCTGAGCGTCGTCGGCTTCGACGATCTGCCGGTGGCCCGCTGGGTGGGGCCGCCGCTGACCACGGTGCGCCAGCCGCTGACCGAGATGGCCGAGGCGGCCGCCCGCCTGGTGCTCGACCTCGGCCGCGAGGACGAGACCACCGCGGCCACCCGCGTGGAACTGGCCACCAGCCTGGTGGTGCGCAGCAGCACGGCGGCTCCGGGCGCGTGAGGAGGACGTCGTCCAAGCCGCCGTCGAAAGTTTCGAAACGGGCTGTCGGCCTGCTCAGGCCGCGTCGGGCTGCGCGGTGCCGCAGTACCGGCACTTGGCGGCGGGTGCGCTCACCCGTTCGGACGATCGTGGGGCACGCGGCCGCGCGAGGGCAGGCGACTCCGTAGCGTCACGGTCGTCGCTTGTGCCGTAGTGGCGCTCCCGCCCGCACGTGACGGAGGAGGTGCTTCACGATGACCGCTCTCGCAGAAGAGGTGGCCCCGGTGGTGGCGGACGAGCCGGTCTCCGGGCCGGGTTCCGCTCTCGACGAGGTCCTGTGGCAGGCGCGGTAGCCGGTGACGGTGCTGACCTCCCCCGATCCGAAGAAGGCCAAGTACGCCGACGAGCATCGCGTCCCCTACGCCACCGACGCGGTGATCCCGGAAGGGCCGGCCAAGGGTTTCGCCGTCCGAAAGGCGATCGTGGCCTCCTGACCGGGTGGGGTGCGTGGCGGAGAGGGCGTCAGTCCGCCGGGTGCCCGAGCAGCATCGCCGGGGCGCCCGCGACGCGGGTGAGGAAGACCGTGGCCGCGGTGCGGCCGTACGGCCTGGGCAGCACCTTCCTGCGCAGCTCCTCCGGCTCGACGGCCGAGCCGCGCTTCTTCACGGTCAGCGTGCCCACCTCCCGCTCGCGCAGCAGGGCCTTGAGCTTCTTGACGTGGAAGGGGAGGTGGTCGGTGATCTCGTAGGCGGTGGCGTACGGGGTGGGCCGCAGCTCGTTCGCGGTCACATAGGCGATGGTGGGGTCGATCAGCCCGCCGTCCAGCTCCTCGGCCACCTCGGCGACCAGATGGGCGCGGATCACGGCACCGTCCGGCTCGTACAGGTACCGCCCGACCGGCCGGACCGGCGGGTCGGGCAGGCCGCGGCCGCGCAGCGTGCGCGGGCCGGGCAGCAGGGTCGCCCGCACCGCCGCGGGCTCGGTGCCGAACCACAGCACCGCCTCCTTCACGTCCCCGCCGTCGGAGATCCACTCCGCCTCGGCCCGCGCCGGGACGGCCTCGTGCGGGATGCCCGGGGCGATCTTCACGGCCGCGTGCGGCCGCGTCAGCGCGGTCGCGACGGCCCAGGACAGCGGTGGTGAGTAGGCCTCGGGGTCGAAGATCCGGCCGCCGCGGCCCCGCCGGGCCGGGTCGGCGAACACCGCGTCGTACGCGGAGACGTCCACGTCCCTCACGTCCGCCTCGCGCACCTCGATCAGCTCGTCGAGCCCCAGCGCCCGGGCGTTGGCCCGGGCCGCGGCGGCCGTCACCGGGTCCCGGTCCACGGCGAGCACGCGGATGCCCTGCCGGGCCAGGGCGATCGCGTCGCCGCCGATCCCGCAGCACAGGTCGGCCAGGCAGGTCACGCCCAGCTCCTTCATTCGCGCCGCCCGGTAGGCGGCCACGCTCGCCCGGGTCGACTGCTCCACGCCGTCGGGGGTGAAGAACATCCGCCGGGCGTCCTCGGCGCCGAACTTCGCCGCCGCCCGCTGCCGCAGCCGGGCCTGCGCGAGCGCCGCCGACACCAGCGCGGCCGGGTGCGTGCGGCGCAGGCGGGTGGCGACGGCGAGTTCGTCGGCGGGTGCGGTGCCGTGCACCTCCTCCAGGAGGGCACGGCCCTCGTCGGTGAGCAGGGCGGCGAAGGAGCCGAGGGCGTCCGGCGGGGCCTGTGGGTCGTTCACCGGCTCATTGTCGGCCACCGCCCGCCGGTGTCGGCCAGTCGGTGGGACGGCCGGCGGTGTGCGGTGGTGTCGGCACGGACGCGGGGCGCCGGGCTGCGAGGATCCGGCGCCATGATCACAGTCGTACAAAACGATAAAAGGGGTGCAAAGCGGGGGGTCCGCCCCCGGGTCCTTGTCCTCGCCCTGGTCGCCGCCGTGCTCGCCGCGAGCTGCTCCCGGCCGGACGCCGCGGCTCCGCCGGCGCAGGGCCCGCGGCTCGTCGCACCACCGGCCCAGGCCCTCCAGGACTACGCGGACCGGCTGCGCGCCGCCACCACGGCCCGGGCGGCCGCCGCCCGCCGCTGGGGACTGCGGCGGGTCCCGCTGCCGCCTCCGGAGCCGCCCGCCGAGAAACCCCGCATCCGCGCCCGCCCCGGTTTCGAGGTGCGGCACCAGGAGGACTGGGACCTGCCGCCGGTCTTCACCACGGTGCCCACCCGGGACAAGGTCGTCTTCCTCACCATCGACGACGGCGCCGAGAAGGACCCCGCCTTCCTGCGGATGATGAAAGACCTGAAGATCCCGTACTCGGCGTTCCTCAGCGACTACCTCATCCGGGACGACTACGCCTACTTCCGGGCCGTGCGGGACTCCGGAGTCACCCTCAACAACCACACGCTGCACCACCGTTACCTGCGGGGCCTGCCCTACGAGGAGCAGGAGCGCGAGATCTGCGGCATGCAGGACGTCATGGAGCGGGAGTTCGGCACCCGCCCCCGGCTGTTCCGCCCGCCCTACGGGGCTTACGACCAGAACACCCTGCGCGCCGCCCGCTCCTGCGGCATCCGCTACGCCCCCATCTGGAACGAGGAGGTCTTCGTCGACCACTGGGAGTTCCGCGAGGCCGACCAGCGGCTGCACCCCGGCGACATCGTCCTCACGCACTTCCGGGGCCGCCGCGAGTGGAACGGCACGATGGTGGACGACATGCGGCGGTTCCTCGACCACGTCACCGCCCACGGGTTCGCGGTGGCGCGCCTGGAGGACTACCTGGAGGACGATGTGTGAGCCACTGGCCAGGGCCGTCGTCGCCAATCCCGCACCCGCTGCCGCCCGCCGTCGACGCGGCGCGCGGCAATTGGCACTCCGCTTGACCGAGTGCTAACGACGGTCATAGTCTCGGCTCTGGCACTCCCCCAGGGAGAGTGCCAACAATGCGACGGGCAGGTCCGGCACCCGCGACGACGGATCGACCTGGTCGCCACCTCAGACAGTTGACCCCGTGAGATCTCCGAAGGGGGAGGTCGGATCGTGACGACCGCCAGCTCCAAGGTTGCCATCAAGCCGCTCGAGGACCGCATCGTGGTCCAGCCGCTGGACGCCGAGCAGACCACGGCCTCTGGCCTGGTCATTCCGGACACCGCCAAGGAGAAGCCCCAGGAGGGTGTCGTCCTGGCCGTGGGCCCGGGCCGCTTCGAGGACGGCAACCGCCTTCCGCTCGACGTCAAGGTCGGTGACGTCGTGCTCTACAGCAAGTACGGCGGCACCGAGGTGAAGTACAACAACGAGGAGTACCTCGTTCTCTCGGCGCGCGACGTCCTCGCGATCATCGAGAAGTAAAACCCTCGATACCTGCTCCGAGCTGCGCCCCTGGCCCCCGCGACCGATGAGAAACCGGGCGCCCGGGGCGCAGTGCCGTTCACCACGTTCCCGAGAGGGCTCCCGCTGCCATGGCGAAGATCCTTAAGTT
This sequence comes from Streptomyces thermodiastaticus, assembly GCF_014656135.1. Taxonomy (GTDB): domain Bacteria; phylum Actinomycetota; class Actinomycetes; order Streptomycetales; family Streptomycetaceae; genus Streptomyces; species Streptomyces thermodiastaticus. Next base: position 94,367 of record NZ_BNBV01000005.1, read on the forward strand.
CGACGAGGACGCCCGTCGCGCCCTCGAGCGCGGCGTCGACAAGCTGGCCGACACGGTCAAGGTGACGATCGGTCCCAAGGGCCGCAACGTCGTCATCGACAAGAAGTTCGGCGCCCCGACCATCACCAACGACGGTGTCACCATCGCCCGCGAGATCGAGGTCGAGGACCCGTACGAGAACCTCGGCGCCCAGCTGGTGAAGGAGGTGGCGACCAAGACCAACGACATCGCGGGTGACGGCACCACCACCGCCACCGTGCTCGCCCAGGCGCTGGTGCGCGAGGGCCTGAAGAACGTGGCCGCCGGCGCCTCCCCGGCCGCCCTGAAGAAGGGCATCGACGCCGCGGTCAAGGCGATCTCCGACGACCTGCACGCCTCGGCCCGCCCGATCGACGAGAAGTCCGACATCGCCGCCGTCGCCGCGCTGTCCGCCCAGGACCAGCAGGTCGGCGAGCTGATCGCCGAGGCGATGGACAAGGTCGGCAAGGACGGCGTCATCACCGTCGAGGAGTCCAACACCTTCGGTCTGGAGCTGGACTTCACCGAGGGCATGGCCTTCGACAAGGGCTACCTGTCGCCGTACTTCGTCACGGACCAGGAGCGTATGGAGGCCGTCCTCGACGACCCGTACATCCTGATCCACCAGGGCAAGATCTCCGCCATCGCGGACCTGCTGCCGCTGCTCGAGAAGATCATCCAGGCGAACTCCTCGAAGCCGCTGCTGATCATCGCCGAGGACGTCGAGGGCGAGGCCCTGTCCACCCTGGTCGTCAACAAGATCCGCGGCACCTTCAACGCCGTCGCCGTCAAGGCCCCCGGCTTCGGTGACCGCCGCAAGGCGATGCTGCAGGACATGGCGATCCTCACCGGCGCCACCGTGGTGGCCGAGGAGGTCGGCCTCAAGCTCGACCAGGTCGGCCTGGACGTCCTCGGCTCCGCCCGCCGCGTCACCGTCACCAAGGACGACACCACGATCGTCGACGGTGCCGGCAAGAAGGAGGACGTGGAGGGCCGCGTCGCGCAGATCAAGGCCGAGATCGAGACCACGGACTCCGACTGGGACCGCGAGAAGCTCCAGGAGCGCCTCGCCAAGCTGGCCGGCGGCGTGTGCGTGATCAAGGTCGGCGCCGCCACCGAGGTGGAGCTGAAGGAGAAGAAGCACCGTCTGGAGGACGCCATCTCCGCGACCCGCGCCGCGGTCGAGGAGGGCATCGTCTCCGGTGGTGGCTCCGCCCTGGTCCACGCCTCCAAGGCCCTGGACGGCAACCTCGGCCGGACCGGCGACGAGGCCACCGGTGTCGCGGTCGTCCGCAACGCCGTCGTCGAGCCGCTGCGCTGGATCGCGGAGAACGCGGGCCTGGAGGGCTACGTCATCGTCTCCAAGGTCAAGGAGCTGGAGAAGGGCAACGGCTACAACGCCGCCACCGGCGAGTACGGCGACCTGATCAAGGCCGGCGTCATCGACCCGGTCAAGGTCACCCGCTCCGCCCTGGAGAACGCCGCCTCCATCGCCTCCCTGCTGCTGACGACCGAGACCCTGGTCGTCGAGAAGAAGGAAGAGGAAGAGAAGGCCGCCGCGGGCCACAGCCACGGCCACGCCCACTGACCCGCTGCCTCCACCTGAGCGGAACACCCGGTGCCCGGCACCCCGTCACGGGGAGCCGGGCACCGGCGTGTGCGCGGGCGGCGGCACACCGGCCGTCAACGGTCGTGCCGCGGCCAGGGTCACCGCGGGCCGTACTTGCGGCCCGCCTTCGAGGAGATCCCGCCCAGCAGGCTCCGCGGCGTCACTTTCGCCAGCCCCATCAGCGCCTTGTACCGCGGGTCGGGGATCGACAGGGTCCGGCCGCGCGCCAGATCCGACAGCGCCGCCGCGACCACGTTGTCCGCGTCCAGCCACATCCAGCCCGGGATGTTGTCCGTGCCCATCCCGGCCCGCTGGTGGAACTCGGTGCGCACGAAACCTGGGCACAGCGCCATCAGGCGCACCCCGCTTCCGGCCAGATCCCGCGCCACGCCCTGGGTGAACTGCACGACCCACGCCTTGGAGGCGCCGTAGGTGCCGCGCGGCACGAACGCGGCCACCGACGCCACGTTCACCACCCCGCCCCGCCCGCGCTCGCGCATGGCCGCGGTCGCCGCCGAGGTCAGCCGCAGCACCGCCTCCACATGCACCTTGATCATCCGCAGCTCGTCGGCCACGGGGACGTCGAGATAGCGGCCCTTGTTGCCGAAACCGGCGTTGTTGACCAGCAGGTCGACCGGGTTGCGGCGGTCGCCCAGCCGGGTCGCCACGGCCTCGATGCCCTCGTCGGTGGCCAGGTCCGCGGGGAGCACCTCGGCCTCGATGCCGTGCCGGTCGTGCAGCTCGGTGGCCTGCTCCGCCAGCCGCTTGGCGTCGCGCGCCACCAGCACGAGGTCGTGCCCGTCCCTCGCCAGCCGCCGCGCGAACGCGGCGCCGAGGCCCGCCGTCGATCCCGTAATCAGAGCCGTTGTCATGGCGAAAGACTATGGGTTCGAGCCGCTCGTCCCCGATCTCTGCATCAGGCCCGCAAATCGGTGACGACCCGGTGAGGACGGCATGGTCCGCCCGGCGCCCGCCGGACGCCGGGCGACTCCGTCACCCGCCCTGCCCCGCCGTGTACGCCCGCGCCGAGGCCAGCGACTCCGGGTGCAGCGCGGTGCCGGCCGCCAGCAGCCGCGGCAGCAGCGAACGGTCCGTGGTGGAGGCCCGGAACTGCAGGGCGACGGTCACGTCGTGGTCCGGCCGGTACACCACCTCGACCGGATCGCCGGCCCGGATCTCGCCCGGTTCCAGCACCCGCAGATACGCGCCCGGCGCACCCCGGAGCGTGAACCGCCGCACCCAGCCGCGCTCGCCCAGGTGCTCCTGGAACGTGCGGCACGGGATGCGCCCGCTGGTGACCTCCAGCAGCACCGAGCCTCCGATGCGCCAGCGCTCGCCGATCAGCGCACCGGATATGTCGAGGCCGGACGTGGTCAGATTCTCGCCGAACGAGCCGTTGGGCAGGGTGCGGCCCAGCTCCCGCTCCCACTCGTCCAGGTCCTCGCGGGCCACCGCGTACACCGCCTGGTCGTTCCCGCCGTGGTGCCGCTTGTGGCACACCGCGTCGCCGGCGAGACCGCTCCCGCCGACCCCCTTCGGCCCAGGCGCCGTCACCCGCACCGGATGGTCCACCGGACGTTTGCCGATGCCGGTCACACCCTCGGGCTGGTCGGTGTACGGCACGGCGACGGGGCGGCCCAGATTGACGGAGAGAAGCTTCATGCCGCCGCACGGTAGGCGACCAGGCATCAAAGCGTCGATGGGTTTTCCGGTGCTCGCCCCAAGCGTCGCTTATGCTAGGCGCGTGCTAGAGGCCCGCCATCTCCGAGTGCTGCGCGCCGTGGCCGCCGGCGGCTCCTTCTCCGCGGCGGCCCGCGAACTGGGCTGCACCCAGCCCGCCGTCAGCCAGCAGATGCGGGCCCTGGAGACCTCCGTCGGCACCCCCCTGCTCGTCCGCACCGGCCGCGAGATGCGGCTCACCCAGGCCGGCGAGGCCCTGGTGCGGCACGCCGGCGGCATCCTCGCCGGGCTCACCGCCGCCGAGGAGGAGGTCGCCGCCATCGCCGGGCTGCGGGCCGGACGGGTCCGGCTCGTCTCCTTCCCCAGCGGCAGCTCCACCCTGGTGCCCGCCGCGCTGGCCGCGCTGCGCGCCGCCCACCCCGGCACCCAGGTCTTCCTGGAGGAGGCCGAGCCGCCCCGTTCGGTGGAGCTGCTGCGCCAGGGCGACTGCGACGTGGCCCTCGCCTTCCGCTACGAGGGCGCCTCGGGCCCGCAGGACGCCCGGGAGTGGGAGGACCTGGAGGTACGGCCGCTGCTGACCGACCGGCTCGTCGGGCTGGTACCGGCGGGCCACCGGCTGGCCGGCGCCGACCGGATCGGCATCGCCGACCTCGCCGACGAGCCCTGGATCGCGGGCTGTCCGCGCTGCCGCGGGCAGCTGGTCGAGGTCTGCGCGGGCGCCGGTTTCACCCCCCGCATCGACTTCGCCACGGACGACTATCCGGCGGTGGTCGGCCTGGTGGGCGCGGGACTCGGGGTCGCCGTCCTGCCCCAGCTGGCCGTGGAGTCCGTCCGCCCCCGCGGCACGCGCACCGTGGAGATCGAACCGGCCGTGCGGCGGGAGATCGTCGCCCTCACCCTGCCCGACCTGGCCCGGGTGCCGGCGGTCGCGGCCACGCTGGACGAGCTGGTCCGCGCGGCCCGCTGAGCAGACCGTCCCGGAGCAGCGGCACGGGCGCTGTGGGTTCGCGGGCGGCGGCGGTGCCGCACTCCGGTGGGGGAGCCGGGCGGGGCGCACGCGCCGGGGGTGGCGGACACACGTGCAGGGCACGCCTCCTGCGTGCCCTTCGAAGTGATCTCTGTGTCCAGCGTCGGTCGGTGCGGGCTACATGAAGAAACGTTCCTTCAGTCGTCCTGGGAGTCGGACTCCCGGCGGCCGGACGAGGAGGTCGACACCAGCCGGTTGCGCGCGCGCCCCATCAGCTCCTCGCGCTCGTCCTCGGTCAGGCCTCCCCACACTCCGTACGGCTCGCGCACCGCCAAGGCGTGCGCCGCGCACTCCGCACGGACCGGGCACCTCATGCAGACCTCCTTGGCCGAGTTCTCTCGAGCGCTCCGAGCCGCCCCGCGCTCGCCCTCCGGATGGAAGAAGAGCGAGCTGTCCACCCCGCGGCAGGCAGCCAGCAGCTGCCAGTCCCACAGGTCCGCGTTCGGTCCTGGAAGGCGGGAGAAATCTGCCATTGCGTGACCCCTTGTAGCCGTTCGGTGGCGGATACGGTGCCAACGACCGTACATCTCCGATCTAAGGAGATGAAAATATGACTCATTGCGAATCTATCCCGAGACACCGTGAAACGGGAAGAAAAGGGGCTGAACGGGGCATAGCTTGTGATGAAAAGTTGAGGGTATGACGTCTGTGTCTGCGCCGTGTCCGGTCCCTCACGTAGAGTGCCGAAAACGGCGTACGGCCCCGTAACTCTTTCGAGTGACCATCGTTGAGAGTGCGGAGGCGGTTGAAAACCACCAGTGCTCGGGCAGGCGTCCGAGACGGTCGACCGCACAGGTGACGACTTCGTACCAGCCTGGAGGCTCAAGGTGACGCGCATCAGCTGCGGAGGGCGGCCATGACATCCGTCCTCGTCTGCGACGACTCCCCGCTTGCCCGAGAGGCGCTGCGCCGCGCGGTCGCGACCGTGCCCGGCGTCGAGCGCGTGACGACGGCGGCCAACGGCGAGGAAGTCCTCCGCCGCTGGGGCGCCGACCGCTCGGACCTCATCCTCATGGACGTGCGCATGCCCGGCTTGGGCGGTGTCGAGACCGTCCGGCGGCTGCTGTCCGCCGACCCGGGTGCGCGCATCATCATGCTGACGGTCGCCGAGGACCTGGACGGCGTGGCGCTCGCCGTCGCCGCCGGCGCCCGGGGCTACCTGCACAAGGACGCCTCCCGCGCCGAGCTGCGCGCGACGGTGACGCAGGCCCTGGCCGACCCCACCTGGCGGCTCGCCCCGCGGCGGCTCCGCTCGGCCGAGATGGGCGCCGCGCCCACGCTCACCGCGCGTGAGATCCAGGTCCTGGAGGGCATGAGCCACGGCCGCTCCAACGCGGAGATCGGCCGTGAGCTGTTCCTCTCCGAGGACACCGTCAAGACGCACGCCCGCCGGCTGTTCAAGAAGCTCGGCGCCTCCGACCGCGCCCACGCGGTGGCGCTGGGCTTCCGGTGGGGTCTGGTCCGCTAGCTCTCGCGCGGGGCGGAAGCCCGCCCCGCCCAGGTGTGGCACCGCTGCTGCCGGCGGCACCGTCGCCGGGGCAGCGGTGCGGTCGCACCGCGTCCATCGCCCCGCCGTCCCCTCCCGGGACGCACCCCGTCGGAGCGTCCCGGGTGCACGGACGGCTTTCCGCTGTACACGGGAGGCCGCCCGCGCGGACCGCTCCGCGTGGAGAATCCGCGTGGAGAAGAAGAACCGGAGCGGACCACGGTCCCCGCGGCCGGCTCCCGGCCCACGCCCGCGTGCCCGCGCAGGGCGGGCCCCTGAAGGATCCCGGCCGCCGCCGGGCGCCGCACCGGGCGGCCTCAGGGACCGGCGGTCGCCCGCTGCTCGTTTTCCGGCGGATGCCGCATCCTTGAGGGTGTGGAGTTCCTCGGGGACGAGTCGGTCGAGCGGAATGGGAGGGCGCAGGGGATGGGTTCCGGCGCATCCGCTCATAACGCTTCGGTGCACAACCGTGACGGTGGTGCCACGGAGCGCACGACACCAAGGCACGATGGACCGATGTTCGACGACGAGGCGGCACGTGCCCAGGGTGCGATCAGTGCGCTCGTCCACCGCGCCGTCGACGGTGACGAGCAGGCGACCCACGATCTGCTCGCCCGGGTCCATCCGCTGGCGCTGCGCTACTGCCGCACCCGGCTGTCCCGGCTGCCGGGCGACGCGCGTCACTTCGTCGAGGACCTGGCCCAGGAAGTCTGCGTGGCCGTGCTCCTCGCCCTGCCCCGCTACCGGGACACCGGCCGTCCCTTCGAGGCCTTCGTCTTCGCCATCGCCGCCCACAAGGTCGCCGACCTGCAGCGGGCGGCGATGCGCCATCCCGGGTCCACGGCCGTCCCCTCGGACGAGATGCCCGAGCGCCCCGACGACTCCCTCGGCCCCGAGGAACGCGCCCTGCTCAGCAGCGACGCCGAGTGGGCCAAGAAACTGCTGGCCAATCTCCCGGAGAACCAGCGCGAACTGCTGCTGCTGCGCATCGCCGTCGGCCTGACCGCGGAGGAGACCGGACAGATGTTGGGAATGTCACCGGGAGCGGTCCGGGTGGCCCAGCACCGGGCCCTCAGCCGTCTGCGGGCCCTGGCCGAGCAGTAGCCGCCCCACGCCCGCCACTTGGGCAGGCCGGCGGGGCGGGACACCGGCACGGCACGGACGTTGGGAGGAACGTACGAAGCCGGAAGGCGCCCCTGATCGTGGAATGAGACGCCTCCGCTTCCCGTTAGCATGGACATCCGCACCGATCAAGGCCATGTGGAGAAGGTGTCATGACTGCCAACGTCGACGGAGTGCCCGAGAAATTCGCGACACTCGGGCTGACCTACGACGACGTGCTGCTGCTGCCCGGCCCGTCGGACATGGCGCCCGACGAGATCGACACCACCTCGTACGTCTCCAAGAACGTCCGGCTCAACATCCCGCTGGTGTCGGCGGCGATGGACAAGGTGACCGAGTCCCGCATGGCCATCGCGATGGCCCGCCAGGGCGGCGTCGGCGTGCTGCACCGCAACCTGTCCGTCGAGGACCAGGCCAACCAGGTCGACCTGGTCAAGCGCTCCGAGTCCGGGATGGTGGCCGACCCCATCACCATCCACCCGGAGGCCACGCTCGCCGAGGCCGACGCGCTGTGCGCCAAGTTCCGCATCAGCGGTGTCCCGGTCACCGACCCGTCCGGCAAGCTGCTGGGCATCGTCACCAACCGCGACATGGCCTTCGAGACCGACCGGTCCCGCCGGGTCAGCGAGGTCATGACCCCGATGCCGCTGGTGACCGGCACGGTCGGCATCTCGCGTGCGGACGCCATGGAGCTGCTGCGCCGCCACAAGATCGAGAAGCTGCCGCTGGTCGACGACGCCAGCATCCTCAAGGGCCTGATCACGGTCAAGGACTTCGTCAAGGCCGAGCAGTACCCCAACGCCGCCAAGGACGCCAAGGGCCGCCTGCTGGTCGGTGCGGCGGTCGGCGTGGCCGGTGACGCCTTCGAGCGCGCGCAGGCCCTGATCGAGGCGGGCGTCGACTTCATCGTCGTGGACACCGCGCACGGCCACTCCAAGCTGGTCGGCGACATGGTCGCCAAGATCAAGTCCAACCACTCCGGCGTCGACGTCATCGGCGGCAACGTCGCCACCCGGGCGGGCGCCCAGGCGCTGATCGACGCGGGCGCCGACGGCATCAAGGTCGGTGTCGGACCGGGCTCCATCTGCACCACCCGCGTGGTCGCCGGCATCGGCGTCCCGCAGGTCACCGCCATCTACGAGGCCTCGCTGGCCGCCAAGGAGGCCGGTGTGCCGGTCATCGGCGACGGCGGCCTGCAGTACTCCGGCGACATCGCCAAGGCCCTGGTCGCCGGCGCCGACACGGTGATGCTGGGCTCGCTGCTCGCGGGCTGCGAGGAGTCGCCGGGCGAGCTGCTGTTCATCAACGGCAAGCAGTTCAAGTCCTACCGGGGCATGGGCTCGCTGGGTGCCATGCAGTCCCGCGGCGACCGCAAGTCCTTCTCCAAGGACCGCTACTTCCAGGAGGGCGTCGCCTCCGACGAGCAGCTGATCCCCGAGGGCATCGAGGGCCAGGTCCCCTACCGCGGCCCGCTCGCCTCGGTCGTCCACCAGCTGGTCGGCGGCCTGCGCCAGTCGATGTTCTACGTCGGCGGCAAGACCGTGCCCGAGCTGCAGGCCAAGGGCCAGTTCGTGCGGATCACCTCGGCGGGTCTGAAGGAGTCCCACCCGCACGACATCCAGATGACCGTCGAGGCGCCGAACTACAGCAAGAAGTGACCCGCGCGAGCGCGGCGCACGTCTGAGACGTTCAAGGGCGGCCCCGGATGATCCGGGGCCGCCCTGTTCTTGGGCGTCTGTCGGGCGTCCCTTGGTCTTGTCCTGGACATTTCCTGGGTGTCTCTCGGGTGTCAGCCGGGCGTCCGATCCGGCGTCCGCCAGGGGCGCCGGCCGTGGGGGTCGGCCGCTCGCCAGGGGCGTCGGCGATACTGGAAGACGCTGAGACGCATCAGGGAAAGGCGACCAACGTGACTGAGATCGAGATCGGGCGCGGCAAGCGCGGCCGCCGGGCGTACGCGTTCGACGACATCGCCGTCGTTCCGAGCCGCCGTACCCGGGACCCGAAGGAGGTCTCGATCGCCTGGCAGATCGACGCCTACCGCTTCGAGCTGCCGTTCCTGGCCGCCCCCATGGACTCGGTCGTCTCCCCGGCCACCGCCATCCGCATCGGCGAGCTGGGCGGCCTGGGCGTGCTCAACCTCGAAGGCCTGTGGACCCGCTACGAGGACCCGCAGCCGCTGCTCGACGAGATCGCCGAGCTGCCCGCCGAGTCCGCGACCCGGCGCCTGCAGGAGATCTACGCCGCGCCGATCAAGGAGGAGCTGATCGGCGCCCGCATCAAGGAGGTCCGCGACGCCGGTGTCGTCACTGCCGCCGCGCTCTCCCCGCAGCGCACCGCCCAGTTCTCCAAGGCGGTCGTGGACGCGGGCGTGGACATCTTCGTGATCCGCGGCACGACGGTCTCCGCCGAGCACGTCTCCTCCTCGCACGAGCCGCTCAACCTGAAGCAGTTCATCTACGAGCTCGACGTCCCCGTGATCGTCGGCGGCTGCGCCACCTACACCGCGGCCCTGCACCTGATGCGCACCGGTGCCGCGGGTGTCCTCGTCGGCTTCGGCGGCGGCGCCGCCCACACCACCCGCAACGTGCTGGGCATCCAGGTGCCGATGGCGACGGCGGTGGCGGACGTGGCGGCGGCCCGCCGCGACTACATGGACGAGTCCGGCGGCCGGTACGTGCATGTGATCGCGGACGGTGGTGTCGGCTGGTCCGGCGACCTGCCCAAGGCGATCGCCTGCGGCGCGGACGCGGTGATGATGGGCTCCCCGCTGGCGCGCGCCACCGACGCGCCGGGCAAGGGCCACCACTGGGGCATGGAGGCCGTCAACGCCGAGCTGCCGCGCGGCAAGAAGGTCGACCTGGGCACGGTCGGCACCATCGAGGAGATCCTCACCGGCCCGTCCCACACCCCGGACGGCTCGATGAACTTCTTCGGTGCCCTGCGCCGCGCCATGGCCACCACCGGCTACAGCGAGCTGAAGGAGTTCCAGCGGGTCGAGGTGACGGTGGCCGACTCGCAGCACAAGCGGTGAGCGGCCGCTGCCGCAGCCGCTGAAGGAAGCGACGCCCGGACCCGGCCGGTCCCCTACCTGAGGACCGCGTGTCCGGGCGTCCGCTTCGTCGACCGCCCTGGCCCGAGGCGGGATCCCTGGCTGAGGCGGGATCGCTCTGCTCCGAGGCGGGATCGCTCTGGTCGGAGCACCTGCGTGCGCAGGGGGGCGCACGCCTCCGTGCCGCCCCTGCGCGCGCACCCGCCCGCCCCCTGCTACAGCCGGTGCGCCGCTCCCTGCGGTGCCGCGCCCCGGGTGTCCAGGAGCAGCTGGGCCTTCACCGACAGTCCCTGCAGGTCGTAGGTGCGGTGGTGCTGGAGCAGGATCGTCAGGTCGGCCTCGGCGACCGCCTCGTACAGCGCGTCCGCGCGCGGGACGGGGCGGTCCTCGATGCTCCACGCGGGCACGTACGGGTCGTGGTAGCTGACCGAGGCGCCCAGGCCGGTCAGGCGCTCGGCGATCTCCTCGGCCGGTGTGCCCTGCAGGTCGGCGAGGTCCGGCTTGTAGGTGACGCCGAGCAGCAGGACGCGGGCGCCGCGCGCGGACTTGCCGTGCTCGTTCAGGAGCGTGGCGGCGCGCTGGACGACGTAGCGCGGCATACGGCTGTTGACCTTCCGGGCCAGCTCCACCATGCGCAGGCCGCGGCCCGTGGGGCCGGACAGATCCTGGGGGACGCCGTGGCCGCCGACACCGGGGCCGGGCCGGAAGGCCTGGAAGCCGAACGGCTTCGTCTCCGCGCAGCGCACCACGTCCCACAGGTCCACGCCCAGCTCGTGACAGAGCACGGCCATCTCGTTGACGAGGGCGATGTTCACATGCCGGTAGTTGGTCTCGAGCAGCTGCACGGTCTCGGCCTCGCGCAGCCCGCGGGCGCGCACCACCTTGTCGGTGAGCCGGCTGTAGAACGCGGCCGCCGATTCGGTGCAGGCAGGGGTGAGACCGCCGATCACCTTCGGGGTGTTGGCCGGGGTGAAGGCACGGTTGCCGGGGTCGACGCGGCTGGGGGAGTGGGCGAGGTGGAAGTCCCGGCCCGCGATAAGGCCCGAGCTCTGTTCCAGCAGCGGCCGCAGGAAGGTCTCGGTGGTGCCCGGCAGCACGGGTGACTCCAGGATCACCGTGGTGTGCGGGCGCAGATGCCCGGCAAGCGCGCGGGCGGCCGTCTCCAGCTGGCTCAGGTCCAGGCCGCCGTCCGCGGCGGGCGGGGTGGGCGCGCAGATCACGACGGTGCGCACCCGGCCCAGCGCTGCCGGGTCGGTGGCGGGCCGGAAGCCTCCCGCGAGCATCCGGCGCAGTTCGGCGGGGCTGAGGGTGCCGGGCTCCTCCCCGGTGTGGTAGCCGAGCGTGGGGATGCCGGCGGCGACGGCGGCCTGGGCCAGGGGCAGGCCGAGTGGACCGAGTCCGATGACGGCGAGATCTGCGGGCATGGCGTGGGCCGTCCTTCCCAGTGACCGAGGCGGGGCAGGCGCGCAAGCCCTGGCGGCAGGGCGAGCGAGTGCACTGTCAGACTAGGAGTAAATATGACCGTTATGTGGCATTGACCTGCGTGTTTCCGGGTGAACCGACCCGAGTTGTCCACAGCCCGGGAGTGAGTGGTGGCTGAAGGCGGGCAAGACGGTGACAATCAGGGCAGGAGGGAAACGCGGGCCCGTCCGTGAGAGGGACGGGCCTCGTCCGACGAGTGCGGCCGGCGCGACACACAGCGGGAGGCGGCAGTGAGGACAGCGACACTCGGGCCGGCGCAGCGCGCCGCGTCCTTGGCGGACATGGCCGGACAGGAGCTGGACATCCTGGTCGTGGGCGGCGGAGTGGTCGGCGCGGGCACGGCCCTGGACGCCGCCACCCGCGGCCTGAACACCGGACTGGTCGAGGCCCGCGACTGGGCCTCGGGCACCTCCAGCCGCTCCAGCAAGCTGATCCACGGCGGACTGCGCTACCTGGAGATGCTGGACTTCGCGCTGGTGCGCGAGGCCCTCAAGGAGCGCGGCCTGCTGCTGGAGAGGCTGGCACCGCACCTGGTCAGGCCGGTGCCGTTCCTGTACCCGCTGCGGCACCGCGCCTGGGAGCGGCTGTACGCGGGCTCGGGCGTCGCCCTCTACGACGCGATGTCGCTGGCCCGCGGGCACGGCCGCGGCCTGCCCCTGCACCGTCACCTGACCCGCCGTCACGCCCTGCGCATAGCCCCCTGTCTGAAGAAGGACGCTCTCGTCGGCGCCCTGCAGTACTACGACGCGCGGGTGGACGACGCCCGCTTCGTGGTGGCCCTGGTGCGCACCGCCGTGTCCTACGGTGCCAAGGCGGCCAACCGAGCCCGCGTCACCGGCTTCCTGCGCGAGGGCGAACGGGTCGTCGGCGCCCGGGTGCAGGACGTGGAGACCGGTGAGGACTACGACATCCGCGCCCAGCAGGTCGTCAACGCCACCGGGGTGTGGACCGACGACACCCAGGCCATGGTCGGCGAGCGCGGCCAGTTCCACGTCCGTGCCTCCAAGGGCATCCACCTGGTCGTGCCGCGGGACCGCATCAGCTCCTCCACCGGGCTCATCCTGCGCACCGAGACGTCCGTGCTGTTCGTCATCCCCTGGGGACGGCACTGGATCGTCGGCACCACCGACACCGACTGGGACCTGGACAAGGCCCACCCCGCGGCCTCCAGCGCCGACATCGACTACCTGCTCAACCGGGTGAACTCGGTGCTCGCGGTGCCGCTCACCCGGGACGACGTGGAGGGCGTGTACGCGGGACTCAGGCCGCTGCTGGCCGGCGAGTCCGACGCCACCAGCAAGCTCTCCCGCGAGCACACCGTGGCCCACCCCGTGCCCGGCCTGGTCGTGGTGGCCGGCGGCAAGTACACCACCTACCGGGTGATGGCCAAGGACGCCGTCGACGAGGCGGTGCACGGCCTGGACATGCGGGTCGCCGACTGCGTCACCGAGGAGGTGCCGCTGCTGGGCGCCGAGGGCTACCGGGCGCTGTGGAACGCACGGGCACGCATCGCCGCCCGCGCCGGCCTGCACGTGGTGCGCGTGGAACACCTGCTCAACCGGTACGGCTCGGCCGTGCCGGAGGTGCTCGGCCTCGTCGCCGAGGACCCGTCGCTGGGCGACCCCCTGCAGGGCGCCGACGACTATCTGCGCGCCGAGGTCGTCTACGCCGCCTCCCACGAGGGCGCCCGCCACCTCGACGACGTCCTGACCCGGCGCACCCGCATATCCATCGAGACCTTCGACCGGGGCACGCGCAGCGCCCGCGAGGCCGCCGAGCTGATGGCACCCGTGCTGGGCTGGGACGCGGACCAGGTCGAGCGCGAGGTGGAGCACTACCACAAGCGCGTCGAGGCCGAGCGGGAGTCGCAGCGCCAGCCCGACGATCTCACCGCCGACGCCGCACGCCTGGGCGCACCGGACATCGTGCCGCTGTAGGCCGGCGCCCCGGGTGCGCCCCGGGGCACGTCCCCGACACGGCCCGGGGCGCACCGGGACCGCCGCGCGAAGCGCCCCCGCGCGGTCGACGCATGCTCACCGACCCGCCGTGTGTGGGCTGTTCAGCGGACACCAAAGGTGTCCCGAAGGCCACCCTGGGCGCCGAGCACTTGTCGCGTGAGAGACAATGGAGGCTCTGTCAGGGCGGGTTGCATGAGGGGACGCATGTCGGAGGCGGAGCGGGCGGGGACTTCCCGTCAGGACACTCGTCAGGACACCACCGAGCGTCTTCTCGCCGGGCGGTACCGGCTGAAGGACGTGCTCGGCCGCGGCGGCATGGGCACGGTGTGGCGTGCCGAGGACGAGACCCTGGGCCGGACGGTGGCCGTCAAGGAGCTGAGGTTCCCGTCGAACATCGACGAGGAGGAGAAGCGGCGCCTGATCACGCGCACGCTGCGCGAGGCCAAGGCGATCGCGCGGATCCGCAACACCAGCGCGGTGACCGTCTTCGACGTCGTCGACGAGGACGACCGGCCGTGGATCGTCATGGAGCTGATCGAGGGCAAGTCGCTCGCCGAGGTCATCCGCGAGGACGGTGTCCTTCAGCCGCGGCGGGCCGCCGAGGTCGGGCTCGCGGTCCTCGACGTGCTGCGGTCGGCGCACCGCCAGGGGATCCTGCACCGCGACGTGAAGCCCTCCAACGTGCTCATCGCCGACGACGGCCGGGTCGTGCTCACCGACTTCGGCATCGCCCAGGTCGAGGGCGACCCGTCCATCACCTCCACCGGCATGCTGGTCGGCGCGCCCTCCTACATCGCCCCGGAGCGCGCCCGCGGCCACAAGCCCGGCCCGGCCGCCGACCTGTGGTCGCTCGGCGGCCTGCTGTACGCGGCCGTGGAGGGCGCGCCCCCCTACGACAAGGGGTCGGCGATCGCCACGCTGACGGCGGTGATGACCGAGCCGCTGGAGGAGCCGAAGAACGCCGGCCCGCTGCGCGACGTCATCTGCGGCCTGCTGACCAAGGACCCGGAGAAGCGTCTCGACGACGCCGGCGCCCGGGCCCTGCTCAACGCCGTCATCGACGCGCCCGACCCGGCGGAGCCCGGGCCTAAGCCGCCCGCGGACGCCACGAAGGTGGTGCCGCTGCCCGCGCAGCCGGACCCGCGCGGCGACGAGGGCCGCACGGGCACGGGCGCCGCTTCCGCCGGCGGGCGGAGCGAGGAGGAGGCCGACCGGCTGCGCGGCGCCCTGCGCTCCGTGCGCAAGGCCGCCGCCGCGTCCAGCACGGCCTCCCGGGAACGCGGTGAGCCGGCGGCGGTGGCCGGGGCGGCCTCCTCCGCCGCCGCGGCCAAGGGCGGCACCGGCACCCGTACGGCCTCCGCGGGCGGCACGCAGACCGGCCGCAGCGGCGGCGGATGGCCCGTGGTGCCGCCGCCGGACCTGGACCTGGACCTGCCGCCGCGGCAGGCGCCCCGCGCGCCGCTGTCCGACGTGGTGTCGAAGCGGACCCTGGTGGCCGTCGCCGTGGTCGTGGTGCTCGCCGTGATCGGCACGGTGCTCGCCCTCACCCTCGGCGGCGACGACGAGGGCGGCGAGCCGGGCGCCGCACCCACCGCGGCCGCCGCCTCCGTGGGCGGCACGACCGGGGACAAGGCCGGCGGCAGCCACCCCGACGGCCGGAACAGCGGACCCGCGACGGCGGCCGGCGACGCACAGGGCTCGCCCGGCGCGGCCTCGTCCGCCGCCGCCCCGGACCAGGACTCCTCCGGCGAGGAGTCCTCCGACGACGACGGGGAGGACGGCGTGAGCACGCACCGCGGCGCTCAGGGCTACTCCATCGGACTGCCCGAGGGCTGGTCGTACGCCGAGTCGGACTCCGCCGGGGACCGCTTCACCGGCCCTGGCGGGCAGAAACTGCTCGTCGCCTGGACCTCCACGCCCAAGGACGACCCTGTGGCCGACTGGAAGAACCAGGAGCGCTACATGGTCCGCAAGCAGTACCACCGCATCCGCATCGAGAAGACCGACTACCGCGGCTGGAACACGGCCGACTGGGAGTTCACCTACGTCGACGGCGGTACCGAGTACCGCACCGTGGACCGGGGCTTCGTGGTGAACGACCACCAGGGCTACGCCCTGATGTACACGGCCAAGGCCGACGACTGGGACGACGACCTGCGGCGCGACACCTGGCGCACGCTCACGAAGTCGTTCCAACCCAAGGGCGCGGGCAAATAGGACGCCGGGCGCGGGCGAGGAGGACGCGCCGGGCGCGGGCACGGAGGACGCCGGGCGCGGGTCCTGGCCAGATACGGCAACCCGGCGGTGGGGGACCGCCTCGGCACGTATCGTGAGTGATTGCGCACCGTGAGCATGTGGGAAACGGGGCGCGTGGGGAGAAGGAACCGACCGGCCGTGCGGCACCGGGGGAGGGCGACGTGGACGACTACGCGGGCCGGGTTCTCGCCGGCCGCTACCGGCTGCCGCTGCCTTCGTCCGACGCGTACGAACTGACCGAGACCCGCGCCTTCGACACCTACAGCGGACAGGAGGTCATGCTGCGGCAGGTGCCGCTGCCGGAGGTCGTCGAGGCGGAGGTGCTCGACGCCGACGGGCTGCCCGACGGCTTCACCGCCCGCGACGGCGCCACCTGGCGGCTTCCCGCACCCGCCCGTGACACGGCCGTGCCGCGGGGGCGCGGCCCGGCGGCCCGGCAGCCCGCCGATCCGGCCGTGCGGCGGGCCGTCGAGGCGGCGCAGGCCGCCGCCCGGATCCCCGACCATCCCCGTCTGGACCAGGTCTTCGACGTGTTCACGGAGGGTGGTTCGCTGTGGATCGCCAGTGAACTGGTCGCCGCACGCCCGCTGGCGGCACTGCTCGACGAGGGTCCGCTGACGCCGTACCGGGCGGCCGAGGTCGCCTCCGATCTCCTCATGGCGTTGCGGGTGCTGCACGGCCACGGCTGGGTGCACCGCAACATCACCCCCCGCACGGTCCTGGTCTGCGACGACGGCCGGGTGATACTCAGCGGCCTCGCGGTCGGCGCGGCCGAGGAGGCGCTGTGCGGATACGACCCCGTGCCGGACGACCAGGCCGGCGACCCGGCCGGGCACGGGCAGCCCGCGGGCGATCCGGCGGCCGGCGGGCCCACCGGGGCGGGCCTCGCCCCGTGGGAGGCCGGACCGCAGCCGGGACAGCCGTCCGGCCCCGCCCCCGCCGCGACGGACCCCGAGGCCGCGCGGCGGGCCGCGATCCAGGCACGCCAGGCCGCCGACGCGCTGCCGCCGGCTCCCGGACGCACCGGCCCGGGGCAGGGGCCGGGCCCGGTCGCGGGAGTCCCGCCGCACAGCAGCGACATCCGCGCGGCCCGCGCCGACGCCATCGCCGCCTACCGCGAGGGCGCACGTGCCGCGGCCCGCGCCCAGGCGGCCCGGCAGGCCGGGTTCCCGGCCGTCCCCGGCGCCCGGCAGCCCGCCGAGGACGAGACCCGTCTCGTACCGCCGGGCCGGATCACCGACCCGTACGGCGTCCGGGAGACCGCCGGGCACCGCCGGCCGGTTGCTCCCGCCGCGGAACGCGAGGGCACCGCGGCCGCACCGGGCGCCGCCGCGGCCCGCCCGCAGGGCGGCGCCGCCGGCCACGGCACCGCGGACACCGTCGTGGACCGGGCCTTTGCCGCGCAGCACGGCGTCCCCGCCGCGCGGCCCGCGCCCGCCGGCGACCGCACGGGCGCCCCGGCCGGGCGCGGCCCGGCCACCGCGCTGGACGCCGAACGGGCGCGCCAGGCACGCATGACCGTGGTGGGACCGGTGACCGAACGCTGGGCGCCGGAGCAGGCCGGCCCCGTGCACGCCAACTGGCAGCTGGCCGCGCCGGTCGGCCCCGCCACCGACCTGTGGGCGCTGGGCGCGCTGCTCTTCCGGGCCGTGCAGGGACACCCGCCGTACCCGGAGGAGTCGACCGCCGAGCTGGTGCAGATGGTGTGCGCCGAGCCGCCCGCGTTCGCCGAGGAGTGCGGCCCGCTCCGCCCCGTCGTGGAGTCGCTGCTGCGCCAGGACGCCACCGAACGCCCGGACGTCGAGGAACTCGCGGGCTGGCTGCGCTCGCTGGTGCGGTCCGCGCCCGAGCCGGAGGCCGGCACCCACGTGGTCGCCGCGCCGCCGCCCGAGGCCACGGGCCGGCTGCCGGTGGTGCGCCGGCGCGGCGAACTGGTGCGCCGTCGGCGCGCCCAGGTGCCCGCCCACCACGGCCGGCACAAGCGGGCCGGACGACCGGCAGGCTCCCCGCGCCGCCTCGGCCGCGTCCTGCTTCTGCTGATCCTGCTGCTGGTGGCCGGAGCCCTCGCCTACGCGATGCTGTTCATGCCCAAGGCCGGACAGGACGGCGCGGCCGGCTCCGGCCCCGTCGGCAGCGCCGGGCAGGCGAGCCCCGTCCCGTCGTCCTCCGGGCACGGCGAGGACGACGCGGCAGCCGCACCCGGAGGAAGCGGTGCGGCCCGGTCCTCGCACTCCGCCCAGGCCCGCAGCACCGGCACCGAACTCGCCCACGGATACGCCCTGCGCGAGGACCCCGCCGGCTTCCAGATCGCCCTGCCCGAGAACTTCAGCCGCACCCCGGGCAGTGGCCCGGACCAGGTGGTCTACGCCCACGGCGACTTCCGGCTGATCGTGGTCCCGGGGCGGGACAGCGCGGCCGAGTTCGGCAGCGACCCGATGGTCTACCAGCGGGAGAAGGAAGGCGAGCTGCGCCCCTACCGCGAATCCAGCTGGGCCACCTCCTCCGGCCTGCGGACCATCCAGGTCGGCGGCACCACCATGGCCGAGGGCCAGTTCACCTGGACGGGCGGCGACGGCCGCGAGCTGTTCGTGCGCAACGCGGCCATCCTGCTCGACGGCCGCTACCACGTGGTGCAGGTACGCGGCCCCGAGTCCCAGCGCGACGAGGTGAACAGCCTGTACGAACAGGCCCAGAGCACCTACCGGTTCACCGGCTGACCTTCCCAACAGTCGTACTCGGCACAGCTTGTGACACCGTCTCCGTCCGTCACAGTGGTGTCTCCATGGGACCCCGGCGGTTCCCCGCCGGCACACCGGTCCTTACGCTGGCCCTGTCAAGAACTATGCGGGGCAACGTGAATCAGACGCAGGGCCTGCTGCTCGCGGGCCGCTACCGGCTCGCCGAGTCCATCGGCAGCGGCGGCATGGGGCGCGTGTGGCGCGCACACGACGAGGTGCTGCACCGCGAGGTCGCCATCAAGGAGTTGACCGCCGCTCTCTACGTGTCCGAGAGCGACCAGGCGGTTCTTCTCGCACGCACGAGGGCGGAGGCCCGCGCCGCGGCGCGGATCAACCACTCCGCCGTGGTCACGGTGCACGACGTGCTGGAGCACGACAGCCGTCCGTGGATCGTGATGGAACTGGTCGAGGGGCGCTCCCTGGCCGACGCGATCAAGGAGCAGGGGCGGGTGGAGCCCGCCGAGGCCGCCCGGGTCGGGCTGTGGGTGCTGCGCGCCCTGCGCGCCGCCCACAAGGCCGGGGTCCTGCACCGCGACGTCAAGCCCGCCAACGTCCTGCTGGCCCACGACGGCCGCGTGCTGCTGACCGACTTCGGCATCGCGCAGATCGAGGGCGACTCCACCATCACCCGCACCGGCGAGGTCGTCGGCTCCGTCGACTACCTGGCCCCCGAGCGTGTCCGCGGCCACGACCCCGGGCCCGCCTCCGACCTGTGGGCGCTGGGCGCCACGCTGTACACCGCGGTGGAGGGCCTGTCGCCGTTCCGCCGTACCTCGCCGCTCACCACCATGCAGGCGGTCGTCGACGAGGAACCCGCCGAGCCGCGGCACGCCGGCCCGCTCGGCCCCGTCATCACCGCGCTGCTGCGCAAGGACCCGACGGCGCGCCCGGACGCGGCGACGGCCGAGCGGATGCTCGCCGAGGCCGCGCAGGGACGCCGGCCCGAGGCCAGGGCATCCATACCCGCGCAGCCCACCGGCACCGAGCCGGCGCCCGCGCCCCACTCCGGCGCCGCCCCGGCCGGCGGAGGAACCTCCCCGTACGACGGCCCCACGCGACCCGACGGAGCCGGCCGGCGGTTCGAGAGCGGCACGACGCCCTACCAGCCTGCGCCCGCGCCGTCCGGCACCGCCGGGCCCGGCCGCCGCCGCAGACGCCATGTCGTCCTCGCGCTCGTGCTGGCCGCGCTCCTGGGCGGAGGAGCCGCGGTGGTGCTGCAGAAGTGGCAGGACGGCCGGGGCGGCACGGCCGGGACGGCGGCCACCTCACCGCCCGCCTCGTCCCCCGCGCACGGCACGGACGCCACGCCCGGCAGCGACGCCGCGAGCAGCCTCCCGGCCGGCTGGGTGCGCAGACACGACCCGTTCGGCTTCAGCATCGCCGTGCCCGGCGAGAACTGGCAGCGGGTGGTGTCCGACGCGGACCTCCACCAGGTCGACTACACACCGGACGGCGGACGGCACTTCATCCGCATCGCCGTCGACGACTCGCCGGACTTCCCCACCGCGCACGACCACCAGCTCGACCTGGAGGAGCAGCTGCACCGGCTGGTCGACTACCAGCGCATCACCCTGAAGGCCGACACCTTCCGCGACCGGCCGGGATCGTTGTGGGAGTACACCTGGACGTCGCTGCCCAAGGACGGTTTCGCGGGGCCGCGGCGCGCCGTCGAGGAGATGTACTACTCGCGCGACAACGTCGAGTATGCGATCTACATGTCCGGGCCCGCCGACGACTGGCCGGCCACCGAGGAGCAGTTCCAGCAGGTGCTCATGAGCTGGCAGCCCGACGGGACCTGACCGGGCGACGGACCGCCGGATCGCATCGTGCCGTCAGGTCACGGCTTCATGACCGCACGGCCGCCTCGGTGGAACCGGAAGCGCCGGTCACGCTATGCATGGACGTATGAGCGACAACGGGGGACCTCGCAACCGCGCCGGTGAGCCGACGAGTTATGTGCTGCCGCCGCCGGCCCCGCGGCCACGGGTCCCGTATCCGCAGAGCCCTTACGCCGCCGAGGCGGCCGGTACCCCGCAGGCCCACCCCGGCGCGGCGGCCCCGTCCGGGCCGGCCGGCACGCCGGAGACCCGGCCCGGCCACGAGCAGCCGCAGCAGCACCCGCATCAGGCCGCCCAGCCGCACGCCGCGCAGGCCGCCCGGTCGCCCGCCGCGGCCGTCCCGCCGCCGCCGGCCGCGTCCGATCCCGGCGCCCAACGCCTGATCGCCAGCCGGTACCGGCTGCTCGCGCGACTGGGGCACGGCGGCATGGGCACCGTGTGGCGCGCCAAGGACGAGACGATGGACCGCGAGGTCGCCGTCAAGGAGCCCCGCCTCCCTGAGGGCCTGCCGGAGCGGGAGCGTGCCAACGCCTTCGAGCGCATGCGGCGCGAGGCCCGTGCCGCGGCCCGGCTCGACCACCCGTCGGTGGTCACCGTGCACGACGTGGCCGTGGTGGACGGCCGGCCGTGGATCGTCATGGAGCTGGTGCGGGGGCGTTCGCTCGGCAGCGTCCTGCAGGAGGGCACGCTGGAGGCGCGCGAGGCCGCCCGGATCGGCCTGGAGGTGCTCGGCGCGCTGGAGGCCGCGCACGCGGCGGGCGTCCTGCACCGGGACGTCAAGCCGGACAACATCCTGCTCGGCCCGCACGGCCGGATCGTCCTCACCGACTTCGGCATCGCCCGGATCGAGGGCGACACCCGCCTGACCGACACCGGCGGCTTCGTCGGCTCCCCGGAGTACATCGCCCCCGAGCGGGTCCTGGGCCGGCATCCCGGCCCGGCCGGCGATCTGTGGTCGCTCGGCGTGGTCCTGTACACGGCCACCGAGGGCGTCTCGCCGTTCCGCCGCAGCAACACCCCGGCCACCCTGCAGTCGGTGCTCAACGCCACGCCCGCCCCGCCGTCGGCCGCGACCGGTCCGCTCGCCGAGGTCATCACCGGCCTGCTGCAGAAGGACCCCGCCCACCGCCCGGACGCCGCCCGGGTCCGCGCCCTGCTGCAGGAAGCGGCGGCCCCGCCTTTGCCGCCGCCCGTCACGCAGGCGGTGCACACCGCCCGGGACGGCAGGCCTGCCCTGCGGCTGGGCCGCCGGGCCTGGACGGTGCTCGGCGCGGCCGCCGTCGCGGCGGCGGTGGCGGCGTATCTGCTGATCGCGCAGCCCTTCGCGGGCCCGCTGCCGGACGGGTGGACCACCCACCACGAGAAGGACGTCACCGCCACGATCGCCGTGCCGCGGCAGTACACGCGCTCGGTGCCGGACCGGGTGAGGGACGACGACCACTGGGTCACCTACACCGACCCGAGCGGCAGCGTCTGGGTGACCCTGTCGGTCGAGCGGAAGAAGGAGGACACCGGACACGACATCGCGGACTCGGCGGCGGCCGAGATGTACGAGGACGACGCCGCGTACAAGCAGAGGGGCGACTACGACCTCGACATGCCGTCCGAGCCGCAGCCCCGGACCGAGCCGGACGGGAACGTGACCTTCCACGGCAGGAAGGCCGCCGGGAACACGATCGTGTACAAAACCGACGACAGTGACGCTCCGCTGCCGCGCGAGGTGCGCATCCTGTACTACAAGAACTCCGCCGGTGACATGTACAAGCTCACCATCGGCTACCCCGGGCAGGGCGACTTCACCCGGCGCGGCCGCGAGGTGGCCGAGGCGGCGATCGCCAACCTGGACGTGGACGAGTTGTAGTCGCCTCCGGGGCCTGCGCGCGGCGCATCGCCGCTGATCAGCGCATTTGCTGCCAGCGGTCACTGGCGGGGTGTGAGCGGTCCGTGAATCCCTGTTACCGACGGGTACACAAACCGTGGTCCGCGGCATACCCTGCGCTGCATGACGGACGCGCAGGCCCCGGCTCAGACCGGCACCAACCCTCTGGTCCCCGCTCCCGCGGGGGTCCGCACCGCCTCCGACGTGGTGACCCTGGAGCTGATCGCCCGGCTGACCCGGGACGTCACCGGCTCCGGCAGGACCGCCAACCACACCCCGTTCACCGGGGACAAGCTCGCCGATCTGCCCGAATCCACCCCCGAGGACGTGGCCGCCGCCTTCGAACGGGCCCGTGCCGCGCAGCAGGACTGGGCGCGCACCCCGGTGAGGGAGCGTGCCGCCGTGCTGCTGCGCTTCCACGACCTGGTGCTGCGGCGCCAGGCCGAGGTGCTGGACCTGATCCAGCTGGAGACCGGCAAGGCCCGGCTGCACGCGCACGAGGAGGTGCAGGCCGTCGCCGTGGCCGCCCGGCACTACGGCCGCCGGGCCTCCGCCTATCTCAGGCCCCGGCGGCACACCGGCGCGATCCCGGTGCTCACCAAGGTCACCGAGCTGCGCCATCCGCGGGGCGTGGTCGGCCAGATCGCCCCGTGGAACTATCCGCTGGAGCTGTCGGTCGGCGACGCGCTCCCGGCGTTCGCCGCGGGCAACGCGGTGGTGATGAAGCCGGACACCGAGACCTGCCTGACCGCGCTGTGGGCGCGTGACCTGCTCGTCGAGGCCGGGCTGCCCGCCGAGGTGTTCCAGGTCGTCATCGGCGACGGGCCGGTGGTCGGCCCCGAGGTCGTCCGGCACGCCGACTACGTGTCCTTCACCGGTTCCACCCGCACCGGCCGGGAGGTCGCCCAGGGCGCGGCAGCCCGCCTCGTCGGCGTCTCCCTGGAACTCGGCGGCAAGAACGCCATGCTGGTCCTCGAGGACGCCGACGTCGACAAGGCGGCGGCGGGCGCGGTCCGGGCCTGCTTCTCCTCGGCCGGGCAGCTGTGCATCTCCGTCGAGCGGCTGTACGTGCACGAGAAGATCGCGGACGCCTTCCTGGAGCGGTTCGTCGCCCGGACCAGGGCGCTGCGCCTGGGCGCCTTCCTCGGCTACGGCGCGGACATGGGCTCCCTGGTGGGCCGGCGGCAGCTGGACACCGTCACCCGGCACGTGGAGGAGGCCGTCGCCAAGGGGGCCAGGGTGCTGGCCGGCGGGGTCGCCCGCCCGGACGCCGGCCCGTATTTCTTCGAGCCCACCGTCCTCGACGGCGTCCAGGCACCGATGGCCGTGTGCACCGAGGAGACCTTCGGCCCGGTGGTGTCGGTGTACCGCTTCTCCTCCGAGCAGGAGGCGATCGAGCGCGCCAACGCCACGCCGTACGGCCTGAACTCCTCGGTGTGGACGAAGGACGCCCGCCGGGGCCGTGCGGTCGCTGCCCGGCTGCGCACCGGCACGGTCAACATCAACGAGGGCTATGCGCCCGCCTACGGCAGTGTGCAGGCGCCGATGGGCGGCATGAAGGACTCCGGTCTGGGCCGCCGGCACGGCTCCGAGGGCATCCTGAAGTACACCGAGGCCCAGACGATCGCCCACCAGCGGGTGCTGCCCATGGCCCCCTCGCTGGGCATGGACGACGAGACGTACGCGGCGTTCATGAGCCGTAGCCTGCGGCTGCTGAAGGCGTTCCGCTTCCGTTAGGCCTGTCGTTCACCGGTCAGGCCGGTGCGTCGCCGACGCCGTGCCGTCCGCCTGCGGGCGGCCGCGCGGACGGCCGGGCGACGGCACGGCCCGGGTACCGGCCACCGCTTGTGTCAGCCCCCGTCCGCAGCGCGACCGTTCGCAACGAGGAGAGCACGTGTCACAGCAGAAGTCCGACCACACCCGGGACGAGGACGGGTACCCGCACCACGGGCAGGACCACGACGGGTACGACTACGACGTCATCGTCGTCGGCTCGGGATTCGGCGGGTCCGTCTCCGCCCTGCGTCTGACCGAGAAGGGCTACCGCGTCGGCGTGCTGGAAGCCGGCCGCCGCTTCACCCGCGAGACCCTGCCGAAGAACTCCTGGGACCTGAAGAACTACCTGTGGGCTCCGAAGCTGGGCCTGTTCGGCATCCAGCGCATCCATCTGCTGGGCAACGTCATGGTGCTGGCCGGTGCCGGGGTCGGCGGCGGTTCCCTCAACTACGCCAACACCCTCTACGTGCCGCCGAAGGCCTTCTTCGACGACCCCCAGTGGCGGGACATCACCGACTGGGAGGACGAGCTGGCCCCGTACTACGACCAGGCCAAGCGGATGCTCGGGGTGCGTCTCAACCCGACGATGACACCGTCCGACGTGCACCTGAAGGGCGCCGCCGAGCACATGGGCGTCGGCGACACCTTCCACATGGCGCCCGTGGGCGTGTTTTTCGGCGACGGCGAGGACGCGGACGGCACGGTCACGGCGAAGCCGGGCCAGCGGGTGCCCGACCCGTACTTCGGCGGGGCCGGACCGGAGCGCAGGGCGTGCATCGAGTGCGGCGAGTGCATGACCGGCTGCCGGCACGGCGCGAAGAACACCCTCAACGAGAATTACCTGTACCTCGCGGAGAAGGCGGGCGCGGTCGTCCACCCCATGACGACGGTCGTCTCCGTCACGGACGACTCGCGCGGCGGCTACGCGGTCGCCACCGTGCCGACCGACAACCGGAAGAAGGGCCCGGGCCGGCTGTTCCGGGCCCGGAGGGTGGTGCTGGCCGCGGGCACCTATGGCACCCAGACGCTGCTGCACCGGATGAAGGAGAACCGGCAGCTGCCCTACCTCTCGCCGCGACTGGGCGAGCTGACCCGCACCAACTCCGAGGCGCTGGTCGGCGCCCAGACCGACAACCGCCGCTACCGCAAGGCGACCGGCGCACCGAAGGCCGACTTCACCCGCGGTGTCGCCATCACCTCCTCCATCCACCCCGACGAGAACACCCACATCGAACCCGTCCGCTACGGCAAGGGCTCCAACGCGATGGGCGGCCTGTCGATCCTTCAGGTCCCGTATGTGGACGGCGGCTCCCGGATCGCGGCCTGGCTGGCCAACGTCGCCCGCCACCCGCTGCTCATGCTGCGGTCGATGTCCAACCGCCGCTGGTCGGAGCGGACCATCATCGGCCTGGTGATGCAGTCCCTGGACAACTCCCTGACGACGTATCTGAAACCCGACGGCATCGGCAAGGGGCTGCTCACCGCGCGGCAGGGCCACGGCACTCCCAACCCCAAGCAGATCCGGGCCGCCACCGAGGGCGCCTCGGCGCTGGCCGCCGAGATCAACGGGTTCGCCGGCTCCAACGTGGGCGAACTGATGGGCACCCCGCTCACCGCGCACTTCCTCGGCGGCTGCCCGATCGGCGACTCGCCTCAGACGGGTGTCATCGACCCCTACCACCGCCTCTACGGCCACCCGGGCATCTCGGTCGTCGACGGCGCGGCCGTCTCCGCCAACCTGGGCGTGAACCCCTCACTGACCATCACCGCCCAGGCCGAGCGGGCGATGTCGTACTGGCCCAACAAGGGCGAGGAGGACCCGCGTCCGCCGCAGGGCGCGCCCTACCGGCGTCTGACGCCGGTGAAGCCCCGCAACCCGGTGGTCCCGCCGGACGCGTTCGGCGCGCTGCGGCTGCCGTTCCTGGGGATGCCGGCGGTGCCGCCGAAGAAGTAGTGCCGCCGCGGGAGCGCGTCTTCCGTTCCCGCCGGCGCCCGGCACGACACGAGAGGGACCTGCGCCCCCCTCCCGACGCAGGTCCCTCTTCCGTGCGGTGGGCGAGGCAGCGCACGGCGCGTCGCACCACCGCCGCGGCGCCGGGCGGCACACAGCACCCCGGCGCCGACGACGGCGTCCCGTGCCGTCTCCACCGCGACGCGGCGGGCGGGACGACGGATCCAGGGGTTGGGACACGGCGCGCCGACGCACGGTTGCACGGATGGTGACGGGAACTGATGTGCCCTGCGTCACGCGATGGTGGAGGCGGCCGGTGATGGAGGGGCTTCGAGAGGTTCCTGGGGACGGTGGCTCCGAGGAGTTTCCGGGACGAGAAGGATCCGGGCACGGACGACGGGCGCGAGCCGGGTGGTGCAGACGCCCTGGGTGAGGCGCGGTCGGTGGCCGACGCCGGGGCGACGGCGGGCGTCGTGCACACGGCCGCGGTGCTGCCGGTGCGACGTCCCGCGCGTCGTCGTGCCGGTCGGCCGGCTCCGCCGGCCGGCCCCGGGCGTCCCCGGGGCCGGCCGTTTCCTGGGTGACCGGGCTGCTGTCCCCTGCCGTCCGGTCACTGTCCCTGGAGCGCGGTCCCACGACGCACGGCACGGGCCGTGCGCCACACGCTCCAGAGAGCCACGCGTGGCTGTCGAGCCCGCCCCTGGCTGGCACGGACACCGGGACCAACGACGCGGCACATGTGCCGGTCACGCGCCGGACGGGTGAGAACGCCGGACGGGTGAGCGGCGGTGCGGCCCGGGGCCGACGCGGCGCGGCGGCCTCGGCCTGGCCATCGTGCGTCACCTCGCCACCGCCCACGCCGCACGGTCACCGCGACGAGCGAACTGGGCAAGGGCAGTGTCTTCACCCTGCGGCTGCCCGCCGCCCCGGCGGCCGCCGGCACCGCCGAGCCGAAGGAGCCGGGCGACGTCCTGACAGAATCCTCATAACTCTCGTGCACTCTGAGGACCATGACCCCACGACAGCGCTCCAGGTCTCAGCCGCCGTCCGCCGCCACCGGCCGCGACGCCTCCCGGGCAGTGGCCGCCTCCCGCCCGGACCCGCGCCGGCTGGGCCTGCCCACCGCCGCACTGGCCCTGTCCCTCGCCCTCGCCGGGTGCGCGGGCTCCGGTCCGGGCGCCACCGCGACAACGACCCATCAGGCCACGGCCTCCCGCACCACACAGGCCGCGCCCGGGCGCCCGGCGGCGGGCGCCACGCCGTCCGCCTCCGCGCAGGCCCTTGCCCACCTGCCCGGCCTCGGCCCGCACACCGAGGCCGAGATCCCTGCGGACACCCGCCAGGTGGTCCTGGTCACCGGCCGGGA
Source organism: Streptomyces thermodiastaticus (assembly GCF_014656135.1). Lineage (GTDB taxonomy): Bacteria > Actinomycetota > Actinomycetes > Streptomycetales > Streptomycetaceae > Streptomyces > Streptomyces thermodiastaticus. The sequence continues at coordinate 121,602 of NZ_BNBV01000005.1, forward strand.
CAAGAACTCCTCCGACTCCCAAGTGGCCCTGTACGAGCGCACCGGCGCGGGATGGCAGCCGAAGGCGACGTGGCCGGCCCGCAACGCCCTCAGAGGCTGGACCGACGACCACCACCTCGACGATCTCCGTTCTCCCATCGGTGTGTTCACCCTCACCGACGCCGGCGGACTGCTGCCCGACCCCGGCACCAAGCTGCCGTACCACCAGTCGCGGAGCTTCACCGCCACCGGCACCGGCTTCGACGGCGAACCGCTCGCCGGGGCCTTCGACTACGTCGTGGCGATCGACTACAACCGCGTGCCCGGCACCTCCCCCCTCGACCAGACCAAGCCGCAGGGCGCGGACAAGGGCGGCAACATCTGGCTGCACGTCGACCACGGCGGCCCCACCCACGCCTGCGTGGCCCTGAAGAAGGACGCCATGAGAGCGCTGCTGCGCGCCCTCGACCCCGCACTGCACCCGGTGGTCGTCATGGGCGACGCCGCCTCCCTCGCTCGCTGAGAGCGGGGAAGAACGGCGGGCGGCGAGCGGTGGAGACGCGGGGCGCGGGGCGGTCGGCCGTGCGGGCCGGGCGTGCGGGCCGGGCGTGCGGGCCGGGCGTGCGAGCCCGTCTCAGAGGCGTCGTCAGATCCTGCCGCGGCACAGCTCCAGCAGGGTCATCGCCAGGGTCGTGCCCGACTTGCCGAGCGCGTCCCGGTAGTGGGCGAGGATCTCGTTCTCCCGGGAGAGGTTCACCCGCCGCCCGCCGGAGGCGATCCGGGCCTCCTGGATCACGGCGGAGACAGCCATCCGTTCCTGGATCAGTCCGATGATCCGGTCGTCGAGCTCGTCGATGCGCCGGCGGGCGTCGGTGATCACACCGGCGGCCTCGGGCGTGCGCGCACCGGTGGCGTCCAGGCCTGCCGTGCGGCCGGCGTCCGGGCCTTCGGCACTGCTGCGGGCGGCGCTCGCGTCGGTGGTCACGGTCATCAGGGGCTCCTCGTCACACGGGGTGCCCCGGAACGGCACGGTCCGGAAAACGCCTGGCGCCCCGGACCGTATCGGCCCGGGGCGCCAGGGAAGTCGCTTGTCAGGTGCTCAAGCAGCACGACCATGGCAGCCGGCGGGCCGGTTGCCATAGGTAAACAGGTAGGTCGGGTGCTGGAGCATGCCCTCAGTATGCCCTGACCGGCGCGGGCGTCCAATGCGGTTCGGATCGTGAGATGCACGACGGCGTACGGCGGCACGTGAGATACGCGACGTTGGAACGTGAGATACGCGACGGTGGAACGTGAGATACGCGACGGTGGAACGTGAGATGCGCGACGGCGCAGCGTGAGATGCGCGACGGCGGGCCCTGGGCACCGGCGGCGCGGACCGGGCCGGTGCGGCACCTCGGTAGAATCGGACAGCAGCAAGCCCCCGCCCAGCCGCCGGAAGGCAACCCGTGTCATCTGCGCCCTCCGCTGCCGCCGCTCCCGACACCGTTCTGGTCGTCGACTTCGGTGCGCAGTACGCCCAGCTCATCGCCCGCCGTGTCCGCGAGGCCCGGGTCTACAGCGAGATCGTCCCGAGCACCATGCCGGTGCCGGAGATCCTGGCCAGGAAACCGGCGGCGATCATTCTCTCCGGCGGCCCGTCCTCGGTGTACGAGGAGGGCGCGCCGCGTCTGGACCGCGAGATCTTCGAGGCCGGCATCCCGGTCTTCGGCATGTGCTACGGCTTCCAGCTGATGGCCCAGACCCTCGGCGGCACCGTCGACAACACCGGCGCGCGCGAGTACGGCCGCACCCCGCTGACGGTCTCCAAGCCGTCCTCCACCCTGTTCGAGGGCACCCCGGCCGAGCAGTCCGTGTGGATGTCGCACGGCGACGCCTGCTCCGCCGCGCCGGAGGGCTTCACCGTGACGGCCTCCACGGACGTCGTCCCGGTCGCCGCGTTCGAGAACGACGAGAAGCGGCTCTACGGCGTCCAGTACCACCCGGAGGTCATGCACACCACGCACGGCCAGCAGGTGCTGGAGCACTTCCTGTACCGCGGGGCGGGCCTGGAGCCGAACTGGACCACCGGCAACGTCATCGACGAGCAGGTCCAGGCCATCCGCGAGCTGGTCGGCGACAAGCGCGCGATCTGCGGCCTGTCCGGCGGCGTGGACTCCGCGGTGGCCGCCGCCCTGGTGCAGAAGGCCATCGGCGACCAGCTGACCTGCGTGTACGTCGACCACGGCCTGATGCGCAAGGGCGAGACCGAGCAGGTCGAGAAGGACTTCGTGGCCGCGACCGGTGTCCAGCTGAAGGTCGTCGACGCCGAGCAGCGCTTCCTCGACGCCCTCAAGGGGGTCACCGACCCCGAGGAGAAGCGGAAGATCATCGGCCGCGAGTTCATCCGCGTCTTCGAGCAGGCCCAGGCCGAGATCGTCGCCGACGAGGGCCCGGCCGTGGAGTTCCTGGTGCAGGGCACGCTGTACCCGGACGTGGTCGAGTCCGGCGGCGGCACCGGCACCGCCAACATCAAGTCGCACCACAACGTCGGCGGCCTGCCCGACGACCTCGAGTTCAAGCTGATCGAACCGCTGCGCAAGCTGTTCAAGGACGAGGTCCGCATGGTCGGCCAGGAGCTGGGCCTGCCGGAGGAGATCGTCCACCGCCAGCCATTCCCCGGCCCCGGCCTCGGCATCCGCATCGTCGGCGAGGTCACCAAGGAGCGCCTGGACCTGCTGCGCGAGGCCGACGCCATCGCCCGCGAGGAGCTGACCGCGGCCGGACTGGACCGGGACATCTGGCAGTGCCCGGTGGTGCTGCTCGCCGACGTCCGCTCCGTCGGCGTCCAGGGCGACGGCCGCACCTACGGCCACCCGATCGTGCTGCGCCCGGTGTCCAGCGAGGACGCCATGACGGCCGACTGGTCGCGCCTGCCGTACGACGTCCTCGCCCGGATCTCCACCCGGATCACCAACGAGGTCCGGGACGTCAACCGGGTCGTCCTCGACGTGACCTCGAAGCCGCCGGGGACCATCGAGTGGGAGTGATCCCGGACACGGTTCCGGGTCAGGTCCGCCGGAGGGTACGCACCGGCTCTCCGGGCTTCCAGACCTGGACGACCAGGCACTGGTCGTCCTCGATGTAGGTCGTCCGTACGACCTGTGCCAGCTCGGTGCGGAAGAGGTGGAACGGCTCCGGCGGTTCCACCTCTTTCACGTACGCGCCCTTCACCGCGGGATCGGTCACCTCCACCGCCCGTCCGGAGATCCGCACGTCGCCGCCGCCCATGTCCGTGCCCGCCCCGGGGTTCGCCTGCAGCGCGAACCGCGGGTCCCGGCGCAGATCGAGCGCCTTGAGCGAGTCCGGCATCATCCCGCACCACAGCTCGCCCAGGAGGAACTGCACCTCCACACCGCTGGTGCGGGGCGATCCGTCCTTGCGCAGGGTCGCCAGCACGTGGTGCCGGAAGGCGCCGAAGCGCCTCTCCACGATGCCGGCCAGTTCCGGTTCCGCGGCGGCGAACGCCGCCCAGTTCGTCGTCATGAAGACAAGTCTCGCGCCGGAACGGGACGGCCTCCATCGAGTTTCGGTCGGGGCCATCGGGTTTCGGCCGGGGGTGGTTCGGGTGACGGGTGCGGTTCGGCGGCCGAGGCGGGGACGGGCGGCGGCCGGCGGGGGCGGCGGGCCGGACGGGTTCGGCGGTGGGCCGGACTCGGCTGCTGGGCGGGCCGGAGGCCGGAGCGTGGGTGCTCGCCGGGTCCGGCGCCGTCCGTCGTGCCCTGGCCGTGGGGCGGTTTCGGCCATCCGCCGGCCGCGGTCCTGCGTCGGATTTCGGCTGTCCGTCCACGGCACGCAGCGGACCGGACGGCCGGCCGGGGTGCCGCGCCTCGGGCCGTTCACCTGCACCTTCCGGAACACCGGACGACAGGGAGCCCGCTGCGCGCAGCCGCCATCGAGTCAACCCGGCTTCACTTCCGTCACTCGCACTGACCAGAGCGTGCGGCCGGGCAGACGCGGAGAGGGCCGATTGGGGCACAATTCGCAGTCGGCGTACGGGTGTTGTCCGCCGGACAGCGGCGGACCGGCGGGGAAGGCGGCATCGGGCGTGGCAGTGCAGGAAGCGAGGGACAACGTGGCGGCGGGCGCCCACGCGGGCGGCTGCATGTGCGGGGACTGCCCGCACGGGGCGCGTGCCGGGCACCGGCGGGCCGTGGCCGAGTTCCTCGCGAAGCGGGACGAGTTCGCCGCGGGCCAGGGCCTGCCGGCGGCCGTGGCCCACTCGGCGTCGGCCTCGCGGCAGTGGATCTCGGAAGAGCTGACGCAGACCGCGGAGGAAGTCGCCGCCCGGGCGCGGGCCGAGGGCGAGGTCTGGCTCCGCCGGGTCGGGCGCTGGACGATGTACGCGGTGTGGGGCGCGGTCGTCCTGCTGCTGCTCGTGCAGGCGCTGACCGCGATCGGCGCGGGCTGGACCGCCGCGCGCACCGCGGGCCTGCTGGCCGCGGCCGTGGTGGGCCTGGCGCTGACGGCCGCCTCCTGGCTCCACCGGGCCCGGGGCGGTGCGCTGGCCCCGGTGATCGGCGAGGACAACCGGCTGTCCACCTCGCGCGCGGTCGCGGCGAGCTGGGTGCTGTTCGTGGTGTACGCGGTGCTCGTCCTGGCCGGCCGCCTGGCCGCCGCCTCGGACCACGCCGAGCGGGACGCGCTGATCTCCGGCCTGGACCTGGCCCGGGGTGCGGGCATCGTCACCGTGCTCGCCGTGGTGTGCGGCATCGCGGTGCTGGTGCGGCGGGTGGTCGCACTGCGGGTGCTGGGGCAGCGGCTGCAGAAGGTGCGGGCCGAGCGGCCCCGCGCGGCCGACCTGCTCACCGACGACGCCGGACGCGGAACCTTCACCGACATCCAGTACGTCGTGATCAGCACCGTCGCCCTGGTGTACGCGGCGGTCCGGCTGGCCCGGCGACCCGACCAGCTGCCCGACCTGCCGTGGGGGCTCGCGGTGCTGGTGCTGGTGTCCGCGGCGACCTACATGGCGGGCAAGTACGCCGAGGGCGGCCGGCCGGTGATCCTGTCGGTGGTCCGGTCCCGGGAGGCGGGCGACCTGGACGCGGCCATCCGCACCGGTGACGACATCGAGATCCGCGGCGCCGGCTTCGTCCCGCCCGGGGCGCAGCGGGCCGACCGGCTCGCCCGGATGGTGGTCCGCATCGGCACCGTCCACGTCCACGTCCCCCTCGTCCCGGTCCCCGGCGGCTTCAGCAATCCGACGGACACGGCGCTGACCGTCCCCGTGCCCGCCGATGTGGAGCCCGGCCGGGTCGAGGTGCAGCTGGTGACCGCCGCGGGCGTGGAGACCAACCGGTACACCATCGACGTGACGGAGTGACGAGCGCCCGTCCGGGGCCCTCACCTCGCCGCCTCCCGCCGCTCGCGTCGCCGTCCCGTCCCGCGCGCCTTCCACACCGTGCGACGGCCTTCCCGCCGACGGGTGCAAGGTCGCACGAAAGTCGGAATGCGCTGCGCAAAACGGCCCGGCTGGATTGAACGGGACGTTTTCTCTCTGCGTATCGTCCTGTCGAGGCGTGAACGGCACGGTGGTGAGAGGCGGCTGAACAGCGATGACCCAAGGCCTTCGGATGGACACACGGACCTCGTACGTCGACCGGAGCAGCACCTGGCGGGACATGATCTCCCGCTACCCCCTCCTTCCCCTGCGGGTCTTCCTCGGCGTCACCTTCATCTACGCGGGCCTGGACAAACTCACCGACAGCACCTTCCTGCGGGCCACCGGATCCGGCTCGATCGGCGAGACCATGCGCGCGGTCCGCGACTCCTGTGCCGTCCCGGCCCTCGTCGACCTGGCCCTGAAGAGCCCGGTCGGCTTCGGCTACGCCATCTCCCTCGGGGAACTCGCCGCCGGCATCGGCATCCTGATCGGCCTGCTGGGCCGCGTCGCCGCGCTCGGCGGCGCGCTGATCTCCCTCAGCCTGTGGCTCACCGTCAGCTGGTCCTCCACCCCCTACTACTACGGCAACGATCTCGCCTACCTGATGGCCTGGCTGCCCCTCGTCCTCGCCGGCACTCCGCTGCTGTCCGTGGACGCGCTGCTGCGGGAGCGCAGGCACTGAGCGCCTGGGCGCGGTGCGCGCGGCTCCCGTGAGCTGCGGGCCGGGCTCAGCCTGCTTCGTCGGCCCGCGGCGGCCGGTGCTCGCCGTGACCGGCACGGCGGCTCGTCCGCCGTACGGCCCGGCAGAGGACCGAGACCGCGCCGGCCAGGAAGAGCCCGCCGACGACCAGTGGTCCGCTCACGAACCACGGTGTGTGCCACAGGCCGCGGGCGTCACCCGCGTAGACGATGCCCGCGGCGATCAGAAACAGACCGCCCACCAGCCTCCCCGGCTGGAACTCATGACGCAGCACGGCTCACCTCCGCCTGTCCGATGCCGACGTGCAGGTCGAGGGAGACAGTCCCGCCGCTCGGGCTGTCCGTCGCCGGAGGCAGGACCACGCGCTCGTGCCTGCCCGGGGCCACGTCCACGTCCTTGGCGTCGTCGCCCGGCAACTGGATGTCGCCGACCCCCACGTCGATGGTCGCCCGCACGGTCACGTCCGGAGGGACGATCACTGTCAGCCGTCCCACTCCCACGTGTGCCCGTGCCGTCACCGTCCGGTCGTCGCCGGGGCGTATTCGGGACAGATCGAGGGTGCCGTCGCCCGTGCCCACCCGGTAGCTCCGGCGGACGTCCGCCACCGAGGCCGGCTGCCAGGACGGGTGCGACCAGTGGGCGCTGATGTCCTGCGGAAGGGCCGCCGAGGCGGTGAGCAGAGCCGCGGTGACCAGGGCCAGGAAGACCGAGCCGGCGCCGGTCCGGCCCAGGAAGGCACTGAGCGCCATGCCCACGCCGAAGACACCGAGCGCGCAGGCCAGGCCGGTCTGCAGGGCGGCACCGAACGAGTGTCCCGGCCAGGTGGCGCGCGCACCGAGGAAACCGGCGACCAGCGCGAGCAGGAACACACAGCCGCCGATCGAGCGCGGCCCGCGCGGACGCGGTGTCTCCGGCCGCGGCACGGACTCCGCCGTGCGGCCGGGGGTCCCCCGGCCGATGTTCACCGCTGCCGCGACGTCCCGGTCCCGTGGGTCCTGGGGACCCCACAGATACCCGGTGCCGCCGACGTGTGTGCCGTCCTTGACGATCGGATCACGCCACCAGGAGGGGTAGGAGGCCGGCACCGGAGGCGCCTGGGCCTCCGGCGGGGCGTCGGCCACGGCCTGGGCGGCCAGCGGGTCCGGGGCGGCGGCACGGCGATGCTGCGACCAGTAGCCGGCCCCCGCGAGCAGCAGGGACAGCACGACGCCGAAGGTCAGCACGCTGCCGTTGTTCAGCATCGACAGGAACACGCCGCAGCCGACCAGCGCGAACAGCACGGCCGCCAGGGCAGGGCCGTCCACCCGGCCGGTGAGGAGCTTGCGCGCCTCGTTCTCGTCCTCCTCGTCGGCCGGGACGAAGAGCCAGGCGAAGCCGTAGAACAGCAGACCGATGCCGCCGGTGGCGGCGAGCACGGCCAGCGTGATCCGGAACACGACGGGATCCATGTCGCACTGCCGGCCCAGGCCAGAGCAGACGCCCGCGATCAGCTTGTGCCGCCGGTCACGGCGGAACCGCCAGGGCGCCCCGGGGGCCGCCGGGCCACCGGATGCACCGTCCGCGCCGCCCGCGACGGCACCTGGGGCAGCCGTGGAGCCGCCGGACGCGGCGGGTCCGGGGCCGGCGGCCGGGGAGCCGCTCTCCGCTGCCCCCGGTGCCGTCGCGTCCGTGCCGGAGGCGCCCGGGCCCGCACCCGTGCCGGGCGCGGAGTTCTCCGGCCCGGCGCTCGCGGAGCGGCGCGAGCCGGGTTCCGGACCCGTCGCGGCGTGCTGGTGATTCGTCATGCGTCCATGGTGACGGGCGCGCCACCGCGGCGGCAGCCGGTACGACCCTGGCCGGACCCTGATTCGCCCCTGATCGCGAGCCGGGGATGTGTTCGACCCGTTCCGGGCACCCCGCCGGACACGGCCGTCACGGAGCCGCACGGAAGATCAGGGGCGTATCGGGGACGGACCCTGATGACCCTTTCGCGCGGGCATGTGACCATCGATGGCATGCCGGAAGCCGCAGCACCGCCCCTCGACGACCCGCGGCCGCCGCGCAAGCTCTACCGCAGCAGCGACGGACGCTGGCTCGGCGGAGTGGCGCGGGGCCTGGCCGGGCACCTCGGCCTGCCCGTGGTGTGGGTGCGGCTGGTCTTCGCGGGCCTGATCATGGCCGACGGCCTCGGCGCCCTGCTGTACGCGGCCTTCTGGTTCTTCGTTCCGCTCGGGGTGGGCGGGGTGAGCGGGCAGAGACCGCCCTCCTTCGTCACCACCGAGGTCTCGTCCGACGGCCGCCGCAGGATCGTCGCTCGCAAACCGGACAAGGGCCAGCTCGTCGCCCTGCTCCTGATGATCGTCGTGGCGATGGTCTTCGTCCGCAACGTGAACCTGGGCGCCGGGGCCAAGGTCTACCTCCTGCCGGCGGTCCTCGTCGCCGCCGGTGTCGCCGTGGTCTGGCGCCAGGCGGACAACGCCCGCCGCGCCCGCTGGGTCGAGGCCGGCCGCCGTCCTCGCACGTTCACGCTGCTGCGGGCCGGCGCGGGCGTGCTGCTGGTCACGGTCGGAGTCTCCACGCTTCTCGTGCTGCAGGGCTCCGCCGCCCACCTCGGTCCCGTGCTGCAGGCGGCCCTCGCCGTCCTGGCCGGCATCACGCTGCTGGCCGGACCGTACCTGGTGCGGATGACCCAGGACCTGTCCGAGGAGCGGCTGATGCGCATCCGCGCCCAGGAGCGCGCCGAGGTCGCGGCCCACGTCCACGACTCGGTCCTGCACACCCTCACCCTCATCCAGCGCAACGCGGAGAACCCGGGCGAGGTGCGGCGCCTGGCCCGTGCCCAGGAGCGCGACCTGCGCGCCTGGCTGTACCGGCCCCAGGGCAACGGCAAGGACGACGACGAACCGGCCACCCTCGCCGAGGCGGTCAAGCGCAACGCCGCCGAAGTGGAGGACAAGCACGGTGTCCCCATCGAGGTGGTCGTGGTCGGCGACTGCCCGCTCGACGAACGGATCGGCGCGCAGATGCAGGCCGCGCGGGAAGCCATGGTGAACGCGGCCAAGTACGGTGGCGAGGGCGGCCCCGTGCAGGTGTACGCGGAAGTGGAGGGCCGGACGGTGTTCGTGTCCGTCCGGGACCGCGGCCCCGGCTTCGACCTCGACGCGATACCCGCCGACCGCATGGGCGTCAGAGAATCGATCATCGGCCGCATGGAGCGCAACGGGGGCACGGCCCGGGTCCGCGCGGTGCCCGACGGCGGCACGGAGGTCGAGCTGGAGATGGAGAGGGCGGAGAACACGTGATGAGCGAGCCGACCGAGACGAACGGCACGGCGGGAGGGGAGACGGCCGGCGACGCCGGAAAGCGGCACGTGCGCGTGGTTCTCGTCGACGACCACCGCATGTTCCGCACCGGCGTGCAGGCGGAGATCGGCCGGACCGAGGAGACCGGGGTGGAGGTGGTCGGCGAGGCCGCGGACGTCGACCAGGCGGTCACGGTCATCACCACGACCCGCCCCGAGGTGGTGCTGCTCGACGTGCACCTGCCCGGCGGCGGCGGAGTGGAGGTGCTGCGGCGCTGCGCTGCGCTGATGGCCGACCCCGAGCGGCCCACGCGCTTCCTCGCGCTGTCCGTCTCCGACGCGGCCGAGGACGTGATCGGGGTGATCCGCGGCGGCGCCCGCGGCTACGTCACCAAGACGATCACCGGCGCGGACCTCGTCGACTCGATCTACCGGGTCCAGGAGGGCGACGCCGTGTTCTCGCCCCGGCTGGCCGGGTTCGTCCTCGACGCGTTCGCCTCCACCGACGCCTCGCCCGTGGACGAGGACCTGGACCGGCTCACCCAGCGCGAGCGCGAGGTGCTGCGGCTCATCGCCCGCGGCTACGCCTACAAGGAGATCGCCAAGCAGCTGTTCATCTCCATCAAGACGGTCGAGTCCCATGTCTCGGCGGTGCTGCGCAAGCTGCAGCTGTCCAACCGCCACGAGCTGACCCGCTGGGCGACGGCACGACGCCTGGTGTGACACGGCGCCCGTGACGGCACGCCGCACGGCCGGCCCCGTCCGCGGGTGTCCGCTCAGGCCACCCGCGTAGCGCCCGCGAAGGGCATCGAGTCGACCGGTGCCAGGCGCACCCGGGCGGAGGGGTGCGGTGCGTGGATCATCTGCCCGTTGCCCACGTAGATGCCGACGTGACTGATGCCCCGGTAGAAGAACACCAGGTCGCCGGGGCGCAGCTCGGACCGTGACACCCGGCGGCCGGCACCGATCTGGGCGTAGCTGGTGCGCGGCAGCTGAATCCCGGCGGCGCGGTAGGCCGCCTGCACCAGTCCCGAGCAGTCGAAGGCGTCCGGGCCGGTCGCGCCCCACACATACGGGCTGCCGATCTTGCGGTAGGCGTAGGCGACGGCCGCCGCCGCCCGGGAGGTGGGCGCGGGGAGAGCGTGGCGGGCCGCGCCGGTCTTCGGTGCGGCGGCGGTCGTGCGCGAGGTCAGGGCCTCGTCCTCACCGAGCCGCTCGCGCTGCCGCGCGGTGAGCCGGGACAGCAGCCGCCGGGCCTCGGCCAGCTTGCCGGTGATCGTCTGCTTCTGCCGGCGCAGCTCCGCCTGCCGGTCGCGCAAGGACGCCGCCGTGACGCGGGCCTCGCCGCGCAGCTGCTCGATCTCCCTCAGCTGCCGGCGTGCCTCGGCCACCTGGGCCGTCTGCCGGGCGTTCGCCCGCTCGGTGAGGGCGGCGTCGTCCAGGAAGCGCTTCGGATCGGCGGAGAACACCAAGGCCATCGTGGGATCGATCCCGCCCTCCCGGTACTGCGCGGCGGCGAGCGAGCCCAGCGCGTCCCGGGCCTCGTTCAGCCGCTGCTGCCGCCGCGCGGCCTCCTCGCCGAGCGTCCGCAGCCGCCGGGCGGCCGCGTCCGCCTGCTCCTTGGCGCCGTTGTACTTCTCGGTGGCGGCCTCCGCCTCCCGGTACAGCTTCTCCACCCGGGCCTGCACCTGCGCGGGGGTCGGTGCGGGCGCGGCCTGCCCGGTGCCGTCCAGGGCGGTCGCGGTCGCCGCGCCCGCGAGGACGATCGTGACGGCCGCACGGGTTGTACCGGCGCCGAGCGAGCGCTGTCGGGGCTTGCGGTGCACTGCCACCTGGAGGGTCACGTCCCTTCGTCCGACCACTGGGGGGTGTCCGGCGGGCGCCCGTGCGGCTGGACACGGACCGCCACCGGACGTCTGGGCGGTGATGCCGGCGCTCCCGGAGCGGGCGAGCGACGGGAGGCCGGCACCTGGGCGAGGACGCTAGGCCCGGTCGGGTCGACCGGGTGACCTCATGTACGGAACTGGCGCCACAGGTTCATCTCGTGACCGATTGCGACCACTGGTCACACAGGGGATCTGCATCTTTACTGTGCGTGATGATCGATTCGCTCTTGCGATGGGGCAGGGGAGTCCACCGGGACCTCGTCCGGCACGTCCGCCCGCCGTCGGCCGGTGCCGGTCGCCCGGGCCGGTGTCCGGAGGGCCAGGACCCGGTGGTTAGGCTCCGGCCCCATGGACGTACTCCTCCACCTCTTCGTCGGCCTGCACATCATCGGCATCGCCGCGCTGCTCGGCGGCTTCCTCACTCAGATGAAGGCCATGGGCCAGGGCACCGCCCGCTTCGTGCCGGGCATGCTGCACGGCGCGCTCACCATGCTGGTCACCGGAGTCGCCCTGGTCGGCCTCAACGAGGCCCAGGGCGCTCACGTCGACAACATCAAGATCGGCATCAAGCTGGCGGTGCTGATCGTGATCCTCGCCCTGGTCTACGTGAAGCGCGACGAGGAGAAGGTCGACAAGGGCATGTTCGGCCTGGTGGGCCTGCTGACCATGGTGAACATCTTCATCGCGGTGCTCTGGACCTGACCTCCGCGCGCGCCTGTGCGCCCGCGCAGGCGGCGACGGCCGGCCACGCCGCCACCGCCACCCACAGCAGCACCTCCCCGGCCACCCTCAGCCCCGGGACGTCCAGCGCAGCGGCGACCGACAGCGCCGCCGCGGCGGTCATGCCCATCGGGAAGACCGTCGCCCAGCGGCGCGGGTCACAGCCGGGCCGGGGCCTCACCGGCTCGGCGAGCAGCAGGACGGCGTACCAGCACAGCCCCAGGGCGAGCAGTCCCAGCGTCGTGGTGCGCAGGACCGCCGCGTCGTCCGCGTTCCACAGATACGGCCCGGCGCGGGACGCGGCGATCAGTTTCGCCCCGGCCACGGCGGAGATCGCCGGCGCGCCGCCCGCCACCCACTGCACGATCAGCCACGGCCACAGCAGCGCCGCCGGCACCAGCGGCACCACGGCGGCCGCGTGCAGCCCGACCACGGAGAAACCCGTACCCAGCACGGCGGTCGCGGCCACCCCGGTGAGCGCCCCGGGCGTCCCGGCCTCCCGCAGCAGCCGGGCGGCGACGTCGACGGCCAGCGCCAGCCAGGACAGGCAGGCCACCGCGAGGGCGGCCAGGGCCGGCAGCGGGTGGCCCGCCGCCTCCAGACCGACCGCGAGGATGCCGGTCGCCATGACGGCGGTCCCCGCGGCCGGCGGACGCTGCGCCAGCCAGGCACCCCAGGCACCGGAACAGGAGGCGGGCACGGCCCGATGCCAGGCCGGGTGCGCACGGTCCTGCCCGCCGTCCGGCGCCCGGCATTCCCCCTGGCCCTGCGCGCAGAGGGGACTCTTCACCCCCGTCCGTACGGACGGTCCGGCGGGCCCGGCACGCACCGCCGCCGGACGGGCGGCAGGGGCGGGCCGGGGAAGGCGCCCCGGGCTGTCGGTGGGGCGCCCTAGACTCGTAGAGCGATGAGCAGCCTCTTTGACGACAGCTTCCTGGCGGACCTCCAGGCCTCCCGCGGCCCCGAGGAGGAGCCCCCGCCGCCGCCCGAGGACGATCACGTACCGGAACCGGTTCCGGACGATCTGTTCGGCGGGAAGTTCGACCTGCCCCCGGACCGGGACGCCTACTACCGCGACGGAGCCCACCGCCCTGCCGTGGACTCCGCCGCCCTGCTGGAGGGGCTGAACGACAACCAGCGTGCCGCCGTCGTGCACTCCGGCTCACCGCTGCTCATCGTGGCCGGCGCCGGCTCCGGCAAGACCCGGGTGCTCACCCACCGCATCGCCTGGCTGCTGGCCGAGCGCGGCGTCCACCCCGGCCAGATCCTGGCGATCACCTTCACCAACAAGGCCGCGGGCGAGATGAAGGAGCGCGTCGAGCAGCTCGTCGGCTCGCGGGCGAACGCGATGTGGGTGATGACCTTCCACAGCGCGTGCGTGCGCATCCTGCGCCGCGAGGCGAAGAAGCTCGGCCTGACCTCCTCCTTCTCGATCTACGACGCCGCCGACTCCAAGCGCCTGATGGCCCTGGTCTGCCGCGACCTGGACCTCGACCCGAAGCGGTTCCCGCCCAAGTCGTTCAGCGCCAAGATCAGCAACCTGAAGAACGAGCTGATCGACGAGGAGGACTTCGCCGCCCAGGCCACGGACGGCTTCGAGAAGACCCTCGCCCAGGCCTACGCCCTGTACCAGTCGCGGCTGCGCGAGGCCAACGCCCTCGACTTCGACGACCTGATCATGACGACGGTGCATCTGCTGCGCGCCTTCCCGGACGTGGCCGAGCACTACCGCCGCCGGTTCCGGCACGTCCTGGTCGACGAGTACCAGGACACCAACCACGCGCAGTACGCCCTCGTCCGCGAACTCGTGGGCACCGCAGGACACTCCGACGACGCCGGCGACCCGCAGGGCGAGCCGGACGTCCCGCCCGCGGAGCTGTGCGTGGTCGGTGACGCCGACCAGTCGATCTACGCCTTCCGCGGGGCGACGATCCGCAACATCCTCCAGTTCGAGGAGGACTACCCGGACGCCACCACGATCCTGCTGGAGCAGAACTACCGCTCCACGCAGACGATCCTGTCCGCCGCCAACGCGGTCATCGAGAACAACCAGTCGCGCCGCCCGAAGAACCTGTGGACCGACGCGGGCGCGGGCGCCCGCATCACCGGCTACGTCGCCGACTCCGAGCACGACGAGGCGCAGTTCGTCGCCGACGAGATCGACCGCCTGACCGACGCGGGCGAGGCCAGGCCCGGCGACGTCGCCGTCTTCTACCGCACCAACGCCCAGTCCCGTGTCTTCGAAGAGGTCTTCATCCGGGTCGGCCTGCCCTACAAGGTCGTCGGCGGGGTCCGCTTCTACGAGCGCAAGGAGGTCCGCGACGTCCTGGCCTACCTGAGGGTGCTGGCCAACCCGGAGGACTCCGTTCCGCTGCGGCGCATCCTGAACGTGCCCAAGCGGGGCATCGGCGAACGCGCCGAGGCGATGATCGACGCCCTCGCCCAGCGGGAGAAGATCAGCTTCGCGCAGGCGCTGCGCCGGGTCGACGAGGCGTACGGCATGGCCGCCCGGTCGGTGAACGCCGTCAAGCGCTTCAACGCGCTCATGGAGGAACTCCGCACGATCGTCGAGTCGGGCGCGGGCCCGGCCACCGTGCTGGAGGCCGTGCTCGAACGCACCGGCTATCTCGCCGAGTTGCAGTCCTCCAGCGACCCGCAGGACGAGACCCGCATCGAGAACCTGCAGGAACTGGCCGCCGTCGCCCTGGAGTTCGAGCAGGAGCGCGGCGAGGGCGAGCAGGGCACGCTCGCCGACTTCCTGGAACAGGTCGCGCTGGTCGCCGACTCCGACCAGATCCCCGACGAGGAGGAGGGCGACGGCGTCGTCACGCTGATGACGCTGCACACCGCCAAGGGCCTGGAGTTCCCGGTGGTCTTCCTCACGGGCATGGAGGACGGCGTCTTCCCGCACCTGCGGGCCCTCGGCCAGACCAAGGAACTGGAGGAGGAACGGCGCCTGGCCTACGTCGGCATCACGCGCGCCCGGGAACGGCTGTACGTGACCCGCGCGGTGATGCGCAGCGCCTGGGGGCAGCCGGCGTACAACCCGCCCTCCCGGTTCCTGGAGGAGATCCCGCCGGTGCACCTGGACTGGAAGCGGACGGGCGGGTCGGCGGCGGCCTCCTCCGGCGCGGCCTCGGCCGTGGCGGCCTCGCTGTCCTCGTCCCGCTCCCGCTCCTCCGCGTCCGGGGCGTCGGGCTTCGCCACGCGCCGCGCCCAGGAGAAGCCGGCGGTGTCCCTCGCGGTCGGTGACCGGGTCACCCACGACCAGTTCGGACTCGGCACGGTCGTCGCGGTCAAGGGCTCGGGCGCCAACGCGGAGGCGACCATCGACTTCGGCGACGACAAACCCAAGCGGCTGCTGCTGCGGTACGCGCCGGTGGAGAAGCTCTGACGCACGGCGTGCGCGCCCGGCTCACCCGCCGGGGCGCACGCCGCCCGCAGTGGCCGGACGCCGGGCGGCAGACGGCATTCGGGACTTCCCGGACACCGCTCAGGGCCGGTCGGCTCAGGTCGGGTCGAGGCCGTGGCTGCGCAGCCACGGCAGCGGGTCGATCGGCGCCCCGCCGCCCGGCCGGACTTCGAAGTGCAGGTGCGGGCCGGTGGAGTTGCCGGAGTTCCCGGAGTACGCGATGGGCTGACCGGCCTTCACCGTCGTGCCGGACGGCACCCGGTAACGGGAGAGGTGGCAGTACCACGTCTCCGTGCCGTCCTTCGCGGTCACGATCATCATGTTGCCGTAGGCGCTGTTCCACTGGGTGCGCACCGTGCCGTCGGTCGCGGCCATGACCGTGGTGCCGTAGGCGACGGGGAAGTCGATGCCGGTGTGCACCGACATCCAGTTCACCCCGGCCTGGCCGAAGTAGGCGCTCAGCCCTTTCTGCGTGACCGGCAGCAGGAACTTGGGACGCAGCCGCTCCTTGCGGGCCGCCTCCTCCGCCGCCTTCCGCTGCTCGGCTTCCTTCTGCGCCTTGAGGTCGATGCGCTCCTGGGTGCGGCTGGCCCGGTCGGCGAAGTCGTCGGCGCCGGCGGACAGGCTCTGCAACTGGCTGTCCAGCTGGTTGTTGGCGGCGGCCGGCTGCACCGGGTGCACATTGGCCGCGGACGCCGTCGCGTCCGAGCCGTCGTCGCCGAAGACACCCACCGAGCCCGCGGCGATCCCGGCGACACCCATCACGCACGCCGAGGGCACCGCCACGGTCAGCAGCGCCGACCGCCGGGCCGGCGCACGCCGCCGCGAACGGCCCGCACTGCGGGAGGCCGCGCGCGGGGAGGGAACGCCGGGCGCGGCCGTGCCCTGCTGCTCGAGGGCTCCGGCCGCCGGCGTGTCGTCCGCGGCCGGGTCGTCGTCCGCCGGGTGCGCCAGGCCGGTGCCGTCGGTGTCGTCACCGCCCTCGCTCTCGCCGAGGGCGCCGGTACGGCCGGTCCCGTGGGTCTCCTGCCACGCCTCGGATGCGTCCTGCGGGGCAAGGCCGGGGAACTGACCGGTCGCGGTGGACGAACTGCCCTCCTGAGCACCGGTGTTCCACTGGGTGGCGTCCCAGGCGCCGGTGTCGTGGACCGCCGGGTCCCAGGCCGTGGTGACGAAGGCGCCGGTGTCGAAGGCGGTGGTGGAGAAAGAGCCGGTGTCGAAGGTGCCGGCGGAGAAGGCCGAGGTGTCGAAGGTCTGCGTGTCCCAGTTCCACTGCTGGGTCCGGCCGGCGGCGTCCGCCGCACCGGGCTGGGGCCAGGCCGTGGTGTCCCACTGGCCCGTGGTCCCGGCGGAGGTCACCGGCTGCTGGAACCCGGTGGCCCAGGCGCCGGTGTCGTAGGTGCCCGTGTCGTGGACGGCGGGGTGCTGGGCCGGGTACGTCGCCCACGTGCCGTGGGCCGTCGTCCCGTGACCGTCGGTGGCCCAGGCCCCGGTGTCCCAGGAACCGGTGGTGTGCGCACCGTCGGCGGCCGGGGCACCGAAGAGGGGGTCGGCCGCGAAGGCCGTGGTGGTGCCGGTGTGCGGGTCGTGGCCGCCGAACGTGGTGAAACCGCCGTGAGCGGCGCCCTGAGCGCCGTACGGCGCGTAGGGCACCGAGGCGTCATCGGAGGCCGGAGCCGGGGTGGTCGCGGTCCCCGACGGATGACGGTCGTTCACCGACTTCTCTTTCGCCTCGACTACAGGGGCTGCCAGAGCAGTGCGGCGACTGTACCCGGCGGTATGCGGGCGCGACAATCTTCTGCATGTTTCCCTCACAGGGGAAGCGGGCAATCGGCCTGGTTCCGGCGGATCGCGGACACGGCCTTGGGGTTGTGTTCGAGGCGGGATTCGAGTGTGAGAGCCCAGCCGGTGGTGTCCGCCGCCGTCGCACACCTGGTCGGTGCGGCCCGGGTCAGGCCACGGTCAGGCCGCCGGTGTGCGCGCCGGCCTCGTCGCCCGGCCGTACGGTGTCCAGCACCAGCCGTATGCCGTTGGCGACGGCCGGGTGGAGCGGCAGGGCCAGATGGCCGATCCCGCTGACCCGGATGTTCTCCGCCTTGAGGTCGGGGTGCTCGATGCACGCCGACTCCAGCGGGTCCATCACATGGTCGAGGTCGCTCCAGAAGCTGACGAAGTAGGTGCGGCAGCCCGGGGCCGGCTGGGCCAGTTCCTGGATCAGCTCGGACCGAGGACGCATCTGGCGCACGATCGGATGGGCATTGGCCAGCGGTGCGACGCGGGTGCCCGCGTGCGGGGTGCCGAGGGTGACCAGCGTGCGGACCCGGCGGTCGCCGCCGAGCCGCTGCACGTAGTAACGGGCGATCAGGCCGCCGAGACTGTGTCCGACGACGTCGACGCGGTCACTGCCGGTGCGTTCGCAGATCTGTTCGATGTGCCGGCCGAGCAGCTCGGCGGCGGTGCGGATGTCGCAGGTCAGCGGCGAGTAGTTGAGCGACTCCACACGGTGCCGGCCGTGCTGGGCGAGGCTGCGGCGCAGCAGCACGAACACCGAGCGGTTGTCGATGAACCCGTGCAGCAGCACCACCGGGGGCTTGGCCTCCTGAGGGAGCCGGGCGGTGCCGTCGGGCGCGTCGGTCGTGTCGTCCGGGCCGCGGCGCTCCTGGACGATCCCGGAGGGGTACAGCAGGACGTGCCCCGCGAGGATCGCCAGCTCCAGTGCGGTCGCCTTCAGCAGGCCCAGCGACAGTCCGGCGATCCGGACCGCGATCAGGCGCCGGCAGAGCGGAAGGATGGGGTCTGCGACCTTGGTGACCTTCATGGCCGGCCTCCTGTCCGCACCCCGGGGGACGGCGGCGTCCCCTGTGTGCTCTTGTGGACGGCTCGCGGTGAAGGCGGCCGGCCTAGCACGAGCGGGGCACGAGGGCCGGAACCCGGGGACCTGGCGTTGCGCACCGGGCGGCGGGCGGTTGCGCCCGCCGGTGCGGCGGTGCGGGCCGGTGCCGTCCCTCGTCCGTGCCCGTGTGTCCTTCGTGCTCTCGCCGGTGCATCGCATCGCCGCGGCGCCCGGTGTGTGCGGCGGTGATGCGGTGACCTTCTCGCGGCTCCCATGACGCTCGTTCCCGCTGTGGCACCCGTGCCGGGATGGGTTGGGCGGCCCGCGGGCCGTGTCGAGGCGGACGGTGCCCGGCACCGGGGTCCCCTTCGGCCCCGAGGGCTTCAGGGAAATTGTCTCACCGTGTGATTTCCCCCTCTGTCCGCACCGTGAAACTGCCGGTTGGGGGATGCTGGCGATAACGTTCGTTCACTTCCCGGGGTGGCGCGGTCCTGGGCGTCCGCCGCGGGGTGGTGCACCCGGTGCGGTGGGCGGCGGAGCGCGGGGGGTGTCCGGGACGCCCGGCAGGCCCCCGTGCTCGACCTGTGCGGTACTTGTCGGTACGGATGGATGTAGTCGCTTCATGGAGGCAGTGATGGGTGTGGCAGCCGGTCCGATCCGCGTGGTGGTGGCCAAGCCGGGGCTCGACGGCCACGATCGGGGTGCGAAGGTCATCGCGCGGGCGCTGCGCGACGCCGGCATGGAGGTCATCTACACCGGACTGCACCAGACCCCCGAGCAGATCGTGGACACGGCGATCCAGGAGGACGCCGACGCGATCGGCCTGTCCATCCTCTCCGGCGCCCACAACACGCTCTTCGCCGCCGTGATCGATCTGCTCAAGGAACGGGACGCCGAGGACATCGTGGTCTTCGGCGGCGGCATCATCCCCGAGGCGGACATCCCGGCGCTGAAGGAAAAGGGCGTCGCGGAGATCTTCACCCCGGGTGCCACCACCCAGTCGATCGTGGACTGGGTCCGGGCGAACGTCCGCCAGCCCGCGGAGGCCTGACCCGCTCGTCCCGGCCGGGCCGCCCGCCGGCGCGGGCCGGGAGCCGCAGGGCCCGTCGCACAGGCCCTGCGGGCCCGCCCGGCCCGTTACGCGGACGCCCGGACCGGAGCAGCCGCGGGAGCAGGAAGCCCCTGACCGCCGCCGGTGCCGGGCCGGACCCCGGCAGCGACCGTCGCCGCCTCAGCCGCCGCGCAGCTCCTCGGCCATCGCGGACCGCACCCGCAAGGTCGTCACCAGACGCTGGAACTCTCCCGCCCAGTGCTCCTCGACGCGGGCGGACGCGGCGTCCTGAGCCACCTCCCGCACCGCCACCAGCTTCTCCAGCCGGTCCGCCTCCGCGGGGTCCAGGCACCGGTCGGCCAGCCCCATGACCCCGCTGAAGCTCCACGGGTAGCTGCCCGCGTCCCGGGCGATCTCGAGCGCGTCGACCACCGCCCGCCCCAGCGGCGCGGCCCACGGCACCGCGCACACCTCGAGCAGCTGGAACGCCTCGTCCAGCCCGTGCGCCGCGATGAAGCCGGCGACCCACTCGGCCCGCTCGTCGGTGTCCAGGGTCTCGACCAGACGGGACCGCTCGGCCAGGGACAGCGCGCCCGGCCCGCCGGACTCGGGCGCCCCGAGCAGGGCCCGCGCCCAGCGGGCGTCCTTCTGCCGCACCGCCGCCCGGCACCAGGCGGCGTGCAGCTCCTCCTGCCAGTCGTCCGCCACCGGCAGCGCCACGATCTCCTGCGGTGTCCGCCCGCCGAGCCTGCCGGGCCAGGTGCTCAGCGGGGCCGCCTCCAGCAGCTGGCCCAGCCACCACGCCCGCTCGCCCCGTCCCGAGGGCGCCTGGGGCACCACGCCGTCGCGCTGCATGCCCGCGTCGCACTCGTGGGGCGCCTCGACCACGAGCGTCGGCGTGCCGCCCGTGTGGTCGACGGCCACGCAGGCCGCCGCCCGTTCGGCCATCCGGGCGGCCAGTGCCGAGCCCGGCAGCGCCGACAGCAGCTGCGCGGCGGTGGCCCGGACGTTGCGGCTGCGGTCGCCGAGGGCCTGCTCCAGGAACGGCTCGTCGTCCGGGCCCAGACGGGTGCGCAGCACGTCGAGGAAGAGCAACCGGTCCTCGGCCCGCTCACTCGTCCAGCCGGAGGCCAGCAGCTCGCGTGCGGCGGCGGGCCGCCGGTCGCGCAGCGCCGCCAGGAGCGCGACCCGCTCGCCGAACAGGCCCTCCTCCCACAGCTGCCGGATGCGGTCCGTGTCGTCCGGGCCGGGCAGGCCCGCGCCGCCTGCCGGGGCCTCCCGCAGGACGAACCGCCACTCCGGGTTCAGCCGCGCCAGCCACCGGGCGCGCGGGCCGGCGAACGCCAGCGCGGCGGGCCGCAGGTCGGTGTGGGCCCGGGCGGCGTCCAGCAGCGCGGGCAGCGTCTCCGGCGGCGGGGCGTAGCCGTGCGCGTTCGCCAGGGCGAGCCACTGGGGCAGCAGCCCCTTCAGGTCGTGGACGGGGCCCCGGCGTCCGCCGCGGTCCGTGCCGGACCGGTCGGCCAGCAGCATCGCGAGCCGGCGGGCCGCCGCCGCGGGCAGGGCCGGGCGGGGATCCTCGGACGCCGGCCGCGGGCGCTGCGCCACCGGTGCCGGGAGCAGCCCCGCCCGCCGCCGGACGGTCTCCACGGCGGCCGTGTCCAGCAGCGCCGCCGGTGCCGGACCGCCGCCCACGCCGTCGGGCAGCGCACGCCGGTCCGTGCCGAGCAGGGCGGTGGTGACCAGCTCCTCCCAGATGCCCGAGCCGGACGCCCCCACCGGGGCGGAGGTCATGACCATGAGCTTCCTTTCCCTTGCCGGGTGCCTGCGAGCGGCCGGAAGGCCGCCGGGGCCGGCATCTCCCCGGGACGGAACAGTCGGGTGAGGCGGACGGGACGGCAGCCGGCGGGCGCACCGCGGCCGGACTGCGGCGTCCGCCGTTCGGGTGAAGCGGTGTGCCGGGGCGTGCCCGCCCGGCTCCGTGCTCCGGTGCGGCGTGCCGGGTCGGCGGACCGCTCGTGCCGGCGGCCCGGCCGTGACACCGCGCACGGACCGGTCAGCACAGGGCCACCGCCGGGGCCTCGTGCTGCGGCCAGGCCGTCAGCGGGGTGAAACCGCGGTGGCCGCACTCGCCGAACACCGTGACCGGCCTTCCGCCGGACAGCGCGACCAGCCGCCACAGCCCCGGACGGGAGCGGGCCGCGGGGGTAAGGGGCAGCGCCGCGTCGGTGTCGGCGTCGGCCAGCTGCCAGGAGTCGCCGTCCGGGACCGGGACGACCGCCCGCAGCGTCACCGGGACCGACTCCAGCCACGGGTCCTCGTGCAGCGCCTCGCCGTACCGCGCGGCCGCCTCGGCCGTCGTCACGCCGGGCGGGCGGCACAGCGTGGGAGCCGGCGGGCCGAACCGCTCGCCCAGGGCCACCCGCGCCTGGCCGGCACCCGGATACGCGGACACCTCCGCGTCCATCAGCAGCCCCACCGGCAGCGACTGCTCGGGCTCGCGGCCGGCGGCGCCGTAGGAGAGCACGAGCGCCGTACGGCCGGTGTCCGTGCCGTACAGCCAGACGCGGCGGGTGGTCAGCCGCGAGGTCACGGTGTCGTGCTGGGAGAGCACCAGCCAGTGGTCCCGTATCGCGGGGCCGTCCGCGGAGCCCGGCAGGCCGACCCGGGAGTGGACCGTGGCCGCCAGCTTCTCCGGCAGCTGCTCCCGCCGCAGCCAGCCCTGGTCCAGCAGATGCAGCAGGGCGCACTCCTCCAGCAGCCGCACCGGCCAGCCCGGTCCGGACGAGCACACCGACCCCAGCTCGCGCACCCGTGCCGCCAGGCCCGGAGCCTGCGCGTCGACCATGCGGGCCGCCATCTCCTCCCACAGCCCGTAGCCCGCCTGCTCGGCCTGCGCCAGGCCGCCGCGCAGCAGGTCGGCCAGGCGCTGCTCCAGCTCCGTCGCCCCTGCCGTGATCCGCTCGGCCCGGCGCTCCGCCCGGCGCCGCGCCGCCTCAGGGTCGGCGGAGGCGGAACCGCCCGCGGCCTTCGCGCGCCTCCCGGCGGCCCGTTTCCTCCGGCCCGCGAGCCACCGCTCGGCCCACTCCGGCGCCGTCCCCTCCGGCACGGCGTCCGGGCCGGCCGACCACAGAAGCAGCAGCCCGAGCGCGTGCTTGCACGGGATCTTGCGGCTGGGACACGTGCACGAGTACGCCGGCCCGGCCGCGTCCCCGATGTCGGCCACCGTGCGGTACGGCGTGCTGCCGCTGCCCTTGCACAGCCCCCACACCGCCCCCTCGTTCGAACTACCGGTCTCGGACCACGGCCCCGCCGTGCCGAGTTTGCTGCCCGCTTTGCGCGACGCGGCGTCAGGCGCCAGTGCCAGCACCTGGTCCGCGCTCCAGCGCACCCCCTGCTGAGTCATGCCGTCGACGGTAGGTCCCCCCACTGACAATCGGCCCCGAGACGGCATTTTCGCAGGTCAGAACGCATTGTCAGTGGCGTGGTGCACGGTGGGGTCACATTCGCACCGGCCGAGCTGGAGGGGGCCTCAGCCATGTCTGTTTCCGTCGGGACGACGTCCGCCGCACCGCGCCGCAAGCGCTCCGCGTCCGCGAACACCGAGCACTCCACGCCCGCGAACGGCGTGCGGACCGACACCGTGACCACGTCCGCGAAGGGGGAGGGGCAGGCGCTGCGGCCGCACGCCGAGGACGCCTTCGCCGACGAGCTGGCGGCCTTGGCCGCACACGACGACCGGCCGCGGCCGGCCCGCTGGAAGCTGTCGCCGTGGGCGGTCGCCACCTACCTCCTCGGCGGCACCCTGCCGGACGGCACGGTGATCACACCGAAGTACGTCGGGCCGCGCCGCGTCATCGAGGTCGCCGTCACCACCCTCGCCACCGACCGTGCGCTGCTCCTGCTGGGCGTGCCCGGCACCGCCAAGACCTGGGTGTCGGAGCACCTGGCGGCGGCGGTCAGCGGCGACTCCACCCTGCTGGTGCAGGGCACGGCGGGCACGCCGGAGGAGGCGATCCGCTACGGATGGAACTACGCGCAGCTGCTCGCCCACGGCCCGAGCCGCGACGCCCTCGTGCCCAGCCCCGTGATGCGGGCCATGGCGCAGGGCATGACCGCGCGCGTGGAGGAGCTGACCCGCATCCCCGCCGACGTGCAGGACACGCTGATCACGATCCTGTCGGAGAAGACCCTGCCCATACCGGAGCTGGGCGAAGAGGTGCAGGCGGTCCGCGGGTTCAACCTGATCGCCACGGCCAACGACCGCGACCGCGGCGTCAACGACCTGTCCAGCGCCCTGCGCCGGCGCTTCAACACGGTGGTGCTGCCGCTGCCGGAGTCCCCGGACGCGGAGGTCGACATCGTCACGCGCCGGGTCGAGCAGATCGGCCGCTCGCTGGACCTGCCGGCGGTGCCGGACGGCATCGACGAGATCCGCCGTGTGGTGACGGTCTTCCGCGAGCTGCGCGACGGTGTCACGACCGACGGCCGCACCAAGCTGAAGTCGCCCAGCGGCACCCTGTCGACGGCGGAGGCGATCTCGGTCGTCACCAACGGTCTCGCCCTCGCCGCCCACTTCGGCGACGGAGTGCTGCGCGCCGGTGACGTCGCCGCCGGGATCGTCGGCGCCGTCGTCCGGGACCCGGCGGCCGACCGCGTCGTCTGGCAGGAGTACCTGGAGACGGTGGTGCGCGAACGCGACGGCTGGAAGGACTTCTACCGCGCCTGCCGGGAGGTGAGCGCATGACCGGCTTCGGCAGGACGGACGGCACGGAGCGGACGGTGCCCGTGCGCGGCGACGGCGCGGTGCGGGCCCGCTCCGGTGAGGAGCCCAGCTGGACGGGCGGAAAAGGCGGACGGCTCACGCGGTGCGGACGGCACGCGGGGCGGGGACGGCATACGGCAAGGGGGACGGTGTGACCGGAGCTGACAGGGCGGGCGGCCGCGCCAAGGCCACGGAGCCGCTGCTGCTCGGAGTGCGGCACCACGGACCGGGGTCGGCGCGCGCGGTGCGGGCCGCGCTCGACGCGGCACGGCCGGACGTGGTGCTCGTCGAGGGCCCGCCGGAGGCCGACGCGCTGCTCCCGCTCGCCGCGGACGAGGGCATGCGGCCGCCCGTGGCCCTCCTCGCCCACGCCGTGGACGAGCCGGCCCGCTCGGTGTTCTGGCCGCTGGCCGCCTTCTCCCCGGAGTGGGTGGCCGTCCGGTGGGCCCTGGATCACGGGGCCGAGGTCCGCTTCATCGACCTGCCGGCCGCGCACACCCTGGCGTGGGACCGGCGCGAGGCCGCTTCGGAAGGGCACGAGGCCGCTTCGGAGAGGCACGAGGCCGCTGCGGAAGAGGAAGCCGCTTCGGACGAAGCGGAACAGGAACCCGGCACCGGCCGGGGCTCCGCGGGGGAGGGGACCGCGGAGCACCCGGCCGGGACCGGAGCGGAGGCGACGGCAGCGACCGGCTCCGGACCCGCCGGACCCGCCGGCCCGCTTCCCTCCCAGGGGGAAGCGGAGGCCGACGGCCCGCACTCGCCCTCACCGGAAGCCGGACACCCGGACGCGGCACAGCCGGGAACCGGGCGCCCGGCCGGGGACGACGTGCGCGTCGACCCGCTCGCCGCGCTCGCCGCTGCCGCCGGCTACGACGACCCGGAGCGCTGGTGGGAGGACGTGGTCGAGCACCGGGGTGCCGGACAGGGGGATCCGCTGGCGCCGTTCACGGTGCTGGAGGAGGCCATGACCGCGCTGCGGGAGACGTACGCGGACCGCGACAGCGAGCGGGATCTCGTGCGCGAGGCCCACATGCGTCTGAAGATCCGCGCGGCGCAGCGCGATTCCGGCGGGAGCGTGGCCGTGGTGTGCGGGGCGTGGCATGTGCCCGCACTGCGCCGGAAGGCCACCGTCACCGCCGACCGCGCCTTGCTGAAAGGGCTGCCCAAGGTCAAGACCGACATGACGTGGGTGCCCTGGACGCACCGGCGGCTGTCCCGGGCCGGCGGCTACGGCGCGGGCATCGACGCGCCGGGCTGGTACGCGCACCTGTTCGAGGCGCCGGACCGGCCGGTCGAGCGCTGGCTGACCAAGGTGGCCGGACTGCTGCGCGCCGAGGACCGGACCGTCTCCACCGCGCACGTCATCGAGGCGGTACGGCTGGCCGAGACGCTGGCCGCCATGCGCGGGCGCCCGCTGCCCGGGCTGGGCGAGACCATGGACGCCGCACGGGCGGTGATGTGCGAGGGCTCCGACGTCCCGCTGGCGCTGGTGCACGACCGGTTGGTGGTCGGCGACGAGCTGGGCGAGGTGCCCGACGCGGCGCCCGCGGTGCCCCTGCAGCGGGACCTGACCCGCCTCCAGCGGCGGCTGCGGCTCAAGCCGGAGGCGCACGGGCGGATGGTGGACCTGGATCTGCGCAAGGAGACGGACGCCGAGCGGAGCCGTCTGCTGCACCGGCTGCGGCTGCTGGGCGTGAACTGGGGCGAGCCGGCCGGCTCACCGGGCAGCACGGGCACGTTCCGGGAGAGCTGGTGGCTGCGCTGGGAGCCGGAGCTGTCGGTGCGGGTCGCCGAGGCCGGGGCGTGGGGCACGACCGTCGTGGCCGCCGCGACCGCCAAGGCGGAGGCGGACGCCCTCGGCGCCGCCACCCTCGCCGACGTCACCGCGCTCGCCGAGCACTGCCTGCTCGCCCAGCTGCCCGGGGCGCTCCCCGTGGTCATGCAGGTGCTCGCCGACAAGGCCGCGCTCGACGCGGACGTCGGCCACCTCGCCCAGGCACTGCCGGCCCTGGTCCGCTCGCTGCGCTACGGCGACGTGCGCGGCACGGCCACCGAGGCCCTGGCCGAGGTCGCCGCGGGCCTGGCCGAGCGCATCTTCGTCGGCCTGCCGCCGGCCTGCGCCGCCCTCGACGCGGACGGCGCCGCACAGATGCGGCACCACCTGGACGCCGTGCACCCCGCCACGGGGCTGCTCGGCGACACGCTCCCGGACCGCCGCGACGACCTGCGCGCCCGCTGGCACGGCGTGCTGCGCAACCTGTCCGGCCGGGACAGCGTGCCCGGGCTGCTGCGCGGACGCGCGGCACGGCTCCTGCTCGACGACGGCAGCCTCGAGCAGGAACAGGCGGCGCGCCTGATGGGCCTGGCGCTCTCCCCGGGCACGCCGCCCGCGGACGCCGCCGCGTGGATCGAGGGGTTCGTCGGCGGCGGGGGCGGGATGCTGCTCGTGCACGACGAGCGGCTGCTCGGCCTGGTCGACGCCTGGCTGACCGCCGTGCCCGCGGAGGCGTTCACGGACGTCCTGCCGCTGCTGCGGCGCACCTTCTCGGCGTACGAGCCGGGGGTGCGCCGGACGCTCGGCGAGCTGGTGCGGCGCGGTCCCGGGCAGACCGGCGGCGCCACGGCCGGGGTGGCCGGAATCCCGGGATTCGCCGCGGAGCTCGACCGGGAGCGGGCGGACGCGGTGCTGCCGGTGGTGCGGCTGCTGCTGGGGCTGGACGGCCCGCGGACGGGCCCCGCGGCCGGCCCGTCCGGTTCCGCGGCCGGCGCGCCCGGATCCACGGCCGGGGTGTCCGGACTTACGGCCGGCGCGCGGGGCCGGGCCGCGGACGGTGAACTGGCGGGAGCGGCGTGATGACGTCCGGCGAACTGGCGGGGGGCGCGCTGGCCTCCGGGAAGGAGCGACACGAGGTGCGGGTGCAGGATCCGGCGCAGGAGCGTCTGCGGCGCTGGCGGATGGTGCTCGGCGGGGAGCAAGGGGCTGACGGCACGGGATGCGCGCTGTCGGGCCGGGATGCCGCCATGGACGCGGCGCTCACCGCGCTCTACGGGGGCGGCGGCGGACAAGGGCCGGGTGCGGGGGCGGGTCGTGCGGGCCGGGAGCGGTCCGCCGGACTCGGCGCCTCGGCGCCCTCGGTGGCCCGCTGGCTGGGGGACATACGGACCTACTTCCCCTCCTCCGTCGTGCAGGTCATGCAGCGGGACGCCATCGACCGGCTGGGCCTGTCCACCCTGCTGCTGGAGCCGGAGATGCTCGAGGCGGTGGAGGCGGACGTCCACCTCGTCGGCACCCTGCTGTCGTTGAACAAGGCCATGCCGGAGACGACGAAGGAGACGGCACGCGCGGTCGTCCGCAAGGTCGTCGAGGACCTGGAGAAGCGGCTCGCCACCCGCACCCGGGCCACCCTCGCCGGCGCCCTGGACCGCAGCGCCCGGGTGAACCGGCCCCGCCACCACGACATCGACTGGAACCGCACGATCGCGGCCAACCTCAAGAACTACCTGCCCGAGTACCGGACGGTCGTGCCCGAGCGGCTCATCGGCTACGCCCGCGCCTCCCGGTCCGTGAAGAAGGAGGTCATCCTCTGCATCGACCAGTCCGGGTCGATGGCGCCGTCCGTGGTGTACGCCTCGGTGTTCGGCGCGGTGCTGGCGTCCATGCGGTCGATCAGCACGCGGCTGGTGGTGTTCGACACCTCGGTCGTCGACCTCACCGACCAGCTGGACGACCCGGTCGACGTGCTCTTCGGCACCCAGCTCGGCGGCGGCACCGACATCAACCGCGCGCTGGCCTACTGCCAGTCGCAGATCACCCGGCCCTCCGAGACGGTCGTCGTCCTCATCAGCGACCTGTACGAGGGCGGCATACGCAACGAGATGCTCAAGCGGGTCGCGGCGATGAAGGCGTCCGGGGTGCAGTTCGTGGCGCTGCTCGCGCTGTCCGACGAGGGCGCCCCCGCCTACGACCGGCAGCACGCGGCCGCGCTCGCGGCCCTCGGCGCACCGGCGTTCGCCTGCACGCCCGATCTGTTCCCCGAGGTGATGGCCGCGGCACTGGAGAAGCGGCCCCTGCCGATACCTGACGCCGCGTGAGAGCCGCACGCGCTCGCCCACCGGGAAACTCGCCCACCGGAGAAGCGGCGGGCGGGCGGGTCCGCCGGGCGGCCACCGGTCCCGAGGCGGCCGGCCGGCCCTCGGCGGCACAGCGGCCACAGCGGCACGGCAGCACGGCGGCCGTGGCC
This sequence comes from Streptomyces thermodiastaticus, assembly GCF_014656135.1. Lineage (GTDB taxonomy): Bacteria > Actinomycetota > Actinomycetes > Streptomycetales > Streptomycetaceae > Streptomyces > Streptomyces thermodiastaticus. Next base: position 149,891 of record NZ_BNBV01000005.1, read on the forward strand.
GCCCGGCCCCCGCGCGGCCGTTCCGGCAGGTCGCGCCGGGCCCGGCCACGGCCCGTGGGTCTCGCGCGGTCCGCACCCTCCCTGGCACGCCGTGCCAGAGGCGCGGCATCATGTGACAGGTATCACCGCTCGGGTGTGACCCCGGATTTAGGGCGCTCCCACGGGCGGCGATAACCTGCGAGGTGGACATGCCGCGCGCTCGGACACCGTGTGCGCCTCCCTTGTGACAAGCGGACGTCACGTTGCCCTTCGCGGCACGCCCACGCATTCAACGAACCGCTGGATCACTGATAGGGACGGAAGCGCGTGGACCTGTTCGAGTACCAGGCGAGGGACCTCTTCGCCAAGCACGGTGTACCGGTGCTGGCCGGTGAAGTCATCGACACGCCTGAGGCGGCGCGCGAAATCACCGAGCGGCTGGGCGGCAAGTCGGTCGTCAAGGCGCAGGTGAAGGTCGGTGGTCGCGGCAAGGCCGGTGGTGTGAAGCTGGCCGCCACTCCGGACGAGGCGGTCGCTCGCGCGACGGACATCCTCGGCATGGACATCAAGGGCCACACGGTCCACAAGGTCATGATCGCCGAGACCGCTCCGGAGATCGTCGAGGAGTACTACGTCTCCTTCCTCCTCGACCGTGCGAACCGCACCTTCCTGTCCATCGCCTCCGTCGAGGGCGGCATGGAGATCGAGGAGGTCGCGGCCACCCGTCCCGAGGCCGTCGCCAAGATCGCGATCGACGCCATCGACGGTGTCGACAAGGCGAAGGCCCAGGAGATCGTCGCCGCCGCGAAGTTCCCGGCCGAGGTCGCCGACAAGGTCGCCGACGTGCTGGTGAAGCTGTGGGAGGTCTTCGTCGAGGAGGACGCCCTCCTGGTCGAGGTGAACCCGCTCGCCAAGGTCGCCTCCGGTGACGTCATCGCCCTGGACGGCAAGGTCTCCCTGGACGACAACGCCGAGTTCCGCCACCCCGAGTTCGAGGCGCTGCACGACAAGGCGGCGGCCAACCCGCTCGAGGCCGCGGCCAAGGCGAAGGGCCTCAACTACGTCAAGCTCGACGGCGAGGTCGGCATCATCGGCAACGGCGCCGGCCTGGTCATGTCCACCCTGGACGTGGTCGCCTACGCCGGTGAGAAGCACAACGGCGTGAAGCCCGCCAACTTCCTCGACATCGGTGGCGGTGCCTCGGCCGAGGTCATGGCGAACGGCCTGGAGATCATTCTGGGCGACCCCGACGTGAAGTCGGTCTTCGTCAACGTCTTCGGCGGCATCACCGCCTGCGACGCCGTCGCCAACGGCATCGTGCAGGCCCTGGACCTGCTCAAGAGCAAGGGCGAAGAAGTCAACAAGCCGCTGGTCGTGCGCCTCGACGGCAACAACGCCGAGCTGGGCCGCAAGATCCTGACGGACGCCAACCACCCGCTGGTCCAGCAGGTGGACACCATGGACGGCGCGGCCGACAAGGCCGCCGAGCTGGCTGCTGCCGCGAAGTAAGGGACGAGGTCACACAACACCATGGCTATCTTCCTCACCAAGGAATCCAAGGTCATCGTCCAGGGCATGACCGGCTCGGAGGGTCAGAAGCACACCCGCCGCATGCTCGCCTCCGGCACGAACATCGTCGGTGGCGTGAACCCGCGCAAGGCGGGCCAGGTCGTCGACTTCGACGGCACCGAGATCCCGGTCTTCGGCTCCGTCAAGGAGGCCATCGAGAAGACCGGCGCCGACGTCACCGTGATCTTCGTTCCGGAGAAGTTCACCAAGGACGCGGTCATCGAGGCCATCGACGCCGAGATCCCGCTCGCGGTCGTCATCACCGAGGGCATCGCCGTCCACGACACGGCGTCCTTCTGGGCGTACGCCGGCAAGAAGGGCAACAAGACCCGCATCATCGGCCCGAACTGCCCCGGCCTGATCACCCCGGGCCAGTCGAACGCCGGCATCATCCCGGCCGACATCACCAAGCCGGGCCGCATCGGTCTGGTCTCCAAGTCCGGCACGCTGACGTACCAGATGATGTACGAGCTGCGGGACATCGGCTTCTCCACCTGCGTCGGCATCGGCGGTGACCCGATCATCGGCACCACCCACATCGACGCCCTGAAGGCGTTCCAGGAGGACCCCGAGACCGATCTGATCGTCATGATCGGCGAGATCGGCGGCGACGCCGAGGAGCGGGCCGCGGCCTTCATCAAGGAGAACGTGACCAAGCCGGTCGTCGGCTACGTCGCGGGCTTCACCGCGCCCGAGGGCAAGACCATGGGCCACGCCGGCGCCATCGTCTCCGGCTCCTCCGGCACCGCCCAGGCCAAGAAGGAGGCCCTCGAGGCCGCCGGTGTCAAGGTCGGCAAGACCCCGACCGAGACGGCCAAGCTGGCGCGCGAGATCCTCGCCGCCTCCTGAGCGACCGGTCTCGTCGCCTTCTGCGCGCGAGCCGATCCGCCGCACGGCGCTCGGCCGGTGGGCCCGCCCCCGCACCAGGGGCGGGCCCACCGCCGTTTCCGGGCCCGTTCCCGATGACGGGTGTCACGGAGGACAGGCGATGCCGGATCACGGGTGATGCCGGATGACGGGTGATGCCGGGTCACGGGCGGCGGACGCTAGCGCGCCAGCGGCAGGAGCCGTTCCGGGCCGCCGAAGGGCCCCTTGTGCAGCTTGGTGCTCGGACGGAGGGCGTCGCGGGACACAGGGCCGAGCGCGCCCGGCACCGGCAGTCCCTCCACGGCGTGGCCGGGTGACACCGGCGCCACGTAGTGGGCGGGGGCGGTGTGCCAGGTCAGCGCGGTCGCCCCGGCGACGGCAGCGGTGAGCGCGAGGGCGGAGCGGGTCCACAGCCGGACTCCGCGTTCCCCGGCGGCGCGCAGGTCCCTGGCCGCGGGCACCGGACTGTGTTCCGCAGATGCCAGGCGGACCAGCCGCCGGTGCAGTTCGGCGGGGTCGGCGAGGTCCGGCAGCAGGGTCGCCACGGCCTCGCGGGCGTGCAGCAGCCGGTTCGCCGTCGCGGCCGTGCCGGCCTCGGTCTCCGCGGCCGTGTCGGGCAGGTTCAGGCCCACGCCGTCGTGGAGGACGAGGGTGCGGCGGTAGCACGGCGGCAGCCGGAGCAGCGCCGCCTGGAGCGCCTGGTCGGCCGGATCGGGCGGCACATCGGGGCGCCGGCCGGCCCGGCGGGCCGACCGCCAGGGGGACAGGGCGCAGTCGTAGGCCGCCGCGCGCACCCAGCCGGGCGGGTCGGGGTCGCGGGCGACCTCGGGCCAGCGCTGCCAGGCCAGCCGGAAAGCCCGCGCCACGGCGTCGCGCGCGTGGTCGTGACGGCCTGTGAGCAGGTAGGCCTGGCGCTGGAGTGCCGGGGCGCAGTACGCGTGCAGGGCGTCGAAGGCCTGAGCGGGAGTCAGCCGCGCACCGGCCCGGCGGCCGACGGCGTTCCCGGAACTGCCCCCGGTCCCAGTCCCGGTCCCGCACCCGCACCCGCACCCGGCCCCCGACCCGGCCCCGGCCCCCGACCCGGCGCCGTCCCCGCTCCCGGCCCCTGATCCGGCGCCGTCCCCGCTCCCGGCCCCTGATCCGGCGCCGTCCCCGGTCCCGGCCCCCGACCCGGCATCGTCCCGGGCTATGGCCTCCGTCCCGGAAGCGCCTGCCCCCTGAGTGGCCGTCAGGCCCGCGAAAGCCCCCACAAGCCGGCGGTCCGCCGGCGGTGGCAGGGGAGTCGCTCGGCTGTCCGGCACCGTGCCTCCCTCCGCATCCTCCCTCCGCATGAACCGTCGCATAAACGTATCTTGAGCGACACTACGGAGAAGCGCCCGTTACGACCGAAAAGCGAGTGACGTTGGGAGCATGGCGGGCGTGATCCAGACGAAGAACCGTCGACGACCGCCGCTCGCCTCCCCGCCCACCCGTCTGCGGTCCCGGTCGCCCGGCTTCGGCGCCGGCCTCCTGGGCGGCGTGGTCGCGGCGGGCCTCGGCCTCGGTGCGACCGCCGTCCTCGTCATCGTCCTGTGGATCAGCTCCCCCGACCCCGACGGCTCACCGGGCAGCGCCCTGCGCGTGGCCGCCGCCCTGTGGCTGCTGGCGCACGGGGCCGAACTGGTCCGCACCGGCACGCTCACCGGCGCGGACGTCCCCCTCGGCGTCACCCCGCTGCTGCTGCTCCTGCTGCCCGCGGTGCTGCTGCACCGGGCGGGCAGGGACGCCACCGACCCCGGTGACGGCAACCCGCTCGTTCCCCCGCGCACCGCCTGGAGCGGTGTCGTCGCCGGGTACCTCTCCGTGGTCGGCGCCGCCGCGGGGTACGCCCAGGACGGGCCGCTGCGCCCCTCCTGGCTGTGGATCGTGCTGTGGGTGCCGCTGGTCACCGCGGTCGCGGTGGGCAGCGGCGTCTGGGCGGCGTACGGCTGTCCCCGCGCGCCGCTCGAGCGTGCACTGAGCCGGTTGTCACCGGGCGTGCGCCGTCTGCTCCTCATGCCGGGCCCGCGGGCGCGGCTGGGGCCCTCGGCCCGGGCCGCGGGAGCCGGTGCGCTGATGTTCACCGGGGGCGGAGCGCTGGTGCTGGGGGTGTCCCTGGTGTGGCACTCGGGGGCGGCCCAGGCGGGCTTCGTGCGGCTGACGGAGGGCTGGTCGGGCCGGTTCGCGGTGCTGCTGCTGTGCCTGGCGCTGCTGCCCAACGCGGTGCTGTGGGCGGTGGCATACACCCTCGGGCCGGGGTTCCAGCTCGGCGCCGGTCACCTCGTCGCGCCGTCCGGTTCCGCACCGGCGCCGCTGCTGCCGCCCCTCCCGCTGCTCGCGGCCGTGCCGGACGCGGGCCCCGGCACCCGGCTGCACTGGGTGTGCGCGGCGGTGCCGGTGGCGGCCGGAGTGACCATCGGCTGGTTCGTCGCCGACGCCGCGACCGGCGAGGTGCGGGACGCCGACGGGGACGACGGGGCGCGGCCCTGGTCCTGGCGGCGGACCTCGGGCGGTGCCGCCCTGGCCTGCCTGGTGTGCGCGCTCGGCCTCGGCGCGGGCGCGCAGCTGGCGGGCGGCGCGCTGGGCGACGCCGTGCTCGCGCGGTTCGGTCCGGCCGGCTGGCAGGTGGCCGGGGCCGCGCTGCTGTGGACCACACCGGTGGCCGTGCCGGCGGCGTTGCTGGTCTGGCTGTGGCGCCGCTGGGCGAGCCGCCTGTTCCGGCGTGCCCCGAGCGCGGTGCGCATCGTCGGGCCACGCCGCGGCGACGCGCAGCCGGCCCGGCCCTCGCAGGCCGCGGCGGTGCGGGTGCCCCCGCGCTACGACGACGCCTCCGCCGAGCCGTACGACGTGCTGCCCCTCGACCCTGCCGTGAGCGACCCCACCGCCTGGCCCGAGGGTGACGCCGTACACCGCCCGCACCGGGCGGACCTCCCGCGGGCCACGCGGTCACCGGAGGATGCCGGGCCGGCGACGGAACCGCGGACACCCGAGAGGAAGCCGGACCGGATGGCGGACGAACAGGACCGCCAGAGCGAACAGGACGCACAGGGTGGACAGGACGTACAGGATGCGCAGGACGTACGGGGCGTACAGAGCGGACGCGAGCAGGAGCCGGGCACGGCGCCGTCCTCGTCCCGGCCCGCGCACGTGCCGGCGGCCCCCCGGCCGCGTCCCGGACCGCGAGCCGTCACACAGCCCGCGCCACAGGACCCGCACGACTCCGCAACCGTCCCCCGGCCCGGCACGGACGCGGCGTCACGGGGCGACCACATGGCCGCACCCGCACCGGACGAACCCGATGCCGCGCCCGCTCCGGGCAGCAGGCCCGGGCCCGGCTGATCACGGGCCACCGGCCCCCGGGCGGCGCAGCCTCAGCGGTCCGCGTCCTCAGCCGTCCGTGTCCTCGGCCGTCCGTGTCCTCGGCCGTCCGTGTCCTCAGCCGTCCGCGTCCAGCAGGCCCCGCAGCTGCTGCGGCAGATGCTGGTCGCAGGACTGTCTGGCCTGATGGGTGAGCGCGTCGTCCACGCACGCGTAGTAGTCGCGGTAGACGAACTGCGCGGCGAAGCCCGACGCGACCAGCACGAGCGCCAGCGAGGCGGTGACCAGGCCGCTGACCGCCGCTGTGGCCTGCGGGCGGCCCTGCGGCTGCGGTGCGGCCGACTGGTCCGGATCCGGGCGGCGCGGCGCGGACCGCAGCGAGCTGATGCCCCAGTACAGGGCGAGCGCGCCGAGCAGCAGCGCCACATAGGGCCAGCCGAACAGCACGAAGAAGAAGGCCCACATGCCGCACAGCAGGGCGTAGCGCGCCCGGCGCTGAGCGGGATCGGTGGGGTCCCAGCGGGTGCCCGGGCCGGGCCGACGGCCGGGTCCCTCGCCGCCTGCGCCCGGCAGCTGCGGGCGTTCGCCGAAGCCACCGGGGGAGCGGTCGGGCTGCCGGTCGCTCCACCGGCCCCAGGGCGAGCGGTCGCCGCCCTCGTCCCGGCCTTCCTCACCGGAGGCATCGCCCCTGGAGGGGCGCCGCGGCTGCCAGGGGCGGTCCGGAGCACCCTCGGGCGGCGGCGCGAACGGATTGTCGTCCGTCCCCGCGCCCGGCCGGCCGGAGTTCTCCGGGTCGGCGTCCTTGCCCTGGGGGTCCTTCCCGTCCGGCGGCGAGGAGGGGCGCTCCCGCAGCAGCACGGTGCCGCGCTCCCCTCCCCGCGCCGACTGCGGAGGGAACATGAGGAGTCGCAGGCTGCGGTCCGGCATCGAGTAAGCGTCTTCCCCTTGTGACTACGGCTGACGAGACTGGTGACGGGGCACCCGGCCTGGCATGGGCCGGACGAAGCTGTCACAGCGAGAACGCGCCGCGGCGCGGCCGCGTTCCCGAGTCCGCTCCTTCCCGACGCTACCCCCCGGCCCCGCCCCCGTCCCATGGGGGCCGTCGGCGGTGCCGGTATCGTTGCTGACGGTCGGCCGCTTCGTAGGCTTCCCCGTATCGGAAGGTGCGCAGCATTCGTACGACCGTACAAACGCGTCGACCGTACCGAACAGGCTTCCCCGAGAAAGGGCCCCGTCGTGGCCGCCAAGCCCGTGGTCAAGCGCCTTGTCGTGCTGGTCTCCGGATCCGGCACCAATCTGCAGGCGCTCCTCGACGCGATCGCCGCATCGGGCGCCGAGGCCTTCGGCGCCGAGATCGTCGCCGTGGGCGCCGACCGTGACGGCATCGAAGGGCTGGCGCGCGCCGAGCGGGCCGGGGTGCCGACCTTCGTGTGCAGGGTGAAGGACCACGGCACGCGCGAGGAGTGGGACGCGGCGCTCGCCGAGGCCGTCGCCGCCTGGGAACCCGACCTCGTCGTCTCCGCCGGGTTCATGAAGATCGTGGGGAAGGAGTTCCTCGCACGGTTCGGCGGGCGCATCGTCAACACGCACCCCGCCCTGCTGCCCAGTTTCCCCGGGGCCCACGGCGTCCGCGACGCCCTCGCGTACGGCGCCAAGGTCACCGGCTGCACCGTCCACTTCGTCGACGACGGCGTCGACACCGGGCCGATCATCGCGCAGCGCGCGGTGGAGATCCGGGACGAGGACGACGAGAGCGCACTGCACGAGCGCATCAAACACGTCGAGCGAAGGCTGCTCGTCGAGGTCGTGGGGCGGCTCGCCCGCCACGGCTATCGCATCGAGGGACGAAAGGTAGTTATCCAGTGACCGCCGAGAGCAACAAGCGGCCCATCCGGCGCGCGCTCGTCAGCGTCTACGACAAGACCGGCCTGGAGGAGCTGGCGCGCGGGCTGCACGAAGCCGGCGTCGCACTCGTCTCCACCGGCTCCACCGCCGCGAAGATCGCCGCGGCCGGCGTGCCCGTCACCAAGGTCGAGGAGCTGACCGGCTTCCCGGAGTGCCTGGACGGCCGGGTCAAGACCCTGCACCCCAAGGTGCACGCGGGCATCCTCGCCGACCTGCGCCTTCAGGACCACCAGCGGCAGCTGGCCGAGCTGGGTGTCGAGCCCTTCGACCTGGTCGTGGTCAACCTGTACCCGTTCCGGGAGACGGTCGCCTCCGGCGCCGCCCCCGACGAGTGCGTGGAGCAGATCGACATCGGCGGCCCCTCGATGGTGCGCGCCGCCGCCAAGAACCACCCGTCCGTCGCCGTGGTCACCAGCCCGGAGCGGTACGCCGACGTCCTCGCCGCGGTGCAGGACGGCGGGTTCGACCTGGCCGCCCGCAAGCGCCTGGCCGCCGAGGCGTTCCGGCACACCGCCGAGTACGACATCGCGGTCTCCTCGTGGTTCGCCTCTTCCTACGCGCCGGCCGACGACTCCCCGTTCCCCGAGTTCCTCGCCAGCGGCCTGGAGCGGTCGCGCACCCTGCGCTACGGCGAGAACCCGCACCAGCCCGCCGCCCTGTACACCGCGGGCACCGGCGGCCTCGCCGAGGCGGAGCAGCTGCACGGCAAGGAGATGTCGTACAACAACTACACGGACACGGAGGCCGCCCGCCGTGCCGCGTACGACCACGCCGAGCCGTGCGTGGCGATCATCAAGCACGCCAACCCGTGCGGCATCGCGATCGGTGCCGACGTGGCCGAGGCGCACCGCAAGGCGCACGCCTGCGACCCGCTGTCCGCGTTCGGCGGTGTGATCGCCGTGAACCGTCCGGTCAGCAAGGAGATGGCCGAGCAGGTCGCCGAGATCTTCACCGAGGTCATCGTCGCCCCGGACTACGAGGACGGCGCCCTGGAGGTCCTCACCCGGAAGAAGAACCTCCGGGTGCTGCGCTGCCCCGAGGTGCCCGCGCAGTCCCTCGAGGTCAAGCCGATCGACGGCGGTGCCCTGGTGCAGGTGGCCGACCGTCTGCACGCCGAGGGCGACGACCCGGCCGGCTGGACGCTCGCCAGCGGCGAGGCCCTGTCCGAGGCGGAGCTGGCCGAGCTGGCGTTCGCCTGGAAGGCCTGCCGGGCGGTGAAGTCCAACGCGATCCTGCTCGCCAAGGACGGCGCCTCGGTCGGCGTCGGCATGGGCCAGGTCAACCGGGTCGACTCCTGCAAGCTCGCGGTCGAGCGGGCCGGCGAGGAGCGGGCGCGCGGCTCCTACGCCGCCTCGGACGCCTTCTTCCCCTTCCCCGACGGCCCGGAGATCCTGATCGCGGCCGGGGTGAAGGCCATCGTCCAGCCGGGCGGCTCGATCCGCGACGCGGAGGTCGTCGAGGCCGCGCGCAAGGCGGGCGTGACGATGTACTTCACCGGCGCTCGGCACTTCTTCCACTGAGCACGGCGGCCGGCGAGCCGGGCACCGTCGCCGCAGGCTGCCGGCCGCACAGCACGGCGGCCTCCGGCCCTTCCCGCGCGGGAGAGGCCGGAGGCCGTTTTCCCTGTCACCGGATGCCCGACGGCTCCGGAGTCCGCAGCCGGTGATCCGGCGTCAGCAGGACGGCAGCGGGTTGGTCTCCGAGGCGATGTCGTTGTCGCTCATCCAGCCCCACTTGCCGTTGTCGGCCTGGGTCCAGACCCAGCGGGTCGGGTGCGGTCCCCCGTGGTTCTGACCGCCGTCGAACTTGCAGACGAAGGACGACGGGTTGGAGTACATGCGGCCCACCACGCCGCTGCTGGTGTTGGTGCTGGCGTAGACGTTCGCGCCGGTGGCGTTGTTGCAGTACCACACGGAGCCGTCCTTCCAGCACGGGTTGGCGGCCTGAGCGCTGCCGGCGGCGGAGAGGGTCAGCGCGGCCACGCCGGTGGCGGCAGCGGCGGTCAGGGCCAGGGCCTTGCCGAAGGCGGTCATGTGTTTTCCCCCTGATTCGAATGTCCTTGAAGAGGTGTCGCTTCGTGCGCACGGGGGAGACGGTGCGGGCGGCGGGGTGTCCGGCTCTCCCCCGAGCGAGCCGGACACCCCTGGTCGTGCCGTCCGCTGTGGACGTCTCCACCGTGCCCTGTGTCCGGCCCGCGCGGTACCTCAGAACTCTCAGGGTCACCTGCCGCCCGTCGGCGTGTACTCCTTGAGATAGTGCTCGACCCGGGCGCAGTAGCCCCGGTAACCAGGGGGAACTCCGCCGGCCTCGTTGACCTTCTTGTACGAGGTCCGGTAACCGGCCGCGATCAGCAGCCGTTTGTCGCCCGGGAGGTCCGTCTCCAGGCGGCTCTCGATGAAGCACAGGTAGCGGCCCATGGCCGGGATGGACACGGAGGGGGACAGGGGCGGCGTGGGAGTGGCCGAGGCGGGGATGCCGTCGTCGCGCATCCACCAGCGCAGCACGGAGGGGGTCCAGCGGGCGATGCCGTACTCCTGGTGGCCGGGGTCGGCGAGGTCGGGGTCGAAGTCGCTCTCGACCTTCAGCATCGCCGCGATCAGCGCGGGTGTGACGCCGGGCCGGGGGCAGTTGTGAGCGGCGTCGACGATGAGCCGGCGGTAGCGCACCGGGATGTCCTTGTCCGTCCTCAGGTCCGCGGCCCCGTAGGTGGCCGGCACTGTGTCGGCGCCGTCCGTGCTGCCGCCGGACGGCAGACCGATCCCGTAGCCGAGGGCGGCCACGGCGACGGTGCCGGCCGCGGCCGCCAGGACCGCCGCACGGCGGCTGCGGAGAGGACGGGGAAGCCGCAGCCGCAACCGGGGGCCGTGCCGGAACAGGGGACGTGTCAACCGGGAGGTGCGCCCGGTGCCCGCGGCCGTCTCCACCCGGCGCAGCAGGGCCTCGGTGCCGATGCGGTCGGCGTGCGTGCGGGCCAGGCAGGCGCGGACGATGTCCTGCCACGGCTCGGCCAGTTCGGGGGACAGCCGCAGCTCCTCCGTGCCGCGGGCGTAGGCGACGGCCGCGTCGCGGCGGGCGCTCGGGGTGCCGCCGGGCAGCGGGAAGGAGCCGGTGAGCACGAGGTGCGCCAGCACGCCGAAGGCCCACACGTCGGCGGACGGGCGGATGCGGCGGCCGCGTGCGCCGATCTCGGTCCACAGCAGTTCCGGCGGCGTGTAGTCGGGCGTGGAGAAGGCGGGGGAGTAGGCGTGCGTGCCCTCCAGCTCGGCCGCCATGTTGAAGTCGGCCAGCCGGGCCGAACCGTCCCGCATCAGCAGCACGTTGGCGGGTTTCAGGTCGCCGTGCACCCAGCCCGCCCGGTGCAGCTGGGCCAGGCCCTCGCAGATGTGGGCGAGCAGCACGGGCCCGGCCGCGGGCCGCGGGTCGGTGTCCAGCAGGGCGTCCAGCGAGCCCTCGGCCTTCTCCAGGACGAGCACGGTGGCGCCGTCCAGGGCGGGCTGCTCCGGGTCGTCGACGGTGAGGGTCTGGTACATCCGGATCAGCCGCGGGCGGCGCAGCCGGCGGTGCAGCTCCACCTCGCGTTCGACGAGTTCGCGCAGATGGCTCAGGCGGCGCGGGGTACCGGTGCCGGTGGGCAGGAACTTCAGCGCGACGGTGTCCGGCAGCGCGGCACCGTCCGGCGAGCGGGTGCCGTCGCCGGTGCGCCGGGCCTCGTACACGCTGCCGAACGCGCCGGTGGCCAGCGGCCGGCGCACCTCCCAGACCCCCACCCGGTACCCGCGGGGCACCGGCACGGCGTACGGCTCGCTCATCGCACCGCCCGTGCGGCCAGCAGCGCCAGGTCGTCCTCGCGCACCAGGTCGAACCGCAGCGCCAGGGAGACCAGCGCCTCCTTCTTGCCGTTCAGGCGCGGTCCGGTCTCGGCGGTCTCGGGCGCGGGCTTCAGGCGCAGTTTCACGGCCAGATAGTCGATGTTCCACTGCACCGACGTCCGCGAGGCGGCCGGCCAGGTGGGGCGCAGCCGCTCGACGACCTGGTCGACGGTGGGCAGCGGGGCGTGCGGGTCACCGCGCAGCCGGGGCTCGCACAGCGCGGTGAGCACCGCGTAGTAGCGCTTGCTGCGGTCCAGGCAGAAGGCGGGCGCGGTCGGATCGCCCTCGGCTCCGTGCGGGCCGCACAGATAGTCGTGCCGCGGCGCCCACACCTCGATGGGCAGCAGGTCCCCGGCCGCGGGCAGCACGATCCGGGAGAACTCGAAGGGGACCGGCGCGTCCAGCCGGCCCGGCCCGATCTTGATGTGCTCGCCCGCGCCCTCGGGGTTGTCCACGACATAGGTCTGGTGGGCGGAGAGGTTGCTGAGCAGCCAGAACGCCCCCTGGGCGGTGATCTGCCCGGCCCGCCGCGACACCCCGTCGTGCGCGATCACCAGGTCGTTGCCGGCGCTGCGCCCGAAGGCCAGGCGCTCGCCGGGGGCCAGCTCGAAGCGCTCGCCGGGCCGCTCGTCCTCCGTGGTCGGCTGAGGTACCACGATGATGCTGTACAAGGTGCGTCTCCCCGTGCCTGACGGCTCCCTCCGCCAGAGTAGGGGGACACGGCGGGGCGATGTCCCCCTGGACGGGTGAGACACGGCCCCGCCGTGCCGAATGGCCTGAACTGTTCCGTCGGGGCACATCGTCCGGGCGGAAGCAGCCGGCTGTCAGTTCATGACCACCATGGTGCCGGCGGCCTTGTCGTGCCAGCCCTGCTGGCGGCCCGACTTGTCCCAGAAGGGGGACAGGTAGACCAGCAGCGTGATGATGCCGCACGCCACGCTGCCGATCATCGTGATGATCCAGCGTATGAAGGACTTGCCCAGGCCGGGCTTGGCCCCGGTCTGGGCGTTCACCACGTGCAGCCCGACGGCCATCTTGCCCAGCGTGCGGCCCACCAGACCGATCATCAGCCACTCGTACAGCAGGGTCAGGACCCACACGCCGCCGAGGATGGCACCGAACTGCTGCACGAAGTCGGAGCCCGCGTCGTTGATGCAGGAGTCGTAGCCGATGGTGCCCGGGTCACCGCAGTCGCTCGCGGCGGAGAACGCGCTGATGACGCCGGCGAAGATCAGGATGGTGTAGACGACGCCCAGGATGAGGCCGTCGATCACGCGGGCGCCCAGGCGGCGGCCCATCGAGGCGATCCGGGGGCTGGGGCCGCCCGCGCCGCCGGGGTAGGCCGTCTGCTGAGGGTAGCCGTATCCGGGCTGAGGCTGCCCGTACCCGGGCTGCGGCTGGCCGTACCCGGGCTGCCCCTGGGGGTAGCCGTAGCTCTGCTGCGGATTCTGCGGCGCCCCGTAGGGGTTCTGGGGCGAGCCGAAACTCATGGCCGGATTCCTCCGTCGACGTCTGTGGGGACGGTGCGGAACACACGGAGGAGCGACACATCTGAGCGGGTTCGCCCCCCGAAACGAACCGCGTTTTCGGTAATGCATCGTTCTAGACACGGCAAGATCTTGTCCAGTCCGGACGGTGAGGCGTTGTGCACCTGCAACCCCGCCGGTCACGGCACGGCGACAGCGGCGCCCCGGATTGGAACCCGGGCCCCGTCATCCGGGAGGATGGAGTCATGACCGCCCAGATTCTCGATGGCAAGGCCACCGCAGCCGCGATCAAGTCCGATCTGACCGCCCGCGTGGCGGCGCTGAAGGAGAAGGGGGTCACGCCCGGTCTCGGCACGATCCTCGTCGGGGACGACCCCGGCAGCCGCAAGTACGTCGCCGGCAAGCACCGCGACTGCGCCGAGGTGGGCATCGCCTCCATCCAGCGCGAGCTGCCCGCCACCGCCACCCAGGAGGAAATCGAGGCGGTCGTCCGGGAGCTGAACGAGGACCCGGCGTGCACCGGGTACATCGTCCAGCTGCCCCTGCCCAAGGGCATCGACGAGAACCGCATCCTGGAGCTGATGGATCCGGACAAGGACGCCGACGGCCTGCACCCGATGAACCTCGGCCGTCTCGTCCTCAACGAGCCGGCCCCGCTGCCCTGCACCCCCAACGGTGTGCTGACCCTGCTGCGCCGCTACGGCGTGGAGATCAAGGGCGCCGAGGTCGTGGTCGTCGGCCGCGGCACCACCATCGGCCGCCCCATGCCGCTGCTGCTGACCCGGCGCAGCGAGAACGCCACCGTCACCCAGTGCCACACCGGCACCCGCGATCTGTCCGCCCACCTCAAGCGCGCCGACATCATCGTCGCCGCCGCCGGCAGCCCGCATCTGATCCGTGCCGAGGACGTCAAGCCGGGCGCGGCCGTCCTGGACGTCGGGGTCTCCCGCAACGCCGAGGGCAAGATCGTCGGCGACGTCCACCCGGACGTCGCCGAGGTGGCCGGCTGGCTCTCCCCGAACCCCGGCGGTGTCGGTCCGATGACCCGGGCACAGCTGCTGGTCAACGTGGTGGAGGCGGCGGAGCGCAGTGTCGGCTGAGACGGACGGCTCCGCGCGGGGATCCTCCCGTGCGAAGCCCCACCTGCAGATGCGGAACATCCACGGCCTTTCCCGGAGCCTCCTGCGCCGCGTCCCGCCGGCGCTGAAGGACGCGCTGCGCCTCGAAGGCGGTGGCCGGATCGGGCCGTGGGACACCTCGGCGCTGGTGCGGCAATGGCCGCTGCTCGCCGTGCTGGCCACGGCCGGCATCGGACTGCTGGTGACCGCGCTCGACGCGTTCCGTGTCGGGCTGCTGCTGATCGGCGCCGCCATGCTCGGCGGGGCCACGCTGCGCTGGCTGCTGCCCCGCGTCGGCATGCTGGCCGTGCGCTCCCGCTTCACCGACATAGCCACCTACGGCGTCCTCGGCGTCGCCATCGTGCTGCTGGCGCTGATGGCCCAGCCCGATCCGTGGCTGGAGATACCGTTCCTGGACGACGCGCTGCACTTCACCATCAGCAGCTGACGCCCCGGCAGAGCCCCGCGTCCTTCCATGACGGCGACGGCGGCCCGTCCTCTCCCCCGAGCAGGACGGGCCGCCGTCGCCGTTCAGCCTGCTGCACGGTGATCATGCCGATCAACAGCTGTCCGCGCGCTGTCGCACACCGGTGACCGTCTCGCGACGTCTGTCGCCGCCCTGCCACAGTCGTGCGCCGGCTCCGCGCCGCGCACTCCCCCGGATGCGCCAGGATGCGTCGAACACCCGTGTGGCGTGAGCGATCCCGTTTGCGCTGGAGCTGTGTCGATCTGTGGACAAAAAAGCGATGCGGGGCGAAGTCTCCCGGTGGCCCGGCTAGCGTGGCCGTCAGTGGCACAGCCGACAGTGTCCGGGGGAGAGGGGGAAGCAGCAATGCCTCGTTGGAAGGCCTTGCCCGACGAACTCGATCCGCAGGTCAAGGAGTTCACCGCGCAGATGCGGCGGCTCGTCGACCGCAGCGGTATGGGGGTCGCCGCGCTCGCCGACCGCACGGGTTACAGCAAGACCTCCTGGGAGCGGTACCTGGGCGGCCGGCTGCTGGCGCCCAAGGGGGCGGTCGTCGCACTGGCCGAGGTCACCGGAACCGACCCGGTGCATCTCACCACGATGTGGGAGCTCGCCGAACGGGCATGGAGCCGTGCGGAACTGCGCCACGACCGGACCATGGAGGCCATCCGCATCGCCCGGGCCCGCGCCGCGCTCGCCCCGGCCGACCACGGCACGGCCGGCCACGGCACCGGACCGGACCCGGCCGGCTCCGCCGCGGACCCGGGCCAGAACTCCCGCGGGGGCGCCGCGAAGACACCCGGCTCGTCCGTCCTGCCGATCGCCGGCCCGGCGGGGGTGTTCCCCACGGTGCCCGCGCAGCCCTCGGCCACCGACGCCGGCGCCCGCGAGAGCACCGGCGCGGCCGGCGGGACACCGCGCGAGACAACGGTCCCCGAGGGGCGGACGCCCGCGCCTCAGGCCGCCGAGGGGACACCGGACGGCGAACGGCCCGGCGCACGGCCGGACGGGAGGCGGTCGGAGGAGCCCGTCCGCGAGGGCGAGCTCCCGCAGCCGCCGCGCCCGGCGGGCGAGACGGGAGACGCCGGTGCGGAGACCTCCCGCAGGCGGCAGGTGACGATGTTTCTGGCCGGCATGGCCGGCGCGCTCGCGGTCGTCGGGGCCGTTTTCTCCGCCACCGCCGGCGAGGACGGCCGCGGCAGCCAGGGCGCGCCGAGGACGTCGTCGCCGGCCGCCGCCGTCGACCCGGACCTGCCGCCCGGGGTGAAGTGCGCCGGGACCGGTTGCACCGGCAAGGACGCGGAGGCCATGGGCTGCAGCGGCGAACTGGTGACCACGGCGCGGAGCGCCACCGTGGGCGAGACTGTGGTCGAGGTGCGCTACAGCAAGACCTGCGGCGCCGCCTGGGGCCGCATCACCCAGGCGGCACAGGGCGATCAGGTGCAGGTCGTGGTCGGCGCGCGCAAGGAGAGCGACACCGTCGCACAGGCCGGCGACACCATCGCCTACACGCCGATGGTGGCGGTGACGAACGCCGGCCAGGCCAAGGCCTGCGTGACCCTGGTGTCCGGACGCACCGGCTGCACCAGGTGACGGCCGTGCGCGGGCGCCCCGTACCCGCGCGCCGACCGGCCCGGGCGCACCGCGCGGACGTCCGTGCCCGGGCCGTCCGCACCGGTGCCGCAGGCCGTCCGCACCGTGTGCCCGAACGGGTGCCGTACCGTCACAAGACCGCCGTGAGCGGAGAGAAAGAAGAGGTGATGTGACAGGCATGGGGCGGGCCCGTGGGGGGAAGGCGCACCGTACCCCCCACGGGAGTCCTGTCTTCCGGGACCCCTGGCGGCCGCCGCGTCCCTCCTTTCCGCGCGGCGGCCGCCCGGTACGCCGCCTGCCCGTTGGCCGGTCACTCTGTGGGGCGGGCCACAGCCTCCCGGCCGTCCGGGGTGCGGGATGCGCGATAGCCTGACCGCTGGATCTCTCTTGACGCCAAGAGATCGATCATCCGCACGCGTGATCGGTCATCGCGGCGGGCGTACGGTCGCCCAACCGGACGCGCGGGATCCTGCACCCGGGGCAGGGACGCCCCCACCGCCAGCTGTCATACGGAGAACGCCATGACCCGCACTCCCGTGAACGTCACCGTGACCGGCGCGGCCGGCCAGATCGGTTACGCCCTGCTCTTCCGCATCGCCTCCGGCCAGCTGCTCGGCGCGGACGTGCCGGTCAAGCTGCGCCTGCTGGAGATCACCCCGGCGCTGAAGGCCGCCGAGGGCACGGCGATGGAGCTGGACGACTGCGCGTTCCCGCTGCTGCAGGGCATCGACATCACCGACGACCCGAACGTCGCCTTCGACGGCGCCAACGTCGCCCTCCTCGTCGGTGCCCGCCCCCGCACCAAGGGCATGGAGCGCGGTGACCTGCTGGAGGCCAACGGCGGCATCTTCAAGCCGCAGGGCAAGGCCATCAACGACCACGCCGCGGACGACATCAAGGTCCTGGTCGTCGGCAACCCGGCCAACACCAACGCGCTCATCGCGCAGGCCGCCGCGCCGGACGTCCCGGCCGAGCGCTTCACCGCGATGACCCGCCTGGACCACAACCGCGCGCTGACCCAGCTCGCCAAGAAGACCGGCTCCTCGGTCGCCGACATCAAGCGTCTCACCATCTGGGGCAACCACTCCGCCACCCAGTACCCGGACATCTTCCATGCCACCATCGCCGGCAAGAACGCCGCCGAGGCCGTGGGCGACCAGAAGTGGCTGGAGGAGGACTTCATCCCGACCGTCGCCAAGCGCGGCGCCGCCATCATCGAGGCCCGCGGCGCCTCCTCGGCTGCCTCCGCCGCCAACGCGGCCATCGACCACATCCACACCTGGGTCAACGGCACCGCCGAGGGCGACTGGACCTCCATGGCCGTCCCGTCCGACGGCTCCTACGGCGTGCCGGAGGGCCTGATCTCCTCCTTCCCGGTCACCTGCAAGGACGGCACGTACGAGATCGTCCAGGGCCTGGAGATCAACGAGTTCTCCCGCGCCCGCATCGACGCCTCCGTCCAGGAGCTGCAGGACGAGCGCGAGGCGGTCCGCGGCCTCGGCCTGATCTGAGCCCTGCTCACCGGCGCGCCCCGCACGGGCGCGTCACGAGCACGCACGGGCCCCGTTCCGCCTCCGGCGGTCCGGGGCCCGTGGCCTGTTGCGGCGTTGCCGTCGTGAAGCGGTCCTCACCTCTGGCCCGTTCAGTCCATGCCGCGCCGGCCCGGAGCCCAGAACGGCCTGGTCAGCACGGACCGCCGCGTCCAGCCGGCCTCCCGCACGAGCACCTGCCGCACCTGCTGCACGGTGCGGGCCTCCCCGGCGACGTAGGCGATCCCACCCGGCTGGGGGGCGAGCGCACGCACCGCGCCGACGAGCGGACCCTCGCCGCGCAGCGTCCAGGTGAGCCGGTCACCGTGGGGCAGGGGCAGGCGGTCGGCCGCCGTCTGTGTCTGCACGCACCCGGAGATCCGGGCCTGCGCGGGCAGGGCGGCGAGCATCGCACCGAAGGCGACGGAGGCCGTCTCGTCGCCCACGAAGACGTGGTGGGCGGCGTCCGGGCGCAGGACGAAGGAACCCTCCGGCCCGCGCAGCCGCACCCGGTCGCCCACCGCGGCGTGGCGCGCCCACCGGGCCCCGGGACCGGCGCCGGGATGGTCCAGCACGCGCAGCTCGACCGCACCGCCCGGGTCGTACCGCCAGATCGAGTACGTGCGCAGGGCCAGCCCGCCGCCGACCAGGACCCGCACCTGCTGCCCCGGCCGGACCTCCAGGCCGGCCAGGGTCTCGCTCTCGATGCGCACCCGGCGAAAGCGCCCCGCGGCCGGCTCGGCCACGGTGACCGTGCCCTTCAGGGTCAGCAGGTCGAGAACCGGGGCGGGCAGGGCGACAGGCATGGCGCAGCTCCTCGTGAACGGGTGTCGGGGACAGGGGAGTCGAGCGAACGGCAGGAGACATCAGCGGCCCGAACGCGACAGTGCGCGTTCGCCGCCGGACGCGACCACGCGGGCCGTCCGCCGATCGGTGTATCCGGCGACCACCACGACCGTCGCCGCCAGGACCAGCAGCGCGACCGTGCGCAGGGCCGGGCCCATGCCGTGGGCGAAGTCGGCGTGGGCGCCCAGGACCGTGCCCGCGACCGCCACACCGAGGGCCGCGCCGACCTCGCGGGCCGAGGTGCCGAGCCCCGAGCCGACGCCCGCCTGGTGCGCGGGCAGCGAGGTGACCACGCCCAGGGTGAGCGCGGGCATCGACAGCCCCGTACCGGCCGAGATCACCAGCAGCCAGCAGGCGTACAGCGCGTACGGCGTGCCCGCGTCCGCGGTGGACGCGCCCAGCAGGCCCAGGCCGATCAGCGCGAGCCCGCCGCCGACGACCGGACGCGGACGCCCGGCCCAGCGCGCCGCGAGCCGCGGCACCAGCGCCATGCCCACGACCAGCGGGGCGATCGCCACGCCGGTCAGGGCGGGGCCGTAGCCCTTGACGCCCTGCAGGTACTGCGAGTTGACGAAGAAGAGCGCGAACAGGCCGAAGAAGCCGGTGGCCATGCCGAGAGCGGTGGCGCGCAGGCGGCGGGAGGCGAAGACCCGCGGGTCGAACAGCGGTGTCGCCGAGCGCAGCCCGTGCCGGGTGAAC
Source organism: Streptomyces thermodiastaticus (assembly GCF_014656135.1). GTDB lineage: Bacteria > Actinomycetota > Actinomycetes > Streptomycetales > Streptomycetaceae > Streptomyces > Streptomyces thermodiastaticus. The sequence goes on from NZ_BNBV01000005.1 coordinate 169,154, forward strand.
AGGGCCAGCAGCACCGCGCCCGCGGCGAAGGCGGCCACGATGCGCGGGGAGGCCCAGCCGTAGGCCTGGCCCTCGATGATGCCGAAGAGCAGGGCGACCAGGGCCGAGGTGAGCAGCAGCGTGCCCGCCGGGTCGGGGTGGTGCTGCGCGGCGCGCTCAGTGCGCGGGGTGGTCACGGCGACGAGGGCCACCAGCAGCACGGCCAGTGGCACCATCACGCCGAACAGGGCGCGCCAGCCGAGGAACTCGCCGGCCAGGCCGCCGCCCAGGTTCCCGGCCAGACCGCCCAGGCCCAGCGCCAGCGTCCAGGACGCCACGGCCTGCGCCCGCCGCTCGGGCGAGGCCAGCCGCGTCAGGATCGACAGCGTGGCGGGGGTGATCAGCGCGGCGCCCGCGCCGGACATGCCCCGGCCGGCGATGAGCACCGCGGGGGCGGGGGCGAGCGCGCTGGTGCCGGCGCCCACCGCGAACAGAGCGAGCCCGGCCAGCAGGGCGCCCTTGCGGCCGTAGCGGTCGCCGACGGCACCCATCGGGATCAGCAGCGAGGCGAAGACGATGACGTAGGCGTCGACCGTCCACAGCACCTCGGTGTGGGTCGGGTGCAGCGTCGACGAACTCAGTTGCGGGATCAGCAGGTTGACGGCGGCGACCATGCTCTGCGCGACGAGCGCGCAGGCGCACAGCGCCAGCAGGGTGGACCGTTTCAGGGCGTGCGAGGGCACGGCTCCTCCTCGGGAGCGGAGACTGGTGTGGGATGCCCTGTCACCGTAGGGTCGGTTACGTCCTGCACTCCAGTGCAACCTTTGCAAGGAACGAATGCACGTGGCGCAATCCGCGAATCTGGACCTGAACCTGCTGCTCGCGCTCGACGCACTCCTGGAGGAGGAGAGCGTGCAGGGCGCCGCTCGCCGGCTGCACCTGTCCGAGCCGGCGATGAGCCGTACCCTCGGCCGCATCCGCAAGGCGCTGGGCGACCCCGTCCTGGTGCGGGCCGGGCGGCGGATGGTGCCGACCCCGCACGCGCTGGCCGTACGCGCCGAGGTGAGCGCGGTGGTGGAGCGCGCCCGGGCGCTGTTCGCGCCGCGGGAGGTGGACTTGAAGGCCGTGCACCGCACCTTCACGATCGTCGGGCCCGACACTCTCGCCGCCGTGCTCGCGCCCGCCCTGTTCGCCCGGGTCGCGCGGGAGGCGCCCGGCATCCGGGTGCGGTTCCTGGCCGAGAGCCATGCCGACGAGCCGTACCTGCGCGAGGGCATCGCCGATCTGGAAATCGGCGCCATCGACACCACCGCGCCCGAGGTGCACCGCGAGATGCTGTGCACGGACCGGCTCAGCGGCGTCGTACGCGCTGGTCACCCGCTGCTGGAGGGGGAACTCACGGCCGAGCGGTTCGCCTCCGGGGCCGACCATCTGATCGTCTCCCGCCGCGGCAGGCTGCACGGCCCGGTCGACGCCGCGCTCGCCGACCTCGGCCTGAGCCGGCGGGTTGTGGGGACGGTCGGTACGTTCCCCGCGTCCCTCCTCATCATCCGGGACACCGACCTGGTCGGCCTGCTCACCTCGTGGGCGTTGCCCCTGGCGGCCTCGCTGGGCCTGGTCGCCTTCGACGTGCCGCTGCCGCTGCCCCCGCTGGAGATGGGCCTGGCCTGGCACCCGCGGCACGAGGCCGACCCCGCCCACGCGTGGCTGCGCGGGGCTGTGCGGGAACTGCTGAGCGCGCGGCCGGAAGGGACGCGCCCGGCGCAGCGGCCGTGAGACACCCGCGGGGCCCGCTCGGGTCGCCCGGGTGGGATCCGAGCAGCCTGGGCGGCCTTGTACGGTCCGGAAGTGTGGCTACCCTCACGTTGTCACACTCTTGACAAACGGCTTCCCCGACCATTCCTCTGTGCTCTATGGTGATGGCCCGTCAGTTCTGCCGCTGTAGCGGCCGTTCACACCTCGGGGGAGTCGCGTGGACACCGTGTCCGTGCCGCACCAGTCGCAACCGGCGTCTCCGGGCGGGCCCTCGCCCGTCCCGCCGCAGGCCAGCGAGGCGACCCGCCTGCTGTGTGCGGGCGTCTACCTCGACCCGGACTACCGGGACCGGGTGATCGAGGAGCTGTACCTGCACGAACAGCGCATCGTGGCACCGTCCCTCGGCTTCGACGCCGCCCGCGTCCTGGCCCACGCGCTGCGCGCACGCCGGGCCGGGCTGTACTGGAGCGCGGCCATCGTGGGCCTGTGGATCGTCGGCTGCGTGTGCACCATCGGCGCGATGGCCCTCTTCCTGGTCCCCAGCCTGCTGCTGGCCTTCGCCGACGCCCTGCACAGTGACGATCCCCAGGCGTCCGGCATGCGCAAGGCGACCGCGCGAACCGTCCGCTGGCTGGGGCTGCTCATGTTCGCCGCCCTGCTGGTCGCCGTGCCGATCCTGGTCGCTCTCATCGTCGGAATGGCCGATGACGCCGAAATCTTGCTTCTCCTCGTGCCGACCTTGCTCCCGATCGCTCTGTTCGGCGCCATCGCCGTGTGCGCGGGGCGCCAGCGCGGCCAGTTCGCCCATGCCCTGAACGCCGAACTGGCGCCGGACCGCTTCGCGGACATGGCCTCGGACCCGGCGGAGCGGGCGCTGAGTCCGCGCTTCCAGCGGCTGAGGCAGCGCATCCGGCAGGAACAGCACGCGCCGCTGATCCTGTACCGCGAGAGCCGGCCGTTCTGTGGGGCCGGGCGGGCCTACGACACCTGGGTGCTGGCCGTCGAGATGCGTCCCGCCGAGGGCCGGACGCCTCGTCCGTTGAGCAACCGCATCGTGCTGGACACCGTCCGCCCGCTGCTGGAGAGCCTGCGCCTGCCACCGGAGTACGCGGGCCCTCTGGTCCGCGACCGGCTGCGCTGGCTGGAGATCGACGAGTGCGTCTTCCTGCCCGCGGAGGGTCTCGCCCGCCGGGAGGACGCCCCGTACGACGCGTTCGGGCATCACCGGGACCGCGCGGTGGAGGAAGGGGCCGAGAGGCGGCGGCACTTCCTCCGGGTGCGGGTCGGCGGCTGGGAGGAGAACCTGGTCGTCACCGTCTATGTGCGCATCCACACCCAGGGGCGGATGCTGATGCTGGAGGTCGTCCCGCATGTGCTGATGCCGGTGCGGGAGGATTTCAGGGACGCCGACCGGATCGCCCACCAGCTGCGCACCTCCAGTCCGCTCGCCAAGGCGACCTGGGCGGTGGGACAGGTGCCCGGGGCCACGGTCCGGTCCGTGGCCGTCCTGTGCCGGGCCGTATGGCACGGCTGGCAGCTGCTCACCAACGAATACCGCGACGCTCTTCCCGACGGCCCCGCCCTGTCCGTGCGGGAGCTGGGATCGGCGTCCGCCGGCTCGCTGTTCCAGCAGATGGACGTCGACCGGTACCTGCGCAGCATCCAGGACCGCATCGCGCACGGCGTCCGCACCGCCCTGAGCGAACACGGCTATGAGACCGGCGAGTTCGTCCAGAAGGTCGTCAACATCAGCAACGGCGGGGTGCACATCGACAGCGTCGAGGACAGCACCTTCGCGATCGGCACGCACGCCCGTGCGGCCTCCGGCGCGCACGCCCCCTCGCAGGACGCGTCCTCGCCCACCGGTGGCCACCGGCCGAGCACCGCACTGAAGAAGGGATCCGGCAGCGATGAGCACGGCGGATGAGCCGAACGTCCGCATCGGCGACGTCTCGGGCAGCACCTTCGCCATCGGCAGCCACGCGCACGCCGAGAGCCACCACCACACGCCCCCGAGGGACACCTCGGAGCAGGAACTACTGCAGGCCGTAAAGGAGTTGCGGGCCGATCTTGCCCGGCTGCGCAGCTCCGAGGAGATCCGGGAGCTGGACGAGGCCCTGGCGGACACCGAGAACGAGATCACCCGCACCGGGGCCGCCGGCGAGAGCAGGCGGCAGCGGCTGCGGGAGCTGCTCACCGACGCGCAGTCGGTGCTGAGCCTGCTGACGTCGGCCGGCGCCGTGGCCGGCCTGCTCGGGCTGTGACTTCCGGCCCGCTGCACGGGGGAGGGAGGACAGTGTGACGAACGGGGGCGGACGGTACTGGAACGAGGACGCTCAGCGCTGGGAGGACGGCACCCGGGACGACCGGGTGACCATGCCGCGGGCGCCGCGCCCTGGCGGACGCCGTCCGCGTGCGCTGTGGGCGGTGGCCGGCGCGACGGCCGTGGTCGGGCTCGCCGTCGGCCTGACGGTGTCGCTGGGCACCGATGACGACGGCAGGAACCCGGAGCCCACCGGCTCGCCCACGCTCGCCGTGCCGACGCTCCCGCCCCCGGAGGACCCCGGCCTCTCCGACGGCCCCGGGACGGACTCCGGCACCCCGACCCCGACGTCCACGGAGCCGCCGTACGGCTACGCCGTCCACGACGACGCCGAAGGCTTCCGGATCGCCGTGCCCGACGGCTGGTACCGCTCCACGACCCCCTCACAGCACGGCATGGACGTCGTCAACTACCGCAGCGCGGCGGGTGACCGGCGGATCATGGTGTTCGAGGTCGAGGAAGCCACGCCCGACGAATCCTTCGAGAAGTACCTGTCCCAGGTGCCCAAGCCGCGCGGGTTCCACCAGCTGTCCCTGGAGCACGTGGACGACGCCGGCGTCAGCGGCACCCGGCTGGAGTACACCGCCGACTCCCTCAGAGGCGAGCCCGACATCGGTACCTGGCACATCTACGACGAGCGATTCGTGTCCGTGGACGGCCTGGTCTACGCGATCGTCTCCTACGGCCCCGACAGCGACGGCGGCGCCGACGCGCTGCGCAACCTCACCACGGCCCTGGAGTGGTTCTGTCCCCCCGGCAGCGAGTGCCCCGTGCCGTCGGGATGAGCCGCCGGCCCGGCCGTGCGACCCGTGTAGAGGTGGCCGGATCGCTCCCTTGTGTCGTGTTCGTCCGCGTGTCACACAGGTGAGGGCTGAGTGACCGGGCGGAGGGGGCGCTTCATGTCTGTGTCAGGTGGTGATACGGCAGGACCGTCCGACTGGGCGGTCGAGCGGTTCGGGCGGCATGCCGCCGCGCTCTCCGCCGCGGTTCCGCGACACCTGGCGAAGGCGCACGCACGGGCCCGTGCGGCGCATCTGGCCGCGGGACTGAAGAAGCGGAGCCCCTATGGGGGCGCCCTGGCCGAGGCGGTGCGTGAGGGACTGGCGGATGCGGCACGGGAGCTGGGCGGATCCGTGCGGGACATCCGCGGATACGAGTACGCCGTGATCAACGAGCACGTGCTCTTCCCCTACAGGTACGCGGACAAGCCGCGGCCCCTGGAATGCGCGCGGTTGCCCGCCGATACGTCTCCGACCCGGCGGCGGCTGTTCCGGGCGCACGGGCCGCAGGAGCCGGACGGATTGTTCGAGGTCGACGCCGGCCTGGCGACGGAGGAGTACCTCGGACTGCACGAGGCGTTCGAGGAGCTGGGCGCCTCCACCGAACTCGTCTGCGTGTTCTTCACGGCCGACGCGGAGAACGGCATCCATCTCATCCACTGGGGACAGGCCCGCCTCGAACCGGACCGCACCTTCACCTGGCTGCACAAGGAACAGCTCCCGGTCGCCCCTGTGCCGCCCGGGTGACGGCTGCCGGGGCACCACACCTACGGCACCAGCTCCCTGAGGATCTCCCGCACCGCCCGGTCGGCCCGCTGCCACAGCCCCGGGCCGAAGGTGATCCGGGTGGCGCCCAGCTTGCCCAGCTCGGCGGGGGAGGGGCCGGTGCCGTCCAGGCTGCCCAGGGCGTTCAGCGGTCCCCGGATCCCGGCCCGCAGCACCGGCAGCGCGTCCGCCGGAGCGAGGATCGGGTACACGCAGTCGGCGCCGACCGCCACGTACAGGGCGGCCCGTTCGACGGCGTGCCCCAGGTCGCCGTCGCCATGGAGGAAGACGTCCACCCGGGCGTTGAGGAACAGCCGGTCGCCGGCGGCCGTGCGGATCTCGGCCAGGTAGGCGGCCTGCTCGTGCGGGTCCGTGAGCACCCCGTCGCGGGAGTCCTCCAGGTTGCAGCCCACCGCGCCGGCCTCCAGCAGCCGGTCCACCAGCTCGTCCGGGGCCAGGCCGTAGCCGTCCTCGATGTCGGCCGACACCGGCACGTCCACCGCCCGCGCGATCCGGGCCACGGCCGCGAACATCTCGTCGGCCGGGGTGGAGCCGTCGTCGTAGCCGAGGGCGGCCGACACGCCCGCGCTCGGTGTGGCCAGGGCCGGGAACCCGGCCGCCACGCAGGCCCGCGCGCCGGCCGCGTCCCACGGTCCGGGCAGGATCAGCGGATCTCCGGGCGCGCGCTCCAGGTGCAGCGCGCGGAAGTCCTCGACGGTGCTCATGATCGGTTCATCTCCGGTGGGGACGCCCAGGTCTTGACGCCCAGTTCTTGCGGTGCCGCCGCGCCGGACGCGGAAAGGACCTGGCCCCGGGCCAGGCCCCCCTCCGCGTCCGGCGGTCGCGCACGGCCTACGCGTGCTGCGCCGGCTGGTAGTGGCCCGGGGTCATGCGGCAGGTCACGCCGAAGCGGTTCCAGGCGTTGATCACCGTGATCGCGGCGATCAGCCGGGCCAGTTCGGCCTCCTCGAAGTGCTTGGCGGCCTTGGCGTACACCTCGTCCGGTACGAAACCGTCGGTCAGGACGGTGACCGCCTCGGTCAGCTCGATCGCCGCCAGCTCCTTCTCGGTGTAGAAGTGCCGCGACTCCTCCCACGCGCTGAGCTGCACGATCCGCTCCACGCTCTCGCCGGCCGCGAGCGCGTCCTTGGTGTGCATGTCCAGGCAGTAGGCGCAGTGGTTGATCTGCGAGGCGCGGATCTTGACGAGTTCGTACAGCTTCGGGTCCAGGCCCTGCCGGGCGGCGGTGTCCAGCCGGATCATCGCCTTGTAGACGTCGGGTACGAGCGCGGGCATGTCCAGCCGCTGGGGCTGCTCGGCGGCGTACGCGACGGTGTCCTCGATGTTGCTCATGGCCTCGACCCTAGGAGCGGAGCAGCCCAGGAGTATGGTCCATTTCCATGGCGGAAACGTGGGCCACTTCGGGGGTCGACCTGCACCTGGAGACGACCGGACCGGGCGTGCGCCGCGGCCTGACCGACGCGCTGCGCGAGGCCGTCCGCACCGGCCGTCTGGCGCCCGGCACCCGGCTGCCGTCCTCCCGCGCCCTCGCCGCCGACCTGGGCGTCGCCCGCAACACGGTCGCCGACGCCTACGCCGACCTGGTCGCCGAGGGCTGGCTCACCGCCCGCCAGGGCTCGGGCACCCGGGTCGCCGACCGGTCCGTGCCGCCCGCGCCGCGCACACCGCCCCGCGCGCCCCGCCCGCGTCCGCGCCCCCTGCACGACCTCACGCCCGGCTCGCCGGACCTCGCCTCCTTCCCCCGCACCGAGTGGCTCAAGGCCGCCCGGCGCGCCCTGGCCGCCGCCCCGCACGACGTCCTCGGCTACGGCGACCCCCGTGGCCGTCCGGAGCTGCGCGCCGCGCTGGCCGACCATCTGGCCCGGGTGCGCGGGGTGCGCACCGACCCCGAGTCCATCGTGATCTGCGCCGGTTTCGCGCACGGCCTGCGCATCCTCGCCGAGCTGCTGCGGGCGCGCGGGGCGGCCACGGTCGCCGTCGAGTCCTACGGCCTGCCCGAGCACCGCGCCCTGCTGACCGCGGCGGGCCTCGACACCTGCCCGCTGCCCCTGGACGACCGGGGCACCGACACCACCCGCATGCCGGACGCCGACGCGGTGCTGCTCACCCCGGCTCACCAGTTCCCGACGGGACTGCCGCTGCACCCTGAGCGGCGCGCCGCCGTGACCGACTGGGCGCGGCGCACCGGCGGCCTGGTCCTGGAGGACGACTACGACGGCGAGTTCCGCTACGACCGCCAGCCGGTCGGCGCCCTGCAGGGCTTGGACCCCGGCCATGTGGTCCACCTCGGCACCGTCAGCAAGGCCCTGGCGCCCGGCCTGCGGCTGGCCTGGATGGTGCTGCCGCCGTCCCTCGCCCAGGAGGCCGCCGCCGTCAAGGGCGGCTACGACACCTGCGGTGTGCTCGACCAGCTCACCCTCGCGGAGTTCCTCACCAGCGGCGCCTACGACCGTCATGTGCGCGCCTCCCGACTGCGCTACCGGCGCCGCCGCGACGCCCTGGTGGAGGCGCTCGCCGCCCGCGCCCCCGGTGTGGAGGCCACCGGCATCGCCGCCGGACTGCACGCCGTGCTGCGGCTGCCGCCCGGCACGGAGCAGGCGGTGCTCCGGGCGGCGGCCCGGCAGGGCCTGTCCCTGTGCGGCCTGTCCCGCTTCCGCCACGAGCGGGCCGCCGTGCCGCCGCTGGACGCCCTGGTCGTCGGGTACGGCACCCCGCCGGACCACGCCTGGGCGGCGGCGCTGGACGCATTGTGCCGGGTGCTGCCCTGACGGGCCGTGGTCCTGCGGCCCGCCCGTCCCCGGGTGCCGACGAGCCGTGGCCGAAGGGAAAAATCAGGGTTGCTCGTACACATGTCCGTCCCGCTTTCTAGGCTGGCCGTCGGAAACCGGCCACCCTGTGGCCGACGAGGCGGCCGTCGTACGGCCGACGACAACGGGGAGAGACGAAGACATGGCAGACGCACGGCGGCGGCTTCGGTCGGGCACAGTCGTCCTGGGCAGCGTGGGACTGCTCGCCACGGCGCTGACCGCCTGCTCCTCCGATCCGGACAAGCGCTGCGTCGACGAGGACAGTTACCGCTACGGCAGCGGCTACAAGCTCGTCTCCGACAAGTACTGCAAGACCGACGACCCCTCCGTCCACGGCAGCTGGTACTACGGCGGCAAGAAGCGCAACGGCTGGGTGTCGGGCGGCTCCCTCACCAAGCCCGGCAAGACCTCAGGCACCGGCTCCGGCTCCGGGAGCTCGTCCAGCGGCTCGACGAGCGGCGGGACCAAGTACGGCGGCGGCTACGGCGGTGTCGACCGCGGCGGCTTCGGCGGCGGCCACGGCTCCTCCGGTGGCTGAGCCCGTGGAACGCCGCACCATCGAACCCCGGCCCGGCTGGCAGCAGATCGTCGAGGCCCAGGGACTGATCTATCCGCTCACCCGCCACCCCGACGGCTCGCTGCGCCCCTACTGGGACGAGAGCGCCTACTACGTCTTCGGCCTCGACGAGGTGGAGGCGCTGGAGGAGACCGTCGAGGAACTGCACCGCATGTGCCTCGCCGCGGCCGACCACATCGTCACCGCCGACCGGTTCGCCGACCTCGGCATCACCGACCCGCGCGTGGCCCGCGCGGTCGCCGAGGCCTGGCACCGGCGTGCCGAACTGCCGTCCGTGTACGGCCGGTTCGACCTGCGCTACGACGGCACCGGCCCGGTGAAACTGCTGGAGTACAACGCCGACACCCCCACCTCCCTGGTGGAGGCCGCCTCGCCCCAGTGGTTCTGGATGGAGGAGCGGTTCCCCGGCGCCGACCAGTGGAACTCGCTGCACGAACGCCTCGTCGACGCCTGGCGCCGGCAGGCCGGGCTGCTGCCGCCGGGCAGCATGCTGCACTTCGCGCACTCCGCCGCCGACGAACTCGGCGAGGACCTGATGACGGTCGCCTATCTGAAGGAGACCGCCGAACAGGCGGGCCTTGCCACCGACTGGCTGTCGATGGAGCAGATCGGCTGGGACCCGCTCTCCGGCCGGTTCGTCGACAACGGCCTGCGGTTCATCCGCAGCATCTTCAAGCTGTATCCGTGGGAGTGGCTGACCACCGACCGCTTCGCCGGCCACGTCCTGGACACCCTCGACAACGGCGGCGGCACCGGCTCCACCCTGTGGATCGAGCCCGCCTGGAAGATGCTGCTGAGCAACAAGGCCCTGCTGGCGATCCTCTGGGAACTCTTCCCCGGCCACCCCCATCTGCTCCCCGCGTACCTCGACGGCCCGCGCGAGCTGGCGGTCACCACCGGCTGGGCGGCCAAGCCGCTGCTCGGCCGGGAGGGAGCCGGGGTGACCGTGCACCGGCCGGGCTCACCGCCGGTGCTGCGCGAGGAGCCGTGCTGCTACCAGGCCCTCGCCCCGCTGCCCGCCTTCGACGGCAACCACGTCGTCCTCGGCGCCTGGGTGGTCGGGGACGAGGCCGCCGGCCTCGGCATCCGCGAGTCGGCCGGCCTGGTCACCGACGAGTACGCCCGCTTCCTGCCGCACGTCATCCTGTGACCCGCCGCGGGGGCGCCCGCCGCGCGACGGGCGCCCCCGCGGCGGGCCTGGGCGCCGCAGCGCCGCCCGCTCGCATGGTGGACGCGGCGGCGTGCCCCGGCCCGCCGCCCGGTAGGCTGGCGGTCAGGGCCGTGACTGGCGCGCTGGACCATGGGTCCGAGGGATGGGAGAGACCATCGGGGAGCGGCTCCGACGGGAAGAAGTGCCGTGCGCCTGGGCCGTACCGTGAACGCCGAACGCCACGCCCGGAGGTTCCCTTCCAGATGTCTGCGCCCCTGTCCACCGAGTCCACCGCCTTCCGCGCCGCCCTGGACGTGATCCGCGCGGTCGAGCCGCGGGTCGCCGACGCGATCGGCCAGGAGGTGGCCGACCAGCGCGAGATGCTCAAGCTGATCGCCTCCGAGAACTACGCCTCCCCGGCCACCCTGCTGGCGATGGGCAACTGGCTCAGCGACAAGTACGCCGAGGGCACCGCCGGCCGCCGCTTCTACGCCGGCTGCCGCAACGTCGACACCGTCGAGTCCCTGGCCGCCGAGCACGCCCGCGAGCTGTTCGGCGCCCGCCACGCCTACGTCCAGCCGCACTCCGGCATCGACGCCAACCTCGTGGCCTTCTGGGCTGTGCTCGCCGACCGCGTCGAGGCGCCGTTCCTGCAGAAGGCCGGCGCCCGCCAGGTCAACGACCTCACCGAGGCCGACTGGGCCGAGCTGCGGCAGGCCTTCGGCAACCAGCGCATGCTCGGCATGTCCCTGGACGCCGGCGGCCACCTCACCCACGGCTTCCGGCCGAACATCTCCGGCAAGATGTTCGACCAGCGCTCCTACGGCACCGACCCGGCCACCGGCCTGCTCGACTACGAGGCGCTGCGCGCCCAGGCCCGCGAGTTCAAGCCGCTGATCATCGTCGCGGGCTACTCCGCCTACCCCCGGCTGGTGAACTTCCGGATCATGCGCGAGATCGCCGACGAGGTCGGCGCCACGCTCATGGTCGACATGGCCCACTTCGCCGGCCTGGTCGCCGGCAAGGTCCTCACCGGCGACTTCGACCCCATCCCGCACGCCCAGATCGTCACCACGACCACCCACAAGTCGCTGCGCGGCCCGCGCGGCGGCATGGTGCTGTGCGACGACAGCCTCAAGGACCAGGTCGACCGGGGCTGCCCGATGGTGCTCGGCGGCCCGCTGCCGCACGTCATGGCCGCCAAGGCCGTCGCCCTGGCCGAGGCCCGGCAGCCCGACTTCCGCGACTACGCGCAGCGCATCGTGGACAACTCCCGCGCCCTCGCCGAGGGCCTGCTGCGGCGCGGCGCCACCCTGGTGACCGGCGGCACCGACAACCACCTCAACCTGATCGACGTCGCCGGCTCCTACGGCCTCACCGGCCGCCAGGCCGAGGCCGCCCTGCTGGAGTCCGGCATCGTCACCAACCGCAACGCCATCCCCGCCGACCCCAACGGCGCCTGGTACACCTCCGGCATCCGCGTCGGCACGCCCGCGCTGACCACCCGCGGCCTGGGCACCGCCGAGATGGACGAGATCGCGGCCCTGATCGACCGCGTGCTGACGGCCGCCGAGCCCGGCGCCACCAAGTCCGGCGCCCCCTCCAAGGCGGCCCACGTCCTCGACCCGAAGATCGCCGACGAGGTCTCCCGCCGCGCCGCCGACCTGGTGGCGAACTTCCCGCTGTACCCGGAGATCGACCTCGGCTGACCCGGCACGGGGCACCCGGCCGGCCCCGTCCCGTCACGCCTCGTGGGGCGGCCCGTCCGAGCGGCGGGCCGCCCCACGGCGCACGGGCCTCCTACGGCACCGCACCGCCCACAGGCCCTCACGCGCATCCGCCCCTGCGACATCGCACGGCGCACACGCTCCCCACGGCGCGCCGCACGGCGCACCCCGCGCCGTCTCCCGGCCGCCGTTCACCGTCTGTTCCCGGCCCGTTCCGGAGCAGGGGTGCGCACCTGAGAGAATGGTGAGCATGGCCAACGATCGCCCCGTCGCCCACCTCGGCAATGACACCGCCGCGCAGGGCAGGTTCCGGGTGCTCTCCGGGATCCAGCCCACCGCAGGCTCGTTCCACCTCGGCAACTACCTCGGCGCCGTCCGTCAGTGGGTGGCCCTGCAGGAGACGCACGACGCCTTCTACATGGTCGTCGACCTGCACGCGATCACGGTCCCGCAGGACCCGAAGGACCTGCGCGCCAACACCCGGCTCGCCGCCGCCCAGCTGCTGGCCGCCGGACTGGACCCGGAGCGCTGCACGCTCTTCGTCCAGAGCCACGTCCCCGAGCACGCCCAGCTCGCCTGGGTCATGAACTGCCTCACCGGCTTCGGCGAGGCCTCCCGGATGACCCAGTTCAAGGACAAGGCCGCCAAGCAGGGCGCCGAGCGGGCCTCGGTCGGCCTGTTCACCTACCCGATCCTGCAGGTCGCCGACATCCTGCTGTACCAGGCGCACGAGGTGCCGGTCGGCGAGGACCAGCGCCAGCACATCGAGCTGACCCGTGACCTCGCCGAGCGCTTCAACGGCCGCTTCGGCGAGACCTTCACCGTGCCCCGGCCGTACATCCTCAAGGAGACGGCGAAGATCTACGACCTGCAGGACCCGTCGGTCAAGATGAGCAAGTCGGCGTCCACGCCGAAGGGCCTCATCAACCTCCTGGACGAGCCGAAGACCACGGCCAAGAAGGTCAAGAGCGCGGTCACCGACACCGACACCGTCATCCGCTTCGACCCCGAGGCCAAGCCCGGCGTCAGCAACCTGCTCACCATCTACTCCACGCTCACCGGCCAGAGCATCGGCGAGCTGGAGGAGAGTTACGCCGGCAAGGGCTACGGCGCCCTGAAGACCGACCTGGCCGAGGTCATGGTCGAGTTCGTGACGCCGTTCCGCGAGAAGACCCAGCAGTACCTGGACGACACGGAGACGCTCGACGCGATCCTGGCCAAGGGCGCGGAGAAGGCCCGCGCGGTCGCCGCGGAGACCCTCGCCCAGGCCTACGACCGGGTGGGCTTCCTGCCCGCCAAGCACTGAACGAGCGCACCACCGCGCGCACCCGCCCCGGGCAGAGCGCTGCACATCACGTGGCCGGCGCCTGCCCAGGGCGCGTTCGCGGTCGTACAGTCGTTGTCCGCACGGCATAACCGGACGGCCCGGGCGAAACGGCTGGCACGCGAGCGCGACGGCCGGGGCGCGCCCCGGGGAGAGGGCCGGGACCCGGGAGAAGGAAGCGGCGGCAGCGACGACCGCCGGCACGGCCACACAGCACCGGCACGACGACAGGAGACGACGTGGGGACCGTAACGATCGGGGTGTCGATCGCGGTCCCGGAGCCGCACGGCAGCCTGCTCCAGGAGCGGCGCGCGGGCTTCGGCGACGCCGCGGCTCACGGCATCCCCACGCATGTCACCCTGCTGCCGCCGACCGAGATCGACGCCGCTCACCTGCCGGCCGTCGAGGCGCACCTGACCGAGGTGGCCGCGGCCGGGCGGCCCTTCACCATGCGGCTGTCGGGCACCGACACCTTCCGGCCGCTGTCCCCGGTGGTCTACGTCCGGGTGGTGGAGGGCGCCGAGGCGTGCATGTGGCTCCAGCAGCGGGTGCGCGACCCGGACGGGCCCGTGGCGCGTGAACTCCAGTTCCCCTACCACCCGCACGTCACGGTGGCGCACGGCATCGACGAGGCGGCGATGGACCGCGCCCAGGAGGAACTGGCGGGCTACCGGGCCGAGTGGCCGGTCACCGGGTTCGCCCTGCACCAGCAGGGCGACGACGGGGTGTGGCGCCGGCTGCGCGAGTTCGCCTTCGGCGGCAGCGCGGTGGTCCCGCCCCAGGCGTCCCCGGTCGACCGTGGCACCCTGCCCGCCCGCTGAGCCCGGCCGGCGGCCCCCGCACCGTGCCCTACAGGGGGCCTCCGCACCGTGCCCTACAGGGGCAGCCGCCGGTACACCGCGCGCGGCAGATGCCGCAGCACCGTCGCCGCCACCCGCAGGACGCCGGGCACCCACACGATCTCCGACCGCCGCCGCAGCCCCAGCTCCACGGCGGCGGCGACCTCCTCCGGGGTGCTCGACAGCGGCGGCACGGGCCGGCCTGCGGTCGAGGCCGAACGCACGAAGTGCGGGCGGACGATCATGACGTGCACCCCGGTGCCGTACAGGGCGTCGCCCAGGCCCTGGGTGAAGGTGTCCAGGCCCGCCTTGCTGGAGCCGAAGATGAAGTCGGTGCGCCGGGCCCGTTCCGCGGCCACGGAGGACATCACGACCAGCGAGCCGTGCTCCTGGTTCTGCAGCTCTCGCGCGGCCACCAGCGCGGCCGAGACCGCCCCGGTGTAGTTGGTCTGCGCGACGTGCACCGCGTTGAGCGGTTCCCGCTCGTCCCACGCCTGGTCGCCGAGGACGCCGAAGGCGAGCAGCACCATGTCGACGTCGCCGTCCGCGAACACCTTGCCCAGGATCTCCTCGTGGTGCAGCACGTCGAGCGCGTCGAAGGCGACGGTGTGCACCTCGGCTCCGAGGCTCCGCAGATGCGCGGCGGCCTCGTCGAGCGCGGGCGAGGGCCGGCCCGCCAGCCAGACGGTGCGGGTGCGCCGGGCGACGAGCCGGCGCGTCACGGCCAGGGCGACGGGGGAGGTGCCGCCGAGCACCAGCAGCGTGCGGGGCAGACCCGAGGGGCCGAAGGAACGCAGGAGCGAGGAGAAACCGAGGGCATCCTTCACGCCGGACGACTGTATCGTCCCGTTATGGCCGCATCGGCATAGAAACGCGGTGTTGGTGTCGGCACCGAGCGGGCACAGTCCGGTCATGGACTGGCTGAAGAAGCTCCCCGTGGTGGGTCCGTGGGCTGCGCGTGCGATGCGCACCCATGCCTGGCGGTCGTACGAGCGGCTGGACCGGGTGAAGTGGTCGCGGCTGGCCGCCGCCATGACCTTCATCAGCTTCATCGCGCTGTTCCCGCTGCTCACCCTGGCCGCCGCGGTCGGTGCCGCCACGCTCAGCGCCCGGCAGCAGCGCACCCTGGAGACGAAGATCACCGAGCAGTTCCCGGGGCTGGGCAGCCAGCTGCGCATCGACGCGCTCGCGGACAACGCCGGCACCGTCGGTGTCATCGCGGGTGTGTTCCTGCTGCTGACCGGCGTGAACTGGGTGGCCCAGACGCGGGACTGCCTGCGCGCGGTGTGGGAGTGCCCGGACCGGGAGGAGAACCCGGTCGTGCGCCGGGTCCGCGACGCCGGCGTCCTGCTCGGTCTGGGCGGCGCGGTGGTCGTCACGCTGCTCGTGTCCGCGGTCGCCTCGGCCGCCGTGGGCTGGATCGCCCGCCAGGCCGGACTGGAGGAGCACGGCGCCGGCAGCCTGGTGCTGCGGGTCGTCGCCTTCGCGGTCGCCGTCGCCGCCGACTTCCTGGTGCTGTGCTACGTGCTCACCCTGCTGCCCGCCGTGCAGCCGCCGCGCCGCCGGCTGCTGGTGGCGGCACTGCTCGGCGCGGTCGGCTTCGAACTGCTGAAGGTGTTGCTCAGCGGCTACATCCAGGGCGTGGCGGCGAAGAGCATGTACGGGGCCTTCGGGGTCCCCATCGCCCTGCTGCTGTGGATGAACTTCACCGCCAAGCTGGTGCTGTACTGCGCCGCCTGGACGGCGACACCCGGCCGGGACGGTGACGACGGGGAGGACGCGCCCGGCCGGGACGGTGACGACGGGGGAGCCGCGCCCGGCCGGACACGGCCTAGGAACGGGAACGGCGGCGCACCAGGTCCGGAAGCGGCCAGCGGCGGTTGACCAGATAGGCCGTGACCCCCAGGACCACCACCGCGCCACCGGCGACGCCCAGGGCGACGCCCATGCCGCCGGTGCCGCTCGTCGCGGACGCGCCCGCCGCCGGGCTCGCCGAGGACCCGCCGCCCTGTGCACTGCCCGCCGTGCCGGGCGAGGCCGTGGCACCGGCCGCCGCGACACTCTTCGGCGGCACCAGCTCGCCCACCGGCCGCACCTTGCCGTCGGCCTTGAACCCCCAGTCCAGGAGCCGGGCGGCCTCCCGGTAGACCGCGTTGTGCTCCGCGTTCTCCGGGTGCATCACCGTCACCAGCAGCACATGCCCGTCGCGCTCGGCCACCCCGGTGAAGGTGGCGCCCGCCTGGGTGGTGTTGCCGTTCTTCACCCCGGCGATGCCCTTGTACACCGGCAGGTCGTAGTCGCCGCTCAGCAGCCGGTTGGTGTTCTGGATCTCGAAGGACCCCCGGGTCTTCCTGCCCTTGTCGTCCTTCTTGGTCTCGCCGGGGAACGAGGCCCGCACGGTGGAGCAGTACTCCCGGAAGTCCTTCTTCTGCAGCCCGGAGCGGGCGAAGAGGGTCAGGTCGTACGCCGAGGAGACCTGACCCGGGGCGTCGTAGCCGTCCGGGGTGACCACATGCGTGTCCAGCGCCTGCAGTTCCCGGGCGTGGGCGTTCATGTCGGCGACGGTCTGCTTCACTCCGTGGTTCATGGCGGCCAGGACGTGCACCGCGTCGTTGCCCGAGCGCAGGAAGACCCCCAGCCACAGGTCGTGGACGGTGTAGGTCTCGTGCTCCTTGATGCCGACCAGACTGGAGCCCTCGCCCATGCCGGCCAGATCGGCAGGGTCGACGGTGTGCTTCTCGGTCCTGGGGAACTTCGGCAGCAGGGTGTCGGCGAACAGCATCTTCAGGGTGCTGGCCGGGGCCAGGCGCCAGTGGGCGTTGTGCGCGGCGAGCACCTGCCCGGACTCGGCGTCGGCCACGATCCAGGACCGCGCGGTGAGGTCCTCGGGCAGGACCGGCACACCGTCCGCGAGCTCGGCCTGGGTGCCGGGCCGGCCCAGACGGTCGCCGCCCACGGTCGACATACGGGCCGGGGGAGTGGCCGAGGGGCTCGCCTTCACCGCCGGCGCCGCCGCCGCGACAGAGGTGCCCACGGTCATGGACAGGGAGAGGGACAACAGGGAGGCGGAAGCGACCGCAAGGGATCGCCGCAGCAGCTTCTCGGGTGCGCGCACGGTCGGAAACGTATCGGGCGCGCTCGCCGGTGCTGCGCCCAGGTCCCCGTCACCGGCCCGCCCCCGCCGCCCGGCCGCCCCCCGCACCCGGCTCCGGCCGCCCGGCAGCGATACTGGAGGTATGAAGCTCAGTCGCCCCGTCTCCTGGTTCCTGCTCGCGTTCGGGGTGTGGAGCTGGGTCATCTGGGTCACTTTCGTCAAGAATCTCGTCAAGGACGGCAGCGGACTCGCCTTCGACGACGGGCACCCGACCGCGTACTTCTGGGTCCATCTGGCGCTGGCCGTCGTCTCCTTCGTATTGGGGACGGTGATCGGCGTGATCGGGTTGCGTGGCCTGCGCGCCCTGCGCCGGACGTCATAGGGATCCGGCCACCGGCGTCACGGCGCTCCCGTCACGGACCTCACGGACGTCCGGGCCGCACACCCGCGCGCGGCGTCCGCGCCCCCGCCGTCACCAACCGAAAACAGGACGCATCCCCAGCCCCGGCCGTCCGGGCATGCTGGGGATTTCCTGTGAAACGAGGTGACAACACTTCTTCATAACGTCTTTTCATCTCATCCAGACCGCTCTTCCCCCGGCCGACGAGCTGTGATTAGGTGTCGGCGCGCCTGTGAGGCGTGGCACATGCACGGTGGTCCCGCGACGGGACCTGGGGAGGCATCACCGATGCGAGCGGTTCGCATACGGATCCTGTTGGCCCTGCTGGTCCTGGTGATCGCGGGCGTGGGGGCCTGGACACTGCTGCCGGAGAAGGACGGCGAGGCGAGGGCCATCACCGTCGGCACGACCGACGCCGTCACCTCGCTCGACCCGGCCGGCTCCTACGACGCCGGCTCCTGGGCCTTGTACAGCAATGTGTTCCAGTCCCTGCTGACCTTCGAGCCGGACGGCGCCACGCCGGTGCCGGATGCGGCCAGGAGCTGTTCGTTCGTCGGCGGCGGGCTGCGCACCTACCGCTGCGAGCTGCGCTCGGGCCTGACGTTCCCGAGCGGGCGGACGATGACCGCCGAGGACGTCAAGTACTCCTTCGACCGGGTCAAGAAGATCAACGCCGATGTCGGCCCGGCCCCGCTGTTCTCCACCCTGAAGTCGGTGGAGGCCGACGGCATGATCGTCACGTTCCACCTGTCGGAGCCGGACGCCACGTTCCCCTTCAAGGTCGCCACCGGAGCCGGCTCCATCGTCGACCGCTCCCGCTACCCGTCCGACACGCTGCGCACCGGCAACCAGGCCGACGGCACCGGCCCGTACCGGCTGACCCGGTACGTCAAGGGCGAGGTCGCCGCGCTGCGGCCCAACCGCTCCTACAAGGGCGCGGTCAGCCGCACCGGCAACCCCGTCGAGCTGCACTACTACCCCGACGGCAAGGCCCTGGACGCCGCCTGGAAGAACCGGCAGATCGACGTCGCCACCCGCACGCTCACCCCCGATGTCCTCGCCGGTCTCAATCCCAGCGACCCCGACCAGCGCGTGTCGGAGTCCGACAGCTCCGAGGTCCGCAACCTGTACCTCAGCACCCGGTCCTCCTCCCCGCTGCACGACGTCCGCGTCCGCCGCGCCATGGCCTGGCTGATCAACCGCGAGCAGCTGGCCGCCTCCGTCTACGACGGCACCGTGGACGCGCTGTACTCCCTGGTCCCGGCGGGCATCACCGGGCACACCACGGCCTTCTTCGACACCTATCCCGAGCCGAGCGTCAAGAAGGCACGGCAGCTGCTGACCGAGGCCGGGGTGCAGGTCCCCGTGCACTTCACCTACGGCTACGCCATCGGCCGCGGCTCCGGTGCCGAGGAGGCCGCGGAGATCAAACGCCAGCTGGAGGCGAGCGGCCTGTTCACGGTCGACGTCAAGGGTTATGAGTGGACCGACTTCCAGAAGCGGTACGCGGCCGGCAAGCTCGACGCGTACGCGGTGGGCTGGGTCGCCGACTATCCGGACCCGGACACCTTCGGTGCCCCGCTCGTCGGCACCGGCAGCAGCATGAACACCGGCTACAGCAGCAAGGACGTCGACGCCCTGGTCACGGACAGCCGGCGCTACGCCGACCGCAGCCGGGTCACGAAGGACTTCCGCGACCTGCAGCAGCAGGTGGCCGACGACGTGCCGCTGATCCCGCTGTGGCAGCAGAAGGAGTACGTCGTCACCACGGAGGACGTCGGCGGCGGTCAGTACGTCAACGACGGCACCGGCGTGTTCCGGCTGTGGAAACTGGGCTGGATCTGATCACCCGGCCGCCGGCCGCCCGGCGGTGAGGATCCGCGCCACGTCGAGCACGACCTCGGCACCGATCAGGTCCGGCAGGGTGACGGTCTCGCCGGGGGCGTGGACGCGATGGCTGGTGTAGGCGCCCGCGTCGGGTTCCGTGAGCACGTGCAGGCGCCGGTGCTTGCGGTCGACGACGACGTAGACGGGCACCTTGGCCTCGGCGTAGGCGGTGACCTTGGTCTTCAGGTCGTCCCGCCGGTTGTTGGAGGTGACCTCCAGGACCAGCCGGAAGCACACCGGGTCGTGGGCGTTGTTCGCCACCACGTGGTCGTCGATGCCGGCGTCGACGACCGCAAGGTCGGGAATGCAGTAGTCCTCGTCGCCGGTCGGGAGGGCGATCGCGACGCTCTGGACCACCTTGCTCTCCTCGCCGTGCAGACCGGCGGCGAGGAAAGGAATCATGAGGTCCGTCAGAACGACGGCGTGGGGGGCGTCCGGTGCGGACGTGACAAGGAGATGTCCTCCGATGATCTCGACGCGGTACCCCGGATGGCGCTCCCTGATCTCCTCGGCGATGGCCGTGAGGGAGAACGGCTCGTCGGCGCGGAAGGGCTGCTCGACGGATGCGGCGGACATCGCGTGCCTCCTCGGGGACGGGGCCGAGAACATCATCGTAGGCAGCACGGCACGCGGGTGCCGCCTTCGTCCCGTGTCACCCGGACGGGACCGGGCACCCCGTGCGGCCGCCGGGGCCCGGGGCCCGCGAGCCCTGTCGTGATCCGAGGAACGGAACCCCGGCAGGCCGCCCGCCCGTCAGCCCACGCGGCCCAGTTCCCGGCGCTTGGTGTAGTCGGTGAAGCCGAGGACGTTCCCCCAGGGGTCGGCGATCTCCACCACCCAGCCGGTCACCATCGCCCACGGCTCGTCCAGCAGCCGGATGCCGGCCGCGGTCAGTTCACGGGCCGCGGTCCGCGCGTCCGGTACCTCCAGCCAGACACGCGGCGAGGGCCACGGCGGGGTGCGGCGGCCCAGGGCCTCCTCGTGCCGCAGCAGGATGCCCGGGGCCTCGGCACCGACCCGGAGCACCGCGATGCCCGCCTCGTCCAGCCGGGTCGCCACGGTGAACCCGGCCCGCTCGTAGAACGCCACGGCCTCGCCGAGGTCGCCCACGGGAAGCAGCACGTTGTCGAACCCGAGCAGCTCGTACGACTCGTCATCTGACATGTCATCAGATTACGGCGTATCCGGCCGTTCAGGCGGAAGCCGCGAGCCGGGACGCACCTGAGCGGGCGCGCCGCATCAGAGCCCGGCACCCGGGCGCCGCACAGTGGATCGCCCCGCGCACCACAGCAGATCGCCCCGCCGGCCACAGGGCCGACGGGGCGACAGGAAGATGCCCTCGGTGGTGCGAAGGTCAGAAGCGGCGCGTGATCAGGGCGCGCTTGACCTCCGCGATCGCCTTGGTGACCTCGATGCCGCGCGGGCAGGCGTCGGTGCAGTTGAAGGTGGTGCGGCAGCGCCAGACGCCGTCCTTGTCGTTGAGGATCTCCAGGCGCTGCTCGCCCGCGTCGTCACGGCTGTCGAAGATGAAGCGGTGCGCGTTGACGATCGCGGCCGGACCGAAGTACTGGCCGTCGTTCCAGAACACCGGGCAGGAGGAGGTGCAAGCCGCGCACAGGATGCACTTCGTGGTGTCGTCGAAGCGCGCCCGGTCCTCAGGCGACTGCCGCCGCTCCCGCGTCGGCTCGTTGGTGTCCTTCGTGATCAGGAAGGGCATCACGTCCCGGTACGCCTGGAAGAACGGCTCCATGTCCACGACCAGGTCCTTCAGGACCGTCAGGCCCTTTATGGGCTCGATCGTGATCGGCTTCTCCGGGTTGATGTCCTTGATCAGCGTCTTGCAGGCCAGCCGGTTGCGGCCGTTGATCCGCATGGCGTCCGAGCCGCAGATGCCGTGCGCGCAGGAGCGGCGGAAGGTCAGCGTGCCGTCCTGCTCCCACTTGATCTTGTGCAGACCGTCGAGGACGCGCTCCTTCGGGTCGATCTCCAGCTGGAAGTCCTGCCAGGCCGCCTCGGCCGAGACCTCCGGGTTGAACCGGCGGATGCGGAAGGTGACGGTGATGTAGGGGGAGTCCGCGAAACCCGGCTCGGGCTTGCCGGCCGCGTCCGCCTTGTCCAGAACAGGGGTTGCCATCAGTACTTACGCTCCATCGGCTGGTAGCGGGTCTGGACGACCGGCTTGTAGTCGAGACGGATGGATTCGGACCCGTCGGCGCCGACCTCGCGGTACGCCATGGTGTGGCGCATGAAGTTGACGTCGTCGCGGTTGGGGTAGTCCTCACGGTAGTGACCGCCGCGGGATTCCTTGCGGGCCAGGGCGGAGACCGCCATGACCTCGGCCAGGTCCAGCAGGTTGCCCAGCTCGATGGCCTCCAGCAGGTCGGTGTTGAACCGCTTGCCCTTGTCCTGGATCGCCACGTTCTTGTAGCGCTGCTTGAGCTCGCCGATCTTCTCGACCGCCGTCTTGATGGTCTGCTCGGTGCGGAACACCATCACGTTGGCGTCCATGGTCTCCTGCAGCTCGCGCCGCAGCTCCGCCACCCGCTCGGTGCCGGTGGAGGACCGCAGCCGCTCGATCTGCTCGACGACGAAGGACTCCGGGTTCTCCGGCAGGTCGACGAAGTCCGCCGTGCTCGCGTACTCGGCGGCGGCGATGCCGGCGCGGCGGCCGAAGACGTTGATGTCCAGCAGCGAGTTGGTGCCCAGGCGGTTGGCGCCGTGCACGGACACGCAGGCGACCTCGCCGGCCGCGTACAGACCCGGGACCACCGTGGTGTTGTCGGCGAGGACCTCGCCCATGACGTTGGTCGGGATGCCGCCCATCGCGTAGTGCGCGGTCGGCTGGATCGGGATCGGGTCGGTGTACGGCTCGATGCCCAGGTAGGTCCGCGCGAACTCGGTGATGTCCGGCAGCTTGGCGTCCAGCTGCTCCGGCGGCAGGTGGGTCAGGTCCAGGTACACGTGGTCGCCGTCGGGACCGCAGCCGCGGCCCTCGCGGATCTCCGTGTAGATGGAGCGGGAGACCACGTCACGGGACGCCAGGTCCTTCATGACGGGAGCGTACTTCTCCATGAAGCGCTCGCCGTCCTTGTTGCGCAGGATGCCGCCCTCGCCGCGGGCACCCTCGGTGAGCAGGATGCCCATGCGCCAGATGCCGGTCGGGTGGAACTGGAAGAACTCCATGTCCTCCAGCGGGATGCCCCGGCGGAACACCGCGGCCTGGCCGTCACCGGTCAGGGTGTGCGCGTTGGACGTCACCTTGAAGAACTTGCCGCAGCCGCCGGAGGCGTAGATCACGGACTTCGCCTGGAAGACGTGGATCTCGCCGGTGGCCAGCTCGTAGGCGACGACACCGGCCGACCGCTTGACGCCGTCGACCTCGGTGATCAGCTGGTCCAGGACGTAGAACTCGTTGTAGAACTCCACGCCCTCCTTGACGCAGTTCTGGTACAGCGTCTGGAGGATCATGTGGCCGGTGCGGTCGGCCGCGTAGCAGGAGCGGCGGACCGGGGCCTCGCCGTGGTTGCGGCTGTGACCGCCGAAGCGGCGCTGGTCGATGAGGCCGTCCGGGGTGCGGTTGAACGGCAGGCCCATCTTCTCCAGGTCGAGGACGGAGTCGATGGCCTCCTTCGCCAGGATCTCCGCGGCGTCCTGGTCGACCAGGTAGTCACCG
Source organism: Streptomyces thermodiastaticus (assembly GCF_014656135.1). GTDB lineage: Bacteria > Actinomycetota > Actinomycetes > Streptomycetales > Streptomycetaceae > Streptomyces > Streptomyces thermodiastaticus. The sequence continues at coordinate 192,254 of NZ_BNBV01000005.1, forward strand.
CCCTTGACCGTGTCGAAGGTGTGCCACTCCCAGTTGTCCTCCTCCACGTTGGCCAGCGCGGCGGCCATGCCGCCCTGCGCGGCGCCCGTGTGGGACCGGGTGGGGTAGAGCTTGGTCAGGACCGCGGTGCGGCTGCGCTTGGTCGCCTCGATGGCGGCACGCATACCGGCGCCACCGGCGCCGACGATGACGGTGTCGTACTTGTGGATCTTCATCAGGGATTACCTCGGTCCCGTGGCCTAGCGGATGTTCGGGTCGAAGGTGAAGATCACCAGCGTGCCCAGCAGAATCGTCCACACCGTGGCGGTGTAGAGCAGTGCCTTCAGCCACAGCCGCGTACCCGCGCGCTCGGCGTAGTCGTTGATGACCGTGCGCAGGCCGTTGCAGCCGTGCAGCATCGCCAGCCACAGCATGAGCAGATCCCAGACCTGCCACCACGGGGAGGCCCAGCGTCCGGCGACGAAGGCGAAGCCGATCTTGGAGACGCCACCGTCCAGCACGAGCTGGATCAGCAGGTGGCCGATGACGAGGACGACCAGGACGACGCCGGACAGCCGCATGAACAGCCAGCCGTACATCTCGAAGTTGCCCCGGGTCGACTTCGGGGTCTTCTTGGTCCGCTGGCGCGGGGGCTGGATGACCGGCGCCGGGTTGTCGACGGTGTAGACGGCGGCGCCCTCGACGGGGCTCACACCGGAGGAGGTTTCAGTGGTGGACATGCGCGTCAGCTCCCGAAGACGACTCGAGCGGCGTGGCCCAGGACGGGGTAGATCGCCCCCAGCATGAGCACGACCCAGACGACGACCACGGTCCAGAGCATCGGCTTCTGGTAACGGGCACCCTTGGCCCAGAAGTCGACGGCGATGACCCGCAGACCGTTGAGTGCGTGGAACAGGATGGCGGCGACGAGGCCGTACTCCAGGCAGGCGACGATCGGCGTCTTGTACGTGGCCACGACGGTGTCGTAGGCCTCGGGAGACACGCGGACGAGCGCGGTGTCCAGCACGTGAACGAACAGGAAGAAGAAAATGAGCACGCCGGTGACTCGGTGAGCCACCCACGACCACATTCCTTCCCGGCCGCGGTACAGCGTTCCAGCCGGCACTGAAGAACCCTCCGGGAGCGGGGACGTATAGGGCCGCGCCGGCTTGTTGTCGGTCGGGCCCGGCCGGGTACGGTCCACCGGCCCCCAGCATGGTAGCGAGGGGTTGCCGTGAGCATTGCAGGGGGCCTGCCGGTGTGATCGAGATGGCACTCAAACGTGCACGGACGGGTCAGCGGGGGCGGCCGCCGGCCGCGGACGCCGCGGCGCCGGGCGGCTACGGGCGCGTCGTGGCTGGTCACGCCCCTGGAGGGCGCGGGCCAGACGTCCGCGTGCCAGGCGGCGCAGCTCCTCCGCCGCGACCGTCCGTTCCTCCTCGGGATCGTTCGTCAATCGTGACCGGACCGCGGCCAGCAGCCGGTCGAGGATCTCGCCGGGCGGGACGTCGTCGAGGCAGAGGACGAAGGGGTGCCCGAACGTGTCCGCGTAGGCGGCGTACGCCGCGGTCAGCGCGGTGGAGGCGGCCGTGTACGCCCCCTCGGGCAGGGCCGGCGGCGGCTCGGCCGCCAGGGCTTCGGCGAGGTCGCTCTCGTCCAGGTCGTACGTGGCCTCGTCGGCCGCGGCCAGCAGGGCGGGCAGGTCCGGATAGGGACGGTGGGCGGTGAGCCGCCCGGCCCAGTGGGGGCTGCGCAGGCAGGCCAGCAGGGTGCGGCGGGCCTGATGGGCGGGCGCGGTGTTGAAGTGCTCCAGGCACTGCGGAGTCAGCGCGGGCAGTGTGGGTCCTCGGCGGTGTGGGATCGCGGGCGCCGCGACGGCGGCGTCACCTGCGACGGCAGGGGATCATGAGGGTGATCGTCACGCTATCGGTCGTGATCGTGAACTGTCCGGTCGATGAGCGAATTTCACCCGGACGGAAGAGTTTGAGGACGTGCAGTGGACGCATGGCGTCCGGACAGGCCGTACGTTGGCAGAGTGAGTCAGCACAGGCACCGCCGGGCTCCGGCCCGAAGGCTGCGGCACAGGTATCTCCTGGCCGGCGGGATGTTCGCCGCCACGGTCGGCCTCGGCACCGGACTCGGGCTGTGGGCCTTCGGCGGCGACGGCAGTACGCCGGAGGCGGACCGCAGCGCACCGCGGCCCGCTTCTCCGGCCAGTCCCACCAAGGTCTATCCGCTCTCCCAGGCCCCGCGCACCATCCCCGCGGTACGGGACTTCACCGCCGCCCGCGGCCCGGGATGGCGGCCGGCCAAGGGCGAACGGGTGGTCGTCTCCGACGACTCGCTGGCTGACGAGGGCAAGCTGATCGCCGGCGAGCTGGGCCTGGCCTACGGCGGCCGCACGGACGACGTGCGCACCGGGGACGTCCACCTGACGCTGGGCGGAGGCCGGAAGGGCAGCCCCGAGTCGTACACCATGACCGTCCGCGACGGCCGGGTCACCATCGGCGGGCCCGCCGACGCGGGCGTCTTCTACGGCACCCGCACCCTGAAGCAGGAGGTGCGCGGCGCCGGCTCCGCCCCCGAGGGCGTGGTGAACGACGCGCCGGCCAAGCCGCGCCGCGGCTTCATGCTGGACATCGCCCGCAAGCCGTACTCGGCCGGCTGGATCGAGGACCGGATACGCGAACTGGGCGACCTTAAGTACAACGAGCTGGGCCTGCACTTCTCCGACGACCAGGCCTTCCGCATCCAGTCCGACACCCACCCGGAGATCGTCTCCCCGGACCACCTCACCAAGGCACAGGTCAAGCAGATCGTCGACCTGGCCGCGTCCCGGCACATCACCGTCGTGCCGGAGATCGACTCGCCCGGCCACCTGGGCGCGGTCATCGCCGCCCACCCCGGTCTGCAGCTGCGCAACGCGCAGGGGGTGGCGACCCGGGGCGCCGTCGACATCTCCAAGCCCGAGGCGGCGAAGATCGTCGACGATCTGCTCGACGAGTTCGCGGACGTCTTCCCCGGCTCCTACTGGCACCTCGGCGGCGACGAGTACCAGGCGCTGACCGTGCGCGACCCCGCCGCCTCCTACCCGCAGCTGGCGGCCGCCGCCCGCAAGGCCTACGGGCCCGGCGGCACCGTCGCCGACCTCGCCACCGGCTGGCTGAACGCCCGCGCCGCCATCGTCCGCGACCACGGGCGCACCCCCCGCGCCTGGAACGACGGCTTCTACCGCAACACCTCCGTGCGGCCGGAGGAGGACATCGAGGCCGCCTACTGGACCGGCAAGGAGATCGGCGCCCGGCAGCCGGCCGCGTACCTGGCCGAGGGCCGCAAGGTGCTCAACTACAACGACGAGTTCCTCTACTACGTCCTCGGGCAGCCGCAGACCTTCGTCTACCCGACCGGGCAGCGCATCTACGAGCAGTGGACCCCGCGGGTGCTGCGCGGCACCGAGGCCGTCCCCGCCCGCTACGACAGCCAGATCCTCGGCGGCAGCTTCGCCGTCTGGAGCGATCTGCCCCGTGCGCAGACCGAGCAGCAGGTGGCCGCCGGCATCCGCATGCCGCTGCGGGCCACCGTCCAGAAGCTGTGGGACCCGGGCAAGCCTCCGTTGTCCTGGACGGACTTCAGGGCGCTGGCCGGCAAGCTCGGCTGAGCAAACCGCTGCCCCGGCCCCGGTCCCGGGCCCGCCGCCCGGGACCGGGGCCGCGGTATGCGCGGGTTGTGTGCGTCCTGGGGGCAAGCTGCGCCGGTGTTGCGCGGGTCGCGGAAACCCGCCCGATTCGGCGTGACACCGCGGCCCCGGGCGTCGCTTTCCCGGACATGACGACACAGGAAGCGATGACGGGACAGCGGACCAGGCCGCACGCCGCGGCGCGGCCGGTGCGATGGGCCGCGGACGTCGTGGCGACGATGCGCGAGGGCGCCCGGCTGCGCCTGGACTACTCGGCACAGAGCCTGTGGCGGGTCGACCGGATGATCGAGGACCTCCGTCGCGAGGGCACCCCGCGGGCCGCCGTGGACAGCGTGCTGCGCGGCTTCGGCGCCTACGCCGGCGAGGTGATCGTCCGGGCGTCCGGTGCGGAGTGGTGGGCCTCCGGCGGCGACCACTGGATCCGCACCCCGGACGGACTGCTGTGGGACCCGATCGACGAGGCACGGCGCTGCTTCGCCGGGACGGGGTCGCTGCGGCTGCTGTGCCTGGACGCACTGGCGGGACGGCGCGTCCCGCAGCACTGACGCACGAACGAGGGCAGACGGCAGGCGGCACGTCACGGGCCGCACGGGGGGGGGGGGAGAGAGAAACCCGTGGCGACAGGGCAACGGCCGGGGCCGCCACCCCCCACAGGAGAGGCCCCGGCCGTCGCGTGCTGCGGGCCGCACGGCGGCCCGTACTGGGTACAGCGCCGGGCATGCGTTTTGTGTCACACCCGGTCCCGGGCCGGCCACCGAAACGATTTGGTTGCACGTTGTACAGCCATGGACGGCGGACGGTTTCAGGCCGTAACGTGCCTTTCGCGTCAAGCGCGACCACGCACGATCACCGCATCCGGCGACGGCGATGGCGCCGGTGACGATCGTGCTCGATCTACTGAGGACCACGGGTGCAGGGGGACGACGCGGAGCTGACCGCCGCGGTACGGGCGGCGCAGAACGGGGACGAGGCCGCGTTCCGGACCGTGTACCGCAGCGTGCACCCGCGACTGCTGGGATACGTCCGCACCCTGGTGGGCGACCCGGACGCCGAGGACGTGGCCTCGGAGGCATGGCTGCAGATAGCACGCGACCTCGGGCGGTTCAGCGGTGACGCCGACCGGTTCCGCGGCTGGGCCGCGCGCATCGCCCGCAACCGCGCCCTGGACCACATCCGCAAGCGCGGCCGCCGCCCCGCGACCGGCGGTGACGAGACGGAACTGACCGGCCGGCCCGCCGAGTCCGACACCGCGAGCGAGGCCATCGAGTCCCTCACCACCGGCCACACTCTCTCCCTCATCGCCCGCCTTCCCCAGGACCAGGCCGAGGCCGTCGTGCTGCGCGTGGTCATGGGTCTGGACGCGAAGACCGCGGCCGAGACCCTCGGCAAACGGCCGGGCGCCGTCCGCACCGCCGCGCACCGGGGCCTGAAACGGCTCGCGGAACTCCTCGCCGACGATCCGTCGTACGCCGACGGGCTCGACGCGGTGCCGTCCCCGCGGCAACCGAAGAGGCCCCCGGTGACGTCCGCCGCTGTGACGCATCCGCGCGCTGGGACGCAGAGGGACATGTGATGGCCGACGAGCAGTACCGATGGCTGGACCGCGACATGGCGGAGCGCCTGCTGCGCGGCGAGCCACCGGGCACCGCCGTCACCGCCCGCGCCGAACGGCTCGCCCGGGCGCTGGACGCCCTGACCGCCGGCCTGTGCCCCGAGCTGCCCGCCGACGAGCCCGAACTGCCCGGCGAGGCCGCCGCGCTGGCGGCCTTCCGCAAGGTCCGGGCGGAGGCCGCCGACGCCGCGCAGTCCGCGGGCACCGCCCGGGCCGGCCGGGGCGGGGGCATCTCCGCCCGGCGTTCCGGGTTCCCGCCGGCCGACGCGGGCCTGGTCCGTCTCGGCGGGCGACCGGGCGCGCGGGCGCACGAGCAGGGGGGCCGGCCGGGTCACCCGGTCCGGTGCCGCCCGGTGCGGCTGGTGCTGTCGGCCGCGCTGGCCGCGAGCGCGATCGGCGCGCTGGCGGTGGCCACCGCCGAGGTGCTGCCCACCCCGTTCCGCGACGCCCGGCCCTCGCCCGCCGCCTCCGTGTCGGACTGGCCCACCCCGGACGGTCCCGCCGCGGCGCCTTCGCCGGACGTCGAGCGCGAGCTGCCGGCGACCGGGAAGGCCACGCACGGTTCCTCCGGCGCCGCCGGCCGCGACACCCTGCGCGGCGAGTCCACCGCCGGGCCACGGACCGGGGAGCACGACGGCCGGGACGACGAGCCCGGTTCCTCTCACCGTCCCGGCGAGCCCGGCCGAGGCGACAAGGACGCCAGCGAGCACCGCGTCCCCGGCCTGTGGGGGAGGGGCGGCGCGGGCGAGAAGGACGCGCACGGAGGAAATCCCGGCACCGAGGGGCGGACGAACCCGACCCGTCTCACGGGCGAGATCCGCAGCGACCACGGGGACCAGGACGGCGCGGGCGACCAGGACGACCAGGACGACCAGGACGGCCACGACGGCCGGGGTGACCAGGACGGCCAGGAGGGCGACGGCGGCGGAAACGACGGTCACGGTCTCGCTCCCGACAGCGGCCACACGACCGGGCGGAACGACGAGGACCACGACGAGGACGGGGAGCACGGCCGGGACAGCCGGGGCCACCACAGCCGTGACCGGCACGGCGGCCAGGGTGACACCCGGCACGGCGGGGGGAACGGCCACGGGAACGGGAGCGGCGAGAGCGCCGGCGACGACGGCGGCCCCTCGGCGGACGTCTGACCGGCCCGCGCCCCGGTCCGCCGCGCCGGGCCGGTCACCCGAGCCGGCGCAAGCCCCCGGGCCGCCGTCCCGCCCACGCCCCACCGGGCGCCGCCCCGCCGCCGGTGCCCTGCGCCGGTGCGGCACCCCACGGCATGCGCACGGCTTCCCGCGGCGTCGCGAGGCTTCTCGCGCGGGGGCGTAACGTTTCCGGCGCCCCCGGCGCAGTACTCAGTGGCCGACTGGTCATCGGCCTCGGCACGGCGCCTGGGTTCCCCCCGTACCCGCAGCCCGTGCCCGGCGCGGGCGGGACATGTTCCCCCGGTCCCGCCCGCGCCCCGCCTCCGTGTCCGCCCGTGGTCAGCCCGTGGTCAGCCCGTTCCTGCCGTGGGGCCTCACCAGTGGACGACGACCTTGTCCCCGACCTCGACCTGCTCGAAGAGCTGCGCGATCGCCGCCTTGTCGCGGACGTTCACACAGCCGTGCGACCCGCCCGCGTAGCCGCGGGCCGCGAAGTCGGCGGAGTAGTGCACGGCCTGGCCGCCGCTGAAGAACATGGCGTACGGCATGGGCGTGTCGTAGAGCGTGGAGACATGGTGGCGCGACTTCCAGAAGACCTGGAACACGCCCTCGCGTGTCGGTGTCGCCTCCGTGCCGAAGCGCACCGCCATCGTCGAGACCGTCCGGCCGTCGATCATCCAGCGCAGGGTCCGGGTGGTCTTGTCGATGCACAGCACCCGCCCGGTCAGGCACCGCGGATCGGGTGCGCCGGCCGGCTGACCGCCCATCAGATACAGCTCCCACTTCCCCGGCCGGCGGGTCATGGACAGCAGCCGCTGCCAGGTGACGGTGTCGGTGCGTCCGGTGCGCGGCAGTCCCCGCTTGCCCTGGAAACCGGCGACGGCCTGCTCGGTCGTGGCGTCGTAGGTGCCGGTCGGGCCCTCGTGCAGCCAGCCGATCTGCCGCAGCCTGGCCTGGAGTTCACGGATGGCGACTCCGCTGTCGCCGCGCTGGTAGAGGGTCGGCGCGGGGGGTGCGGGCTTCGGCGACGCGGCCGGGGCGGAGGGCGTGGCGACCGGGCGTTTCGCCGGTGCGGTGGTGTGCCCGGTCCGTCCGGCGGGGGAGTGGCCGCCGGGCGACCGGGTGGCCGGGATCTCGATGTGCACCGGTGAGCGGGGGCGGCCGTCGGTGTCCGCGCCGGTGTCCGTGCCCGGCGTCTGCACCGTGCAGCCGTAGACCGCCGTCAGTGCCACGGCCGCCGCAACAGCGGCACTCGTTCGTCTCATGACTCCGCTACGCATGCGCTCCATCCACCGTCTCCGCGGTGCCGTGCCGCGCGCGCCCGTCCCCGGGCGCCGAGCCGCGTCACGCCGCCTTCGCCTGTCGTCACGTGATGCAGTCGTCCCGTGGTGCGTGGTCCACGCCATGTCTCCCCACACGTGACCGCCGGTGAACCAGGGGGCAAGGTGGGAAGCGACAGCGGGCGGTACGAGCACGTGGTCCGTCCGGGGCACGGCAGGGGGCGTTGTTGTGAGCAAGGTCCCAGCGTGGGGCACTCCACGGACCGCACGGCCGCCACTACAGTCCGTGCCGAGGGCGGCCGCACCGGCGACCAGTCGGCGAGCAAGCAACGAGGCGGAGGCACACACCATGGCGCGCGAGTCGGAGTCCGGGCTGCCGATCGAGCCGGTCTACGGACCGCGGCATCTCCAGGGATGGGACCCGGCGGAGAAACTGGGGGAGCCGGGGGCGTACCCGTTCACCCGGGGCGTGTACCCGACGATGTACACCGGCCGCCCCTGGACCATGCGCCAGTACGCGGGATTCGGCACGGCCACGGAGTCCAACGCCCGCTACAAGCAGCTGATCGAGGCGGGCACCATGGGCCTGTCGGTCGCCTTCGATCTTCCCACCCAGATGGGCCACGACTCCGATGCTCCGATCGCGCACGGCGAGGTCGGCAAGGTGGGTGTGGCGATCGACTCCCTCGACGACATGCGGGTGCTGTTCGACGGCATCCCGCTGGACAAGGTGTCCACGTCGATGACGATCAACGCCCCGGCCGCGCTGTTGCTGCTGCTGTACCAGCTGGTGGGGGAGGAGCAGGGCGTGCCGGCGGAGAAACTCACCGGCACGATCCAGAACGACGTGCTCAAGGAGTACATCGCCCGCGGCACGTACATCTTCCCGCCCAAGCCGTCGCTGCGGCTGATCGCGGATATCTTCAAGTACTGCCGGGCCGAGATCCCCAAGTGGAACACCATCTCGATCTCCGGCTACCACATGGCGGAGGCCGGTGCCTCGCCCGCGCAGGAGATCGCCTTCACCCTGGCGGACGGCATCGAGTACGTGCGCACCGCGGTCGCGGCCGGCATGGACGTGGACGACTTCGCCCCGCGCCTGTCCTTCTTCTTCGTGGCCCGCACGACCATCCTGGAGGAGGTCGCCAAGTTCCGTGCCGCCCGCCGGATCTGGGCGCGGGTGATGATGGAGGAGTTCGGCGCGAAGAACCCCAAGTCGATGATGCTGCGGTTCCACACGCAGACGGCCGGGGTGCAGCTGACCGCGCAGCAGCCGGAGGTGAACCTCGTCCGGGTGGCGGTGCAGGGCCTGGCCGCGGTGCTCGGCGGCACCCAGTCGCTGCACACCAACGCCTTCGACGAGGCGATCGCGCTGCCCACCGACAAGAGCGCCCGCCTGGCGCTGCGCACCCAGCAGGTCCTCGCCTACGAGACCGACGTGACCGCGACCGTGGACCCCTTCGCCGGCTCCTACGTCATCGAGAAGATGACCGACGAGGTGGAGGCGGCCGCGCTGGAGCTGATGCGGAAGGTCGAGGACCTCGGCGGTGCCGTCGCGGCCATCGAGCGCGGCTTCCAGAAGGACGAGATCGAGCGCAACGCCTACCGCATCGCCCAGGAGACCGACTCCGGTGAGCGGGTGGTGGTCGGCGTCAACCGTTTCAAGCTGGACGAGGAGGAGCCGTACGAGCCGCTGCGCGTCGACCCGGCGATCGAGGTGCAGCAGGCCGAGCGGCTGGCGAAGCTGCGCGCCGAGCGGGACCAGGGCGCGGTGGACGCGGCCCTCGCCGCCCTGAAGAAGGCTGCCGCGGGCGAGGACAACGTCCTGTACCCGATGAAGGAGGCGTTGCGGGCCCGGGCCACGGTGGGCGAGGTGTGCAACGCGCTGCGCGAGGTGTGGGGCACCTACACGCCCAGTGACGTGTTCTGAACCGGGGCCTGAGCCGACAGGTGAGCGCCCGCCGCCGGGTCGTCCCCCAGGACCGGCGGCGGGCGGTGAAGGGCGGCGGCCCGTACCCGGCGGGCGCCGGTCAGCGCAGCCCGAACCGCGCCAGATAGGCCGCGAGCCCGTCCGCCGTCGCCTGCCCGCCCGCCCAGCCGACGTAGCCGTCCGGGCGGACGAGGAACACACCCGGGCCGTAGGACGCGGGGGCGGCCGGCAGGGAGCGCACCCCGGCCACCGGTGCCCGGCCGCCGAGCAGCGTCCAGTGCGGACCGCGGAAGACGTCGAAGAGGCGGATGCCGTCCACCCGGCCGTCCGGGGCGCGGTCGCCGGCCCGTACACCGGCCGGGTCCCGGCGTGTCTCCACGCTCAGCGAGGACGCGCGGTAGCCGAGATCCAGCTGCACCGTCGCCTTCCCGCGCCGCACCTCGCCCCGGTGCACCTTGGTGGTCAGGCCCAGCATCTCGGCGGCGTTGGCGCGCCGCTCCTCCTCGTAGCTGTCCAGCAGCGCCTCGTCCGCGCCGTCCCGGAGTACCGCGCCCAGCTTCCAGCCCAGGTTGCAGGCGTCCTGGATGCCGGTGTTCAGGCCCTGCCCGCCGGCCGGGGAGTGGATGTGCGCGGCGTCGCCCGCGAGGAGGACCCGGCCCACCCGGAAACGGCCGGCCAGGGCGGCCCGCGGACGGTAGGCGGAGGCCCAGCCCAGCCGGGTCACCGCCGAGGCGTCCAGGTGCGTGCGGGCGGCGACCAGCGCCCGGACGCCCTCCAGCGTCGGCTCCGGGTCCTCGCCCTGCGGCAGCCGCGCCGCCAGCTGGAATTCGTCCGTGCCGGCCAGCGGGCACAGCATCACGCCCGTGCCGTCGTCGGCGGGGAAGGCGTGCCAGTGGTCCCGGTCCAGGCCCCGCACGCCGACGTCCGCCACCAGGAACGGGTTCGGGTCGACCGTCTCCCCGGCCATCTCCACGCCCAGCGCGCGCCGCACGGCGGAGCGTCCGCCGTCGGCGGCGACCACGTACCGCGCGCGGACGGTGCCGCCGTCGGCGAAGTGCACCGTCACGCCCTGCGCGTCCTGGTCCAGGCCCGTCGCCTCGCGTCCGAAGGCCACCCGGCCGCCCAGCTCCTCCAGCCGGTCGCGCAGGATCTGTTGCGTCCGCCACTGCGGCACCATCCACGGCTCCCGGTACGGCGCGCCCTCGTCCGGCTCCAGCGCGTCGAACATCGGCTGTTCGCCGATCCGTTCGCCGTTCTTCCACACCATCCGCACCGGGTACGGGCCGCCGTGCGCGCGGATCGCGTCGAGCACGCCGAGGTCGTCGAAGACCTCCAGGGTGCGCGGCTGGATCCCCTTGCCGCGCGAGCCCGGGAACAGCCCGTCCGCCCGCTCCACGACCAGCGCATCCACACCCCGCCGGGCCAGGTCGATGCCCAGGGTCAGCCCGGTCGGCCCCGCCCCCACGATCAGGACGTCCATCACTCTCCCCTTAACGCTGTTAAGTGCCTGCGTCCACGCAGGGTGCCCTTAACGCTGTTAAGCTGTCAAGCGTGAGCACCGAACGACGCGCGCCCCTGGACCGCACCCGGGTCGCCGAGACGGCGCTGCGCCTGCTGAACAAGGTCGGCCTGGACGGCCTGACGCTGCGCGCCATCGCCCGCGAACTCGACGTGAAGGCGCCCGCGCTGTACTGGCACTTCAAGGACAAGCAGGCGCTGCTCGACGAGATGGCCACGCTGATGCACCGGCGCATGGTCGCGGGCCTCGCCCTGGACCCCGCCGACACCTGGCAGGAGCGCCTGCTGAAGAGCAGCCGCGGGCTGCGCACCGCCCTGCTCGGCTACCGCGATGGCGCCAAGGTGTACAGCGGCTCGCGGCTCACCGGCACCGACCATGCCGCCGGGCTGGAGGACACCCTGCGCCTGCTCACCGCCGCGGGGTTCACCCTCGACCAGGCCGTCGCGGCCGGCCGCGCGGTGAACCTGTACACGCTCGGCTTCGTCACCGAGGAGCAGGGCGTCCGCCCCCTGCCGGGCGAGCGCCGGGAGGGGTACAGCGTCGAGGAACGAGCCCGGCGCATGGCGGACCATCCGCTCGCCGCCGCGGCCGGCCGGCTGCTCTTCGACGACTTCGACCGGCAGTTCGAGGAAGGGCTGGCGCTGGTGATCGCCGGCATCGAGACACGGTACGGGATCACCTGAGGACGGGCGGGCGCGCCGGGAGCCGACCGGCCGGCGCCCGCCGCCGGTGCGTCAGCGGCCCCTGCTCCGGCGCAGCGCCCGGGCCCGCCGCGCCACCCGCCGCACGGTCGCATTGCGCGGGATGAACGCCAGCTGCGCCGGAATCCCGCCGGGCAGGGCCAGCGAGGCGAGCCGGCGGCGCTCGAAGTAGCGCAGGGTGCGGGCGTCCGGATGCGCGGCGAGATACCGCTCGGCCTCCGGGCGCAGACCCGGGTGGATCTTCGGCTGCATCGCGTACGCCACGGTGCGCACCAGCTCGGTCAGAGCCTCGGCGTCCGCCCCGCGCCGCTGCTCCCTCACCGCCTCCTGGTCGGCCAGGTCGGGCAGCAGCGCGTCGACGATCGTCACCGGGATCCGGTTGCTGTTCTCGTACGGCGTCAGGCGCCGCAGCAGCAGGTCCGTGCCGGTGCGCGCGACCGGCAGCCCGAACAGCTCCGAGGCGGTGAGCAGCCCGGTGGAGAAGCAGCCGGCCACCAGGGCGGGGCGGACGCGCTGGTAGAGCACCTCGGCGAGGACGGGCGTGCCGAGCACCGTCACGGTGGCGCCCAGCCGCTCACCCTCCTGCTCCAGCGCCCGGGACCAGCGGGGCGGCGCCGAGGGATGCGGGGCGAAGACGACGCGGGTGTGGCCGAGCGCGACCGCGCCCCGCACCATCCGCACGTGCAGCTCTTCCTCCTCCTCGGGAGAGAGGATGTCCAGCGCGGACAGGTACTGGCCGAGCAGCAGGGCCGAGCCGTCCGGCACCTCGGGCACCGCCGTGGCCGCGCCGGCCAGATCGCCCAGCACCTTCACGAACGCGTCCGCGGGCACGGCCCGGGCCGGGACGCCGAACTCGGTGAGCAGCACCGGCCGCAGGCCGGGCACCAGGTCCAGGTGCAGCAGCCGGCCGACGCGGGTGCCGACCAGCGGGTCGATCTTGTTGCGGGTCGGGCCGTAGCTCATCAGGCCGTCGGCGTAGACGGTGACCGGGGCGTCGGGGAAGATCCGGCAGAACCCGAGCGCCGGATCGACCTGGATCGACTCCACCGCCAGCTCGACGTCGTCGTCCCCCAGGCGCCACAGCAGTCTCAGATACCGCTCCCACAGCGGGACGTCGTCCCGGCGCGGGGACCAGCCGCCCGGGTGGAAGGGGGCGATGGCCTCGTTCCACGACACCACCTCGTCGAAGCGGTCCCGCAGCCGTTCGAAGCCGGTCTGCCGGTCGAGCGGCGGCGTGGTCTCCGGGACCGCCGCGTTGTTGGAGACCACCAGGATCCGGCGCCCGGCCGGGGAGAAGCAGCCGGAGTCCAGGGCGGCGGCGAGCGTGGCGGTGCCGTACAGCGTCGAGGCGAGGAAGAGCTGCGTGGTCATGCGGCGGCTCCCGGCACGAGGGGACGGCGGCGCAGCCGGCGCAGCCGCGTGGCCCGCTGGATGTCCATGGCGTCCAGCGCCTCGCCGAGCACCCGCTGCGGCAGGCGGCGCAGGGCCGTCGCGCTCAGCGACTTCAGCCGGCGGGCCACGGCCGGCTCGTACCGGTCGATGCGGCCCAGATGGTGCGCGATGATCGCGCAGTAGGTGCGCACCGCCTTCGGCAGCAGCCGCTCGGCCTCCGCGTCCTGCGCGGTCTCGGCGATCACCTGGTCGAAGGCGCGGAGAAAGTCCAGCTGGCGCACATCACCGATCTGGGTGAGCGAGGAGGCCACACCGCGCCGGTAGTGCACCCCGAGCAGACCCACCACGGCGAAGGACTCCGCCTCCCGGTGCAGCCGCCAGATCCACGGCCGGTCCTCGGCCGTGCGCAGCCCGTCGGTGAAGTGCAGCAGACCGCGGTCGGCCAGCCGGCGGTGGTAGATGCCCGCCCACGCATACGGGTAGTCCACCGAGGTGGAGCGGTCGGCGGGCAGGATCGCCTCCCGCGGGCTGAGCACCACGCCGCGCCGGCCGTGCGGGACCCGGTGGATCGTGCGGGCCCGCCCGGCGCACTGCACATGGTCGGTGCGCAGGAAATCGCAGCCCAGCTCCTCGGCCGCGGCCAGCAGTCGCGGGTAATAGCCCGGCGCCAGCCAGTCGTCGCCGTCCAGGAACGTCAGATACTCGCCGCGGGCCCGGTCGATCCCGGTGTTGCGCGCGGTCGCCAGACCGCCGTTGCGCTCGTGCCGGACGTACACCGCGTTCGGCAGATCCTTCTCCGCCCGCGCGAGAAGGTCCGGGGTCGCGTCGCGCGAACAGTCGTCGACGAGCACGAATTCGATGTCGTCGCGCGCGTTCGCACGCAGACTTCGCAAGGTGTCGGGCGCGTAGTGCTGCACGTTGTAGAACGGCACGATCACGGAGAGCTTGACCACGCGCGTGACGTTAGGGCGCCGCCCCCGCCTGCCTCCTTACCCGCACGTCGACCAGCGGTGAACGGCGTGTGGCGATGCCGTGAACCGGGCCGCCCGGCCGGGCGGCGCGCGGCCGATTCCGCTTCAGGCGGTGTGCTGTTCACCGGCTGTTGCGCTCGGGTTGGGCGGAACCTAGAAATGCCTTCCTACGGTCGTCGGCGTGCCAGCAAGTGCGAACAAGGCCCGGCGCGTGGCCGTTCTCGCGGACTCCGACACCCGGTGGAAATGGGGCGCGCTGACCGCGCGGCGCCTCGTGCCGGGGGAGCCGCGGCTCGACGGCTACCTGCTGCGGGGCCGCGCCACCCCCACCCCCCGCCAGCTCACCGAGGTCGGCGTCCGCGCCGACACGCTGCGCGAGGTCAGCGCCGTGGAGTTCCTGCGCGTCATGGACACCGCGACCGCGGGCGACGAGCCCTACGACGTCCTCGTCCTCGCCCTCGTCGGCAGCGGCGTGCAGGCGGTCCTGCACGGCCTGCGGCGGATCTGGCCGACGCGCACCCGGCGGCCCGTCGTCGTCACCGGCTACGTCGGCGTGGTGTACGAGAAACTCGCCGACGGACTGCTGCTGCGCCACGGCGCGGACCTGGTGCTCGCCAACTCCCGCCACGACGCGGAACGGTTCCGCGCCGTGTACGAGGGCGTGGGCGCGGACGCGTCGGCGGTCACCGAGGCGGCCCTGCCCTTCCTCGGCGGCGCCCCCGACCGCGGCGACGCGGCCGCGCACGGCGAGGACCGGCCGTACACCGTGGTGTTCGCGGCCCAGCCGTCCGTGCCGGACACCCGCAAGGACCGCGCCTATCTGCTCGACCGGCTGATCCGGCACGCCCGGCTGCACCCCGACCGCCAGGTGCTGCTCAAGCTGCGCTCCCGGGTCGGCGAGCACACCACGCACCTGGAGGAGCTGCCCTACCAGAAGCTCGCCCGCACGGCCGACCTGCCGCCCAACCTGCGCCTGGTCCACGGATCCATGGGCGAGGTCCTGGACACCACCGACCTGCTGGTCACGGTCAGCTCCACCGCCGCGCTGGAGGCCCTGCACCGCCGCATCCCCACCGCGGTCCTCACCGACCTCGGGGTGCGCGAGGCGCTCGGCAACCACTATTTCACCGGCTCCGGCTGCCTGGCCTCCTGGGACCAGCTCGACGCCGGCCACCTCCCCGAGCCCGACCAGGAGTGGACGGCCCGCCAGGGCGTCGCCGGCGGCTCCTGCGACACCGCCTTCGACGCGGCCCGCGCCCGCATCGCCGCCCTGCTGGACAGCCCCGCCGGCCTGCCGCCGCTCGCCCCCTGGTACAGCCTCACCACCGCCCCCGGCTATCTGCCCGGCATCCTCGCCCGCCACCACCTCGCCCCCGACGGCACCCCGCTGCCCGGCACCCCGCCCGCCGACCGCGCACCCGGACCGGCCCGGCAGCTCGTCCGCCGCGCGGCCCGCGGCGCCTACCGGCACGGCGTCCAGCGCGTCGCCCCCGTCGTGAGGCGGCTGGGAGAGCTGTGAGCCGCACCGAGACCCCTGCCCGAGGAGCAGATCCCATGACCGACACCCCAGCGGGCCGCGGCGCCCGTGACCGTCGCGTGCTCGCGGTGATACCCGCCCGCGGCGGCTCCAAGGGCGTGCCCGCCAAGAACCTCGCCTCCGTCGGCGGCGTACCGCTGGTGGCGCGCGCCGTGCGCGAGTGCCGCGCCGCCCGGCTGGTGACCGACGTGGTGGTCTCCACCGACGACAGCGCCATCGCCGCGGCGGCCCGCCGGGCCGGCGCCGAGGTGGTGCTGCGGCCCGCCGCGCTGGCCGGTGACACCGCCGCCTCCGAGGCGGCCGTCCTGCACGCGCTCAACGCCCACGAGGAGCGGCACCGTACCCGGGTCGACGTCGTGCTGCTGGTGCAGTGCACCAGCCCCTTCCTGGTGCACGAGGACATCGACGCGGTGGCCCGCGCGGTCGCCGTGAACGGCGCCGACACCGCCCTGACCGTCGCACCGTTCCACGGCTTCGTCTGGCGGGAGACGGACGACGAGGCGGGCGGCACGGGCGTCAACCACGACAAGGCCCACCGCCCGCGCCGCCAGGACCGCCCCCAGGACCTGCTGGAGACCGGCGCCGCCTACGCCATGGACGCCGACGGCCTGCGCACCCACCGGCACCGCTTCTTCGGCCGCACCGACCTGGTGCGCACCGACCCGGCCCGGGTGCTGGAGATCGACGACCCGCACGACCTGGCCCGCGCCCGCGCCCTGGCGCCCCTCCTCGACGCCGGCCGGCCCGGTGCCCTGCCCGGCCCCGGTGACATCGACGCCGTCGTCCTCGACTTCGACGGCACCCAGACCGACGACCGGGTACTGATCGACGCCGACGGCCACGAGTTCGTCTCCGTCCACCGCGGCGACGGACTCGGTGTCGCCGCGCTGCGCCGCGCCGGCCTGAAGCTGCTGATCCTGTCCACGGAGCAGAACCCGGTCGTCGCCGCCCGCGCGCGCAAACTGCGCATCCCCGTGCTGCACGGCGTGGACCGCAAGGACCTCGCGCTGAAGCAGTGGTGCGAGGAGCAGGGCGTCGCGCCCGAGCGTGTGCTCTACGCCGGCAACGACGTCAACGACCTGCCGTGCTTCGCTCTCGTCGGCTGGCCCGTGGCGGTCGCGAACGCCCACGACGCGGTACGCGGCGCCGCCCGCGCGGTCACCACCCGCCCCGGCGGTGACGGCGCGATCCGGGAGATCGCCGGCTGGCTGCTCGGCCCCTGGCTCGACGCCCTCCCCGACTGATCCGTGCCCCACCCCCAGTGATTTCTTCCTGCCTGTTCACGTGAGGACATCTGCCGCCATGACCACCCACTCCCGCATCCGCACCCTCGGTACCCGCGAGGTCGGCCCCGGCCGCCCCGTCTACATCACCGCCGAGATCGGCATCAACCACAACGGCGACCTGGACAACGCCTTCAAGCTGATCGACGTGGCCGTCGAGGCCGGGTGCGACGCCGTGAAGTTCCAGAAGCGCACCCCCGAGATCTGCACCCCGCGCGACCAGTGGGACGTCGAGCGGGACACCCCCTGGGGCCGGATGACCTACATCGACTACCGGCACCGGGTGGAGTTCGGCGAGGACGAGTACCGGCAGATCGACGCCTACTGCCGGCAGAAGGGCATCGACTGGTTCGCCTCTCCGTGGGACACCGAGTCCGTCGCCTTCCTGGAGAAGTTCGACGTGCCCGCCCACAAGGTGGCCTCCGCCTCGCTCACCGACGACGAGCTGCTGCGCACCCTGCGCGCCACCGGCCGCACCATCGTGCTGTCCACCGGCATGTCCACCCCGAAGCAGATCCGCCACGCGGTGGAGGTCCTCGGCTCGGAGAACATCGTGCTCTGCCACGCCACCTCCACCTACCCGGCCAAGGCGGAGGAGCTGAACCTGCGGGTGATCAACACCCTGCAGCGCGAGTACCCGAACGTCCCGATCGGCTACTCCGGCCACGAGACCGGCCTGCAGACCACGCTCGCCGCCGTCGCCCTCGGCGCCGTCTTCGTCGAGCGCCACATCACCCTGGACCGCGCCATGTGGGGCTCCGACCAAGCGGCCTCCGTGGAGCCGCAGGGCCTGTCCCGCCTGGTCCGCGACATCCGCACCATCGAGGCCTCGCTCGGCGACGGCGTGAAGCGGGTCTACGAATCGGAACTGGCGCCGATGAAGAAGCTGCGCCGGGTCGCCGGCGTCGTCGCCGAGGCCGAGATCGCCGCCGCGGCCGGCGAGCCGGTCGCGGTGTGAGCCCGAGCAGCGGCGCCACTCCCATGACCCCCCACACCCTCGCCTTCGTCGAGAGCCCGGTGCAGCTGCTGAACGTCCTGGAGTGGGTCCACGCCCGGCGCCCGCTTGTGGACGAGCCGCTCACCCTCGTCGTGCTGTCCCCGACCGACCCGATGACCCGCGGCCAGCTGCGGCGGATGGCCGAGCTCGCCCGCCGGGACGGGCACGAGGTCCGCTGGGAGGAGGCCCGGGACGGCGCCGGGGCGCCGGTACGGACCGTCGGCGCCCTGGCCGGGCCGCTGCGCCGGGCCCGGCGGGTGGTGGTGGGCGACCCGTTCTCCCGGTACGTGCAGCTGCTGCTCGCCCTCACCCGGGCACCCGACCTCGTGGTCGTGGACGACGGGACCGCCACCCTGGAGTTCGCCGCCCAGCTCACCCGCGGGGAGCGGCTGGTGCGCTGGCACCGCAAGGGTGGCCGGCTCGGCCCGCGGGAGGCTCTGCTCGCCCCGGTGTCGGCCGTCGCCCGCCGCCGGCTCACCCCGCGCACCGGCCGCACGGTGGAGATCTTCTCCGCCATGCCGCTGGACGAGGTGCCCGACGGCGTGACCGTGACCGTCAACGACTTCGCCTGGACCCGCGCCCGCTTCGGCCCGCCCCGCGTCATCCCGGGGGCCGATCTCGTGGGCACCTCCCTGGTCGAGACGGGCGTGGTCGACCGGGACCGCTACCTCGGAGCGGTCCGCGCCCTGGCCGCCGCCCACGGGGCGCGCCGCTACTTCGCCCACCGCCGCGAGAGCGCCGACAAGCTGCATGAGATCGCGGTCCGTACCGGCCTGGAGGTGGTCCGCCCCGACCTGCCGCTGGAGCTGATCGCCCGGCGCGGCCCGGTCGGCCGTACGGTGCTGAGCTTTCCGTCCACGGTCGTGCACACCCTGCCGCTCGCCCTGGCCGGCACCGCCGTCCGGGTCGCGGTCTGCGACATCGACCCCGCCTGGCTGACGGCCGGGGCCTCCCCGAGCGCCCGGCACTTCCTGGCGGGGGTGACGGACACGGCACGGGCGGTGCACCGTCTCGCCCGGACGGCGCAGCCCGGCTGACCTTCGCTCCCGGGCGGTACCCGCTGGTCAGCAAGGTGCCCGGCGGTGTCCACAGCTCGGACACGGGGGGCGTGGCCCTTGCCAGGCGTGGTATCCGTGAAGAAAGCAGTGCGGGACGGATGCCGATGTGTACCCGTCCCGGCCGATGTCCATGCGCCGGCGGCCGGTTTTTCTTTCCCCTGACGGGCTGAATTTTTGTTGATCGTGGGACAGTTGACCGTTCCGGCGGCATACCCTCCAGAGGGTGAAGCACCTGATGTCCCCACAGTCCGAGGTCGAAGTCCCCGCGGAAGCCACGCTGCCCGGCACCCTGCCCGAGGCACTGTTCGCCGAACTCGTCGCGTTCCGCCGCGACCTGCACATGCATCCGGAGCTCGGCAACCAGGAGTTCCGCACCACCGCCGCGATCAAGGAGCGGCTGGAGAAGGCCGGCCTCACCCCCCGGGTGCTTCCGGCCGGGACGGGCCTCGTCTGCGACATCGGCGCCGACGCCGCGGTGGACACGGACATCAGCCTTCCCACCGGTCCCGGCGCGGACGGCCTGATCCCCGGCGCCGTCACTCCCGGCATCCTCGCCCTGCGCGCCGACATCGACGCGCTGCCCATCCCGGACACCAAGACCGAGTGCCCGTACCGCTCCACCGTGCCCGACCGCGCCCACGCCTGCGGCCACGACGTGCACACCACGGTGGTGCTCGGCGCCGGCCTGGTCCTGGCCGAACTGGACCGGCAGGGCCTGCTGCCCCGGCCGGTCCGGCTGATCTTCCAGCCCGCCGAAGAGGTGCTTCCCGGCGGGGCGATCGAGGCGATCAAGGCGGGCGTCCTGGAGGGCGTCAGCCGCATCCTCGCCGTGCACTGCGACCCGCGCGTGGACGCCGGGATGATCGGGCTGCGGCAGGGCGCGATCACCTCCGCCTGCGACCGGCTGGAGGTGACCCTCGACGGCCCCGGCGGGCACAGCGCCCGGCCGCATCTGACGACCGACCTGGTCACCGCGGCCGCGCGGGTCGTCACCGACGTGCCCGCGCTGGTCGGCCGCCGGGTCGACACCCGCGCCGGGCTCGCCGTGACCTGGGGACGCATCGAGTCCGGGCACGCCCCGAACGTCATCCCCCAGCACGCCGAACTGTCCGGGACCGTGCGCTGCCTGGACATCAACGCCTGGCGGCAGGCGCCCGACATCGTGGTCGCCGCGATCGACGAGGTGGCCAACCTGCACAAGGCCAAGTCGGAGATCAACTACGTGCGCGGGGTGCCGCCGGTGGTCAACCAGCCGGACGTCACCGAGCTGCTGCGCAAGGCCATGACCGCCCGGCGCGGCCCGGAGTCGGTGGAGAGCACCGAACAGAGCCTGGGCGGCGAGGACTTCTCCTGGTACCTGGAGCACGTGCCCGGCGCCATGGCCCGGCTGGGCGTGCGCACCCCCGGCGAGCGGACCCTGCGTGACCTGCACCAGGGCGACTTCGACGCGGACGAGTCCGCCATCCGGGTCGGTGTGGAGCTGTTCACCGCGGCGGCCCTGCTGCACCCGGCGCACTGACCACCCGCGCCGCGCCGGACACCTGCCTCACCCGGCGCGATACATCGACCCCTGAGGAACGGCCCCGGCACCCGGGGCCGTTCGCCGTGTCGGCCGCGTCCTCGGCGAACGGCCCGTGCGAGGGTGTGCCGACGCCGTCGTCCGCCGTCTCCAGTAGGATCGGTCCGCCTCGGTGCGAAGGAGGTGTCCGGCAGTGAGCGTGCCGGCCGGCACCTCGCCCTCCGCAAGGGTTCCGGTGCTGTCCGTGCGAACCGCGCACGGTGTGGCCACAGCTCGATAACGGAGGGGACAGAAGGGGTTTTCCGGCAGTTCTACGCGCGTTACGCTGCGGCGGAACCAGCGCCTGGTCCGGGCGCTTGCACGAAGGAGTCTCGTTCCATGCGCCGGGTGTCCCGTATCGCGGTTGCAGGTGTGGCAACCGCAGCCCTCGCCGTCACCGTGTCCGCCTGTGGCAGCTCGTCCAGCGAGTCCGCCGGCCAAGGCAAGAACCTCGGTCTGGCCCTCGCCTACGACGTCGGCGGCAAGGGCGACCAGTCCTTCAACGACGCCGCCACCGCCGGTCTGGAGAAGGCCGACAAGGAGTTCGGCTACAAGTCCACCGCCGTCGAGCCGCAGGACGGCGAGTCGGACGCCGACAAGGTCCAGCGTCTGGAGACCCTCGCCAAGCAGGGGTACAACCCGGTGATCGGCGTCGGCTTCGCCTACGCGCCGGCCGTCAAGGAGGTCGCCGCCAAGTACCCGAAGACCACCTTCGGCATCGTCGACGACGACACCATCAAGGCGAAGAACGTCGCCGACCTGGTCTTCCACGAGGAGCAGGCCTCCTACCTGGCCGGCGTGGCCGCGGCCAAGGCGACCAAGTCGAACGTGGTCGGCTTCATCGGCGGTGTCGACGTACCGCTCATCCACAAGTTCGAGGCCGGCTTCAAGCAGGGTGTCCAGGACACCAAGAAGGGCGTCACGGTCAAGTCGCAGTACCTGACCGAGACCGCCGCCGAGGGCGGCTTCTCCAGCCCCGACAAGGGCGAGAACGCGGCCAACGGCCAGATCGACGCCGGCGCCGACATCATCTACGCCGCGGCCGGTCTGTCCGGCCAGGGCGTCATCAAGGCGGCCTCCACCCACAAGATCTGGGCCATCGGCGTCGACTCCGACCAGTACAAGCAGGCCGCGCTGGCCAAGTACAAGGACGCCATCTTCACCTCGGCGATGAAGGACGTCGCGGGCGCGGTGTACAACCTGGCCAAGTCGGTCAAGGACGGCAAGCCGGAGACCGGTGAGGTGCGCGCCAGCCTGGCCACCGGCGGCGTGAGCCTGTCCGACTCCAACCCGGCCTTCAAGAACAACGCCGAGGTCCAGGCCGCGGTGAAGAAGGCCGAGGAAGCCATCAAGAACGGCACCATCAAGGTCAAGACCTCCTGAGACGGGCCCGGCCTGTCGCGGACACGGCCGCAAGGACGCTGCCGGGCAGCGTCACGGCCGCGGAACGGGGTGCGGGTGGCCGAACCGGCCCGCACCCCGTTCACGGCAGAATGCTCGGGCCGGACGGTCGGTGAAGCAGCATCGACCGGGTCCCGGGCAGTGTGTACAGCAGGGGCGCTATGCGCGTAGAGCTGCGGCCCCTTTCCCAAGGAGAGTGCGCCATCGACGCGTCCAGCAGCCCTCCGCCCACCGCTTCCTCGACCGCCGCGGTGGAGCTCGCGGGCATCACCAAACGCTTCCCCGGTGTCGTGGCCAACCACGACATCCACCTGACGGTCCGCAAGGGCACCGTGCACGCCCTCGTCGGCGAGAACGGGGCCGGCAAGTCGACCCTGATGAAGATCCTCTACGGCATGCAGAAGCCGGACGAGGGCACCATCACGGTCGACGGCGAGCAGGTCACCTTCAACAGCCCCGCCGACGCCATCGCGCGCGGCATCGGCATGGTCCACCAGCACTTCATGCTGGCCGACAACCTGACCGTGCTGGAGAACGTCGTGCTGGGCAGCGAGAAGCTGCACGGCATCGGCGGCGCCGCCCGCAGGAAGATCGAGGAGATCTCCGGCCGGTACGGCCTCGGGGTGCGCCCCGACGCCCTGGTGGAGACCCTCGGTGTCGCCGACCGTCAGCGCGTGGAGATCCTCAAGGTCCTCTACCGCGGTGCCCGCACCCTGATCCTCGACGAGCCCACCGCCGTGCTCGTCCCGCAGGAGGTGGACGCGCTCTTCGCGAACCTGCGCGAGCTGAAGTCCGAGGGCCTGTCCGTCATCTTCATCTCGCACAAGCTCGGCGAGGTCCTGGCGGTCGCCGACGACATCACCGTCATACGCCGCGGCACCACGGTCGGCACCGCCGTGCCCTCCGAGACCACCCCGCGCCAGCTCGCCGAGCTGATGGTCGGCAGCGAGCTGCCCACCCCGGAGACCGCCGAGTCCACGGTCACCGACCGGCCCGTGCTCACCGTCGACAAGCTGCGGCTTCAGGCCGAGGGCGGCCGTGCCGTCCTGGACGACATCAGCTTCACCATCCATGCCGGTGAGGTCCTGGGCCTCGCGGGCGTCGAGGGCAACGGGCAGACGGAGCTGATCGAGGCGCTCATCGGCCTGAAGCCCGCCGATTCCGGCACCATCACCCTGGGGGGCGAGGAGATCACCGCCTGGCCCACCCGCAAGCGCCGCGAGAGGGGCGTCGGCTACATCCCGGAGGACCGCCACCGCCACGGCCTGCTGCTGGAAGCACCGCTGTGGGAGAACCGCATCCTCGGGCACGTCACCGAGCGCCCCAACGCCAAGGGCTTCTGGCTCGACCCCAAGGCCGCTCAGGCCGACACCCGCCGGATCGTCGAGGAGTACGACGTCCGCACCCCCGGCATCGACGTCACCGCAGCCTCCCTGTCCGGCGGCAACCAGCAGAAGCTGATCGTCGGCCGGGAGATGAGCCACCACCCGACGTTCCTGATCGCCGCCCACCCCACCCGTGGTGTGGACGTCGGCGCGCAGGCGCAGATCTGGGACCAGATCCGCGCCGCCCGCCGTGAGGGCCTGGCCGTGCTGCTGATCTCCGCCGACCTCGACGAGCTGATCGGCCTGTCCGACACCCTGCGGGTGATCTACAACGGCCGGCTGGTCGCGGACGCCGACCCGGCCACCATCACCCCCGAGGAGCTGGGTTCGGCCATGACGGGTGCCGCCTCCGGCCACCTGGAACACGCAGACACCGACGACACCGCCGGCCCGGAGGGCGAGGCCCGATGAAGAAGTTCGACAAGGAGCGGGTGCTCCTGGCGGTGGCCGGGCCGGTCATCGCCCTCGTCGCGGCGATCGTGCTGACCTCGGTCGTGCTGATCGCCTCCGGCAAGAGCCCGATCGAGCCGTACGTGCTGATGCTCCAGCAGGCCGGCTACTCCGACGTCCAGGTGCTCATCATCAACCAGGCGTCGATGTACTACCTGGCGGCGCTGGCGGTGGCCATCGGCTTCCGGATGAACCTGTTCAACATCGGCGTCGACGGCCAGTACCGGCTCGCGGCCGTGATCACCGCCGTGGTCGGCGCCCACCTCGCCCTGCCGTCCTTCCTGCAGATCCCCGTGCTGCTGCTGGTCGGTATGCTCACCGGCGCCCTCTGGTCCGGCATCGCGGGTGTCCTGAAGGTCACCCGGGGCGTGAGCGAGGTCGTCGCCACGATCATGCTCAACTCCATCGCCACCGCCCTCATCGGCTACCTGACCCTGTCGGACGTGTGGGGTGTGCAGGTCGGCAACAACATGACCACCGGCACCATGCACAAGTCCGGCTGGTTCCCCGGCATCGACCTGGGCGCGGACGTCGGTGAGATCTACGGCCTGGTGTTCCTCGCCGTGGCCATGGGCATCGTGTACTGGATCGTCCTCAACCGCACCCGCTTCGGCTTCGACCTGCGCGCCACCGGCGAGTCCGAGACCGCCGCCGCGGCCTCCGGCGTCGACGCCAAGAAGATGGTGCTCACCGCGATGCTGATCTCCGGCGCGGTCGCGGGCCTGTCCGGCCTGCCGCTGCTGCTCGGCGACTCCCACACCTACAGCCTGAGCTTCCCCACCGGCCTCGGTTTCACCGGCATCACCATCGCGCTGCTCGGCCGCAACAACCCGGTCGGCATCGCCTTCGCCGCGCTGCTGATCGCCTTCCTCGACAAGGCCTCTCCCGCGCTCGACTACGCCACCCCGGTGGCGTACGAGAAGGAGATCGCCACCATCATGCAAGGCCTGATCGTCTTCGCGGTCGTCATCTCCTACGAGGCCGTCCGGCAGTGGGGCCTGCGCCGCCAGCAGAAGCGGGTCGGCGCCGAGCTCGCCGCCGCGGCCGCCGCACTGAACAACTCCGAGAAGAAGGAGGTGGCGGCCCGATGACCACCTCGACCATCGCCAAGCCGCAGGCGAAGCCGTCCGCCCGGAACGGCCGCCGGTTCTCCCTGCCGGTGCTCCTGCTGATCATCGCGGGCGTCCTGGTCCTGACCTCGGCCGTCCGCCTGATCACCGGCGCGAACGAGATCACCTCCACCGGACAGGTGTCCACCGCGCTGCGGCTGGCCGTCCCCATCGGCCTGGCGGGCCTGGGCGGCCTGTGGGCCGAGCGCGCCGGTGTGGTCAACATCGGCCTGGAAGGCATGATGATCCTCGGCACCTGGTTCGGTGCCTGGGCCGGCTACCAGTGGGGCCCGTGGACCGGCGTGGTGTTCGGGATCATCGGCGGCTGCATCGGCGCCGTCCTGCACGCCGTCGCCACCGTGACGTTCAACGTCAACCACATCGTCTCCGGTGTGGCCATCAACATCCTGGCCCTGGGCCTCACCCGCTACCTGTCGAAGTTCACCTTCGAGGACGCCCCGCAGGGCTCCTCCAAGCAGTCCCCGCCGATCGACTCGCTGGGCTCCTTCTCCGTGCCCGGCCTGTCGGACGCGCTGCAGACCCTCAACGGCAAGCACTGGTTCCTGGTGTCCGACCTGGCCGGCCTGATCGGCGGTGTGTTCACCAACCTGTCGCCGCTGACCGTGGTCGCCGTCGCCCTGGTGCCGCTGTCCTGGTGGGTGCTGTGGCGCACCGCCTTCGGGCTGCGGCTGCGCTCCTGCGGCGAGAACCCGGTGGCCGCCGAGTCCCTCGGTGTCAACGTCTACCTGTACAAGTACCTCGCCGTGATCATCTCCGGCGGTTTCGCCGGCCTCGGCGGCGCCTTCCTGTCCATCGTGGCCTCCAACGTCTACCTCGACGGACAGACCGCCGGCCGCGGCTACATCGGCCTCGCCGCGATGATCTTCGGCAACTGGATGCCGGGCGGCCTCGCCCTGGGCGCCGGCCTGTTCGGTTACACCGACAGCCTGAACCTGCGCGGCGGCACGACCAACGTCCACGCGCTGATCCTGCTGCTGGCGATTCTGCTGGTGTTCGGGGTGGCGTACCTGGTGTGGCGCAAGCGGGTCGTCCCGGCGGTGATCACCGCCGTGGTCTCGGCGCTGATGTTCCTCTGGTACGCCGGCACCGACGACGTACCCAAGCAGGTCGTGACCGCGACCCCGTACATCGTCACCCTGCTGGTGCTGTCGCTGTCCGCGCAGCACCTGCGGATGCCGAAGGCGGACGGCCTGCCGTACCGGAAGGGACAGGGCAAGTGACATCCGCGGCGGCGACGGTCGACTGGGCGGCACTGCGCGAGGAGGCACGCGCGGCGATGAGCCGGGCCTACGCCCCTTACTCGGGCTACCCGGTCGGCGCCGCCGCCCTCGTCGACGACGGCCGGATCGTCACCGGCTGCAACGTCGAGAACGCCTCGTACGGCCTCGGCCTGTGCGCGGAGTGCGGTCTGGTCTCGCAGCTGCTCAACAGCGGCGGCGGCCGGCTGACCCACTTCACCTGCGTGGACGGCCGCGGTGAGATCCTCGTCCCGTGCGGCAGGTGCCGGCAGCTGCTGTACGAGTTCGGCGGGCCGGAGCTGCTGCTGCAGACCCCGGCGGGCATCCGGCCGCTGTCGCAGATGCTGCCGCAGGCCTTCGGGCCGGAGCATCTGAGCAAGTGAACCACCGAGCGGCCCCGTGCGCGCCGTCCCCCGTGGCCGGCCGGCACGGGGCCGCACCCTTCGCACCCGGAAGGAACCGAACCCCATGGCCATGGACGCCATCTCCGTCATCCGCACCAAGCGGGACCGTGGCGAACTCAGCGACGAGCAGATCGACTGGGTGATCGACGCGTACACCCGCGGGGAGGTCGCCGACGAGCAGATGTCCGCGCTGGCCATGGCCATCCTGCTCAACGGCATGAACCGCCGGGAGATCGCCCGCTGGACCGCCGCGATGATCGCCTCGGGCGAGCGCATGGACTTCTCCACGCTGTCCCGGCCGACCGCCGACAAGCACTCCACGGGCGGTGTCGGCGACAAGATCACCCTGCCGCTGGCCCCGCTGGTCGCCGCGTGCGGCGCGGCCGTCCCGCAGCTGTCCGGCCGCGGCCTCGGCCACACCGGCGGCACCCTGGACAAGCTGGAGTCGATCCCCGGCTGGCGCGCCCTGCTGTCCAACGAGGAGATGCTGTCCGTGCTGGACCGCGTGGGCGCGGTGATCTGCGCGGCCGGCGACGGGCTCGCGCCCGCCGACAAGAAGCTCTACGCGCTGCGCGACGTGACCGGCACGGTCGAGGCCATCCCGCTGATCGCCTCCTCGATCATGTCCAAGAAGATCGCGGAGGGCACGGGCAGCCTGGTGCTGGACGTGAAGGTCGGCTCCGGTGCCTTCATGAAGACCGTCGAGGACGCCCGCGAGCTGGCGCGCACGATGGTCGGCCTGGGCACCGACTCCGGCGTGAAGACGGTCGCGCTGCTCACCGACATGTCGACGCCGCTCGGCCTGACCGCGGGCAACGCCCTGGAGGTGCGCGAGTCGGTGGAGGTCCTGGCGGGAGGCGGCCCGAAGGACGTCGTCGAGCTGACCCTCGCCCTGGCCCGGGAGATGCTGGACGCGGCCGGCCTGAAGGACGCCGACCCGGCCAAGGCCCTGGCCGACGGCTCGGCGATGGACGTCTGGCGGCGGATGATCGCCGCCCAGGGAGGCGACCCGGACGCCCCGCTGCCCACCTCGCGCGAACAGCACGTGGTGACGGCGCCCGCCACCGGTGTGCTCACCCGCCTGGACGCCTACGACATCGGTGTGGCCGCCTGGCGCCTGGGCGCGGGCCGTGCCCGCAAGGAGGACCCGGTGCAGGCCGCGGCCGGCGTGGAACTGCACGCCAAGCCGGGCGACACGGTGACGGCCGGCCAGCCCCTGCTGACCCTGCACACCGACACCCCCGAGCGCTTCGACTATGCGCTGCAGGCGGTGGAGGGTTCGTTCGACATCGCGGCACCGGGCACAGAGTTCACGCCCTCGCCGGTGGTGCTGGAGCGTATCGCCTGATCAGGCGCTTCCTCCTTCGGGTGAACGGGACCGGTGGATCCGCGCCGGTCCCGTTCGGCATGCCGGGACCGGTGACGCACCGCTGGGCAAGCCGCCATGAGCGCGGCACGCTCGTTGCGGACCTCGAAGACACCCGCGGTCACCGCCGTGCTCAGGGCCGTCACCAGCAGCCGGCCGGAGAAGATCACCGAGGTCCGCACGGGCCGGCGTGGTGAACAGCAGCGCCGGGGTGGCCGCATGGAAGGCCAGCCCGGTCAGCACCTCCCGGCCCTGTGCGCCGAGCGAGCCGCGCCGGCCGCTCGCATAGCCGGCCCCGATGACGACCGCGATCACCGCGAACCCGCTCAGCACAACCCTCGGGTGCGCCGGACCGAGGGGTCGATGTGAACTGTGCCCGGTGGTGGCGGCAAGGGGCGGGACCGTGTGCCGGGGACGGGCGTCGCTGCCGGACGTGCGGGCGGCCGGGCGGCGCCGCGAACGGCGCTGACCGCGGCGACTTACGACGCCTGCCGTCACGCGAAGGCCGCGCCGATGGCGTCGCCGATCTCGTTCAGCACGTCGCGTGCGATCCGGACGTCGCGGGTGAAGGACAGAAAGGCGTGGGGCACTCCCACGACCGGCCGGTGCGTCACCGGCACTCCTGCCGCGCGGAGCGCCTCCGCGTACCGGACGCCCTGGTCGCGCAGGGGGTCGAGCTCGGCCGTGACGATGAAGGCGGGCGGAAGCCCGGCGAGGTCCACCGCGCGCAGCGGTGAGACGCGGGGATCGGCGCCCTCGTCGGGGGTGTTCAGGTAGGCGCCCCAGAACCACTCCAGCCAGGGGTGCGTCAGCAGCGGTCCGGCGGCGTGCTCGTACATCGACGCGCTGTCGTCGAAGCGGTCGGTCGCGGGGTAGGCGAGGGCCTGGAAGGCGACGGCCGGTCCGCCGCGCCGCCCGGCCTCCTGCGCGGTGACGGCGGCGAGGTTGCCTCCCGCGCTCTCCCCGAACAGGGCGATGCGCCGCGGATCGGCACCGAAGGTGCCCGCGTGCTGCCCGGCCCACTCCAGGGCCGCGTACGCGTCCTCGACGGCCGCCGGGAACCGGTGCTGAGGTGCCAGCCGGTAGCCGACGGAGACGACGACGGTCCGCGACCGGGTCGCGACGACGCGGGCGAAGTGGTCCTGGGTGTCGAGGTCGCCGAAGACCCAGCCGCCGCCGTGGAAGAACAGCGTCACCGGGGCGGGTGCACCCGGCGGGACCGTCTCGGGTGTGCAGATGCGGACGGGCACGTCGTGGTCGCCGTTGCGGAAGGCGGTGTCGCGCACCTCGCGCACCGGGACGGTGTCACCGGCGAACGCGGCGAACGCGCGGCCGGCGGCGCGGTTCTCCGCCACGGTCAGGGTGTTGGGGGCCGGTGAGGGGGTCGCGGCCAGATCGTCGAGCACGGTCCGCATCTGCGGGTCGAGGGCCATGAGCGGCACCTTTCGCGGCTGTTTGGGGCGTTGTGCCAAGGCGTTGGAATGAACGCTCCAACCGTAGGGACGGCGAGATTGGAAAGTCAATTCCAATCGTCGGTAGGCTGACGTCCATGCAGACGCGCAGCAGTGTCGAGTTCCGGGACAGGGCGGCGAGCGACGAGAGCGGTCGTGGCAGGGCGGCGAGCACCGAAGGGGGGCGCCGCACACGGGACCGCATCCTGCAGGCGGCCGCCCAGCTGATGTTCCGGCAGGGCGTCGCCGGCACGAGCATCCCCGACGTGCAGCGCCACGCCCGGGTGAGTGCCTCGCAGATCTACCACTACTTCGGGGACAAGAAGGGCCTCGCGGCGGCGGTGATCGAGTACCAGAGCGCCATGAAGCTCGAACAGCAGCGGCCCCTGCTCGACCACCTGGACAGCATCGACGCGCTGCGGGAGTGGTGCGAACGTGCCGCCGCCCGCCTGGACGCCGTGCACTGCGCCGGAGGGTGCGAGATCGGCTCCCTCGCGAGCGAGCTGTCGGACAGCGACCCCTCGGCCCGCGTCCGCCTGGCCAGGGCGTTCGCCGCATGGCAGGAGGCGATCGAATCCGGGCTCACGCGCATGCGTGAGCGCGGCGACCTCGCGGCCGACGAGGACGTCACGGCGCTCGCGGGCGCGCTGCTGGCCGCGATCCAGGGCGGCATGCTCCTGTCGCAGGTCAACCAGGACGCCACCCCGTACCGCCGCGCGGTCACCGTGGTCATCGACCACATCGCGGACCGTGTCGCGGCGGCCCGGGCCGCGCGGTCCGCCGCCGACCGCCGACCGGGGGCCGGCCGCGACCGTGCGACGCGGTGACCTCCCGCACCGGTGACGGCCGCCGTGGTGTCAGCGGCCCCGCCCGGCCCGGCCGTGTTCCTCCTCCAGGCGCGGCGGCAGCCCGAACAGCGGGAACAGCCGCGAGGTGTCGAGGAAGCAGTGGAACCCGGTGATGCGGCTCGTCGAGATCTCCAGCACCTGTATGGCCCATGGCGTCCAGCCGCCCTGCTCCGCATCCGGTTTGTACGGGGCGTAGGCGGGCAGCCCGTTGGCCGCCACCGGTATCAGGCGGGAGCCCGCGCAGGAGGCGCCGATGGTGGTCATCAAACCGGTGATGTCCGCCGCCCCGGACAGCCACAGGTCGAACGGCGGCATCGTCATGACCGCGTCCTCGTGCAGCAGCGCGGTCAGCGTCGTCATGTCGTAGCGCTCGAAGGCCTCCACGTAGCCGTCCAGCAGCGTGCGCTGCTCCGCGTCCAGCGGGTCGGACACCGCCGCCCGCGCACCGCGGTCCGCCCGCGCGGCGAGGGTCGCGCGGGCCCGCTGCAGCGCGCTCAGGGAAGGCGGGCGTCAGGCGGTCGCCGGATCCCGGTGGCGGGCCTCCGCCCTGGCCGCCCGCGTCCCGAGCAGGGTGATCACCCCGACGCCCAGCATGGCCAGCAGGCCCACCGCGACCGTGCCGGGCCAGCCCTCGGCGTGGAAGGCCGTCGCGCCGACCGTGCTGCCGGCGCTGGAGCCGATGTAGTACATCGACTGGTACAGGGCAGAGGCCTGCGCCCGCCCGCGGGACGCCGTCCTGCTGACCGCCGACGAGGCCACCGCGTGCCCGGCGAAGAAGCCCGCCGTGATCAGCACCAGGCCCAGCAGGACCAGCACCACCGAGTCCGCCAGCGACACCAGCAGACCCGCCGCGGTCGTGGCACCCGCGAGGTACAGGGCACCCCTGCGGCCCAGCCGGCGCACCAGCCGGCCCGCCGCCGACGCCGACACCGTGCCCACCAGGTACACCAGGAACACCGACCCGACGATGCCCTGCGGCAGCGAGAACGGCGCCTCGGTCAGGCGGTAGCCGATCGCCGTGTAGACGCCGCCGAAGACCGTCATGAACAGCGCGCCGATCGCGTACAGGCGGCGCAGCAGCGGGTTGGCCAGGTGGTCGCGGACCGTGCCCAGCAGGACGCGGGGACGCAGCGAGCCGGCCGTGAAGTGCCGCGGCGCGGGCAGCAGCATCCGGAACGCCACCGCGCAGACCACCGCGATCACGCCGATCACCCCGACGGCGACCCGCCAGCCCCACTCCTGGGCGATCCAGCCGCCGATGATCCGGCCGCTCATCCCGCCCACGCTGTTGCCGGCCACGAACAGACCGATCGCCGTGACCAGCGCCGAGGGCCTGACCTCCTCCGCCATGTACGCCTGCGCCGAGGCGGGCAGGCCCGCCAGCGCCGCGCCCTGCAACGCCCGCAGCACCACCAGCACGCCCAGCGAGGGCGCGAAGGGCACCAGCAGACCGAGGGTCACCGCGACCGCCAGGGACGCCGTCATCACCGTCCGCCGGCCGAAACGTTCCGACAGGGCGCTCATCGGCAGCACGAAGACGGCCAGGCCGCCGGTGGCCGCCGCCACCGTCCAGCTCGCGTCGCCCGCCGCCACCCGGAAGTCGTCGGAGACCAGCGGCAGCAGCGCCTGCGTGGAGTACAGCAGGGCGAAGGTGGCGACTCCGGCCAGGAACAGGGCGAAGCTCATCCGCCGGTAACCGGGGCCGCCGGGGATCATCCGGGAGTCGGTGCCGGAGGCGGTGCCGGGCGTGGCGCCGGCGGTGGATCCGTAATCGGAGGCGGGGGCGGTGTCAGCGGCGCCCACGGTGGTGGACGCCCCGGTATCGGCGGGATTCATGCCTCGACCGTAGGGAGGCCGTCACTGATCCGTCCAATGCATGGAACGGCGATAATCGTTCCCATGGTGCATCAGTCAAGGTCGCGAGTCCGGCTGTCACCGTCCGGTGACACAGAAGACATCTCGGGAAACGGTGAGGAGTTCGCCCGGCTGCTCGCGCCGCGCCTCGCCCACTTCGCCGGCGTCGCCCGCACCGAGCATGTCACGCGCGCCGCACAGGAGATGGGCGTCCCCCAGTCCACGCTCTCGCGCGCGATGGTCCGCCTGGAACAGGATCTCGGGGTCGACCTGTTCGCCCGCCGGGGCCGGACCGTCTCCCTCACCCCCGCCGGGCGCACCTTCCTCGCCTCCGTCGAACGTGCCCTCGCCGAGATCGAGCGGGCAGCCGAGCAGGTGCGCGCCGACGCCGACCCGGCCACCGGCAAGGTCGCCTTCGGCTTCCTGCACACCATGGGCGCCGAGACCGTGCCCGGCCTGCTGCACGCCTTCCGCGCCGATCATCCCCGGGTCCGCTTCAGCCTGGTGCAGGACCACGGCGGGGCCATGCTGGAGCGGCTGCGCGCCGGCGAGCTGGACCTGTGCCTGACCTCGCCCGTGCCGGACGCCCCGGACCTGGTGGCCCGCCGCCTCGACGAGCAGAAACTGCGCCTGGTGGTGCCCGAGGGTCACCGGCTGGCCGGGCGCCGCCGGATCCGGCTCGCCGAGGCCGCTGAGGAAACGTTTGTGACCCTGGAACCCGGCTACGGCATGCGCCGCATCACCGACGCCCTGTGCCGCGAGGCCGGCTTCACCCCGCGCATCGCCTTCGAGGGGGAGGAGACGGAGACCCTGCGCGGCCTGGTCGCCGCCGGGCTGGGCGTCGCCCTGCTGCCGCCGCCTCCCGTGCCCCGGCCGGGGGTGGCCGAGCTGACGGTCACGGCCCCGCGCGCGGTGCGCGAGATCGGCGTCGCCTGGCTCGACGGCCGGCCGGAGACGCCCCCGGTGGCGGCGTTCAAGAAGTTCCTGCTCTCCCGCCGGGGCCGCCTGCTGCACCAGCCGTGAGACCTCGGGCCGACTCCGCGATGGCGGCACCCGCGGCCGACCAGGGTCACCGCCGCCGGGGCGGTCTGCCGAAACCCGAGGCGAGCGGCATCCGCAGCCCGATCGGCGGCGGGGCGGCCAGCGCGTCCCGCACCGGGCGGGCGAACTCGTGCCCGAACAGCGTGCCCCTGACGAAGTCCGCGGTCAGCGCGGTGACCTCGGCGCGGTACTGGCGCAGCCCGTGCCCGTCGGTGTGCACCTCGAACCGGCACACGTTCCGGTTGGCCTTCTTCGCCCGCGCCGCGAAGGAGAACGACAGCTCGGGATCGGTGCGCAGGTCTCGCGTGCCGTGCACGATCAGCACATACCGCCCGGTGAGCTGCTTCACCGGTTCCGGGCCGGCCGCGGTGTCGTCCTCGGGCAGCCACGGGGCGACGGCCACGACCGAGCGGACCGCCTCGTGCCCGCCCGCGCGCAGCGCCGCCCGGCCGCCCATGCCGTGCCCGGCCAGGCACACCGGCACGTCCCCGTAGCGCCGTACCGCCTCCTCCACCGCCCAGGCGGCGTCCCGGGCCGGGTCCGCCCGGTCGCCGTTCCAGCCGCGGCAGCGGTAATGCACCACGTGCACGGCCAGGCCGTCGGCGCGGCCGGCCAGCGCCAGCCGGCGTCCCAGCGTGTTCAGCAGGGCGGCCGCGCGCAGCGCGGAGGGTCTGCGGGCGGAGGCCTCCGGACCGCCGGGGAGCAGCAGCACCGCTCCGCGCACCACCGCCGGCCGCGGGCCGGCCGTCCTGCCCAGCCGGGCCGTGCGCCCGGGCGTCGCCAGCACAACCATGACAGAACAGTGGCAGAAGCAGTGCGCTGTGCCCACCCGTCCGTGCGGTCACCGTTGCGTATCGACGGCCGCGTGCTCGGCGTGTGCGTGGCGCGTGCGTATCGACGGCCGCGTGTTCGGCGTGTGCGTATCGACGGTCGCGTGTACGACGTGCCCCGCCGCCCGCGCGGACGTACAGTGCGGCGATGACGAGCCAGACCGCCCCACCGGCAATCCCCGGCCCCGATCAGGTCCGCAGGGCGCCCAAGGTGCTGCTGCACGACCATCTCGACGGCGGGCTCCGTCCGGCCACCGTGGTCGACCTGGCCCGGGAGTGCGGCTACGCCCGCCTGCCCGCGACCGACCCGGACGAGCTCGCCCGGTGGTTCCGCGAGGCCGCCGACTCCGGCTCGCTGGAGCGCTACCTGGAGACCTTCTCCCACACCGTCGCCGTGATGCAGACCCGGCAGGCGCTGGTCCGGGTCGCCCGCGAGTGCGCCCTGGACCTCGCCGCGGACGGTGTCGTCTATGCCGAGGTGCGCTACGCCCCGGAGCAGCACCTGGAGGGAGGGCTGAGTCTCGAGGAGGTCGTCGAGGCCGTCGACCAGGGCTTCCGGGAGGGCGAACGGCTCGCGCGGGCCGAGGGCCGCCGCATCCGGATCGGCGCCCTGCTCACCGCGATGCGGCACGCCGCCCGCGCCCTGGAGATCGCCGAGCTCGCCAACGCCTACCGTGACGCGGGCGTCGTCGGTTTCGACATCGCGGGCGCGGAGGCCGGCCATCCGCCCACCCGGCATCTGGACGCCTTCGAGTACCTGAAGCGGGAGAACAACCACTTCACCATCCACGCCGGCGAGGCCTTCGGGCTGCCCTCCATCTGGCAGGCCCTGCAGTGGTGCGGCGCCGACCGGCTCGGACACGGGGTACGGATCATCGACGACATCCGGGTCCGCGAGGACGGCACGGTGGAGCTGGGGCGGCTCGCCTCCTACGTCCGGGACAAGCGCGTCCCGCTGGAGATGTGCCCCACCTCGAACCTGCAGACCGGCGCGGCCCCCTCGTACGCCGAGCACCCCATCGGGCTGCTGCGGCGGCTGCACTTCCGGGTCACCGTCAACACGGACAACCGGCTGATGTCCCACACCACCCTGAGCCGGGAATTCCAGCACCTCGCCGGGGCATTCGGCTACACCCTCGACGACATGCAGTGGTTCACCGTCAATGCGATGAAGTCGGCCTTCATTCCTTTTGATGAACGGCTGGCGATGATCAATGATGTGATCAAGCCCGGATATGCGGCGTTGAAATCCGAATGGCTGTTCCGTCAGACGACCGTGACCAGCACGTCTGTCGCGCCGGAGGACTGAACGGAGCACATCGGGGCGCGATACGCACCCCTCACGCCCCGGCATTTCGATGGTTGCGATCGGCGATGCGGCGTGTTTACGGTCATGGACCGCTCGTTCCCCCGCTCTCCATTCCAAGGACGCGTTTCATGAAGCAGTCTGCCGCCAAGACCCTCGGTGTCGCCGCTCTCGGTGCCGCCTTCGCCGCGATCGGCGCGGGCGCCGCGAACGCCGCGCCGGCCCTGCCGGAGACCGGGCAGGTCGCGGACACCGTCGGCCAGGTGCTCCCCGCCGGGAACGTCACCAAGGCGCTGCCGGGAGCCGACCAGGCGCTGGCCCCGGTGGGGCCGACGGTCGACCGGACCCTCGACGCCACCCAGCCGGTCAAGCCGGTGACCGGCCTGCTCGGCGGACTGCCCGTCCAGGGCCTGCCCGCGAAGGGCCTGTCCGTCAACGGCCTGCCCGTGCGCTGACCTCCTCCTTCACCGCCCCCCGCATGCCGCCGGGGCGCACCCCTCGGTCACCGGGGTGCGCCCCGGCGGCGTTCGTCTGCGCACGGCGGCGGACGGCACCGAGCGGCTACCAGGCCGTACGCCGGGCGGCCTTGTCCTCGGAGGGCAGCAGGATCCACAGCGCCAGGTACACCACGAACTGCGGGCCCGGCAGCAGGCAGGACAGCAGGAAGATCACCCGCATCGTCGTCGCCGAGGTGTGGAAGCGCCGGGCCAGCGCGGCGCACACGCCACCGATCACACGGCCGTGGCTGGGGCGGGCAAGGGCGGTCATGGAGGCCTCCGTGGGCTGTCGTGCGGAGCCTGTCCGTCAGGGCCCCGTCCGTCTGCCACGTTACGGAGCGGAAGGAGGCGCGGCATCGCTCCACGGAGCGATGCCGACCCTGGGAATCGTCGGGGTGCGCCCCTGAGTCCTGTCCTGGCCGGACACCTCCGGCGAGCCGGTCCGCTCGGCCCTGCGGTGGAGCAGGAAGCGAGCCGCCGGCACCACCGCGAGATGGGCGACGGCCACGCCCGCGGTGTTCAGCAGCAGCATGTCGACGTCCACCACCCGGCCGGGCACACCGGTCTGCAGCAGGGCGACTGCCACCGAGGCCAGGGCGCCGGCCGCGACCGTACGGGCCAGGGAGGCGACCGGCGAGACCCGCAGCCGGCCGTGCGCCAGTGGCAGCAGCACCCCCAGCGGGGCCAGCAGCCCCAGTCCCTCGGCCAGCGGCCGCAGCGCCCCCGGCCAGCCCAGGCGCAGGTCGGCGCGCACGGTGGCCAGGGGATGCAGATTGGGCGGAGTCACCCACGGGACGTCCCGTGGACGCAGCATCAGCCAGGCGACGAGCGCCCCATGGAGGACGAGGAGAACGCCTCCCGTCGTACGGAGGCGGAAGGCGGTCCTGCCGCCGAGAGAGCCTTGACGCTGCACGCCCCCCAAGACGCGTCCCCCAACTCGTTCGGTTCCGGCTGTCACCCGACCGGGGACCCCGCTGTGCTCCGCCTCGCCGGCTGCACACCCCGCGCGTACGCGGGGGCGGGCGCACCCCGGGCACACGCCCGTGCCGTCCATCGGTCCGCGCCTGCGCCGGGCACCCGCGGCCGGGTCAGCCGGAGGCGACCGGCGTGGACGGCGGCCTGGTGGTGCCGGGGCCGGAGCGGACCGCGTCGGTGCAGGTATAGCGGCGCAGCCCGCCGTCGTCGGGGCCGCCGAGCACGACCGAGCCGTCGCCCTCGGCGGCGGCCGAGTCCGACAGGGTGCACACCAGCTGCGCGAGGGCGGTGGTGCCGAGGCCGGACGGGGCGGTGCTCAGCCGCAGAGCGTCCTGCGGGTCGCCGGCGCGCGGACCCGAGGCCGTCAGACCGCGCGGCACGAGAGTGCGGTACCCCGCGGCCTTCTCCCCGGCCGACGGCTCCTCGGCCAGCTGGTCCAGCAGACCCTGGGCGATCGCCACCCGCCGGGCGTCGTCGTCCGTGCCGTCCGCCACGGTCACCACCCGGTCGACGGCGACCAGCGACGCGCCGCACAGCAGGAACGCCTGCACCGGGAACCCGCGCGCACGCTGCCCGTCCGTGTCGGGCTGGGGCGGTGTGCAGGGCACCCGCGAGGGCGCGGCACCGAAGTCGGTGGGCACCTGAGTGGGCCGGATCCCGCACCCCGTGAGCACCAGTGCCAGGGCCGCGAGGGCCGGCAGCCGGCGGCGCGGCGACCCCGCGCGCCCCAGTCGCTCGCGTGACCTCACCGCACCTCCTCCCGCACGCCGCCGTCCGTGCCGCCGTTCGTATCGCCGCCGTGGCCGGCTTCCCGGGCCGCGCCGTCGCCGTCGCCGTCCCGCCGGCCGGAGCCGCCGGCCTTGTCCTCCGCCTGGGCGGCGAGCGCGGAGGCGTCCCGCGGCAGCCGCAGGGTGAACACCGCGCCGCCCTCGGGGTGGTTGGCCGCGGTGATGTCGCCGCCGTGGATGTGGGCGTTGTTCAGGGCGATGGACAGGCCGAGGCCGCTGCCCTCCGACCGCGGCCGGGACGCGCTCGCCTTGTAGAAACGGTCGAAGACATGCGGCAGCACGTCCTCGGGGATGCCGGGACCGTGGTCGCGGACCTGGATGACGATCTCCTCCTCCGACTCGCGCACCGACACCCGCACCGGGGAGCCGCCGTGCTTGAGGGCGTTGCCGATCAGGTTGGCGAGGATGACGTCCAGGCGGCGCGGGTCGAGGCGGGCGTGGATGCCGCGCTCGGCGTCCAGCTCCACCGCGTCCAGCCAGGCACGGGCGTCGATGCAGGCGGTGATCTGGTCGGCGATGTCCACGTCGTCCAGGACGAGCCGGGCGGTGCCCGCGTCGAAACGGGTCACCTCCATCAGGTTCTCCACCAGGTCGTTCAGCCGCCGTGTCTCGCTGACCACCAGCCGGACCGCCGGTTCGATCATCGGGTCGATGCCGCCGCCCTCGGAGTCCAGCTCCTCCTCCAGCACCTCGGTGACCGCGGTGATGGCCGTCAGCGGGGTGCGCAGCTCATGGCTCATGTCCGCCACGAAGCGGCGGGAGGCCTCGTCCCGGGCGGCCATGTCGGCGACCCGCTTCTCCAGCGCGGCCGCCGCGTTGTTGAACGTGCGCGCCAGATCGGCCAGTTCGTCGGTGCCGGAGACCCGCAGCCGGGTGTCGAGCCGGCCCTCGCCGAGACGGCGCGCCGCCGCCCCGAGCCGGTGCACCGGCCGCAGCACGGTCGTCGCCGCGGCCTGCGCCAGCAGCGCCGCACCGACCAGCGCCAGCGCCGTGGCGACCCCCAGCGACCAGGCCAGCGAGTTGAGGTCCTTGGCCTCCGGCTCCAGCGATTTGAGCATGTAGCCGGTCGGGCCGCCCCCGATCACCTTCGAGCCCGCCACCAGATACGGCGTGCCGTCGAGGCTGATGCGCTGCCAGTACAGGTGGTACGGCGCCTTGTTCGTCTCCGACAGCGGCTGGCGCCGGTCCACCGCGGCGCGCAGCGAGGCGGGCACGTCCCGCAGCGAGAAGCCGTCCGGCCCGCCGGAGGCGCCGTACACCGTCCGCCCGTCGGTGTCCTGTCCGACGAGCAGCACACCGAACCGCTGGCCGCTGCCCGCCATCTGGCCGGCGGTGTGCTGCAGGACGTCCTGCGAGCAATGCTCCGGCAGGGCACCCGCCCGGTTGTGCATCTCCTGCCAGAAGTCCCGCAGCACCGCGTCCTGGGCACGGGTGAGCACGGCCTCCCGGTTGAGCCAGTAGGCGATCCCGGACGCCGACACCGCCGCCGTCAGCGCCACCAGCGCGAACACCACGACCAGCCGCAGCCGCAGACTGGTGAAGCGCAGACGCGACCACACTCTCCCGCGCCCCGCGGCCCAGCCGCGGAGCCGCCCTTGCTCTTCGGTCCGCTCTTCGGTCACTGAGGCGCGTCCAGGCGGTAACCGACTCCACGCACGGTACGGATCAGGGTCGGGGACGACGGCACGTCCTCGACCTTGGCCCGCAGCCGCTGCACGCACGCGTCCACCAGCCGCGAGTCACCGAGATAGTCGTGCTCCCACACCAGCCGCAGCAGCTGCTGCCGCGACAGCGCCTGACCGGGCCGCCGGCTCAGCTCCAGCAGCAGCCGCAGCTCGGTCGGGGTGAGCTGCAACTCCTGCCCGTTCTTGGTCACGGTCATCGCGGCCCGGTCGATGACGATGTTGCCGAAGACCGCCGAGTCGCTCGTCTCCCGCTCACCGCGCCGCAGCACGGCCCGGATCCGGGCGTCCAGCACCCGTCCCTGCACCGGTTTGACGACGTAGTCGTCGGCACCGGACTCCAGGCCGACCACCACGTCGATGTCGTCGCTGCGCGCGGTCAGCAGGATGATCGGCAGCTGGTCGGTGCGCCGGATGCGCCGGCACACCTCGAACCCGTCGATGCCGGGCAGCATGACGTCCAGCACGATCAGGTCCGGCCGCTGCTCGCGCAGCAGCTTCAGACCTTCCTCTCCACTGGCAGCGGTGGCCACCCGGTGTCCCTGGCGCGTCAGGGAGAGCTCCAGGGCCGTGCGGATGGCGTCGTCGTCCTCGATCAGCAACAGGGAAGGCACGGTCTCATTCTGGCCCATGGGTGTTCGGGGTTTCGACCCCCGTACGGCCGCAGGCCCGCCCCGCGGGGACAGTGTCCTGTGACATGTCCCGGTGTCCTGTGACACGTCTGTGACAGTCGGCGGACACGGCCATGAAGTCGCCACGGCAAGCTGTTCGGCACAGGCAAGCGGTCCGAACACCGAAGTCCACCGACGGGGGCGCGAGATGAACACACTGCACGGCATCGGCACCAGCGCAGTGGTCACGCGTCTGCACGACGTGAACCGGGGTGCGGACAGGGCCGGCACGGAGGGGGCCGTCTCCCGTGCGGGCACGTGCGAGCGCGGAGGAGTGCGGACGTGCGCTCACGGCTCCGGCCGTCAGCACACCCCGTACATGACGGTGCTGGAGGCGCGTCCGGGGGGCCGCGGGGACACCCGCGGGCAGGACGCGTCCGCGAAGGCGCCCGCGGAGCGCCGCTCCCTGACCGAGGCGGAGTTCACCGCCTACGTCCAGGAGCGCCGCGCCTCCCTGTACGCCACCGCCTACCACCTGACCGGCGACCGGTTCGAGGCCGAGGACCTGCTGCAGAGCGCGCTGTTCTCGACCTACCGGGCCTGGGACCGGATCAGCGACAAGGCGGCGGTCGGCGGATACCTCCGCCGCACCATGACCAACCTGCACATCAGCGCCTGGCGCCGCCGCAAGCTGACCGAGTACCCGACCGAGGAGCTGCCGGAGACGCCCGGTGACACGGACGCGATGCGCGGCACCGAGCTGCGCGCCGTGCTGTGGCAGGCGCTGGCCCGGCTGCCCGAACTCCAGCGCACCATGCTGGTCCTGCGCTACTACGAGGGCCGCACGGACCCGGAGATCGCGGACATCCTCGGCATCAGCGTCGGCACCGTGAAGTCGAGCATCTGGCGTTCGCTGCGCCGGCTCCGCGACGACGAGGTGCTCAGCTTCGGCCGCAGCCGCAAGGAGTCCTTCGGCGAGCTGGTCGCCTGAACCGGCTCACCGCGGGCAGGGGGAAACACACGGGGGAGACACGGGGGAAAAGGAACAGGGGGAACACGGGAGAGAAAAGGGAACAGGAGACGCGGGGGACCCTTGGGAACGTGGGGGTGAACACAGCCCGAGGGGGACACAGGGGAACAACGGGGGAGAACAGGGGGAAACGGGGGATCCACGGGGGAACAACGGGGAATCCATGGGGGGCCATGGGGGATCCACGGGGGAGCGCCGCACGGACGTGGGGGGACGTGAGGCGCGACACGAAGCGGGGCTGGAGGGCCGGGGGGTCCGTCCAGCCCCGCTTTCGTCATGAGCGCTCGGACGTCGCCGGGGTGCCCCGGCACGCACCGCGGCGGCCGCCGCTCGCCGGGCCGGTCCGCGCGGCCCGGACGACGTCCTAGGCGACCGTCCGCGCCTGAGGCTGCCGGCCCGCCGCCGCGGCGGCCAGCCGGGTCAACGCCTCGTTTTTGCCGCAGGGATGAGCGCCGAGCGCCACCTGGCGGGCCACGATCGACCGTTCGGCGCGCATCAGCCGCCAGCCGCGGCGCAGCAGGAACGGCACCGACTTGCGGCCCTCCCGCAGGTCCCGCACGAAGCGGCGGCGGAACGTGGTGACCGCCCCGCGGGTCAGGCACAGGGCGTCGGCCAGCAGGCCCAAATCCCGGCACCGCTCGACGATCTCGGCGGCGAAGACGCCCTCCGCGACGAACAGCGGCCTGTCGCCGAGGTGCAGGGTGGTCTCGCCGGTACGGGCGCTGCGCGCGATGTCGTACACGGGTACGCGGGTGCTGCCCGTCGCGCACAGCCGGGCGATCGCCTCCACCGCGACGTCCGCGTCCCAGGAGCCGGGATGGTCCCAGTCGATGTCCGAACTGCCTTCCACCAGCGGCAGCGTCGGGTCGTCGCCCTCCTTGTAGAAGTCGTCGAGGCGCAGCACGGGCAGCCCGGAGAGTGAGGCGATCAGGGACTTGCCCGAGCCCGAGGGGCCGCACAGCAGCACGACACGGGCGGACGACGGGGGATGAAGGTTCACGGAACACCAGTTTGACGCATGGTGGCCTCGATTGCCGACCCCGCGGGTCGGCTTTGCTACGCACACTGCCCCTCAACTACGCTGTGCGTCGACCTCGTTACGTCATGTACCGGACTTCATCGGAAGGCGGCCCCGTCATGGCTCGACATGCGTCCCCCTCCCGTTCCACCGCGCGGCGCGCTCTGATCGCCGTCGCGGCCGCCGGTGCCGTCGTGGGCGCGGGCGCGACGACGGCCGTGGCGGACACCGCGCCGCGCACGGGAGGGGTGGACCGCTCCGCCGCCGCGGACGACGTCACCCCGGCCGTGAAGGGGGTGACCGGCACGGTCGGCCACGTCACCGGCACGGTGGCCGGTCTGAAACCCAATCCGCTCGCGGGCACCGGAGTCGACCCGCTGGACAACGGCGTCGGCACCCGGATCGCCGACTTCAAGCCGGTGGACTCCCGCATGCTCACGGGCCCGGTGGCCGAGGCTCCGTCGATCGGCAGCATCCCGGTGGTGGGGCAGGTGCTGGGCGCGCTGCGGTAGCGCGCCGGGTGCACGGAGACGACGACGCGGCAAGCCGCGGCCTCCCCCGGGACGAGGGGAAGCCGCGGCTCACGTCCTGGTGCGGGCGCCCGCGTCCGTGCGCCCGCGCGTCGTGTCAGTACGACGAGGGTCAGTGCGACGAGGGTCAGGTGAGGGTCAGTACGACGAACCGGCCGCGCCCAGCGCGCCCGTGGTGTGCCAGACCGTCTTGGTCTCCAGGAACGCCGTCATACGGTCGATGCCCGGAGTGGCGAACCAGTCGTCCACAGGCTGTGGACGGAGCACCCGCTTCAGGTTGTCGGCCGCCGCGATCTCCAGTTCCTTCGCCAGGGCCTCGTCGGCACCGGCCAGATCGATCGCGTTGACGTCCTGGTGCGCGGCCAGCGGGGCCGCGATCTGTGCCGTACGGCCCGACAGCACGTTCACCACGCCGCCGGGCACGTCGGAGGTGGCCAGTACCTCGGCCAGGGACAGCGCCGGCAGCGGGGCCTTCTCGCTCGCCACCACCACGGCGGTGTTGCCGGTGGCGATCACCGGGGCGACGACGGAGACCAGTCCGAGGAAGGACGACTCCTGCGGCGCCACCACGGCCACCACACCGGTGGGTTCGGGGGTGGACAGGTTGAAGAAGGGGCCCGCCACCGGGTTCGCGCCGCCCACCACCTGGACGATCTTGTCGGTCCAGCCCGCGTACCACACCCAGCGGTCCACGGTCGCGTCCACGACGGCCGCCGCCTTCGCCTTCGACAGGCCCTCCGCGGCCGCGACCTCGTTGACGAACTGCTCGCGGCGGCCCTCCAGCATCTCCGCGACGCGGTAGAGGACCTGA
Source organism: Streptomyces thermodiastaticus (assembly GCF_014656135.1). Lineage (GTDB taxonomy): Bacteria > Actinomycetota > Actinomycetes > Streptomycetales > Streptomycetaceae > Streptomyces > Streptomyces thermodiastaticus. Next base: position 235,562 of record NZ_BNBV01000005.1, read on the forward strand.
CCGCGGTTGTAGGCGGTCGCGCCGGACCAGCCGCCGAACGCCTTGCGGGCCGCGACCACGGCGTCCCGGGCGTCCTTGCGGGAGGCCTGGGGCGCGTTGGCCAGCCAGTTGCCAGTGGAGTCGCTCACCTCGTACACCCGGCCGCTCTCGGAACGCGGGAACTTCCCGCCGATGTACAGCTTGTAGGTCTTGAAGACGGAGAGCCGCTCGGTCTTCACGGTCTTATCGGACATCGAGGTACGCCTCCAGGCCGTGGCGGCCGCCCTCGCGGCCGAAGCCCGACTCCTTGTAGCCGCCGAACGGCGAGGTCGGGTCGAACTTGTTGAACGTGTTGGACCAGACGACACCCGCGCGCAGCTTGTTCGCCACCGCCAGGATCCGCGACCCCTTCTCGGTCCAGATGCCCGCGCTCAGCCCGTACGGCGTGTTGTTCGCCTTGGCGACCGCCTCGTCCGGGGTGCGGAAGGTGAGCACCGACAGCACCGGGCCGAAGATCTCCTCACGGGCGATGGTGTGCGCCTGGGTGACGTTGGTGAACACCGTCGGGGCGAACCAGTAGCCGCTCTCCGGCAGTTCGCACTCCGGCGACCAGCGCTCGGCGCCCTCCGCCTCGCCCTGCTCGGCCAGCGCCGTGATCCGGGCCAGCTGCTCGGCGGAGTTGATCGCGCCGATGTCGGTGTTCTTGTCCAGCGGGTCGCCCAGCCGCAGCGTGGACAGGCGCCGCTTGAGCGCGTCCAGCAGCTCGTCGTGCACCGACTCCTGCACCAGCAGCCGGGAGCCGGCGCAGCACACCTGGCCCTGGTTGAAGAAGATGCCGTTCACGATGCCCTCGACGGCCTGGTCGAGCGGGGCGTCGTCGAAGACGATGTTGGCGCCCTTGCCGCCCAGTTCAAGGGTGAGCTTCTTCTTCGTCCCCGCGACCGTGCGGGCGATCTGTTTGCCCACGGCCGTGGAACCGGTGAAGGCCACCTTGTCCACGTCCGGGTGCGCCACCAGGGCGGCGCCCGCGTCCCCGTAGCCCGGCAGGATGTTGACGACACCCTTCGGCAGGCCGGCCTGGCGGCAGATGTCCGCGAAGAACAGCGCGGACAGCGGCGTGGTCTCGGCCGGCTTGAGGACGACGGTGTTGCCGGCCGCCAGCGCGGGCGCGACCTTCCAGGCCAGCATCAGCAGCGGGAAGTTCCAGGGGATGACCTGCCCGGCGACGCCCAGCGGCCGCGGGTCGGGGCCGAACCCGGCGTACTCCAGCTTGTCCGCCCAGCCGGCGTAGTAGAAGAAGTGCGCCGCGACCAGGGGCAGGTCGGTGTCACGGGTCTCCCGGATGGGCTTGCCGTTGTCCAGCGTCTCCAGGACGGCCAGCTCACGGCTGCGCTCCTGGATGAGGCGCGCGATGCGGAACAGGTACTTGGCGCGCTCCGATCCGGGCAGCGCCGACCACGTCCCGAACGCCTTGCGGGCCGCCTTCACCGCCCGGTCCACATCGGCCTGGCCGGCCCGGGCGACCTCGGACAGCACCTCCTCCGTGCTGGGCGAGACCGTCTTGAAGACCTTGCCCTCCACCGCCTCGGTGAACTCACCGTCGATGAACAGCCCGTAGGACGGCGCGATGTCGACGATCGCACGGGACTCGGGCGCGGGCGCGTACTCGAATGCGGAAGACCGCTTCTCGATGGTCATGGTGATCAGTCCACCGTCACGTAGTCAGGGCCGGAGTAGCGGCCGGTGGCCAGCTTCTGGCGCTGCATCAGCAGATCGTTGAGCAGCGAGGACGCGCCGAAGCGGAACCAGTGGGGGTCCAGCCAGCCCTCGCCCGCGGTCTCGTTGACCAGGACCAGGAACTTGACCGCGTCCTTGCTGGTCCGGATGCCGCCGGCGGGCTTCACGCCGACCTGGACACCGGTGGCCGCCCTGAAGTCGCGCACGGCCTCGAGCATCAGCAGGGTGTTGGCCGGGGTGGCGTTCACGGCGACCTTGCCGGTGGAGGTCTTGATGAAGTCGGCGCCCGCCAGCATGCCCAGCCAGCTGGCACGGCGGATGTTGTCGTACGTGGACAGCTCGCCGGTCTCGAAGATCACCTTCAGCCGGGCCGAGGTGCCGCAGGCCTCCTTCACGGCCCGGACCTCGTCGTACACCTTCAGGTACCGGCCGGCGAGGAACGCGCCCCGGTCGATGACCATGTCGACCTCGTCGGCGCCCGCGGCGACGGCCGCGCGCACGTCCGCCAGCTTCACCTCCAGCGGGGCCCGGCCGGCCGGGAAGGCGGTCGCGACCGACGCGACCTTCACCTTCCCCGCTCCGCCGGCGGCGGCGATCGCCTCCTTGGCGACGCCCACCAGGTCGGGGTAGACGCAGACCGCGGCGGTGGCGGGCGCCGAGCGGTCCGTGGGATCGGGGTGGACCGCCTTGGCGCCGAGAGCCCGGACCTTGCCCGGGGTGTCCGCGCCTTCCAGCGTCGTCAGGTCGACCATGGAGATGGCCAGGTCGATGGCGTACGCCTTCGCGGTGGTCTTGATGGAACGGGTGCCGAGCGAGGCGGCGCGCGCCTCCAGGCCGACCGCGTCGACGCCGGGCAGCCCGTGCAGGAAGCGGCGCAGCGAGCCGTCGGACGCGGTGACGTCCGACAGCGCGTGAGCTGTGGGTGCGGTAGTGGGCATGGTCACCAGACGAGCATATCTACGCGCGTAGCGGCTGTACACCCCCTGGAGGCGGATCCCTGCGCGGCCGGCGGACGGCCGGGGCGGGGTACGGCGGGCGGGCACCGTGGATGGGGCGCCGGCCGGGCCGTCGGGCAGAATCGGGGCCATGACGACGCCCGAGCACGCATCCCCCGCGCCGCAGCCGCCGGCGCCCGAGTCCCAGGACCGGGTGCACCGGTCGTCCGCGGGCATCGCCGCCGGAGTCCTGCTGCTCGCCATCGTCCTGTGGCTGGGCTTCGACGCGATGGTCACCGGACACGGCCCCACGCCGTGGCGGGCGCTGGCCGCGATGCTGCTCGTGGTCCCGCTGGTGATCGCCTTCACCCTGCGCCCGGCCGTGTTCGTCGACCGGGACCGGCTGCGCATCCGCAACCCCTTCCGGATCATCGTGCTGCCCTGGGGGCAGGTGACCGCACTGCGCTCCGGCTACTCGAACGAGGTGGTCGCCGCCTCCGGCACCACGTATCAGCTGTGGGCGCTGCCGGTCTCCCTGCGGGCGCGCAAGCGCGCGGCCCGGCAGGAGGCGCGGGCCGCCGCGGCGGGAGCGCGCGAGGCGGACGACGGCGGCGGCACACGCGGCGGCGCGTTCGGCCTCGGCCAACGGCGCGGCGTGCTCGGCGGCGGTGGCGGACTCGGCGGCCGCGGGGTGGCCGTGGGACGGTCCGCCTCCGGACCGCTGCGCGCCGGGACCGACCAGATCATGGCCGACCTGCGGGAACTGCACGAGGCCCGGGCCGGCGCCGAGAGCGCCCAGGGCGAGGTGTCGGTGCGGTGGGCCTGGGAGATCGCCGGGCCCGCGCTGGCCGGAGCCGTGCTGCTGCTGATCCTGTGGGCGATGGGCTGAGACCCGTGTGAGGGGCGTGCGCGCTGCGCCTCTCGGGTGCCGACGAGTGACCCGCACGCTTTCCCGACACGACGACGGCCTTCTCCGACACGACGACGGCCTTCTCCGGTACGACGACGGCGTCCCGGGGTCCGCGAGGACCGCCGGGGACGCCGTTGCGAGGTCCGGGCGCCGGCCGCTCAGATGCCCGCTGCCGCCGCCAGGTCGCGCTTGAGCGCCGACAGCACCTCGGCCGCCTTCGCGCGTGCCGCCGTCAGGCCGGCGCGGTCGGAGACCGGGATCACCACCTCCAGGTAGCACTTCAGCTTGGGCTCCGTGCCGGAGGGGCGCACGATCACGCGGGCGCCGTCGAGGGTGTAGCGCAGGCCGTCGGTCGGGGGCAGCGTGTCCGTGCCCCGCGTCAGGTCCTCGGCCCGGGTGACGGGCAGGCCCGCGAGTGCGGCCGGGGGCTGCTCCCGAAGCCGGCGCATCGCGCCGGCGATCAGCGACAGGTCCCGCACCCGCACCGAGAGCTGGTCGGTGGCGTGCAGGCCGTGCTCGACCGCGAGGTCGTCCAGGAGGTCGAGCAGGGTGCGGCCCTCCTCCTTCAGCCGCGAGGCCAGCTCCGTGACCAGCAGCGCCGCCGTGATGCCGTCCTTGTCGCGCACGCCGTCGGGGTCCACGCAGTAGCCGAGGGCCTCCTCGTAGCCGTAGCGCAGGCCCTCCACGCGGGAGATCCACTTGAAGCCCGTGAGCGTCTCGGCGTGGGGCAGGCCCGCCTTGCCGGCGATCCGGCCGAGCAGCGAAGAGGAGACGATGGACTCCGCCAGGGTGCCCTGCACACCGCGCCTGACCAGGTGGGCGGCGAGCAGCGCGCCCACCTCGTCGCCGCGCAGCATGCGCCAGTCGGCGCCGTCCTTGACGGCCACCGCGCAGCGGTCGGCGTCCGGGTCGTTGGCGATCACCAGGTCGGGCTCGGCCGCGCGGGCCGTGGCGAAGGCCAGGTCCATCGCGCCGGGCTCCTCCGGGTTGGGGAAGGCCACGGTCGGGAAGTCCGGGTCGGGCTCCGCCTGCTCGATCACGAGGACGGGCTCCGGGAAGCCGGCCCGGGAGAACGCGGCGAGCAGCACGTCCTTGCCGACGCCGTGCATGGCCGTGTAGACGGTGCGCGCCGTGCGGGGGGAGCCGGGCGCGAGGACGGCGTCGGTGCGAGCGAGGTAGGCCTCAAGGACCTCGTCGCCCAGGACCTGCCAGCCGGACTCCGGCCGGGGGACCGCGTCGAGGCTGGTGATCGCGTCGATCTCCGCGGCGATCTCCGCGTCGGCGGGCGGGACGATCTGCGAACCGTCGCCGAGGTACACCTTGTAGCCGTTGTCGCGGGGCGGGTTGTGGCTGGCGGTGACCTCCACGCCGGCGACCGCGCCGAGGTGCCGGATGGCGAAGGCGAGGACCGGGGTGGGCAGCGGGCGGGGCAGCACGGCGGCCCGCAGGCCCGCTCCGGTCATCACGGCGGCGGTGTCGCGGGCGAAGTCCGCGGACTTGTGGCGGGCGTCGTAACCGATGACGACCAGGCCGGCGTTCTCGTCCCCGTGCGGGGTGCCGTTCTTCTTGAGGTACGCGGCGAGGCCGGCGGCGGCGCGGATGACGACGGAACGGTTCATCCGCATCGGGCCGGCGCCGAGTTCGCCGCGCAGGCCGGCGGTGCCGAACTGGAGGGTGCCGGCGAAGCGGGCGGCGAGTTCCTCGGTGTCGCCCTGGTCGATCAGGGCGGCGAGTTCGGCGCGCGTCTCGGCGTCGGGGTCCTCGGCGAGCCATGCCCTGGCCCGTGCGATGAGATCGTCGTGCACGGTTGCGTCAGCCTCTCGTGTGGGTGCGGGTGCCTCGGCCGGATGCCTCCGGCCGTGACGGCGAAGGGTGCCTGCGGGGGCGGGGGCGGGGGCGGGGACGGCCGCGGGCGTCCGCGGCAGCGGTGCCGTGCGGTGCGGCGCCGGGCCCGGACGCGGTGCCGGCACCGGCACGGAGGTCACCGTCCGATGCGCGGACCGCCGGGTGCGGCGGGGACGGACGAACCCCCGCGGCCTGGCAGGCGTGCGCGGGGGTACGGTCCGCCCGGTCGTCCCATGGGTGCGGGTGGTGGTTACAGGCGCTCCAGGACCTGGGCCAGCAGGGAGCCCATACGGGTGGCGCTGTCGCGGCCGGCCTGGAGGACCTCCTCGTGGTTGAGGGGCTCGCCCGTCATGCCGGCGGCCAGGTTGGTCACCAGGGAGATGCCGAGCACCTCGGCGCCCGCCTCACGGGCGGCGATGGCCTCCAGCGCCGTGGACATGCCGACCAGGTCGGCGCCCAGCACCCGGGCCATGCGGATCTCGGCCGGAGTCTCGTAGTGCGGGCCGGGGAACTGGGCGTAGACGCCCTCCTCCAGGCTGGGGTCGATCTCCTTGCACAGGGCGCGCAGGCGCGGCGAGTACAGGTCGGTCAGGTCGACGAAGTTGGCGCCGACGATCGGGGAGGTCGCCGTCAGGTTGATGTGATCGCTGATCAGCACCGGCTGGCCGGGGCGCATGCCCTCGCGCAGGCCGCCGCAGCCGTTGGTGAGCACCACGGTCTTGCAGCCGGCCGCGACCGCGGTGCGCACACCGTGCGCGACGGCGGCGACGCCGCGTCCCTCGTAGTAGTGGGTGCGGCCGAGGAAGACCAGGGCGCGCTTGCCTCCCGTGCGGTACGAGCGGATCGTGCCGCCGTGGCCGGCGACGGCCGGCGGCGGGAAGCCGGGCAGCTCGGTGACCTGGATCTCGGCGTCGGGGGTGCCCAGGGCGTCGACGGCCGGCGCCCAGCCGGAGCCCATCACGAGGGCGACGTCGTGGGTGTCGGCGCCCGTCAGCTCGCGCAGGCGGGCCGCGGCGGCGTCGGCGGCGGCGTACGGGTCGCCCTGGAGGTCGTCCGGAAGTTCAGTTGCGTTCACGCGGACGAGGGTAGCTCGAAATGGCCTACGCGCGTAGATGCCGGGTGCGCGGGAATCGGATCGTTGCCGTGTCGTTTCCCGCGGAGCCCGTACGGGCGGCCTCAGCCCTCGTCCGTGACCAGGATGTCCTTGTCGTTGAAGACCTCGACGATGAAGATCAGCAGTCGGCCGCGGCTGACCGTGTACTCCACGAGGATGTTCTGGGTGAGCCGGATCGTGCGGTCGTCACCGGTGGAGCCGATGGGGCGGGAGACCGGGAGGAAGGGGTCGCGGGCCAGAAGCGCGATGCCCTTGTCGAACGCGGGGCGCTGCTGGTCGTCCAACCGGTCGCGGGCCGCTGCCGCCTGCTCGGTGAAGTAGACGTCGTACGTGGCGATGGGGGCCATGGCGTCTCCCGTCCTGGTCGGTCAGCCCGATTCTAGGGACCGCATGCTCAGCACGGGCGTTTGCGCAGCTCCATCACGTAGTCGTGGGGCGCGCCCGCCGACTCCGCCGCGTCCGCGATCTCGCCCAGGTAGCGGGCGGAGGGCAGGCCGCCCTCGTAGGCGTCGAGGACGTACAGCCAGGCGGGCTCCTCGCCGTCGAGGGTGTGGACGCGCACCCGCATGCGGCGGTACCAGCCGAGGCCGACGCCCACCCAGCGGTCCAGGGACTCCTCGTCCATCGGGGCGATGTCGTACAGCGCGACGAAGACCTGGCTCAGCGGGTCCTCCACCACCGTCGCCAGGGCGCCCTCCCAGCCCAGTTCCTCGCCGCCGAAGGTCAGCCGCCAGCCGTTGAGCCAGCCCGTGGCGCGCAGCGGCGAGTGCGGGGCACGGCGGGACATCAGCCGGGCGTCGAGGTTGCCGGCGTAGGCGGCGTAGAGCGACATGGGTCGAAGGGTACGGCAGTGGTACGGGCCGTTCCGGCCGTTCCGTCGCCCCCCGGGACGTATGACCTTGAAGGGTGCGGGACAATGGATTACGTGACTCGGATCGTGATCATCGGTGGCGGACCCGGCGGATACGAAGCGGCGCTGGTGGCCGCGCAGCTCGGTGCGGAGGTGACCGTCGTCGACTGCGACGGTCTGGGCGGAGCGTCGGTGCTCACCGACTGCGTGCCGTCGAAGACCCTGATCGCCACGGCCGAGGTGATGACCACCTTCGACTCCTCCCACGAGGAGCTGGGCATCATCGTCGCCGACGACACCCCGTACAAGGAGCAGCCCGCGCGGGTGGTGGGCGTGGACCTCGGCAAGGTCAACCGGCGTGTGAAGCGCCTGGCGCTCGCCCAGTCCCACGACATCACGGCGGCCGTGACGCGGGCCGGGGCGCGGGTCGTGCGCGGCCGGGGGCGGCTGGAGGGCGTGCAGGCCCTCGACGGGTCGCGCACGGTCGTGGTCACCGCGGCGGACGGGAGCGAGGAGAGGCTCACCGCGGACGCCGTGCTCGTCGCCACCGGCGGTCACCCGCGCGAGCTGCCCGACGCCAAGCCGGACGGCGAGCGCATCCTGAACTGGACCCAGGTCTACGACCTCAGCGAGCTGCCCGAGGAACTGATCGTGGTCGGCTCCGGTGTCACCGGCGCCGAGTTCGCGGGCGCCTACCAGGCGCTGGGGTCGAAGGTCACGCTGGTCTCCTCCCGCGACCGGGTGCTGCCGGGCGAGGACCCGGACGCGGCGGCCGTCCTGGAGGAGGTCTTCCGGCGCCGCGGCATGAACGTGATGGCGCGCTCGCGAGCCGCCGCGGCCAAGCGGGTCGGGGACCGGGTCGAGGTCACGCTCGCGGACGGCCGGGTCATCACCGGCAGCCACTGCCTGATGGCCGTCGGCGCCGTCCCCAACACCAAGAACCTCGGCCTGGAGGAGGCCGGCGTCCGGCTGCGCGAGTCCGGTCACATCTGGACCGACAAGGTCTCCCGGACGACGGCTCCGGGCGTGTACGCGGCCGGCGACGTGACCGGCGTGTTCGCCCTGGCGTCGGTGGCGGCCATGCAGGGCCGGATCGCCATGTACCACTTCCTCGGCGACGCGGTGGCCCCGCTGAACCTGAAGACGGTCTGCTCCAACGTCTTCACCGACCCCGAGATCGCCACCGTCGGCTACACCCAGGCCGACGTGGACGCCGGCCGGATCGACGCCCGCTGCGTGAAGCTGCCGCTGCTGCGCAACCCGCGGGCGAAGATGCACGGCATCCGGGACGGCTTCGTCAAGATCTTCTGCCGTCCGGGCACGGGCATCGTGGTCGGCGGTGTGGTCGTCGCCCCGCGCGCCTCGGAACTGATACACCCCATCTCGATCGCCGTCGACAACAACCTGACGGTGGAACAGATCGCAAACGCGTTCACCGTGTACCCCTCCCTGTCGGGCTCGATCGCGGAGGTCGCCCGGCAGCTGCACACCCGCAAGGTGACCGCCGAGGCGTGACGACCGGCACGGCGAACAGGGCCGGGCGCGCGACACCTGCTCCCGGCCCGCCCGAAGCCCCCGGTCAGCCGCCGTGAGCGGCCGTGGGCAGGGCCCGTCGCCGCCGCGTGCGGGCGGCCGCCGGCCCTGCGGGCGGCCCGGACGGCGCGGCGGGCGCCTATACCACTTCCTGCCCCGGCGTGCGAACAACTTCTGTTATTCGGCGCAAACCGCTGAAAGCAGACGGTCGCTGGGGTTACTGTCTGTTTCGTGTTCGCTGCTGAACGTCGCCAACTGATCCTCGAAATGGTGCGAGCCAACGGCGCGGTGTCGCTCCGTGAACTCGCCCGCGTCGTCCAGACCTCCGAAGTGACCGTACGGCGGGACGTGCGCGCACTGGAGGCGGAAGGGCTTCTCGACCGCCGGCACGGCGGCGCCGTACTGCCGGGCGGGTTCACCCGCGAGTCCGGCTTCCCGCAGAAGTCGCACCTCGCGACGGCGGAGAAGACGGTCATCGCCGACCTCGCCGCGGGCCTCGTCGACGAGGGCGAGGCGATCGTCGTCGGAGCGGGGACGACCACCCAGGAACTGGCCCGCCGGCTCGCCCGGGTCCCCGGCCTGACCGTCGTCACCAACTCGCTGCTGGTCGCGCAGGCGCTCGCCCACGCCAACCGGGTCGAGGTCGTGATGACCGGCGGGACACTGCGCGGCTCCAACTACGCGCTCGTCGGCTCCGGGGCCGAGCAGTCCCTGCACGGGCTGCGCGTCTCCAAGGCCTTCCTGTCCGGAAGCGGGCTCACGGCCGAGCGGGGCCTGTCCACGTCCAACATGCTCTCCGCGTCCGTCGACCGGGCGCTGGTGCAGGCCGCCGCCGAGGTGGTGGTCCTCGCCGACCACACCAAGCTCGGCGCGGACACGATGTTCCAGACCGTCCCCACCGAACTGATCACCCGGCTGGTGACCAACGAGCCCCCGGCCCACGACGACCGCGCGGCCACCGAGCTGCAGGCCCTGGCCGACCAGGGCGTCCAGATCTCCGTGGCCGGCCCGACGGGCAAGCCGGTGCACGAGCGGCAGCCCGCGCGCTCGGAACGCCGCCGGGACGTCGCACTGCCCGGACCGCGCCGCGGCCAGGTCACCGGTCCCTCCACGCTGCGCACGGCACCGCTGGGCGCCGACCAGTCCTCCGAGCGGGCCGCCCGGGTGGCCGACCTGCGCAGGCGCTGAACAGGCCCGACAAGGTCACGGTGCGCCCGGCGGCTCTTCGGTGACCGCCGGGCGGGGCGTGGGCCGGGATTCAGTCCTTGATCTCGCAGATGGCGGCGCCGGAGGTGATGGAGGCGCCGACCTGGGCGGTCAGGCCTTTGATGGTGCCGGCCTTGTGGGCGTTGATGGGCT
>NZ_BNBV01000006.1 GCF_014656135.1 Streptomyces thermodiastaticus
CGGCACCACCCTCAAAATCGAACTCGACATCCAAGCCGTCCAAGGCACCACCCTCCCCACCACCTGAACCCCACCAGGACGCACCACAGCGGGCTCACCACAGCGGTGCCACAGCGGCACAACACCGGCACCACAGCGCCGTCCCGCGACGACCGAAAGCTGCCGGAGACGGCCGGAGCGGCCGCAGTGGCCGGAACAGCCGGCTGAGGTCGGTGCGAGTCGGCGACGGCCGACAGGGGAAGTCAAAGGAAGGTGGCAACCACTCCACGGAGCCGCACATGCAAGGGCCACTCACCAAAGATCTTGCTGTTGCGATGAAAAGATGAGCTTCCGCCTCGCAGATGCGGACGTATCATCGGCACCGGCCGCCGTGCGGCCGGTCCGCCGGTAGGAGTGCCGGCGGACCTCGACGAGTCCGTGCAGGGCGGATGAGTCCGTGCGGACCGGGGTGTCCGTACCGGACCGGCCCGTCCGCCCCGGACCTTGAGGGAGTGGATCCGTGATGAGCCGTTCCGCCCGGTCTCCCCGCCGGATGCTCCGGGCCGCCGGTGCCGGTGCCGCCGCGCTGCTGGCCCTCAGCGCCTGTTCGTCGTCCGGTCCGGACTCGTCACCGCAGTCCTCGCAGGGCTCCTCCGCGTCGTCCGGTGCCTCGGGTGCGGTGTCCGGTGAGGTGACCGTCTTCGCCGCGGCCTCGTTGAAGGAAAGCTTCACGACGCTGGGCAAGAAGTTCGAGAAGGACCACCCCGGCGCCAAGGTCACCTTCAACTTCGGCGGCAGTGACTCACTCGCGGCCGGCATCACCGGTGGTGCCCCGGCCGATGTGTTCGCCTCCGCCAGCCCGAAGACGATGAAGACCGTCACGGATCAGGGCGAGGCGGCCGGCACCCCCGTCACCTTCGTGCGCAACCGGCTGGAGATCGCCACCCTGCCCGGCAACCCGGACCACCTGTCCTCCCTGAAGGACCTCACCAAATCCGGTCTGAAGGTGGTGCTGTGCGCGCAGACGGTGCCGTGCGGGGCCGCCGCGCAGCAGGCACTGGACGCCGGAGGTGTCCGGGTCACGCCCGTCTCCTACGAGCAGGACGTGAAGTCCGCCCTGAACAAGGTGGTGCTCAAGGAGGCCGACGCCGCGCTGGTGTACCGGACCGATGTGCAGGCCGCCGGTGGCACAGTGGAGGGCGTGGACTTCCCCGAATCGGCCAAGGCCGTCAACGAATACCCGATCGTCCGGCTGAAGCACGCGAAGAACGCCGCGGCCGCCGACGCGTTCATCGCGCTGGTCCGCTCCGCCGAGGGCCAGAAGGTGCTCGGCGAGGCCGGGTTCCTCACGCCGTGACGCCGCCCGGCGAGGCCGGGACGGCGCGCCGCCCCCACACGGGCCGTCCGCGGCGCCGCACCCGAGGCGGCGCGCCGCTGCCCCTGCTGCTGCCCGCGCTGATCGGCCTGGTGTTCCTGGTCCTGCCGCTGGTCGCCCTGCTGGTGCGGGCGCCCTGGCGGAGCATGCCCGGCCTGCTGACCAGCAGCGAGGTGTGGCAGGCGCTGCGGCTGTCCGTGGTGTGCGCGACGGCGGCGACCGCGGTGAGCCTGGTGCTGGGGGTGCCGCTGGCCTGGCTGCTGGCCCGCACGGAGTTCCCCGGGCGCCGGCTGGTGCGCGCCCTGGTGACCCTGCCGCTCGTGCTGCCGCCCGTGGTGGGCGGTGTGGCCCTGCTCATGGCGCTGGGGCGCAACGGGGTCGCCGGGCGGTGGCTGGACTCCTGGTTCGGCATCACGCTGCCGTTCACCACCACCGGGGTCGTGCTGGCCGAGGCGTTCGTGGCGCTGCCGTTCCTCGTGATCACCGTCGAGGGCACGCTGCGCGCCGCCGACCCCCGGTACGAGGAGGCGGCCACCACGCTGGGGGCGTCCCGGTTCACCGCGTTCCGCCGGGTGACGCTGCCGCTCGTGGCGCCCGGCATCGCCGCCGGTGCGGTGCTGGCGTGGGCGCGGGCGCTCGGCGAGTTCGGCGCGACGATCACCTTCGCCGGCAATTTCCCCGGCCGTACCCAGACCATGCCGCTGGCCGTCTACCTGGCCCTGCAGAACGACCCGGAGGCGGCCATCGCCCTCAGTCTGGTCCTGCTGGCCGTGTCGGTCGCGGTGCTCGCCGGGCTGCGGGACCGCTGGATGGGCGCCTCATGACCGGGGACCGTCTCACGACCGGCACCAGCACCGGCACCGGCACCGGTGGCCCCCGTAAGGCGGACGCCACCGGGAGCGGCGCCGGGCTGGACGCCCGTCTGGTCGTCGAGCGCGGCTCCTTCCGTCTCGATGTGACGCTGACCGCCGCGCCCGGGGACGTGGTGGCGCTGCTGGGTCCGAACGGCGCCGGCAAGACGACCGCCCTGCGGGCCCTGGCCGGTCTGGTCCCGCTGTCCGGCGGGCATCTGCGGCTGGACGGCAAGCGGCTGGACCGTACGCCGCCGGAGGCCCGCCCGGTCGGTGTCGTCTTCCAGGACTATCTGCTCTTCCCGCATCTGTCGGTGCTGGACAACGTGGCGTTCGGGCCGCGCTGCCACGGTGTCCGCAAGGCCGAGGCCCGCGCCCAGGCCGCCGTCTGGCTGGAACGCATGGGCCTGGCCGCGCATGCGGCGGCCAAGCCCCGCAACCTGTCCGGCGGGCAGGCCCAGCGCGTCGCCCTCGCCCGCGCGCTGGCCACGCACCCCCGGCTGCTGCTGCTCGACGAGCCGCTCGCCGCCCTGGACGCCCGGACCCGGCTCGACGTCCGTGCTCAACTGCGCCGCCATCTGGCCGGCTTCGAGGCGGTCGCCGTGCTGGTGACGCACGATCCGCTGGACGCCATGGTGCTGGCCGACCACCTCGTCGTCATCGAGAACGGCCGGATCGTGCAGCAGGGGTCCCCGGCGCACGTCGCCCGCCATCCGCGCACCGACTACATCGCCCAGCTGGTCGGCCTCAACCTCTACCGGGGGCGGGCCGACGGGCACACGGTCCGCGTGCAGGACGGGCCCTCGATCACCACTAGCGAGGACCTCGCCGGTGACGTCTTCGTCGTCTTCCCGCCCGGCGCGGTGACCCTGCACCGGGAACGTCCTCACAGCTCCAGCGCCCGCAACGTCTGGCGCTGCGAGGTGGCCGGCCTGGAGACGCACGGCGACCAGATCCGCGCCGACCTCACCGGTGACCTGCCGCTGGTCGCCGACCTGACCACGGTCGCCGCCGCCGAACTGGACCTCCACCCGGGAGCCGTGGTGTGGGCGACGGTGAAGGCCGCCCAGACGCACGCGTACCGCGCCTGACGCGGCCGGGCTCATCCGGGTGACGGTTCCGTTCCGACGGCCGTGACGGTTCCGTTCCGACGGCCGTGACGGGCTCGTTCCGACGGCCGTGACGGGCTCGTTCCGACGGCCGTGACGGGCTCGTTCCGACGGCGGTGACGGTGCCCGCCGTGTACCGGGCGGTGGTGCGCCGCCGGAAACCTGTCGGCGCGCGGGGCCGCGGTGGCAGGATCACCGTGCCGGTGTTCCGGGTCTCGTGCGGGCCGGATCGCCGTACGGGTGCTCCGGGGCCCTGTACGCCGGAGCACCGTGCCGGTGTTCCGGATCTCCCGCGGGCCGGATCGCCGTGCCGTCGTGCCGTGCCGAGGAGGGGCCGAGGTGCCGTCCACCGAGCTGATCCACACCTACCGCATCGCCGCGCCGCTGCCCGAGGTCTTCGCGCACCTGGCCGAACCGACGCACTACATCGGCCTGTCGCCGCTCGTCGTCACCGTCCGGGAGGTGCGCCGCAGCGGCCGGACCGTGCACTACACGGCGGTGGAGCGCTTCCGGCTGCTGGGCGTGCTGCGGCATGACAACCTCATCGATGTCACCCTCGTCGCCGTGCCGGACCGGCTTCCCGAGGCGGCCGAGGTGTCCGGTGAGGTCCGCAGCCCGGGCCGGGTCCGCATGAGCTACCGGTTCGCCCTGACCCGGGACGGGGACGGCACCGCCGTCACCGACACCCTGCGCCTGCGCACACCGCTGGGCCTGCTGCGTTTCGCCGCCGCACAGGCCGCGGCGGTGCAGCGGAACCGCGCCCGCGTACTGGCGGCTCGGCTGGAGACGTCGCCGTGACCGCCGGTCGGCGAAGATCTGCGCGGACGGCCCGGTGACCCGTCCGGCCGCGCCCGCCCCCGCACGGGCACGGCCGGAACCCGCATCGGTCCGGTCCGGCGCCGGAAACCTGCCGGTGTCCGGCACCGGAGCGATCCGTAGTGCTCCCCCTGCGCCAGGATGCCCGACCGGCTCCTGTCGTCGCATTGCCGGCCTCCGGCAATGTTCACTACGGTTTCGTTGCTGGTGAACAGTCAACAAAGTGCCGCCGCGGCGCACGCGACGGGGCGCATACGACAGGGGGACGGGTGAGGCAGGGCACGGAGCGCTATCTGGACGGGTTTGCCCGCATTCTGGCCGATGCGGCCGCCACCGGACGGCGTCTGACCCGTCAGGAGCTGGAGTCGCGGCGCACCCTGGGCGAACGGGCCGCCGAGGCCGGGCACGGGCTGCGCGCCCTGGTCGGTGCGCACCTCACTGCGGCCCGCACCGTCTGGCCCGCCGATCACGGCTGTGCCGACGGCGCGCTGGCCGCGCTCCATCAGGCGGTCGACGCCTTCGCCGAGGGGTACGAGCGTGCCCAGCGCCTCGCCGTGCGCCAGGAGGAGGCCGCCCGGCGGGAGTTCATCGACGACCTTCTCTACGGCCGCAGCAATCTGGGCCGGCTCGCCGAACGCGCCGAACGCTTCGGCCTGCGGCTGTCCCGCGCCCACGCCGTCGCCGTCGCCGAGGGACCCACCCCCTACGCCGAGGGGGAGCCCGTGCCCCGCCGGGTGGAGCAGGCGCTGCTGACCCGCTTCGGCAACCGTGACGTGCTGCTCACCACCAAGGACGGACGGCTGCTGTGCATCGCGCCCGGCCATGAGCAGGATGTGCTGCCCTACTTCGCCAAGTACGCTCACGACGCCACCGGCGGCGGCCGCGTGGCCATCGGCCGCCCGCAGCCCGGCCCCGGCGGGGTGGTCCAGTCGTACGAAGAGGCCCTGAACGCGTTGGAGATGGCGGAGCGGCTCGGCCTGGACGACCCCGTCCTGCACGCGGAGGACCTGCTCGTCTACCCGGTTCTCGCCCGCGACCGCCAGGCCATGGCCGACCTGGTCCGCAACACCCTGGGCCCGCTCACCGCCGCCCGCGGCGGGGCTCAGCCTCTGCTGGACACCCTGACTGCCTATTTCGACTCGGGCTGCGTGGCCACCGAGGCGGCCCGCCGGCTGTCCCTGAGCGTGCGCGCCCTGACCTACCGCCTGGCCCGTATCCGCCAGCTCACCGGCGCCGACCCCAACGACCCGGCCCACCGCTACCGGCTCCAGACCGCCACCATCGGCGCCCGCCTGCTGGACTGGCCGGCGAAGGAGCTGTGAGAGCCACGGCGCCGCCCGGGCAGCGGGCACGCGGTCCACTCGGCACACGCGGCGGCGACAACACTCGGGCGGCTCACGACGTCACACCGTCAACCCGCCCGATATGCCGGTCACATGCCCGATCGTTACGTTCGTCACAGGTCGGTCGCCCGGGCCGACGTCCGTGCGACAGAGGGAAGTGACATGCGTATCCGTACCGTTGCCGTGGCCGCTGCCGGAGTGAGCGCGGTGGTTGTCACCGCCGCAGGACTCACCTACGCCTCCGCCGCCGCGGACGCCCCGGCGGCATCGTCCGCCCAGCAGGCGGCGGCCGCCCCCGCCCCGCGTGCGGACCGGCCGCCCGCCCAGGTGGCCGCTCCCGCGCAGCCCGCCGCCGGGAACGACGACCGGGACGGGGACAGCGGCTCGGACCGGGACGGCGGCAAGGGCGGAGACGAGCGCGGCGGCCGTGACCGCGACAGCGGCGGCGACCACGGCCGGGACGGAGGCGGGCGCGGCCACGGGGGCCACGGCGACCACGACGAGGGGAAGATCTACTTCAACGAGCGCATGTACTCGGCGTCGGCCACCGGCTGCGTCACCGCGGCCGGCGGACTGGGCTCCACCAGTTTCAGCGTGTTCAACGACAGCGAGCGGACCGTCGAGGTGTACCGCGGTTTCACCTGCGACAACGGCGCTCCGGTCGCCACCGTCGGCCCGCACGGCGCCACCCACGGTGTGGTGACGGACACCTTCCACGACGGCCTGCTCGACGGCTTCGGCCACGGCATGCTGTCCGGCGACGACGGTGTCGTCGGCAGCTTCCGGGTGCTCGACGACGACGAGAAGTGGTGACGGCGCCCACAGTCGCGAGTGCGCCGCCGCGCGGCCGGCGAGCGGTGTGGCCGACGCCTCGGCCGGGCAAGGACAACCCCTGCCCGGCTGCTAACGTCTGCCCATCTGCAGACGTCATTCGCGGGACAATCGGACGATACAGACGACAATACAAACGACGACAGCACTGCGTCCTGAGCGCTGCCCGTAGCGCCCCCGCACCTGAGAACTGGCCGGAGACCCATTCGATGACGACTTCCATCACGACCGCGCAGGGGATCGACGGCGCGGCCATCGACGGCGGCCTCTACACCGACGTCACCGACTTCGCGCGCGACACGCACTGGCTGAACGGGCCCGTGTCCGCGTACACCTCCGTCGGCATGGGCGTGTTCGTGGTGTTCCTGCTGATCGCCTGGTGGCGGGCCCGCCGGGAGGGGAGCGCGGTGATGGCCGGGGTGCTGGCCACGCCGTTCGCCGTCGTCATCGCCTACCTCGCCAACACCGGGATCAAGGACGTCTTCCAGGAGCCGCGGCCCTGCCGGGCGCTGCCGCACGCCTACCTCGTCGAGGCCTGCCCGCCCCCGGACGACTACGCCTTCCCCAGCAACCACACCACGGTCGCGTTCGCCTTCACCGTGGCGCTGGCGCTCACCTACCGGTGGCTGGGCGGAATAGCGCTGCTGGCGGCCGTCGCGATGGGCGCCTCCCGGGTGTACGTCGGCGCCCACTACCCGCACGACGTCGCGGTGGGTGCCGTGGTCGGCTCGCTCGTCGCGCTGGTCCTGGTCCTGGCGGCCCGCTGGCTGTGCGGTCCGCTGGTCACCCGGCTGCGGCAGGGCGTCCTGCGCCCGCTGCTCGTCGCCTGAGGCTGCTCGGCCCACGAGGCATTCAGGTCTCCGGGACGGTCTCGTCCCGTTCTGACACGGCCAGTGCGCGCACGCCGTACGGTTGCGGGTGCACGCCGCGCGGGCGGGAGCGCGCCGGCCGGTGTTCCGTCCGGTGTGTGGCAGTGCCTGTGGCCGATGCGCGGTCCCTGCGGTCGTGCGAACAGGCAACGGCGGATCTGCGTCGAGGAGCCGGGCGGTGCGGCAGCGGTGGGGCGTGACGGCGCGGTAGGACGTGACGGATTGGTCCGGTGTGACGGCCGGACGGCGGCCGTGGGGCGAGCAGCGACGCCCGGAACCGGCGAGACACAGATTCGAGGACATGGCCCCATGAGGACATGACCCCATGAGGACATGGCCCGATGAGGACATGGCCCGATGAGGACATGGCCCGATGAGGACACGACTCCATGGGCCCATGAGCCCAGTACGGGGGGAATGCGGACCCACCTGAGGGGAATCCCCGCACGACCGTCACAAAGGCTGCACACAGCCTTGTTAGCGTGGCAGGCCGCCCGGCCGACCGACTCAGGATGAACCGGATGGACTACTGCACCACGTGCCGACGGCACCTCAACGGCGCCCTGGTATGTCCCGGTTGCGGTGCATACGCACCGGACATAGCCCCGAACTCCACCGCCGACTCCGCGGCGCTCTACGCACCGGGCCCCGCCGCGGACGCCCTGGCCGCGCCGTACCCGGTGCCCACGCCGGGGTCCGGACGGCCGTACACGACACGCCCCGGTGAGGCGTCCGCCACCGGTACCGGCGAGGCACCCACCGGTATCGAGGGGACCTCCACCGGTTCGGGGAAGACCCTCACCGGTTTCGAGAAGACTCCCACCGGTGCCTGGAAGACCCGCACCGCCGGTTTCGGCCAGACACCAGCTCCTGCTCCCGGTGAGACACCGGGCACCGCCCGCGGTGCCGAGTCCGCCGCCGGTCTCGCCGCCGCCCCGGCCGTCTCCGGTGCCCCGGCCGTCTCCGGTGCCCCGGCCGTCTCCGGTGCCCCGGCCGTCTCCGGTGCTCCGGCCGGCCCGGAGGACGCCGAGCCGGTGCCCGGCTTCCCCCCGGCCGTGGTGCGGGGGCCGGGCCGGGCGGCGCGACGGAGGCAGCGGGAACGCTGGAAGAAGACGCAGCGCCGGGCCCTGGTCGCCACGGCCGTGGCTCTCGTCGGCGGCGGGCTGACCGTCGCCTCCATGGACCGGCACACCGCCGCGCGCGTCCAGGCCGCCCCGACGGCACCCGAGACGCCGCGCACGGACACCGTGAGCAGCCGGCTGCCCGACCGTACCGACCCGGCGACCACGCCCGACGACGACGCGAAGGCCACCTCCTCCGCACGGCACAGCACGCCCGCCAGCACCCCGACGGACAGCGGCCGGCCCACCGCGCAGCACGGCACCGCCTCCGCACAGTCCGACCGCACGCAGGTCATGCACGCCGCATCGGACCCCTCCGGCCGCACGAGCGCAGCGCACACCAGCGGCCGGACCGCGCCGTCGGACGCGAAGCCCACCGAGCAGTCGACCGCCCCGAACACCGGGTCCACGCCGTCCACCGGTTCCACGGACGAGGGGTCCGGGTCCGGCAGCACGGGACAACCCTCTCCGGGTTCCACCGAACCTGACGAAACCGGCAGCACACCCGCGCCCGACGACTCCACGGCACCGCCCGCCTCGTCGTCCGGTTCCTCCTCGTCCACCTCGTCGCACTCGTCCCAGGGACTGTGCCTGCTGGGGCTGATCTGCGTCCGCTGATCCGCGTCGTCGCGATGCGGACCGGGTGCTGTGCCTGCCCGGGCACCGCCGACTCAACTGATGCCACCATCGGCCGCATTGTCCGCACCCGTGCCCGAGGATGGCGTCATGACAGATGCCCGTACCGAACTTGCGCTGAGCAAGCAGGATCTTCGTGAGGTGACCGCGTTCGCCGCTGCGTGCGCGGACGGGGTGCTCGCCCTGTTCGAGGCGGACCGGCCGGACGATGCGCGGCCGCGCGAAGCACTCGCTGCCGCTTGGGAGTTCGCGCGGGGCGGGGAGCGGGGGAAAGCCTTGCGCGACACGGCGTGGGCGGCTCTGAGGGCTGCCGGGAGCGCGGGCACCGAGGCCGCGCGCGAGGCGGCTCGGGCGGCGATGTCCGCGGCCGGTGCCGCATATCTGCATCCGCTGGCCAAGGCCACCCAGGTCAGGCACATCCTCGGATCCGGCGCCCACGCGGCGCGCGCCGCCGAACTCGCCGCGGGCGACGATCCGGACGTCGGTGCCGAGCACATCGGCCGGGTGATGCGCCGTGCGACACCGGCCGTGGTCGGTGTGCTCCGGCGTTATCCGGCGGCACCGGCCGGCGGTGGGAGAACGGGTGAGCTGCTGCGCATGCTGGACGCCGGCCTGCGTGCGCGTCCCCTCGCCGCTGACGACCGCGATCCCGGCCCGGCCCGTCCGGCGCCCCCGGACGTCCCGCCGGCTTAGGCACCGACTGCCCGGGGCTCGGAGACGGAACCGGGCTCGGAGACGGAACCGGGGCTCGGGCACACGCACCCGCCACCGTCGCCCGGTACCGCCTCGTCCGCCGGATTCCTGTTGCCCGCTCAGTCCTCGCCGCCCTCGAAGCTGGCGAAGTACGCCGCGGCCATGTCCTCGTCGGCGTGGCCCGCGGCGGCGGCGCGTGCGAAGCGCTCGGCGCCGGCGGCGGCCACGTCGAGGCGGACGCCGTGCAGCTCGCCCGCACGCACGATGAGCCGGGCGTCCTTCTCGGCCGTGGCCACGGTGAAACTCGGCGGCGTGAGACGGCCGCCCAGCACCAGGTCGGCCTTTGCGTGCAGGTAGCCCATGTCCAGGGGGCCGCCGGCGATGAGGTCGAAGAAGTTCTGCGGGTCCACGCCGAGGCCCTTGGCCAGCGCGAGGGCTTCGCCGGTGGCGGTGGTGGCCGCGATGACCCAGCTGTTGGCGACCAGCTTCACCCGGGTCGCGGCACCGGTCGAGCCGTCCTCGCCGGTCCACAGGGTGCGGGTGCCGACCGCGTCGAACACCGGGGTCACCGTGTCGCGGCCCGCGGCGGGGCCGGCGGCCAGCACGGTGAGCTGTCCGGCCTCGGCGGGCTGCTTGGTGCCCAGCACCGGGGCGTCGTAGAACAGCAGGCCGTGGGTGCGGGCCAGGTCCGCCAGCTCGGGGACCGACTCCAGGCCGACCGTGGTCGACTGCGCCCAGGCGGCGCCCTCGCGGGCCGCGCCGGCCGCCTCGCGCATCACCTGCAGCACCGTGTCGCCGTCGAACAGCATGGTGAGCACCACGTCGGCGTCCCGGACCGCCTCGGCCGGGGTGCCGGCGACCTGCACGCCGCCGGCCGTCAGCGCCTCGGCCTTGTCCCGGGAGCGGTTCCAGGCCCGGACGGTGTGCCCGGCCCGCGCGAGGTTGCGGGCCATGGCGCCGCCCATGATGCCGGTGCCCAGGACGGCCACGGTGCGGGTGGTGGTGTCGGTCATGTGGTCCTTCTCCTGCGGTCGTGCGGATCACCTGACCGCGAGTATCCGCCACCCGGCCCGCCCGGCACGGCAGCGACCACCGGACCATCCGCCTGAGGACGGCACCGGTTCACACGAGCCAGACCGTGGTGTCCGGTTCCAGAGTGCGCCCGGTCAGCGGGGCACTGCTGAGCAGCACGTCCCCGGGCGGCAGGGCGACGGGCCGGCCGGAGAGGTTGCTGACGCACCGCCAGCCCTGGGACCGGGTGAAGGCCAGCACGCCTTCCGGGGTGTCCTCCGCCCAGGTCAAATCCTCGCCGGAGAGGAGTTTGCGGCGCAGCCGCAGGGCCGAGCGGTACAGCTCCAGCGTCGAGCCCTCCACCCCGTCCTGCGCCTGGACGGAGTACGAGGCGAAGCTCGCCGGCTGCGGCAGCCAGGCGCCGCCCGGCCCGAAGCCGTACGACGGCCCGGTCGTCGTCCACGGCAGCGGCACCCGGCAGCCGTCGCGGCCCTTGCGGGCATGTCCCGTCTGCTCCCACACCGGGTCCTGCAGCACCTCGGCGGGCAGGTCGGCGACCTCGGGCAGGCCGAGTTCCTCACCCTGGTAGAGGTAGGCCGAGCCGGGCAGTGCCAGCATCAGCAGGGTCGCGGCGCGGGCCCGGCGCAGCCCGGCGCGCTCGTCCACGGCCGGGGTGCGGCCCCCGGACAGCAGCCAGGCGTCCGGGTCCGTGCCCGGCGGCAGCATCAGCCGGGAGGCGTGCCGGACGACGTCGTGGTTGGACAGCACCCAGGTGGCCGAGGCTCCGGCGGCCCGCGCCACCCGCAGGGAGTCGGTGATGACCCGGCGCAGCCGCTCGGCGTCCCACGGCGCTTCCAGGTACTCGAAGTTGAAGGCCTGGCCCAGTTCGTCGGGGCGGGCGTACAGGGCACGGCGGGGTCCCGGCACCCACGCCTCGGCGACGGCGGTGCGCGGCGGGGAGTACGCGTCGAAGATCTTGCGCCAGTCGCGGTAGATCTCGTGGACGTCGTCGCGGTCCCAGTAGGGGTGGCTGCCGGGCGGGAGGTGGGCGAGGGCGGCCTCGCCGGTGGCGCGGAGGTCGCCGACGTCCCTGAGCGGCTCGTCGAGGTCCTTGACCAGGCCGTGGGCCACGTCGATGCGGAAGCCGTCGACGCCGCGGTCGGCCCAGAAGCGCAGTGTGGTGCGGAAGTCGGCGCGGACCTCCTCGTTGCGCCAGTCGAAGTCCGGCTGTTCGGGTGCGAACAGGTGCAGGTACCACTGTCCGTCGGGCACCCGCTGCCAGGCGCTGCCGCCGAAGACGGACTGCCAGTCGGTGGGCGGCTGTTCGCCTCCCGGGCCGCGCCCGTCGCGGAAGACGTACCGGGCGCGGGCCGCCGAGCCCGGTCCGGCGCGCAGCGCCTCCTGGAACCAGGGGTGCTGGTGGGAGCTGTGGTTGGGGACGATGTCGACGATCACCTTCAGGCCGAGCCGGTGGGCCTCGGCGACCATCGCGTCGAAGTCGTCGAGGGTGCCCAGGCGCGGATCGACGTCCCGGTGGTCGATGACGTCGTAGCCGCCGTCGGCGAGTTCGCTGGGGTAGAACGGGCTGAGCCAGACCGCGTCCGCACCGAGCGCGGCGACATGGGTCAGCCGTTCGGTGATGCCCCGGATGTCGCCGAGTCCGTCCCCGTCGGCGTCGGCGAAGCTGCGCGGATAGATCTGGTAGACGACGGACTGCCGCCACCAGTCGGGGTTCTTGGCGGACAGGTCCGGATGGCCGGCGGCGGGGCGGGAGCGGTGCGCGGTGGTGCGGTCGGTCACGCGGTCTCCTCGTGGTGCGGTGCGGCGACACAGGGAACTGTGTCCCGTTCGCCCGATGGACGAACACCGCCGGCAGGGGGCGAAAGGGGCGTTCGGTGCTCGCGTCCTGTGGCGCCGGGCGCGCGCGGCGCCTGGCGCACTCCGGCCGGGGCCGGCCGCCTGCGGCGCCCCGCGCGCATCAGCCGGTGTCCGCCGCGCAGTGCTCCAGCAGACGGCGTATGTCCTCGTCCACCACCCGGTAGCGCGCCACGCGCCCCTCTTTGTGCCGTTCCACCACCCCGGCGGCCCGCAGCAGCCGCAGCGCCTGGGAGACGGCCGGGTCGTTCATGCCGGTGGCGATCGCCAGGTCGGAGACGGCCAGCGGTCCGGTGCGGTGCAGGGCGAACAGCAGCGCGAGCCGGTTGGCGTCGGCGAGCAGGGAGAAGCGGCCGGCCCAGGTGCGGACGCGGTCCGCGTCGCCGATGGCGGCGATCGCCTCGCACACCCGGTGGCCGTCGATGCTGCGACGGTTCGCCCGGTCGGGCGGCACGAGATGCATGGCGCCCATCCTGTCAGGACAGCTCCTCCCGCACAGCGTGTGATTTTGCATACCTGCGTGGTTGTGCAGCTATGCAGGCGGTGCCCGGTGCCCCTACGGTGGGCGGGCCGTGGTGTTCGGGAAGCCGGTGCGAGACCGGCGCGGCCCTCGCCACTGTGATCGGGAAGTTCCCGGCCCATGTCCCTCACGGGACAGCCACTGGCCGCTCACGCGGCCGGGAAGGCGGGCCGGGCACGCGGCACCCGGAAGCCAGGAGACCGGCCACGGCAGCTCACGGAAGATCCACGAGGTGCTGGAGCGTGATGACCGGATGACCCTGCCCGACCCTGCCCGCACGACGCCCGACACCCGGGCCGGCACGAACCCCGGCGCCTTCCGCTGGCGGCGGGAGGACACCCTGAGGACGGCGGGGCTGATGGGGGTGATCGCCGCCCTGCACGTCGTCGCCTTCGGTGTGCTGTTCCTGCTCGTCGTCCCGCAGCACTACCAGGTCGGCACCAAGGCCTTCGGCATCGGCCTCGGGGTCACCGCCTACACCCTCGGCATGCGGCACGCGTTCGACGCCGACCACATCGCCGCCATCGACAACACCACCCGCAAGCTGATGGCCGACGGCAAGCGCCCGGTGTCGGCGGGTTTCTGGTTCGCGCTCGGGCACTCCAGCGTGGTGGTGCTCATGGCCGCGCTGGTCGCGGGCGGCACCCGGCTGGCGGGCACCCTGATGAGCGACGAGTCGCGCACCCACCAGGCGCTCGGCGTGGTGGGCACCACCGTCTCGGGGACGTTCCTGTATCTCATCGCGGCCCTGAACCTGGTCGCGCTGGCGGGAATCTGGAAGGTGTTCCGGGCGATGCGCGCGGGCACCTGGGACGAGCGGGCCCTGGAGGCGCACCTGGACTCGCGCGGCCTGATGAACCGGGTCCTCGGCCGGCTGACGAAGTCCGTCTCGCGCCCCGGCCAGATGTATCCGCTGGGCTTCCTGTTCGGCCTGGGCTTCGACACCGCCACCGAGGTCACCCTGATGGTGATGGCGGGCTCGGGCGCGGCGTCGGGCCTGCCCTGGTACGCCATCCTGTGCCTGCCGCTGCTGTTCGCGGCCGGGATGAGCCTGTTCGACACGCTCGACGGGACGTTCATGAACGTCGCCTACCAGTGGGCGTTCTCCCACCCCGTCCGCAAGGTGTACTACAACCTGACCATCACCGGTCTGTCGATCGCGGTCGCGTTTCTCATCGGCACCATCGAGCTGGTCGGGGTCCTCCACGACAAGCTCGCTCTCGGCGACCGCGTCACCGGCTGGATCGCCGGCCTCGATCTCGACCACGTGGGCTATGTCATCGTCGGCCTGTTCGTGGTGGTGTGGGCGGTGGCGCTGACGTACTGGAAGGTGGCCAAGGTGGAGCAGCGCTGGGCGGCCCGTCCGGCGGACACCCGCTGAGCCGTCCGCCACGGGTCACCCGCCCGGCCCTCGCCCGGGTGGCCTCTGCCCGGGCGAGGGCCCGGCGGGCGGGTGATGCGGCGGCGCGACACCGGCGCGCTCACGGCACCGCGGCGCCCGGGCTGCGGATGCTCGAAGGGACAGCTCGACCGTCCCTGCTGCTGGGAGGCACCCGCCCATGCCCCGTCCCGCCGCCCGTGCCCTGTCCGTCGCCGCGCTGTGCGCGGTCCTCCTGGTGTCCGTGACCGCGTGCTCGTCCGGCGCGCGGGGCCCGGACGCCGACGCGTCGGCCTCCGCCGCCGAGGCCACCCGGCCGGCCGTGACCGCCTCGCCGGCGCCGAAGGCGCTCACCGCGGTGCAGGCGGAGGCGGCCCTGCTCACCGAGGCCGACATGGGGGAGCCGTGGCAGCCGACGCGGGGCGCCGCGACCTGGCACGACGGGGTGCTCAAGGCCAAGGCCGACACCCCTGCCTGCCAGCGGCTGCTGGACGCCCTCTACGCGGACGAGCCCCTCGGCAGGCCCCAGGGCACGCAGGCGGTCGCCGGGTTCGACGACGTGGACGGGGCGGCGCAGCTGCGGCACCGGGTGCTCTCCCCGCGCCCCGCGGACGTGGACCGCTCCCTGGCCTGGATGCGCGGCATGGCGGACGACTGCGCCCGCTTCACCGCGACGACGACCCGCCACGGGGAGCAGAGCGTGCAGGTACGCGAGGTGGCGCTGCCGGAGGTCGGGGACGCCCGTCAGGGCCTGCGGATCGTGTTCACCGGCCCGGACGACTACGACGACCCGCCCACGCTGACCCTGGACGTTGCCGCGGTCCGGGTCGGCGCCGACGCGCTCACCATCAGCACAGGCGCCGAGGGCACGCTCGTGCCGCGCATCATCACGCGGGCCGTCGAGCAGGCCGTGGGCCGGCTTGAGAAGGTGCACGACGGCCACCACGCGCGGGCGTGAGAGCCGTCGCCGGCACGACGTCTCAGGCGACCATGCGGTCCACGGCGTCCTTGGCCTCCTTCAGGCCGGCGCCGGTCGCCTCACGGTAGACCTTGATGGCCTCGATCTGCCGTCCCGCCCGCGCCAGTTCGTGCGCCTGCTGCAGACGCGGGTCGTCGTCCTCCAGCCCCAAGTGGGCCATGATCAAATCGAGTTCGTGCTCGATGCGGGCCAGCCGACGGTCGGCGCGGGAGAAGTACACCCCGCTGCCGGCGAACTGCACGACGAGAACGGTGACGACAAGGGCCATGGCGATGGTGTCCATGACACCGAGCGTAGTGTCCGGCGGCACCGCGAAGGCTCAGTGGAACCTCAGAACTGCGTTGCGGTCCAGGGCGGTTGGGCAGGTGCGGGGCCCAGGGTGGTGGTGCCCGGCGCGGTGCGGTGGCCCAGTCCCGTGCGGTAGGCGTCCAGGGCCGCCTCCACCCGGCCGGTGCGGCGCAGCAGATCGCCCAGCAGACGGCACAGATCCGCCAGGTCACCGGCGGCGCCGGCCCTCTCCAGCAGGCTCAGCGCGCGGACGTAGTGCTCCTCCGCCGCCTCCGTGTCGTCGGCGTCCTCGGCGATGATGCCGAGCAGCCGGTGCGCGGCGGCGGCGTGCACCGCGCCGCGTTCGGAGGACAGCTCGCCGAGGACCTGGTGCAGCAGCTCGGCGGCCTGCCCGGACTTGCCGCGCCGGTGCAGCACATCGGCCAGCTCGACCACGACCTGGCTGGAGTACAGGGACGCCCGGCGCTCCCGCAGCATGCCCTGCGCGGCCCGCAACTCCTCCTCCGCACGCTCCAGTTCGCCCTTCTGCGCGCACACGTAGCCGCGCATCCAGTGGCAGTTGGCGAGTTCGGTGCGCAGCTGCAACTGGCGGTACAGCTCGGCGGCCTTGGCGAGCGAGGCGTCCGCCTCCGCGAGGCGGCCCTCGGCGAGCAGCGTGCGGGCGACGGACCGGTGCATCCGGGCCACCAGCGCCGGATCACCGGCCTGCGGGGCGAGCGCGAGCGCGAACTCGGCCGCCTGCGCGGCCCGGGCATGGGCACCGAGGTCCATGTAGGGGCCGATCACGCTGGCGTACAGCAGGAGCAGCGCGTCGGGGTCGTGCATCCCGTTGCGGTTCAGCTCGTCGAGCGTGGACTCCAGCAGGTAGACCGCGTACCGGATTTCGCCGGCGAGGTAGTGGGAGACGGCGCGGCCGCGCAGCGCGGGGACACGCGCGGGCAGCGGTGCCTCGGCCAGGACCTGTTCGCAGCGCTCGAAGTACTCGCGTCCACGGATGAGTTCGCCGGTGTCCAGGGCGCACTCGCCGAGCCCGAGCAGGGCGGCGGCCCGCACATCGGTGAGATCGAACCGTTCGGCCTCCGCCAGCAGCCGCTCGTACTGCGCGGCGGCGTCGTCGGCCTCCCCGCTCGCGTGGGTGCGCTGCGCCTCGGTCAGCCGCATCCGCAGATCGGTGGCCAGATGGGCGGGGCGCCCGGTGGCGAGTTCCTCGAAGCCGACGCCCAGACGGGCCGCGAGATGCTGCAGCGCCTCGTCGGAGGGGCGCACCCGGCCGGCCTCCAGGGTGGACACGTAGGCGGGAGTGTAGGCGGGTTCGGCCAACTGCCGTTGTGTCAACCCCCGTTCGCGCCGCAGCCGCTGCACCCGGCGTCCGATGGTCTCCGGGTCGTCCCGCTTCACCATGCGGCTCATCATGCCAGCCGGTGGGGGCCCAGCGAAGGCTTGCGAGAAAACCTGTCGTCTTCTGTGCAACGTTGTGCACAGCAGCCGTCAACTCGACCGTCACATCTTTTCGTTGAGGCTCAGAACCCCTAGGTTGGGAGAGGCGTTAAACCCGCTTAATCCGTCACTGTCACTCTTCCTGTCGCTGCGAGGTCGGTTGCCGTGCTCGGACGTTCTGCCACGGAACTGCGTCCAGGTCGCCTCCGTACGCATCACATCAGAGGGCTCACCGCGGCCGTGATCGCCGTGACCGCCCTGGTGGTGGCGGCCAACGCCGGTCCCTCCGATACCCATGCCCCCGACACCGTCCAGCAGGTCGCCGCCCAGGACCGCTGAACGACGTCGACGGCGTCTTGGAACACCGGTATCGCGCTCCTAG
Source organism: Streptomyces thermodiastaticus (assembly GCF_014656135.1). Taxonomy (GTDB): domain Bacteria; phylum Actinomycetota; class Actinomycetes; order Streptomycetales; family Streptomycetaceae; genus Streptomyces; species Streptomyces thermodiastaticus. Next base: position 17,494 of record NZ_BNBV01000006.1, read on the forward strand.
TTGGGCAGCACGGTGCGCAACGCCTGGTACAGGTGCCGGGCGAGTGCTTTGTCGCTCGGCGGATCCGCGGAGAACAGGGGATCCAGCTCGGCCGCGAAGGTCTGGGTGAACGCGCCGTAGAGCGGGGTGCGAGGGCGGTGCACCGCCGTGCGCAGCGCGGGCAGCAGGACGGTCCGGGCGTAGGCCGGGCGGCCCGCGGAGTCCCGCGGCATCCGGTCCGTGCTGTCCCGTGACGGGGACGCCGTCGCGCCCCCGGCCGCGGTGCAGGTGACGCTGTCGTCGGTGTACGCCGAGGTCCGGGTAGCGGCGAACCCCGCGTCCAGCAGGCAGCGTTCGCTGGACGGGCTGGTGAGGAACGCGACCAGTTCGGCGGCCTTCCGCTGCCGGGGCGAGTCGCGCGTCACGGCCAGGTTCTGCCCGCCGAGGACCGCCCGTCCGGGCAGCGGAGCGACCCCCAACTGCTGGGCGGTGAACCGCTGGTGGAGCGTGCGGTAGACGTAGGGCCAGTGCCGCAGGAAGGCGGTGCGTCCGGCCGCGAAGTCGCTGAGCGATCCGTCCTCGCGGGAGGTGACCGCCCGGTTCAGCGTGTACGGCGTGTCGGTGCGCCGGCGCAATTCCGCGATGCCGTCGGCCAGTTCCTGTTCCGTGGCGGTGAAGTGCCCGGAGTCGTCGACCAGCTGGAAACCGTCGGTGGCGGACGCGAACGCCTCGATGGCGTTGACGGTCCGGCCCTCGTACGCGTCCAGCTGCGTCGTCCAGGTCTTGTCGAATCCCTTGGGCGGGTGGGCCTCCAGTGTGTCGCCGAGGCTGCGCAGCTGCTGCCAGGAAAGTCCGGACCCGAGGTCGGTCTGCTGCACGCCCGCCTCACGCAGGTAGTCGCGGCGGTAGAAGAGCAGTCCCACGTCGCTGTTGAACGGCACCGCGTACACCCGGTCGTGCCAGCGGGCGGTGACGGCGACCGAGGGGATGACGTCCTCGTCCACCAGCGTGTCGCTCAGCGGACTGATGAGGTCCGCCTCGGCGAACTCCGGCACCCACGTCACGTCCAGGTTCACCACGTCGTAGCGGGCGCTGCCCGACTGCAGTGCACCCAGCAGCTGGCTGCGCTGCTCGTCGGCGGAACCGGGCAGCTCCACCAGGCGGGCGCGGAAACCGGTGTTCTCCCTCTCCTGCTTCCGGTTCCAGGCGTCGATGAGCTGCTGACGGACACCCCCCTTGCCGGTGACGTCCCGGCCGCTGGCCACCACGATCTCGCCGGGCACGTCGCCCAGGGCGGTCTTCGCGGCCTGCGGGGTGCCGCCGGTGCAGGCGGTGGCGGCCAGCACAGCGGCGGACAGCAGCAGGCCGGCGACGCGCCGCGGCGGGGAGAACAGGGCGTGCGGCCGGTTGCGGCCCGGCCGACGGGCGGGGGCCATGAGCCGTCGCACGCGTCCTGTGGTCCGTCGGATGCTCATCGTTCCTCCCCCGTCCCCACGCGCGCCACCTCGTCGCTCAGTTCCGTGCCGAGGTCGTCGTCGGCGTCCAGGCAGCGGCCGTGGCTGACGTCGGCGATCTGTGCGTCCGGGCGGCCCTTGTCGCAGGAGCCGGCCGTCAGCGACACCATGTCGACGGTGACGTTCTTCGCCCGGGCCCGGTCCAGCACGTCGGTGAGGTGGTCACCGGACAGGCGGCCCACGTCCTCGTCGTCGGTGATGAAGACGACGAGCTGCGGCCGCGCGTCGTCCGCGCCCCGCCGGGCCATGGTGTCGATGGCGTCCAGCAGCGCCGCGTGCGGGTCCGCCTCGGCGTCCCGGGTGCGCGCCCTGGTGTCGACGGCCCGCTCGGCGTCGGCCCGCTCGTGGTGGCCGAACGGCAGCAGCTCCTCGTGGTGCCGGCCGTCGGCCGTCTCGTACACCGACCACACCTCGTACTGGTCGTCGGGGCCGAGGCCGCCCAGCGACTGCTTCAGGATGCCGGGCCCGCCGCCCGGGCCGGGCCACTGCTGGAACATCGAGCTGGAACTGTCCAGCAGATACAGAACCCGGCCGGGACCGTCCGCGCTGCGGTAGCGGGCCAGCGCGTCGTCCATCGCGGTGCCCGGCACAGAACCCGGCAGCGCGCCCGGGAAGCGCAGCACCGCCGCGCCGGCCCGGCCGGGACCGAGCAGCGGATGACCCGCCGTCGTGGCCGAGCGGAAACCGGCCGCCTCGAACGCGGCCAGGCCGTCCTCCCCGGTGAGCCAGGTACGGAAGCGTCTGACGGCGTCGTCGCGGGCCGGCCGGTCGTGGTCGCCGCCCTCCCAGCGGACCCGGACGAACGTGGGTGTCAGCGCGGGCACGTCGTCGGGGTACTCGGCGGTGCGCGGCACCGGAACGTCCGGGGCGCAGTCCACGCCGCTCGACAGCAGGAACTCGGGGACCAGTGCGGCGGTGCGGCGGTCCGCCCGGCTGTCGGCGGCCAGCGCGCACAACAGCTCGTGGGACGTCCGCGAGGGCACGCCGGCGGGCCGTACGCTCTGCTCGGCCGAGCGCGGGTCGGCGCCGTCGCCGTACAGGCCGACCGTCGCCAGCAGGGCGGCGTCGGTCCCCTCCGGGTCGGCGCGCAGCACACCCGCGTCCGCTTCCCGTTTCTTCATGTCCGCCACCAGCCGGGACAGCGGCTGCCCGGCCCGGTCGGACGGCGATTCCCCGGCGATGTCCTGCGGGACGGCCAGGACCACCGGGGAGTACACGAACGGGCCGGGGTCCGGCTGGAGCGTGGCACGCGTCGGCCCGGACTGGCCGGCGGTGACCCGCTCCACGTCGGCCGCGGAGGCCGGGATCCACACGTCCGGCTGGGGTCCGATGTCGCGCTGCGGATTGACGTCGTCCTCGACCGGCTCCTGCCACGGGTCGGTCTGCCGGTGCAGCGCGGTGACCACGTTGCCCGCACCGGCCGAGTAGACGGTGATGCCGGTACGGCGGCAGCCGTCGCCGGTGAGGTTGGCGTCCGAGGCGAGATACGCGTTCGCGGCGGCGCTGACCACGGGCTCCAGGTCGGGATCGGTGAGCAGCCGCAGCTCCAGCGGCGGCGTGCACAGGGCGTGGTCGTCCGTGGAGAACGCCCCGGAGCCGAAGAGGCAGCCCGCGACGACACCGGCGACGAGGACGAGGCAGGCACCGACGACGACGGGCCGGGGCTGGTTTCTGGCCCATCGGACGCATGCCCGGAGGCGCGCTCGGAGGGCGGCGCGGAAGGGCTGGTGCACCGGCTCCGTCCGGCCGGTGTCGGCGGGCCTTCGCCGGCCCGGCTCCCCGCCCTCGGTCCGCCCGCCGGGCCCGGTCCCCGGCGGCGGATCGGACATCTCGGGGGATGGGCTCGGTTCCTCGGACGACGGGGGCGGGAGCGTCGGGGCAGGAACCGTCACCGGGTCCGGCAGCACGGGCCGCGCACTGAGCAGCACGTCGACACCGGGCGCGGCGGCCAAGTCCGGCAGCCACAGGTCGCCCTGGGTGGTCGTGCGGTGCGCGGTCACCATGCGTTTCCGCAGCAGCTCGTACATCCGCAGGGCGGAGATCTCCCCGGGCGCCCCCAGCAGCTCGGCCACGTCCCGGGTGAACGGGGTCGCCTCGCTGCCGTTGCCCGAGTCGATGAGGCGGTTGGCCTGCACGGCCATCAGCACCAGGGTCCGCCGGTGGTCGGAGAAGTTCTGCCACACCCGGGCGGCGTTGCCCGCGAAGCAGCAGTCCAGGATCACCACGATCCGCTGGGCGCGGCTCCTGGCGAGCACGGCGAGCACCTGGGAGAAGTAGGCCGCACCCGGGAAGACCGCCTCGGCCCCCGCGACGATCCGCGCGTTGCGCATCTGCAGGAACAGCTCGTGGCCCGCGCTCGGCACGGCTCCGTGCCCGGCGAAGTAGCACAGCAGCAGCCCGTCGGCCTCCTGGGCGGCGCTGCGCAGTTTCTCGGTGAAGTCGTCCAGGGTCGGCGAGGCGCACGGGTCGATGTCCCGGTCGCCGAAGACGCCGCCACCCCGCAACGCGTCCTGCATCGCTCGCAGGTTGTGCCCGACGGCGGGCAGGTTGCCGGACACACCGTCCGTCTCCTCCGGCCGCCGGAAGTCGTACTCGGACACACCCACCAGCAGCGCCCGGTTTCTTCGGCCGCGCGGATCGAAGCGGTCCACCGGATCATTCCTCGTCGGAATGCGCCAGATCGACCTCTACTTCGGGCGGTGCGCCACGCTCCACCCGGCGGCGGTTCTCCTGCCAGGCCTTCACGGCCCGTTTGACCTGCTGCAGCAGTACCGCCAGGACGATCTTGGTCCCTTCGTCGACCACCTGCTCCAGCAGGAGATCCGTGAAGTATCCCATCTGGCCCGGAGGGCCCCCGGAACCGGGGCGCTCGACGATTCTCAGCCGCCCCTCGCGGATGTGGTCCTCCAGCGGCTTCTCGCGTTCCAGCCACGCCTTCAGCGCGGTCACATCGTCCTTGGTCGCGTTCGCGTCCAGCCGGACTCGTATGGCACGGCCGTACACGCCATCCCCCTCAGCCATGACACCCCATGGTGGCACCGCCGCATCGCGCTGGGGAGGGTTCGTACGACGCGGTTCGGCAACAGTCAGGTCTACGTCTGCAACTGCCGCAGCTGGCGGCGTACATGGTCCAGGGCGCCCTGCCGGCGTCCGGGCACCCGCGCCCTCAACTCCGCGAGTACCGCGCCGAGTTCCTGCGCCTCGCCCGGGTCGGTGACACGGCCCCACTGGTGGTGTGCCCGGTCGACCGCGACCTCCACCTGCGGCGAGTCGGCACTCTGGCCCATGGCCAGGCGGGTGGCCGCGACCGACAGCCAGGCACGGCAGCTGCGGGCGGCGTCGCCCGCCATCATCGCCAGGTCGGCACGGACCTCGCTCCAGTGCAGCGCCTCCTCGGACGCCGCCCCGTGTTCCCGTACCGCGGCCTGCTCCCAGCGGGCGGCGAACGCGTCGGCGTCACCGTGCCGCCCCGAGGCCACCCAGGCGGCTATCGCGGCGTGCGGGTCGTCGGCCGGCGGGCGGCGGCTGGCCAGCACGATGCCCGGCCCCTGCCATGTCCTGTCCGCCCGGTGCTCCGCGGCGAGCCGGGCGAGCGCCTGCTCGTGCAGCTGGTCCAGCGGCGGCCGGTGCCCGCTGCGCAGGATCGTCGCGACCGCCTTCATGTAGGCCGGGGCCGCCATCGTGCGCCGGGCGGGCGGCGGCGCGATCCTGCCGTACACGGCGACCGTGCGGCCCGCGTCCAGCGGCCGCCGGCCCACCTCCTGCCAGCTCTCCTGGTCCGCGTACAGGTCGGCGACGACCGTGGTCGTCCCGTCCGGGCGCAGCCGCATCTCGTCGCGCAGCCAGTGCCAGGGCAGGGCGGTGTAGCGGACGGTGGCCGGCGTGGTGCGGGCCAGGCACAGGTGCGGCTGGTGCTGGCGGCGGTCGAGGGTGAGCTGGCCGGTGATGTACACGGTCAGCGGGCCCGGGGACGCGGCGGCGGCGCGCAGCCGGGTCAGGACGGCCTGCGGGTCCAGCGGGTCGGCGAGTTCCACGACACTCGCGCTGCCCGTCCCGGCCAGCACGGAGGGCTCGACCGCGGCCAGCACCGGAAGCACGGACGCGGCGTCCACCAGGCGTGCCTTGCCGACGGGCGAGGCCGCGAGCAGCAGCACGGTTCCAGGCATGGTCCCCCCGTCGGTGATCCGTGGGTCGGTCACGTACGTCAGCACGGTAACCGCTGTCACCGCGCGGGCGGGGGCCGGACCGAGGAGAAACCTGTGCCCTGAGGGGCCCGAGTCGCCCGACTTGCCACGGGTGCGTGCCCGGTGTGCCCTGGAAAAGCGGAGGGGGACGCGAGAGAGAGGAGTGCCTCATGGCTCGGGTGGCACCCACGTCGGGCCGCCGCGCTCTCACCTCCGGCCACGACGAGCGCTACCCCGACATCTTCAGCCCGCGGGCGCACAGGATCGGCCGGTGGCTGGGGTCCTTCGGCATCGGGCTGGTCTACGGCTACTGGGCCGCGGCCAGCCGCCGTTCCGGCGGGCCGATCACGGCCACGAACCTGGTGTTCGGCTTCGTCTCCGCCATCGTGTTCGCGCTGCTGCTGGCGGGCATGTTCCGCCTGTCCCCGCGGCTGCCGCGCGAACTGCGCGCCTTCGCGTGGTTCCTCTTCTCCGGCGCGGCCTTCGGCTTCCTGTACAGCCAGTCCGGAGACACGGTCCTGATGACCATCGGTCTGTCCCTGCTGTTCGGGGTGGCCATCGGCCTGATGGTCTTCTACTGGGTGTACACGCACGAGGACACCCGGCAGGACCGGCGGTCCGGGCGCGACGCGGAGCGGTGAGCTGTACGGCGTGGTGAGCTGCGTGCAGCGGTGCGCTGTACAGCGCGGTGAGCCGTGCGGCGTATGGCTGCGCTGTACGACGCGGTGCGGCGGCGCGGCGGCTGCACTGTACGACGCGGTGCGCTGCGCGGCACGTCGGGCTGTGCGGCGCGGGCCGACTGTGGGTTGTGCGGCGCGGCCCGACTGTGGGCTGTGCGGCGCGGCCCGGCTGTGGGTTGTGCGGCGCGGCCCGGCTGCGGGCGGTGCCGGCCGTGCGGTGCGCTGAGCGGCGCGTACCGCGCCGCGCCGCCCGGTGCGGCCGAGCGCCGGACGACGTCTGCGGGCGGGCCGCACGCACCGTCCCACAGCCCACCCGTGACCTGCTCTCCGTGACCTGCTCCCCGTGCCCGGCTCCCCGCGCCCCGCTCCCGTGCACGCCCGGTGCCGTCACCCCGGTCACCCGATTGCCACGTCCCCGCTCGCGGAGCGTTCGGCGGCCAGCTTGGCTGGATGTGTGTCCCGACGCCTGCGCAGCGGCCTGTCGGCCGTACTGATCGCTCTCTCGTGCCTGCTCGTGCCCCTGGGCGCGCTGTCGGCCTGGGCGGTGTACGGGCTCGCCGACACCGGCCGCTACGTCACCGCCGTGACGCCGCTGGCCGGCGATCCGGACGTGCGCGAGGCCATCGCCGACACCGTCGGCGACGCGATCGTGGAGCAGATCCGGCCGGGCACGGACGCCCGGGTGCTGTCCGGGATGGTGGTGCCGTTCGTGCACGACGCGGTGCGGTCCTTCACCCAGACCGCGGCCTTCCGCACCGCGTGGACCGAGGGAAACCGGGCCGCCCACGACGCCGTGCTGCGTGCCCTGCGCCAGGACGACGGAGCCCGCGACCAGCCGGTCACCGTCGATCTCGCCCCGGTCGCGGCCCACGTCAAGGCCCGCCTCACCGAGGACAACATGCCGCTGGCCGACCGCATCCCCGTCGCGCACACCGAGGTCGCCCTGGTGCCCGCCGAGGATCTGGGCCGGCTGCGGACGGGGTACCACGTGCTTCAGGTCGCGGGGTTCTGGCTGCCCGTGGGGGCCGTCGTCTTCGCCGCCTCCGGTATCGCGCTGGCCGTGCACCGCCGCCGCGCCGTGACCGCCACCGCGCTCGGCACCGCCCTGGGCGGCGCGCTCCTCGCCCTCGCGGTCACGGTGGGACGCCGCCTGACGCTCGCCGGACTTCCCGACGACGTCTCCCCTCCGGCCGCGGGCGCCGTCTACGACGCCCTGACCGCCACCCTGCGCACCACCGCCTGGCTGCTGATCGCCCTGGGCCTGACCGCGGCCGCCCTGACCTGGCTCGTCCGCCGCCGCGCCGGGCGCCCGCACCCACCGGGCCCACGGCGCCGCCCGCGCCTGCCGCTGCGGCGACGGCGGCGAGGCTCCGCGGCACACGCTCCGGCCCAAGCCCAGCAGCCGACGCGGGTGAAAGCCTGACCGCGCGCTCGCCCGAAGGCCGCTGCGGAGGGCCGGCACGCAGACGCGCACCCGGCCCGAGCCGCCCGCCGCCCCGCGAGACCGCCATCGCAGGATCGGCAGATGGCGGGACAGCGGCACCGCGGACAGCGGGACAGCGGCACCGCAGCGGCTGTACCGAGCGCGAACACCCTGTTGCACACCGCAGTTGGGCCCGCCTAGGGTCTCTGCCATGGCACCGTTACTCGCATACGAGGACGAAGGCGGTGAAAGCCGGTCGCCGTCCTCGCCGCCCCCGCTGCCGCTGGTCCTGATCCACGGGCACCCCTTCGACCGCACGATGTGGGCCCCGCAGCTCGCGGCCTTCGCCCCGGCGCGCCGGGTCGTCGCCCCCGACCTGCGCGGCTACGGCGCCTCGCCGGTGACTTCCGGCATCACCTCGCTGGCCCGGTTCGCCCAGGACATCGAGGAGCTGCTGGACGAGCTGAAGGTGGACACCTTCGTCCTGGCCGGGCTGTCGATGGGCGGACAGATCGCGATGGAGTGCTACCGGCAGTTCCCGCAGCGCATCGCCGGCCTGGTCCTGGCGGACACCTTCGCCGCCCCGGAGACGGACGAGGGCAAGCGGGCGCGCAACGCGATGGCGGACCGTCTGCTGCGCGAAGGCATGCGGGGCTACGCCGACGAGATGCTGGACCGGATGGTTCTCCCCGATGCCGACCCCCGGGTCAAGGAGCACGTCCACCGGATGATGACCGCCACCGCACCCGAGGGCGCCGCGGCGGCCCTGCGCGGCCGGGCCGAACGCCCCGACTACCGGGAGCTGCTGACCCGTGTCAGCGTGCCCGCCCTCGTCGTCGTGGGCGCCGAGGACACCTACACCCCCGTCACGGACGCCGAGGAGATGCACCGGGCACTGCCCGACTCCACGCTCCATGTCGTCGAGGGTGCGGCCCACATGCCCAACCTGGAGCGCCCGGACGAGTTCAACCGCGTTCTCGGCGCGTTCCTGGAGCGGCTCGACCGGGCCTCGTAGGCGCCTGTGCCGTGGCCACGCCCCGGGACGATCTGGACGACGAGCTGGACGACGCCGCACGGCGACCGCGCCGGCGCCGCAGGCGCGGCGCGGTCTGGTGCGCCGGGCTGCTGTTCGCCGTGGTGAGCGTGGTCGTCGGCTGCCGGGTCGCCGGCACCGACGGCATCACCCCCGTCCCGCAGCTGCTCGCCTTCCTGCCGTGGCTGCTCGTGCCCACCGGCCTCGGCCTGGCCCTGACCCTGCGCGGCCGCTGGCTGCCCGGAGCCGTGTGGGGCGTGGCGCTTCTCGGCCTGCTGGCCTGGTACATCGAGCCGTACGGCAAGGACCGCACGCTCACCGGTACCCCGGTCGCCGGCCTGCGGGTCCTGAGCGCGAACGTCGAGTTCGGCCGTGCCGCCGACGCCCTGGTGCCGGTCGTCCGCGCCGAGCATCCGGCCGTCGTCTTCGTGGCGGAGTGCGAGGAGCACTGCCGGGCGACCCTGCTGGAGGAGGTCGGCGCGGCCTACCCGTACCACCAGGCCGTGGCCGCATCCGGTTCGCGCGGCTCCCTCATCCTCAGCACCTACGCGCTGCGGGGCACGGAGGGCGTCCCCGGCACCATGGGCATGCCCGGCGCGATCGCCGACGTGCGCGGGCACCCGGTACGTCTCCAGCTGGCCCACCCCGTGCCTCCGCTGCCCGGCCAGGTCGCCCTCTGGCGCCGTGAACTGTCCCGGCTGCGCGCCTTCGCCGCGGCCGCCCCGCACACTCCCACGATCCTCGCGGGCGACTTCAACGCCTCTCAGGACCACGCCGCCTTCCGCCGCATCCTCGACACCGGCCTGCAGGACGCGGCCCGTCTCACCGCCGACCGCACCCCGACCTGGCCCGCCCGCACCACCCCCGCCCTGGGCGTCCAGATCGATCACATCCTGGTCTCCGCGGACCGCTTCGCCGCGACTCGCGTACGCTTCCCGCACCTGTCCGGCACCGACCACCGTGCCGTGCTGGCCCACCTCACGCTGTACGCGCCCAGGGCGGCCTCCGGACGCCCTTGACACGGCTCGTCCAGCGCCCTTCGCCCCTGCCCGGGATCGCCGCGAAAGGCCGCTAACCTTACGTGTCCGTCCTGGCCAGAGATCGACGGGAACAACTCAGCAAGGGGTGCGCACATGGGCATTCTCACTCGCCTGCGGAACGTGTTCGGCCGGCGCAAGGGGCGTACGGCCGCGGCAGAGGGTGCGGAACAGACGCAAACCCAGCAGGCGCCCCCGACCACGGATGCCGCGGAGCAGCCGGAAGCCCAGGTCCCGTCCCCGGCCGCCGACACCGCCACCACCACGGACACCGCGTCCCCGGACACGCCCCATGTGCCCGACCCCCGCACCTCGCCGGCCGTGGAGCGCGAGGAGCACGAACTGGTCACCGCCGCCTTCGGCAAGGTCAAGGTCCCCAAGCCGTCCCGTCCCGTGGACGCACCGCGGCAGGAGGAGCCGTCGGCGCCGGAGCCGTCCGCCGGGAAGGAACCGGCCGGCGAGCCGGCTGCCGGCACCACGGCCGCCGAGGCAACGGCACCCGAGGGCACCACGGACGACACGGCCACCGAGAAGCCGGCGGCGGACAAAGTGACGGACCAGGCGCCGGACGAGGTGGCGAACGACGGGCCAGTCGCCGAAGAACCGGCCGGGACGTCGGTGTCCGAGGAGCCGGTGACCGGCAGGCCCACCGCCGACGAGACGAAGCCCGAGGACCCGGCCGCCGACGAGACGAAGCCCGAGGAACCGGCCGCCGACGAGACGAAGCCCGAGGAACCGGCCGCCGACGAGACGAAGCCCGAGGAACCCACCGCCGGTCAGGCACCGGCCGACGAGCCCGCCGCCGATGATGCCCCGTCCGTCGACCACACGGCCGAGGGCGCCACAGCAACCGGCACCTTGGCCGCCACCGATGACACCCCGGCCACCGAGGAAGTGGCGACCGGCAAGGCCACCACCGAGGAGACCGCCCCCACCACGGCCGTCACCACCCCGGCTGCCGACAAGGACACCGCCGACACCGCGCCCACCCGCGACGACACGGCGCCCACCCGCGACGACACCGCGCTCGCCAGCGACGACACGGCGTCCGGCAAGGACACCACCGGCGACACGGCCACCGGCACCCCGGCTGCCGACGACGCCGTTGCCGTCACGCCCGCCACCGAGGAAACGGACGCCGAGGCACCCTCCACGGAGAAGCCGGCCACCGAGGAACCGGCACCGGCGCCCGCACCCGAAGCCACTGCCGCACCCGAACCCGCACCCACCTTGGAGACCGCCCCGACCACCGAAGAACCCGCCCCGGCCCCCGCACCCGAGGCCGAAACTCCCCGCAAGCCCGCCGTGTCCCTCGCCCGGGTCAAGCGCCGTGCGCCGGGGCTGGCCACCGCCTACAAGGCGGCCACCGCCACACTCAAGAAGCAGGGCCTGACCGGGACCCGCGCGAAGGTGTACCTCGTCCTCGACCGATCCGCGAGCATGCGCCCCTACTACAAGGACGGCTCCGCGCAGACCCTCGCCGACCAGGCGCTCGCGCTCGCCGCGCACCTCGACCCCGAGGCCACGGTCCACGTCACGTTCTTCTCCACGGCGGTCGACGGCACCACCACGATCACCCTCACCGACCACGAGAACAAGATCGACAAGGTGCACCCGACGCTCGGGCGCATGGGCCGCACCAGCTACCACACGGCCGTGGCGGACGTGATCGCCGAGCACCAGAAGTCCGAGGATCCCTCGGCCCCCGCTCTGGTGATCTTCCAGACGGACGGCGCGCCGGACTCGAAGACCCCCGCCACCCGGTCCCTCGCCGACGCGGCGAAGAACCACCCCTCCCTGTTCTTCGCCTTCGTCGCCTTCGGTGAAAACGACAACAAGGCCTTCGACTACCTGCGGCGGCTCAAGACGGGCAACACGTCCTTCTTCCACGCCGGTCCCGCCCCGCGTGAGCTGACCGACAAGCAGCTGTACGAGGGCGTCCTGGCCGCCTGGCGCCCGTGACGGACCCGTGACCGGCCGGTACCCGCCGTGACCGGTCCCGTGACCAGGGCTTGCGTGGGCAGGCCGTAGCAGGGGGGGGTGGACGCCGTACACGGCCGTCCACCCCCCGAAAAGCATGTGAGTCGATCTTCACGGGACCAGTAGGATTTCGCCCATGGCGGCCACTGGATCCGAGAAGCAGGCGGGGAAGGCGTTCTACGTCTCCACCCCCATCTACTACGTCAACGACGCTCCTCACCTGGGCCACGCCTACACGACCGTCGCAGGGGACGTGCTCACGCGCTGGCACCGTCAGCGCGGCGAGAAGGTGTGGTACCTCACCGGCACGGACGAGCACGGTCAGAAGATCATGCGCACGGCCGACGCGAACGGGGTGACGCCCCAGCAGTGGGCGGACAAACTCGTCACGGAGGCCTGGCAGCCTCTCTGGGAACACCTCCAGATCGCGAACGACGACTTCATCCGCACCACGCAGAAGCGGCACACCGACCGCGTCCAGGAGTTCGTGCAGGACCTGTACGACAAGGGCGAGATCTACAAGGGCGGCTACGAGGGCCCGTACTGCGTGGGCTGCGAGGAGTACAAGCTCCCCGGCGAGCTGCTCGACGGCGAGGGCGAGTACGCCGGCCAGAAGCTGTGCCCGATCCACAAGAAGCCGGTGGAGATCCTCAGCGAGGAGAACTACTTCTTCAAGCTGAGCGCCTACGGCGACAAGCTGCTCGCCCACTACGAGGCGAACCCGGACTTCATCCAGCCCGAGTCCGCCCGCAACGAGGTGGTCAACTTCGTCCGCCAGGGCCTGCAGGATTTGTCGATCTCCCGCTCGACCTTCGACTGGGGCATCCCGATCCCGTGGGACCCCAAGCACGTGATCTACGTGTGGGTCGACGCGCTGCTGAACTACGCCACGGCGGTCGGCTACAACGAGAACCCGGAGAAGTTCGAGTCCACCTTCCCGGCCGACGTGCACCTGGTCGGCAAGGACATCCTGCGCTTCCACGCGGTGATCTGGCCGGCCATGCTGATGGCGCAGGGCCTGCCGCTGCCGAAGAAGATCGCCGCGAACGGCTGGCTGATGGTCGGCGGCGAGAAGATGTCGAAGTCGAACCTGACCGGCATCAAGCCGCAGGACCTCACCTCGCACTTCGGCGTGGACGCCTACCGCTGGTACTTCCTGCGGGCGATCGCCTTCGGCCAGGACGGCTCCTTCTCCTGGGAGGACTTCTCCGCCCGGTACACCTCCGAGCTGGCCAACGACTACGGCAACCTCGCCTCCCGCGTGGCCGCCATGGTCGGCAAGTACTTCGGCGGCAGCCTGCCCGAGGCGACGGCCGACAGCGACGCCGAGAAGGCGATCCACGAGGGCCTGGCCAAGGCGGTCGCCGAGGCCGACCGGAAGATCGGCGAGGAGCTGGACTTCCAGGGCGGCATCCTGGCCGTCTTCGACTTCATCAAGCAGGTCAACGGCTACATCACCGAGCAGGAGCCGTGGAAGGTGGCCAAGGACGGCTCGCCGGAGGGCAAGGCCCGCCTGGCGACGATCCTCTACACCGCCGCGGAGTCCCTGCGCGCGGTCGCCGTCCTGCTCAACCCGGTCATGCCGGAGACCTCGCGGAAGCTGTGGGAGTCCCTGGGTGCCGAGGCATCCCTGGGCGCCCTCGCCGACCAGCGGATCCAGGAGGCCGGCGAGTGGGGCAAGCTCCCCGCCGGTTCGACGGTCACCAAGGGCGCGGTCCTCTTCCCGCGCCTGGAGGAAAAGTCGGCCGCGTAAGCGGCGCCCGCACGCACACGACAACCGGGGCCCGGGAGACGAACGTCCGCCTCCCGGGCCCCGCCTGGTCCATGCATCGTGCCCCCGCGTTGATCAGCTCCCGGCCACATACACCACGAAACCCGCCCAACGAGGGATTCCAGCGTGAAACCTGCAGGCGCGTCAGCCGGCCCGCGAGGGTCACCAGATGTCTTTCAGCGGCTCGTCGAGGTAGGTGGTGACGGCGTTCTGCAGCTCGGTCTTGTCGGGAGTGGTCAGCGGTCCGAGGACACACACGGGCACCCATTCGAAGGACTGGGTGCGGGGAGGCTGCCGGCACGCTTCTGGAGGAGACACGGACAGGGGCCATCCGGCGGGCCGGACCAGCTGGGCCGCTTGCTCGGAGGACTCTTCCAGCTTGATGTGAAGGGCGAGGGGGCCCAATGGCAGAGGCGCTCGACATGGTGCATGGACATCTTCCTGATCGATGTCCAGGGAAGTGCTGTTCGCCCGACGGATCGCTGAGGGTGAGGCCCGTGGCGTCGAGGCGCAGAGTGCGCGGGCGCAAAAGTCCTCACCTTGCTGAGCGGAATCCGGCATGACATCTCGACTGTGCCCCAAGCCATGAGGCAGAGACTTGCCACGAACGCGAGACTCCGGCCTTCACCCTTCAACAGGTCCTCGAAGCTGCCGGCCATGGCGTACGGGGCTCGCTGAAGGTTTCGGGGTCTTCGTCACCGGTCCAGGAGGCCGTGACGACCGGGGGCTTGTGCGGACTGCTCTTGTGTGCGCTGCTCCGGCTCCCGAGCCGCGCCACCCCTTCCAGACCTGCGAGGGCTGCGACCGCGCCTTCCGCGCCCCGGCCCCCGGCCGCTGCCACGACTGCCGCGCCGAGAACGACGAGTCCGGATGAGAGGGCGGGCACCCCCCGGGAAAAGGAACGGGCACTCGCCGGGAAAAGGAAGAGGCCGGGAAGAGAAGGACTCCTCAGCGCGGCGTGGGGACACCGTGCGCACCGTACGAGAAGTGCGAGCCGACCGACGTCCTCACCCAGTGGGCAAACGCCGCCGGGGCGGGAAGCGCGCTCGCTTCCCGCCCCGGCGGCACAGTCCGGCTCGGGACTTACTTCGGCTGCGGCTTGCGCACCGACAGGTGCAGCTCCCGCAGGCGGGACTCCTCCAGCTCGGTGGGGGCGCCCATCATCAGGTCCTGGGCGTTGCCGTTGAGCGGGAAGGCGATGGTCTCGCGGATGTTGGGCTCGTCTGCCAGCAGCATGACGATGCGGTCGACGCCGGGGGCGATGCCACCGTGCGGCGGGGCGCCGAAGCGGAACGCGCGGAGCATACCGGCGAACTTCTCCTCGACGGTGTCCCGGTCGTAGCCGGCGATCTCGAAAGCCTTCAGCATGATCTCCGGCTCGTGGTTCCGGATCGCGCCGGAGGACAGCTCGACACCGTTGCAGACGATGTCGTACTGCCAGCCGAGGATGTCCAGCGGGTCCTGGGTCTCCAGCGCCTCCAGGCCGCCCTGCGGCATGGAGAAGGGGTTGTGGGAGAAATCGATCTGCCCGGTCTCCTCGTCCTTCTCGTACATCGGGAAGTCGACGATCCAGCAGAAGCGGAAGACGTTCTCCTCGAAGTGACCGGCCCGGCGCGCGGCCTCGACGCGCACCGCGCCCATGATCTTCGAGACCTCGTCGAACTCGCCGGCGCCGAAGAACACCGCGTGGCCCGGGGCCAGCGACAGGCGCTTGGTCAGCTCGGCGACGTTGTCCTCGGTGAGGAACTTCGCGATCGGGCCGCTCAGCGAGCCGTCCTCGCCGACACGCACCCAGGCCAGGCCCTTGGCGCCCAGCGACACAGCGTAGTCGCCCAGCTGGTCGAAGAACTTGCGCGGCTGGTCCTGGACCGCCGGAACCGGCAGGGCGCGCACGTGCTTGCCGGCGAACGCCTTGAACTCCGAGTTCTCGAAGAGGTCGGTGATGTCGACCAGCTCCAGCTTGGCGCGCAGGTCCGGCTTGTCGGAGCCGTACTTGAGCATCGCCTCGCGGTACGGGATGCGCGGGAACGGCGAGGTGACGTGGCGCCCGCCGCCGAACTCCTCGAAGAGTTCGGTCATCAGCTTCTCGATCGGCTGGAAGACGTCCTCCTGCTCGACGAAGCTCATCTCGACGTCGAGCTGGTAGAACTCGCCGGGCGAGCGGTCGGCGCGGGCGTCCTCGTCACGGAAGCAGGGCGCGATCTGGAAGTAGCGGTCGAAGCCCGAGATCATCAGCAGCTGCTTGAACTGCTGCGGGGCCTGCGGCAGCGCGTAGAACTTGCCGGGGTGCAGACGCGAGGGCACCACGAAGTCGCGCGCGCCCTCGGGCGAGGTGGCGGACAGGATCGGCGTCGCCATCTCGTTGAAGCCCATCTCGACCATCTTGCGGCGGATCGCCGAGATGACCTGGGTACGCAGCATGATGTTGCGGTGCATGCGCTCGCGGCGCAGGTCCAGGAAGCGGTACTCCAGGCGCCGCTCCTCGTTGACCCCGTCCTCGCTGTTGATCGTGAAGGGCAGCGGGGCGGCGGCGCCCAGCACCTCGACCTCGCCGACCTCGATCTCGATCTCACCGGTCGGCAGGTCCGGGTTCACGTTCTCGGTTCCACGTGAAACCACCGTGCCGTCGACGCGGATCACGGTCTCCTTGGAGAGCTTGTCCAGGGCCTCGTAGGCGGGGGTGCCGGGGCGGGCGACGAGCTGCGTGATGCCGTAGTGGTCGCGCAGATCGATGAAGAGGATGCCGCCCAGGTCGCGCCGATTGTGCAGCCAGCCACTGAGCCGGACGCCGGTGCCGACGTCAGAGGCGCGGAGCTGCCCGCAGGTGTGGGACCTGTACCGATGCATCGTCGTTCATCCAGTCTTCGCGGATCAGGGACCACCGGGGCGCCTGCACGCCACCGGCCCGGACCTACCAAGGGTACCGGCCGCCCCACGGTCGACTCGCCCCTGTTTCCGTTCCCGGGGGCGCGCCGCCGCCGGTCCGCACCCCGCCGCCCGGTTCCCCGTCCGCGCGCGGCCCGGCTCCCCGTCCACGCGGCCCGCAAGGCCGTCCGGCTTCAGTGGCAGCGTACGCGGCCCTGTTCCTACAGTTGAGAAATGCGCACTGGTGAGCCCCTGCCCGCCGTGGGGGACGTCCTCGCCTCACTTGCGACCGGGCTGTGGCACTGGGACACGGCCACCGGGCAGGTCTCCGTCGATGCCGAGACGGCACGCCTCATGGGGCTGCCCGCCGAACCGGCCACCCTGACCGGGGCCGAGGTGCGCGCCCGGATCCACCCGGTCGACTGGAACGAGATCACCGGCGTGGTGCGGCTCGCCGCCGCCGAGCACACCCTGGCCGAGGTGCGTTTCCGCGTCATGGACGAGGAAAGCCGGGTCATCCGTGTGGTGCGCAGCCGCTCCCGGCCGGTCGTGCAGGAGGAGCGGAAGGGCTACACGCTGACCGGCACCCTGCAGGAGGTCGCCGAGCCCACCCCTGGTTCCCCGGCCGGGCGTAGCCACGCGGTCACCGGTGACTGGCGGCGCTCCCGTGAGGCGTTCCTGCTGGACGCGGGCCGTGCGCTGGCCGAGGCCCGGTCCACTGCGGAGGTGCTGCGGGTCGCGGCCGGGCTGTCGATGCCCGGGTTCTCGCCCAGCGGCCTGGCCGTGTTCGGCGTGGAGGGCGACCACCTGACCATGATCGGCCACTACGGGCAGAAGCCCGGCGACGAGGACTCGTTCGAGCGGATGCCGCTGGAGACGGGCTATCCGGCCGCCGAGGTGGTGCGCACCGGGCGGGCGGTGTACATCTCCTCGCCCGAGGAGTACCAGTCCCGCTATCCGCTGACCTGGCCGCTGGCCGAGCGGTTCAACCGCCGGTGCTGGGCGTATCTGCCGCTGACCGCGTCGGGCCGGACCATGGGCGCCTGGATGGCGGCGTTCAGCCATCCGGTCGCCTTCACCCCGGACGAGCGCTCGGTGCTGACCACGGTGGCCCGCATGCTCGCCCAGGCGCTGTCGCGGGCCGGGACCGCCGAGACCGAGCGGGAGCTGAGCGAGGGACTCCAGCGCTCGATGATGCCGACGCTGGGGCCCGAGGTCCCCGGCATGGAGCTGGCCGCCCGCTACATCCCCACCGGCGGCGGACTGCAGGTCGGCGGCGACTGGTACGACATGATCCCGCTGCCCGGCAGCCCGTCCGCGGCCTGCGTGAGGAAGGCCGGGACGGTGGGCCGGTTCGCGCTGGTGATGGGGGACGTCCAGGGCCACGACGTGCGCGCCGCGGGACTGATGGGCCAGCTGCGGATCGCGCTGCGGGCCTACGCCGCCGAGGGCCACCGTCCCGACGCGGTGCTCTCCCGTGCGTCCCGGTTCCTGCACGGCATCCTCGGCAGCGACACCCGCAGCGGCTTCGGGGGCGAGCACGGGAACGCCCTCGACCTGCGCTTCGCGACCTGCCTGTACGCCGAGGTCGATCCGCGCACCGGCGTGCTGGAGATCGCCCGTGCCGGGCACCCGGACCCGATGATCCGGATGGCGGACGGCACGGTGCTGTTCCGTCCGACGGCGGGCGGTCTGCCGCTGGGGGTCGATCCGGACGCCGACTACCCCACCACGCGGTTCGTGCTGCAGCCGGGCGAGATCATGATGATCTGCACCGACGGCCTGATCGAGACCGGCGGGCACGACCTGGACACCGGCTGGCAGCGGATCCGGACGATCCTGGAGCGGCACAAGGGCGGCATCGAGGAGCTGGCCGACGCGCTGGTGCAGGGGGTGCACGGGCCGAGTTCGCACCACACCACCGGCCCGCTGGCCGACCGCCGCGAGGACGACATCGCCGTGCTGCTGCTGGCCCGGCATCCCGGCGGCGGCCCCGTCCGCCCGGAGCTGCGGCGCACCCTGCTGACCGTCGCCCAGGCCGAGCCGGAGCGGATCGCGGTGGCCCGGCAGCAGCTGCGGGAGCTGCTGCACGACTGGCCGTCCGAGGAGCAGGTGGACTCGGCGGTGCTGCTGATGTCGGAGATGCTGGCCAATGTGCTGGTGCACACCGACACCGACGCGCTGGTGCTGGCCGAGGTGGGCGGGGAGAAGGGCGAGCGGCGGATCCGGGTGGAGGTCACCGACGCCGGCGAGGACCTGCCGCACCGGCGCCGGCCC
The DNA here is from genome assembly GCF_014656135.1 of Streptomyces thermodiastaticus. Lineage (GTDB taxonomy): Bacteria > Actinomycetota > Actinomycetes > Streptomycetales > Streptomycetaceae > Streptomyces > Streptomyces thermodiastaticus. The sequence goes on from NZ_BNBV01000006.1 coordinate 36,237, forward strand.
GGGGAGCTGGCCTCGCACGGCCGCGGCCTGGTGCTGATCGAGCTGCTGGCGGACGAATGGGGCGTCGAGCCGCGCGGGGTGGGCAAGAGCATCTGGTTCGAGCTGCACGAGAAGACATAGGGCCGCCTCGTCGGCGTCCGGTCGGCCTCACGGACCTGGCTGCGGCCCGTCCACGGCGGCCGGGGCAGGCAGGATGGCCGCCTCACGAGTGGCGGTCGCGCAGCTCGTGCACGATGCCGAAGGCCGCCGCGGTCAGCGGCACCGCCAGCAGCAGGCCGACGATCCCCGCGACCGACGCGCCGGCGGTGAGCGCCAGCAGGATCGCCGCCGGGTGCATCTGCACGGTACGGCTCTGGATCAGCGGCTGGAGCACATGGCCCTCCAGCACCTGCACGGCCAGCACCACGCCGAGCACCCACAGCGCCACCACGAACCCGCGGTCGGCGAGCGCGACCAGCACGGACAGCGCCCCCGAGATGAACGCGCCCAAGTAGGGGATGTAGGCGCCGACGAAGACCAGCGCGCCCAGGCCGAGGGCGCCGGGCACGGACAGCAGGAGCAGGCCGACGGTGATGCACACCGCGTCGATGAGCGCGATGACGGTGGTGCCGCGCATGAAGCCCTCGACGGCCGCGAAGGCCCGCCGGGCCACGGCCTCGACGGTGTCCGCGCTGTCGCCCGGGGCGAGGGCCCGCAGGCCGCGCAGGATCCGGGGGGAGTCGCGCAGGAAGAAGAACACCAGCAGCAGCGCCAGGACGGCCATGGCGATGTACTCGGCGAGCACGCTGACACCGCTGATGATGTTGGACAGGGCGGTGCCGCCGAACTTCGACAGCAGCTGCCGGGCGTGGGAGGCCAGGTCCTTCAGGGAGGTCCCGGCGGCCCCGAAGTACCCGGCGAGCGACCGGGCGGCACGCTCCAGCGAGGACACGATCTGCGGCCCGCTCTCGATCAGCGCGAGCGCCACGATGTAGCCGACGCCGCCGACGGCGAGCAGGACGGCGGCACAGGTGATGCCGGCCGCCACCGAACGGTTGATCCGGGTCCGCACCAGCCGCCGGTACAGCGGCCGCAGCAGCGCGGTCCCGAGCAGCGCCAGCAGGATCGGTGTGACGGTCGTACGGAAGATGACGCACACCTTCACCACGATCCACACCACCCCGGAGACCAGCAGCGCGACGGCACACCAGGCGGCGAAGCGGCGGACGGACTCGGGCAGCAGGTGCACGTCTCCAGCGGATCACGCCCGGGGGCGGGCTGTCCTGCGCGGACGGCCCGCCCGGGTGAGACCGGCCGAGGACGAGATCAGTCCTGCGGGCCGCTGTCCGTCATGCCGTGGCCGGCCGGGACCGTGCCGGCCGGCCCTTCAGGCTGTCCTCTAAGGGCCGCACGAGCTCTTCCTTGGTGTTGATCATGAACGGGCCGTGGTGGTATGCCCGAGCTGGGCCGGTCACCGGGACTCACGTCAGGTCGTACCGGGTGACGACACCGGTCACGGTGACCTCGACGGTGACCCGCTCCACGGCATCGAGAGCGGCGAGGCGGGAGATGACGGCGGCCCTCACCCGGTCGTGGACGTTCTGGGCGATCTCCAGCGCTCGCCGGCCCTCGAACGACAGGATGCAGCGGACCTCGATGCGCCAGCCCGGACCGTCCGGCGACCGGTCGGCGCGAATGCCCGACTCGCGCGTGCCCTTTGGCGTGGCGTCCGTCCCGGTGGATGCGACGGCTGCCGCCGTGCGAGGGGAGCGACGAGGTTGCAGGGCCGCCACGCCGGGAACCGCCAGAGCCGCCTCGGCCGCGGTGTCGAGGAGCGTGGTGGTGCGGTCGACAGTCATCACGCACCTCCGGGCGTGAGGCCGGGACGGCAGGGCGGCTCCTGCTCCAGGACGTCGACCACGGTGATGTCGACGGCCGTCACGGCGAGGCCCAGGTCCTGACCTGCCGAGCGGAGGACCGAGCGGCGAACCTGGTGGATCCGGTCGGGCAGCGGGCGGTCCAGGGCGGCGGCCAACGTCATGGTCACCCGCAGGTCCACGCCGTCACCGACGGGTACGAACCGGCAGGCCGCGGCCCTGGCACCGGGGACCCTGTCGGCGGCCTGCCGGAGGACCTTCGCCGCGGCGCTCTCGGCGATGCGCAACGCCCGGTCCGGGTCGGCCAGGGGCAGCAGCCGCCCGAGCCGTACCTCTGCCCTGACGATGTTCATGACGCGGTCGGCGAGTGCCTCAAGGCCGGGCCTGTCCCCGGTGCGGAGCGCCTGGGAGGCCGCGGTCACCGCGGACAGTCCCTCGGCGGCCTCGCGGCAGTGCGGGCAGGAGGAGATGTGCGGGTCTGCGGCCTGCGCCGTGTCGCGGGCCTGTTCCCAGATCCGGCTGAGCAGCCGGCCGCAGGGCGTGACCACGTCATCCGCGAACGAGGGGACATCGGCGGCACCCGGCTTCGGACCGGTCCCGTCGGCTCCGAGGGATTCGGGAGGGGGCGCGTGCGATTCGTCTACCGCCATGGGCCCATCGCCTCCTGCAGGGATCGGCGTGCCCTGAACAGTCTGCCGCGCACCGCCTGTTCGCTGCTCCGCGTCACATGGGAGATCTGCTTGTAGGACAAGCCCTGCACCTCCCGCAGGATCCAGCAGAGTCGCTGCCCGGTGTCGAGTTCGCCGAGTGCTCGCACCAGGGCGGCGGTGGCCGCCTTCTGCTCGGCGGACCGGGCCGGCTGGCCCCAGGCGTCCGTCGCCGCGGGCTCGGCGACGGTGTCCAGCGACAGGGGTGGCGGCCGGCGATGTCGCATGGTCAGACAGCGGTTGACGGTGATCCGGTGCATCCAGGTATGGAACTCCGCGCTGTGGCGGTATTCCGGCAGTCGCCGCCAGGCACTGACGAAGGCGTCCTGCACCGCCTCCTCGGCGTCCTGAGGATTGCCGAGCATGCAGCGAGCCAGGTCGAGGAGGGGGCGGCCGTGCCGCTGGACGAGAACGGCGAAGGCTTCCTCGTCCCCCTCGGCCGCCCGCACAGCCAGCAGACCGTCCGGCAGGTCGCGTCCCCCCAGGTTACGGCCCGGCGACAAGGCAACAGCGGTGTCGATCATGGCAGCCTCACAGACGGCTCGGACCGTACGCGTACCCGAGAACTCGCATGTGATGCACATCACACATCAGGGATGTGAGGAACACGGCGCCCGGGATGTCCAAGTCTGTGAGGGGCACCGCACCGGTGTCTGAGCGACCGATCGAGGCGACCGCCATGACGGACAACATCACGAGCGTAGGCGGGGGCAGCCGGCCCGAGGCGGACGTGAGCGCGCTCAAGGGCCGCACCGGAGCCGGGGCTCCGGCCGAGACACGGGGGAAGACCACCATCGCGGACGGTGTGGTGGCCAAGATCGCGGGCATGGCGACCCGCGAGGTACCGGGCATCCACAGCCTGGGAACGGGGATGGCACGCGCCTTCGGCGGCATGCGAGAACGCGTTCCCGGCGCAGGGGGAGGCGCGCCCGTCACGCGAGGAGTGAAGGTCGAGGTCGGGGAGCGGCAGGCAGCCGTGGACCTGGACGTCGTCGTCGAGTACGGCGTCTCCATCGTCGACGTCGCCGGCGACGTGCGCACGAACGTCATCAGTGCCGTGGAGCGGATGACGGGCCTGGAGGTCGTCGAGGTGAACATCGCCGTCGACGACGTCCACCTGCCCGAGGGGGAGGAAGAGGTGGAACCGGACGAGGGCCGCGTGAGGTGAGCTACCGCCGCGCCCGGAGCGGGCGTGGGTGATCGCGCGCACGGTGACATACGCGTACGCGATGCAGGCCAGTGCGACCTAGACGGGTGAGTGCGAGATGAACACAGCAACGACGGGCCTCGCAGCCGGTATGGCCCTGGGCTTCGCCGGTTACTTCGGCGGCTTCTGGGCCTTTTTGCTGGTGCTGGTGCTGGGTGCGGTGGGGCTGATCGTCGGCCTCTTCGTACAGGGCGACCTCGACGTTCGGGCCCGGAGGCAACGGTGAGGACCCGGCCCGCTCCGCCGGGCGAGGGGCCCGGCCCGCCGGCGCCGGCCGCCGCGCTGCCGCCTCCGGCCGAGCGGGGCGCCACTGTCATCCCGGACAGGGTGGTCGCCCGTATCGCCGCCCAGGCCGCACGTACGGCCCAGTCACGGCGCGCTGCCGTACCGTCCGACCGCGGCGGACCGACGTCGCCGAGTGCCTCCGCCGCCGTCCGTACCGGGTCGGTGCGCCTGCATCTGACCATGGACCTGCCCTACCCCACCGACATCCCCCGCGTCTGCGAGCGGATCCAGCGGGACGTCGCCGAACGGGTCGCCCAGCTGACCGGGCTGCGGGTGGAAGAGGTCCTCCTCACCGTCCGGCGACTGGTGACCGCCGACGCGAGCCGGGGACGGATCCGGTGAGCGGCCACGCGGTCCGGGTCGCACAGCACGCCGTGGAGGAAGGACGAACGCGATGACACCCGGTTCCACTCCTCCGGGCCGCAGCGGCGCGCCGTCCGCGCACCCGGGTGCCGTGCCGCCGGCGCAGGCCACCTCCCCGCTCGCACCCGGTGGGCCCGGCCGAGGGCACCGAACCCACCGCACGTGGTCCCCGCGTCGCATCACGGCGGCACTGGTCGCCGCGGTGATCCTCGTGGCCGCGGTCGCGGCGCTGGTGGACGTCATCGCCGTACGGGCCGGACGCCCGGCGGCCTTCTGGAGACGGCATCTGGCCGACGAACTGGCCACCCGCCCGGTGGACGACGTGTGGATGCTGACGGGAGCCGCCGTGGCCGCCGCCGTCGGCGTCTGGCTGATCGTCTTGGCCCTCACCCCCGGTCGACGCCGCTGGCTGCCCCTGCGCTCCCCCGCCGGCTGCCCCCGGCTGCGTGCCTTCCTGGACCGCGAGGGCGCCGCCGTTCTGCTGCGGGACGCCGCCCTGCGGGTCCCCGGAGTCGGCGCGGCGCGCGTCCTGGTGGGCCGCCACCGCATCAAAGCCCGCGCGGACGTCCGCTTCCGCGACCCCCAGCGGGTGAAGGACGACCTCACTGCCGTCCTCGGCGAGGAATGCGACCAGCTGGCACTCGCTCGTCCACCTCGCATCGTCGTACGAGTGCGGCAACGCACCGACTGACCGACAACCGCATCACCGGGAGCCCGCACCATGTCACCGCGATCCGCACTCAACCGCAGCCTTCTGGCCCTCGCCGGACTGGTTCTGCTCGGCGGCGGACTGCTGATCTTCTTCGCCGGGCTCGATGTCTACCGGTGGCACGGTCTGGTCCCGCCCGCCGGCTGGCCCCTGACCACCCCGGCCGACGTCCTGCTCGGTTCCGCCGACCGGGCACGCTGGAGCAGCCAGGGCTGGTGGTGGTGGCCCGCGGTCATCGCCGCCCTCGTCCTCACCGCCCTGCTCGCCTTGTGGTGGCTGCTCGCCCAGCTGCGCCGACGCCGCCCCGGTTCCCTGCCGGTCGGCGGCACACCCCCGCCGGACGGCGTCGAACTGCGCGACCGCGCACTCAGCGACGCGATCGCGGCCGAGGCCGGTGCCCTGCCGGGTGTCGACGATGCGGCCGTACGCATCACCGGCCGACCAGCCCAGCACCGCACCCGCATCAGGCTCACCCTCACTCCCGAGGGCGCGCCCGGCGCCACTCTCACTGCGCTCTGCGCCGGCCCGCTCAGCACCGCCCGCCGGTGCACCGGCCTTCCGGACCCGCCCACCGAGGTCCGCCTGCAGGCCAGGCGCCACCGAGCACACCGCGTGAAGTGAGAGCTCCGACCGGAAAGGCAGCCGGATCGATGACGGATTGGCGGATCAGGGACTACACACAGGACGACCTCGACGCGCTGATCCATGTCGACATCGAGAGCCGCACGGCCGAGGGCCCGCCGCTCTTCCCCCTTGCGGACGCCGTGAAGGCCCTCCAGGCCCGCCATCCGGCCGTGGTGGCCACGGCCGGTGACGCGCTTGCGCTGGTCGGCGCCGCGGTGAGCAGGGTGGAGGGCGAACGGGCCTGGATCCTGCGCATCTGTGTGGAGCCCGCCTGGCGGCAGGGCGGGCTGGGCACTGCCCTGGTCACCGCCCTCGAGCAACGGCTCTTCGCCGCCGGCGTCCGGGCGGTGCACGCCGCCCTGCCCGAGGGCGAGACCGGTGCCACCGCCCTGCACCACTGCGACTTCGGCGTCCGCACCGGGCTGGTCTTCTTCGAAAAGCGCGGGCCGGTGACTCCGCAGTCGGCCGGCACACTGTCCGCGCTCGGAGCGGAGCTGCCGCCAGGGGGACTGTGGCAGAAGGTCGCGGGCATGCAACGGGAGAAGCAGCTCATCGAGCGGCGCCTGGTCCTGCCGCTGGCCCATCCCGAACTGGCCGCCCAGCACGGAGTGGAACTGCCACGGGCGGTGATGCTGTTCGGCCCGCCCGGGACCGGCAAGAGCACGTTCGCGCACGCGATCACCAGCCGCCTGGGGTGGCCCTTCCTCGAATTGTTCCCCGCCCGACTGGCCGCCGAGTACGGCCTTGCGACCGGGCTGAACCGGCGCTTCGACGAGATCGCGCGGCTCGATCACGTCCTCGTCTTCATCGACGAGGTCGAGGAGATCGCCGGCCAACGCGCTGGCGCGGACGCGACCGCTGTCGGCGTCGTCAACGAACTGCTCAAGGCGATCGTCCGGTTCCGACGCCAGGACGGACGGCTGCTCGTCTGCGCCACGAACGACGTGACCACGCTCGACTCCGCGTTCCTGCGGCACGGCCGCTTCGACTACGTGCTGCCCATCGGCCCGCCCGACCACACCGCCAGGACCGCGCTGTGGGAAAGCTACCTGGCCCGGGCGGGCGCGCGGGCCGACAGCGCGGTACTCGCGTCCGCCAGCGAGGGATTCACCCCCGCCGACATCGCACATGCGGCGCGAACCGTCTCCCAGGCCCAGTTCGAGCGCTCCTTCGACACCGGGACCCGGACCACCCCCACCACCGACGACTATCTGGACACGATCCGCGGCACCAGGCCCACGGTCAGCGCCGCCATGGCCCGGCAATTCGCCCAGCAGACGGAGAAGTTCGCCCGCATCTAGCGACCGGGACGGCGCAGGCCGGACCGCGACGGAGGTGTCAGGCCGGCGCAGGTGGCGTGCCGCCGCCCGTGTCGATGAGGATCTGGCTGGCCTCGGTGACGTTGCCGGGCCGTACGGCCCTGGCCATCGCGGCGCGTGCCGCGTCGGGCGACGTGTCCGGAGGGATCAGCAAGAACGAGAAATGGTCCCGGTCGCCCCGGGTGACGAGGACGGTGTCGTCACCGACCGGGAAGGAGTCGATGTGCACGACCCGGCCGTCGATCACCACCCGGGTCGGCAGTCCGTCCCAGGCGCTGCCGTCCAGACCGACCCGGGTGACAGGTCCCAGATACTCGGTCAGTGCCGTGATCAGCGCGGGGAGCTCGGCACCGATGTCGCGGGACCTCGGCCACCACGCGCCGTCCAGGATTCCCTCGCGTTCGTGTGTCGTCTCCAGCCGCAGCAGGGCCGTTCCGGGCTTCACCGACCGATGGACGGCGTCCGGCAGCAGCCCGGGGACGTCAGGGGTGTCGGAGTCGGTCATGGTGTCCGCCCGTCCGGGGAGAGCAGTGCGACGGCAGGGCGTTCTGCGCGAGACCGCCCTGCCACCTCACGGTACGCCGCACGACGCTCCCGTGAGCGCTTCGCCGCAGGAGGCGGCTGCGGGAAGGCGACGGCCTCGGCGCACACCCCCGCCGAAGCCGCCCTTGCGGTTCATCGCACGTGCACATGCGCCGACGCGGCGGCTCAGCCACGCGCTTCCTCTTCCGATTCCATCCGCCGGATCCCCTGGTGCGTCAGTGTGATCATCGCGGGCGTGTTGCCCCTCCCCCAATCCACGACAACCCAGCCTTCGCCCGCCAGGTACGTACAGGCGGCGGCCATGTCCTGCTCAGGAATACCGAGGTCGGTGCGGAGCTTCGCCCCATCGACGCCCAGGAGGCGATCGCCTTCGGCGGCTCGGTACAGAGCCTGCATGATCCTGTCGCGGTACGTCTTCCGGTCTCGCAGTATCGCCATCACGCGCCTTCCTCTGCTGCCCAGGGCCGGGCCGACGTCGATGTCATCCGCGACCGCCGTCTCGGTCGGGGGTGCCTGAACGGTCGCCGGCCGGCCGTGCCTCCGGGACCGACGACGCCCGATCCCCGGCAACGCATCGCTGTAGCGGAAGGCAGCGATCCGTTCGTCGTGCTGACCGTTGAGCCGGTGGATCACAACGACTCCGACGGCGATCACAAAGAGCAGCACGGCCACGGCGATGACGGTCATGGTTCTCCCACCTCCGCCGACCCGCGAGCGAGAGCCCTGCCGACCCGATGGGCCGGGTCAGGTACGACGGCCCGACCTGCACCGCCATCGGTCTCCCACGCTTCTTCCCTGGTCCTGGCGTCGATCCTGTCCGCCGCCTCCTTACGTGCCGCGGCGTCCCCGTCGTCGCCCGCCATCAGGTGCGCGGCGGCATCCGCACCGGTCTCCGGCGGAATCACCAGGACGTCGCGGCGGCCATCGGGCAGGGAGACAGTCAGTCTGTGCGGATCCTGGACCTCGGTGGAACAGCTCACCTGCACGGTACGCCCGGCGACGGACACCCAGTGCGGAACGACGGGCCAGTGGGCCGGATGCACGGTGACGCCTGTGATGCGGCCCCAGTGTGCGCTCAGCGCGGCCGTCAGGGTGGGCAGCTCACGAGTGAGGGCTCGGGAGCGAGGCCACCACATGCCGTCCAGCCCGCCTGGTGCCGGCGTCAGGGACAGCCGGGCCGGCTGCTGCGGCGTGCGCCTGCTCGATGCCGTACGGTCAATGGTCACGGGCATGACGCGCGCCTGTCCCCGGGCTCGTCGATGCGGCCCGGCATGGTCGATCACCGGGAACGGCACCAGCGGCGGAGCCGGTGCGCGGAGAACTCCCGGTGTGTTCACACTACTCCGGCAACCGGCCCGGAAAGCCGGATGTGACCAGGTATGTTCCCCTTCGGGACCGGGTCGCCCCACCGGTGGCCGGCCGCGGCCCGTGCACATGCCGGCTCCGATCGCCCGAAGGCCGGGGCAGCGACCCACTGGGCAGAGCCCCCACCCAGGTCACGGCCCCGGCCCGTGGCCGGAAGACTCCGTCACCGGCTGACCGGAAGAGGGCTGGTTGACGCCCTCGCGCACGACGGCACCGGACCGGACTCGTCCGCGCTCGGCCTGAGCGCTACATTCCGCCCTCGGACATCCCGTGCACGGCCGGAATGGTCCCCAGGCGCCCCGTCTGGAAGTCCTCGAACGCCTGCTGGAGCTCCTCACGGGTGTTCATCACGAACGGGCCGTAGTGGGCCATGGGTTCGCGGATCGGGCGGCCGCCGAGCAGGACGACCTCCAGGTCGGGCGTGCGGGAGTCCTGCCGTGCGTCCGCGCCGACGGTGAGCGAGGAGCCGGCGCCGAACACGGCGGCCTGCCCCAGCTCGATCGGGCGGCGTTCGGCGCCCACCGTGCCGCGCCCGGCCAGCACGTACGCCAGGCCGTTGAAGTCCTCCCGCCAGGGCAGGGTGATCTGCGCGCCCGGCGCGAGCGTGGCGTGGATCATCGTGATCGGCGTGTGCGTGATGCCGGGGCCCTTGTGCCCGTCGAGCTCTCCGGCGATGACCCGCAGCAGCGCGCCGCCGTCCGGGGAGGTCAGCAGCTGCACGCTGCCGGCGCGGATGTCCTGGTAGCGCGGCGCCATCATCTTGTCCTTGGCGGGCAGGTTCACCCACAGCTGCAGCCCGTGGAACAGGCCGCCCGACACCACCAGGTGCTCCGGCGGGGCCTCGATGTGCAGCAGGCCGCTGCCGGCGGTCATCCACTGGGTGTCGCCGTTGGTGATGGTGCCGCCGCCCCCGTGGCTGTCCTGGTGGTCGAAGATTCCGTCGATGTACCTCCTCGGTGTGGTTTGTACCCACTCTAGTTGAGTGTTCAACTTCTTGCCATCACCAACGCGAGGAGCCCGGAGGGCATTCCCTCCGGGCTCCCGGCTCGGGTACCTCCGCCGCGACCGCCGCGGCGGTTCAGCCGTACATGCGCCGCATCGCGAAGTCGACCATCTGCTCGACGGCCTTGGCGTCGAAGACGATGCGGTGCTCGCCCTCCATGTCGAGCACGAAGCCGTACCCCGTGGGCAGCAGGTCGATCACCTCGGCACCGGTGATCACGAAGTACTTCGACTCCTTGCCGGCGTAGCGGCGCAGCTGCTTGAGCGAGGTGAACATCGGGATCACCGGCTGCTGGGTGTTGTGCAGCGCCAGGAAGCCCGGCGTGTCACCACGGGGGCAGTAGACCTTGGAGGTGGCGAAGATCTGCTGGAAGTCCTCGGCGGACATCTGGCCGGTGGTGAAGGCGCGCACCGCGTCCGCGAGCGAGGGCGGCGACGGCTCGGGGTACAGCGGCTGCTGTTGCCCGTAGCCGCCGGCCATCGGCTGCTGCGGCGGGGCGTACTGCTGCTGGGCACCCACGTTCTGGTCGTAGCCGTACATGGGGAGAAGCGTACCGAGCCGCCTCGCCGCCCGGAGGGCTACGGAGCCGGAACCTCACGGGTCAGCCGGGAGGTCCAGGGGCACCAGAAGAGTCCGGGCAGGAAGGAGCCGCCCGCCTCGTCGAGATGATCCTCGACATAGGGGATGGTGGCGTCGCACACCTCCACCGCCACATCGAAGAAGTGGACCGTGTCCGGGTCGTAGTGGAAGGACCACCGCGGGTTGTCCACGGCCGGGCGCTTGACGATCCGTCCGAAGAGGTGGGGCTGTGCGTCCGTCGCGCCGCTGAGCAGGTCGCGGGCGTGCTGGATCATGGCCGGGCTGTCGATCCGGACGACCGCCCTTTTCTGGCTGCTGTCCGTGAACTCGAAATAGGCCGGCCCGGCCGCCTGCGCGGGATGGGCCGGTCCGACGGTGAGCATCACCGCCGCCGCCAGCCCGCCCAGCCTGGTCAGGAATCGCCACATGGGACACCTCCGTGCACGAGAAGAGGCAACGATTGATCACTGACCGTAGTCGCCAGGTCGCGCGGTGCGCTCCGACCGGAGGCGCGGGGTCACCCGTACGGCCGCGACGCCACGGGAGCACGTCGGCGCACTTGAGACGCGTCACAGATGGCCGGAGCGGGGTTGCGGGATATTACTCGCGGGTAGCATCATCGGAGCCGACTAGTTGCTACTAGTCGGTATGCGAACAAGCTGCGAGGAGTCAGTGCCTCGCCGAGTCCTCTCTCCGATGGAGCCGTCGCCATGGGGCACTACAAGTCGAATCTCCGCGACATCGAGTTCAACCTCTTCGAGGTACTGGGGCGCGACAAGGTCTATGGCACCGGTCCCTTCGAGGAGATGGACGTCGAGACCGCCAAGAGCGTCCTGGAGGAGCTGACCCGCCTCTCCGAGAACGAGCTGGCCGCGTCCTTCGCCGACGCCGACCGCAACCCGCCGGTGTTCGACCCCGAGACGCACACCGCACCGATCCCCGAGTCCTTCAAGAAGAGCTACCAGGCCTTCATGGACTCCGAGTACTGGCGCCTGGGCCTCCCCGAGGAGATCGGCGGCACCACGGCTCCCCGCTCCCTGATCTGGGCCTACGCCGAGCTGGTCCTCGGTGCCAACCCGGCCGTGTGGATGTACTCCTCCGGCCCGGCCTTCGCCGGCATCCTCTTCGAGGAGGGCAACGAGGTCCAGAAGCACATCGCCAAGATCGCCGTGGAGAAGCAGTGGGGCTCCACCATGGTGCTCACCGAGCCCGACGCGGGCTCCGACGTGGGCGCCGGCCGCACCAAGGCGATCCAGCAGGAGGACGGCTCCTGGCACATCGAGGGCGTGAAGCGCTTCATCACCTCCGGTGAGCACGACATGGCGGAGAACATCCTCCACTACGTGCTCGCCCGTCCCGAGGGCGCCGGCCCCGGCACCAAGGGCCTGTCTCTGTTCCTCGTCCCGAAGTACCTCTTCGACTTCACCACCGGTGAGCTGGGCGAGCGCAACGGCGTCTACGCCACCAACGTCGAGCACAAGATGGGCCTGAAGGTCTCCAACACCTGCGAGATGACCTTCGGCGACAAGCACCCCGCCAAGGGCTGGCTCATCGGCGACAAGCACGACGGCATCCGCCAGATGTTCCGCATCATCGAGTTCGCCCGGATGATGGTCGGCACGAAGGCGATCTCCACGCTCTCCACCGGCTACCTCAACGCGCTCGAGTACGCCAAGGAGCGCGTCCAGGGCCCGGACCTGGCCAACTTCGCGGACAAGACCGCCCCCAAGGTCACCATCACCCACCACCCGGACGTGCGCCGTTCGCTGATGACGCAGAAGGCGTACGCGGAGGGCATGCGCGCCCTGGTGATGTACACCGCCTCGATCCAGGACGCCATCCAGGTCAAGGAGGCCAACGGCGAGGACGCCTCCGCCGAGCACGCGCTGAACGACCTGCTCCTGCCGATCGTCAAGGGCTACGGCTCGGAGAAGGCCTACGAGCAGCTCGCCCAGTCGCTGCAGACCTTCGGCGGCTCCGGCTTCCTGCAGGAGTACCCGATCGAGCAGTACATCCGGGACTCCAAGATCGACACCCTGTACGAGGGCACCACGGCGATCCAGGGCCAGGACTTCTTCTTCCGGAAGATCGTCCGTAACCAGGGCGCCGCGCTGAACGCCCTCGCCGAGGACATCAAGAAGTTCCTGGAGCTGGGCACCGGCGGCGAGGAGCTGGCCGCCGCCCGCGAGCAGCTGGCCCGGGCCACCGGCGAGCTGGAGGCCATCGTCGGCACGATGCTCACCGACCTGGCCGCCACCGAGCAGGACACCAAGAACATCTACAAGGTCGGCCTGAACACCACCCGCCTGCTGCTGGCCTCCGGTGACGTGGTCGTCGGCTACCTGCTGCTCAAGGGCGCCGCGGTCGCCGCCGAGAAGCTCCCCACGGCCTCCGCCAAGGACCAGGCGTTCTACCAGGGCAAGATCGCGGCGGCGAAGTTCTTCGCGGCCAACGTCCTGCCCGGCGTCACCTTCGCCCGCAAGGTGGCCCAGAACGTCGACCTGGACCTGATGGAGCTGGACGAGGCCGCGTTCTAGCCGCCCGCGCCCCGTCCGTGCGCAGGGGTCCCTCCCGAGCCCGGGAGCGGACCCCTGCCGCGTCGTTATGGTGATTCCATGAGCACACGCCGGCCCTTCGACCGCGGCCACACCGACGATCTGATGTCCTTCCTGGCGGCGAGCCCGTCGCCGTACCACGCCGTGGCGAACGCCGCCGAACGGCTGCGACAGGCCGGCTTCCGCGAGGTCGCCGAGACCGATGCGTGGGAGGGCGGCAGCGGAGGCCGGTACGTGCTGCGCGGCGGGGCGATCATCGCCTGGTACGTCCCCGAGAACGCCGCCCCGCACACGCCCTTCCGCATCATCGGCGCCCACACCGACTCGCCCAACCTGCGCGTCAAGCCGCGGCCCGACAGCGGGGCGCACGGCTGGCGCCAGGTCGCCGTGGAGATCTACGGCGGCCCGCTGATGAACTCCTGGCTCGACCGCGACCTGGGCCTGGCGGGCCGGCTCACCCTGCGGGACGGCTCCACCCGCCTGGTGAACGTCGACCGTCCGCTGCTGCGCATCCCCCAGCTGGCGATCCACCTGGACCGCTCGGTGTCCACCGACGGGCTCAAGCTCGACAAGCAGCGGCATCTGCAGCCCCTGTGGGGCCTGGGCGACGACATCCGCGACGGCGAACTCATCGCCTTCCTGGAGCAGGAGGCCGGCCTTCCCCAGGGCTCGGTGGCCGGCTGGGACCTGATGACGCACTCCGTGGAGTCCCCCGCCTACCTGGGCCGGGACCGCGAGCTGGTGGCCGGGCCGCGCATGGACAACCTGCTGTCCGTGCACGCCGGCACGGCGGCGCTGGCGGCCGTGGCCTCCGGCGAGCAGGCCGGATCCCTGCCGTACATCCCGGTGCTGGCCGCCTTCGACCACGAGGAGACCGGCTCCCAGTCCGACACGGGCGCCGACGGCCCGCTGCTCGGCACGGTGCTGGAGCGCTCGGTGTACGCGCGCGGCGGCACCTTCGAGGACCGGGCGCGCGCCTTCGCCGGGACCGTGTGCCTGTCGTCCGACACCGGCCACGCCGTGCACCCCAACTACGCCGAACGGCACGACCCGACGCACCACCCGCGCGCCGGCAGCGGACCGATCCTCAAGGTGAACGTGAACAACCGTTACGCCACGGACGGTTCGGGCCGCGCGGTGTTCGCCGCGGCCTGCGAGAAGGCGGGCGTGCCGTTCCAGTCGTTCGTCTCGAACAACTCCATGCCGTGCGGCACCACCATCGGCCCGATCACCGCGGCCCGCCACGGCATCAAGACCGTCGACATCGGCGTGGCCATCCTGTCCATGCACAGCGCCCGCGAACTGTGCGCCGCCGACGACCCGTTCCTGCTGGCGAACGCCCTGGCGGCCTTCCTGGAGGGCTGACGCCGCCGCAACCGCCCTGCTTCGCATGCGGGTTGAGGTGCGGGGTAGGCGGCGGTCCGGCCCGAAGGGACCGGGCCGGACAGCGAGGCGACCGTCATGGGCCGACGGCGCCGCACGGTGCTGCCGCCCACGACCGCCGTCGAGGGGAGGACCGGCAGCACCGCGCGCGGGACATCACCGGCGGGTACGGCGTCCGACCGCCGCGCCGCACCCGCGCGGCCTCACGGCCTCGGTCCTCAGGCGTCCAGACCGGCCAACACCAGCGGCAGCCGGTCGGCGGCTCCCTCGGTGACGCGGACCGGTACACCCCAGTCCTGCTGGTGGACGTGGCAGGCCGGGTATTCGTTGGCCGGGTCGTCGTCGCAGCTCGCGGCCATCGCGGACACGTGCAGGACGCCCTCGCCGACCTCGGGGTTCAGCTGAAGGTCACGGGCCAGATCGGTGCCCGCGCCCTCGCCGCCGAGCAGCAGCTCGGGCGGGGTGGAGGAGACCAGCAGCCGGGTGGACGGCCCGAACCGCGTGTCCAGCTTCTGGCCCGCGGGGGCCTGGAAGATCACGTCCAGGCGGAGCGTGCCGGGAGCGACCTCGGTGGCGGCGCGCTGGGTGCGGTGGGCGACCGCCTCCACCCGGACCGCCTCCTCCGGCAGGCGCAGCCGGGTCAGCCGGTGCCGCGCGGACTCCACGACCACGATCTCGTCGCCGTCCAGCACCGCGTCGCTGGGCTCGCGCAGATCCGTGGCCAGCGTGGTGACCTCGTCGGTGGCGGGGTCGTAGCGGCGCAGGGCGTAGTTGTAGGTGTCGGCGACGGCCACCGAGCCGTCGGGCAGGGCGGTGACGCCCAGCGGGTGCTGGAACAGCGCCTGGCCGGCCGCACCGTCACGGTGCCCGAAGTCGAACAGGCCGGTGCCGACGGCGGTGTGGATCTGCCCCTCGGCGTCCACCCAGCGCAGGGCGCTGGTCTCGGAGTCGGCCAGCCACAGCCGGTCCTCGGTGGCCGCGAGCCCGGACGGCTGGGCGAACCAGGCCTGCTCGCCCGGCCCGTCGACGAGGCCCTCGTTGGTGGTGCCGGCGGCGACGGCCACTCGGTTCTCGGCCGGGTCGTACGTCCACAGCTGGTGCACGCCCGCCATGGCGATCCACACCTTGCCGCGCCAGAAGGCCACGTCCCACGGCGAGGACAGGCTGACCTCGCGCGCCGGGCCGGAGGAGGGCTCGCCCTGCATCCACTGCCGGCCGGTGCCGGCCAGCGTGGTGACCTCGCCGGTGGCCACGTCCAGGCGGCGCAGCGCGTGGTTGACGGTGTCGGCGACGACCACCGTGCCGTCGTCGAGCAGGGCCAGGCCCTGCGGCTCGTTGAACGCGGCTGTGGTCACGTCGCCGTCGCGCAGGCCGCGCTCGCCGGAGCCGATCCGGCGCACCACGCTCTCGCCGTCCTGCGCCAGCTCCACCAGCTGGTGCCGGGTGGTGTCGCTGACCAGGAAGGTGCCCGAGGGCAGCCGCAGCGCCTTGCCGGGGAAGCGCAGGGTGGTCGGCTCCGGCTCCGGCGGCACGTACGGGCCGTCGCCGCGGCGCAGGGTGCCCTTGGCCTCGTGCTCGGCCTCCAGCTCCTCGACCAGCTTCTCGATGGCGTGCGCGTGCCCCTCGCCGGCGTGCTGGGCGACGATGTACCCCTCGGGGTCGATGACGACGAGCGTCGGCCAGGCCCGCACCGCGTACTGCTTCCAGGTGGCCAGCTCGGGGTCGTCGAGCACCGGGTGCTCCACGCCGTACCGCTCCACGGCGTCGACGACCGCCTGGTGCTCCGCCTCGTGCACGAACTTCGGCGAGTGCACGCCGATGATCACGAGCGTGTCCCGGTGTTTGGCCTCCAGTTCTCTCAGCTCGTCCAGGACGTGCAGGCAGTTGATGCAGCAGAAGGTCCAGAAATCGAGGAGGACGATGCGGCCGCGCAGGTCGGCCAGGGTGTACTGCCGGCCGCCCGTGTTCAGCCAGCCTCCCTTGCCGATCAGCTCGGGGGCGCGGACGCGGGCGCGTCGGGTTGCGTTGCTCATGTGTCCAGCATCGCCGACCGGTACCGAAGTACGAAAAACGCCCCGACCCCCGGGAAGGCCGAGGCGTCCGTGCGGCGGGATCAGCCGCGCGAATCTTCGATGATGATCAACAGGTCACGGCAGCACCGGGCGAGTTCGAGGGCGGTGTACCAGAGCTCACGTTGGCTCATCGCGTCCTGGCCTGTGTCCAACAGCGGCGACGCCGCCGCGAGGAGCTTCCGCGCATAGGTGATCCGGATCTCTTCGATCGGGTCCGGATCGGTCACGTAGATGGCTCCGTCCTCGTATCGGACAGCAGTACGCTCTCGCATGTCGACTCCTCTGCAGTCGGCCACGCCCGGGGTCGCTCACATCGGCCGCCGGGCACCTTGCGTATCGCATACACCACGGTACGCCACGGAGTGCCATGGTGCACCATGGTCCGCCGATGCTGCCCTCGGTACGCCGCGCGACGCTGGTGTTGTGGTCGAGTACGAGTGGCAGCGCGTGTCGCGAGCGATCGAGCAGGACATCAGGACCGGGCGCATCCCGCCGGGCGGTGCGCTGCCGGGCATTGTGCGGCTCGCGCAGGAGTACGGCGTGGCCGATCACACGATCAGGCGCGCTCTCCGCGATCTTCGCGAGCGGGGCCTGATCGAGACCTTGCCCTCGAAGGGGTCGTTCGCGATCGGCCCCGCAAAGGCAGAAGCGCCCCGGCCTGAGCCCCGCGACGGGGACCCGAGCGAGGGCGTGTAAACGGGGTCAGGCGTCGTCCGCGGCCCGCCCGGCTCAGCCCCTCGGCCTACCGGCGGCGTGCCCCGGGGCGGGCCGGGGAAGCCGTCAGGCATGAGATTCCTCGTACGCGACCGCATCCTCGGCATCGGCGACGACTACTGGATCGAGGACGAGCATGGCCGCAAGGTCTTCCTCGTCGACGGCAAGGCGATGCGGCTGCGCGACACCTTCGAGCTGAAGGACGCCCAGGGCCGGGTCCTGATCGACATCCACCAGAAGATGTTCGCGCTGCGGGACACCATGGTGATCGAGCGGGACGGGCAGCCCCTGGCGAAAATCCGCCGCAAACGGCTGTCGCTGCTGCGCAACCACTACCGGGTGACCCTCGCGGACGGCACCGAGCTGGACGTCAGCGGCAAGATCCTCGACCGGGAGTTCGCCGTCGAGTACGACGGGGAGCTGCTGGCGGTGATCTCCCGGCGGTGGCTGAGCGTCGTGGACACCTACGGTGTGGACATCGTCCGCGACGACGCCGACCCGGCGCTGCTCATCGCCGTCGCGGTGTGCGTGATCCACCTGGCGGAGAAGGAGCGGGAGGAGGCGTAGCGCGGCCTCGCGGCCGGGTCAGGCCGGGCGGTGCAGGCCCGGCACCCGGTCCTTGAGGACCGGGAACTGCTCGCGGGTGGCGGCCACCCGGCCCGGGTCGATGTCGACCGTGAGGATCTCCTCGCCGGCCGCGGCTTCGGCCACCACCTCGCCCCAGGGGTCGACCACGATCGAGTGCCCCGCCTGGGGGACCCCGGCGTGGGTGCCGGCCGTGCCGCACGCGAGCACGAAGGCCTGGTTCTCCACCGCCCGGGCGCGGGCCAGCAGCGTCCAGTGCGCCCGCCGCCGCTCGGGCCAGCCGGCCGGGACGACGAACGTCTCGGCGCCCGCGTCGACCAGCGCGCGGAACAGTTCGGGGAACCGCAGGTCGTAGCAGGTCGCCACACCCACGGTGGTGTCCGGCAGGGCGACGGTGACCGGGGTGTCGCCCGCCCCCATCAGCACGGCCTCACCCTTGTCGAAACCGAAGCGGTGGATCTTGCGGTAGGCGGCGGCCAGGTCGCCGGACGGGGAGAAGACCAGGGAGGTGTTGTAGAGGGTGCCCTGCTCGTCCCGTTCGGGGATCGAGCCGGCGTGCAGCCACACGCCCGCCGTGCGCGCCGCCTCGGCCATCGTCTCGCAGGTCGGCCCCTTCAGCGGCTCGGCGTGCTCGGCGAAGCGCTCGAAGGCGAAGGCCCCGGTGGTCCACAGCTCGGGGAGCACCACGAGGTCGGAGCCGGACTGCTCGCGCACCAGCGCGGCCGCCCGCTGCCGCCGGGTTCCGACCGGTTCGTCCTCGTCCACGGCGATCTGGATCAGTGAGGCGCGCACAATACCACCGTCCTGGCCATCGAGTTGGCCCCCACGGGCCTACGATCGTCACACGAAAGCACTGCCGGGGTGCCTCCCAGCAGCGTAACTTGGGGATCCCCATGCTCGTAGCGGAGCGAGAGCCTGGGGGCCCGCGAGTTGTCCGCCGAGCAGCCACCACCCGCTGGCAATGCCGTCACAACCTAGCCGTGTACCGACCGCCGAGGGGTCCCGTTCCGTGAGTCTGCATCCCACCCTCCAGCCGTACGCCGATGCCTGGGCCCACTCCGTAGAAGCGATATCCGACCTGGTGCAGCCGCTCGTGGAGGGCGAGTGGAACCGGCGCACCCCGTGCCCCGGATGGTCGGTGCGTGACATCGTCTCGCACGTCATCGGCCTGGACTGCGAGGCACTGGGCGATCCGCGGCCGATCCACGCGCTGCCCCGCGACCTGTTCCATGTCACCAGCGACCATCAGCGCTACATGGAGCTGCAGGTCGACGTCCGCCGCCACCACACGGCTCCGGAGATGACGTCGGAGCTGGAGTACACGATCATCCGCCGCAACCGGCAGCTGCGGAACGAGAACCGGGACCCGGGCACGACGGTGCGCGGCCCGCTCGGCGCTCAGATCACCCTCGAAGAGGCCATGCGCTACCGGGCGTTCGACATCTGGGTGCACGAACAGGACCTGCGCACCGCGCTCGGCGAGCCCGGCAACCTCGACTCGCCGGGCGCCCAGGTGACCCGTGACTATCTGCTGGACGCGCTGCCGGGCGTGATCGCCGAGCGGGCGGAGGCGCCGCGCAGTTCGGCGATCGTGTTCGACGTGAGCGGTCCGGTCGAGTTCCTGCGCACGGTGCGCATCGACATCAAGGGCCGGGCCACGCTGGAGACGGCACCCGCCCTGGGGCCGGCCGCCTCGCTGAGCCTCGACTGGGAGACCTATGTCCGCCTGGCCTGCGGGCGGGTGAGCTACCAGGCGGTGGAGGACCGGGTGAAGACCGAGGGCGACACGGAGCTGGCGGAACGGATCCTGCGGAACTTCACGGTGACGCAGTAGCCGCCGGAGGGGACGTGGCTGCCGGGGTCGGCGCCCCGCGCCGTACGGGCCGTACAGGCCGTACGGGCCGTGGTGCGGCCGCGGCCACGACGACGGCACGGGCAGCGGACGGGGGCCGCGGCAGGTGCCGTCCGACGCCGTGACCGCCCCGCCGGGCAGGGCGGCGCCGCCGCGGGCCCCGGGGACGGCACGCCGCGGCGGCCGGGACGGCTACGCCGGCACGTGGAGCGTCTCCACCCGGCTGGCGACCAGCCGTTCCCGCTCCCTGCGGGCCGCCCGCCCGCGCAGCCGCAGGATCTGGCTGAGGCCGAGCGCCTGGACCACGAACACCGCGCAGAAGGCGACCGTGTAGTCGTCGCCGGTCGCGTCCAGCAGCACCCCGATCGCGAACAGCGTCGTCATCGAGGCGATGAAACCGCCCATGTTGGTGATGCCGGAGGCGGTTCCCTGACGTTCCGGCGGGTTCGCCGGGCGGGCGAAGTCGAAGCCGATCATCGAGGCCGGGCCGCAGGCGCCGAGCACCAGGCAGAGCACCACCAGCAGCCACATCGGGGCCCGCTCACCGGGCCAGGCCAGCGTCGCCGCCCACAGGCCCGCGGTCGCGGTGACGGTGCCCAGGGCGAGCGGCAGCCGGGCCGCGTGGTGCCGGGCGACGACCTGTCCGTACACGAGCCCGACCGCCATGTTGGACAGCACGACCAGCGTGAGCAGGTTCCCGGCGGTGCCCCGGGACAGCCCCTGCGCCTCCACCAGGAACGGCATCCCCCACAGCAGCAGGAACACCATCGCCGGGAACTGGCTGGTGAAGTGCACCCACATGCCCAGCCGGGTGCCGGGCTCCCGCCAGGAGGCGGCGATCTGCCGGCGCACGTACACGGCCCCCTGGTGCGGCTGCGGGGCCGGCTCGTGTCCCTCCGGGTGGTCCTTGAGGAAGAGCAGCAGCAGGACGAAGACCACCGCACCGGCCAGCGCGCTGCCCGCGAAGGCCGCCGTCCAGCCCACCGAGTGCAGCAGCCGGGCCAGCACCAGCGTGGAGACCAGGTTGCCCGCCATGCCGACGAGTCCGGCGAGCTGGCCGACCAGCGGCCCGCGCCGCGCCGGGAACCACCGGGTGCCCAGCCGCAGCACACTGATGAACGTCATGGCATCCCCGCAGCCGAGCAGGGCACGGGAGACGAGCGCGGTGCCGTACGACGGGGAGAAGGCGAAGCCGAGCTGACCGGCCGTGAACAGCACGGTGCCCAGGGCCAGCACCTTCTTCGTGCCGAGCCGGTCGACGAGCAGGCCGACGGGTATCTGCATGCCCGCGTACACGAGCAGCTGCAGGATCGAGAAGGTGGACAGCGCCGAGGCATTGACGTGGAAGCGGTCGACCGCGTCGAGGCCGGCCACGCCCAGCGAGGTGCGGAAGATGACCGCGACGAAGTAGACGGCGACCCCGATGCTCCACACGAGGACGGCCCTGGGGCCGCCGGGCGGATCACCGGGCCGCTGGACGGACGCCGCGGAACGGGAAACCGTCGTCACCGCACCTCACCCCGGGCCAGGTTGGAGAACCAGCTGACGTGCCGGTGGACGAGGCCGACGGCGGCGTCGGCGTCCCCGGTGCGCAGCGCGTCGAGGATCTGCTCGTGCTCGGTGAGGGTCTTGGCGATGCGGTCCGGGTGGGCGTGCATGACGGCCACCCCCATGCGCAGCTGCCGGTCGCGCAGCTGGTCGTAGAGGCGGGAGAGGATCTCGTTGCCTCCGCTGCGGACGATCTCGGCGTGGAAGCAGCGGTCGGTGACGGCGGCCGCCGCGAAGTCGCCGTCGGCGGCCTGCTGTTTCTGCTGCTCCAGCAGCTCCTCCAGCCGCTGGATGAGACCCGGCGGGGCGGGCACGGCCTTGCGGGCCGCGTGCTCCTCCACCAGCTGCCGGGTCTCGACGACATCGGCGATCTCCTGCGCGGAGACCGGCAGGACGAGCGCTCCCTTCTTCGGGTAGAGCTTGATCAGCCCTTCGACCTCCAGCCGCAGCAGCGCCTCGCGCACAGGGGTGCGGGAGACACCGACGGCCTCGGCCAGTTCCCCTTCGGTCAGCAGGGTGCCGCCCTCGTAACGGCGTTCCAGCAGAGCCTGTTTGACGTGCGCGTACACACGGTCCGCGGCGGGCGGCTGCTTCACGGCCAGAGTCATGGCGACATGATAGATACAACACGTACGCATGGCAGGGCGCGTCCATCATGCGGACCGTGACGGCCATGCGGACCGCACGGGCGGCGGAGATTTCACCCGCGCACCCCGCAACCAACCGCGGCCGTCGGCAGTCAGACAGATGCGACCTCACCTCGTGGGCAGTCGACTACGCCACGTCACAGAGGCATTCGAGAAGCATCGGGGTATTTCTCTTGAACACCGGCATCAAGGCCACCCACCGCCTCCGCACAGCCACCGCCGTCGCCCTGGCCACCGGCACGCTGTGCGCCACCGGAGCCCTCGCCGCGGCTCCGGCGCAGGCCGCCGCCGCGCCGTCCGTCGTGGCCAAGGGCGCGTACGCGATGAACGGCACGAACGGGGCCACGTTGTTCGCGAAGAAGGCGGACACGCGGTTGTCCACCGGCTCCACCACCAAGATCATGACCGCGAAGGTGGTGCTCGACCAGCCGGGGCTCAACCTGGACCGCAAGGTCACCATCCAGAAGGCGTACAGCGACTACGTCGTGAAGAACAACGCCTCCCTGGCCCATCTCATCGTGGGCGACAAGGTGACCGTCCGGCAGCTGCTGTACGGGCTGATGCTGCCCTCGGGCTGCGACGCCGCCTACGCGCTGGCCGACACCTTCGGCTCGGGGAAGACACGGGACGCGCGGGTGAAGAACTTCATCGGCCGGATGAACAGCACCGCGGGGCGCCTCGGCCTGAAGAACACGCACTTCGACTCCTTCGACGGCATCGGCAAGGGCAGCAACTACTCGACGCCGCGCGACCTGACGAAGCTGGCCTCCAGCGCGATGAAGAACTCCGTCTTCCGCACCATCGTGAAGACGAGGTCGTACCAGGCGAAGACGGTCACCAGAACCGGCAGCATCCGCACCATGGGCACCTGGACGAACACCAACACGCTGCTCGGCAGCTACAAGGGCGCCGTCGGGGTGAAGACCGGCTCGGGCCCGCAGGCCAAGTACTGCCTGGTCTTCGCCGCCACCCGCGGCTCGAAGACCGTGATCGGGACGGTCCTGGCCTCCTCGTCCGTCGCCCAGCGCGGCAAGGACGCCACGAAGATCCTCGACTACGGCTTCGCCCGCCTGGGCCGGTAGGCGGAAAAGCCGGCCCTCGGGGCCGGACGGCATACGCGAGGGGCCTGCCGCCCGACGGCGGCAGGCCCCTTCGTGCGCGTGTCCGTGTTCCGGCTCAGGCCCAGGTGATCAGGCGCTTCGGCCGCTCCAGGACGGCGGCCACGTCCGCCAGGACCTTCGAGCCGAGTTCGCCGTCGACCAGGCGGTGGTCGAAGCTCAGTGCCAGGGTGGTGACCTGGCGGGGCTTCACCTTGCCCTTGTGGACCCACGGCTGCGGCTTGATCGCACCGACCGCGAGGATCGCCGACTCCCCGGGGTTGAGAATCGGCGTACCGGTGTCGACGCCGAAGACGCCGACGTTGGTGATGGTGATCGTGCCGCCCTGCATCGCCGCGGGCGTCGTCCGGCCCTCGCGGGCGGTCGTCACCAGCTCGCCCAGGGCCCGGGCGAGCTGCGGGAGCGTCAGGGTGTGGGCGTCCTTAATGTTCGGCACGATCAGGCCGCGCGGGGTGGCGGCGGCGATGCCCAGGTTGACGTAGTGCTTCTGGACGATCTCCTGGCTCGCCTCGTCCCAGGAGGCGTTGATGTCCGGGTTGCGCTTGACGGCGACGAGAAGGGCCTTGGCGACGAGCAGCAGCGGGCTGACCCGCAGCCCCTCGAACTCCTTGTCCTGCTTGAGCTCGTCGACCAGCTTCATGGTGCGCGTCACGTCCACCGTCACGAACTCCGTGACGTGCGGGGCCGTGAACGCCGAGCCGACCATCGCCGCCGCCGTGGCCTTGCGGACGCCCTTGACCGGGATCCGGGTCTCCCGCACGGCGTCCCAGCTCACGGCGGGCGCGGACGGTGCCGGGGCGGCCGCCGGGGCGGGGGCGGGTGCCTGGGGAGCCGGTGCCGCCGGCTGCTGTGCGGGAGCGGCCGTTCGGGCGGCCACCGCCGCGTGCACGTCCTCGCGGGTGATGACGCCGTCCGGGCCGGTGGGGACCACCGTCGCCAGGTCCACGCCCAGGTCCTTGGCCAGCTTGCGCACCGGCGGCTTGGCCAGCGGGCGCGGCAGGCCGGCGGCGGCCGGGGCGGGCTCGGGCCGGGCCGCAGCGTGCCCGTTCAGCTCCGCCTGGACGGCCGTCCGGGCCGGCTCGGACACCGTGGTGCCGCTCTTGCGCGGGCGGCGCTTGGTCGACGAGGCGGCCACGCCGTAGCCCACCAGGACCGGCTGCCGGCCCTCCGGCTGCACCTCCTGGGCCGGCTGGGCAGGCTCCGGCTCGGCCGCCGGGGCCTGCGCCGGGACGTCGGCCCCGGCGCCGCCCGCCACCTCGATCGCGATGATGGGCGTGCCCACGTCCACCGTGGTGCCTTCGGCGACGTGCAGCTCGCGGACCACGCCGTCGTAGGGGATCGGCAGCTCCACGGCGGCCTTGGCCGTCTCGACCTCGCAGACCACCTGCCCGTCGGTGACCGTGTCCCCGGGCTGGACGTACCACTTGAGGATCTCGGCCTCGGTCAGGCCCTCGCCGACATCCGGCATTCTGAACTCGCGCACCGATGCGGACGCTTCGGTCATCGTCGTCACGAACCTCTCCCCTAGTACGCCAGCGAGCGGTCGACGGCGTCGAGCACGCGATCCAGGTCCGGCAGGTAGGCCTCCTCCAGGCGCGCCGGCGGATACGGCGCGTGGAATCCGCCGACCCGCAGGACCGGCGCCTCCAAGTGGTAGAAGCAGCGTTCGGTGATCCGGGCGGCGATCTCCGCGCCGGAGCCGAAGAAGACGGGGGCCTCGTGGACCACCACCAGGCGGCCGGTCTTCTCCACCGACGCCTGGATGGTGTCGAAGTCGAGCGGGGACACCGACCGCAGGTCCAGGACCTCCAGGGACTTGCCCTCCTCGGCGGCCGCGGCGGCCACCTCGTGGCACAGCTTCACCATCGGGCCGTAGGCGGCCAGCGTCAGGTCGGTGCCCTCGCGGACGACCCGGGCCTTGTGCAGCGGGCCGGGGATGGCCTCGACGTCGACCTCGCCCTTGTCCCAGTAGCGCCGCTTGGGCTCGAAGTAGATCACCGGGTCGTCGCTCTGGACGGCCTGCTGCATCATCCAGTAGGCGTCCGAGGCGTTGGAGGGAGAGACGATCTTCAGGCCCGCCACGTGGGCGAACAGGGCCTCCGGCGACTCCGAGTGGTGCTCCACCGCGCCGATGCCGCCGCCGTAGGGGATGCGGACGACGACCGGCAGCTTGACCTTGCCCAGGGAGCGGGCGTGCATCTTCGCCAGCTGCGTGACGATCTGGTCGTACGCCGGGAAGACGAAACCGTCGAACTGGATCTCGACCACCGGGCGGTAGCCGCGCAGCGCCAGGCCGATCGCGGTGCCGACGATGCCGGACTCGGCCAGCGGGGTGTCGATGACGCGGCTCTCGCCGAAGTCCTTCTGCAGGCCGTCGGTCACCCGGAACACACCGCCGAGCCTGCCGACGTCCTCACCCATGATCAGGACCTTGGGGTCCTCCTCCAGGGCGCGCCGCAGCGACTCGTTGATCGCCTTGGCCAGGGCCATCTTCTCCGCAGCCATGCTCACACCCCCTCCGCGTCCGCGAACGACGCCTGGTAGGCGGCGAACTGGGCGCGCTCCTCGTCGACGAGCGCGTGCCCGTCCGCGTACACATTCTCGAAGATGGCGAAGTGGTCCGGGTCGGGCATGGCACGGACCGCCTCGCGCACCCGCTTGCCCAGGGCCTCGCTCTCGGCCTCGACCTCGGCGAAGAACGCCTCGTCGGCGTGCTTGCCGGCCTCAAGATGGCGGCGCAGGCGCAGGATCGGGTCCTTGGCCTCCCAGGCCAGGCGCTCCTCCTCGCTGCGGTAGCGGGTGGGGTCGTCGGAGGTGGTGTGGGCGCCCATGCGGTAGGTGAACGCCTCGACCAGGGTGGGGCCCTCGCCGGCGCGGGCACGCTCCAGCGCCCACTTGGTGACGGCCAGACAGGCCAGGACGTCGTTGCCGTCGACGCGCACGCCGGGGAAGCCGTAGCCCCGCGCGCGCTGGTAGAGCGGCACCCGGGTCTGGCGCTCGGTGGGCTCGGAGATCGCCCACTGGTTGTTCTGGCAGAAGAAGACGACCGGGGCGTTGTAGACCGCGGAGAAGGTGAAGGACTCGGCCACGTCGCCCTGGCTGGAGGCGCCGTCGCCGAAGTAGGCGATCACCGCCGAGTCCGCGCCGTCCTTGGCGACGCCCATGGCGTAGCCGGTGGCGTGCAGCGTCTGCGAGCCGATGACGATCGTGTACAGGTGGAAGTTGTTGCTGTTCGGGTCCCAGCCGCCGTTGTTCACGCCGCGGAACATGCCGAGCAGGTTGACCGGGTCCACCCCGCGGCACCAGGCGACCCCGTGCTCGCGGTAGGTGGGGAAGACGTAGTCGTCGTCGTTCAGGGCCCGGCCCGAGCCGATCTGGGCCGCCTCCTGGCCCAGCAGCGAGGCCCACAGGCCCAGCTCGCCCTGGCGCTGCAGAGCGGTGGCCTCGGCGTCGAAGCGCCGGGTGAGCACCATGTCGCGGTACAGACCGCGCAGCTCTTCGGGGGTGATGCCGGCGACGTAGCGGTCGTACTCGGCGTTCTTGACGCGCTGCCCCTCGGGGGTCAGCAGCTGTACCAGGTCGGGGTCGGCGGCGGTCACCGTGCCGGAGCCCTTCTTGGCGGTCGTGCGGGTGGCGCGCTTGGTACCAGTGGTGCCCGCTGCCTTGGTGCCGCTTGTTCCGGATTTCTTGCCGGCGCTGCGTCGCGATGTGCGCGCGGCAGTCCCTTCCACGGTCACGTAGTGCTCCTCCGTCGGTCCGGCCCCCGGGGTTGCCGGTAGGCCTGGGATTCCCCCCTTGCTCGTTCAGAGCCTGGGGGAGGCTCACCTGTTGTCGGCCACCGGACACGGGGTGGATGCCACTCGGCCGGGAACAGGCGTGACAGGTGCCCCGGCGAGCGCCCTGCAGCAGCCACGTTACCCAGTGCTGCACATTTCTGGGAAACCCCCTCTGACCTGCGCGTTTCATTGGATTTCCAAGTATTTTCGCTTGGACGTCCGAGCAACTCGCCGATCATGTGGTGCAGCCGCTGGTCACAGCCCTGCGAGGGGGCCGGAACAGCCGCACGGTATCCCGCCCACCCCCGTCTGGGGAAGGGTCGGAAAGGGGCCGGAACTGCTCTTGACGAGTGACCTCGCGCGCCCGTCCGAAGGGGCCGCGCGGCGGAGCGGGACGCCGGGGCGACGACGACCCGTCGTGACCGGATGTGACCACTGCTGACGTTCTGTGACAACCGGCAGCTCACGGGCCCTCCGTCGTGCCCTAACATCTGCCGCGTGCCGCGCTCATGTGTACCACCCCCTGTGCCGCATGCGCCCCCTCTGCGGGCCCTGTTGCGCCAGTACGCCGCCGGATCGGCCCTGACCTGCGAGCCGGTCGAACAGGGACTGCTCAACCGCGGCTACCGGCTGTGCACCACCCGCGGCCGCTACTTCCTCAAGCACCACTCCGACCCGGACACCGCCGACCCCGCCGCCATCGCCCGCCGCCACCGGGCCACCCAGCGCCTGGCCGACCTGGGGGTCCCGGTGGCGCCCGCGCTCGCCTGCCGCGACGGGCGCACCGTCGCCGTCGTCGGCGGGCACGCCTACGCGTTGCATCCCTGGGTCGACGGCCGGCACCGGCACGGCGGCCAGCTCACCACCGCGCAGAGTGCCCGTCTGGGCGCGCTGCTGGGCGCCGTGCACGCCTGCCTGGAGGCCGTGATGCCGCCCAAGGGGCGCACGCGCCCCGCCACCAGCCCCCATCCGGTGGAGAGCGCCGATCCGGCCGACACCTTCGCCCTGATCGACGAGCTGCTCGGGCATGTGCAGCGCCACCGTCCCTGCGACGCCTTCGACACGCTGGCGCGTCACCGGCTGCTGGAGCGCCGCACGCTGCTTGAGCAGCACGCCGACCGGCGTCCGCCGCCCGGCGGCCCGGTCGGCTGGGTGCACGGCGACTTCCACCCGTTCAACCTGCTCTACAAGGGGGACTCCCCCGCCGCGATCGTCGACTGGGACCGGCTCGGCGTGCAGCCCCGCGCGGAGGAGGCGGTACGCGCCGCCGTGATCTTCTTCGTCCGCCCGGCGGGCACCCTGGACCTGCCGAAGATCAGGGCGTACGCCCGCGCGTACCGGCGGGCGGCGGGCGCCACCGCCTCGGAACTCGCGGCGGCCGTGCACCGCGTGTGGTGGGAGCGCCTGAACGACTTCTGGATGCTGCGCTGGCACTACGAGCGGGGCGACCGGCGCGCGGACGAGCAGTTCCCGGCCGCCTCGGCGCTCGCTGTGTGGTGGACCCGTCAGTACGACGCGGTGTGCGGGGCGTTCGCGGACTGATCACCCGTCGCCCGCGGCGGACGGTGTACCCCGGACACGACGACGCGCGCGTGGGGCCGCACGGGCCCGCACGCGCGCGGGAATCCGGCGGTCAGCCGGTGCCGCCGTTGAGGGTGCCGGTGAGGCCTCCGGCGTCGGAGTTACCACCGCCGCTGCCCGTGCTGCCGCCGCTCCCGGTGGTGCCGGCGCCACCGCCGGTGCCGGTGCCGGGATTGCCGCCGGTGTCCTCGCCGCCGCTGCCCTCGCCGCCGCCCTCGCCGCTGCCGCCGCCGGCCGTGTCCTGCGGGTCCGACGGCGCCGACGGGGTCGACGACGGCACGCCGTCCGCCGGGTCGGACTGGTCGTCGGTCGACGAGTCCGAAGGCGTCCACGACGGGTCCTGCGACGGCGTCCAGTGCCAGCCGCCACCGCCGCCGCTCCCGCTGCCCTGGTCCGTGTCCCCTTCCGACGGCTCCTCGGCGGACCCGTCGTCCGCGCTGGAGCTGGGCCGGCCCTCCTCGGTGGAGTGCGTGCTGGTCGGCGACTGGGTGGTGCCGGCGCCGCCGCCGTCGCCGCCGCCGGTGTTGTTCAGGGCCAGGGCCACGCCCGCGGCGACCGCGACGACCGCGAGCACGGCGAGGATCCACAGCTTGCCCCGGCCGCCGCGCCGTTCGCCGTGGCCGTCGAAGCCGCCGTCGTCCCGGTCGCCGTACCCGCCGGACAGGACCGGCTGGGGGATCTGCTGGGTGCCGGAGCCCGCACCGCCGGACTGCGGCATCACGGACGTGCCCGCGAGACCGGCCGACGGGGTGCTGCGGACGTCGTACGGCTGCACCGGGCCGGTGTTCCAGGTGCCGGTGTGGCCGCCCTGCTCGTAGAGCATCTGCAGGGCGTACTGCACCGTGCCGCGCATCTCCTCGGCGGTCTGGAAGCGGTCGTCGGGCTCCTTGGCGAGCGCGCGCATGACCAGGCCGTCCAGCTCCGGCGGGCAGGCGCCGTCGGAGATCTGCGACGGCGGCACCGGCGGGTCCTGGACGTGCTGGTAGACCACCGACAGCGGAGTCTCGCCGACGAACGGCGGGCGCAACGCCAGGAGTTCGTACAGCAGGCAGCCGGTCGCGTACAGGTCGGAACGGTGGTCGACGGCCTTGCCGAGCGCCTGCTCCGGGGAGAGGTACTGCGGGGTGCCCATGACCATGCCGGTCTGCGTCATCGTCGTGGACGCCCCGTGCAGGGCGCGGGCGATGCCGAAGTCCATCACCTTCACCGCGCCGCTGTCGGTGATGATGACGTTGGCCGGCTTGATGTCGCGGTGCACGATGCCGTGCTGGTGCGAGTACGCGAGGGCGTCCAGCACCCCCGAGACGATGATCAGCGCCCGTTCCGGCCCCGGTGCCTCGGCATTGAGCAGCAGGTCGCGGATGGTGCGGCCCTGGACCAGCTCCATCACGATGTACGGCACGGACTGCCCGCCGACGATGTCCTCGCCGGAGTCGTACACGGCGACGATCGCGTGGTGGTTGAGTCCGGCCACCGACTGCGCCTCGCGTGTGAACCGGCGCTTGGACACGGGGTCTTCGGCCAGGTCTGCGCGCAGCAGCTTGACCGCGACCGTCCGGCCCAGCCGGACGTCCTCCGCGGCGAACACCTCGGCCATGCCGCCCCGTCCGAGCCGGTGCGTCAGCCGGTACCGGCCGTCGCCGACCAGGCCGCCGTTGCCCCACGTCTCCGGCGCGTCCGACGTGCCGCCGCCGACGGACGCCTCGGGATCGGACGGGTCCTGGGCGCGCTGCGTCTGTGCCATCAGTCCTCGCCGTCGTGTGTGCCCGCGGTGTGCGGTGTAGTTACGGTCTCCGTCGGCCACGCTACAGGCTCCGAGCGGGCCGCCGGTCCAGCTTCACTGCGGGAACCGGTCCAGGACGGGACCGGCCATCAAACCCCGTACGGCCGCCGCCGTGCAAATCCCGGGTACGCGCTGTACGGCTGCTGTAACGCTTCCGCGACGTTTCTTTCGCGTACGGTCACGGAACGGGCACCGAACTTGACGTGTCGGTGCCCTGGGGCAGACTTGGCCGGGAATAACACTTTCGATCAACGAGATCCGGACTTGAGGTCGGGTCAGACCAGGTCCGGTCCCGCAACCGGTCGACGGACAGCCGATCGCGCGGGCGCGGAAGCCGCCGCCCCGCGCGCGCCTATGGGGGACGCAGAAGATGAGCCAGGACGGCGCACGAGGCCGGTTCACGGGGCGCGCGCTGGCCGGTGGCCGGTACCAGCTGCGCGACCTGCTGGGCGAGGGCGGCATGGCCTCCGTGCACCTCGCCTACGACACCGTGCTGGACCGCCAGGTCGCGATCAAGACCCTGCACACCGAGCTCGGCCGGGAACAGGCCTTCCGTGAGCGGTTCCGCCGCGAGGCCCAGGCCGTGGCGAAGCTCACGCACACCAACATCGTCTCGGTCTTCGACACCGGCGAGGACGAGCTGGACGGCATGACGACGCCGTACATCGTCATGGAGTACGTCGAGGGCAGCTCGCTCAGCTCGGTGCTGGAGGCGGACGTCCGGCAGTACGGCGCCATGCCCGCCGACAAGGCCCTGAAGGTCACCGCGGACGTACTGGCGGCGCTGGAGATCAGCCACGAGATGGGGCTGGTCCACCGGGACATCAAGCCGAGCAACGTGATGACGACCAAGCGCGGCGTGATCAAGGTCATGGACTTCGGCATCGCCCGCGCCATGCAGTCCGGCGTCACCTCGATGACGCAGACCGGCATGGTGGTCGGCACCCCGCAGTACCTGTCCCCGGAGCAGGCCCTCGGCCGCGGCGTGGACGCGCGGTCCGACCTGTACTCGGTCGGCATCATGCTGTTCCAGCTGGTCACCGGGCGGCTGCCGTTCGACGCGGACTCGCCGCTGGCCATCGCCTACGCGCATGTCCAGGAGGAGCCCCCGGCGCCCTCCTCGATCAACCGCTCGCTGCCCCCGGCGGTGGACGCGCTGGTCGCCCGCGCGCTGAAGAAGAACCCCAACGAGCGGTTCCCGAACGCCGTGGCCATGCGGGACGAGTGCCTGCGGGTGGCGGCCTCCCTCCAGCCGGCCCCGCCCAGCATCGTCCCGGGCGCCCACACGCCGAGCGGCGCGGGCGTGGCCTCCGCGGTCTTCCCGCCGGTCGACTCCACGCCACCGCCCGTGGGGAACGTGCAGACGCCCTACCAGCCGGCTCCGTCGCCGCAGCAGCCCACTCCGCCGCGGCCCTCGCCGCAGCAGCCGTACGGCACCCCGCCGCCGTCCGCGCCCGCGCCGGCGTACGGCTATCCGCACCAGAGCGGCTACCCGGGCCCCGCGGCGTACGGGCCGCAGCAGACCCCGTCCCCGTACAACGTGCCGTCGCCGCCGCCCGCCGTCAAGGTGCGCGAATCAAGCTCCGGCAGCGGGAAGAACAAGCGCGTCGTCGCCGTCTCGGCCGCGGTCGCCGTCGTGGCGGTCGGCAGCCTGATCGTCGCGCTGCTGGCGAGCAACACCTCCGACGACCAGGCCAAGGGCGGAGGGGACCGGCCCAGCGCGTCCGCGTCCCACCGGGAGGGCTACCGCGGCCCGGACACGACGAAGACCATCGAGACCTCGGCGTGCACCGACCCTTCGGAGTCGTACGACGACCCGGAGAAGGTGCAGCTACCCGACTTCACGTTCAAGAACTGGGACTCGGTGCTCGCCTGCCTGCAGGCCGCGGGGTGGAACTACTCCAAGCGGTACGTGGACGAGAACACCTACGGCGAGGGCACGGTCATGCGTCAGTCGCCGACGGCCGACACGGACATCGACCCCGACGACCCGCCGCAGATCCAGTTCGACATATCCACGGGCAACCCGCCGGCGTAGGCGCCGTGGCGGTGTGAGGCCGCCGAGCGCCGGCCATGGCGCGCGGAGCGGTCCGCCGGGGCAGGGACGCGGACGCGCAACGGCCGGGGCTGGTGGTCGGGACGCGGAACGGCCGGCGGACAGGCGTGCGGAGACACGCAGGGCGTGCGGAAGCGGGCAGGCGTGCGGATGCAGGTGTGCGGATGCAGGTGTGCGGATGCAGGTGTGCGGATGCAGGTGTGCGGTGCGGGGCCGGCCCGGTGAGCACGGCCCGGTGAGCACGGCCCGGCACCGCGGAAGACCTACAGGTGCACAAGACCTGCAGGCCAAGACCTACAGGTAGGGACCGCCCGAGCGGCCGCCGGTGCGGTGGTCGTCGCCGCCGTCGTGTCCGAGGCCGGACGGCAGCGCGCGGCGCATCTGCTCCAGCTGGGCGCGGGCCGCCATCTGCTGGGCGAACAGGGTCGTCTGGATCCCGTGGAAGAGCCCCTCCAGCCAGCCCACCAACTGGGCCTGGGCGATCCGCAGTTCTGCGTCGCTGGGGGTCTGCTCGTCGGTGAACGGCAAAGACAGCCGCTCCAGTTCCTCGACCAGTTCCGGAGCCAGGCCGTCCTCCAGCTCCTTCACCGAGCTGGCGTGGATCTCCTTCAGGCGCACCCGGCTCGCCTCGTCCAGAGGAGCGGCGCGCACCTCTTCCAGCAGCTGCTTGATCATGCTTCCGATGCGCATGACCTTCGCAGGCTGTTCCACCTGCTCCGTCACCGGGGTCTCACGGGACTCTTCGTCCCCACCGCCGAGCGCCATGCCGTCCTGCCCCACGACCAGAATCTGCGGATTCTCCGGCGACCGTTCGTTCCTCGGCATCTCCATGCGGCCCATTCTCTCGCACCCACCCCCTTTTCCTTCTGGGTGCCCCCTGCGGACGGTGATCCACCGTGTGCGGGCGGGTGATCATGACAGGAGCGATGGGGTCCGGTCCGGGGCGCGGGTCCTGGGGGACCGGGTGGGTTTCCGTGCGGGTTGGGTTTCCGGGTGCGGGTCCGGGGATCGCCGAGGGCCAGGGGGATCGCAGGCGGACGGCAGGGGCGGCGGAGCCGCGGGGCCGTCACTCCGACGGAGGTGCCGGGGGTGCCCGGTGAGGCCGGCCGTGTGAGGGTCGTTGCATCAAGCACTGACCGGGCACCGTGAGGGGGTCCCCCGATGGCTCCTCGGCTGCGCGTCGTTCCGGGTGCGGCGGGGCTGCTCGTCGCGCTGTGCGTGACGTTCCTGCCCGGCGGCTCCGTCCCCGGGCCGTCCCCGGCCGCCCCGGCCGCGGGGCCCTGCGCCGCGGCCGCGGCCTTTCCTCCGTCCCCGCCACAGGCGGGTTCCTCCTCCGGGCCGTCCGCCCTGGCACCGCCCGCCACCGGTGTGCCGCGAGCCGCGGACGGGAACGGGCGGGAGCGGCACCGTCCGGACCGGCCGCACCGGTCCCGGCCGCCCTGGGAGGAGCAGGACGGCGAGCCGTACGAAGACGGCGAGCCCGACGGGAACGGCGATCCCGACGAGCCCGGCGAGGACGTCGACCCCGACGAGCCCGGTGAGGACGGCGAGGCCCCGGACGCCGGCGCCTCCGGCGTCTCACCGGGCGAGGACCCCCCGGTGCCGGAACCCTCGGCGTCCTCCTCCGAGGCCCCCGCCGTCCCGCCCTCCGCATCCTCGGACGCCCCTGGTGCGCGGACCGCCACGCAGAGCGGCTCCGGGTCCGGTCCGGTCGTCCAGATGCTGCCGCTGGGCGGCGGACTGGTCCTCATCGGCCTCGGTCTGGGGCTGGCGTTCGTCGCCCTGCGGCTGCGCGGTCCGTAGCGGCCCCGCACCGTGAGGCAGCGGCGCGGTGAGCGATGCGGCCCGGCTGCCGGTGGTCAGGGCACGACGGCAAGCAGCCGGCGGTCAGGGCACGACGGCAAGCAGCCGGCGGTCAGGGCTTCACGAGCAGCACCTTGCCGATGTGCGTGCTCTTCTCCACGATCCGGTGGGCCTCGGCGGCCTCGCTCATCGGCATCTCCCGGTCGATCACCGGCCGCACATGGCCGTCGGCGATGAGCGGCCAGACGTGCTCGCGCGCGGCCGCGACGATGGCCGCCTTCTCGTCGAGCGGGCGGGCCCGCAGCGAGGTGGCGCTGATGGCGCCGCGCTTGTTGAGCAGGGCGCCGATGTTCAGCTCGCCCTTGACGCCGCCCTGCAGGCCGATGATCGCGAGCCGCCCGTTGACGGCGAGGGCGCGCACATTGCGGTCCAGGTACTTGGCGCCCATGTTGTCCAGGATGACGTCGGCTCCGGCGCCGTCGGTGGCCCGCGCGATCTCCTCGACGAAGTCCTGCTCGCGGTAGTTGATCAGGATGTCGGCGCCCAGCTCGGCACAGCGGTCGAGCTTCTCCTTGGTGCCCGCGGTGACGGCCACCTTCGCGCCGACGGCCTTGGCCAGCTGGATGGCCATGGTGCCGATGCCGCTGGAACCGCCGTGCACCAGCAGCGTCTCGCCGGGGCGGAGGTGGGCGACCATGAAGACGTTGGACCAGACGGTGCAGGTCACCTCGGGCAGGGCCGCGGCCTGCCGGACGTCGAGCCCCTGGGGCACGGGCAGCAGCTGGCCCGCCGGGACCGTGACCTTCTCCGCGTAGCCGCCGCCCGCGAGCAGCGCGCACACCTCGTCGCCGACCGCCCAGCCGGACACGCCCGGACCGAGCGCAGCGATCCGTCCCGAGCACTCCAGACCGGGGTACTGCGAGGCGCCGGGCGGCGGGTCGTAGTAGCCCATCCGCTGCATGATGTCGGCGCGGTTGACGGCGGCGGCCGTCACCTCGACCAGCACCTCACCGTCGCCGGGTACCGGGTCCGGTACCTCCTGCCAGGCCAGCACCTCGGGCCCGCCGGGTGCGGAAATCGTGATCGCATGCATGGAGCCGACGCTACTCCTCGCCGTGCCCGGCACCAGGTGCACGGCGAAGGCACGGTCCCGGGCTCCCCGTGGGGACGGCCGCGGGCCTGCGCATGGTCGCTCCGGACGGCGGTGCGCAGGCCCGCGTGGTCAGTCCTGCGGCAGGGGCCGGGTGTCCGGGGTGACCCGGGTGGCCGGTGTGGCGCGGACGATCGTGATCAGGCGGTCGGTCAGCTGGAGTTCAGCGACGGCGGGATCGTCGTAGCCGAGGACCCGGTGGCCGCGGACCACGCTCACCACCAGATCGTCGATGTCCCGCGGATTCCGGCCCGCCTCGGCCTTGGTGACCGGGCGTTCGACCAGGTCCAGGCCGGTGCCCTGCTGGATGAGATCCTCCATGACCATGCCCGCGGCCGGGCTGAGCACGGACAGTCCCAGCAGTCGTCCGGCCGCGCTCGCGCTGGTGATCACCGCGTCGGCTCCGGACTGCTTGAGCAGCGGCGCGTTCTCCTCCTCGCGCACCGCCGCGACGATCTTGGCCCTGCGGTTGAGCTGCCGGGCGGTGAGCGTGACCAGCACGGCGGTGTCGTCGCGCTGGGTGGCGATGATGATCTGCCGTGCCCGCTGCACCTCCGCCCGCAGGAGCACCTCGCTGCGGGTGGCGTCCCCGACCACACCCGCGTATCCGTCGGCCGTGGCCGCCTCGATCACCTTCGAGCTGGGGTCGACCACCACGACCTGCTGCTTCTTCAGCCCCGTCGCACAGACGGTCTGGATCGCGGACCGTCCCTTCGTGCCGAAGCCGACGACAACGGTGTGATCGCGCAAGGTGGACCTCCAGCGGCTCAGGCGCCATTCCTCACGGGTGCGCTCGGTGAGCACTTCGAGCGTGGTGCCGACGAGAATGATCAGGAACGCCACGCGCAGCGGCGTGATGACGAGGATGTTGGTGAGGCGCGCACTGTCGCTGACGGGGGTGATGTCGCCGTACCCGGTGGTCGACAGGGTCACCGTGGCGTAGTACACCGCGTCGAGCAGGTCGACGCCGGTGTCGGAACCGTCGCGGTAGCCGTCGCGGTCGGCGTAGACGATCACCACGGTGATGAACAGGACCAGCAGGGCCATGGCGATCCGCTTGCCGACCTGCCGTATCGGGCGCTCCACCGCCTTCCTGGGCAGTTTCACCCGATGGGTCACCAGACGTTCGTCCGCCTGGCGCGCGATGGCGTCCTGGCCCGGAAGTTTCACGTGAAACACACCCCGATTCCGGCAGCGGCCCACGGCAGGTCCAGCAGCTCGGCCTCCTGGCCGGAGCGGGCGCCCCCGGGCGGCACCACGGCCAGCGCGTCGGCCGCGGCGACGCCCCGCAGCATGGCGGGCCCGTTGTAGCGCACCGGCACGGCCAGGTCGCCGCGCAGCACCACGGGGACGAGCCGGGTGTCGTGCGGGTGTCCGTGCACCGCGCTCTGCAGCGGCAGCGTGTACGGCTCCGGGGCGGGGCGCGCGGCGAGCGTGCGCAGCACCGGCTCGACCAGGGTGAGCAGGCCCGAGACGGCCGCGAGCGGATTGCCGGGCAGTCCGGCGAGGAGCTGATGCCCGCCGGTGCGGGCCAGCAGCATCGGGTGACCGGGGCGCACGGCGACGCCGTCGATCAGCACTTCGGCGCCGACACGGTCCAGCACGGGATGCACATGGTCGACGGGACCGGCGGCGGTCCCGCCGGTGGTGACGATCAGCTCCGCCTCGGACCGGGTGACCGCCTGCCGCAGGGCCTCGGCCTCGTCTCCGATCCGGCGCACCCCGGTCACCTCGGCGCCCAGCGCGCGCAGCCACGGCCGCAGCATCGGGCCGAGCGCGTCCCGGACACGTCCGTCGTGCGGCAGCCCCTCGGTGAGCAGTTCGTCGCCGAGCACCAGGACCTCCACGCGCGGCCGGGGAACCGCGGCGAGCGTGTCGTACCCGGCGGCCGCGGCCAGCCCCAGCACCGCCGGAGTGACCAGGGTGCCGGCGGGCAGCAGGTGCTCCCCGGTGCGGCACTCCTGCCCGCGCGGCCGGATGTCCTGGCCGTGCCCCACCTCGCGGACCGCGTGCAGCATGCCCTTGGCGTCGACGCGGCCGTGCTCGGAGCGCAGCACGGCCGTGGTGTCCTGCGGGATGCGGGCGCCGGTGGCGATCCGCACCGCCTCGCCGTCGGACAGCGGAGCGGGCCGCTCTTCTCCGGCCAGCGCGCCGTCGTCGCGCACGGTCCAGGGGCCGGGGCCGGCCACCGCCCAGCCGTCCATCGCCGAGGTGTCGAAGGAGGGCAGGTCGGTGAGGGCGAGCAGCGGCTCCGCAAGGACCAGGCCGAGCGCCTCCGCCAGGGGGACCGCAACGGGCGCGCGCTGCGCGGTGATGCGTGCGGCAGCGGCGGCCGCCTCCCGGGCCTGGCGCCATGGGGTGGCCCGGCGGCGGGTCTCAGGGGAGTGCGGCCTGGCGTGCTCGGCGCGCCCGGCCGGGAAGGAGGCCGGCACGGGGGCGGGGACCGGGTCGCGGCCGGGTTTCTTCACGAGGGCGAGCGCCTCCTCGACATCGAGGTCGTCGGCGTCCTGGCGGGTGTCCGCACCACGGGCGGTCATCCGGCGTCCGGGCGGGTGTCGGGCGTGGCGTCGGGGGCCACGTCGGGCTTGCCCTCGGCGGTGTCCTCCTGGGCCCAGCGCAGCGCGAGGGCGGCTGCCTTGCGGGCGGCCTCGGCGACCGCCTGCGGACCGCCTTCGCCGCGCGCGGCCGCGTAGCCGACGAGGAAGGTGGTCAGGGGCGCCGCGGGCCGCGCCACGCCGTGGGCGGCGTCGCGGGCGAGATCGAGCAGCACGCCGGTGTCGACGTCCAGGTCGATGCCCAGCTCGTCCTTGACTGCGGAGATCCATTCATCCAACACGTGACCATGCTCCCTGATGCGTGCCCGGGCGGCGGCGATGTCGTCCCAGGTGTCGCAGTCGAACGACGCGGAAGGATCGGGGACTCGGGTGAGGTGCAGGGCGGCGGTCAGCCGGCGCAGGGGCAGCCCGGTCAGGGCGCCGTGTTCCCGGGCGAGCGCGGCCAGCGCGCCGCGCAGCGCCCGGGTGCGGTAGGCCGCCACGAGCGGCTGGTCACGGCCGTCGGCGTCGGTGAGCAGCACCCCGTCGGTGCGGCCGGTGTCCAGCGCGTCCAGCAGCCGCCGCACGGTGACCGGTGCGAGGAAGGGAAGGTCGGCGGAGAGGACGAGGACCTGCTCCTCGGTGACGTGCCGCAGGCCCGCGTCGAGCGCGGCGACCGGGCCGCCTCCGGCAGGTTCCTCCCGTGCCCACCGCACCGGGCGCGCGGTGGGCCGGGGCGCGGCCACGACCACGGTGGTGCGTGCCTCGGCGCAGGCGCCGAGGACACGGTCGAGCAGCGTCCGGCCGCCGATGCGCACCGCGGGTTTGTCCACGCCGCCGAGCCGCCGGGCGGCGCCCCCGGCCAGCACGACGGCGTCGTGGGCCGGGGCGCCGGGCGGGCCGGGATGTTCGTGGTCGGTCACCCCCCGAGTATGCGACCCGCCCCTGAGCACAGGGAACGTGGGGGAGGTACCTGCTCGCCTCCCGCGCGGTCAGAGCGTGCGCAGCAGCAGTGCGGGCTGCTCGACGCAGTCCGCGACATGGCGGAGGAAGCCGCCCGCCGTGCCGCCGTCGCAGACCCGGTGGTCGAAGGTCAGCGAGAGCTGCACGACCTGGCGCACCGCCAGCTCGCCCTCGTGCACCCACGGCTTGGGGACGATGCGGCCGACGCCGAGCATGGCGGCCTCGGGATGGTTGATGATCGGTGTGGAGCCGTCGACGCCGAACACGCCGTAGTTGTTCAGCGTGAAGGTGCCGCCGGTGAGGTCCGCGGGCGTGAGCGTGCCGGCCCGGGCCGCCTCGGTGAGCCGTGCGAACTCGGCGGTGAGCGACTCGGCGTTGCGCGTGTGCGCGTCCCGGACGACGGGGACGACCAGCCCGCGGTCGGTCTGGGCGGCGAAGCCGAGGTGCACGCGGTCGAGCAGGACCACTTCCCTCGCCTGCGCGTCCACGGTGGCGTTCAGCTGCGGGTAGCGGGCGAGCGCGGCGGTGCAGATCCGTGCGAGGAGCGCGAGCAGGGAGATCTTCGCCCCGCCGGCCGCGTTCATGGCCGCCCGGGTGCGCAGCAGCTCCGTGGCGTCGGCGTCCACCCAGCACGTCGCGTCCGGGATCTCCTGCCGGCTCCGGGTCAGCTTGTCGGCGACGGCACCCCGGATGCCCTTGAGCGGGATGCGCCCGCCGGCTGTGGCGTCCGGCACACCCGCCGGGCGCGAGGCGAGCGGCGTGCCGCCCTGTACGGCACCGGCATCAACGGCCCCGGCCGGAGCGGCGGCCGGGACACCGTCCGTCCCGGCAGCCGCCTTGGCCCGCAGGGCTTTCTCGACGTCCGCGCGCAGGATCAGTCCCTCGGGCCCGGAGCCGGTGAGCTTCCGCAGGTCCACGCCGTGCTGCCGGGCGAGCCGCCGCACCAGCGGGGAGATCACGGGCACGGGACCGTCCGCGGGGGCACTCGCCGGCGGCGCAGAGGCGGCTGCGGCGTCCGCCCGGGCCGGTGCCGCGGCGGAAGAGGCGGGACCGGTGGAGGGCGCGGGGGCGGCGGTCGCCGTGTCGCGTGCGGCGGCCGGGGACGCGGCCTGACCGGCGGGCGCCAGCGGGGCGGGCCGTGTCCGGCGGCGGCGTGCCGCGCGTGAGCCGCCCGTGCCGTAGCCGACCAGGACGTTGCCGGAGCCGTCGGCCCGGTCCTCGGCGGCCCGCTCGGGCGCCTCGGACGGCTCGCCCACGGCGACCGTCAGCAGCGGCGCGCCCACGGGCAGCTCCGTGCCCTCCTCGCCGAAGCGGGCGGTGACCACGCCGCCGTAGGGGCAGGGCACCTCGACCATCGCCTTGGCCGTCTCCACCTCGACGACCGGCTGGTCCACGGCGACGACGTCGCCCACCTCGACCAGCCAGCGGACGATCTCCGCCTCGGTGAGGCCCTCACCGAGGTCGGGCAGCTTGAACTCCAGGACCTGTGCCATCAGCTCTCGGCCTCCCACTGCAGGCGGGCCACCGCGTCCAGGATCCGGTCGACGCCGGGCAGATGGTGCCGCTCCAGCATCGGCGGCGGGTAGGGGATGTCGAACCCGGCCACGCGCAGCACCGGGGCCTCCAGGTAGTGGAAGCAGCGCTCGGTCACCCGGGCGGCGATCTCCCCGCCCGGCCCGCCGAAGGAGCCCGACTCGTGCACGACCACGGCCCGTCCGGTGCGCCGCACCGACGCGCACACCGTCTCGTCGTCGAACGGCACCAGCGAGCGCAGGTCGACGACCTCCAGGTCCCAGCCCTCCTCACGGGCGGCCTCGGCGGCCTCCAGGCAGACGGGCAGGGACGGGCCGTAGGTGATGAGCGTGGCGCTGCGCCCGGTGCGCCGCACCACGGCACGGCCTGCCGGCTCCACGGGCGTCGGGTCGTCGGGGTTCCAGGAGTCCTTCGACCAGTACAGCCGCTTGGGTTCGAGAAAGACGACCGGGTCGTCGGAGGCGATGGCGGCGCGCAGCAGCCCGTAGGCGTCGGCGACGGTGGCGGGCGTGACGACATGGAGCCCCGGAGTCGCCATGTAGTACGCCTCGGAGGAGTCGCTGTGGTGCTCGACCCCGCCGATGCCGCCGCCGTAGGGGATGCGGATGGTCAGCGGGAGCGGCATCGTCCCGCGGGTGCGGTTGCGCATCTTCGCGACATGGCTGGCGAGCTGCTCGAACGCCGGGTAGGCGAAGGCGTCGAACTGCATCTCCACGACCGGACGCAGGCCGTACATGGCCATGCCGACGGCGGTGCCGAGGATGCCGGCCTCCGCCAGCGGGGTGTCGAAGCAGCGGTGATCGCCGAACTCCGCGGCGAGGCCGTCGGTGATGCGGAAGACGCCGCCGAGCGTGCCGACGTCCTCGCCCAGGATGTGCACGGACGGGTCGTCGGCCAGGGCGTCGCGCAGGGCGCGGGTGAGGGCCTGGGCGAAGGTGGCCGGCTTGAGCGCGACGGTGGTCATCGGGCCGCCCCCTCCTCCTCCGCCTCGGCCTGCAGCTCGGCCTGGAGCATCCGCTGCTGCTCGCGCAGCTGCGGCGTGGGCTCGGCGTAGACGTGCTCGAACAGGTCCAGCGGGTCGAGCACCGGGTCCTGGTTCATGCGCTCCCGCAGGCGCGCGGCCATCGTCTCGGCGTCCTCGCGGACGGCGGCGATGCCCGCCTCGTCGATCAGACCCCGCTCGGTCAGCTCCCGTTCCAGCAGCTGGAGGGGGTCGTGGCCGCGCCAGGCCTCGACCTCGTCGTCGGTGCGGTAGCGGGTGGCGTCGTCGGCGTTGGTGTGGGCGTCGATGCGGTAGGTCACCGCCTCCACGAGGGTCGGGCCGCCGCCCGCCCGCGCCCGCCGTACCGCGTCGCGGAGCACCTCGTGCACGGCGGCGGCGTCGTTGCCGTCGACCAGGCGGCCCGGGATGCCGTAGCCGACGGCCTTGTGGGCCAGGGAGGGGGCCGCGGTCTGCTTGCTGAGCGGGACGGAGATGGCGAACCCGTTGTTCTGCACCAGGAAGACCACCGGGGCCTGCCAGACGGCGGCGAAGTTCAGCGCCTCGTGGAAGTCGCCCTCGCTGGTGCCTCCGTCGCCGACCATGGCGAGCGCCACCACGTCGTCGCCCTTGAGGCGGGCCGCGTGGGCCAGGCCGACGGCGTGCGGCAGCTGCGTGGACAACGGGGTGGACAGCGGGGCGACACGGTGGGCGCAGGGGTCCCAGCCGGTGTGCCAGTCGCCGCGCAGCAGGGTGAGCGCCTCGACGGGGTCGACGCCGCGGGTCACGACGGCGAGCGTGTCGCGATAGCTGGGGAAGAGCCAGTCGCGGTCCGCGAGGACCAGGGCGGCGGCGACCTCACAGGCCTCCTGGCCGGTGCTGGAGGGGTAGACGGCCAGCCGGCCCTGCTTGGTCAGGGCGGTGGCCTGCGTGTTGTACCGGCGGCCGTGCACCAGCTTGACGTACAGACGGTGCAGCAGCTCCGGGTCGGCCTGTGCCGCTGCCGGCGTGCCGAGGACGCGGCAGGGCTCCGGGTCGGGCAGCAGCGGCGCGGGGTCGGTGCGGGGCTGCCAGGCGGGCGGCGGCGATGGCCGGTAGGCACCCCGCTGCTCCATGACCGTCATGACGGCACCTCCTCGTGGGAGCGGCTACGGACGGCGCGTCGAGGTGACCCGCCTCACCTACCGATTGTTCGGTCGCCGACACAATTTGGCTACAGGCGGCCCCAGGCTGTGGACAAACGGTTCTTCGCTCCGTGGGATGGACGCAGTACGTCCATGGTAGGGAGGTGGCGGCACATGGCACCTGAACAATTGGCCGACGACCCGGACGGGAGCCCCCTGCCGCCGCCGCGCCCGCTGGACGCCGTCGACCACGACATCCTCCGCATACTCCAGACGGACGGCCGTGCCTCGATCCGCTCGGTCGCCGAACGGGTGCACGTCTCGCGCGCCAACGCCTACGCCCGGATCAACCGCCTCGTCGAGGACGGCGTCATCCGCGGCTTCGGGGCGCGCGTCGACCACGAACGGGCCGGGCAGGGAACGTCGGCGTACATCACGCTGAAGATCGTGCAGAACTCCTGGCGGACGGTGCGCGAGCAGCTGCGCACACTGCCCGGCGCCTCCCACATCGCCCTGGTGGGCGGTGACTTCGACGTGCTGCTCCTGGTGCACACGCCGGACAACCGGGCCCTGCGCGAGGTGGTGCTGACCCGCCTGCAGGCCATCCCCGAGGTCCTCAGCACGCGCACCCTGCTGGTGTTCGAGGAGGAGGACGTGGAGCCGCAGGGCTGACGCGGAACGGGCCCGTCCGCCGCGTGGTCCGCCCGGAAGGACGTCCGTGCCCGGCCCGCCGGCGCTCACCCCCGCACCGGCATCGCGGCAAGCCGCGACCGCCCCGCGGCCCGGACGCCTCACCCGTCCCGGCGCAGCCCGCCGAAGGCCAGCGTCACCACGGCGTCGGCCACCTCGCGCTCGCCCATGCCGCGACCGTCCGGCCGGTACCACTCCACGATCGAGTTGATCATGCCGAAGACGAGCCGGGTCGCCAGCCGCACCTCCACGTCGCCGCGCACGTCGCCGTCCGCGGCGGCCGCCTTCATCAGCTCGGCCACCCGGTGGTCGAACTCCCGGCGCCGCTCCAGCGCCCACCGCTCGGTCGCGGTGTTGCCGCGCACCCGCAGCAGCAGTGTCACGTAGGGGAGTTCGGCGATGAGCACCTCGACCATGCGCCGTACGACGTGCTCCAGCCGCTCGGCGGCGCGGCCCGTGCGTGCCTGCTCCTCGTCGAGGATCCCGAAGAGCCGGTCCAGTGCCCGGCTGACGGCGCGGCGCAGCAACTCCTCCTTGCCGGCGACATGGTGGTAGATCGACGACTTGGAGATCCCGGCGGCCTTCGACAGGTGCTCCATGGACGTGCCGTCATAGCCGCGCTCGTTGAAGACGCGCACCGCCACGGACAGCAGCGTCTCGGGGGTGTACGTGTCGCGCTTGGCGGTGGTCATGAGGCGGTCTCCCGCTTGTCGGTGGCGTACGCGTGGCGGTACAGCGCCAGGGACGGGGCGCAGCGGCCGGACGGTTCCCGCAGATGGAGATCGTCCAGCAGGCTGTAGGCCCAGGTGCGTCCGAGCCG
Source organism: Streptomyces thermodiastaticus (assembly GCF_014656135.1). Lineage (GTDB taxonomy): Bacteria > Actinomycetota > Actinomycetes > Streptomycetales > Streptomycetaceae > Streptomyces > Streptomyces thermodiastaticus. The sequence continues at coordinate 80,063 of NZ_BNBV01000006.1, forward strand.
GCGGCTCCATTCGAACGGGCCGAGCGGGTAGTTGACGCCCAGTCGCATCGCGGTGTCGACGTCCTCCTCGGTGGCCACGCCCTTGGCCACGGCGTCGTAGGCGAGGTCCACGATACGGGCGACCGTACGCGCGACGATCATGCCGGGGACGTCCCCGATGACGCTGACCTTCTTGCCGAGCGCCTGGAACAGGCCGGTGGCCTCCGCCAGCACCTGCGGCGAGGTGTCCTGGGAGGCGGACAGGGCGATGCGGGTGGCCCGGCGGTAGTCCAGCGCCAGGTCGAAGTGGACGACGTCACGGAACTCCGCGGAGGTCCGGCCGTCGGCCGGCACCAGATGACCGCCGCTGGGCAGCACCAGGCGGGTGCCGTTGTCCTCGTCCTTCTCGCGGACGGTGATACCCGCCTCGCGGATCATGGGGAGCAGCTCGCCGGCGGGTCCCAGGTCGCCCTCGGCGACCACGTGCGCGGGGGGCTCGGCCGCGTCGGCGGTGTGCGGCTCGGGACGCTCGGCGCCCTCCGTGTAGTCGTACCAGCCGCGCCCGGTCTTGCGGCCCAGGCGGCCGGACTCGACCAGCCGGCGCTGGGCGAGCGACGGCGTGAAGCGGACGTCCTGGAAGAAGGAGCGCCACACCGAGTGCGTCACCGCCTCGTTGACGTCCTGCCCGATCAGATCGGTCAGTTCGAACGCCCCCATCCGGAATCCGCCGCTCTCGCGCAGCACGGCGTCGATGGTGGCGGGGTCGGCGGCCTGGGCCTCGTAGACGGCGAAGGCCTCGGCGTAGAAGGGGCGCGCGATGCGGTTGACGATGAAGCCGGGGGTGTCGGCGCAGGCGACCGGGGTCTTGCCCCAGGCGCGGGCCGTCTCGTACGCGCGGGTGGCCGACGTGACGTCGGTGGCGAACCCGGAGACCACCTCGACCAGCGGCATCAGCGGAGCCGGGTTGAAGAAGTGCAGGCCGACGAAGCGGCCCGGGACGCGCAGCGCCCCGCCGATGGCGGTCACCGACAGGGAGGAGGTGTTGGTGGCCAGCAGGCATGCGTCGCCGACGATGTCCTCCAGCTCGCGCAGCAGCTCCTGCTTCACGTCCAGCTGCTCCAGGACGGCCTCCACGACCAGCGCGGAGTCCGCGAGCGCGGCGAGGCTGTCCACAGGCTGAAGACGGGCGCGGGCGGCGTCCCGTTCCGCGGGGCTGAGCCGGTCCTTGGCGACGAGCCGGTCGAGCCGGGCGCCGATCGCGGCGGCCGCCTCCCGTGCCCGGCCGGGCACGGCGTCGTACAGCCGTACGGGGTGGCCGGCCACCAGCGCGACCTGGGCGATGCCCTGGCCCATGGTGCCGGTGCCGACGACGGCCACGGGGCTGCTGAGGTCGAGTGCTGTCATGTGCGCGATCCTCCCGCACGGCGTTGTCCACAACTGCGGCGGACCCCCAGGTCCGGCTTTTCCACACCACGCGCCGAAGCCCTTGCCCCGACCGATCGTTCGGTTACTCTAGCTCTGACCGGCTGTTCCTGCCCATGTTTCCGCCAGTCACCAGCTCGACGAGGAGCTTTCGACGACGAGGAGTTGGTCCCGCATGGCCGCCGCACTCACCGTGGACGAGCTGATCGCCCGGCACCGGCCCACCCTGGACCAGGCGCTGGAGGCGATCCGCACGCGCGCGTACTGGTCGCCCCACCCCGAACACCCCAAGGCGTACGGGGAGCACGGCAGCCTGGACGCCGCTGCCGGCAAGGCGGCCTTCGACGCCCTGCTGGGCAGCCGCCTGGACCTCGGCCAGCCCGGCACGGACGGCTGGGTCGGCGGCGAGGTCTCGCCCTACGGCCTCGACCTGGGCGTGGAGTACCCGCACGCGGACCCCGACGTGCTGCTGCCCGCCATGAAGGCCGGCCAGGGCGCCTGGCGCGACGCGGGCCCCGAGGCGCGCGCCGTGGTCTGTCTGGAGATCCTCAAGCGCATCAGCAACCGCACGCACGAATTCGCCCACGCCGTCATGCACACCTCCGGCCAGGCGTTCGTCATGGCCTTCCAGGCCGGCGGCGCGCACGCCCAGGACCGCGGCCTGGAGGCGGTGGCGTACGCCTACGCCGAGCAGGTGCGCACCCCCGACGCCGCCGAATGGACCAAGCCGCAGGGCAAGCGGGACCCGCTCGCCCTCACCAAGCGGTTCACCCCGGTCCCGCGCGGCATCGGCCTGGTCATCGGCTGCAACACCTTCCCGACGTGGAACGGCTATCCGGGCCTGTTCGCCTCCCTCGCCACCGGCAACGCGGTCCTGGTCAAGCCGCACCCGCGGGCGGTGCTGCCGCTGGCCCTCACGGTGAAGACCGCCCGTGAGGTGCTCGCCGAGGCCGGCTTCGACCCCAACCTCGTGGCGCTGGCGGCCGAGCGTCCCGGCGAGGGCATCGCCAAGACCCTCGCCACCCGCCCCGAGATCAAGATCATCGACTACACGGGCTCCACCGCCTTCGGCGACTGGCTGGAGACCCACGCCCGCCAGGCCCAGGTCTTCACGGAGAAGGCCGGCGTCAACACGGTGATCGTGCAGTCCACCGACAACTATCAGGGCATGCTCGCCAACCTGGCCTTCTCGCTGTCCCTGTACAGCGGCCAGATGTGCACCACCCCGCAGAACCTGCTGATCCCCCGGGACGGCATCCGCACCGACGCCGGCCACAAGACGTTCGACGAGGTCACCGCCGACCTCGCCCAGGCGGTCGATGGCCTGCTCGGCGACGACGCACGGGCCAACGCCCTGCTCGGCGCCATCGTCAACCCGGACGTGAAGGCCCGCTTGGAGGCCGCGGCCTTGCTCGGCGAAGTCGCCCTGCCCTCCCGGGAGATCACCAACCCGGACTTCCCGAAGGCCGTCGTGCGCACGCCGGTGATCGTGAAGCTGGACGGCTCCAAGCCCGACGCCGAAGCCGCGTACATGAGCGAGTGCTTCGGGCCGGTCTCCTTCGCCGTCGCCGTCGACTCCGCCGACGCCGCGGTGGAGCTGCTGCGGCGCACCGTCCGCGAGAAGGGCGCGATGACCGTCGGCGCCTACACCACGGACGCGGAGGTGGAGCGGAAGATCGAGGAGGTCTGCCTGGAGGAGGCCGCCCAGCTGTCGTTCAACCTCACCGGCGGGGTGTACGTGAACCAGACGGCCGCCTTCTCCGACTTCCACGGCTCCGGCGGCAACCCGGCGGCCAACGCCACGCTCACCGACGGCGCGTTCGTGGCGAGCCGCTTCCGGGTGGTGGAGGTCCGCCGCGAGGCATAGCGACCGGGAGGTCCGCCGCGAGGCACAGCGGCCGGGAGGTCCGCCGCGAGGCACAGCGGCCGGGAGGTCCGCCGCGAGGCACAGCGGCCGGGAGGGTCAAGGGGCCGGTGGGCCGGCAGCTGCGGGGGTCAGGGTCAGCAGCGCCGCGCCCTGGCCCCCGACCCGCGGGCTGTGTCGGGGGCACGGCGCCTCACGGCGCGGACGCGCCCCCGCCGGCGCTCCAGTGGTACAGCGCCATGGCCACGCTGGTGGCCAGGTTGTAGCTGGAGACCTTGGGGCGCATCGGCAGCGCCAGCAGGTGGTCGGTGCGTGCCCGCAGCCACGCGGACAGTCCGCTGCGTTCCGATCCGAAGGCGAGCACGGCGTCGTCGGGCAGTTTCACCCCGCGGATGTCCTCGCCCTCCGGGTCGAGCGCGAACAGCGGTCCGCGCGGCAGCTCCTCCACGGTCAGCCGCTCCACGACGGTCGCGAAGTGCAGCCCCGCCCCGCCGCGCACCACCGTGGGATGCCACGGGTCGAGGGTCCCGGTGGTGACCACGCCGGTCGCGCCGAAGCCGGCGGCCAGCCGGACCACCGCGCCCGCGTTGCCCAGGTTGCGCGGCTGGTCCAGGACGACGACGGGCGCGCTCCGGGGCAGCTCGAGGGTCCGCAGGTTGTCCTGGCGGCTGGGCCGCACGGCCAGGGCCGCGACGGCGGTGGGGTGCGGCCTGGGCACCAGGGACCGGTACGTCTCCTCGGGCACCTCGGTCAGCAGGGTGTCCAGCCGGTCCTGGACGTCCGGCGCCAGCTCCTCGGCGAGGGCGAGCGCCGCCCGCCGGTCCGTGGTGACCGCCACGGGCACCTCGGCCCCGAAGCGCACCGCATGCTTCAGAGCGTGGAAGCCGTCGAGCAGCACGCAGCCGCCGGCGAGCCGGTGCCAGGAGCTGAGCGGGTCGGTCATGCCGGGAAGCCTACGCGGTCGGGCTCACCGTCCCGGCCGGCGCTCTCCTCGGCCGGAGCACCGCGGTCCCGGCGCCGGATGCGCAGGCGGTCCCGCGCACGCGTGGCCCATCCCTCGACGCGGCGCAGGAAGGAGGTGGGCAGGAACACGGCGTCGGCCGCGATCATCGCCAGGGAGAAGAACGGCAGACCAAGGACCACCGCGATCACCGCGTGTTCGATCATCAGAACCACCAGCAGCACGTTCTTCACCCGCCGGTTGAACAGGGTGAAGGGGAAGGCGACCTGCGCGATCACCGTGCCGTACGTCACCAGCATCACCAGCGTGCCGCTGGCGGACAGCAGCCCGGCCAGCCCGGGCCACGGCGAGAAGTAGTCCAGGTGCAGCGGGTAGTACACGGCGGTGCCGTCCTGCCACCGCGACCCCTGGATCTTGTACCAGCCGGCCGTCGCGTAGATCAGGCACGCCTCGGCCATGATCACCACCAGCGCACCGTTGTGCACGAGGTTCGCCACGACGTCCAGCAGGATCCGCGGCTGCACCCACCGCGCGCTCCGCCCCACCGCCCACCACAGTCCCTGGGCGGCCCACACCGTCCACAGGATCGCGGGCACCAGCCACTCCCCCTGCACCCGCCCCGCCACGGTGACCGCGGCCAGCACCGCGCCGAGCCCGCACCACAACACCGGCCCCACCGGGTCGCGCACCCGCTCCCCGCGCGCACACGCCGCCCGCTCACGCCGCACCCGCCGCGCGTCCAGCGACCACACCTGCCCGCACCGCGTGAACACCAGATACAGCGCCATCAGATGCACGACGTTGTCGCCGCCGTCGCCGACGAACACACTGCGGTTCTGCAGCGACAGCACACCGACCATGAACAGCACCGACACGGTGCGCGTCCGCCAGCCCAGCACCAGCAGCGCACTCGACAGCACCGCCAGCGCGTAGACGGTCTCGAACCACAGCTGACCGCGGAACCACATCAGCGCGGTGAACGCCCCGTTCTCCGTGGTCAGCCGGTGCGCGAGAGCCCAGCTCCAGGGACCGTCGGGGCCGTACAGCTCCTGCCGGTGCGGATACTCCCGCAGCAGGAACACCAGCCACGTCAAGGCGAAGCCGATACGGACCACGGCCGTCTGGTACGGCCCCAGGGCCACGTCCGTGACCCGGCCCAGCAGGCGCGACACCGGTATCACCCGACGGTTCACCGCACACCACCCCCGGCCTCACCAGCAGGCACCGTCCACCACGGCAGCAGCCGGTCCACGGGCGCCGTCGACGCCTTCTCCTCGCTCCACGGCGGCGGCTTCACCTCGGTGCTCCGTATCCGTATCTGGATGCGCGTGAGGTCCTCCCGCGGGGCGGCGGCGTGCACGCGCTCCAGGCGCAGAACGGCGATGCGGCGCAGATACTCCTCGGACAGCTCGCCGCGCAGGCCGGCCGGGCGGTTGCCGGCGTCGTGCGTGCCGGCGTAGAAGTCCACGGCACGGCGCAGCTCGTTCTGCTGGGTGTGGCTGGGCAGCAGATTGCCGCTGATGTCCCTCCCGTCCTGGGCGGACAGGTCGTACCAGCCGGTGGTGAGGGTGTCCCCGGCCTCCGTGCGGACCTGGGCGCGCACCTGCACCGTGATGTTCTGCTGCAGCGGGTTGGGCGCGAACAGCTTCCAGTTCTGCTCGAACTCCGGGTAGACCCAGGCGTCGACGGCGTCGGCGTGGCGCTTGCTCACCGTGTTCGCGGGCGCGACGGACAGGAACACCATCCCCAGGTGCACACAGGCGACCACGGCGACGGCGACGGCCGCCACCGCCGCTACCGCCCGGCAGCGGGGGGAGAGAGCGGCCAGACCGGTGGCCGGGACCGGCTGCCGGCCGGTGCAACCGCTCCCGGCGGCCGCCCCGGACGGCATCTCGGGGCCGGGCTCCGCGTCCGTCGCCTCGGCACCGGCGATCCCGTGCTGCCTTTCGGGACCGGCGGTCCCCGGCCCTTCCTGACCGGCGGTCCCCTCCGGCCTGCTTCGACCGGCGGTCCCTTCCGGCTTTCCGGGACCGGCGGTCTCATGCCGTTGCCCGGGGACGGGCGGCGACTTCGTCCGTCCACCCGGCCCGGCCGGGGCACCCGGGTCCCCGTCGTACGCGTCCATCCGCCTGTCCCCGATTCCGTTCGTCGTGCCGGCCCCACGGCCGCCTGTTCGCTCGTACGGCCGGGCACGGCACTGCGCCCGCACGGGCCGTCCGCTGCCGCACGCCGCACGCCGCACGGAACGGTACTCACGCGCGCCCCACCGGCACAGCCCCGCCCCGGTTGCCGCGCCCCGGGATCGGGACCGAGTGCTTCGCCGCTGGGCCGGCCTTCACCCGCCTGGCGTCACCGATGCCTGCCCGCATCCGGTGTGTCCCGCTGTCCGGTGCGCCGCACGGGCCGCGGCGGTGCGGGACCGGGACGCGGAGCAGACTCCGTGCAGCCTGTCCACCGGGTCTGACCGCGGTTTTCCACAGGCGCCCGAAGCAGTTGACACCCCTGGCGGCACGCCGCACCATGGAACTCGCCCAAACCGAACGATCGGTCGGGACGACGACGACAGCCGAGGTCGAGGGGGACAGCATGGCGACAGCAGCCGCGCACCGGGCGGGCACCCTGACGCACGGTGCCGCGGACACCACCGGGGACACCGACACCCAGCAGCGCGCCTTCGACGCGGCGGTGGCCGCCGACGAGCGGATCGAACCCCGGGACTGGATGCCGGAGGGCTACCGGGCGACGCTCGTCCGGCAGATCGCCCAGCACGCCCACTCCGAGATCATCGGCATGCAGCCGGAGGCGAACTGGATCACGCGGGCGCCGTCCCTGCGCCGCAAGGCCATCCTCATGGCCAAGGTCCAGGACGAGGCCGGTCACGGCCTGTACCTGTACAGCGCGGCCGAGACGCTGGGCGTCAGCCGGGAGGAGCTGCTCGACAAGCTCCACAGCGGCCGTCAGAAGTACTCCTCGATCTTCAACTACCCGACGCTGACCTGGGCGGACGTGGGTGCCATCGGCTGGCTGGTGGACGGCGCCGCGATCACCAACCAGGTCCCGCTGTGCCGCTGCTCCTACGGGCCCTACGCCCGCGCGATGGTCCGCATCTGCAAGGAGGAGTCCTTCCACCAGCGCCAGGGTTACGAGCTGCTGATGACGCTCAGCCACGGCACGCCCGAGCAGCACGCGATGGCGCAGGACGCGGTCGACCGCTGGTGGTGGCCGTCGCTGATGATGTTCGGTCCGCCCGACGACGCCTCGCAGCACTCCGCGCAGTCGATGGCGTGGAAGATCAAGCGTCACTCCAACGACGAGCTGCGCCAGCGTTTCGTCGACATCTGCGTCCCGCAGGCCGAGTCCCTCGGCCTCACTCTCCCCGACCCCCACCTGAGGTGGAACGAGGAACGGGGCCACTACGACTTCGGCCCCATCGACTGGGACGAGTTCTGGCAGGTCATCAAGGGCAACGGCCCGTGCAACGAGCAGCGCCTGAACCAGCGCAGGCGGGCCCACGAGGAAGGCGCCTGGGTTCGGGAGGCCGCCGCGGCCTATGCGGCCAAACACGGCACCCACCCGGAGGGCGGACCCACCGACGACCCCACCGCCGCCGTCGGCGGCAGCACGGAAGGCGAGCAGGCATGACCCACACCGACTGGCCCCTGTGGGAGGTCTTCGTGCGCTCCCGGCGCGGACTGTCCCACACCCATGCCGGCAGCCTGCACGCCCCGGACGCGGAGATGGCGCTGCGCAACGCCCGCGATCTGTACACCCGGCGCGGCGAGGGCGTCTCCATCTGGGTCGTGCCGTCCGCGGCGATCACCGCCTCGTCGCCCGACGAGAAGGACCCCTTCTTCGAGCCGTCCGCCGACAAGCCCTACCGGCACCCGACGTTCTACGAGATCCCGGAAGGGGTGAAGCACCTGTGACGGCCACCGTCCCCACGACCGCCGCCCTCGCCCTGGGCGACGACGCTCTGGTGCTCTCCCACCGGCTCGCGGAGTGGACGGGGCACGCGCCTGTCCTCGAGGAGGAGGTCGCCCTCGTCAACATAGCCCTCGACCTGCTCGGCCAGGCCCGGTTCCTGCTGTCGATGGCCGGCGACGAGGACGAGCTGGCCTATCTGCGGGAGGAACGCGCCTTCACCAACCTCCAGCTCGTGGAGCAGCCGAACGGCGACTTCGCCCACACCATCGCCCGCCAGCTGTACTTCTCCGCCTATCAGCACCTGCTGTACGGGCAACTGGCCGACGGCGACGGCCCGTTCGCCCCGCTGGCCATCAAGGCCGTGCACGAGGTCGCCTACCACCGCGACCACGCCGAGCAGTGGACGCTGCGGCTCGGCGACGGCACCGACGTCAGTCACGAGCGGATGCAGCGGGCCTGCGAGGCGCTGTGGCGGTTCACTGGTGAGATGTTCCAGCCCGTCGAGGGTCTCGACGTGGACTGGGCCGCACTGGAGGCCACCTGGCTGGACACCGTGGGCGACGTGCTGCGGCGGGCCACGCTGACCCTGCCCGAGGGACCGCGCCGGGGGGCGTGGTCGGCGGGCGCGGGCCGGCAGGGCCTGCACACCGAGCCGTTCGGGCGGATGCTCGCCGAGATGCAGCATCTGCACCGCAGCCATCCGGGGGCGTCATGGTGACCACGACGGCGCTGGAGGCCGAGCTGCTGCGGCTGGCCGGCTCGGTGCCCGACCCCGAACTGCCTGTACTGACCCTCGAGGACCTGGGCGTGGTCCGCGCGGTGCATCTGCGCGGCGCCGACGCGGTCGAGGTCGAGCTGACCCCGACGTACACCGGCTGCCCGGCCGTCGAGGCGATGTCGCGGGACATCGAGCGGGTGCTGCGCGAGCACGGTATGCGGGAGGTTGCCGTCCGCACGGTGCTCTCGCCCGCCTGGTCGACCGACGACATCACGCCCGAGGGCCGGCGCAAGCTGCGGGAGTCGGGCATCGCGCCGCCCCGGGTCCGCGCGGCCGGCGGCCCGGTCTCCCTGGCACTCGGCCCGACCCGCACCCGCTCTTCCCACCCGTCCGGACCCGCGGGCACCGACCCGGCCGCGGGCTCCGCGGTGTCCCGGGCCGCCACCGGCCCCGTCGAGCCGGTCGCATGCCCCCACTGCGGGTCGGCCGACACCGAGCTGCTGAGCCGGTTCTCCTCCACCGCCTGCAAGGCGCTGCGGCGCTGCAGGGCCTGCGAGAACCCCTTCGACCATTTCAAGGAGGTCTGATGGCCCGCTTCCACCGGCTGACGGTGTCGGCGGTCGACCGGCTCACCGACGACTCCGTCGCCCTCACCTTCGCGGTGCCGCCCGAGCTGCGCGCGGAGTACCGCCACGCACCGGGCCAGCACCTCGCCCTGCGGAGGGTTGCCGACGGGGTCGAGACACGGCGGACGTACTCGATCTGCTCGCCGGCACCGGCCCCCGGCAGCGACGGGCCGACGCACCTGCGGGTCGGGGTGCGCCTGGTGGAGGGCGGCGCCTTCTCCCCCTACGCGCTGAAGGAGATCGCCGTCGGGGACGAACTGGAGGTGATGACTCCAGCGGGGCGTTTCGTCCTGGAGCCCGCGCCCGGCCAGTACGCGGCGATCGTCGGCGGCAGCGGCATCACTCCGGTGCTGTCGATCGTCTCCACCCTGCTGGCACGCGAGCCGGCGGCCCGCTTCTGCCTGATACGCAGCGACCGCACGACCGCTTCGACGATGTTCCTGGAGGAGGTCGCCGACCTCAAGGACCGGTATCCCGAGCGGTTGCAGCTGGTGACGGTGCTGTCCCGGGAGGAACAGCAGGCCGGGCTGCCGACCGGGCGCCTCGACCAGGAGCGGCTGACAGGACTGCTGCCGACGCTGCTGCCGGTGCAGGAGGTGGCCGGGTGGTATCTGTGCGGCCCGTACGGGCTGGTGCAGGGCGCCGAGCGGGCGCTGCGCGGCCTCGGGGTGCCCCGGGCCCGGATCCACCAGGAGATCTTCCATGTGGACGCCGGTACGCGACCGGCCCCGGCCGCCACGGCACCCGCGCACAGCACGGTCGCCGTCCGGCTCGACGGCCGCAGCGGATCCTGGCCGGTCCGCGACGGCGAGACCCTGCTGGAGACGGTGCTGCGCAACCGCCCCGACGCCCCGTACGCCTGCAAGGGCGGCGTGTGCGGAACCTGCCGGGCCTTCCTCGTGTCGGGCGAGGTGCGCATGGACCGCAACTTCGCGCTGGAGCCGGAGGAGACCGAGGCGGGTTACGTCCTGGCGTGCCAGTCCCACCCGGTCACGGAGCGGGTGGAACTGGACTTCGACCGCTGAGCACCGGCCGCCGCACGGACGACGAGGCAGGACGGCGCTCACCGGCCGCCGCACGGACGACGAGGCAGGACGGCGCTCACCGGCCGCCGCACAGCCCGAGGAGCAGGACATCACCGCGTCGCCCGCGCCGGCGGCCGGCGGAAGACGGCTGCGGCGGGTCAGAGGACGTGGCCGGGCAGGCCGTCGTCGGTGACCACGGCACGGCCGGCGGCCGACCAGGCCTGCATGCCGCCGTCGACGTTCACCGCGTCGATGCCCTGCTGAACCAGGTACATGGTGACCTGGGCGGAGCGGCCCCCGGAGCGGCAGATCACATTGATCCGGCCGTCCTGGGGCGCCGCCTCGGTCAGCTCGCCGTAGCGGGCCGTGAACTCGCTGAGGGGGATGTGCAGCGCCCCTTCGGCATGGCCCGCCTGCCACTCGTCGTCCTCGCGGACGTCCAGCAGGAAGTCGTCGTCCTTCAGGTCGCCGACCTGGACCGTGGGCACACCAGCTCCGAAATGCATGGTGCCGACGCTACCCGAAGCCACGGCCGGACCGGCCCGCCCCACGGGCCGGTGCGGCGCGTCACGGCCCGGCCGAGGGGCTCAGCCCCCGCCGAGGAGCACGGCCAGCTGGGCTTCCCGTTCCGCGATGTCCTGACGCAGCTTCCCGGCGATCTCGTCGAGGAGCCCGTCGGGGTCGTCGGGGGCGAGCCGGAGCATCGCGGCGATGGCGCTGTCCTCCAGCTGCTTCGCGACGAGCGTCAGCATCTCCTTGCGCTCGGACAGCCACTCCAGGCGGGCGTACAGCTCCTCGCTGCGGCTCGGCCGGTGCTGCGCGGGGGCGGGACCGGCGGCCCACTCCTCGGCCAGCCGGCGCATCTCGTCGGCGTCTCCCCGGGCGTAGGCGGCGTTGACCCGGGTGAGGAAGTCCTCCCGCCGCCGGCGTTCGGCCTCGTCCTGCACCAGGTCCGGGTGGGCCTTCCGCGCCAGCTCGCGGTACAGGCGCCGGGCCTCCTCGCTCGGGCGGACCCGTTGGGGCGGCCGCACCGGCTGGTCGGTGAGCATCGCGACCGCCTCCGGGAACAGCCCGTTGCCGTCCATCCAGCCGTGCATCAGATGCTCGACCGCCGGGATCGGCTGCAACCGGGCCCGGGCCTCCTGGGCGCGGCGCAGATCCTCCAGGTCGCCGCTGCGGGCGGCTTGGGCCTCGGCGATCTGTGCGTCCAGTTCCTCGATGCGGGCGTAGAGCGGGCCGAGCCGCTGCTGGTGCAGCCGGGAGAAGTTCTCGACCTCCACCCGGAAGGTCTCCACGGCGATCTCGTACTCGATCAGCGCCTGCTCGGCGGAGCGTACGGCCTGCTCCAACCGTTCCTCGGGCCGCGCCGCACCGCCCTCGGACGCCGCCTGATCCACGCCGCCGCCGTCCCCCTGCTCAGCTTCCCGGGTCGTCACCCGACCAGCCTAGCGTCGCGCCAGTACAGCCCCGCGCCACCGCGGCGCCCCCGCTCCGCCCAGGCGGGCACGCCCCGCCACCGGACCGCAGCCCATCACCGCAGCCCATCACCGCGCCACCACCCCTGACCGGCGTCCGCCCCGGCAGCCCGGCACACGACCAGCCCGCCATGCTGCCCGCACCACAGCACCTACGCATCCAGCACCTACGCATGACAGCACCACCACACCGCCCACCACCGGACCGCCGACCCGCCGCACCACCGGACCGCCGACCCGCCGCACCACCGGACCGCCGGGCTACACCCCCGGCTCGGCCGCGATCCGGCCCGCCCGTACGGCGGCCACCAGCTGTGCGTGGTCGGCCTCGGTGCGGTCGGCGTAGGCGACGGCGAACGCGGCCAGGGCCTCGTCCAGCTGCTCGTTCTTGCCGCAGTAGCCGGCGATCAGCCGCGGGTCGGCGCTGTGCGCGTGGGCGCGGGCCAGCAGCGCTCCGGTCATGCGGCCGTAGTCGTCGATCTGGCCGGCGGGCAGCGCGGCCGGGTCCACGCTGCCCTTGCGGTTGCGGAACTGCCGCACCTGGAAGTCACGCCCGTCGATCGTGGTCCAGCCGAGCAGGATGTCGCTGACCACCTGCATGCGCTTCTGGCCGAGCACCACCCGCCGCCCCTCGTGCGTCACCTGCGGCACCGGGAACCCCGCGGCGGCCAGGTGCGGCACCAGCGCCGAGGGTCTGGCCTCCTTCACCTGCAGCACCAGCGGCTCACCGCGGTGGTCCAGCAGCAGCACGACGTAGGAGCGCGTGCCCACGCTGCCGGTGCCGACCACGCGGAAGGCGACGTCGTGCACCGCGTAGCGGGCGAGCAGCGGACGGCGGTCCTCGGGGAGCGTGGTCAGGTATTCCTCCAGCGAGAGGGCCACCGCGGCCGCTTCGGCGTCCGGGACCCTGCGCAGCACCGGAGGGGCGTCCACGAAGCTGCGCCCGCCGTCCTCGGTGCGCTCGGTCGACCTGGCCGCGAACCGGCCGCTGGTGTTGGACCGTGCCTTGGCCGAGACCCGCTCCAGAGTGCCGGCCAGGTCGTGGGCGTCGGCGTGGGAGACGAGTCGCTCGTCGGCGATGGCGCTCCAGGCGTCGAGGACCGGCATCCGGGCCAGCAGCCGCATGGTGCGCCGGTAGGCGCCCGCCGCGTCCTGGGCGGCGCGCCGGCAGCTGTCCTCGTCGCAGCCCGCCTCACGGCCCGCGAGCACCAGGGAGGCGACGAGCCTCTTCAGGTCCCACTCCCAGGGGCCGTGGACCGTCTCGTCGAAGTCGTTCAGGTCGATCACCAGGCCGCCGCGGGCGTCGCCGTAGAGACCGAAGTTGCAGGCGTGGGCGTCGCCGCAGAGCTGGGCGCCGATGCCGGTCGTCGGGGTGCGCGCCAGGTCATGGGCCATCAGGCCCGCCGAGCCGCGCAGGAACGCGAACGGTGTGGCCGCCATCCTGCCCACGCGGATCGGTGTCAGCTCGGGCAGGCGGCCCCGGTTGGACGCGCGCACGGCCGCAACGGCGTCGGGCCGGCCGGCGTCCGCCGTGAAGGCGGCGTGCGCGGACCGTGGAACGCGCCGCCGCAGCGCCTTGCCCTCCGCCTTCGGCGACCCCTGCACCGGCCACCGCGCAAACCCGGCAACCACCGGCACCCGCGCCTCGGTCCGCACCGCCTCGCCATGGCCGCCACGGTCCTCGATGTCCCCGACCGTCCCCGCACCCGACGCCGGCGCCGCCACATCCGCTATGCCCTCGGTCACCCAGGACCGCCCTCCCCGTCCCTGCACGCCGTCCCTGTACGGCGTCCCCGTACGCTGTCAGGCTCCGGGCCCGACCGTACAGCCGGGTGCACACCACCGCACACGCCGCTCGGGCCGGACAGCCGGGCGGGATCTCGCCGAGACGCCGGGGAGGGCACAGCCGACGAACGGCCGGCCGGCGCACCGGCACGCGAGCCCACAAGCCCACTCCCCCTCCGGCTCCCTGGCCCCTGGCCCTCTGCGACCCCTGGCCCTGTGTCCCCACGGCGCCCTCTGTCCCCACGGCGGCGCCCTTTGTCCCCACGGCCCGCTCTGCCAGCACTGATCACTTGATCACCGCCCCCGAAAAGGGGCATCCACCTCTGAGACCTTCCTCACATCCGACCGAGCAGCAGCACCGCCGGAGATCCGGAACGCGCACGGGCAGCGCGAGACCGCGAAGCCCGGACAAGCCCCACGGGCCCCCACGGCCTCCGCGGCCCCCACGGCCCTCTCACGGCCCCCTCACGGTCCGCTCGACGCTCGCGCACTCCGGCGGACACCAGGCACCTGAGGCACGCGTCACCACACGGCAACCACACGCGAATACAAGGAACGCAAAAACAAGGAACGGGTGGCATCTTCGCGATGCCACCCGTTCCTGACGGTGCGCGAGGGGGGAGTTGAACCCCCACGCCCTTGCGGGCACTGGAACCTGAATCCAGCGCGTCTGCCTATTCCGCCACCCGCGCATTGGGCTTGCCTTCCGGCTCCGTTCCCTTTCGGGCCCGGCGCCTTCCGACACCCAGAACATTAGCACGTCCCCGCGGGTGGATTCACATCCCTTCCTCCGAGGGCACGTGCACCCCGATTCCCGCCCCTCCGCCGGCCCCGGCCCACGGGGTGAGGCACCCAACGCGCCCCGGGCACTCACCCGCCCCGATCACCCGCACGGAACCGCCCCGGATCAACCCCGCGTTCCGCCGGCACCGACCGCACCCCCGGACCACTCACCGGCTCCGGTCAGCCGCCCTCACCCTCACCGCCCCCGCACCACCCGCTCCTCGCCCCCGGACCGCACCACAGCCCTGGCCCGTCCCCGCCCCGCACAGCCCTCGCCCCTGACCCACCCCGCACCGCACAGCCGGCCTCCACCGCACCTCCAGCACCCGCCCGAAAACAGCCGCCGTCCCCTCCCCCTGAGCCCCTCCCTGTGATCCACCACCCCCGACACCCCGCGCCTCGCACCCCCCGCCCGGCAGTCCCCCATCCCCACCTGAGCGACGTCCTCCAGGGACGCCCCCGATCACCCAGAGCCCCCACGACCTGGAACAACACGAGAGATCCGGCACCCCGGAGCGACCCGGCGCCCCCGACCCCGCGCACACGGAAACCGGACACCACCGACACTCCCGACGCCCCGGGCACCCGGGACACACCGGCCGCAAGCGGCCACCGGACTCCCGGCGTCCTTCCCCGCCCACCACGCCCCGGCCTTTCCCGACCCGGCGAATTCCGGTCAGCCGCAGACGGGACCGGCACAGCCGGGTCCGCCTCCCGGCCGGCCGGCTCGCATCGCCCCGGCCCCACCGCACCCGGCCCGGCACAGGCCCCACGCCACAGCGCCGTCTCGACCTGGGCGTGATCACGTATCAACCTCGTACCGGTCCGTGCCGTCTCCCCTGGAGCGGGACGGGGTGCGCCCCGAGGTGCGGGACACTGGTCGGCGGACGCCTCTACGATCCTGGGCGGAAGGAGTGGTCAGGAGCCGGCCGGCAGGGCAGGCCAGGGGGAGGCGTCGACACCCGTCGACGAGGCGGACAAGGGGGAACCAGCCGATCGACCGGCGCGTAGATACGATCAGTGAGCAGTATCAGGTAGGCAGTACTCAACAGCACGACGGCAAGAACCGACCGCGAACCTCGCGAGAATCGCGACAGCAGCGAGACCCGCACGAGCAAGACCCGCAAGACCCGCGGCATGCGCACCGGCGCAGCGACGGCCACGACGGAGGAGGTGCCCCATGGGAGTCCTGAAGAAGTTCGAGCAGCGTCTCGAAGGTCTGGTCAACGGCACCTTCGCCAAGGTCTTCAAGTCCGAGGTCCAGCCTGTGGAGATCGCGGGTGCGCTCCAGCGTGAGTGCGACAACAACGCCACCATCTGGAACCGCGACCGCACCGTCGTCCCCAATGACTTCATCGTCGAGCTGAGTGCCCCCGACTACGAGCGGCTGAGCCCCTATTCGGGCCAGCTGGGCGACGAGCTGGCCGGCATGGTCCGCGACTACGCCAAGCAGCAGCGCTACACCTTCATGGGGCCGATCAAGGTCCACCTGGAGAAGGCGGACGACCTGGACACCGGCCTGTACCGGGTGCGCAGCCGCACGCTCGCCTCGTCCAGCAGCCAGCAGGCCCAGCCCCAGGGCCCCGTGCCGCCCGCGCCCGGCCGGCCCGCCGCCCCGGGCGGATACGGCTACCCGCCCGTCGGCGCACCCCCCATGCCCTCCACCCCGCCGCCCGGCGGGTACGGCTACCCGCAGCCGGCCATGCCCGGCGGGCGCACGCGCTACTGGATCGAGATCAACGGCACCCGCCACCAGATCTCCCGCCCGACGATGGTGCTGGGCCGCAGCACCGACGCCGACGTGCGGATCGACGACCCCGGCGTCTCCCGCCGGCACTGTGAGATCCGGACCGGAACGCCCTCGACGATCCAGGATCTCGGGTCCACCAACGGCATCGTGGTGGACGGGCAGCACACAACCCGCGCTACGCTCCGCGACGGCTCGCGGATCGTCGTGGGCAGCACCACCGTTATCTATAGGCAAGCCGAAGGGTGAACCGGGGGCAATGTCAGAGCTGACCCTCACGGTCATGCGGCTGGGTTTCCTGGCCGTACTGTGGCTGTTCGTGATCGTGGCCGTGCAGGTCATCCGCAGCGATCTGTTCGGTACGCGCGTCACCCGCCGGGGGACCCGCCGCGAGGGGGCACGGTCGCAGCAGGGCGGGCGGGCCGCCGCACGCCAGGCCTCGCCTCCGCAGCAGCGCGGCCAGCAGGGCGGAGGCCGCCAGCGCCGCAACGCCCCCACCAAGCTCGTGGTCACCGAGGGCACCCTCACCGGGACAACCGTCGCGCTGCAGGGCCAGACCATCACGCTGGGCCGCGCGCACGACTCCACGATCGTGCTGGACGACGACTACGCCTCCAGCCGGCATGCCAGGATCTACCCGGACCAGAGCGGCCGGTGGATCGTCGAGGACCTCGGATCCACCAACGGCACGTACCTGGACCGGTCCCGGCTGACGACCCCCACGCCGATCCCGCTGGGCACGCCGATCCGCATCGGCAAGACCGTCATCGAGCTGCGGAAGTAGTGCTACGTCATGGAAGAGCGCGAGCGGAGCGAGCACGCAGCGGCCGCCGGCACCCCGGGCCCCGGCGCGCTCCCGACCGGAGGGTGGGCAGTGTGGCTCGACACGATCGGCTGTATCCCGAGCCGGCGGGCGAGGTGCGCATGAGTCTGTCACTGCGCTTCGCCGCCGGTTCCCACAAAGGCATGATCCGTGAGGGCAACGAGGACTCCGGCTACGCCGGCCCGCGGCTGCTCGCGATCGCCGACGGCATGGGCGGCCAGGCCGCCGGCGAGGTCGCCTCGTCCGAGGTGATCTCCACCATCGTCGCCCTCGACGACGACATCCCCGGCTCCGACATCCTCACCTCGCTCGGTGCGGCCGTGCAGCGCGCCAACGAGCAGCTGCGGCAGATGGTCGAGGAGGACCCGGCCCTGGAGGGCATGGGCACCACCCTCACCGCGCTGCTGTGGACCGGGCAGCGGCTCGGCCTCGTCCACGTCGGCGACTCCCGCGCCTATCTGCTGCGCGACGGGGTGCTGACCCAGATCACCCAGGACCACACCTGGGTGCAGCGCCTGGTCGACGAGGGCCGCATCACCGAGGAGGAGGCCACCACCCACCCGCAGCGGTCCCTGCTGATGCGGGCCCTGGGCAGCGGCGAGCGGGTCGAGCCCGACCTGTCCATCCGCGAGGTCCGCGCCGGCGACCGCTACCTGATCTGCTCCGACGGCCTGTCCAGCGTCGTCTCCCACCAGACCCTGGAGGAGACCCTCGCCAGCTATCAGGGTCCCGAGGAGACCGTCCAGGAGCTGATCCAGCTCGCGCTGCGCGGCGGCGGCCCGGACAACATCACCGTGATCGTCGCCGACGTCCTCGACCTGGACACCGGCGACACCCTGTCCGGGCAACTGCACGACACCCCGGTCGTGGTGGGCGCGGTCGCCGAGAACCAGCAGCACCTGCAGGACAACGGCATCATGCAGACCCCGGCGGGCCGCGCCGCCCGCCTGGGCCGCCGCGGCGGCGGCCAGTTCGGCCCGCCCGGCTCCGGCGACGGTTACGCCTCGGCGGGCGGCTTCGCCGGCTACGGCGACGACGACCTCACCAAGCCGCGCAAGAGCCGCAGGTGGCTCAAGGGCTCGCTGTACAGCGCGCTCGCGCTCGCCGTGATCGGCGGCGGCCTGTACGGCGGCTACCGCTGGACGCAGACCCAGTACTTCGTCGGCGTCAACGACGAGCACGTGGCGCTGTACCAGGGGATCAGCCAGGACCTGGCCTGGGTGAAGCTGTCCAGACTCCAGAAGGACCACCCGGAGATCGAGCTGAAGTACCTCCCGCCCTACCAGCAGAAGCAGGTCAGGGCGACGATCGCCGCGGGCGGCCTGAAGGCGGCCCAGCGGAAGATCGAGGAGCTGTCGGTGCAGGCCTCCGCCTGCCGCAAGGAAGCGGAGCGCCGCGCCGCCGAGTCCCAGAACAAGCCCAAGCCGGGGCAGGGCGACACCGTCGGCACGCGGCTCGACGGAACCACGCTCACGGCCTTCGCGTCCAAGGCGACACCGGCATCGAGCACATTGACGACGAAGTCCCCCTCCCCGTCCCAGTCCGCGACCGCGCCCACACCCAGCCCCGGCCCCACTCTCTCGGAGGAAGAGCAGAAGGTCGTCTCGCTGTGCGGTAAGCAGTAGGCAAGCCGTGAGAGGCCCTGTCACACGATGAGCAGCACTACCAACACGTCGACGCACCACACGTCCACGATCGGCGCGATCGGGGCGCCCAGCCGGCGCAACACCGAGCTGGCGCTGCTGGTCTTCGCGGTCGCCATCCCGGTGTTCGCCTACGCCAACGTCGGTCTGGCCATCAACAACGAGGTGCCCTCCGGACTGCTCAGCTACGGGCTCGGCCTCGGCCTGCTGGCCGGCGTCGCCCACCTGGTCGTCCGCAAGTTCGCCCCGTACGCGGACCCCTTGCTGCTGCCGCTGGCCACCCTGCTGAACGGCCTCGGTCTGGTCGTCATCTGGCGGCTGGACCAGTCGAAGCTGCTGCAGTCACTGCCGAACTACTTCCAGGCAGCGCCTCGCCAGCTGCTGTACACCGCGCTGGGCATCGCCCTGTTCGTGGTCGTCCTGCTTTTCCTCAAGGACCACCGCGTCCTGCAGCGCTACACCTACATCTCCATGTTCTGCGCCCTGGTGCTGCTCATCCTGCCGCTGGTGCCGGGCCTGGGCGCGAACATCTACGGCGCCAAGATCTGGATCAACATCCCCGGTCTCGGCTCCCTGCAGCCCGGTGAGTTCGCCAAGATCGTGCTGGCGGTGTTCTTCGCCGGCTACCTCATGGTCAAGCGGGACGCGCTCGCGCTCGCCAGCCGCCGCTTCATGGGGCTGTACCTGCCGCGCGGACGCGACCTCGGCCCCATCCTGGTCGTCTGGGCGCTCTCGATCCTCATCCTGATCTTCGAGACCGACCTGGGCACCTCGCTGCTGTTCTTCGGCATGTTCGTGATCATGCTGTACGTCGCCACCGAGCGGACCAGCTGGATCGTCTTCGGTCTGCTGATGTCCGCCGCGGGCGCCGTCGGCGTGGCGAGCTTCGAGCCGCACATCCAGACCCGTGTGCAGGCCTGGCTCAACCCCCTGCGCGAGTACAAGCTCAGCCGCGAGGTGACCCACGACGGCATCGTGCACTCCGACCAGCTGCAGCAGGCCCTGTGGGCCTTCGGCTCCGGCGGCACCCTCGGCACCGGCCTCGGCCAGGGCCACTCCGACCTGATCCGGTTCGCCGCCAACTCCGACTTCATCCTCGCCACCTTCGGCGAGGAGCTGGGCCTGGCCGGGATCATGGCGATCCTGCTGATCTACGGCCTGATCGTGGAGCGCGGCGTGCGCACCGCGCTGGCCGCCCGCGACCCGTTCGGCAAGCTGCTCGCCGTCGGCCTGTCCGGCGCCTTCGCGCTGCAGGTCTTCGTGGTGGCCGGCGGTGTGATGGGCCTGATCCCGCTGACCGGTATGACGATGCCGTTCCTGGCCTACGGCGGTTCGTCCGTGCTGGCCAACTGGGCGCTGATCGGCATCCTCATCAGAATCAGCGACACCGCGCGCCGCCCGGCCCCCGCTCCCGTGACCAACCCCGACGCCGAAATGACCCAGGTGGTCCGCCCGTGAACAAGCCCCTGCGCCGGATCGCGATCTTCTGCGGCCTCCTCGTCCTCACGCTGCTGCTGCGCGACAACTGGCTCCAGTACGTCAAGGCAGACAGCCTCGCGGACAGCAAGTACAACCGCCGTGTCACGATCGCCCGTTACTCCGTCCCCCGCGGCGACATCATCGTCGACGGCTCACCGATCACCGGGTCGAAGGAGATGGACACCAGCGGGCTGAACGACCTGAAGTACAAGCGGACGTACAAGGACGGCCCCATGTGGGCGCCGGTCACCGGGTACGCCTCGCAGGCTTTCGGCGCCACCCAGCTGGAGAGCGTGGACGACAAGATCCTCACCGGCAACGACGACCGGCTGTTCTTCCGCAACACCCTGGACATGATCACCGGGAAGCCGAAGCAGGGCGGCAACGTCGTCACCACGCTGAACGCGGCCGCGCAGAAGGCGGCCTACAACGGGCTGAAGGGCCACGGCAAGGGCGCCGTCGTCGCGCTGGAGCCGTCCACCGGCAAGATCCTGGCGCTGGCGTCCTACCCGTCGTACGACCCGTCCTCGTTCGCCGGCATGTCCGACTCGGACGCGAAGGCCTGGCAGAAGCTGCAGAAGGACAACGACCCGGACGACCCGATGCTGAACCGGGCGCTGCGCGAGACCTACCCGCCGGGCTCCACCTTCAAGGTGGTCACCGCGGCCGCAGCGCTGGAGAACGGCCTGTACACCTCGGCCGACCAGCCCACGAACTCCCCGGACCCGTGGATCATGCCGGGCACCGTCACGCCCCTCGCCAACGAAGGCAGCATCCCCTGCAAGAACGCCACCATGCGCGTCGCGCTGAAGTACTCCTGCAACACCGTCTTCGGCAAGATCGGAGCCGACCTCGGCCAGGACAAGATGCTCTCGGAGGCGGAGAAGTTCGGCTTCAACAGTGAGCAGTTCACGCCGGTGCGGGCCAACGCCTCGAACTTTTCCAAGGACATGAACGCCTCGCAGGTCGCGCTGTCCTCCATCGGCCAGTTCAACACCGCCGCGACGCCCCTGCAGATGGCGATGGTGGCCTCCGCGGTCGCCAACGACGGCAAGCTGATGCAGCCGTACATGGTGGACAAGCTGCAGTCGCCGAACCTCGACACCCTGGAGCAGACCGAGCCCAAGGAGCTGAGCCGCCCGCTGTCGTCGAAGAACGCGCAGATCCTGCAGTCGATGATGGAGACCGTCGTCAAGGACGGTACGGGCACCAACGCGCAGATCCCGGGCGTCACCGTGGGCGGCAAGACCGGTACCGCGCAGCACGGTGTCAACAACAGCGAGAAGCCGTACGCGTGGTTCATCTCCTACGCGAAGCTGCCCGACGGCAGCTCGCCGGTGGCCGTGGCCGTGGTGGTCGAGGACGAGGCAGCCGACCGCCAGGACATCTCCGGTGGCGGTCTCGCGGCTCCCATCGCGAAGAACGTCATGGAGGCGGTCATCAACTCCAGGAAGTGACCACCGCCACGATGCCTACACATCGGTGCACGTGGCGATACCGGTCCTGTATCGGGTGGCGGGCTTGGCCAGGTCACACAGAGCGAGCCGGGTACGGTAGGCCCGGACGGCAGCTCCGGCGGCACACGTGGTGCCGGTCCGGGACCGACGGAGAGGGCTGGTAGGTAGCTATGGAAGAGCCGCGTCGCCTCGGCGGCCGGTACGAGCTGGGCCAGGTGCTCGGCCGTGGTGGCATGGCGGAGGTGTACCTCGCGCATGACACCCGCCTGGGCCGCACCGTGGCGGTGAAGACACTGCGCGCCGACCTGGCGCGCGACCCTTCCTTCCAGGCCCGGTTCCGCCGGGAGGCCCAGTCGGCCGCCTCGCTCAACCACCCGGCGATCGTCGCGGTCTACGACACGGGCGAGGACTACATCGACGGGGTCTCGATCCCGTACATCGTCATGGAGTACGTCGACGGCTCCACTCTCCGTGAGCTGCTGCACAGCGGCCGCAAGCTGCTGCCGGAGCGGGCCATGGAGATGACCATCGGCATCCTCCAGGGTCTGGAGTACGCGCACCGCAACGGCATCGTCCACCGCGACATCAAGCCGGCCAACGTCATGCTGACGCGCACCGGCCAGGTCAAGGTGATGGACTTCGGCATCGCCCGTGCCATGGGCGACGCCGGCATGACGATGACGCAGACCGCCGCCGTCATCGGCACCGCGCAGTACCTCTCGCCGGAGCAGGCCAAGGGCGAGCAGGTCGACGCCCGCTCGGACCTGTATTCGACGGGGTGCCTGCTGTACGAGCTGCTGACGGTCCGCCCGCCCTTCGTGGGCGACTCCCCGGTCGCGGTCGCCTATCAGCACGTCCGTGAGGAACCGCAGCCGCCGAGCGTGTTCGACCCGGAGATCTCCCCGGAGATGGACGCGATCGTGCTGCGGGCGCTGGTGAAGGACCCCGACTACCGCTACCAGACCGCCGACGAGATGCGCGCCGACATCGAGGCCTGCCTCGACGGCCAGCCGGTCGCGGCCACCGCGGCCATGGGCACCGTCGGCTACGGCACCTACGGCGACGACCAGCCCACCACGGCCCTGCGCCCCGACTCCGGCGCCCAGGCCACGACGATGCTGCCGCCCATGAACCCGGACGACGGCGGCTACGGCTACGAGGAGCGGCCCGACCGGCGCCGGCAGAAGAAGTCCCACACCTCGACGATCCTGCTGGTCGTCGCCGGCATCCTGGTCCTCGCGGGCGCCGTCCTCATCGGCAGGATGCTCACCAGCGGGAACGGCGTCGGCAACGACAAGGTGAGCGTGCCGAACTTCGTCGACCACACGAGGGCGGACGCCGAGAAGATGGCGGACAACGTCGGCCTGAAGGTGACGTTCACCGAGAAGCCCTGCGACAACGAGCCCAAGGGCAAGGTCTGCTCGCAGGACCCGGCCAAGGACACGGAGATCAAGAAGGGCGAGACGGTCAGCCTGGTGCTGTCGACCGGCGCGCCGAAGGTGCTCGTGCCCGACGTGACGGGTCTCACTTTCGCAACGGCCCAGTCCCAGCTTCAGGCCAAGGGCTTCAAGGTCGAGCAGAAGACCGAGGAATCCGACCGCCCCGAGGGCGTCGTCATCTCCCAGGACCCCACCGGGGACCAGGAGGTGGAGAAGGGCTCCACGATCACCCTCACGGTTTCCAAGCCGGTCGAGAGGGTTCCGGTACCGGACGTCCTCAACAAGACGTGCGAGGAGGCCACGGCCCAGCTGCAGGCCAGCGGTCTCAAGGCCAGCTGCACTCAGGCGGAAACCACCGACCCGAACCAGATCGACAAGGTCTTCGAGATCTCGCCTGCGGCAGGTACCCCGGTCGAGAAGGGCTCCACGGTGACCCTCAAGATCGGCAAGCAGGCGCCGCAGCAGCAGACGCCGCTCCCGGAGGTGCGCGGTCGCAAGCTCTCGGAGGCGCAGCAGCTGCTCGCCCAGGCCGGCTTCACCAACATCAAGGTCAACGGCAGCAACGACCCCAACGCGTTCGTCATCAGCCAGGACCCGCAGCCGAACCAGCCGGTCGACAACCCGGCCGGCACGCAGGTCACCCTGACGACGATCGGTGGTGGCGCCAACCACGCGGGCAACCGAGGCGGCAACAACGGCGGCTTCTTCGGCTGATCCGCCACCTGAGCGGCGCCATCCAAAGCCGCGCCGCCTGAGCAGTGGGCCTCTGCGGGGACGTGTTCCCGGCAGAGGCCCACGTGCTGTCTGCGGGGCGCTTCGAAGGCCGCGCAGCGGCGTGACGCAACGCACCCTGCCGAGGTGCTGGACGCGGTGAGGGACACGGCCGGTTGGGCGCCGGCGGACGGCGTTCAGCGAAGACGTGATGCTCGCGGCACACCGCGGGACGACGGCACCCGGGTCCGGGCTGAGGACACGGCCGGCCGGCTGCTCCGCTGCGGCCGGACGCTCATCTCACCGCAGTTCCTTCGGCGGTGTCCGCTTGCTGTCCACCTTCTCCACGCGGACCAGCTCTCCCCAGACCACGTACCGGTACCGGCTGGTGTACACCGGCGTGCAGGTCGTCAGGGTGATGTAACGGCCGGGCTTCGTCACGCCCGCCTCCTTCGGGACCTGCGCGATGACGTCCACGTTGTACTTCGAGGTCTCGGGGAGGACGGCGAAGACCTTGTAGACGTACCAGTTGTCGCGCGTCTCGAAGACGATCGGGTCGCCCTTGGACAGCTTGTCGATGTTGTGGAACTTCGCGCCGTGGCCGTCCCGGTGGGCGGCCAGGGTGAAGTTGCCGTCCTTG
Organism: Streptomyces thermodiastaticus; assembly: GCF_014656135.1. Lineage (GTDB taxonomy): Bacteria > Actinomycetota > Actinomycetes > Streptomycetales > Streptomycetaceae > Streptomyces > Streptomyces thermodiastaticus. Next base: position 104,564 of record NZ_BNBV01000006.1, read on the forward strand.
CCGCTCGTCGGCAGCGTCGCCTTGACCGGGTCGACGTAGTAGCCGGCCACGCCGTCGTTGAGGACGTCCGGCGAGGTGCCCTTCTTCACCAGGACCTCGCCGTTGTGCATGGCCGGCACATGGAGGAAGCCGATGCCGTCCTCGGTGTCCAGGGCGCCCGGGCCGCTGGGGGCGGGGTGGGCCCACTGCTCGCGGACCTTGTCGGCCTGCCGGTCGGCCGTGCGGTCCGCCATGACGTTCGTCCACCACAGCGAGTAGACGACGAACAGGCCGAGCACCAGGCCCGCCGTGATGAGAAGTTCACCGAAGACGCTGACGGCCTGTGCCAGCCGGCCGGTGCCGCGGCGCGGACGCCGCTCGGTGCCGTCGTCGGTGTGCTCTGCCGTGCCGTCCGTGGTCGCTGCCACTGTGTCATCCGCCCTTGTCTTCGCGGCCTCTATTCGACGAGCGCATCCGGCTTGCCCTTGCTGCGCGGCCGTTCCTCGACCATCTTGCCCCAGACGATCAAGCGGTACTTGCTCGTGAACTCCGGCGTGCAGGTGGTGAGGGTGATGTAGCGGCCGGGCTTGGTGAAGCCGGAGCCCGCCGGGATCGGATCGAGGACGCTGGTGTTCGACGGCGAGGTCACCGGCAGCATCGACGTCATCTTGTAGACGTAGTAGGTGTCCTGCGTCTCCACGACGATCGGATCACCCGGTGTGAGCTTGTTGATGTAACGGAACGGCTCGCCGTGCGTGTTGCGGTGGCCCGCGAGCCCGAAGTTGCCGGTCTTCGCGTCCGGCATCGCGGTGTCGAAGTCCCCGGGCCCGTAGTGCCCGACCATGCCCTTGTCGAGCACCTTGGTCTTGTCGGTGCCCTCGGCGATCGGCACCACCACGTCGAGCTTGGGGATGTGCAGGATCGCGAAGCCCTGCCCCGGTTCGAACGCCCCCGGCGCACGCTTGCCGCTGGCCCAGTCGTCCTGCAGCTGGTGCGCCTCGTGACCCGCCTGCTGATGCGCGCGCACGTTCGACCACCACAGCTGGTAGGTGACGAACAGCAGCATCACCACGCCGGTGGTGATGAACAGCTCGCCGATGATCCGGCTGGCGATGACCGCCGGGCTCGGTCTGCGGGCCCGGGCCAGCCGGCGTGCCTCCACGCGGCTCAGCGGGGCGGACGGGTCCCGGGGGGCCGTCTGCTGGGGCACCCGCGGTCTGCTGCCCGCCGCACGGCGGCCGCGGCGGCGTTGGGCGGCCCGTCTGCGGGCCGCCCGGCCCCCGGTCGCGGCCGGGGGGCTGCCCGCCGCCTCCCGGGGCCCGTGGGACCCGTGCGCCGCGGTGCCCGCGGAGTCCGGCGGGGCCGACGGGGAGGGGATGCGCAGCGCCATCGTCTCCGCGTCGTCGGCCGCGGGTTGCTCCCCGGAGCCGTCGGGCGGCGGATACGGCGTCCCCGAACCGTGCGTGTCGTACGGCGCCGTGTGCGGCTCCCAGGACGCGTCGTACGCCCCCGCCGGATACCAGCCGGCTCCGGACTCGCGCTCGGGGCGCAGCGCCGTCACGCCGTGGCCCTGCCCACCACTGGGGCGAGCCCCTCAGACCTCGCCACGGCACCTTCGTCGCCGCACTCCGCGAGCCAGTTGGCGAGCATCCGGTGCCCGTGCTCGGTGAGCACCGACTCGGGGTGGAACTGCACGCCCTCCACCGGCAGTTCGCGGTGGCGCAGGCCCATGACGATGCCGTCGCGGGTGCGGGCGGTGACCTCCAGCTCGTCCGGGACGGTCGCGGGCTCGGCCGCCAGCGAGTGGTAGCGGGTCGCGGTGAAGGGGGAGGGCAGGCCGGCGAAGACGCCCTTGCCCTCGTGCTCCACCAGGGAGGTCTTGCCGTGCAGCAGCTCAGGGGCCCGGCCGACCACACCGCCGTAGGCGACCTGCATGGACTGCATGCCCAGGCACACCCCGAAGACGGGAACGCCGGTGGCCGCGCAGTGCCGGACCATGTCCACGCACACGCCCGCCTGTTCCGGTGTGCCCGGCCCCGGCGACAGCAGCACGCCGTCGAAGCCGTCCTGGGCGTGCTCCGTGCGCACCTCGTCGTTGCGCAGCACCTCGCAGGCGGCGCCCAGCTGGTACAGGTACTGCACGAGGTTGTAGACGAAGCTGTCGTAGTTGTCGACGACGAGGATCCGTGCGCTCACTGGTTGTTCACCGTCACATCGTTGAAGGGAAGCAGCGGCTCGGCCCACGGGAAGACGTACTGGAACAGGACATAGACGACGGCCAGGACCAGCACCAGTGAGATCAGCGCCTTCACCCAGGTGTTGCCCGGCAGATGCCGCCAGATCCAGCCGTACATGCCGTCCCTTCCCTCGCGTCACGGCACGGGTCTCCCGCCGCTTTCGTCCACCAGACTAACGGCGCGGCGCCCCGGATCGGCGGTCGTCCACAAGGTGCTGGTACGGGCTTTACCACCGTGCGCCCTGGGTCGCCGCCCCGCCGGCCCGGTTCAGCGGCCGGCGGAGGACACAAGCGGCTCGGCGTACTGCAGGTCCACGGTCCCGGTGTAGCCGGGGAGGGTCACCGTGCCGTCGTCGGTGACCTTCCAGCCCAGCCCGTAGACGTTGACGTACATCATGTAGTTCTGGATCGCCGGGGAGTCGGCGAGCGCCTTGCGCAGCCTGTCCGGGTCGCCGACGGCGGTGATCTTGTAGGGCGGGGAGTAGACGCGGCCCTGGAGGATCAGGGTGTTGCCCACGCAGCGCACCGCGCTGGTGGAGATCAGCCGCTGGTCCATGACCTTGATGCCCTGGGCGCCGCCGTGCCACAGCGCGTTGACCACGGCCTGCAGGTCCTGCTGGTGGATGACCAGATAGTCGGGCTGCGGCTCGGGGTAGCCCGGGAGCTTGGCGGTGGCGTTCGGGGGCGCGTCGTTGAGCGTGACGGTGATCGCCCGGCCCTTCAGCGGCCGGGTGCCCGCGCTCTCCGCCAGGCCGGCGAGCTTGTCGTCCTCGGCCCCGGTGCCGCCGTCGTCGCGGCGGGCGAGGGACTCCACCTCGCCGCGCAGAGCCGCGTTGGACTCGTCCAGTTCCTTGTTCTTGCGGCTGCGTTCCTGGATGAGGTCGGACAGCTTCAGCAGGGAGGAGTCCGTCCGTATGTCGGTGCCCTTGGCGGTGTGGAAACTGGTGAAGAAGATGAGCCCGGCGAGAGCGAAGACGGCCGCGGTGAGGATCCGCACGGGCCGCACCCGGCGCGGGCCGCCCGGACGGATTCCCGGACCGGGTCCCGTTCCCGGGGAGTCGGCGGAATTGCTCAACGTACCCTTATCTCCTTCGGCGCCATGGAAGCACTACGCTAACGGACGCCCGGGGGAGTGCTCAGTTTCCCCTTGTACGCTGCCCCGAGCCAGCCCGTATCCTTGCGCGGCCACGCAGCGCATCGACAGGAGAGACCCTCGTGCCGAAGTCACGTATCCGCAAGAAGGCCGACTACACGCCGCCGCCGACCAAGCAGGCCGCGAGCGTCAAGCTGCAGAGCCGCGGGTGGGTGGCCCCCGTCATGCTCGCGCTGTTCGTCATCGGTCTGGCCTGGATCGTCGTCTTCTACGTCACCGACGGCTCGCTGCCCGTGGAGCAGCTGGACAACTGGAACATCGTGGTGGGCTTCGGCTTCATCGCGGCCGGGTTCGGCGTCTCCACCCAGTGGAAATAGGGCGGCGGAAGCAGGACGTCCGGGCGGTGCGCACGGCTCTGCCCACGGCCTTCCGCTGAGTTATCCACAGGGCTGGTGGAATTTCCACACGAAGGCTGGGGAAAAGCCGACGATCTGTGGATAACCAGTCGCCCCTTGACGCCGGTAGGACTGTCGCACCGCTCCGGCGAACGCCTGCGACACCGGTGCTGACCTGCGCAAACTCAGGTGAGCAGCGAGGGAACCACCTGATCGCGCACGGTGTGCACAAGATCGGCCACCGTTTGTGGACAACTGTGCGTACACGCACTCGTCGGGGGTGCCCGGGGTGCGCCCGTCAGGTGAGCTGGGCGGTTCTGAGCACGGTCACGACGACCACGGCCGCCAGCATCAGCGCACAGGTGCCGTACTGCACCAGGGCCCGCCGCCGGCGCGGAGCGTGGACCATCGCATAGCCGACGATCACTCCGGCCACCAGGCCGCCGACGTGCGCCTGCCAGGCGATGCCGCCCCAGCCGAAGGTGATGACCAGGTTGATCACCAGCAGGGCGACGACCGGGCGCATGTCGTAGCGCAGCCGCCGCATGAGCACGGCCGTCGCGCCGAACAGGCCGAAGATGGCGCCCGAGGCACCGACCGAGGGCTGGTCCTGCGCGGCCAGCAGATAGCTCAGCGCGCTGCCGGCCAGCCCGGAGACCAGGTACAGCGCGAGGTAGCGGGCCCGGCCCAGGGCCGCCTCCAGCGGGCCGCCGATCCACCACAGGCTGAGCATGTTGAACGCGATGTGCAGATAGCCGCCGTGCAGGAACATCGCGGTCAGCAGCCGGTACCACTGGCCCTGCGCGACGCCCTGGACGCCTTCGACGCCCGGCTGGTAGGCCTGGCCGAGCAGCTCGAACCGGTAGGTGAAGGGGTCGCCGACGGCCAGCTGCACGAGGAAGAAGGCCAGGTTCAGGCCGATGAGCACCTTGGTGACGAGCCGTGGGTCGGCGGCGACGACGCCGCCGGCGAGGGTACGCGGCCGGGTGGCGGCCGGCGCCGGTCCCGCACCGGATCCCTGCCGCGCGCACTGCGGGCAGTGGAAACCGACCGCCGCGTTCACCATGCACTCCGGACAGATCGGCCGCTCGCAGCGGGTGCAGCGGATGCCGGTCTCACGGTCCGGGTGGCGGTAGCACACCGGCAGGTCCGGGGCGCCCTCGCCGTCGCCCGCCGGTCCGTCGCCGGCCGGACCGCGGCCGGCCGCGCCCCGCTCCAGCGGGCCCTGCGGGCTGCCTGGTGCCTGGTCCATTCGGTCCCCTCGTGTTCGTCGCGGACGGCGGCACGTCCGGGCCGTGCCGCGCCGTGCACCGCACCGCCCCGCCCGTGCCTACGCACGAGCGGGGCATTTGGTTCCCGGCACGGTCCGCTGCCGCCGGTCGCCGGGGCGGCCTCAAGCGGTCCGTCAGGCGTCGCCCGAGACGACGACCGACTCGATGACCACGTCGTTGACCGGACGGTCGTTGCGCGGGTTGGTCTGCGTGTTCGCGATGGCGTCCACGACCTTCTGGCTCGCCTCGTCGGTGACCTCGCCGAAGATGGTGTGCTTGCGGGTCAGCCAGGCCGTCGGGGCGACGGTGATGAAGAACTGGGAGCCGTTGGTGCCCGGGCCGGCGTTGGCCATCGCCATCAGGTAGGGCCGGTCGAAGCGCAGGTCCGGGTGGAACTCGTCCTCGAAGGTGTAGCCCGGACCGCCGGTGCCGTTGCCCAGGGGGTCACCGCCCTGAATCATGAAGCCGCTGATCACCCGGTGGAAGACCGTGCCGTCGTACAGCTTGTCCGTGGACTTCTTGCCGGTGGCGGGGTGCGTCCACTCGCGCTCGCCCTTGGCGAGCTCCACGAAGTTGCGGACCGTCTTGGGGGCGTGGTCCGGCAGAAGCCGGACCTTGATGTCGCCGCGGTTGGTCTTCAGGGTGGCGTAGAGCTGCTCGGCCACGATCTGCCTTCCGTTGTCTTCCTTTGGCTCCCCGATCCTCGCACGCCCCGTGCCGCGCGTCCCCGGCGGCCGCACGACACGCGTCACGGGGGCACGCCGGTTGCGGAAATCGGGGCGGATCCGCCCGGGTCGGGGGTGTTGCGCACCGATCCGTGGAAGGGTCGGCGGCAAGCTCCCTTTGCCCCTGTTGATCCTCGACAGACCCGTTCGTCCCTTGTCCCGTCCCATCGTCTCCCGTGGACCCCGCCACCGGAAGGGCTCCGGGGACCGAGTCGCCGCCCGTGACCCGGTTGCCCGTTCTCGCATGCCCAGGGGTCCTGTGACAGGCATGATCCGTAAAAGGGTGGAAAGTCGATTCCCCGTACGCCACCGAGGAGGAGGAACCCGTGACCCGCATCGACAGCGTGCGCGCCGCGACCGGATCGGCGAAGGACAGCGTGCTGCACGCCGCGGAAGCGGTGGCGCCCTACGCCGACACGGCCAGGGAGAGGGCCGCGGCCTACGCGCACGAGGCCCGCGTACGGCTGGCACCGAAGGTGTCCCTGGCCGCCGACCAGGCCCGTGCCCAGTACGGCGCCTACGTCGCACCCCGGCTGGAGCAGGCCCGTGCGCAGGCCATGACGTACGTGCCGCCGAAGCTGGACCAGGCCGCCCAGGTGGCCGCCTGCCGCACCCGTCAGGCCGCGCGCAGGGCCGCCGAGTACTCCCGGCCGCGCATCGAGCAGGCACGGGCCGTCGCCGGTCCGGTGGCGGACGAGGCCGCCGCGCGCGGCGCCGCCGCGCTGGTCGCGCTGCGCGGCCAGGTCCGGCCGGAGAAGATCCAGAAGCTCGCCCGCAAGCACAGCCGGCGCTGCCGGGCCGGCCGCGTGGCCAAGCTGCTCGCGGTGGCGGGCGTCCTGGCGGGCGGCGCCTTCGCGGCCTGGAGGTGGTGGGACAAGCAGGCCAACCCCGACTGGCTGGTGGAGCCGCCGGCCGCGACAGAGGTGCCCGAAGAGGGCCGCCTGTCCGCCGTCGACGGCAGCGGGCAGACGCCGGCGGAGCCGGGCTCCGGGACGCAGGAGGCCACAAGCGCCGAGGAGCGGCCCACCGACCGCGACGACCGGGCCTGACCGCCCGGCACGCCTCACACGGCCGCACCGTCCGGCGGCGCTCACCGCGCAGCTCCCCTCCGCTCGGCCCGCCCGACACGAAGGGGAGCTTTCTCTGCCGCGAACAGCAAACCACCCGAACCGGCCCGAATCCCCGCCGCCCGGCCGTCTCCCCTCGATGCCGCCCCGGCATCCCGCCGGCGGCCGCCCCGGGGCCGGGCCACCCGCCCGCCCGGCCTGTTTGCACCAGTGATCACCGGCTCAGCCGCCGCCCGCTGCGGTCGCGCTCGGTGAGCGGGCGGACGTCATCGGTGACAGGTCCGGCGGTGCGCCGTTCGCCTCTCTCGCGGTGCCGCGCCCGGCACGCTGCGGCAGACTCGGGTACCGGAGAGGTGCCCGGCCAACCCCTGTGAGGCCCGCGTGCTCGATGTGCCGTTCTGGCTCTGGGCGGTCTTCGCCGCCGTGGTGCTCGTCTCGCTGGTGACCGACCTGCTGGCCCACCGCCACGAGCACGTCATCGGCTTCAAGGAGGCCACCGCCTGGAGCGGACTGTGGGTCGGGCTCGCGCTCGTCTTCGGCGCGGTCGTCTTCCTCGTCCTCGGAGGGACGGCCGGCACGGAGTACATCACGGCGTGGCTGCTGGAGAAGAGCCTGTCGGTCGACAACCTCTTCGTGTTCGCCCTGATCTTCTCCTACTTCCGGCTGCCCCGCGCCTACCAGCACCGGGTGCTGTTCTTCGGAGTGATCGGGGCCCTGGTGTTCCGCGGTCTCTTCCTCGCCGCCGGTGTGGCCGTGGTCAGCCGCTTCACCGCCGTCCTGTTCGTCTTCGCCGCGATCCTCTTCTACAGCGTCTACAAGATCCTCTCGGGGCAGGAAGAGAGCTTCGACCCCGGCCACAGCTTCGCCGTCCGGCTGCTGCGCACCCTGATGCCGGTGCGGAGCGAGTACGCGGGCACGAAGTTCTTCGTCAGGGAAGCCGGGCGGCGCACGGCGACTCCCCTGCTCGCCGTCGTCGCCGCGATCGAGGCCGCCGACCTGGTCTTCGCCGTGGACAGCGTCCCGGCCGTGCTGGCCGTCAGCGACGACGTCTTCATCGTCTACACCAGCAACGCCTTCGCCATCCTGGGACTGCGCGCCCTGTACTTCATGCTGTCGGGACTGCTGGACCGGTTCCATCACCTCAGCAAAGGCCTGGCGGTCATCCTGGGCTTCATCGGGGTGAAGCTCGTCCTGCAGGCCTGCCACAAGATCGTCAGCCCTGCGGTACCCGAGATCCCCACCCTGATCAGCCTCGGCGTGATCGTCGTCGTGCTGGCGGCCTCGGTGGCCTGGAGCCTGCTCCGCCCGGCCGAGGCGGCGGGCGTCCCGGGCACCGCGGGACCTGCCGGGACGCCCGATACCGGAGCCCCAGCCTCCGGCAGCGCACGGAAGGACCCGGGCGCCCCCGGGCCGCCGACCGGTCCCGCGCCGCCCGGTCCCACGCCGCCGGGCGACCCGCCTGCCTCGGAGCGGTGACGCCTGCCGGTCGCCGGGCCGGCGCGGCCGTGCGGCCCCGTCTCACGCGGACGGTGGCGCCAAGGGGTCGTCCGCCGGGGCTTTCCGATCGGCCGCCGGCACCAGGCCCGCCGGCACCTCCGCCCGCTTCGCCTCGTCCAGGTTCCCGTCCCGCAGCAGCCGCTCGGCGGCCAGGGACCGCGAGAACGCCGCAGGCTGCCCGAAGCAGGCCCGCGGATGCCCGGCGTCCGCCTCCTGGGACTTCACGAACGTACGGCTGACACAGCCCGCCAGAGCAGCGGACACGGCGCCCGGCGCGATGCCGGCGAGGAGGACGACCGCCGGCGGGCTCTCCCCGTCGACCGCCCTCACGGTACGGACCGCGGCTGCCCAGAGGGCGACGACCGTGGCCGTCCCTCTTCCGCTCCGCCTGCCCATGCGGGACTCGCTCCCCCTCGGCTCGTCGGCTCCGTCCGGTCGGACGTGCCGAGCGGGCATCTGCGCGCCGCCGCTGTTCCCCGACCCCTCGGCATGCCGATCAGCATGGCTCAAGTCCTCTGTAGCCTACGGCAGTTCGCCGGAACGGATCGGCGCGCCGGTCACCCGCCCACGGGCCGGTGCACCATCTCTCGGCCTCGCCGGGCGGGCAACGGTCACTGGTGCGGGGGCGGGGCGGGAGACCGGGCACGGCGGCGAAGAGCACGAAGCGCGCCCGGTCCACGGCACTGCGGCCGCTCAGTGGACGCCGACAATGCGAGACGCCCTCCGGATCACCGATCCGAAGGGCGTCTGACCTGCGGTGGAGCCTAGGGGAGTCGAACCCCTGACATCTGCCATGCAAAGACAGCGCTCTACCAACTGAGCTAAGGCCCCGGAAGAGGAGTATCCGGCCAGCGAAACAGCCCACCGGTCGGTACCGCACAACAGAGTACCGGGTCTTCCCCTGGATCCGGCAAAAAGATTGGGGGTCCCCCTCGACGACCACGCTCCGTAAGATGCTCCGCGTGGTTCGCTACAGCGAACCACCTACTCGGGGAAGCGATGGGGAGACGCAATGGACGCCGCACAGCAGGAAGCCACCGCAAGAGCGCGGGAACTGCAGCGGAACTGGTACGGGGAGCCCTTGGGGACGCTCTTCCGCAGGCTCATAGACGACCTCGGGCTCAACCAGGCCCGTCTTGCGGGGGTGCTGGGGCTGTCCGCACCGATGCTGTCGCAGCTGATGAGCGGCCAGCGCGCGAAGATCGGCAATCCCGCGGTGGTCCAGCGCGTGCAGCTGCTGCAGGAGCTGGCGGTGCAGGTGGCGGACGGCAGTGTCAGCGCCGCCGAGGCCACCGAGCGCATGGAGGAGATCAAACGGTCTCAGGGAGGGGCGGTGCTCAGCAACACCACGCAGAACGTGACCAGTTCGAGCGCACCGACGGTCAAGCGCGTGGTGCGTGAGATCCAGTCGCTGCTGCGCTCGGTGGCCGCCGCGAGCGACATCATCGAGGCCGCGGACAGCCTCGCACCCACCCACCCCGAACTCGCCGAATTCCTGCGGGTGTACGGAGCCGGCCGCACCGCCGACGCGGTCGCCCACTACCAGGCCCACCAGAGCTGACGGCACCGGCAGACGCCGTCCCGCCCCTGCTCCGAGAAACCGCCGACCGGCCCGGCGCGCTCCTCGTGCCACGGCACCGGGACCCGGCAGCAGACACCCGCGCACCGCACGACCTGCACCGGCCGCGAGCCGTACCGGCCGCCGTCGGCGACACGAGGCAGGGGCCGCAACCAGGCGTACGCCGGGCGACGCCGCGGCCGGCGTACGCCTGCCCCGCGCGGCCGCACACCGGGAGACAGGCACCGCCGAGCGGAATCCCTCCACCGGACCGCACCCGGCAGGAGGCCGCGCACACCCGCCGCGCGTCGCCGCGAGCCTCGTCCACTCGCCCGGCGACGCCTACCTCATCTCCGCCGGCCCCGCAACCGGAGCCGGAGGCTCGGCCGGCCCCGGCAACACGAAACCCCGACCGCTGCGGCGGCCGGGGTCTGCTCAGAATCGACTGTGGGTGATCAAGAACCCGTGGACACGGAGTCGGTGGCCTCCGTCCACAGGTCCTGCTCGGCGCGATCGGCCTGAATCTGGCGGTACACGAGGAGCCCGCCGATGGCGGCCAGTGCGACCAGGAGAAGCTTCTTCACCGCGCGACCTCGTCTTTCGTTGACGTAGAGGACCTCTGGCGCCCGACTATACACACCGGCCGGAACCGGCTTGCGGCCCGTGCCCGCCCGCAACTGTCCTGGCCTGAGCCGCAGCAGACGCCGCACCAGCCGCCCCGGCCGGAGCGTGACGAGTCCCGCACGGACGGTGACTTTGCCCATGCTCCTCCCTTCATCTCACTTTTTCGGCGCTCATGCGTCCATCCGAGTGGTGTTCATCGGAAGATCCCGGCACCCCGAGCGTCGGTCCACCACTTCGTGGCCCACATACACATCATGAGCAAAGTACGCAAATCGCCCAACCCGAAAGTGAGGGGCCATGGACCAGCACAAGGTCAAGAAGCTGTGGACCGCCATCGTCACCGCCTTTCTCGCGCTCTGCACGGCGCTCGGACTGATCACCACGACCGCCGCCACCACGGCCACCGCCGCGACGCAGCCCGAGGCGGCACCCAAGAGCACGACCCGGGTGCCGGTCAGGACGATCTCACCGTGGTCCAGGCTTCAGGCCCGGTCCCTGCCCCCCACGATGAAACAGCGGATCCGTGCCGAGGCCCACGGCAAGAGCCCCCGCTGCCGCCACCGTCCGCTCTCCGAAGCCCCCTCGCTCGGCACCGACCCGGTGTGCGCCCCCGTCGCCCCACCGTCCCGGCCCCTCATCCCCATGCAGCGCTGACAGTGCCGGCCCGGAACCCCCGGGTCCTCCAGCCACCACCATGACGTAACGGCGATCTGCGTACAGGACCACCGTCACCCCGGCACCATCGCACCCATCACAGAGATCCCCGGCCGCCCGCGGCCGGGGATCTCGCGTCGTCCTGGACCGTCGCGGCAGGCCACGCCCCCTACGCGGTCCACTCGGCCCACCCGAACGACGCGAGGACGATCCCCGGGCCGGCATGGGCAGTCCTCACATCGGCACGCAGCACGTTCCGCAGCGCGGCACGAGGCCCTTCTGTCCGCGTGCACCGCGCAACAGCAGGGAGACACAAGGGCCCACAAGCGCTTCGCGTCTAGGCGGGTCGGCCTCCGACACGTTCCCACTGTGCCTCGTCCCACTCGACATATTCGAGCTGGACGCCACCGGGCAGCTTGGCGGTCAGGTTCCTCCCAGTGGGAACGGCCTGCGGGCCACGCACAATCTGTGCTCCCGTCTGATTGAGACGTACCTGGCACTCATCGAGGTCATCCACGATCAGCGTCGCCGCCGTCGCCGTGTACGGCTCCAATGTCCGCTCGTCCCCCGCCACCACCAGAACCTGGCCGACGGCGGCCAGCTCCAGGCCGTTCGGCATCCTGAAGCGACTGGTGATCGGCTCATCAGTAACGGTGCTGAGCGGTGCCAGCACCGCATTCAGGTCGGTGGTATAGACGCGTGCGTAGGTACGAAAGATCCGCATGCTTACCAGCAAGACAGGAGGAGCCGTGGCTATTCCGCTCACCACCCGCGACGAGCAGGCAAGTGAACATGGGCACCACTCCTCCTGCTCGGGGGCCGCAGTGCAGCGAGCCGACCAGCCGTGACCTGCCCACCTCAACCCACCACTCACCCCAGATCCCATCCCGTCCGCCGTCGGCCCACGTGCCGTGGAACGGGCGTGGTTTCTGGCGTCCAGGTGGAGCGCGCCACTGTACGAACGACCTGGACGCCAAGGGGCCGAGCATGACCATGGACGACTGCACGCACGTGGTCGGCGACAGTGAACGGAAAGCCGTCGCGATGCTCGCCGAGCTGCTTCAGGACCCGCTCATCGGCTGATACGCCGCTGTTGGTGTCGACCATGGGTGTCAAAAGACCCCCGGCCCTGGTGGACCGGGGGTCTTGTCGCTGGTGGGGCTAACTGGATTTGAACCAGTGGCCTCATCCTTATCAGGGATGCGCTCTAACCAACTGAGCTATAGCCCCGCCGCGCTCTGCGGTGTGTGTCCCGCGCGCTGACTCCTGAAGATTAGCGCACGAGGCGGTCAGTACCAAAATCGGTTGGCCGCGGGCCGCCGGTCGCGGGGGGCGCCGCGACCGGCGGCGGCCGTCATTCGTCCTCGGCCAGGGTCACTTCCACACCGCCGACGAAGCCGGCGGAGAGGTTGTAGATGAAGGCGCCCAGGGTCGCCAGGGCCGTCATCAGGACCACGTCGATCACCGCGATGATCGTGGTGAACATCAGCACGTGCGGCAGGGACAGGAAGGACTGCAGGTCGAAGCCGTTGGACTCGTTGGACCCGGTGGCCTCGGAGATCGTTCCGCCGACCGTGGAGAAGACGCCCATGGCGTCCAGGACCATCCACAGCACGGCGGCGGCCACGATCGTGCAGATGCCGAGGGCGAGGGACAGCAGGAAGCTGACCTTCATCACCGACCAGGGGTCGGCCTTGGCCACGCGCAGCCGGGCCTTGCGGGTGCGCGGGGTGGTGCGGGCGCCGGTGCGCGGCCTGCGGACCGCGCCGGTGTGGCCGTCCTCGGCCGCCGAGTAGGCCTGCGGCGGGTGGTACGGCGCGGCGGGCTGCTGCGGCCGCTCCGAGGGCAGCGGTGAGGCCGGGCGGCCGGCCGGCGGCTGGGCGTGACCTCGGGTGTCCGTCACCGCTCCCCCTTGGGGTCCGTGGGCGCCGGGTGCGTCGGCCGCGGACGGCCGCCGGATCGGCTTGAGGTTGGTCGTGCGCGTGTCGGTCACATGCGCGGCGGAGCCACGGCCGCCGCCGTCCGCTTCCGTACCCCTGGAGGTACCGGCTGATCCGGCGCCCGTGGCTCCGCTCACGATGACTCACTCCTCGTGCTACTCGGCCGAGGGCGCCTCACCCTCGTCCGTGCCGGTGGTCGTGGCACCCTCGGCGGCGGTGCCGGCGGCCTGCTCGCCGTCGACTTCCTCCGCCTCGCGTCCCGCCTCGGCGTTTCGTGCGATGCCGACCACGGCATCGCGCTTGCTCAGGTTGATCAGTTGGACGCCCATGGTGTCACGGCCCGTCTCCCTGACCTCGTTGACTCGCGTGCGAATCACGCCGCCCGAGAGCGTGATGGCGAGGATCTCGTCGCCCTCCTCGACCACCAGCGCACCCACGAGGGATCCGCGGTCCTCCACGATCTTGGCGGCCTTGATGCCGAGGCCGCCGCGGCCCTGGACGCGGTACTCGTCGACGGCGGTCCGCTTCGCGTAACCACCGTCGGTGGCGGTGAACACGAACGTACCCGGTCGCACGACATTCATCGACAGCAGTTCGTCGCCCTCGCGGAAGCTCATGCCCTTGACGCCCGAGGTCGCGCGGCCCATGGGACGCAGGGTTTCGTCCGATGCGGTGAACCTGATGGATTGGGCCTTCTTGCTGATCAGAAGCAAATCGTCCTCTGCCGAGACGAGTTCGGCGCCGATCAGTTCGTCGCCGGTTCCGTCCTCCCGCTCCCGCAGATTGATCGCGATGACACCGCCGGAGCGCGGCGAATCGTAATCCTTCAGAGGCGTCTTCTTGACCAGACCGGACTTCGTGGCGAGCACCAGGTACGGCGCCGCCTCGTAGTCGCGGATGGCGAGGATCTCGGCGATCGTCTCGTCCGGCTGGAAGGCCAGCAGGTTCGCCACGTGCTGGCCGCGCGCGTCCCGGCCGCCCTCGGGCAGCTCGTAGGCCTTCGCCCGGTACACCCGGCCCTTGTTGGTGAAGAACAGCAGCCAGTGGTGCGTGGTGGAGACGAAGAAGTGGTCGACGATGTCGTCTTCCTTCAGCTTCGTCCCGCGGACACCCTTGCCGCCGCGCTTCTGGGCCCGGTAGTCGTCGGTCCGGGTCCGCTTGATGTAGCCGCCGCGGGTGACCGTGACGACGATGTCCTCCTCGGCGATCAGGTCCTCGATGGACATGTCGCCCTCGTAGGGCACCAGCTTGGTCTTGCGGTCGTCGCCGTACTTCTCGACGAGCGCGGCCAGCTCCTCGCTGACGATGCCCCGCTGGCGGGCCGGGGAGGCCAGGATCTCGTTGTACTCGTCGATCTTGGCCTGGAGCTCGTCGTGCTCCTGGACGATCTTCTGGCGCTCCAGGGCGGCCAGGCGGCGCAGCTGCATCTCCAGAATGGCGTTGGCCTGGATGTCGTCGATGTCCAGCAGGCCCATCAGGCCGTCGCGGGCGACCTCGACGGTCTCGCTGCGCCGGATCAGCGCGATGACCTCGTCGATGGCGTCCAGGGCCTTGAGCAGGCCGCGCAGGATGTGGGCGCGCTCCTCGGCCTTGCGCAGCCGGAAGCGGGTCCGGCGGACGATGACCTCGATCTGGTGGCCCACCCAGTGCCGGATGAACGCGTCCAGCGACAGGGTGCGCGGCACGCCGTCGACCAGCGCCAGCATGTTGGCGCCGAAGTTCGTCTGCAGGTCGGTGTGCTTGTACAGGTTGTTCAGGACGACCTTGGCGACCGCGTCCCGCTTGAGGACGATCACCAGGCGCTGGCCGGTGCGGGACGAGGTCTCGTCCCGGACGTCCGCGATGCCGGCGATCTTGCCGTCCTTGACCAGGTCGGCGATCTTCTGCGCCAGGTTGTCCGGGTTGACCTGGTAGGGCAGCTCGGTGACCACCAGGCACTGGCGGCCCTGGATCTCCTCGACCTCCACCACCGCGCGCATGGTGATGGAGCCGCGGCCCGTGCGGTAGGCCTCCTCGATGCCCTTGCGGCCCACGACCAGCGCACCGGTCGGGAAGTCCGGGCCCTTGATCCGCTCGATGAGCGCGTCCAGCAGCTCCTCGTGGGAGGCGTCCGGGTTCTCCAGGTACCACTGGGCGCCGGCGGCGACCTCGCGCAGGTTGTGCGGCGGGATGTTGGTCGCCATGCCGACCGCGATGCCCGCCGAGCCGTTGATCAGCAGGTTCGGGAAGCGGGAGGGCAGGACGGTCGGCTCCTGGGAGCGGCCGTCGTAGTTGTCCGTGAAATCGACGGTCTCCTCGTCGATGTCACGGACCATCTCCATCGACAGCGGCGCCATCTTGCACTCGGTGTAGCGCATGGCCGCCGCCGGGTCGTTGCCCGGCGAACCGAAGTTGCCGTTGGAGTCGACGAGCGGCATGCGCATCGCCCAGGGCTGGGCGAGGCGGACCAGCGCGTCGTAGATGGAGGAGTCGCCGTGGGGGTGGTAGTTGCCCATGACGTCGCCGACCACGCGGGCGCACTTGTAGAAGCCGCGCTCGGGGCGGTAGCCGCCGTCGTACATGGCGTACAGCACCCGGCGGTGGACGGGCTTGAGACCGTCCCGGACGTCCGGCAGCGCACGCGAGACGATGACGGACATCGCGTAGTCGAGGTAGGAACGCTGCATCTCCGTCTCGAGCCCGACGGGCTCGACGCGGAGCGCGATGTCGCCGCCCTCTTCTTCCGGGTTCTCCGGCGTCACGGGAGTGTTCTCGTCGGCCATTGCTGGTGGGGATCCTTCCTGGTGCGGTCAGCTGAGACCGACTCAGATGTCGAGGAAGCGCACGTCCTTGGCGTTGCGCTGGATGAACTGGCGGCGGGCCTCCACGTCCTCGCCCATCAGCACCGAGAACAGGTCGTCGGCCTGGGCGGCGTCGTCGAGAGTGACCTGGCCGAGCACCCGGTGGTCCGGGTCCATGGTGGTCACCCGCAGCTCCTCGGCGTTCATCTCGCCGAGACCCTTGAAGCGCTGGATCGAGTCCTCCTTGATCCGCTTGCCGCGCTGGCGGCCCAGCTCGATCAGCGCGTCGCGCTCGCGGTCGGAGTACGCGTACTCGACGTCCTCCCGGCCCCACTTGATCTTGTACAGCGGGGGGCGGGACAGGAACACGTGCCCGGCCTCCACCAGCGGCCGCATGAAGCGGAACAGGAAGGTCAGCAGCAGCGTGTTGATGTGCTGGCCGTCGACGTCGGCGTCCGCCATCAGGATGATCTTGTGGTAGCGGAGCTTGCCGATGTCGAAGTCCTCGTGCACACCGGTGCCGAACGCCGAGATCAGCGCCTGGATCTCCTGGTTCTGGAGGATCTTGTCGATGCGCGCCTTCTCGACATTGAGGATCTTGCCGCGGATCGGGAGGATCGCCTGGTACTGCGGGTTGCGGCCGGACTTGGCCGAGCCGCCGGCGGAGTCGCCCTCGACGATGAAGATCTCGCACTTGGACGGGTCGTTGGACTGGCAGTCCGCCAGCTTGCCGGGCAGCGACGCGGTCTCCAGCAGGCCCTTGCGGCGGGTCAGGTCGCGCGCCTTGCGGGCCGCGACGCGCGCGGTGGCCGCCTGGATGGCCTTGCGGACGATGTCGGCGGCCTCGTTCGGGTTGCGGTCGAGCCAGTCGGCGAGGTGCTCGTAGACCGCCTTCTGCACGAAGGTCTTGGCCTCCGTGTTGCCCAGCTTGGTCTTGGTCTGGCCCTCGAACTGCGGCTCGCTCAGCTTGACCGAGATGATCGCGGTCAGGCCCTCGCGGATGTCGTCACCGGTGAGGTTGTCGTCCCTCTCCCGCAGCAGCTTCCGGTCGCGCGCGTACTTGTTGATCAGCGAGGTCAGCGCGGCGCGGAAGCCCTCTTCGTGGGTACCGCCCTCGTGGGTGTGGATGATGTTGGCGAACGAGTACACGCCCTCGCTGTAGCCGTTGTTCCACTGCATCGCGACCTCGAGGGACAGGCTCTTGTCCTTGTCCACGGCCTCCAGGGCGATGATGGAGGGGTGCACCACCTCTCCCTTGCGGGAGTTGAGGTACTTCACGAAGTCGACGATGCCGCCCTCGTAGTGGTACGTGACCGACTTGACCTCGTCCTTCTGGTCGGCGCCCGCCTCGTCGGCGCCGCTCGTGGCCTTCGCCGACTCGCGCTCGTCGGTGAGCCGGATGGTCAGGCCCTTGTTGAGGAAGGCCATCTCCTGGAAACGCCGGGAGAGCGTCTCGAAGGAGTAGTCGGTGGTCTCGAAGATGTCCGGGTCGGCCCAGAAAGTGACGGAGGTGCCGGTCTCGTCCGTGGGCTCGTGGCGGGCCAGCGGGGCCGTCGGCACGCCCATCTTGTAGTCCTGCGTCCACCGGTAGCCGTCGGTCTTGACCTCGACGGACACCTTGGTCGACAGGGCGTTGACCACGGAGACGCCGACACCGTGCAGACCACCGGAGACCGCGTAGCCGCCGCCGCCGAACTTGCCGCCCGCGTGCAGCACGGTCAGCACGACCTCGACGGCCGGCTTGCCCTCGGAGGGGACGATGCCGACCGGGATGCCGCGGCCGTTGTCGATGACGCGGACGCCGCCGTCGGCCAGGATCGTCACGTCGATGGTGTCGGCGTGCCCGGCCAGGGCTTCGTCGACGGAGTTGTCGACCACCTCGTACACAAGGTGGTGCAGGCCGCGCTCACCGGTGGAGCCGATGTACATGCCGGGTCGCTTGCGGACCGCGTCCAGCCCCTCGAGGACGGTGATGGCGCTGGCGTCGTACGAAGCCGCGGTGCCGCCTGCTGGGGCGGAACCGCTGACGTCGGCGTCGGTGGACGGGATGTTCTCGTTGGGGTTGCCGGAATCGGCCACGAAGCGCCCTTTCTGGCACAGCCCGAGCCGAGCTCCTTCAGTGCCCCCTTTGGGGGAGAGTGCCGGAGCGGCTGCGGCATGGTGCGTTGGTCAGCCTTGATTCAGCGTTGCTCAGCTTTTCCCGGACGGTCCCCACGTTCGGGGCGGGATTGTCGTCCAGTCTACCGGTAGCGCCGACAGTGATGGGGGTTTGCGGGTCCCTGAGGCCGCATGTGCCGCCCTGAACCGGACTCGGGCGGGTCCCGATATGCGGATGGGGGTTCCAAGAGCCTCACAGCGGCACTCAGCGCTTCGAGCCGTCAACCCTTCGCTACCCACGGGTCAGGGGGTGTGCACACAGGCGTACGGACGGGTCGCGCACCGCACACGCGGGGGCACGCACAGCCCTTCGTCACGTTGTGATGTGAAGTGTGTCACCCATAGGTGTCGCCGGGGCCCGTGCTGCCCGGAGCGCGCAGCGGGCCGTGGCGCCGGGGGGCTCCGCCGGGGTTGAGCACACGGATCAGCCGCACCGTGCCGTGCCCGAGAGCCTCGTTGAGCCGGGCCACGAGCGAGGGGGCGAGCACCCGCAGCTGGGTCGCCCACGCCGTGGAGTCGCACTGGACGGTCAGCACCCGCTCGTCCTCGTCGTAGCGCTGCGGCACACAGTGCTTGGCCAGGTTCTCGCCGACGATCTGCGGCCAGCGCCCCATCACCCCGCCGACCGCGACGGGGGTCTCCCAGCCCCGCTCGGTGATCAGCCGGTTGATCGCCGCGCTCAGCGCCATCGGTTCGCGGCCGTCGGTGCGCACGGCCGAACGCCATCCGCCTCGCCGCGTCCGCCGCTGCGCCCGGGCGGCCTGGCCTCGTGCCTGGGCCGCCTCCTTCGCCGCGCGCAGCGCCACCCGCGCCAGGTCGACGCCGGAGGGCGCGGACGGCTGCGCGCCGGGCGGCGGGGACTGCCGGGGCACGGGGGCCGGTCCGCGCCGGCCCGCCGGATCCGCCTCGCCGCTCATACCCGCTCCACCGTCCCGCCGGACACCGCGAATCTGCTGCCGGCCAGCATCCGCGGCACGTCGTCGTCGACCGCCGCGGTCACCAGCACCTGTTCGCCGGGCGCGACCAGCTCGGCGAGCCGCTCGCGGCGCCGGGCGTCCAGCTCGGCGAAGACGTCGTCGAGGATCAGCACCGGCTCGTTGCCCTCGGCGCGCAGCAGGTCGTACGAGGCCAGCCGCAGTGCCAGGGCGAACGACCAGGACTCGCCGTGGGAGGCGTAGCCCTTGGCGGGCAGCCGGCCGAGCTTGAGCACCAGGTCGTCGCGGTGCGGGCCGACGAGCGTGACGCCCCGTTCGATCTCCTGCTTGCGGACGTCCGCGAGCGCGGCCATCAGCTGGGCGTACAGGTCCTCGCGGGTGTGCGCCTCGCCGGGGGCGGACGGCTTGTACTCCAGCGCGACCGGGCCGCCCTGCGGGGCCAGCTGGTCGTAGGCCTTGCCGGCCAGCGGCTGGAGCGCGGTGATCAGGTCCAGGCGCTGGGCGAGCAGTTCGGCGCCCGCCCGGGCCAGGTGCTGGTCCCAGACGTCCAGCGTGGACAGATCCAGCGTGCGGCCGCCGTGCCGGCGGGCCAGCGCCGCGGTCTTCAACAGGGTGTTCCGCTGTTTGAGGACGCGTTCGTAGTCGGCCCTCACGCCCGCCATACGCGGAGAGCGGGCCGTGATCAGCTCGTCCAGGAAACGGCGCCGCTCGCCCGGGTCGCCCTTGACCAGGGCGAGGTCCTCGGGCGCGAACAGCACGGTCCGCACGATGCCCAGCACATCGCGCGGTCTGCCCTGCACGGAGCGGTTGACGCGGGCGCGGTTGGCCTTGCCCGGGTTGAGTTCCAGTTCGACCAGCTGCTGCCGGTCGCCCTGCCTCACCTGCGCCCGGATCACCGCCCGCTCGGCTCCCACGCGGACCAGGGGGGCGTCGGAGGCGACCCGGTGGCTGCCGAGGGTGGCGAGATAGCCGACGGCCTCGACGAGGTTGGTCTTTCCCTGGCCGTTGGGGCCGACGAAGGCGGTGACGCCCGGGCCGAGCGGGACCTCGGCCCGGGCATAGGAACGGAAGTCGGCCAGCGACAGATGCGTCACATGCATGGCGTGTGCCGACCTCCTTGCGCGTCGTGGACCGTGCCGCACGGTCCGGTGGGACTGCTTGCCTGTGACGGCGGAGCCGCTCAGGCCTTCTTCTCGACGGCGTGGCCGCCGAACTGGTTGCGCAGCGCCGCGATCATCTTCATCTGCGGCGAGTCCTCCTGGCGGGAGGAGAAACGCGCGAACAGCGAGGCGGTGATCGCCGGCAGCGGCACGGCGTTGTCGATGGCGGCCTCCACCGTCCACCGGCCCTCGCCGGAGTCCTGTGCGTAGCCGCGCAGGGCGTCGAGGTGCTCGTCCTCGTCGAGGGCGTTGACCGCGAGGTCGAGCAGCCAGGAGCGGATGACGGTGCCGCGCTGCCAGGAGCGGAAGATCTCCCGGACGTTGTCCACGGAGTCGACCTTCTCCAGCAGCTCCCAGCCCTCGGCGTAAGCCTGCATCATCGCGTACTCGATGCCGTTGTGGACCATCTTCGCGAAGTGGCCCGCGCCGACCTTGCCGGCGTGCACCGAACCGAATTCGCCCTCCGGCTTGAGCGCGTCGAAGACCGGCTGCACCTTGGCGATGTGCTCGGCGTCGCCGCCGTACATGAGGGCGTAGCCGTTCTCCAGGCCCCACACACCGCCGGAGACGCCGCAGTCCACGAAGCCTATGCCCTTGGCGGCCAGCTGCTCGGCGTGCTTCTCGTCGTCGGTCCAGCGGGAGTTGCCGCCGTCGACGACCACATCGCCGGGCTCCAGCAGCTCGGCGAGTTCGTCGATGGTCGACTGGGTCGGGGCACCGGCCGGCACCATCACCCAGACGACGCGCGGGCCCTGCAGCTTGTCCACCAGTTCCTTGAGGCTGTGGACGTCCGCGAGGTCCGGGTTGCGGTCGTATCCGATGACGGTGTGGCCCGCGCGGCGGATCCGCTCGCGCATGTTGCCGCCCATCTTGCCGAGGCCGACGAGACCGAGCTCCATCAGTTGTGTTCCTTAGTGGTGTCCGACGTGGCGTGAGGGCACATTCGTACCCGCGTCCGAGCCTAAACCCGGATCTTCACGCACATCCGTGGGCATAGGCGCTCAAACGCACGCGCCTGAGGCCGCCGCGCGGTGGCCTCACCGAGGATGAGGACCACCGCCTCGCAGGGCTCAGCCGCTCAGCCGCACCGGCATGATCAGGTACTTGTACGACTCGTCCGCCTCGGCGTCCACCGCGGGCTTGCCGCCCAGCAGCGCCGGCTTGGTGGAGGTGGTGAAGGACAGCTGGGCCACCGGGGAGTCGATGGCGCTCAGGCCGTCCAGCAGGAACGTCGGGTTGAAGGCGATCGAGATGTCGTCGCCGTCCAGCTGGGCGTCGATCCGCTCCACAGCCTGTGCGTCGTCGCTGCTTCCGGCCTCCAGCACCAGCACTCCCTGCTCGAAGCTCAGCCGCACCGGGGTGTTGCGCTCCGCGACCAGGGACACGCGCTTGACGGCCTCGACGAACGGAGCGGTCTCGATGGTGGCCACCGAGTTGAACTCCGTCGGGAACAGCGTGCGGTACTTCGGCAGGTCGCCCTCGAGCAGGCGGGTGGTCGTCCGGCGCCCGGAGCCCTCGAAACCGATCAGGCCCTCGCCGGCGCCCGAGCCGGACAGCGCGAGCGTGACGCTGTCCCCGCTGGTCAGCGACTTGGCGGTGTCCAGCAGGGTCTTCGCCGGGACCAGGGCGACCGCGGAGGCGTCCGGGTTCTCCGGCTTCCACAGGAACTCACGGACCGCGAAGCGGTAGCGGTCGGTGGAGGCCAGCGTCACGGTGTCGCCCTCGATCTCGATGCGGACACCGGTCAGGACGGGAAGCGTGTCGTCCCGGCCGGCCGCGATCGCGACCTGCTGCACCGCGGAGGAGAAGACCTCGCCGGGGACGGTGCCCGTGGCGTTCGGCATCTGCGGCAGAGCCGGGTACTCCTCCACCGGCAGGGTGTGGAGGGTGAACCGCGAGGAGCCGCAGACCACGGTCGCCCGCACCCCGTCGGTGGAGATCTCCACCGGGCGGTTGGGCAGCGCGCGGGAGATGTCGGCGAGCAGGCGGCCGGAGACCAGGACCGTGCCCTCCTCCTCGACCTCGGCCTCCACCGACACGCGCGCGGAGACCTCGTAGTCGAAGCTGGACAGGCTCAGCTGGCCGTCCTCGGCCTTGAGCAGCAGGCCGGCGAGGACAGGCGCCGGCGGACGGGCCGGGAGGCTGCGTGCCGCCCAGGCCACTGCCTCCGCGAGTACGTCGCGTTCCACCCGGATCTTCACCGTAAGCCGCCTCCTGCTGCTGTTGCCTGCGGGTGCTCCTGAGTCCTGTGCGGTGTCACCGCCCCACGGGACGGGAAGGACTCCGGGGACCAGTCTGACGTACCGCACCGACAGTAGGTGCCCGTCGCGGTCAGCTCGTCGCCCGGGGCAGCCGGGCTCGCGACGGACGGTTGTGCACAGGGCCCACTTCGAAACGAATTCGCGCTCTCTACTCGTCGGACGTAGTAGTAGGCCCTGTGGATACCGTGGATAACCACGTTTCCGCAGGTTGACGCCCTGATTTTGTCCACGGACCCTGTGGGCGTCCGGCGTGGACAACTCGGGGGCTCTGTGGAGAACAGAAAGTTCTGCACATCCCACCCACAGGCCGAGGCCAGTTCTCCCCAGCTGCGTCCCCAGATTCGCGCCCGTTTCCCACACCCCGGTCCGGCAACCCCGTGTGACGCCTTTCACTCGACGCAGTGAGCGGGGGCGGTGCCTTGCCGAACAGTGGACAGGGGTGTGGAGAAGACGCCGATCGCTGGGGACAACCGCCCACAACCTGTGGGTCACCGGTGGACAACGTGCGGCACGGTCTGTGGACCGATCCTTCGTCCACAGCCTGTGGACGGTGTTCGTCCACGAGTCCACAGGGCCGTGAGCTGGGAGGACGACTCTCGCACAGCACAGATGTGGACGCCGATCGGGACAACGTCCCGGTCCCCAGCGTGTGGACGGAAAAAAGTCGCCGAATCTGTGGAGAAGAACCGTAACCAGGCCGGTAATCGAACAGCGGGGCCGGCCGGGCCTGTTGGCACGCTCGGCTCCCCGGCGGCCCCGGACCGTGTGCTGGGGAGACTGCGGACCGTGTGCTGGGGGACTGTGGGGTGCTGGCCGGCCGGTTCCCGGACCGCGAGACGAGGGCTTGCCCGGTGCTGCCGGCCGCTTCCCGGGCTGTGCGGCCGACCGCCTGCGGGCCGCTGCTGGACGGCAGTTGTCCAGCAGCCGTCCGGTGGCTGCCGGACCGTGTCCGTGGCCCGCCTGCGAGACGTGCTCCCGGCCCGTTCCAGGGAAGGGGCCCGGAAGGCGTGACGGGCTGGCTGTGCTGTCCCGGAACGTGGCTTCCCGCGGCACCGCTCCTGCCGGCCCAGGCATGCGTGAAGGGCGCCCGCGGGATCGCTCCCGGGGCGCCCTTCACGTGCGCTGCAGCGGTCGTCAGCCGTTCTTGATCCGGTTGGTCAGCTCGGTGACCTGGTTGTAGATGGAGCGCCGCTCGGCCATCAGCGCGCGGATCTTGCGGTCGGCGTGCATGACGGTCGTGTGGTCGCGGCCGCCGAACTGGGCGCCGATCTTCGGCAGGGACAGGTCGGTCAGCTCCCGGCACAGGTACATCGCGATCTGCCGTGCCGTGACCAGCGCACGCCCGCGCGAGGTGCCGCACAGGTCCTCCACCGTCAGCCCGAAGTAGTCGGCGGTGGCGGCCATGATGGCAGTCGCCGTGATCTCCGGGGCGGTGTCCTCCCCGCCGGGGATCAGGTCCTTCAGGACGATCTCCGTCAGGCCCAGGTCCACCGGCTGCCTGTTCAGCGACGCGAACGCCGTGACCCGGATCAGCGCGCCCTCCAGCTCGCGGATGTTGCGCGAGATGCGGGAGGCGATGAACTCCAGCACCTCCGGCGGGGCGTTCAGCTGCTCCTGCACCGCCTTCTTGCGCAGGATCGCGATGCGCGTCTCCAGCTCCGGCGGCTGGACGTCGGTGATCAGTCCCCACTCGAAGCGGTTGCGCAGCCGGTCCTCCAGCGTGACCAGCTGCTTGGGCGGCCGGTCGCTGCTGAGCACGATCTGCTTGTTGGCGTTGTGCAGGGTGTTGAACGTGTGGAAGAACTCCTCCTGCGTCGACTCCTTGTCCGCCAGGAACTGGATGTCGTCGACGAGCAGGATGTCCATCTCGCGGTAGCGCTTGCGGAAGCTGTCGCCCTTGCCGTCGCGGATGGAGTTGATGAACTCGTTGGTGAACTCCTCCGAGCTGACGTACCGCACCCGCGTGCCCGGGTACAGGCTGCGCGCGTAGTGCCCGATGGCGTGCAGCAGGTGCGTCTTGCCGAGCCCGGACTCGCCGTAGATGAACAGCGGGTTGTACGCCTTCGCCGGGGCCTCGGCGACGGCGACCGCGGCCGCGTGCGCGAACCGGTTGGAGGCGCCGATGACGAACGTGTCGAACAGGTACTTCGGGTTCAGCCGCGCCGTCGGCTCGCCGGGATGGCCGCCCGAGGACGGCTGACCGCCCGACGGGCCGCGGACACCCGTGTCGGACGCGGCCGGACCCGTCCGGTGCACGGGCCCCGAGCCGGCGGACGGCTCGCGGCGCCCCGGCTCGTGCTGCTCGTAGTCGCGTGCGTCGTAGTCCCGCTGGTCGAACTCGCCGCGTGCGGAGTCGTAGTCCGCGCGCGACGGGTCGTACGACGCGCGGTCCACCGGACGCGCACGGTAGTCCTGCGGTGCCGCGGAGTAGGAGTCCGCGGCACCGTAGCCGTCACGGGAGCCGTACGGCGGCTCCTGCGCGGGCACGGCGTACGGGTCGCGCTCGGGGTAGCCGAGCCGCCGCTGTTGCCAGCCGTAGTCGTCCTGGCCGTGGCGCGGCCAGGCACCGGGCTCGGTGCGGTGGTACTCGGAGTAGTCGGTGTACTCCGCGGGGTAGGCCGGGCGGGCGGTGGGCAGCGAGTCGCCGTCGGACGGGCCGGTGCGCGGCGGCGGCAGCTGGTCGCCGGGCGCGCCCGGGTGCTGGTCGGCGCGGGAGGGGCGCGGGCTGTCGGACAGGTGGTCCGCACGGTGCCGGCCGTAGCCCTCGTAGCCGCCCTGACCGGTGGGCAGCTCCTGCTCCTCGTAGCGCGGCGCAGGGGTCGGCGAGACGGGCGGGCGGGATTCGCCCACGGAGCTGTCGACGGTGATCGCGATCCGGATCGGCCGGCCGCACTCCCGGGTCAGGGTCTCGCTGACGACCGGGGCGAGGCGGCCTTCGAGCACGCCCTTGGCGAACTCGTTCGGCACGGCGAGCAGGGCGGTGTCCGCGACCAGCGCCAGCGGCTGGCAACGGCGGATCCAGTGTTCGTCCTTCGCCTCGACGCCCTGTCCGCGGCCCTCCCCGAGGAGCTGCTCCAGTACTCGCGGCCACACTGCGGCAAGATCGGCGGGTACGTCAGCCACAGGGCACGCTCTCTCACGGGTCCCACGAACGTGTGGTTCGGGACGGGTCGGGATGTAAACGGGGGACAGGAACGAATGGGAGTCCAGCCACGGTAGTCAGGCCGGTGGGTGCGGTTCAAGTTGTTGTCCCCAGCCTGTGGACAAGCCGGTCGCGAGCCGGGCTGGTTTGACCGGACGGCGCGAGCGCGCGTACCGTAACCAGGTCGAGTTGTCGATGGCTGCTGCCGCCTGCCTCCGAAGGGCACGGATCACGTCAGGTGATCGGGAAGCGGTGCACTCGGGCGTCACTGCGAGCTACTCGTGGGCGCACGGTGACAGCCAGGACGGCACCCCGCCACTACCGAATTTTTTCTGGAGCCCCCGAGTGAGCAAGCGCACCTTCCAGCCGAACAACCGTCGTCGCGCGAAGACCCACGGCTTCCGGCTGCGTATGCGCACCCGTGCCGGCCGCGCGATTCTCGCGTCCCGCCGTAGCAAGGGTCGCGCCCGTCTGTCCGCCTGATCCCGGTCAGGTCATGACGTCGTGCTGCCCACCGAGAACCGGCTGAGGCGGCGCGAAGACTTCGCGACCGCTGTACGACGAGGGCGCCGGGCAGGCCGCCCGCTCCTCGTCGTCCACCTTTTTCGCGGTGCCACGGACCCGCACGCGCCTGGGGAGAGCGCTCCTAGGCCGCGTGCGGGTTTCGTCGTGAGCAAGGCCGTGGGTGGTGCGGTCGTGCGCAATACCGTGAAGCGCAGACTTCGCCATCTGATGCGTGACCGGATCGGTCAGCTTCCCCCCGGTAGCCTGGTAGTCGTACGAGCGCTGCCCGGGGCGGGTGACGCCGATCACGCACAGCTGGCCCGAGATCTGGATGCCGCCCTTCGACGACTGCTGGGAGGGGGCGCGCGATGAAGTACCCGCTGCTGGCGCTGATCAAGCTGTACCAGTGGACCATCAGCCCGTTGCTCGGGCCGGTGTGCAAGTACTACCCGTCGTGTTCCCACTACGGCTACACAGCCATCGACCGGCATGGTGCGATCAAGGGCACGGCGCTGACCGCCTGGCGCATCCTGCGGTGCAACCCGTGGTCGCTGGGCGGCGTGGACCATGTTCCGCCGCGCAAGCGTCCGCGGTGGCACGAACTGCTGCGCGACGCCTGGCGCGCACGCAAGGGCGGGCCCTCCGCCGCCGAAACGGCCACCGGCGGACTCGTTCCGTCGAGCCCGGCCGCGAAGACCTCGTCCCATGCCCAAGGAGCATGATTAGTGGACACGATTGCCAGCCTCTTCAGTTTCATCACCTGGCCCGTCTCCTGGATCATCGTCCAGTTCCACAAGGTGTACGGCGCGATCTTCGGTGCCGACACGGGGTGGGCGTGGGGCCTGTCCATCGTGTCCCTGGTGATCCTCATCCGCATCTGCCTGATCCCGCTCTTCGTGAAGCAGATCAAGGCGACGCGCGCGATGCAGACGCTCCAGCCGGAGATGAAGAAGATCCAGGAGCGCTACAAGAACGACCGGCAGCGTCAGTCCGAAGAGATGATGAAGCTGTACAAGGAGACGGGCACCAACCCGCTCTCCTCGTGCCTTCCCATCCTGGCGCAGTCGCCGTTCTTCTTCGCCCTGTACCACGTGCTCAGCGCGATCGCGACCGGCAAGACCATCGGTGTCATCAACGAGCCGCTGCTCGCCAGCGCCCGTAACGCGCACATCGTCGGCGCCCCGCTGGCCGCGAAGTTCATGGACAGCTCCGACAAGGTCGCGGCGCTCGGCGCCTCGCTGACCGACGTCCGGATCGTCACCGCGGTCATGATCGTGCTGATGTCGGCCTCGCAGTTCTTCACGCAGCGGCAGCTGATGACGAAGAACGTCGACACCACGGTGAAGACGCCGTTCATGCAGCAGCAGAAGATGCTGATGTACATCTTCCCGGTCATGTTCGCCGTCTTCGGCATCAACTTCCCGGTCGGTGTCCTCGTCTACTGGCTGACCACCAACGTGTGGACCATGGGCCAGCAGATGTACGTCATCCACAACAACCCGACCCCGGGTTCCAAGGCCCAGGCCGCCTACCTGGAGCGTCTGTACAAGCACGTCACGCATCACGGCAAGACCCGCAACCGGCGTGAGCGTGCGATCGTCAAGGCGATCGTCGCCAAGGGCCGCGACCGCAACGAGTTCGAGCGCAAGTTCATCAATGGGCTGAACAAGGCCGGCCTGGCGGCGCAGGCCGACGGCACCGTGGTCAAGAGCGACGCGGCCGTCGTCGCCCAGGCCGAGGACGGTGCGACCACGACCACGACCGCGCCCCGGCGCCAGCAGCCCAAGCGGCTGACCAAGGCCCAGCGCCAGGCGGGCGGTCCCAAGGCCGCCGACAGCGAGTCCGCGGCATCCGCCACGGCCACGTCCGACCGGCCACAGGACGCCGCGAAGCCCGCAGCCGGCAAGGCCGCCCAGAAGCCCGGGAACGGTGCCCGCAGCAAGGCCCAGGCCGGGCAGCGCAGCAGGGCCCAGTCCGGCCAGCGCAAGGGCCCGCAGCGGCCGAAGTCCCCGTCCAAGAAGTAAGAAGGAGCCCATCCCGTGACGGAAGGCACCACCTCCGCCGCTGCCGTGGATGCAGACACCCTGACCCGCCTGGAGCAGGAGGGCGACATCGCGGCGGACTACCTCGAGGGTCTGCTGGACATCGCCGATCTCGACGGCGACATCGACATGGACGTCGAGGGCGACCGTGCCTCCGTGTCGATCATCAGCGACACGGGCAGCCGCGACCTGCAGAAGCTGGTCGGCCGGGACGGCGAGGTGCTGGAGGCGCTGCAGGAGCTGACGCGGCTGGCCGTGCACCGGGAGACCGGTGAACGCAGCCGCCTGATGCTGGACATCGCCGGCTACCGCGCCCGCAAGCGGGCCGAGCTGTCCGAGCTGGGCGCCAAGGTCGCGGCCGAGGTCAAGAGCACCGGCGAGGCCGTGCGGCTGAAGCCGATGACTCCGTTCGAGCGCAAGGTGGTGCACGACGCGGTCAAGGCCGCGGGTCTGCGCAGCGAGTCCGAGGGCGAGGAGCCGCAGCGCTTCGTCGTCGTGCTCCCCGCCTGAGCGGTACCCCCAGTCTCTTCGGCCCCGTCTGTAGCGCAGGCGGGGCCGAAACGTTCTCATCAGCTTGATAGTTCTGACGGTCGGCGCGGATGCGCTGATGCGGTACGGAAGGACGGTCCCCGTGACGGAGGCAGCTGAGCTTCCCCCTGCGCCCGAGCAGGCACGCGACGTATTCGGTGAGCGCTTCGCGGACGCGGTCCGGTACGCCGAGCTGCTGGCCGAGGCAGGAGTGCAGCGAGGGCTCATCGGCCCGCGGGAGGTGCCGCGGCTATGGGAGCGGCACCTGCTGAACTGCGCCGTGCTCTCCGAGGTGGTGCCCGAGGGGGTGACGGTGTGCGACGTGGGTTCCGGCGCCGGCCTGCCGGGCATTCCCCTGGCCCTGGTCCGGGACGACCTGAAGATCACCCTCCTGGAGCCGCTGCTGCGCCGCACCAACTTCCTCACCGAGGTCGTCGAGCTGCTCGGACTCGACCATGTGACCGTGGTGCGGGGCCGGGCCGAGGAAGTCCTGGGCAAGCTGCCGCCGGTGCATGTGGTGACCGCCCGTGCCGTCGCGCCGCTGGACCGGCTGGCCACCTGGGGCATTCCCCTGCTGCGCCCGTACGGCGAGATGCTCGCGCTCAAGGGCGACACGGCCGAGCAGGAACTCAAGAGTGCCGCCACCGCGCTGAGCAAGCTCGGTGCGGTGGAGACGTCCATCCTGCATGTGGGCGAGGGTGTGGTGGAGCCACTGTCCACCGTGGTGCGTGTCGAGGTCGGTGAGAGCCCTGGCGGTGTGCGCTTTGCGGCCAAGCGGGCGAAGGCCGCCCGGACGGGCCGCGCCCGGCGCCGTCGCTGAAACCCGCATCGGCGGCTCCTACTCCACATAAGCTGCCGAACTCGGGCATCACGGAGTGTCGCGACAGTTCGGCCACGGCCGCTGTGCATCGTGTTTCACGTGAAACGTCGCTCATTGCTGCACGGCATCATCAACCGTGGCCGCGCTGCGGCCCAACCGCGTGACCGTAGGCCTCTCGGTTCACCGGGAGAGGGAACGCGGTTGTCCACAGAGTCGGTTTTCTCCACAGAACGACAGGCCTCACTGGTTCGCGACCCGGAAGGCGTGGGAGGCTCTGTCTGTCCCGAGCCTGAAGTCGAGGAGAGTGAATCCTTGCGGTCCGACGCCAACATCGCGGGACCGATGACCGATCCGGTCCCTGGTCCCCGTACCGAGTCGACGGGGGAGAACGTTTCACGTGAAACACCGCCCCCGATGGACGACACTCCGATCGGCCGAGCTGCCCAACTGGCGGTCGAGGCTCTGGGCCGCGCCGGCGAGGGGCTCCCACGACCGGACCGAACGCGCATCATCGTGGTCGCCAACCAGAAGGGCGGCGTCGGCAAGACGACGACCACCGTCAATCTCGCCGCATCGCTGGCCCTGCACGGCAATCGTGTGCTGGTCATCGACCTCGACCCGCAGGGCAACGCGTCCACCGCACTGGGCATCGACCACCACGCCGAAGTGCCGTCGATCTACGACGTGTTGGTGGACAGCAAGCCGCTGGCCGAGGTCGTCCAGCCCGTCAGGGATGTGGAGGGCCTCTTCTGCGCCCCCGCCACGATCGACCTCGCCGGTGCGGAGATCGAGCTGGTGTCCCTGGTGGCACGGGAGAGTCGCCTGCAGCGAGCGATCCACTCCTACGAGCAGCCGCTGGACTACATCTTCATCGACTGCCCACCGTCGCTGGGGCTTCTGACGGTCAATGCACTGGTGGCCGGACAGGAAGTTCTCATCCCTATCCAGTGCGAGTACTACGCCCTGGAGGGCTTGGGGCAACTGCTGCGCAACGTCGAGCTGGTACGGGGCCACCTCAACCCCACACTCCATGTGTCGACCATTCTGCTCACCATGTACGACGGCCGGACCCGGCTGGCGGCCCAGGTGGCGGAAGAGGTGCGCGGCCACTTCGGTGACGAGGTGCTGCGGACGAGCATTCCGCGCTCCGTCCGTATCTCCGAGGCGCCCAGCTACGGGCAGACGGTGTTGACTTACGATCCAGGATCAAGTGGCGCTCTCTCCTATCTGGAGGCGGCGCGAGAAATCGCGCTGAGGGGTGTGGGGGTCAGCTATGACCACGCTC
Source organism: Streptomyces thermodiastaticus (assembly GCF_014656135.1). GTDB lineage: Bacteria > Actinomycetota > Actinomycetes > Streptomycetales > Streptomycetaceae > Streptomyces > Streptomyces thermodiastaticus. The sequence goes on from NZ_BNBV01000006.1 coordinate 135,217, forward strand.
ACCTCGGCGCACCGAGCGAATCGAACATGGTGGAGGGGATGCAGTGAGCGAGCGACGGAGGGGGTTGGGCCGTGGTCTGGGCGCACTGATCCCTCCTGCCCCAACCGGGGAGAAGGCGGCGGCTCAGGCGGCTCTGGGGGGTGCGGCCACCACCTCGCCCGCAGGTCCGCTACTGACCGCAGAGCGCAGTGACCGTGGGGTGGCCGCGGCCAAGGTGGCCGGGCTGGCGCCGGTTTCACGTGAAACAGGAAGCAGTGCCGCGGGCATCCCGGCGCCTCCGATGGGGGCCCACTTCGCCGAGATCCCCCTCGATCAGATCACGGCCAACCCGCGCCAGCCCCGCAAGGTCTTCGACGAGGAGCCGCTGGCCGAGCTGGTCACCTCGGTCAAGGAAGTCGGTCTTCTTCAGCCCGTGGTCGTACGGCAGCTCGGGGCGGAGCGCTACGAGCTCATCATGGGTGAGCGCCGCTGGCGGGCCTGCCGCGAGGCGGGGTTCGAGAAGATCCCGGCGATCGTACGGGCCACCGACGACGACAAGATGCTGCTGGACGCCCTGCTGGAGAATCTCCACCGGGCCCAGCTGAATCCGCTGGAAGAGGCGGCCGCCTACGACCAGCTGCTGAAGGACTTCAACTGCACCCATGACCAGTTGGCCGACCGCATCGGCCGTTCCCGCCCGCAGGTCTCGAACACCCTGCGTTTGCTGAAGCTGCCGCCGGCGGTGCAGAGCCGGGTTGCTGCCGGTGTACTGTCCGCCGGTCATGCCCGGGCACTGCTGGCCGTGGACGACCCGGAGGAGCAGGACCGGCTGGCCCGCCGGATCGTGGCGGAAGGGCTCTCGGTCCGGGCCGTCGAGGAGATCGTCCAGCTGATGGGAGCCGGGCCGCAGAAGACCTCGCGCACCAAGCGGCCGCGTGCCGGTGCCCGGGTCTCCCCGGCCCTGGCGGAGCTCGCGACCCGGCTCTCCGATCGCTTCGACACCCGGGTGAAGGTCGACCTGGGGCAGAAGAAGGGCAAGATCACCGTCGAGTTCGCGTCCATGGAGGACCTGGAGCGCATCCTCAGCACGCTGGCTCCGGGAGAAGGGCCGGTGCTGCAGAAGAGCCTCGCGGAGGGCGCTGCGGAGGAGACGGGCGCCTGAGACCTGCACGAGCGTGAGGCCCCGGCTCGGGGTGGGCCACGACGCTCGGCCGTTGCGGGCCGTGTTCCGGTGTGTACGGGACACGGCCCGCTCTGTGCTGTGAGACGGTATCGAGGGCGTCGCATCCGTGGTTACGATGCGATCGAGTCTGCTTTTCCCGCATTTTCGGCCGATGGCCGTTCGTGACGTTGCAGGCGAAGGAAGCGAGGAACAGCCTCCATGGGCCGCAAGCTCCTACCGCTCACACTCGACAACCTTCAGGACCTGCCCAAGCGCTGTCGCGCGTGCGTCTTCTGGGAACTCGACCCGGTCAGTGGTGAGGCCGCGGTGAAGGCGGGCACGCCCGCCCTGGAGAAGGAGGCCTGGATCTCGGCCGTTCTGCTGGACTGGGGGTCCTGCGGCCGGGTCGTCTATGTGGACGATGTTCCTGTGGGCTTCGTGCTCTACGCTCCCCCTGCGTATGTACCGCGGTCCACGGCGTTCCCTACGAGTCCGGTGTCCCCAGATGCGGTGCTGCTGATGACCGGGTTCATCATGCCGGGCTACCAGGGGCAGGGACTGGGGCGTGTCATGGTCCAGACGGTCGCCAAGGATCTGCTGCGCAGAGGCTTCAAGGCGATCGAGGCGTTCGGGGACGCACGGTGGACGGAGCCCGCGTGTGTGCTGCCGGCCGATCATCTGCTGGCGGTGGGGTTCAAGACCGTCCGGCATCATCCCGTCCATCCGCGGCTGCGGCTGGAACTGCGGTCGACTCTCTCCTGGAAGGAAGACGTGGAGATGGCGATCGATCGGCTGCTGGGGGCGGTGCAGAAGGAACCGGCGCTCCGCCCTCTCTGACCGGTGCGGCGCCCCTGTGAGGGGGCGACCGAGAAGAGCTGCGGCTTGCGGCGTCCGGACAGCAGAAGGGGCTGGCCCCAGCGGGCCAGCCCCTTCATGTTTCACGTGAAACACGCGCCGTCGACTACGACGGCGTGCGCCGTCACTCGGAGATGAACTCCTCCAGGTCGCGGAGAAGGGCAGCCTTCGGCTTGGCACCGACGATGGTCTTGGCGACCTCGCCCTTCTGGTAGACGTTCAGCGTCGGGATCGACATGACGCCGTACTTCGCGGCCGTGGCCGGGTTCTCGTCGATGTTGAGCTTGACGACCTCGATCTTGTCGCCGTGCTCGGTGGCGATCTGCTCCAGGGACGGTGCGATCTGGCGGCAGGGACCGCACCAAGCGGCCCAGAAGTCCACCAGGACGGGCTTGTCGCTCTTGAGGACGTCCTCCTCGAAGGAGGCGTCGGTCACGTTCTTCAGGGTGCCTGCCACGGCGGGCTCCTTCTTTGATTCGGGCGGTGGGGTGGAAGAGAGTCTCAGACGGTGGTCTTCTCGGGCTCGGCCTGCTGCTCGGTGTCCGCGAGAGCGGCAAGGAAGCGCTCGGCGTCGAGAGCAGCGGAGCAACCGGTGCCAGCCGCGGTGATGGCCTGCCGGTAGGTGTGGTCGACGACGTCTCCGGCGGCGAAGACGCCGGTGAGGTTGGTACGCGTGGACGGGGAAGCGACCTTCAGGTAGCCCTCCTCGTCGAGGTCGAGCTGCCCCTTGAAGAGCTCGGTCCGCGGGTCGTGGCCGATCGCGATGAACAGGCCGGTCACCGCCAGATCCGTCAGCTCCCCGGTCTTGACGTTGCGCAGCTTCAGCCCGGACAGCTTCTGCTCGCCCTGGATCTCGGCGACCTCGCTGTCCCAGATGAACTTGATCTTCGGGTCGGCGAAGGCGCGCTCCTGCATCGCCTTGGAGGCGCGCAGGGTGTCCCGGCGGTGGATGATCGTCACGGACTTGGCGAACCGGGAGAGGAAGGTGGCCTCCTCCATCGCGGTGTCGCCACCGCCGACCACGGCGATGTCCTGGTCCTTGAAGAAGAAGCCGTCACAGGTGGCGCACCAGGAGACACCGCGGCCCGACAGGGCGTCCTCGTTCGGCAGACCGAGCTTGCGGTACTGCGAGCCGGTGGCGACGATGACCGCCTTCGCCCGGTGCACCGTGCCGGAGGTGTCCGTGACCGTCTTGATCTCACCGGTCAGGTCGACGGAGACGATGTCGTCCGGAACGAGTTCGGCACCGAAGCGCTCGGCCTGGGCACGCATGTTGTCCATGAGCTCGGGACCCATGATGCCGTCGCGGAAGCCCGGGAAGTTCTCCACCTCGGTGGTGTTCATCAGGGCACCACCGGCGGTGACGGCTCCCTCGAACACCAGCGGCTTCAGGGACGCGCGCGCGGTGTAGAGCGCCGCCGTGTAGCCGGCGGGCCCGGAGCCGATGATGATCACGTTACGGACGTCGCTCACGGCTTGATTCCTCGTCTCTGGACGGTGTCCTACGGCCGGGAGAGCCTTGCTTGTTGACTCTCACCCCACCCAACGGATCCTAAGGGGCCTGCATTCCCGGCGTGCCCGGACGCACCGGGAGACCACGGGGCCACCGGCGGAGCGGTAGGGAGGCGACGCGGGCAGCCGGCCCCCGAGACGGGCGCGGCACGGGTGCGGGGAGTGGCCGACGGGCGCGGTCGGCACCGCTCCCCCGGCTGAGCACACCTCGGCGGGCGTTCATGGGCCGGGCGTGCTCAGCGCCGGGGATGGTCCGTGGGCCGGGCGTGCTCAGCGCCGGGGATAGGAGTGGGACAGCAGCACCGTGGCCCGGGCCGAGGGCTGCCGCACACAGGTCGCGTCGACGACGAAGGCGGTGACGCGGGTGGCATCGCCGGAGGGGTCGGGCAGGACGACGAGATAGGCGTCCTTGCCGGCATAGGTCCCCCTCTCGGCGGCGAGTGGGCTGTCGGGGGTGCGGATGCCCTGCAGGACGCATGCCGGGACCGAGGCCGTCGGGGCGCTCTTCAGCACATTCGGGTGACCGGTTCCGGCAGCCCCTCCGGCGTCGGAGGACGCGCCGAACCCGTGCGGGGCCTGGGTGGTGCCGTGTGTCTGCTCAGCCGGGCCGAGCAGCCTCGCCACCTGCTGCTGGAGCGTTCCTTCGGAGAACGTGTCCGCGGAGGTGCTGGGCCGGTCCTGTGCCGTGGTGTGGGACTTCCTGTCGTCCTGGAGGGCGGCCAGCAGGGCGGAGGCGACCACCACGGCTGCCGCCGTGCAGGCGGTGGCGAGCATGCCGAACCTGCGCCGGGCGCCGGGCGTGCGGGACGTGCGGCCCGGCCCGGTGCCGGCGCCGGTGGCACGGCCGGCCGGGCGGTGAGCCTCCGGACGGGGCGCGGGGCGGTCTGCCGCCGGGCGGGCCGCCGCCGTTTCACGTGAAACATGCACGCCGTCCTCACGGCCGTCGGCCGTGCGCTCGGCGGCGAGGGCGGCGTCGATCCGGGCCGCGACGTCGTCGGGCATGCCCTCGGGCTCCGGAGCGGAGCCCAGCAGACTCCGGATCTCCTCCAGCGAGGCATGGACGTCTGCACATGCGGTGCAGGCGTCCAGATGCCGGCGCAGTTCCTGAGCACGGTCAGGCGCCACGAGGCCCTCGGAGAGATCGGCGATCTCCGTGACGTCCGGGTGGCCTGCCGTGTCCGCCGTGGATGTCACGCTCGCCCACCTCCGCCCTTCGCAGCAGCTGGATCGTTCGGTCCCGGGTCCGGGGGTCCCAGGGCTGGTGCCGGCCCGGCGCGCCGGGGACCTGCAGATGGGACGGGTGGTCCCGGCACCCGGTTCCCTTCCGCGCCCGGTTTCCCCGGTGCACCCCGGCTCCCGGGCCGCAGATGGCCGAGGAGCGGCAGGAGTCTGGCCCTGCCCCGGGCGCAGCGGCTCTTCACCGTACCGACGGGAACGCCGAGGATCCGGGCGGCCTCGGCGACGGGATAGCCCTGCATGTCGACCAGCACCAGGGCGGCTCGCTGGTCGGGCGGGAGGGTGGCCAGCGCCTTCACGAGCTGCCGCTGCACATCGTTGCGCTCGGCGGGCGCGGACGCCGACTCGTGCGGCTCCAGCAGGTGCTCCAGACGCTCGGTGTCGTCCACCGGAGCGGTCTTCCGTGAGGCCGCCTTGCGGGCCCGGTCCAGGCAGGCGTTGACCGTGATCCGGTGCAGCCAGGTGGTGACCGCGGACTGTCCCCGGAAGGTGTGAGCGGCCCGGTAGGCGGAGACCAGGGCGTCCTGCACGGCGTCGGCGGCCTCCTCCCGGTCGCCCAGGGTCCGCAGGGCGACCGCCCAGAGACGGTCACGGTGGCGGCGTACCAGCTCACCGAAGGCGTCGGGGTCACCCGCGACATGGCGGGTCAGGAGGTCCTGGTCGCTCATGCCGCCGTAGGCGGTGCCGTCCGCCATCGCACCCCTCCCCCCGGTGACGGTCAGTTCGTGAACGTCACTTCGGTGATGGCCTGCTTGTAGCCGGCATCGGAGTACGCGCTCGGGTCCTCACCCGAGTACGGCACGGCCGTGAGCCAGACCAGGACGTACCTCGTCTTCACCGGCTTGGTGACCTGGATGCTCGCCGACTTCCCGTTCGTCGTGACGCTGCCGATCTTCTGCATCGCCTCCAGGGACGGAGGCGTCAGGGAGTCGGCGGAGTACAGCTCGACGGTGGTGTGATCGCCGTTGTACCGCAGACCGATGGTCGCCGCGTCGACGTTCTTGGCCGAGCCGAGGTCGTAGACGATGCCCACGCCCGGCTTGTACGGCGCGAGCGTCGGGCCGTCGATGAACGTGTTGGTCTTCCAGTAGGTCGAGCTGTTGCCGTCGTAGGTCTTGCCCACATCACCGGGGTGCTGGGCTTCTCCCTTGGCGACGAACTCCTGCGCCCCCTGGATGGCGAGGGGGACCTGCTTGTGCTGGTCGTTCTTCTTGTCGCCGCCGTCCTGTGTCTGCGACTGGTTGTCCTTGTCCGGTCTGCCGCCGTGATCCATCAGGGCCTCGGCCAGCTGCCAGCTGCCCAGGCCCAGGGCGGCGATGAGGAGGGCGGAGACGGCCCACTTCAGGGCCTTGCCGGTGCGGCTCTGCAGCGGGGGCGGCGGGGCCGGGACCGGCGCCGCGACACCGGGCCGGGCCGTCGGACCGCCGTAGGTGCCCTGCTGGTGCGAGGTGCTCTGGTACTCCGGAGGCGCGGTGAACGCGGGCTCCGGAGGGCGGATGCGCGGCATCTCGCCGATCGCCTTCACCAGCTCCTCCGGCGTGGTGCACGGAGACTCGTGGCGGGAGGCGGTCGCGCCGTCGTTGGCGAGGGCGCGCATGGCCAGTTCGGACAGCCCGCGGTGGACGCCGGCGCGCACCTGGTCGGGGGGAAGGAGGCCGACGTCCTTGGGCAGGCCGGACAGACCGTAGGCGTCGGTCTCGTACGGCCAGCGCTGGGTCAGTGCCGCGTACAGCAGGGCGCCGATGGCCTCGGTGTCGGTGCGCTGCGGGGTGTCGGAGCTGATGCCGCGCAGCGCGGCGTTCACGGCGAGGCCGCGGATGCGCCACTGGCCCGTGGAGGTGCGCAGGACCGCGTTGGGGTTGAGCCGCAGATGGGCGAGACCCTCGCGGTGGGCGGCGGCCATGGCGGCGGCGACCTGGCTCACCATCTGGTAGGCGTCGTACGGTTCCAGCGGACCCGCGGACAGCAGCGTGGTCAGCTCGGTGGCGTCGGGCAGCCATTCATGGACCACGTAGACCAGGTCGTTCTCCTCGACGGCGTCGAGGACCTGGACGAAGCGAGGGTCGCCGAGCAGCGCGGAGGAACGGGCGGCGGCCAGCACGGAGCGGGCGCGTGCGTGGTCCGCGGGCAGCACGTGCACACCGACGGCGCGGCGGAGCTTCTCGTCGACGGCACGCCAGCTGCTGAAGCCCTCCAGACGGGTGACGCACTCCTCCAGCCGGTAGCGTCTGGCGAGCTTGTGGCCGCTGTGCAGCTCGGGCGGGGTGGTCTTCCGGCCGGCAGCCCGGCTGCCGCCGCTGCCCTGCTCGTCGTCGTTGTCCGTGCCCCGCTTCCGGTTCTGGGCCACACCGTCGGCCGTGGCCTGGTCCGCCTCCGCGGTCAGCGGCTTGTCACCGCTGGTTTCTGCCACGTCGACGGCAGCCGTGCTCCGTTCCGCCACCGTCGCTCCTGCCTCCCCAAGATCGCGTTCCCGCGCGCTGTCCGACGCCGAGACCAATTGTGCCCACAGTCCGCTGCTATGCACGACACGCAGCAACGGAGGAAGGTTGTGCACCTACCCCCGTCTCAACGGCCCAGCCGTCCGCGGACCATGCCCACGAGCGAGTTCAGTTCCTCGATGCGCATACGGCGGGCGGCGAGGAAGAAGATCCCGAACAGCACGACGCCGCCGGCGAGCAGCTCGGCGAACGAGGCGATCACACCCTGCCCCAGCGTGTGGTTGATGCCGTAGCAGGCGGCGCCGCTGAGCGCGGCCGCCGGCACGGAGGCGATGCACAGCCGTGCGTACGTCCGGGTCACGCGCGCACCGTCGAGGTCGCCGCCGAGCCGCTTGCGCAGCCGGGCCCAGGCGACGCCCACGCCGATGGCGTAGGCGACCCCGTAGGAGAAGGCCATGCCGATGACCGCCCAGCGGGCCGGGAGCAGCAGGTAGCACAGGGCCGAGGCACCCGCGTTGACCGCGGCGATGATGACCGTGTTGTAGAACGGCGTCCGGGTGTCCTCGTAGGCGTAGAAGGCGCGCAGCACGACGTACTGCACGGAGTAGGGGATGAGGCCGAGGCCGAAGGCCATCAGCATGTAGCCCATATTGACGGCCTCGCCGGTGCCCGAGGTGCCGAAGATCAGCGTGCAGATGGGGACACCGAGCGCGACGAACCCGAAGGCGACGGGCACGATCGCGACGGCCGTGGTGCGCAGGCCCTGGGAGATGTCGTCGCGGACGGCGCCGGCGTCGCCCTCGTGGGCGGAGCGGGAGATCCGCGGCAGCAGGGCCGCCATCAGGGAGACGGTGATGATCGCCTGCGGCAGACCCCAGATCAGCTGGGCGTTGGCGTAGGCGGCGTAGCCCGTGCCGTCCACGGGCGAGTTCGTGGCCGCCGCCGTGGACAGCCGGGTCACCACGATGTTGCCGGCCTGGTTGGCGAGCACGAACAGCAGCGTCCACTTGGCCAGGGCCGCGGCCTTGCCGATCCCGTGCCCCCGCCAGTCGAAGCGCAGCCGCAGACGGAAGCCGGTCTCCCGCAGGTACGGGAACATGGCCAGGGCCTGGACGACCAGGCCCAGCAGGATGCCGACGCCCAGCAGCCGCTGGCCCTCCGGCGGGATGTTCGACACCTTCATCCCGGAGTCCGCGGCGCTGCCGTAGACCCAGATGAACATGCCGAGCGTGACGATGATGACGATGTTGTTGAGGACGGGGGTCCACATCATCGCGCCGAAGCGGCCCCGGGCGTTGAGGATCTGCCCCATCACCACATGGATGCCCATGAAGAAGATCGAGGGCATGAAGTAGCGGACGAAGGTGATGCCGACCTGGTTGGCGGACGGATCACCGGCCACGGACGGGGAGAGCAGCCTCACCAGCAGCGGCGCCGCCACGACCGCGAGGACGGTGAGCCCGCCCAGCACCACCATGACCAGGGTCAGCAGCCGGTTGGCGTAGGCCTCGCCGCCGTCGTCGTCGTCCTTCATCGCCCGGACGAGCTGGGGCACGAACACGGAGTTCAGGCCGCCGCCGACGGTCAGGATGTAGATCATCGTCGGCAGCTGGTAGGCGACCTGGAAGGTGTCGCCGAGCAGACCCACACCGAGCGCGGAGACGATCATCGCCGACCGGACGAAACCGGTCACGCGGGAGACCAGCGTGCCGGCCGCCATCACGGCACTCGACTTCAGCAGCCCCGCGGCCTTGCCGCTCTTCTTCGCCGGCGCGGGCGCGGGCTCGTCGGTCGCCACGGACGCCGCTGCCGTGGTCTCGGCTCCCCCGCCGCCGGGAGCGTACGGGCCTGCCGCCTGCTGACCGGCCGCCGGGGCCGGTCCGGCACCGGCGTAAGCCGCACCCGCCTGTAGCGAGGAGCCGTAGCCGTGCGCGGCGGCCGGCTGGTAGCCGGCCTGGCGGGGGTCGTAGCCGTAGGGCTGCCCGGGGTTCTGGTAGCCGCTCGGCACGCCCTGCGTACCCGAGCCGTACCGGGGGTCCGCGTAGCCGTCCGGCTGAGCCGCCGCGGGACTGTCCTGCTGCGCCGGCCCGGAAGAGGGGAAGCCGCCCTGGCGGGAGTCCTGATAGGCGCCCTGCTGGTCCCGGTAGAGGTTGGCGAAGGCGTCCGGCTGGTGCTGCGCCTCGCCGGAGTGGCTGACGAGATCGTCCACGCCCACGAACTGGGTGGTGCGCGGGTCGTCCCCGTACGGCAGGTACTGGGTGGCCGCGGACGGCTCCGGGGGCGGGGTACGGGCCCACACCCGCGGATCGGGTGCATGGGGAGACTGCGGCGGCGGGTCGTACAGCGGCTGCTGCGCGGGGTACGCGCCGGGGGCCGGCGGCGGGTGCGCGGCACGGTCGTACAGGGCCTCGCCGACCGGGTCCTGTGCGGTCAGGTCCTGCGCCCGGTAGGGGTCCTCGCCCAGGGCGTCCTGGACGTACGCGTCCGCCGGGGGCTGCGGCGCCTGGCCGTTCCCGGGCTGCGGCGCCGCATCGGGGTAGCCCTGGCTGCCCACGGCCCGGCCGCGGTCACCGTCGTACGGCGCGTTCATGCTTACCCCACCTCATCGTCCCGGGCCGCTGCGGCCACGACATGCTCAACGGTCCACTTTCTCACCCGTGCCGGACGGGGCAGCATCACCTGCCGCGGTGTCCGGCGCCGGGTCACTCGGCTGCTCGGAGGCGTCCGCCCGGCTGCGGGTGCCCGACTCCTGGGTGAGACGTTCGGCGGTGGCGCCGGAGTTCTCCTGCCGCACCGGTTCCTGGGCGGTGCCGTGCTCCCCCTCCGACGTCGCGGCCGTGCCGGACACGTCGGCGTCCCCGGCACCGTCCCCGGCGTCGCGGGTCTCCCGCGGGTCCTGACCGCCCTCCGCTTCCTGCCGGGCGGCGGCGCGCTTGCGCTGGGTGTACATCCGGAAGCCGGCGAGGACGAGCAGCAGCACGCCGCCGCCGATGACCAGCATCACCGTGGCGGTGATCTCGGTGACCTTGACGTCGAAGGTGACCGGAGCGCCGTACTCCTGGCCGTCCTCGGTGTACAGCTGGGCGATCACCGCCACCGGGCCGTTGGCGTTGGCCGACGTGGTGAACTTCACGGACTGGCTGTGGCCGCCGGAGACGGTGATGGGCTGTTCCGCGTAGGCCTGCCCGCCGATCTTCAGACGGGTGGGGTTGGTCGACGTCAGCCGCAGCACCAGATGGTCGACGCCCTGCACCAGGTTGTTCTGGACGGTCACCGGGATGGTGGCGCTGTGCCCGGAGAGCTTGGTTTCCGACTTGTCGATCAGCTTGACCTCGTCGGAGAGGCTGTCCAGATACGTCTCCACGCCGTTGCGGAAGTGCGCCGCTGCGTTGCCACGGCCCCGCCAGGAGGTGGCCATCTCACGGTTCAGGGCCCGGCCGAACGGGGTGACGACCCGGGACGGGTAGGTGAGGACGACCTTGAACGTGTCGACCTTCTTCTGGGTCCGGGCGATCGCGGCGAAGGCGGAACGCGGCAGTTCCTGCTTGCGCAGCGACGACGGGTAGTGCGAGGCCGACGGAATCCGGTTCGTGGCCGCGGGGTCCGGCTTGGCCTTGGCGGCCGCGGACAGGTCCTGGGACTCCGACCAGGTGCTGTGCTGCAGGGCGGTCAGCGCCTGCGCCATGGCCTGGGCCTGGGCGGCGCTGGGCATGCGCTGCGGGGCGACGACGATGCTGCGCTGCTTGCTCGTCTGGGCGGTGAGCGCCAGGCTCTGGGCGAGGAACCGCTGCACGGCGAGCGTGCCGGCCCCGGTGCGCGACAGATCGCCCTCGAACAGCGTCGACAGCCGGGCGTCGGCCACGATCGCCGTGGTGCCCCCGCCGATCGGACGGGCCGCGGACGGCGTGTACGTCAGGCCGCTGCTCTCCTGGAGGCTGTCGCTGCGGGCGATGACCGTGTCGGCACCCGCCGAGGTGGCGACCCTGATGATCGACGGGTCGACGGCGCCGTCCGCGGGCCAGGCGAATTCCGTGGACGGTTCCACGTGCAGGATCGTCTCCACCGTCTCGGCGGCGACGTCGGTGGCGTCCTTCAGCTGGCTGAGCGAACCGGTGACGCTGGTGCCGTGGTGGGCGAGAGAGGCCAGGTCCGGGTCGCCGAACGGCAGTGCCACGACCTCCTTGCCGGCCACCGCCTGCTGCAGCTTGGCGAGCCACTGCTTGGCCACCGCCTGGTGGGTGCCGGCGACGGGCGCGCTGTCGGCGTCGGTCTGGATGCGGTAGCTGCGGGTCATCGCATCGACGGATGCCAGCAGGTCCGGGTCGATCACCCAGGTGACGTCGAGGCTCTTGCCCAGCTCCAGCATCCGCTCCAGCCGGCCGCCGGGGGAGATCTCCTTGGCGAGGGTGTCGTCGAGGAACACCGGCGTCTGCTGGGCGCCGGGGCCGGTCTCCGCCGTCATGTGGACCGTGGACACCAGCGGCCACAGGAACGTCGTCTTCGTCCTGGTGTCCGCCTTGTCGGGCTGCCAGGGCAGGAACGTGTGCTGGACGCCCAGCACCTGCTCCCAGGGCTGGGAGGAGGTCCGGCCCGAGAGCGAGACGGAGAACGCGTACACCCCGTCCGGGCCGAGGTGCAGTTTGCCGACCGGCACGGAGATGCTGAAGCGCTGAGCGACGCCGGGGGCCAGCTCGGTGAACTTCTGGGCGTACTTGTCGTCGATCTCGTTGCCGTCGACCGCCGGATCGAAGCCGGTGCGGCCGGCGGCGTCGTCGATCGCGGAACGGGTGCTCAGGCGTGACCCCACCCGCAGGCCCACATGGGCGTCGGTGATCGGCTGCTTGCCCTTGTTGGTCACCGTGCCCGAGACGGTCAGCGTGTCGCCGTCGGAGGGGGCACTCGGGCTGAGCGAGTCGAGGGACACGGCCACGGTGCGCGACCCGGCGGCGGCTTGAGCGGCACTCTGCCCCGCGGCCCGTGCGGTCGGGGCGGCGGGGAGCTGGAGCAGACCGGCCAGCAGGGGCGCCCCGGCGAGCAGTGCACCTGCTCTGCGCAGCCAGCGACGGGCAGGTGAGGGACTGGTCCCCTGGAAGTCTGCCGCCTCGGCCACGCGCTCGCCCGTCCCTCGTCGTCAGTGGTCGTCAGTCATGTGCGTCCAGGCATGGTAACGAGGCGCGCGGAGCGGAAGTGCCGCGGAGGCGGCCACAAGATCAGCGGGCGACACCGGCTGCCCCGCATGTCCGCCTATCCGCGGATGCTGTGGGGTGCGTCACGACAAGACGGGCTCGCCCCGGTGCATCGTCCTCTGCGGAGCCTGCCGCATCCTGTGCCGATCCTGCGGTGCAGGAAAGATCACGGACGCGTGAGGAGAGGCGGGAGCCCTGGTGAGGAGAGGGCGAGCTGTTCGAGCGAGCGGACCCGGCCGGGGCCGGGCCACGTACCCTTTTCTGTTGTGCCGAACGCCAACGACAACACTTCCTCTGCCCTGAGCCAGGCGCAGCAGCGCGCGGTGAGCGAGCTGCTGCGTGTGGCGCCCGTCGCCGACGACCTCGCTCGCCGCTTCCAGGAGGCCGGGTTCTCCCTCGCCCTGGTCGGCGGCTCCGTCCGGGACGCGCTGCTCGGCCGGCTCGGCAACGACCTGGACTTCACCACGGACGCGCGCCCCGAGGACGTACTGAAGATCATGCGTCCCTGGGCGGACGCGGTGTGGGAGGTCGGGATCGCGTTCGGCACGGTGGGTGCCCAGAAGCAGGGCTACCAGATCGAGGTGACAACCTACCGCTCCGAGGCCTACGACCGGACCTCGCGCAAGCCCGAGGTGTCCTACGGCGACTCCATCGAGGACGACCTCGTCCGGCGGGACTTCACCGTCAACGCGATGGCGCTGGCCCTGCCGGAGAAGAAGTTCATCGACCCGCACCGCGGTCTGGAGGACCTGGCCGCGCGTGTGCTGCGCACTCCCGGGACCCCCGAGGAGTCCTTCTCGGACGACCCGCTGCGCATGATGCGGGCCGCGCGCTTCGCCGCCCAGCTCGACTTCACGGTGGCTCCCGAGGTCGTCGCGGCGATGACGGAGATGGCCGGGCGCATCGAGATCGTCTCCGCCGAGCGGATCCGGGACGAGCTGAACAAGCTGCTCCTCTCGGCCCGGCCGCGCAAGGGCCTGACCCTGCTCGTCGACACCGGCCTCGCCGACCGGGTGCTGCCCGAGCTGCCCGCCCTGCGCCTGGAGAGCGATGAGCATCACCGCCACAAGGACGTCTATGACCACACGCTGATCGTCCTCGAGCAGGCGATCGCGCTGGAGGACAACGGCCCCGACCTCACCCTGCGGCTGGCCGCGCTGCTGCACGACATCGGCAAACCGCGCACCCGGCGCTTCGAGAAGGACGGCCGGGTCTCCTTCCACCACCACGAGGTGGTGGGCGCGAAGATGACCAAGAAGCGCCTGACGGCCCTGAAGTACCCCAATGAGGTGATCAAGGACGTCTCGCGCCTGGTCGAGCTGCACCTGCGTTTCCACGGCTACGGAACCGGCGAATGGACGGACTCCGCGGTCCGCCGCTATGTCCGCGACGCCGGACCGCTCCTCGAGCGTCTGCACAAGCTGACGCGTTCCGACTGCACCACCCGCAACAAGCGCAAGGCGGCCGCGCTCTCCCGGGCCTACGACAGCCTGGAGCAGCGCATCGCGCAGCTGAAGGAGCAGGAGGAGCTGGACGCCATCCGCCCGGACCTCGACGGCAACCAGATCATGGAGATCCTGGGCATCAAGCCGGGCCCGGCCGTCGGTCGCGCCTACAAGCACATGCTGGAGCTGCGCCTGGAGCATGGCCCGATGGGGCACGACGAGGCGGTGGCGGCCCTGAAGAAGTGGTGGGCCGCGCAGAGCTGAGTCCGGCCGGTCAAGGTCCGTTTCACGTGAAACAGGACTACGAGGGGGCGGTGTTTCACGTGAAACACCGCCCCCTGTGCGTGTGTGCGGAGCACCGTCCCATGCCCGTCGCGCCGGCCCCGGAGGCGGCCGCCTCAGGTGCCCTGTGAGGTGCGGGGGAGCCGGCCCATCCCCGCAGCGGCCGACGCATAGATCACAGCGACCATGACCACCAGCCAGGGTGAGCGGCCGTCCGGCGGCAGCATCAGGGCGGCCACACCCGCAGCGCCCACGAAGGCGACGTTGAACAGCACGTCGTAGACCGAGAAGATCCGGCCGCGGAAGCCGTCCTCGACCGTGGACTGCACGACCGTGTCCGTGGCGATCTTCGCCGCCTGGGTGGTCAGCCCCAGCACGAAGGCCGCGACCAGCAGAGGACCCGCGACGAACGGAAGACCCAGCGCGGGCTCCAGGACCGCGGCCGCGAGGGCGCACACGACGATCCAGCGGACCGGGCCGAGCCGTCCGGCCGCCCACGGGGTGACCACGGCCGCGAGGAAGAAGCCTGCCCCCGAGAGCCCCAGGGCCAGTCCGAGCAGACGCAGCCCCTCCTGTGTGGTGGAGGTCAGGCCGTAGCGGCAGAGCATCAGCAGCAGGACGGTCAGAGCGCCGTAGCAGAAACGCATCAGGGCCATGGCCGCCAGTGCCCGGGCGGCGACCCGGCGCGGCGGTTCCCTCAGATGCGCCACGCCCGCGATCAGCCCGCGTGCCGTACCAGTCAGGGCCGTACCGAGCGAGGGCCGCGCCGCGTCCCGGTCGGGGCCGAGCAGATCCGGCGCCATGAGCAGGGACACCAGGGCCGCGCACAGATACAGGACGGCGCCGAGCAGCACCACGGCCGCGTCGGAGTCCGCCCCGGCCAGGCGCAGGACGAAGGCCAGGCCGCCGCCCGCGAATGCGGCCAGTGAGCCCGCCGTCGGCGACAAGGAGTTCGCCATCACCAGCCGCTCGGCGTCGACCACGCGTGGCAGTGCGGCGGACAGCCCCGCCAGGACGAAGCGGTTCACCGCGGTGACGCAGAGCGCGGAGACATAGAAGAGCCGGTCCGGGACGGCTGCCGTCATCAGTACGGCCGTGGTGGCCGCCAGCAGCGCGCGCAGCAGATTGCCGTGGAGGAACACCTGGCGGCGCCGCCAGCGGTCCAGCAGCACACCGGCGAACGGGCCGACGAGCGAGTACGGCAGCAGCAGCACGGCCATGGCGGAGGCGATCGCGGCAGGAGACGTCTGTCTCTCCGGGGAGAAGACGACGTAGGTGGCCAGTCCCACCTGGTAGACGCCGTCGGCTCCCTGGGAGAGCAGCCGTATCGCGAGCAGCCGCCGGAAGTCTCTGAGGCGGATCAGCGTGCT
This sequence comes from Streptomyces thermodiastaticus, assembly GCF_014656135.1. Lineage (GTDB taxonomy): Bacteria > Actinomycetota > Actinomycetes > Streptomycetales > Streptomycetaceae > Streptomyces > Streptomyces thermodiastaticus. The sequence continues at coordinate 150,682 of NZ_BNBV01000006.1, forward strand.
CAGATCACGGACGACGGCCATGCGGCCCACCCTCACATACGGGAGGGCTCCCGCGGCGGACACCGCGGGAGCCCTCCCGGCCCTGGCAGGAGCGTTCGGCGCGGCTCAGCGCTCGACCTCGCCGCGGATGAACTTCTCGACGTTCTCGCGGGCCTCGTCGTCGAAGTACTGCACCGGCGGGGACTTCATGAAGTACGAGGAGGCGGACAGCACGGGGCCGCCGATGCCGCGGTCCTTGGCGATCTTCGCGGCACGCAGGGCGTCGATGATGACACCGGCGGAGTTCGGGGAGTCCCAGACCTCGAGCTTGTACTCCAGGTTCAGCGGGACGTCACCGAAGGCACGGCCCTCCAGGCGGACGTAGGCCCACTTGCGGTCGTCCAGCCAGGCCACGTAGTCGGACGGGCCGATGTGGACGTTCTTCTCGCCCAGGTCCCGGTCGGGGATCTGCGAGGTGACGGCCTGCGTCTTGGAGATCTTCTTGGACTCCAGGCGCTCGCGCTCGAGCATGTTCTTGAAGTCCATGTTGCCGCCGACGTTCAGCTGCATCGTGCGGTCCAGGATGACGCCACGGTCCTCGAACAGCTTGGCCAGGACGCGGTGCGTGATGGTGGCGCCGACCTGCGACTTGATGTCGTCACCGACGATCGGCACGCCCGCCTCGGTGAACTTGTCGGCCCACTCCTTGGTGCCGGCGATGAAGACCGGCAGGGCGTTGACGAAGGCGACCTTGGCGTCGATGGCGCACTGGGCGTAGAACTTCGCCGCCTCCTCGGAGCCGACCGGAAGGTAGCAGACGAGGACGTCGACCTTCTTGTCCTTCAGGACCTGGACGACGTCGACCGGCTCCTCGGCGGACTCCTCGATGGTGGCGCGGTAGTACTTGCCGAGGCCGTCGAGGGTGTGGCCGCGCTGGACCGTCACACCGGTGCGGGGCACGTCGCAGATCTTGATGGTGTTGTTCTCCGACGCGCCGATGGCGTCCGCGAGATCCAGGCCGACCTTCTTCGCGTCGACGTCGAAGGCGGCGACGAACTCGATGTCCCGCACGTGGTAGTCGCCGAACTGCACGTGCATCAGGCCCGGGACCTTGGACGCCGGGTCGGCGTCCTTGTAGTACTCGACGCCCTGCACCAGCGATGCGGCGCAGTTGCCCACGCCGACGATGGCTACGCGAACCGAACCCATTCCGGTTGCTCCCTGTGTGTTCTCGGTGAAGCCCCGACGGGCCTCACGTGGCGGTGTCGCCGGGCGTATCCGGACGGGGGAAGTTCCCCGTCCGTGGCAGGCCGCCCGACGCTCCCTGTGTGGTGTCGAGCGGAGCGGTCCTCCCGGAGCCGGAACCTCTCAGGTCCCGGCCCGCCCGCTCGCTCTCGATGAGCTCGTTCAGCCAGCGCACTTCGCGCTCCACGGACTCCATCCCGTGGCGCTGAAGCTCGAGGGTGTAGTTGTCGAGGCGCTCCCGGGTGCGCGCGAGGGAGGCACGCATCTTCTCCAGGCGCTCCTCCAGCCGGCTGCGGCGTCCCTCCAGCACGCGCATCCGCACATCCCGCGACGTCTGCCCGAAGAAGGCGAACCGCGCGGCGAAGTGCTCGTCGTCGTACGTGTCAGGGCCGGTCTGGGAGAGCAGGTCCTCGAAGTGCTTCTTACCTTCCGCCGTCAGCCGGTAGACGATCTTGGCGCGGCGCCCCGCAAGAGGAGCGGCCGGGGCGTCCTCGCCGGCGCTGTCCTTCTCCTCCGTCAACCAGCCGTTGGCGACCAGCGTCTTGAGGCAGGGGTAGAGCGTCCCGTAGCTGAAGGCGCGGAAGACACCCAGTGACGTATTGAGTCGTTTGCGCAGCTCGTAGCCGTGCATCGGGGATTCGCGGAGCAGACCGAGTACGGCGAACTCAAGGATTCCGGAACGCCGGCCCACTGTCGCCTCCTCTCTGCCGCGACCCGGGGACCGGCGGATGCCGCTCCGGGAGCCGTGACGGTCTTTATGTCGTGCTGATGTATCGACTCGATACATCTCGACGATAGAGGTGCCCCGCGTGTGCGACAAGAGGGGGCATGGTGAACGGGATCACATCACTGTTGCGGTGGTGGCAAGTTGCCTGATTTGGGGTGAACTTCGGGGCACGGCGAGTTGTGGCGGTGCGTAGTCTGTGCGCCATGCAAACCGCCGGGAACCGAGTGACGCCTGGGGATGTCCTCGTCCCTGGTGCCGTACGGGTGGATGCGCGACCGACCCCACCCGTACGTCGGGGGGACCGGAAACCAGCCGCCGTTTCCAGGCGCGCACGGATGCGCCTGCCCGAGGAGTACATCGTTCGATGAGCGAGCACCGTCGCAAACCGCCGCAGCCGCAAGGAGGCGGACGAGCCGCGGCCCGGCGCGGCCACTCGGCCGGCCGCCGCGCGGCACCGCGAGGCGCCCACGGATCTCCCGCCGACTCCTACGGGTCCACGTCCTATGGATCGGGCTCGTACGGACCGGGAGACGAGGCACGCCCGTACGGCGGACGTGCCGCTGCCCGGCGTGCGGCGCAGAGAAGCGGTGGCCGGCGCAGAGCGGCGGGTCCCGGTGGCCCCAACCGGGCCCGTGGGCGCGGTCGTGCTGCACCCCCGGGACGCAAGCGGTTCATCGACTACCCGCGAGCCGGCAAGTACGGCTGGCAGCGCTGGATGCCGTCGTGGAAGCTGGTCGCCGGGCTGTTCGTCGGCTTCGTCGGCAGCCTGGTCGCGGTGGCCGGAATCGGGTACGCGACGGTGCAGGTTCCGGACGTCGCCAAGACCGCCCAGGCGCAGAACAACGTCTACTACTGGTCCGACGGCTCCGAAATGGTCCGGACCGGTGGTGAGATCAACCGCCAGATCCTGAACATCTCCGACATTCCCAAGGACATGCAGAATGCGGTGATCTCTCAGGAGAACAAGACCTTCTGGCAAGACAGCGGCGTCGACCTCAAGGGCATCGCCCGGGCCCTGGTCAACATGGCGCGGGGCGGACAGACCCAGGGTGGTTCCACCATCACCCAGCAGTACGTCAAGAACGCCATGCTGAACGACCAGTCGCAGACGATCTCCCGCAAGTTCAAGGAGATCTTCGTCGCGATCAAGGTGGGCGCCAAGGTCCCGAAGAGGGACATCATGTCCGGCTACCTCAACACCTCGTACTACGGGCGCGGCGCCTACGGTATTCAGGCTGCCTCGCGTGCGTACTTCAACAAGGACGCCAAGGACCTCAACGCCGGCGAGTGCGCGTTCCTCGCGGCCATGCTCAAGGGCGCCACCTATTACGACCCGGCCGGTGCGACCTCCATCGACCCTGCGGCCACGCCCGAGGCGAACAAGAAGCGCGCCTTGACGCAGATGCAGGACACTCTCGACAAGATGGTCGAGTACGGCTACCTGAGTCCGACCGAGCGGGCCAAGTACACGACCCTGCCGACGTGGCAGAACCCGCGCTCCAACACGCAGCTCAGCGGCCAGATCGGCTACCTCGTCGACCTCGCCAAGGCCTACATCATCAACAACACGAACATCACCGCGGACGAGCTGCAGCGGGGCGGCTACCAGATCCACACCACCTTCGACAAGAAGAAGGTCGAGGAGCTGGAGAAGTCCGTCAAGAAGATCCGGCAGGAGAACATCAAGCCCGACAAGCGGCCGGACACCGACACCTACGTCCAGTTCGGCGGCGCCTCCGTGGACCCGAAGACGGGCGCCATCGTGGCGATCTACGGCGGTGAGGACGCCACCAAGCACTTCACCAACAACGCCGACGCCACCGGTGCGCAGGTCGGATCGACGTTCAAGCCGTTCGTGCTGGCGGCGGCCATGCGCGACGGCGTGCGCAACCCGCACCTGGGGCCGACGCAGGGTCCCGAGGAGCGCACCCCGGTGTCCCCCAAGAGCCGCTACAGCGGCAAGAACAAGCTCAAGATCAAGAACTACGACGGCACCGTCTGGACGAACGAGAAGGGCGAGGAGTGGCTGCAGCGCAATGACGGTGACGAGTCGGTCGGTCAGCCGCCGGACTACATGATCGACCTGCGCGAGGCCATGCGGCAGTCCGTGAACTCCGCCTTCGTGCAGCTGGGCATGGACGTGGGCCTGGACAAGGTCAAGCAGGCGGCGCTCGACGCCGGACTGCTCAAGAGCAGCCTGACCGGCACCACCTACCCGTCCTTCTCCATCGGTATTTCCGACCCGAGTGCCATCCGCATGGCTGCGGCCTACGCCACCTTCGCCGCCAGCGGCAAGCAGAACGACCCCTACTCGGTCGAGAAGGTCGTGAACAAGGACGGCACGGTCTACACGCACGAGAGCAAGCCGAAGCAGGCCTTCACCGCCGCCGTGGCCGACAACGTCACCGACGTGCTGAAGACCGTGGTCGACAAGGGAACCGGTACCAACGCGCGGCTGCCCGGACGTCAGGTGGCCGGCAAGACCGGTACCACGGACGGCAACAAGTCCGCCTGGTTCGTGGGGTACACCCCGCAGCTGTCCACCGCGATCAGCATGTTCCGCCTCGACGACGACGCGAACAACAAGCAGCGCACGTTCCTCGAGATGTACGGAACCGGTGGCCAGGAGAAGATCCACGGCGCCTCGTTCCCTGCCGAGATCTGGCACGACTACATGGAGCAGGCACTCAAGGGCGAGCCGGCCGTGCCGTTCCCGACGCCGCAGCCCATCGGCAAGGTCATCAACGGTGAGCCCTCTCCCACTCCCACCCCGTCGGCCACCACGAGCCCGTCGCCGTCGCCCTCGGTGACGCCGTCGCCCAGCGCGACGGAGACCTCTCCGTCGCCCACGCCGACCGAGTCGCACTGCGGGTTCTTCGGCTGCTCCGACGACGGCGGTCAGACCGGCGACAACGGGGGCAACGACGCCGGCGGCGCGGACGGCGGCGTCCCGACGCCCAGCCCCACCGAGTCCGACACCCACGGACAGGGCAACAGCCGTGGCAACGGCAACGGAGGCTGGTTCTGAGGCCGCGACCAGCGGACGACGCGGCCTTCCGGACGCCCCCGGGCGGGGACGTCACCCGTCGCGGTTTCACGTGAAACGTGGGCCGTCGCACCGACAGTGCGGCGGCCCACACGCATTCCCGGCCGGGTACGGCAGGATGGCGGCATGCCACGTGCTGAATCGACGCAAGCGAGCGTGCACCAGCCCGACCCCGGCCCGGTCAGGCCGACCCAGGAGGACCCGGTCGCCGCGGCCGGGAGCGAGCTGATCGGCGGCCCCGTCGGCCGGTTCGCTCTCCTCGGGACATCGTGGTGGACCCCGATACGGGTCGTCGCGCTCGTCGCGATCGGCATGTTCGCGCTGGGCCTGGTCCAGAAGGCACCGTGCTACCACAGCGCCTGGTTCTTCGGTGCCAGCTCGCAGTACACCAAGGCCTGCTACTCGGACATCCCGCACCTGTACCAGGGACGCGGCTTCGCCGACGGCCTGGTGCCCTACTTCGACCGGCTCCCCGGCGACATGCCGTACCTGGAGTACCCGGTGCTGACGGGCCTCTTCATGGAGGTCGCCTCCTGGCTCACCCCGCACAGCGGCAGCATCCAGCACCAGGAACGGTGGTACTGGATGGTCAACGCCGGGATGCTCATGGTGTGCGCGTCCGTCATCGCCGTCTGTGTGGTGCGCACCCACGCCCGGCGGCCCTGGGACGGCCTGCTGGTCGCCCTGGCGCCGGCCTTCGCCCTCACCGCGACCATCAACTGGGACCTCCTGGCCGTCGCCCTGACGGCGGCCGCCATGCTGATGTGGTCGCGGGGCCGCGCCCTCGCCTTCGGTGTCCTGCTCGGCCTCGCCACCGCGGCCAAGCTCTACCCGGTCCTGCTGCTCGCTCCGCTTCTCTTCCTGTGCTGGCGTGCGGGCCGGTGGCGGGAGTACGGCCGCGCTCTCGCCAGTGCCGTCGTCGCCTGGCTGGTGGTGAATCTGCCGGTGCTGGCCTTCGCCCAGGAGGGCTGGTGGCAGTTCTACCGGTTCAGCCATGACCGGGGCGTGGACTTCGGTTCGTTCTGGCTGATCTGGGCGCAGAACTCCAGCAACCCGCCCAGCACCGACTTCGTGAACACCGCCGCCTCGCTCCTGGTGGTGCTCTGTTTCCTCGGGATCGCGGCCCTGGCGCTGACCGCGCCGCGCCGGCCGCGCTTCGCCCAGCTGGCCTTCCTGGCCGTGGCGGTCTTCATCCTCACCAACAAGGTCTATTCGCCGCAGTACGTGCTGTGGCTGGTGCCGCTGGCCGTCCTGGCCCGCCCCAAGTGGCGGGACTTTTTGATCTGGCAGGCCTGCGAGGTGGCGTACTACCTCGGCATCTGGATGTACCTGGCGTACACCACCAGCGGAGACGCGCACAAAGGACTGCCGGTCGACGGCTACCACTGGGCGATCGCCGTGCACCTGGCCGGGACGCTCTATCTGTGCGCCGTGGTCGTCCGCGACGTCCTGCGTCCGGACCGGGACGTGGTGCGCCGCGCCGGGGACGACGATCCCTCGGGCGGTGTCCTGGACGGCGCCGCGGACGTGTTCGTCCTCGGCCGTGCGGCCCGGCCCGCGGCCTCCGCAGCGCCGGGTGATGTGCCGCAGGTGCGGTGGGGCGGCGGAGCGGTGTGTGCGGAGGACCGTCCGGCCTGAGCAAGCGGCGGACTACGCGTCGAAGGCCGCATCCGGCAGCGTGCGCCGGGTGCGGCCTTCGTGTGGGTGCAGGAGGATCTCGGGTGGGCCGGCCGGCCCGGGGGAGTCTCCGGCCGCGTGGTCAGCGGTCCACGAGACGGTCGAACTGCGTGGTGGTGTGCCGCAGATGGGCCACCAGCTCGTCGCCGACCTTGGGCTCCGGGGCGTCCGCCGGGATGAAGAGGATGGAGACCTGCATGTGCGGTGGCTCGGCGAACCAGCGCTGCTTGCCGGCCCAGACGAACGGCGACAGATTCCGGTTCACGGTGGCCAGGCCGGCGCGGGCGACCCCCTTGGCCCGCGGCATGACGCCGTGCAGCGCCTTCGGCGCCTCCAGGCCCACACCGTGGGACGTGCCGCCCGCCACCACGACCAGGAACCCGTCGGAGGGGGCCTTCTGCTGCCGGTAGCCGAAGCGGTCGCCCTTGGACACCCGGGTGACGTCCAGCACCGCGCCGCGGTACTCGGTGGCCTCGTGGTCGCCGAGCCACAGCCGTGTGCCGATCCGGGCGCGGAACCGGGTCTGCGGGAACTGCTGCTGCAGGCGGGCCAGCTCCTCGGTCTTGAGGTGGCTGACGAACATGGTGTGCAGCGGGAGCCGGGCCGCCCGCAGCCGGTCCATCCAGCCGATGACCTCCTCCACGGCGTCCGAGCCGTCGGTGCGGTCCAGCGGCAGGTGGATGGCGAAGCCTTCCAGGCGCACGTTCTCGATGGCGGCGTGCAGCTGCGGCAGGTCCTGCTCGGTGACCCCGTGCCGCTTCATCGACGACATCACCTCGATGACGACCCGCGCCCCCACCAGGCCGTACACGCCGTCGACCGACGACACCGAGCGGATCACCCGGTCCGGCAGCGGCACCGGCTCCTCACCACGCCGGTAGGGCGTGAGCACGAGCAGATCGCCGCTGAACCAGTCCTTGATGCGCGCGGCCTCGTACGTCGTGCCGACGGCGAGGACGTCCGCGCCCATGCGGGTGACCTCCTCCGCCAGCCGTTCGTGTCCGAAGCCGTAGCCGTTGCCCTTGCAGACCGGGACCAGTCCCGGGAACTGCTCCTGCACGTGCTTGTGGTGCGCCCGCCAGCGCGCGGTGTCGACATAGAGCGTGAGCGCCATGGCCGGACCGGAACCTTTCTCGTGGCTGCGGTGTGTCAGAAGTAGGGATGAGGTCGACGGAGTCGAAGCGGGGAACGCGAGGTCAGCGGCGGGACATGTAGATGTCCAGCGCCTTGTGGAGCAGCTTGTTCAGCGGGAAGTCCCACTCGCCGAGATACTCGGCGGCCTGCCCGCCGGTGCCGACCTTGAACTGGATCAGACCGAAGAGGTGGTCGGACTCGTCCAGCGTGTCGGAGATGCCCCGCAGGTCGTAGACGGTGGCGCCGAGCGCGTAGGCGTCGCGCAGCATCCGCCACTGCATGGCGTTCGAGGGCCGGACCTCACGGCCGATGTTGTCGGAGGCGCCGTAGGAGTACCACACGTGGCCGCCGACGATCAGCATCGTCGCCGCGGCCAGGTTCGCGCCGTTGTGCCGTGCGAAGTACAGCCGCATGCGGTTGGGGTCCTCGGTGTTCAGCGCCGTCCACATGCGCTGGAAGTACGACAGCGGGCGGGGCCGGAAGTGGTCGCGCACGGCCGTGATCTCGTACAGCCGCTGCCACTCCTCCAGGTCGTGGTAGCCGCCCTGGACGACCTCCACGCCGGCCTTCTCCGCCTTCTTGATGTTGCGGCGCCACAGCTGGTTGAAGTTCTTGTGCACCTCTTCCAGGGAACGGTTGGCCAGCGGCACCTGGAAGACGTAGCGCGGCTGGACGTCACCGAAGCCGGCGCCGCCGTCCTCGCCCTGCTGCCAGCCCATCCGGCGCAGCTTGTCGGCGACCTCGAAGGCGCGGGGCTCGATGAAGTCGGCCTCCAGATCCCGCAGGCGCTTGACGTCCGGGTTCTGGATGCCCTTCTTGATGGTGTCCGCGTTCCAGCGGCGGATGATCACGGGCGGGCCCATCTTCACCGAGAAGGCGCCCTGCCGCTTCAGGTGCGCCAGCATCGGCTGGATCCAGTCGTCGAGGTTCGGTGCGAACCAGTTGATGACCGGACCCTCGGGCAGATAGGCGAGATAGCGCTTGATCTTGGGCAGCTGCCGGTAGAGGACGAGGCCGACACCGACCAGCTCACCCGTGCGGTCGTCGAACCACCCCAGGTTCTCCGAGCGCCACTCCGCCTTGACGTCCGCCCACGCCGGGACCTGCATGTGGCTCGCCGCCGGCAGGCTCTGGATGTAGGCCAGATGCTGCTCTCGACTGATGGTCCTCAGGGTCAGGCTCATTCGGGGCGCTCCTCGGGCTGGCGTGTCCCCATGGATCAGGGGCTCCGGCTCTCGCCAGAGCCTACTGCGCCTGGGATGCGGGCCGGTTGGGCCTGGGCCAACCGGCCCTGTGGGGGAGCACCCGCAGCCGCCCTGGGGCGGTGCGCTCAGCCGCCGACGAACCCCGAGGTGAGATCGCTGTGCGCGAGGCCGAGGAACAGACCGATCGCGGAGGCGCCGAGGCCGAGGACCAGACCGAAGCGCTCACGCGTGGTCTCCGAGATGAACTGGCCGTACCCACCGGTGAGCACGCCGATCAGCCCGGTGCAGACGGTCAGCAGGTGGAGCGCCGGGAACGCGGCGGTGACGAGGGAGATCAAGCCGAGGAACGCGGTCACGGCCAGCAGCGCGTCCTGCAGCGGGTGGGGCTTGCCGTCGGTGGCCAGCAGACCGCTGCGGGATCTGGCGGTGCGCATCATCTGTGCCATGGCGGGACCTCCTGTGGAAGGCGGTGGGCGCTTAGCCCTGCATCACCCGATGTGTACAGATTGTGTCCCCTCAGGGTCGGATTTCAACCGTACGGCGGTTGCCGGGTAGTCTGTAGCTTCTGCACCGGTGCCCGTCGTCCGGTACGGCCGAGTGGGCCCCTCTGTCAGTGGGGCCTGGTTTACTCGGTGACACCGGTGCCAACGCATCATGACCCTCCTGCCACGGAACGACCGTGGCCGCTGAGTCCAAAGGAGGTGGGTTCCACATGCGTCACTACGAGGTGATGGTCATCCTCGACCCCGATCTCGAGGAGCGCGCTGTCTCCCCGCTGATCGAGAGCTTCCTCTCCGTCGTCCGTGACGGTGGCGGGAAGATCGAGAAGGTCGACACCTGGGGTCGTCGCCGTCTCGCGTACGAGATCAAGAAGAAGCCCGAGGGCATCTACTCGGTCATCGACCTGCAGGCCGAGCCTGCGGTCGTCAAGGAGCTCGACCGCCAGATGAACCTGAACGAGTCGGTCCTCCGGACCAAGGTCCTCCGCCCCGAGACCCACTGAGCCTCTCCGCTCAGCCGGCCTCGGGATTCGAGTAGCAGCACGCACCAGCAGCCAGCAGCACACCCGCCGAGAGGTTCCCCATGGCAGGCGAGACCGTCATCACGGTCGTCGGCAATCTCGTCGACGACCCCGAGCTGCGCTTCACCCCCTCGGGTGCGGCGGTCGCGAGGTTCCGCGTCGCATCCACGCCCCGCACCTTCGACCGCCAGACGAACGAGTGGAAGGACGGCGAGAGCCTCTTCCTGACCTGCTCGGTCTGGCGTCAGGCGGCGGAGAACGTCGCCGAGTCGCTTCAGCGAGGCACGCGCGTCATCGTGCAGGGCCGGCTGAAGCAGCGGTCCTACGAGGACCGTGAGGGCGTCAAGCGCACGGTCTACGAGCTGGACGTCGACGAGGTCGGCGCCAGCCTGCGCAATGCCACGGCCAAGATCACCAAGACCGGCGGCCGTGGTGGCCAGGGCGGCTACGGCGGTGGTCAGCCTGGTGGCGGCTGGGGCGGCGGCCCGCAGGGCGGTGCTCCCGCCGACGACCCGTGGGCGACCGGCGCTCCCGCCGGTGGCAACCAGGGCGGCGGCTGGGGCGGCGGCCCGCAGGGCGGCGGCTACTCGGACGAGCCCCCCTTCTAGTCCTTCCGGTCCTCGGGCCGGAGCGGGGCGAGGGCGGGTCGTTACCCAGACTTCTTGATCACACAGGAGAAACACCATGGCGAAGCCGCCTGTGCGCAAGCCTAAGAAGAAGGTCTGCGCGTTCTGCAAGGACAAGGTCACGTACGTGGACTACAAGGACACGAACATGCTGCGGAAGTTCATTTCCGACCGCGGCAAGATCCGTGCCCGCCGCGTGACCGGCAACTGCACGCAGCACCAGCGTGACGTCGCCACGGCCGTGAAGAACAGCCGTGAGATGGCGCTGCTGCCCTACACCTCCACCGCGCGCTAAGGGAAGGGTGAGTCACTCATGAAGATCATCCTTACCCACGAGGTCTCCGGCCTCGGCGCCGCGGGCGACATCGTCGACGTCAAGGACGGCTACGCTCGCAACTACCTGATCCCGCGGAAGCTCGCGATCCGCTGGACCAAGGGTGGCGAGAAGGACGTCGAGCAGATCCGTCGTGCTCGCAAGATCCACGAGATCCAGACCATCGAGCAGGCCAACGAGATCAAGGCCCAGCTCGAGGGTGTGAAGGTCCGCCTGGCCGTCCGCTCCGGCGAGTCCGGCCGTCTCTTCGGTTCCGTCACCCCGGCCGACATCGCTTCGGCGATCAAGGAGGCCGGCGGTCCCGAGGTCGACAAGCGCCGCATCGAGCTGGGTGCGCCGATCAAGACCCTGGGCGCCCACGAGACGTCTGTGCGTCTGCACCCCGAGGTTGCCGCCAAGGTCAACATCGAGGTCGTCGCGGCCTGATCGTCGCGCTCGGCAGCGTCAGCTGTGAAAGGGCCGTACCCGCCTTGACCGGGTACGGCCCTTTCGCGTGCAGTCCGCTTGGCGGAAATGGTGAGCGCCCCCGCCGCCGCAGAGGAGCGGCGGTGTGAGGGAGCAGGGCGGTGGGGTGCCGGCAGACGAGACGGTGAGCCGCCGGGAACGTCGTTCCACGTGAAACGGCCGCCCTGCGGCGGCACGGTGCCGCGTTCCTCAGCGCGTCGCCCCGGTCACCACCCATCGGCCCGAGCGGGACCGCAGCCACAACGTCAGCAGCCGCACCGCCATCATCAGCGTCATGGCGCCCCACAGCGCGGTGAGCCCTCCGCCGATCCGGGGCACCGCCAGTGCGGCCGGGGTGAACACCGCCAGGGTGATCAGCATGGCCCAGGCCAGATAGGGGCCGTCCCCGGCACCCATGAGCACACCGTCGAGGACATAGACGATCCCGCAGATCGGCTGTGCGAGGGCCACCACCAGCAAGGCCGGCAGGGCAGTGGACGTGACGGCGGAGTCGTCGGTGAACAGGGGGAGGAACACCGGCCGCGTGACGATCACCAGCAGGCCGAGAACCACGCCGACCGCGATGCCCCACTGGACCATGCGACGGCAGGCCTGCCGGGCACCGTCGGCGTCCTCGGCGCCCAGATAGCGGCCGATGATGGCCTGCCCGGCGATCGCGATCGCGTCCAGGGCGAAGGCCAGCAGGCTCCACAGGGACAGGATGATCTGGTGGGCGGCGACGTCGGCGTCGCCGAGGCGGGCCGCGACGGCCGTGGCGATCATCAGGATGGCCCGCAGGGACAGCGTCCGCACGAGCAGGGGCGCGCCGGCCTGTGCGGAGGCCTTGATGCCGGCGGCGTCCGGGCGCAGCGAGGCTCCGTGTCTCCGGGCTCCGCGCACGACCACGGTGAGGTAGACCGCTGCCATCCCGCATTGGGCGATCACGGTGCCCCAGGCGGATCCCGCGATGCCGAGACCGGCGCCGTAGACCAGGCCCGCGTTGAGCGCGGCGTTGGTGACGAACCCCGCGACGGCGACCGCGAGCGGCGTCCTGGTGTCCTGCAGCCCGCGCAGCACACCGGTGGCGGCCAGGACGACGAGCATCGCCGGGATGCCCAGGGCGGAGATGCGCAGATAGGTCGTGGCGTACGGAGCGGCGGTGTGCGAGGCGCCGAAGAGTTTCACCAGGGCGGGGGCGGTGGGCAGGACGACCACGATCACCGCCGCGCCGAGCAGCAGGGCCAGCCAGATGCCGTCCATGCCCTGCTGTATGGCGGCTCTGAGGTCGCCCGCGCCGACGCGGCGGGCCACGGCGGCCGTGGTGGCGTAGGCGAGGAAGACGAAGACACTGACGGCGGTGGTCAGCAGGGCGGAGGCGACACCGAGTCCGGCGAGCTGTGCCGTGCCGAGATGACCGACGATCGCGCTGTCGGCCATGACGAAGAGCGGCTCGGCGACCAGCGCGCCGAAGGCCGGGACGGCCAGGGCGATGATCTCGCGGTCGTGTCGCCGCCGGGAGGCCGTGGGGCGTGCGGGGGCCTGTGTCATGGGCGTCCATCCAATCATCCACAGGTAAGGAATGCAAAGCTTGTGCATGCCTTACTTCTCGTCTCGTGCCGTGCCCATGCGCCCACCGTTCGCAGCGATCGTGGGCCGACCGGGGAAGTTTTTCTTCTGCACAGCCCGTGGATGGCAAAAGTGCAGGTCAGAGGTGTCGTTTTCGGGCAGTCGCGGTCTTGTTCACAGCGCTGTCCACCATGTCGTGCACAGGTTTAGCGGGGTTGTCCACAGCATCCGGCCAGTCGTCCACATGGCCTGTGGATAACCAGATTGGCTGACGGTGCCCGGGGGCCTACCGTGGTCCGGCGCCCGCTCCGTCCGACACCGGCTGGTGCACCCGCACGACATGACGCCGCGAACCGGAGCGAGGCTTCTCGGTCTGTCAGTGCCGTGCCGTAGAAAGAACGCGCACGGCGAGGTCCGCTCGGCGGACGGGAGGAGGTCGCTCGGTGAGCATGTCCGAGCCCTTGGACAGCCCGTGGGCCGACAGCGGACCCGGCGACCGTCTGCCCGCCTCCCGTCGGCACCCCGATGCCGGCCGCCGCGAGGAACAGCACGAGCGCGGCCGTGAGGACGACCGGTGGGACGGCGCGGGGTCGTCGTTCGAGCGTGTCCCTCCGCAGGATCTCGAGGCGGAGCAGTCGGTCCTCGGCGGCATGCTGCTGTCGAAGGAGGCCATCGCCGACGTCGTCGAGATCCTCAAGGGCCACGACTTCTACAAGCCCGCGCACGAGACGATCTACCAGGCCATCCTCGACGTCTACGCGCGCGGCGAGCCCGCCGACCCCATCACCATCGCCGCCGAGCTGACCAAGCGCGGCGAGATCAACCGCGTGGGTGGCGCCTCCTACCTGCACTCCCTGGTACAGGCCGTGCCCACGGCGGCCAACGCCGCCTACTACGCGGAGATCGTGCACGACCGGGCGGTGCTGCGCCGCCTGGTCGAGGCCGGTACGCGGATCACGCAGATGGGGTACGCCGCGGACGACGACGTCGACGAGATCGTCAACCGCGCTCAGGCCGAGATCTACGCGGTCACCGAGCAGCGCACCAGCGAGGACTACCTTCCGCTCGGCGACATCATGGAGGGTGCCCTCGACGAGATCGAGGCGATCGGCTCGCGCAGCGGCGAGATGACGGGTGTCCCCACGGGCTTCACCGACTTCGACGCGCTGACCAACGGCCTGCACCCCGGTCAGATGATCGTCATCGCCGCCCGCCCCGCCATGGGCAAGTCCACCCTCGCGCTGGACTTCGCCCGGACGGCGGCGATCAAGCACAACCTGCCGAGCGTCATCTTCTCGCTGGAGATGGGCCGCAACGAGATCGCGATGCGCCTGCTGTCCGCCGAGGCCCGCGTCGCCCTGCACCACATGCGCTCGGGCACGATGACCGACGACGACTGGACCCGGCTGGCCCGTCGGATGCCGGACGTCTCCGCGGCCCCGCTCTACATCGACGACTCCCCGAACCTGTCGATGATGGAGATCCGCGCCAAGTGCCGGCGGCTGAAGCAGCGCAACGACCTCAAACTGGTCGTCATCGACTACCTCCAGCTGATGCAGTCGGGCAGCACCCGACGGGCCGAGAGCCGTCAGCAGGAGGTCTCGGAGATGTCCCGGAACCTCAAGCTGCTCGCCAAGGAGCTGGAAATCCCGGTCATCGCGCTGTCCCAGCTCAACCGTGGTCCCGAGCAGCGCACCGACAAGAAGCCGATGGTCTCCGACCTGCGTGAGTCCGGCTCCATCGAGCAGGACGCCGACATGGTCATCCTGCTGCACCGTGAGGACGCCTACGAGAAGGAGTCCCCGCGGGCCGGCGAGGCCGACCTGATCGTCGCCAAGCACCGCAACGGCCCCACGGCGACGATCACGGTCGCCTTCCAGGGGCACTACTCACGGTTCGTGGACATGGCCCAGACCTGATGCGGGTCGCGCCGGGCCGCGGCCGTCCGGTGGGTGCGTCGGATGTCCGGTTGGTGCCTGGGAGCCGCTGCCGGAGCAGCCCTCGTCGCTCATGTCCGGCGCACACTGTGCCCAGGGCCTCCAGGATGCACCTGGGGGGGAGTCCCTGCCGTGCTGAAGGCCTTCCGGGCCTGCCCCCCTGCCGTGCAGCTCCGCCGGGGCGGGGCCGCGCGGCGGCTGAGCCGTGACAATGGGCTCGACGGGGTGCGGGCTCACCCGATGGACTGGGGGAATGACTTCACCTGAGGATGAGCTGCTGCCCGGCACCCGCCGGGCCCTGTCGCACCGGATCGCCGTGGCCCAGGCCGAGGGGCGGGCGCCGTCGCTCGTCGCCGCGGTCGTACGGGACGGCCGGACGGTCTGGCACGGTGCCCGTGCGGGGGCGGGAGGCCATGTCCCCGACGAGACCACCCAATACCGCATCGGTTCGATCACCAAGACCTTCACCGCCGTGCTCGTCATGCGGCTGCGCGACGAGGGCGTCCTCGACCTGGGGGACCCGCTGGAGAAGCATCTGCCGGGAACCGGTGCCGGGGAGGCCACGATCGCCGACCTGCTGTCGCACACCGGCGGCCTGGCCGCCGAGTCGCCCGCACCGTGGTGGGAGCGCACCCCCGGGTCCCTGCGGCCGGAGCTGGCCGACGTCCTGGGTGACGAGCCGTTGCGGCACCCGGTCGGCCGGCGGTTCCACTACTCGAATCCCGGCTACACCGTGCTGGGGGCGCTGGTGGAGAGGCTGCGCGGCGCGGCCTGGGAGGACGTCCTCAGGCGCGAGGTGCTCGACCCGCTGGGGCTGGAGCGCACGAGCAGCCGTCCCACGGCACCGCACGCGGCCGGCTGGGCGGTGCACCCCTGGGCCGATGTGCTGCTGCCCGAGCCCGCCGAGGACCTCGGCCGGATGGCTCCCGCCGGGCAGCTGTGGTCCACCACGGGCGACCTCGCCCGGTTCGCCGCCTTCCTCGCCCGGGGCGACGAGCGGGTGCTGAGCGCCGCGTCACTGCGGGAGATGCGGACCCCGGCGGCTCCGCCCGAGGCCGCGGACGTGACGACGGGGTACGCCTACGGCCTGGGGCTGGAACTGCGGCGGTCGGGTGAGCGGCTCCTGGCGGGCCACTCCGGGTCGCTGCCGGGCTTCGTCGCGTCGCTGACCCTCGCCCTGGACGACGATGTGGCGGCCGTGGTGCTGGCCAACTGCACCTCCGGTGTGCCGGTGGTGGCGGTGGGTGCCGACCTGGTGCGGATCGTCGCCGAGGCCGAACCGCGCATCCCGGAGCCCTGGCGGCCGCTGCGGGAGATCGATCCGTCCGTGCTGGAGCTGGCCGGGCCGTGGTACTGGGGCACGCATGCGTTCGGGCTCCGGCTGACCGCCGACGGGCTGGCCTCGCTGGAGCCGCTGTCCGGCACCGGCAGGCACTCCCGGTTCCGGCCGAACGGGGACGGGACCTGGACGGGACTGGAGGGCTACTACGCCGGCGAGCTGCTGCGGCCGGTGCGGCGCGCGGACGGTTCCGTGGACCATCTGGACCTCGGGTCGTTCGTGTTCACCCGGCAGCCGTACGACCCCGACGCGGCGGTGCCCGGCGGCGTCGACCCGGAGGGATGGCGCGGCCTCGAGTAGGCCGGGACGCCGGACGAGGAAGGCCGGGGCCTGTTTCACGTGGAACAGGCCCCCGTGCCGTCAGCGCAGCGGAAGCTTGAACCCCACGTGGGACGCCTCGAAGCCGAGCCGCTCGTAGAAGCGATGCGCGTCCTTGCGTGTCCTGTCGGACGTCAGCTGCACCAGGTGGCACCCCAGACGACGGGATTCTCCGATCGCCCACTCGATGAGCTGTGTGCCCAGGCCGTCCCCTCGCGCGTCGGCGTGGATGCGTACGGCCTCGATGACCGACCGGGTGGCTCCCCGCCGTGACAGGCCGGGGACGACCGTCAGCTGCAGGGTGCCGACGACGCGGCCTTCACGGACGGCGACGACCAGGTGCTGGTTCGGGTCCGTGCGGATCCGTTCGAAGGCCGCCAGGTACGGTGCGAGATCGTCCGGCGACTCCCGCTGCGCGCCCAGTGGGTCGTCCGCGAGCATGGCGACGATGGCAGGGACGTCGTCGGCGACGGCCCGCCGTATTCCGAGATGGCCCATGGGCGCACCCTAGGGACTTCTCCCGGGGAGCACACCGGGTTCGGGAACCTCAGGACGCCACGGCGGACGGATGGCCCTGGACGGCCGGTGTCTTCAGGGACTCCACGGCCCGGACCAGCGGTTCCAGGTCCGGGTTCTTCGCGGCCTCGTCGAGTGCCTCGCGCAGTGCGGCGTCGTTGGTGGGCCGAGCCTCTTCCAGCAGGGCGAGACCGGCCTCCGTGACATTGGTGTAGATGCCGCGG
This sequence comes from Streptomyces thermodiastaticus, assembly GCF_014656135.1. Taxonomy (GTDB): domain Bacteria; phylum Actinomycetota; class Actinomycetes; order Streptomycetales; family Streptomycetaceae; genus Streptomyces; species Streptomyces thermodiastaticus. Next base: position 168,020 of record NZ_BNBV01000006.1, read on the forward strand.
CGGTCGGTGGGACACAGATAGCGCTCCAGCAGCCCGCGGTCCTCGAGCCGGGTGACGAGACGGGTGGTGGCGCTCTGACTGAGGACGACCGCGTCGGCGACCTGCTTCATCTGCAGATGACCGCCGTCGCCGTCGTGCTGGCGGCTGAGCACGTCGAGCAGGGAGTACTCGCGCACGCTCAGGCGGTGCTTGGACTGCAGAGCGCGCTCGATGTGCGCCTCGATCCTCCCGTGCAGCAGGGAGAGGGCGCACCAGCCCTGGGCGAGGGCGGTGAGCTCGGGGTCCGTCGCTGTCATGAGCGTTTCCTCCATCCCGGGGGCTTCGTCCAGGGTAAAGCAGGGCGCAAGAGACGGCGTCTGCATCCATTCCGCGCGTGCAAGCAGTGGCGCGGCGGGGCGAGGCTTGCCCAGCGGCAGCGTCCGGACCTTCCATGGGCAGGGTTCGGGTGGCATGCCGGGCGGCCCGGCGGTGGACCTGTGCGTGCCGGCTCGGACACCGACGGAGCCCGAGGCGATGCGGAGTGACGCCTCAGGCCCCGCCCGTCGTCACAGCGGGGAGACGGATCTCCGACGCGTCGGTCAGCCGGCCGCCACGGTCAGCGGAGCGAACCGGCGGGTCCAGTCCCCGGGCAGCTCGGCGGTGCCGTAGGCCATCACCGCCTGGACGGAGACGGAGGCCAGACCGCGCTGCTTCAGCCAGGCGAGCAGTTCGGCGTGGCGGACGTCGATGTCGGTGCGCAGCGGCCGGTCCGTCCGGGCGGCGAGGAAGGAGACCAGGGACTTCGCCGTCTCGGTGTCCCGTGCGATGAGCGGCCCGACGACCTGGGTGTCCGTGGTCGGCCAGGCCCCGGCATAGCCGATGAGTTCCCCGCGGTCCTCGGCGACGCAGAGATGGTCGGTGAAGGCGGGCAGCCGGGTGATGACCGGGGTGCGGTCGGCCCCGAAGACCTCTCCGTCCAGCCGGAGGATGCCCGGCAGATCCTCCGCGGTGGCCGCGCGAGCGGTGATGCGTGCGGGCTTCTCCTCCCGCTGGAACAGCCCCGACACCGTCTCGGAGCGGCCGGTGATCGTGAAGCCGACCTTCTCGTACAGCGGGCGGCCGTTCTCCGTCGCATACAGGGTCAGGGGCGTCGTGCCCGTCACCGACAGGACGTGACGCATCAGCCGGCGGCCGATGCCCTGCCGTTCGTGCCCCTCGGCGACGAGAACCATGCCGATGGCAGCGAACTCGGTGCGCCCCGGAGGGCCATAGGGGGTGACGACACAGGCGGCGACAAGACCTCCGGCGGGATCGTCGATGCCGTATCCGTTGCCGGCGGTCAGGAGGAAGCTCCACTTGTGTTCCTCGCGGAGCCACCCCCGGCTCTCGGACAGGTCGGCGCAGGCGGGCAGATCCCGCAGCGTCAGGCGGCGGATGGGCAGATCGGCAGGGGAAGGAGTCGACACGCAGGTCAGGCTGTCCGACCGGCCGGGCCGGCGTCCACTTCACCAGGGCGGACGTACGTGCTTTTGGCCACGCCGTCGCAGCCCGCCGGACCTGCGGGACAGGAGCGTCGCGGGGCTCCCGAGCCGGGCAGCAGGGGTCCCGGGCCACGCCGTGGGCCGGTCACGGGGAGCGCCGGTCACCGGTCAGCCGAGATCGGCGGCGTGCAGGGCCCGGACGCCCTCGATGTTCGCGTCCAGATAGTGCCGCAGCGACAACGGCACCAGATGGACGGAGGCGATCCCGACCCGGGTGAACGGCACCCGCACGATCTCGTACTCGCCGGAGGGCTCCTCCACCTCGGGGCCGTGCCGGAGCGAGGGATCCATCGACGTCAGCCGGCAGACGAAGAAGAACTGCACCTTCACACCGGTGGCACCGCCGTCCACGCCGATGTGCTCCACGGTGTCCACGAAACAGGGCACCACATCCGTGATCTTCGCGCCCAGTTCCTCGTGCACTTCGCGGCGCAGTGCGTCGACGAGGGTCGGGTCGCCCGGCTCGACTCCCCCGCCGGGAGTGACCCAGTAGGGATCCACACCCGGCTTGGTGCGCTTGATCAGGATCAGATCGTCGCCGTCGAGGAGAACGGCTCGGGCGGTGCGCTTGACCACGGGGCGGACGGTCATGCGTGACATGTGGCCCGCGTGGTTCCACGTGAAACATCGCACGCCGTCACCGCACCGGAGCTCCCGTATCGCTCCACGGGAGGGGGATCAGCACCAGTCGGCTGCCGCCCGCAGCAGCCACTCATGGGCGCGGGCGATGTTCGGCGAGGCCAGGGTCCCGGTGCGTACCACCAGGAAGTAGGTGCGCAGCGGCGGGACCGGCGGTTCGTGCAGCGTGACCAGGTGACCCTGCTTCAAGGCGTCGGTGCACAGATAGCGGGGCAGTACCGCGAGCCCGGCACCGGACGCCGCACAGGCGAGAACCGCGCGCAGGTCGGGAACGATCACGGAGCCGGACGCGGTCGGCTGGGTGTCGAAGACCGAGGCCCAGTAGCGGGACACGAAGGGGAGCGACTCGTGGACCTCGACCACGGGAACGCTCTCCAGGGCCTCCACGTCCTGGTCGGGCAGGGGCACGGTGCCGAGCTGCTCCGCCCAGTGTGGTGCCGCGACCAGGACATGCTCCTCGTCGCACAGAGGCGACGCCGTGAACACTCCGCCGCGCGGCCGTGCCGTGCTGATGGCCAGGTCGTGATGCCCGGCGGACAGCCCTTCCAGGACCTCCTCGGCGTGTCCAAAGGACGCCCGCAGAGCGAACCCCTGGCCGTCCTCGCCGGTCAGCTGTGTCAGGGCGGGCAGGGCCCGTTCGGTGGTGAATTCGGGCGGCCCCGCCAGGTGAAGCGTCCGCAGGGAGGACTCGTCGTCGAGTCCGAACTCCGCTATCTCCACCAGGGCGTCCAGATGAGGCGCGGCCTTGTGGGCCAGCTCGTCCCCGACGGACGTCGGGGTCACCCCACGCGCCTGGCGCAGGAACAAGGGGCGGCCCAGCTGTCTTTCGAGCGTCCGGATCTGGGAGGTGACGGCCGGCTGGGACAGGCCCAGCAGAGCAGCCGCGCGGGTGAAGGATCCCGCCCGGTGGACGGTCACGAACGTGCGCAGTAACGCCAGATCCACGGCGCGTCCTCCCCTCCCGGCACTCTCCGTCCGGCCCCGGCCGCGTGCCAACTATAAATATGTCGATAGGCCTCTGTCGCTACTGTGATTGGACACTGACAGCGAGTCAATTAGCCTAGGTCACACGGTTCTTCGCGCGCGGAACCGAAGGCGGTCCGAGCCGCGAGGGGGGAGGCTCGGACCGCCGTCGTCGCATGCCCGGGCACCGGTGAAGCACCCCGGCACGCGATCAGCCGGCCGACTCCTCCAGGGCCCGCAGCACGTCCGCCACCAGATCCTCGGGGTCCTCGGCGCCCACGGAGAGCCGGATGAAGCCCTCCGGCACCGCGTCCCCGCCCCACCGGCCGCGCCGTTCCGCGGTGGAGCGCACCCCGCCGAAGCTCGTCGCGTCGTCCACCAGCCGCAGTGCGCCGAGGAAGCGCTCGGCGCGCTCCCGCGTGGGCAGCGTGAAGGACACCACGCAGCCGAAGCGGCGCATCTGCTGCCTGGCGACGGCGTGCGAGGGGTCGTCCGGCAGCCCCGGGTACCGCAGGCCGGTCACGTCCGGGTGCGCCCGCAGCGCCTCGGCCAGGGTGAGCGCGGTGGCGGCCTGCCGGTCCACGCGCAGCTGCAGCGTGGCGACCGAACGGTGCGCGAGCCAGGCCTCCATGGGGCCGGGGATCGCGCCCACGATCTTGCGCCAGCGGCGCACCCCCGCCATGGCCTCGCCGTTCCGGCCGGCCACATAGCCCAGCAGGATGTCGCCGTGACCGCTGAGCTGCTTGGTGCCGCTGGCCACCGCGAAGTCCGCGCCCAGCTCCAGCGGGCGCTGCCCCAGGGGGGTCGCCAGGGTGTTGTCGACGGCGACCAGGGTGCCCTGCGCATGGGCCGCCTCGGTCAGGCGGCGTATGTCGCACACGTCGAGCCCGGGGTTGGAAGGGGACTCGATCCACAGCAGCCGGGCGCCCTGGAGCACCTCCAGCTGGGCGTCGCCGCCGGTCGGCGCGGTGCGCACCTCGATGCCGTAGGCCTCCAGCTGGGCCCTCACCAGGGGCAGCGCCTGGTAGCCGTCGTCCGGCAGGACGACCGCGTCGCCGGCGCGCAGCTGCGAGAAGAGCACGGAGGAGATGGCCGCCATCCCGGACGCGAACACCAGCGTCTCGACGTCATCGCGCCCCGGGGCCTCCAGCTCGGTGATGGCCTGCTCCAGCAGGGTCCAGGTGGGGTTCTCGTCCCGGCCGTAGGTGTACGGGCCCGTCGGCTCGCCGGGCAGATGGAAGTGGGCGGCGAACACCGGGCCGGGCAGGGTCGGCTCGTGCTTGACCGGTTCGGGCAGTCCGGCCCGCACCGCGCGGGTGCCGTCCCCGGTCACGGCCGGCCCGTCGGCCCTGTGCGTGTTCACCGTGCCGTCAGCGGCGGAAGCGCTCATGCAGCCCGTCCCTTCATGTGCTGTCGTACTGCGGCCGGGCAGGCCGGGCCGTCGGTCCCACCCTCTCAGGAAACCGCGGGGTGCCGCGACGCCCCCTGCGCGAGGCAGCCCGGGCAGGGGAGGGCGAGGCCGGGCTGCCGGGGCGGCCGGCTGCCGGGGCGGCCGGCTGCCGGGGTGGCCGGGCTGCCGGGGTGGCCGGCGGTGCCGTCCGCGGGTGGGACACCCCGCCGACGGGCCGGGCTGGACTTGGCTGCCGGTGTCCGCGCCGGCGGTCGTCTTGACTGGGCGGTCCGTCCTGTGTCTGATCGTGGGGATCGGATCGGTGACGAGTACGGGCGAGGACGATGAAGGCATTCCGGCTGGACGAGCTGGACGCGGAGCGAGCCGCCAACCAGGGCGCCTACCTGCAGTTCCTGCGGGAACGGAACATGTCGGTCGGTCTCTACGCGCTCAATGCGGGTGAGCACGACCCGCAGAAGCCCCACAACCAGGACGAGGTCTACTTCGTCGTCAGCGGCCGCGCCCTGATCACGGTCGGTACGGAGACCACCCAGGTGGCACGGGGCAGCGTCGTCTACGTCCCGGCCCAGGTGCCCCACAAGTTCCACCACATCAGCGAGGATCTGCGCGTCCTGGTGGTGTTCTCTCCGCCGGAAGCCTGACGTCCGTCTCCGGGTTCCCTAGGGGAAGGGTCAGGGGAGGACAAGGGATGCGACGCCCACGAGCGGCCCGCTGACGGCCCTAGCATCGACAGCGGACAGATTTGGCCCCGACGCACAGCAGCATCGGGGCACCGACGTCAGTCCGGCACAGGGCCGGCCGAGAGGACAGGGACGGGGCAATGCGAGGGATCTTCGCGGGACTGCCGTGGTGGGTGAAGTGGATCGCGGTGCCGGCCATCGCCCTGATCGTCTTCGGCGGCCTGATCGCGACCGTGGTGGGCTTCGTGATCGGGCTGCTGTTCAAGCTGCTGATCTTCGTGGCCCTGGTCGGCGGGCTGATCTACATCGTGCGCAAGTTCACGGCGGGCTCGTCCTCGCGCGGCGACTGGTGAGGACGCCGGTGCGCCGGTGACGGCGGTGGACGTCACCCGTCACCGGGTCCCTCGCGGGAGGGAAGTTTCGACGCGGCGCCACCGTGAGCGGCGACGGGCGGATAGGGTCCCGGCATCGACGCGGGGGCAGGCCCCCGCGGGCAGGCGATCCCCACCCGTGTCTCCCCGCACGGGCTGCCCCTCGCGCTACGGGAGTGACCCTTGGCCACGGTTGACACCGCACCCGCAGAATCGCACGCGCCCCTCGCTCCCCGGGTGCCGTCCCCTTCCACGGCACTGCCCGCGCAGCCCCGCTCCGGCGGCCCGGTGGAGCGGCCCGGCGGCAGACCGGCCCAGCCACGGCACGCGCCGTCGTCCCAGACCTTGATCGGCTCCGTCCAGCGGGCGATGCGACTGCTGGAGACCGTCGCGGAACACGAGCACGGCGCCCCCGCCAAACAGCTCGCGCGGAAGACCGGGCTCGCCCTGCCCACCGCCTACCATCTGCTGCGCACCCTGGTGCACGAGGGCTATCTCTACCGCGATCGGGGGCTGTTCTTCCTCGGCGAAGCGGCCGAGCGGCTCAGCAGCAGCGGTGCAGCGCAGAAACGTCGCAGCACGATCGCCGACACCCTTGCACAATGGCGCGATCTGATCGGTGTACCGCTCTACTACGCGCGGTACCGGGACGGCGAGATCGACATCCTGTGCGTGTCCGAGACGCCGGGCAACCCGGCGGTGCACGAATGGGCCGACTTCCGCGAGACCGGACACGCGCACGCGATCGGGCAGTGTCTGCTGTCCCAGCTGGACGAGGACGCCCGCCGCGATCACCTGGACCGCTATCCCGTGCAGTCGCTCACCCCGTACACGGTGCGGGACAGCCATACGCTGCTGCGGCGCCTGGAACGGGTAGGACGCATGGAGCCGGTGACGGAGCGGCAGGAATACATTCTGGGCACGGTCTGCGCGGCCGTGCCCCTCACCATCGGGGACGCGGCGGCGACCATCGCCCTGTCGCTCCCCGCCCGTCAGAGCGACCGGCTGCTGCCCGCCGCACGGCAGCTGCGGCGCGAGATGGGACGGCGCGTCGGCTCCCTCGCGCTGGCTATCAGCATCTGAAAACTCACTCCTTGTGATCTGCCATATACGTTCAGCAAGATGCCATCAGTGTCACGAGGATGATTCCCGGCCAGTCGACGGCAGATGACGGGGTAGCGATGCGCGAGTCCGTACAAGCAGAGGTCATGATGAGCTTTCTCGTGTCCGAGGAGCTCTCCTTCCGCATTCCGGTGGAACTGCGGTACGAGACCAGCGATCCCTATGCCGTGCGGCTCACCTTCCACTTGCCCGGCGACGCCCCGGTGACCTGGGTATTCGGACGCGAGCTGCTGATCGACGGGGTGGGTACCCCGTGCGGGGACGGGGACGTGCGGATCTCGCCCGCGGACGGCGACTGTCTGAACGAGGTGCTGATCCGGCTTCAGGTCGGCAACGACCGAGCGCTGTTCCGTTCCTCCACCGCGCCCCTGGTGGCGTTCCTGGACCGTACGGACAAGCTGGTACCGCTGGGCCAGGAAGGCGCACTCGCCGACTTCGACGCCCACCTCGACGAGGCCCTGGACCGCATCCTGGCCGAGGAACAGAGCGCGGGCTGAAGCGTTTCCCCGCGGGGCGGCGCGGGGCGTCACGCTTCACCGCGCGCCCCCGTGGCACGGGCGGCGGGCCGGCCGCGCAGCCGAGCGCCACGGGGTCACCGCTTGCGCCGCCTGCCCCTTGCGCCGCGTGCCGGCGCGGGCACACCCGGCCCGGTGCCCTGCGGCATCCGCCCCGTCCCCCGGTCCGGCCGGTCGGCGGCGACCACCACCGCGGCCAGGGCGGTGGTGACGGGCACCGAGGCGACCAGGCCGATCGACCCGACCAGCGTGCGGACGATCTCCTCCGCCACCAGTTCGCTGTTGGCGACGGTCCCGATGCTGCTGCCGGCGACCGAGAACAGCAGCAGCAGAGGCAGCGCCGCGCCCGCGTACGCCAGCACCAGGGTGTTGACGACCGATGCGATGTGGTCGCGCCCGATGCGGATCCCGGCCCGGTACAGCCCGCGCCACCCCATGGACGGATTGGCCTCGTGCAGCTCCCAGACCGCCGAGGTCTGGGTCACCGTCACGTCGTCCAGGACGCCGAGCGAGCCAATGATGATGCCGGCGAGCAGCAGGCCGCTCATGTCGATCGACGGATACAGGCCGTGGATGAGCCCGGTGTTGTCGTCCGTGTTGCCGGTCAGCGCGGCCCAGCCGATGAACAGCGAGCCCAGCGCGCCGGTGAGCACCAGGGACACCAGCGTGCCCAGCACGGCCACCGAGGTGCGGGCCGACAGGCCGTGGCACAGATACAGGGCGAGCAGCATGATGGCGCTCGACCCGACCACCGCCACGACGAGCGGATTCGAGCCCTGCAGGATCGCCGGCAGGATGAACAGGCTCAGCACCACGAAGCTGATGCCCAGCGCGATCAGCGCCATCACGCCCCGCATCCGCCCGACCAGCACCACGGCGAGGGCGAAGGCACCGGCCAGCAGGCCCACCGGAAGGCGCCGGTTGACGTCAGTGACCGAGTACTGCAACTCCCGTGGCGCGGTCGGCTCGTAGGCCACCACGACCTTCTGGCCCTGGTGCAACTGCCGCGGCTGGTCAGGCTGCACGATCTCGGTGAAGGTGCGGCCCTTGTCCTTGCCGGTGTCCACCCGAACGGTGGCCTTGGTGCAGGTACCGCTACGGCCGGAGGAACCGCCGGCAGCGGTGGCACTGCCGGCAGGGACGTCCTCGCCGGCCGTTCCCCCGGACGTGTGAACCGCCGAGCAGCTCGCCTTCACCACCTGGGTGACCGTGGCCTGCTGCGTCTGCCGGTCGAAGCCCACGCCGGTGCGCTGGTGCGAGGGGGTCCCGCCGGGCCAGAGCACGGCGAGCCCGGCCACCACCGCGACCGCGAACGGGATCAGGATCGCGGCGATGACCGTGCGCAGATGCCGGGAGACCGGCGCGGCGGGCCCATGGGCATGGCTGTGGCTGTGTCCGTGTTCCTGAGCCGCGCGGCTGCGCTCGTGGTGGTGGCCGTGACCGGCACGGGCCGGCTCGGCCGGTGGCGCGGATGCGGCCCGCACAGGCTCCCCCGGTGTCTGCGCGCGGTGCCCGGCCCCGGGGCCACGCCGTGGGTCAGGCGGTGGATGCGGGAACTGCTGGGTCGACGTCACCGACCGATCATTGCAAGAACCGGCAGGGCCCACTGTTCAGCACGCTGTGCATGACGCTAGCGTGGAGGCACCTTTGCACACGCGGGAGCTCGGAGCACCGGGCTGAGAGGGCGCTGACCTCCGTCTTCGCGATGTTTCACGTGGAACAGCGATGGTCCACCGGCAGACATCGGCAGACGGTAACCGCTGCGTCGACCGCCGAACCTGTTACCGGGTAATGCCGGCGTAGGGAGTAGGTCTCATGACCAACAAGGACGTAAGCACGCCTGCCTCCACCCAGACGTCCCCCGACGGGGCGCAGTCCACTGCCCAGGGAGAGGCCGGGAAGTCCATCGGCTGGCACAAGGCATACATCGAGGGCTCACGCCCCGACATCCGGGTGCCGGTCCGTCAGGTGCACTTGACCAATGGCACCTCGGTGTCGCTGTACGACACCTCGGGCCCGTACACCGATCCGCACGTCGACACCGATGTCCGCCGTGGACTGGCGCCGTTGCGGCAGAACTGGATCGTCGCCCGCGGCGACACCGAGGAGTATCCGGGCCGTCCGGTACGGCCCGAGGACGACGGCATCAGGCACACCTCGCCACGCGGGGGGCTGCGCAACCTCGACGCCGTGTTCCCCGGCCGGCCGCGGCAGCCGCGGCGCGGCCGCGACGGCCGGGCGGTGACCCAGCTGGCGTATGCACGGCGCGGCGAGATCACCCCGGAGATGGAGTTCGTGGCGCTCCGGGAGAACGTCTCGCCGGAGGTCGTCCGCGAGGAGATCGCGGCGGGCCGGGCCGTCCTGCCGGCCAACGTCAACCACCCCGAGACCGAGCCGATGATCATCGGCAAGCGGTTCCTGGTGAAGGTCAACGCCAATATCGGCAACTCCGCGATCACCTCCTCCATCGAGGAGGAGGTCGAGAAGATGACCTGGGCGACCCGCTGGGGCGCCGACACCGTCATGGATCTGTCCACCGGCCGCAACATCCACACCACCCGCGAGTGGGTGCTGCGCAATTCGCCAGTGCCCATCGGCACGGTGCCGCTCTACCAGGCGCTGGAGAAGGTCGGTGGCAAGGCCGAGGAACTCACCTGGGAGATCTACAAGGACACGGTCATCGAGCAGGCCGAGCAGGGCGTGGACTATATGACGGTGCACGCCGGGGTGCGTCTGGGCTATGTGCCGCTGACCGCACGCCGCAAGACGGGCATCGTCTCCCGGGGCGGCTCGATCATGGCGGCCTGGTGCCTGGCGCACCACAAGGAGTCCTTCCTCTACGAGCACTTCGAGGAACTGTGCGAGATCCTCGCCGCCTACGACGTGACGTTCTCGCTGGGGGACGGGCTGCGGCCCGGCAGCATTGCGGACGCCAATGACGAAGCGCAGTTCGCGGAGCTGCGTACGCTCGGTGAACTCGGGCGCATCGCTCGGCGCTTCGAGGTCCAAACCATGATCGAGGGCCCGGGCCATGTCCCGATGCACAAGATCAAGGAGAACATCGACCTGCAGCAGGAGCTCTGCGACGAAGCCCCCTTCTACACGCTCGGCCCGCTGACCACGGACATCGCTCCCGCCTACGACCACATCACCTCCGGCATCGGTGCCGCGATGATCGCCTGGTGGGGGACGGCCATGCTCTGCTACGTCACCCCGAAGGAGCATCTGGGCCTGCCCGACCGGGACGACGTGAAGACCGGCGTGATCACCTACAAGATCGCCGCGCATGCCGCCGACCTCGCCAAGGGACACCCGGGCGCCCAGGCGTGGGACGACGCGTTGTCCGACGCCCGTTTCGAGTTCCGGTGGGAGGACCAGTTCAACCTGGCCCTCGATCCGGACACGGCACGAGAGTTCCACGACCAGACCCTCCCGGCGGAACCCGCCAAGACGGCCCACTTCTGCTCGATGTGCGGCCCGAAGTTCTGCTCGATGAAGATCTCGCAGGACATCCGCCGGGAACACGGCATGACGCAGGCCGAGATCGAGGAGGGCATGGCCCAGAAGTCGAAGGAGTTCGCGGCCGCGGGCAACCGCGTCTACCTGCCGATCGCGGACTGAGACCGGCCCTGTCCGTGCCGGTCCGGCGGCATCGGGGGCTGCTGCCGGACCACGCCGGTACCGCGGCGCCCCGGCCCGGTCACTCGGTCCGGTCACCTGGCCCGGTCACTCCGTCCGGTCACTCGGTCCGGTCACTCCGTCCGGTCACTCGGTCCGGTCACCCGGCCCGGTCACTCGGTCCGGTCACCCGGCCCTGAGAAATCCGGGCTGGTGTAGTCGGGGCTGGAGAAGCTCGGACGGGTGCTCGGCACACCGTCGTCCGGGCTGCTGAAGCCGGGCCGGTCGTATCCCAGGCGAGGAATACGGCCGGTCCCGGCATCCGGTCGCGGCCGCCGGTCCGCCGCGGACGCGGGGTCGCTGAGCGCGTCGTGCAGAAAGGGCAGGATGCCTCGTTCGAGCAGAGCGGCGCGCCAGGCGTCCCGGGCCTGGGCCACCCGTTCCTCGGCCGCGGTGTACGGGCCCGACGACGCCGAGGGGCGGTTGCGCAGAGCGGTGATCAGCAGTCCGGCGGCGGCGACGAGGATCGCTGCGGCGGCCACCGCGCCGAACACCCAGCCGGCGGTGACCAGGGTCTGACCGAAGGCCGCATCCGCGTCGAGCGCCCGCAGCAGGTAGCCGATGATCAGGAAGAAGGCCGCGGCGACCACCGCGAGCACCGGAGCGAGCACGGCGACGACCGCTCCGGCGCCCGCCCCCGTCGACTCGGCGACCTCCCCGATCGTCAGGCCGAGGTCCGAGGACGCCTCGCCGGGGTCGGCCGCACCGGACGGACGGCGCAGCTCCTCGCGGACCTTGACGTAGTGCTGGTATTCCGCGGCCGCGGCCGCCGTGATGAGAGCCGTGGCGTTGAGTGCCATCGCGCGCAGCTGCTCGGTGGTGAGGCGCCGGCCGGCGGCGGCCAGTTCCGGGCGGTGCGGCGCGGAGCGCAGCGCCTCATCGAGGATCCGCTCGTATTCCAGCCGGTCCTCGCTCAGCAGGTGCTGCGGAACGCTGTTCATGTGCATCCCCCGATGCTCCGTAGGGCTTGGGGCTCGCATGCCTGCGAGCCGTCGGGCAGAAACGGAGGGGAGCCTGCTACGGATAAGCCGATGGTAGAGCCGCAGCGGGGCGCGGTGACAGGGGGTTTCCGCACATTGGGTACTGAGCTGCGCGGATGGAAGTCACCCGTCATATGACGGGTGAAGCATCGGCCGCTGAAGGAGAAAGCAGAAGGAGAAAAGGGCCCGGGCGCCGCGGGAAACAGGTGTCAGCCGCTCAGGGGAAGCCGGCGGACCAGCAGTTTCCCGGACATGGTCACACCGCCGTCCATGGCGATGGCCAGGCCGTCGGCGTAGACGTGCGGGCCTTCCACGACCGGGCCGGTGGATTCGTCGCCGTCCTCGGAGCCGACTTCACCCAGCAGATAGGGGATCGGGCTGTGACCGTGAACGATCCGGCTGCCGCCGTACGTATCCAGCAGCGAGCGCACGGCATCGGCGCCGCCCTCGTCGCGGAAGGAGAAACGCTTGGTGAATTTGCGGAACAGCTCCCAGACTTCGTCCACGTCGTTGCGGGTGAGCGTCTCGCGGACGGTGTCGTTGACCTCTTCGATGGAGGAGCCGTAGTCGAGATAGGCGGTGGTGTCGGAGTGCACGAGCAGATAGCCGTCGACCTCCTCGACCGCGTCGAGGCGTGCCATCCACTGCAGATGGTGGTCCTGCAGACGCTCCATGTCGGACTTCTGTCCGCCGTTGAGCAGCCAGGCCGCCTGGAAGGTGGCGGTGCCCGCGCCGGAGTTGACGGGCGTGTCCCCGAAGCGCTTGGCGCCCAGCAGCAGCAGTTCGTGGTTGCCCATCAGCGCCTTGCAGTAGCCGCCGGCCGCGGCCGCCTCGGCGGACAGCCGCATCACCAGGTCGATGACGCCCACACCGTCCGGGCCGCGGTCGGTGAAGTCGCCGAGGAACCACAGGCGCGTCGTGCCGGCGCACCACTGGCCCGAGGAGTCGATGAGGCCCTGCTCCTGGAGCGCGGCGACCAGCTCGTCCAGATACCCGTGCACGTCGCCGACGACGTACAGGGGGCCGGGGCCGGAGGCCGGACGGCCGGCCGGGTCCAGGCCGGGCTGCGGGGTGTCCGCGCGCTGGATGACGGGCAGGTCGCGCTGGGTGGGGGTGTAGCCGTCGGGATACGCGGCAGCGGGCGCCGGGTAGCCCGGGTCGGCCGGGGGTACGGCCTCGGCGGGGTGCGTGCTGGTGACGAACGGACCGGCCTCGTTCACGTACGCGGGCACCCGGAAGTCGCGCAACGTCGCCGTCCGCTGCACCTCGGGTCCCTGACCGGCCCCCTGAGTCATCGACCCCTCCACCATTGCGCCGCATCTGCACCGCTTCGGACTGCCTGGTCGCAGCGGCCCGCGGTGTCGTGCGCCCATCATAGGAATGCCGATCGCGCCATGTGATGACCCAGGGGTGGTGAATCGCCACAGAACTCGGCTCTGCCGCGGCTTTCGCCCGGATTGACTGCTCTTCTTCCCTCCTGTGCCCGGCCCGCCCCCAGCCTGTCGTGCGGGCCGGACCCGGTCGGGAAACGGCTCCCGGGCCCCGCGGGGCAGGGCACAGGGGCGGTGCGCACCCGGTGACACCGCGCCACGGGCGGGTGCGCAGCCCGCCGGACCGGGCGGGCTCTGGGTGGGAGGGCCTACCGTTCCTCGGGTGCGCGCGGCGGGCTGACGGTCGTGCGGGGCGGGCGCCGCTGGGACGAGGTGCGCACGATCAGCTCCGTCGGTATGACCTGCTCGACCGGACGGTCGGAGTCGACACCTTCGATCGCGTCGATGAGGAGCTGGACCACCGCGGTGCCGATGCGGCGGGGTTTCAGCGACAGGGTGGTGATGGGCGGCTCGGTGTTGGCGTACACCGTGGATTCGCTGCAGCACACCAGCAGCAGGTCTTCGGGGACGCGCAGCCCGTAGCGGCGGGCGGCGGCGAGCAGATCCGTGCCGTTGGGGTCGAACAGGCCGTAGACGGCGTCCGGCCGGTCGGGCCGGGCCAGCAGGCGGTCCGCGGCTACGGCGCCCGCGCACGGGTCGTGGGCCGGATAGGCCTCGTACACCGGTTCCTGGCCGACGCGCTCGCACCACCGCAGGTAGGCGGTGGTCGACAGATGGGTGTAGGTGTCCGTCGTGGTGCCGGTGAGCAGCCCGATGCGCCGGGCTCCGGCTTCGGCGAGATGGTCGAGGATGCCGAGGACCGCGGCCTCGTGGTCGTTGTCGACCCAGGCGGTGACCGGCAGGGTGCCGGCCGGGCGGCCGTCGCTGACCACCGGTAAACCCTGGCGGACCAGTTCGCTGACGACGGGATCCTGGTCGGAGGGATCGATGACGACCGTGCCGTCCAGGGCGACGTTCGACCACACGTCGTGGCGGGAGGTCGCGGGGAGGATGACGAGCGCGTATCCGCGGGCGAGCGCGGCCGAGGTGGCGGCGCGGGCCATCTCGGCGAAATACGCGAACTCGGTGAAGGTGAAAGGTTCATCCCCGTAGGTCGTCACGGTCAGGCCGATCAGGCCCGACTTGCCGGTGCGGAGGGTCCGGGCGGCAGCCGACGGGCGGTATCCCAGCCGGTCGGCCACCTCGCGGACATGGCGCCGGGTGGCGTCCGGGAGCCGGCCTTTGCCGTTGAGGGCATCGGAGACGGTCGTGATGGAGACTCCGGCGGCGGCGGCCACGTCCCTGATGCCCGCCCGGCCCGGCCGGCTGCCTCGGCGTGAGGTTTCCGCGCGGCTCACCTGGTGCTTCCCTGCTGCTGTCATGGCGAGCCGATAGTAGGGCTCATGCGGTGGGGTGGTGCGGCCGCATATGCACGCATTGACAGGCACGTTTCTGCATGGCCAAAAGTGGTCAACGTCCTTGGAAACAAAAGCAGTTGACGGTCTTTGGGTCAGGTCGTGAAGTTGTGGACCGCATGAGCCTGTCGTGCCGCGCAGGTCTCGAAGAGGTCTCAACTCACCTTGACGAGGGATGCGCGCCACGGCGCAAGCCACCGGCGCATGAATATGTGTGCGATGCGCCCCCTGGTTCGTGCGGATTGGGGCACTGATGCCCGTGATGCCAGGGTGACCAGTGAGGCGACCGAGGCGACCCTCCGGCACGGAGAGCGGCCGTCGAGTGACCGAGGCGACGGCTTCCGCCTCGTACGCAAGAACACGCGCGCCCCATAGGGTGGGCAGTAGTGGCAAGGCCGGTGTGGTCACGAGGAGGACTGCGGTGAGCGAGACGAGCCCGAAGCTGCGCGCCGAGCTGGAGGGTATCCCCACCTACAAGCCGGGCAAGCCCGCCGCGGCCGGGGGACCGGCTGCCTACAAGCTGTCCTCCAACGAGAACCCCTATCCCCCGCTGCCCGGGGTCATGGAGAAGGTGACCGCCGCGGCCTGCTCGCTGAACCGCTACCCGGATCTGGCCTGCACCGCCCTGACCCACGAGCTGGCCGAGCGCTTCGACGTCCCGGTCTCCCATGTGGCGACCGGCACCGGCTCGGTCGGGGTCGCCCAGCAGCTCGTGCAGTCCACCAGCGGGCCCGGCGACGAGATCGTCTACGCCTGGCGGTCCTTCGAGGCCTACCCGATCATCTCCCAGATCAGCGGTGCGACCTCGGTGCAGGTGCCGCTGACGCCGGAGGAGGTCCACGACCTGGACGCGATGGCGGACGCCGTCACCGACCGCACCCGCCTGATCTTCGTCTGCAACCCCAACAACCCGACCGGAACGGTGGTGCGGCGGGCCGAGCTCGAACGGTTCCTGGACCGGGTCCCGGACGACGTGCTGGTCGTCCTCGACGAGGCCTACCGCGAGTTCATCCGTGACGAGGAGGTCCCCGACGGCCTGACCCTGTACCGGGAGCGCCCCAACGTCTGTGTGCTGCGCACCTTCTCCAAGGCGTACGGCCTGGCCGGCCTGCGGGTGGGGTTCGCCATCGCCCACGAGCCGGTGGCGGACGCGCTGCGCAAGACGGCCGTGCCCTTCGGGGTGAGCCAGCTGGCGCAGGAGGCGGCGATCGCCTCGCTGCGCGCCGAGGACGAGCTGCTGGGCCGGGTCGGCTCGCTGGTGTGCGAGCGCAACCGCGTGGTCGACGGGCTGCGCGCACAGGGGTGGACGGTGCCCGAGACCCAGGCCAACTTCGTGTGGCTGCGGCTGGGGGAGCGCACGGTCGCCTTCGCGGAGGCGTGCGAGCGGGCGGGAGTGGTGGTCCGTCCGTTCCCCGGTGAGGGAGTGCGGGTGACCGTGGGCGAGGCCGAGGCGAACGACATTTTCCTCAAGGCGGCGGAGGCGTTCCGCAAGGAGGTGTGAGCGGCTCCTGCCTCGCCGAGGCGTCGTCCAGGCGGGCAGGCCCTTCGTCGTCCCGGGCGGGCTCGGCGGGTGCCCAAGATGCGGTCGCGGCACCGCGCGGACGAACGGGGCGGGCCCGCACGCCGGCGCCGCCGCGGGCTGCCGGACGGCGCTCGTCGCCCCGCGGGAGCGCGGTGATCCGGGGCCTCGGCCCGGGCGCGATCGGATCAACGGTCTGTTGAGTTTTGATCTCAGGGGTTGACGCGAGGGGTGGAAGGCCCCCCCGCCTCACGGTCCGAAAAGCGGTACGTCATAATTGCTTGTGAATGTGAACGCGTTCACAAGCAAGTCCGATTGCTGCCTTGTTGTGCAGGACACACCGGGGCAAACCGCCGTCGTGACCACGGCGACGTAAGGAGAGTGACGACGTGGACCTGGCTTTGGCGCCGGAGACACTGGCGCGCTGGCAGTTCGGCATCACGACCGTCTACCACTTCCTGTTCGTTCCCCTGACGATCTCCCTCGCCGCGCTGACGGCCGGCCTGCAGACCGCCTGGGTGCGCACCGAGAAGGAGAAGTACCTCAGAGCCACCAAGTTCTGGGGCAAGCTGTTCCTGATCAACATCGCCATGGGCGTGGTCACCGGCATCGTCCAGGAGTTCCAGTTCGGCATGAACTGGTCGGACTACTCGCGGTTCGTCGGGGACATCTTCGGCGCGCCGCTCGCCTTCGAGGCCCTGATCGCGTTCTTCTTCGAGTCCACCTTCATCGGCCTGTGGATCTTCGGCTGGGACAAGCTGCCGAAGAAGATCCACCTCGCCTGCATCTGGATGGTGTCGCTCGGCACGATCCTGTCGGCGTACTTCATCCTGGCGGCCAACTCCTGGATGCAGCACCCCGTCGGCTACCGCATCGACAAGGCCAGGGGCCGCGCCGAGCTGACCGACTTCTGGGCCGTGCTGACCCAGAACACCGCCCTTGCCCAGGCCTTCCACACGCTCTCCGCCGCCTTCCTGACCGGTGGCGCCTTCATGGTCGGCATCGCCGCCTACCACCTGGCCCGCAAGAAGCATGTGCGCGCCATGAAGACCTCGCTGCGGCTCGGCCTGGTCACCGTCGTCATCGCCGGCCTGCTCACCGCGGTCAGCGGCGACGTCCTGGGCAAGGTCATGTTCAAGCAGCAGCCGATGAAGATGGCCGCCGCCGAGGCCTTGTGGGACGGGCAGCAGCCGGCGCCCTTCTCGGTCTTCGCCTACGGCGACGTGGAGAAGGGGCACAACACGGTCGCGATCGAGATACCCGGCCTGCTGTCCTTCCTGGCCGACGACAGCTTCAGCTCGTACGTCCCCGGCATCAACGACGTCAACAAGGCCGAACAGCAGAAGTTCGGGCCCGGTGACTACCGGCCCAACATCCCCGTCACCTTCTGGGGCTTCCGCTGGATGATCGGCTTCGGCATGGCGTCCTTCGCCCTCGGCCTGGCCGGCCTGTGGCTGACCCGGAAGAAGTTCCTGCTGCCGCAGCATCTCAGGGTCGGCGAGGACGAGGTGCCGCACCTGGTGCTGTTCCGGAACAAGGCCCTCGGCCCGCGGTGGACCACGTGGTTCTGGCGCATCGCGGTGTGGACCCTGGCCTTCCCGCTGATCGCCAACTCCTGGGGCTGGATCTTCACCGAGATGGGACGCCAGCCGTGGGTCGTCTACGGCGTGCTGCAGACCCGGCAGGCGGTCTCCCCCGGCGTCTCCCAGGGTGAGGTCATCACCTCCATGACCGTCTTCACGGTGCTCTACGCCGTCCTCGCCGTCATCGAGGTGAAGCTGCTCGCGAAGTACGTCAAGGCCGGCCCGCCCGAGCTGACCGAGGCCGACCTCAACCCGCCCACGAAGATCGGCGGCGACGCCCGTGACGCCGACAAGCCGATGGCCTTCTCGTACTAGGCCGAGGGAGAGGCACCGTCATGGAACTGCACGACGTCTGGTTCGTCCTCATCGCCGTCCTGTGGACCGGCTACTTCTTCCTGGAGGGCTTCGACTTCGGGGTCGGCGTCCTCACCAAGCTGCTCGCCCGCGACCGGGCCGAGAAGCGCGTCCTGATCAACACCATCGGTCCGGTCTGGGACGGCAACGAGGTGTGGCTGCTCAGCGCGGGCGGCGCGACCTTCGCCGCCTTCCCCGAGTGGTACGCCACCCTCTTCTCCGGCTTCTACCTGCCCCTGCTGGTCATCCTGATCTGCCTGATCGTGCGGGGCGTCGCCTTCGAGTACCGGGCCAAGCGGCCGGAGGAGACCTGGCAGCGCGCCTGGGAGCACGCGATCTTCTGGTGCTCGCTGATCCCCGCGTTCCTGTGGGGTGTGGCCTTCGGCAACATCGTGCGGGGCGTCAAGATCGACCGGAACCTGGAGTACGTCGGCGGCCTCGGCGACCTGATCAACCCCTACGCCCTGCTCGGCGGACTGGTGACGCTGACGCTGTTCACCTTCCACGGCGCGGTGTTCACGGCGCTGAAGACCGTCGGTGACATCCGCGAGCGGGCACGCCGGCTCGCCGGCCGCGTGGGCCTGGTGACGGCCGTGGTGGCACTGGCCTTCCTGCTGTGGACGCAGGCCCACTCGGGCAACGTCCGGAGCCTGGTCGCGCTGGTGGTGGCGGTGGCCGCCCTGGTCGCGGCGCTGGTGGCCAACCGGGCGGGGCGCGAGGGCTGGTCCTTCGCCCTGTCCGGGGTGACCGTCGTGGCCGCAGTGGCGATGCTCTTCCTGTCGCTCTTCCCGAACGTCATGCCGTCCACGCTGAACGCGGACTGGAGCCTGACGGTGAGCAACGCCGCGTCCAGCCCCTACACCCTGACGATCATGACGTGGTGCGCGGGGATCGCCACCCCGGTCGTCCTGCTCTACCAGGGCTGGACGTACTGGGTGTTCCGCAAGCGGATCGGCACCCAGCACATCGCCGACGCCGCGCACTGAGCCCGACCGGGGTGCGCCCCCTGGAGCGCACCCTGCTGGACCGAAGGGCGAGTTTCACGTGAAACCGATCGATCCGCGTCTGCTGCGTTACGCCCGGGCCACCCGGTTCTTCCTGGTCGCCGTGGTGGTCCTGGGCGGCCTCGGGGCCGGCCTCGTCGTCGCCCAGGCCATGCTCGTCGCCGAGACGGTCGTCGGTGCCTTCCAGCACCGGATGACGGCCGGCGAGCTGCGCACTCCCCTGGTGTTGCTGGTGCTGGTCGCGTGCGGCCGGGCGGTGGTGTCCTGGCTCACCGAACTCGCCGCGCACCGGGCGAGCGCCGCGGTGAAGTCCGAACTGCGCGGACGGCTGCTGGACCGGGCGACGGCGCTGGGCCCCGGATGGCTCGGCGGGCAGCACACCGGTTCCCTGGTCACGCTGGCCACGCGAGGAGTCGACGCCCTCGACGGCTACTTCTCGCGCTATCTGCCGCAGCTGGGGCTCGCGGTGGTCGTCCCGGTGGCGGTGCTGGCGCGGATCGTCACCGAGGACTGGGTCGCGGCGGCCCTCATCGCCGGGACCCTGCCGCTGATCCCGGTTTTCATGGTGCTGATCGGCTGGGCCACGCAGTCCCGCATGGACCGGCAGTGGCGGCTGCTGTCCCGGCTCTCCGGACACTTCCTGGACGTGGTCGCGGGCCTGCCGACCCTGAAGGTGTTCGGCCGGGCCAAGGCACAGGCGGAGTCGATCCGCCGCATCACCGGCGCCTACCGGCAGGCGACCCTGCGCACCCTGCGGATCGCCTTCCTCTCCTCCTTCGCGCTGGAACTGCTCGCCACCCTGTCGGTGGCCCTGGTGGCCGTGACCATCGGCATGCGCCTGGTCGGCGGGGACATGGACCTGTACACCGGCCTGGTCGTGCTGGTGCTCGCGCCCGAGGCCTATCTGCCGCTGCGGCAGGTGGGCACCCAGTACCACGCGGCGGCCGAGGGACTGGCGGCCGCCGAGGAGATCTTCGCCGTGCTGGAGACTCCGCTGCCCGCGCCCGGCACGGGCCGCGTCCCCAGCGGGGCCATCGCCGTCGAGAGTCTCGGTGTGCGCTACCCGGGGCGGTCCGAGGACGCCGTCTCGGGTGTCTCGTTCACCGTGGAACCGGGAGAGACGGTCGCGCTCGTCGGACCGAGCGGGGCCGGCAAGTCGACCCTGCTGCACGTCCTGCTCGGATTCGTCCGGCCCACCGAGGGACGGGTACGCATCGGCGGCGCCGATCTCACCGGCCTCGACGTCGAGCAGTGGCACTCGCGCATCGCCTGGGTCCCGCAGCGGCCGCACCTGTACGCCGGGACCGTCGCGGAGAACGTACGGCTCGCCCGGCCCGACGCGGACGACGCCGCCGTCCGCGCCGCCCTGGCCGACGCGGGCGCCCTGGACTTCGTGGACGCGCTGCCGGACGGGACGGACACGGTGCTCGGCGAGGACGGCGCCGGACTGTCCGCAGGGCAGCGGCAGCGGCTGGCGCTGGCCCGCGCCTTCCTCGCCGACCGGCCGGTGGTGCTGCTGGACGAGCCGACCGCCGCCCTGGACGGGGAGACCGAGGCGCAGATCGTGCAGGCCGTACGGCGGCTGGCCGTCGGCAGGACGGTCCTGCTCGTCGTGCACCGGCCCGCCCTGCTGCAGATCGCCGACCGGGTGGTCCGCCTCGACGCCCCGGCCGGCGGGCACCTGCTCCGCCGCACCCCGCTCGCGCCGGGCGACGGCCGGGCACCACGTGCCGCAACCGTCGGTGCGCCCCCGACCGGCACAAAGGCCGGTCCCGCACCGGCCTCGGCCGGGCAGGACACGCTGGCCCGGGTCCGCGCGATGTCCACTCCCCGCCGGGGCCGTCTCGCCCTCGCCCTGCTGCTCGGCAGCCTCGCCCTGGCGAGCGCCGTCGGACTCATGGCCACCTCCGGATGGCTCATCTCCCGGGCCTCGCAGCAGCCGCCGGTGCTCTATCTCATGGTGGCCGTCACGGCGACGCGGGCCTTCGGCATCGGACGTGCCGTGTTCCGGTACGCCGAACGGCTGGTCTCGCACGACGCGGTGCTGCGGATGCTGGCCGACACCAGGGTCGCGGTCTACCGGCGGCTGGAACGGCTGGCCCCCGCCGGTCTGCGCCCGCTGCGCCGCGGCGATCTGCTCACCCGGCTCGTCGCCGATGTGGACGCGCTCCAGGACTACTGGCTGCGCTGGCTGCTGCCGGCCGGAGCGGCCCTGACCGTCTCCGCGCTCTCCGTCGCCTTCACCACCTGGCTGCTGCCCGAGGCCGGGGCGGTCCTCGCCGCCGGGCTGCTCCTGGCCGGGGCCGGTGTCCCCGTGCTCACCGGCGCGGTGGCGCGGCACGCCGAGCGGCAGCTCGCGCCGGCCCGCGGCACGCTCGCCACCCGGGTCACCGACCTGCTCACCGGGACGGCGGAGGCGATCGTGGCCGGCGCGCTGCCGGCCCGTGCCGCCGAGGCCCGCCGGGCCGACGGCGTGCTGACCCGGATCGCCTCACGCGCGGCCACCGCCACCGCACTGGGCGACGGGCTCACCGCCCTGGTCTCCGGGCTGACCGTCGCCGCGGCGGCCCTCGTCGGCGCCCGGGCGGTGGCCGACGGGCGGCTGAACGGTGTCGCGATGGCGGTCGTGGTCCTCACTCCGCTGGCCGCCTTCGAAGCGGTCCTCGGCATGCCCCTGGCGATGCGGTACCGGCAGCGGGTGCGCCGGAGCGCCGAGCGGGTCCACGAGGTCCTGGACGCGCCCGACCCCGTCCGGGAGCCCGAGCGGCCCCGGCCGGCGCCGGTGTCGCCGTTCCCGCTGACGCTCACGTCCCTGACCGCCCGGCACGCCGGGCAGGACCGGGACGCGCTCGCGGACGTGCACCTGACCCTGGAGCAGGGCCGCAGGGTGGCCGTGGTGGGGCCGTCCGGTTCCGGCAAGACGACGCTCGCCCACGTGCTGCTGCGCTTCCTCGACCCGCGGGCGGGCGGCTACACGCTCGGCGGGGTGGACGCCCGCACCCTGGACGGCGACGACGTCCGCCGGCTGGTCGGGCTGTGCGCCCAGGACGCGCATCTCTTCGACAGCTCGGTGCGGGAGAACCTGCTGCTGGCCAAGAAGGACGCCACCGAGGCCGAGCTGCGCGACGCGCTGGCACGGGCCCGGCTGCTTCAGTGGGCCGACTCCCTGCCCGACGGACTGGACACCCTGGTCGGCGAGCACGGCGCCCGCCTGTCCGGCGGCCAGCGGCAGCGGCTGGCCCTGGCCCGAGCCCTGCTCGCGGACTTCCCGGTGCTGGTGCTCGACGAGCCCGCCGAGCATCTGGACCTGCCGACCGCCGACGCCCTGACCGCCGATCTGCTGGCCGCCACCGAGGGCCGTACGACCGTGCTCATCACGCACCGTCTGGCCGGTCTGGAGGCGGTGGACGAGGTGATCGTGCTCCAGGAGGGCCGGGTGGCGCAGCGGGGGCCCTATGCGGAGCTGGCCGCCGTGCCGGGGCCGCTGCGGCGGATGATCGAGCGGGAGGCCGAGGCGGAGCCGCTGGCGGCGGCCCGCTCGTGAAGGGGAAGCCCGGGCCGCCGGCTACCGCAGCCGGCTCAGGAACTGTTCGATGACGACGGCGACCCCGTCGTCGTTGTTGGCGAGGGTGCGGCCGGTGGCCGCGGCGACGGCGTCCGGGTGGGCGTTGCCCATGGCGTACGACCGGCCGGCCCAGGTGAGCATCTCCACGTCGTTCGGCATGTCACCGAAGGCGACGACCTCGTCGTGGGAGATGCCGCGCTCCGCGCAGCACAGGGCGAGCGTGCTGGCCTTGGACACGCCCGGCCCGCTGATCTCCAGCAGGGCGCTGGGGCTGGACCGGGTGACGGTGGCGCGATCCCCGACGGCGAGGCGGGCCAGGGTGAGGAAGGCGTCGGGGTCCAGCGTCGGGTGATACGCGAGGATCTTCAGCAGGGGCTGCTCGGCGGTGGGGCCGTCCGGCCGGAGCAGCTCCTCGGCGGGGACGGTCGTGTCCGGCAGCTCCCGGTGCAGGTTCGGGTAGTCCGGCTCCTGGTGAAACCCGAAGGTCTGCTCGAACGCGTACACCGTGCCGGGGGCCGCCTGGCGGAGCAGACGGACGGTGTCCAGCGCGTTCTCACGTGCCAGCTCCCGTACCTTCACGAACCGATGCGCCCCGGCACCGTCGTGGAGATCGACCACGGCGGCGCCGTTGCCGCAGATCGCGAGTCCATGGCCGTGCACATGATCGCTGACGACGTCCATCCAGCGGGCCGGCCGGCCGGTGACGAAGAACACCTCGATGCCCGCCTCCTCGGCGGCGGCGAGCGCGGCCACCGTGCGGGGCGAAACGGTCTTGTCGTCGCGCAGCAGGGTTCCGTCGAGGTCGGTGGCGATCAGCCGGGGTACGGCGGGTATGCCGCCCTCCTCGGGCGAGGCCGAGCGCGGGGTGGCGGCCGGGGACTCGGGTCGGCGTGTCGCTGAGGTCACCGCGACATTGTCGCGCATATGCCGGCACGGCCGTGCGTGGATGCGCGCATCTGAGCCGTTGCCTCGGTCACGCCGGCACCGCGCGGACCGCGCGAGGCTCCCGTGGCCGGAGCTCCGGACGTCACGCCAGTTGCGCCGGGGCCTCCAGGGCGATCTGCTCGAAGATCTTCTGGTCCGCGGCGAAGTCCGAGTCCGGGATCGGCCAGTGCACCACGATTTCGGTGAAGCCCAGCTCCTGGTGGCGGCCCGCGAAGTCGACGAACGCGTCCAGCGACTCAAGGGGGCGCCCGCGGTCCGGGGTGAAGCCGGTGAGCAGGATCTTGTCGAGCTCGCGCACGTCCCGGCCGGTCGCGGCGCAGGCTTCGGTGAGCTTCTCGACCTGCCCGCGCAGGGCCTGGACGGACTGCTCCGGCGTACCGGTCTCGTACAGCTTCGGGTCACCCGTGGTCACCCAGGCCTGCCCGTGGCGTGCGGCGAGCCGCAGCCCGCGCGGTCCGGTCGCGGCCACCGCGAACGGAAGCCGCGGCCGCTGCACACAGCCGGGGATGTTGCGTGCCTCGTGCGCCGAGTAGAAGGTGCCCTCGTAGGTGACCCCCTCCGGGCCGTCCTCGGTCAGCAGCCGGTCGAGCAGAAAGACGAACTCGGCGAAGTGCTCGGCGCGCTCCCGTGGCGTCCACGGAGTCTGTCCCAGCACGGTGGCGTCGAAGCCGGTGCCGCCCGCGCCGATGCCGAGGGTGATACGGCCGCCGGAGATGTCGTCCAGGGAGATCAGCTCCTTGGCAAGGGTGACCGGGTGCCGGAAGTTGGGCGAGGTCACCAGCGTGCCCAGCCGGATCCGTTCGGTCACCGCGGCGGCGGCCGTCAGGGTGGGCACGGCACCGAACCACGGGCCGTCCCGGAAACTGCGCCAGGAGAGATGATCGTAGGTGTAGGCGGTGTGGAAGCCCAGCTCCTCGGCGCGCATCCAGGCGAGACGGCTGCCCTCGTGCCAGCGGCGGTAGGGGAGGATCACGGTGCTCAGGCGCAGAGTCATGGAACGTGAGCCTACGGCGGCTTCGCGTTTCACGTGAAACGCCCATCGCAGGCGGCAGCAAGCCGCACGGCCTCACCTCCGGCCCCTGTCCGGCCGGGAATCGCCGCCCGTCGTCGGCGGTCCGAGACGAACATCACGCGGATTTCTCCGGCGCGCAGGTTTGATCCACAGCAGAACGTGTTATCCACAGCGGACCGGCGGCCTCTCTGTGGACAACTGGCCGCTGTGCACAGAGAGTTCGGCTGCGCGGGCTCTCACGCCGCCGAGGCCGCTCATGTGCCGCGCCGCCGCGCCGGCCGGGATGCGGCACCGTCATCGGACGCGGGTCGGGCCCTGTGCCGTCATCCGGCGCCGCACCTCGCCGCGGACCTCCGCGCGGCAGGAGCGCAGCCGGACCGCCCGTGCCCGCGCGTCCCCTAGGGTCCCCGTAATACTCGAGACGGACACGGAAACAGCTCTGCGGTCTGACGACCGGCGTGGTCCGCGTCACTACCGTCGACGTGTGACTGTCATCGCGACCGAAAGCCTGAGCAAGCGGTACCCCCGGGTGACCGCGCTCGACCGGCTGTCCGTGGACATCGGACCCGGTGTGACCGGACTCGTGGGCGCCAACGGCGCCGGCAAGTCCACCCTCATCAAGATCCTGCTGGGCCTGTCCCCCGCCACGGAGGGCCGCGCCGAGGTGCTCGGACACGACGTCGCCACCGAGGGCGCCGCGGTCCGCGAGCGCGTCGGCTACATGCCGGAGCACGACTGCCTGCCGCCGGACGTCTCGGCCACCGAGTTCGTCGTCCACATGGCCCGCATGTCCGGGCTGCCGCCCGCCGCGGCACGCGAGCGCACCGCGGACACCCTGCGCCACGTCGGCCTGTACGAGGAGCGCTACCGCCCCATCGGCGGCTACTCCACCGGCATGAAACAGCGCGTCAAACTCGCCCAGGCCCTGGTGCACGACCCGCAGCTGGTCTTCCTCGACGAGCCGACCAACGGCCTCGACCCGGTCGGCCGGGACGAGATGCTCGGCCTGATCCGCCGCGTGCACCGCGACTTCGGCATCTCCGTGCTGGTCACCTCGCATCTGCTCGGCGAGCTGGAGCGCACCTGCGACCACGTGGTCGTCATCGACGGCGGCAGGCTGCTGCGGTCCAGCTCGACCACCGACTTCACCCGGACCACGACCACCCTCGCGATCGAAGTCACCGACAGCGACGAACACCCCGACGGAACCCGTGCGGTGCGCGAGGCGCTCCGGGCGCGCGGGGTGCCCACCGAGGACGGCACCGGCCTGCCGGGCGCCGGCCATGTCCTGCTCCTGACCGCCGAGGGCGAGGAGACCTACGACCTGGTGCGCGACGTGATCGCGGACCTCGGGCTCGGCCTGGTGCGCATGGAGCAGCGCCGCCACCGCATCTCTGAGGTCTTCCGCGACGGCGACCAGACCCACGGCGAACACGGCGGCGAGCTCGACGGACAGCACAAGGAGGCGGTCGGCCATGGCGGTTGAGCAGCCCCCGGCGGGTGAGCAGACCCGCATCCACAACATCGGCTACCGGTCCTACGACGGCCCCCGGCTGGGCCGCGCCTACGCCCGCCGCTCGCTGTACTCGCAGTCCCTGCGCGGCGCCTGGGGGCTGGGACGCTCGGCGAAGTCCAAGGTGCTGCCGATGCTGCTGTTGGTGGTGATGTGCGTGCCCGCGGCCATCATGGTCGCCGTCACGGTCGCCACCAAGGCCAAGGACCTGCCCGTCGACTACACGCGCTACGCGATCATCATGCAGGCCGTCATCAGCCTGTACATCGCCTCGCAGGCACCGCAGGCCGTCTCGCGGGACCTGCGGTTCAAGACGGTGCCGCTGTACTTCTCCCGTCCCATCGAGACCGCCGACTACGTCCGGGCCAAGTACGCGGCCCTCTCCTCGGCCCTGTTCATCCTGACCGCCGCACCGCTGCTCGTGCTCTACATCGGCGCGCTGCTGGCCAAGCTGGACTTCGCCGACCAGACCAAGGGATTCGCCGAAGGACTCGTCTCCGTGGCTCTGCTCTCACTTCTCTTCGCCGGTATCGGACTGGTCATCGCCGCCGTCACCCCGCGCCGCGGCTTCGGCATCGCCGCCGTGATCGCCGTGCTCGTCATCTCCTACGGCGCGGTCTCCACCCTGCAGGCCATCGCGGACGCCCAGGGCACCACGGGGGCCATCCCCTGGATCGGCCTGTTCTCCCCGATCACTCTGATCGACGGCGTGCAGAGCGCCTTCCTCGGCGCGACCTCCGCGGCGCCCGGAGGGATCGCTCCCGGGACGGCGGCGGGCATCGTCCACGTCCTGGTCGTCGTCGGTCTCGTCGCCGCGGCCTACGGGCTGCTGCTGCGCCGCTACCGCAAGGTGGGACTGTGACCCCGCCCGCTGTGTCGCCCACCACCACCCGTCGAAGGAATGGGCCGCGCCCATGAGCACTCTCACCCTCGACCACGTCTCCCGCTGGTTCGGCAACGTGGTCGCCGTCAACGACATCACCATGACCATCGGACCCGGCGTCACCGGCCTGCTCGGGCCCAACGGCGCCGGAAAGTCCACGCTGATCAACATGATGGGCGGCTTCCTCGCCCCCTCCACGGGCACCGTCACGCTCGACGGGCAGCCGGTGTGGCGCAACGAGCAGATCTACCGTCACATCGGCGTCGTGCCCGAACGGGAGGCGATGTACGACTTCCTCACCGGTCGTGAATTCGTCCTCGCCAACGCCGAACTGCACGGCCTGGGTGCCAAGGAGGCCCAGCGGGCGCTGGCCACGGTGGAGATGGAGCACGCCCAGGACCGGAAGATCTCCACCTACTCCAAGGGCATGCGCCAGCGCGTGAAGATGGCGAGCGCCCTGGTGCACGACCCGTCCCTGCTGCTGCTGGACGAGCCGTTCAACGGCATGGACCCGCGCCAGCGCATGCAGTTGATGGACCTGCTGCGCCGCATGGGCGACGAGGGCCGCACGGTGCTGTTCTCCTCCCACATCCTGGAGGAGGTCGAACAGCTCGCCTGGCACATCGAGGTCGTCGTCGCCGGACGGCACGCGGCCAGCGGCGACTTCCGCAAGATCCGCCGCCTGATGACCGACCGCCCGCACCGCTACCTGGTCCGCTCCAGCGACGACCGAGCGCTGGCGGCCGCCCTGATCGCCGACCCGTCGACGTCCGGCATCGAGGTCGACCACGCCGAGGGCGCGCTGCGCATCCAGGCCGTCGACTTCGGCCGCTTCACGACCCTGCTGCCGAAGGTGGCCCGGGAGCTGGGCATCCGGCTGCACACGGTCTCGCCGTCCGACGAGTCCCTCGAGTCCGTCTTCTCCTATCTGGTCGCGGCGTAGGAGGCCGATCATGTACGACCCCACAGTCGCGCGGCTCACCTACCGGGCCCTGCTCGGCCGCCGCCGTGCCCTGATCCTCGGCGCGCTGCCGCTGCTGCTGATCGTCATCGCGGTGGCCGTCCGCGCCCTGTCCGGCGCCGACGACCAGACGGCGGTGAACGTCCTGGGCGGGTTCGCGCTCGCCACCATGGTGCCGATCATCGGGGTGATCGCCGGGACCGGCGCCATCGGGCCCGAGATCGACGACGGCTCGGTGGTGTACCTGCTGTCCAAGCCGCTGAAGCGGCCGGTGATCGTCTTCACCAAGCTGATCGTGGCGATCGCCGTCACCATGGTGTTCTCCGCGGTGCCCACGCTGGTGGCCGGGCTGATCCTCAACGGCAACGGACAGCGGATCGCCGTGGCCTACACCGTGGCGGCGCTGGTCGCCTCCATCGCCTACGCCGCGCTGTTCCTGCTGCTGGGCACGGTCTCCCGGCACGCGGTGGTCTTCGGACTGGTCTACGCGCTGGTCTGGGAGGCGCTGTTCGGTTCCCTGGTGTCCGGGGCGCGCACGCTGAGCGTCCAGCAGTGGTCCCTGGCCGTGGCGCACCGGGTGGCCGGCGGCGACCTGGTCACCTCCGACGTCGGGCTGCCGACGGCGACGGTGCTGCTGGTGCTGGTGACGGTGCTCGCCACCTGGTACGCCGGGCGGAAGCTGCGGGGCCTCACGCTCGCCGGCGAGGAGTGAGGCCCGGGCCTCTGACACGGCCTTCACTTTCCTGGGCGCACACTGGCAGAGGCGGACGAGCAACACCGCGAGGAGGGCGGCATGGCAGACGAGACGTCGTCCGGTGACGGCCCGGACAGCGCCGGGGACGGCGGGGAGGACATCGTGTTCGACGAGGACTTCGTCCGGGCCGCCGAGGTGACCGAGCCCTCCGCGCGGGCCC
The DNA here is from genome assembly GCF_014656135.1 of Streptomyces thermodiastaticus. Taxonomy (GTDB): domain Bacteria; phylum Actinomycetota; class Actinomycetes; order Streptomycetales; family Streptomycetaceae; genus Streptomyces; species Streptomyces thermodiastaticus. The sequence continues at coordinate 196,937 of NZ_BNBV01000006.1, forward strand.
GGATGCTCGCCGCCCGCTGGCGCCGCGAGGCCCCCGAGCCCCAGCCCTGGCGTTCCGACGAGCCGCCCGCCGGGTGGTTCTTCAGCAAGGCCCGGCGCCGCAGGTGGCGTCGCCGCTGACCGGACCGGTGCCCTTCGCGGTGGTCCGCGGTGATGACGGCCGGTACGCGCAGATGCGGTGATGACAGCCGGTACGCGCAGATGCGGTGATGACGGCCGGTACACGCAGATGCGGTGATGACGGCCGGTACGCGCAGATGCGGTGATGACAGCCGGTACGCGGAAAATGGGTGGCGCCGGTCCGGCCCGACCGGCACAGTGGTGATGTCCGCAGCGCCGGCCGTCACCGGCGCCACGGTCCGGGAGAGGAGCGGCGGCGATGCCCGCGCACGGCAGTACGCCGCGCTCCCGACAGGGCAGCCCGCAGCGGGTTCCGGAGCCACGACCGCTCCGTCGAGCCCGCCGCCACGGGGAGCTGCCCGGGGCGGCCGCTTCGAGCACGCGACCCACCGTCGCGTGGGCCGCCCACCCGGAGGATTGGCCGAGTGGTAAGGCACCGGCTTGCTGAGCCGTGGTCGGGGCTGTCCCCGCGCACGTTCGATCCGTGCATCCTCCGCGCAGACGGCGCCCCGAGCAGAACGTGAAGTTCCGCTCGCGGCGCCGGTCGTCGTTGCGGGTCCGGGCGGCCGGCGGGCCGCCGGTCCCCCTGCCGTCAGCAGAGCAGCCGTTCCAGCACGACCGCGATGCCGTCCTCGTCGTTGGAGGACGTCACCTCGTCCGCGACCGCCTTCAGCTCCTCGTGGGCGTTGGCCATGGCCACGCCGTGCGCGGCCCAGGAGAACATCGGTATGTCGTTGGGCATGTCGCCGAAGGCCATGGTGCCGGCCGCCTTCACCCCGAGCCGGCGGGCCGCCAGGGACAGGCCGGTGGCCTTGGACAGGCCGAGCGGCAGCAGTTCGACGACGCCCTGGCCGGCCATGGTGACGGACACGAAGCCGCCTGCCACCTGCTCGGCCACCTCGGCGAGTTCGTCGTCGGAGAGGGTCGGATGCTGGATGTAGATCTTGTTCAGCGGCGCGGCCCACAGGTCGGAGGCGTCGGTGAACGGGGTGGCCGGGAGCGCGCCGGCCAGGGCGTACCCGGGGCCCACGAGCACGTCGCCGTCCAGGCCGTCCCGGCTCGCGGCCAGAAACAGCGGCCCGGTCTCCGCCTCGATCTTTGCCAGGGCCAGGCCGGCCAGGCGCCGGTCCAGGGTGACGGAGGTCAGCAGCCGGTGCGCCGCGGCGTCATAGACCTGGGCGCCCTGGCCGCAGACCGCGAGGCCCTGGTAGCCGAGGTCGTCCAGGACGTGCCGGGTCCAGGGCACCGCCCGGCCGGTGACCACGATGTGCGCGGCACCCGCCGCGCTCACCGCGGCGAGCGCGTCACGGGTGCGTGCGGAGACCGAGTCGTCGGAGCGCAGCAGCGTTCCGTCGAGGTCGGTGGCGATCAGCTGGTACGGGAAGCCGCCGGAGCGTTCTCCGGCGGCCGTTTCGGCGGTGGTGGTCACGAAGCGACGGGCTCCAGGACCTCCCGGCCGCCGAGGTAGGGACGCAGGACCTCGGGCACCCGGACGGAACCGTCGGCCTGCTGGTGGTTCTCCAGGATCGCGACGATGGTGCGCGGGACGGCGCACAGGGTGCCGTTGAGCGTGGCCAGCGGACGGACCCGCTTGCCCTCGCGGACGCGGATCTGCAGCCGGCGCGACTGGAACTCGGTGCAGTCCGAGGTGGAGGTCAGCTCGCGGTACCGGCCCTGGGTCGGGATCCACGCCTCGCAGTCGAACTTCCGCGCGGCCGAGGCGCCGAGGTCGCCCGAGGCCACGTCGATGACGCGGAACGGCAGCTCCAGCGAGGTCAGCCACTGCTTCTCCCACTCCAGCAGCCGGCGGTGCTCCTCCTGCGACTCCTCGGGGGTGACGAAGGAGAACATCTCCACCTTGTCGAACTGGTGGACGCGGAAGATGCCGCGGGTGTCCTTGCCGTGGGAGCCGGCCTCGCGGCGGAAGCACGGCGAGAAGCCCGCGTAGCGCAGCGGCAGCCGGTCGGCGTCGATGATCTCGTCCATGTGGTACGCCGCGAGCGGCACCTCGGAGGTGCCGACCAGGTACAGGTCGTCCTTGTCGAGGTGGTAGACGTCCTGGGCGGCCTGGCCGAGGAAGCCGGTGCCGGCCATCGACTGCGGGCGGACCAGCGCCGGGGTCAGCATGGGGGTGAAGCCGGCCGCCGTGGCCTGCGCCAGCGCGGCGTTCACCAGTGCCAGCTCCAGCAGGGCACCGATGCCGGTGAGGAAGTAGAAGCGCGAGCCGGAGACCTTCGCGCCGCGCTCGACGTCGATGGCGCCGAGGATCCGGCCCAGCTCCACGTGGTCCTTGGGCTCGAAGCCCTCGGCGGCGAAGTCGCGGATGGTGCCGTGGGTCTCCAGCGTGACGAAGTCCTCCTCGCCGCCGACGGGCACGTCGGGGTGGACGAGGTTGCCGAGCTGGAGCAGCAGCTCCTGCGTCTCGGCGTCGGCGGCATCACGGTCGGCCTCGGCCGCCTTGACATCGGCCTTGAGCTGCTCGGCCCGCTTGAGCAGGTCGGCCTTCTCCTCGGGCGAAGCCTTGGGGATGCGCTTGCCGAGCTGCTTCTGCTCGGCGCGCAGCTCGTCGAAGCGGACGCCGGACGACCTGCGCCGCTCGTCGGCAGACAGGAGGGCGTCGACAAGCACGACGTCCTCTCCACGGGCACGCTGCGAGGCGCGCACACGGTCGGGGTCCTCACGGAGCAGGCGAAGGTCAATCACGCGTCCAGGCTACCGGTGCGGCGTTCTCGCTCACGACCTGGTTACCGGAACCGTGCACGACGTACCGTCATGGATGAATCGCGGTGCGTATCGCGGCCGGGGTGCCGTAAGGCGCCTCGCGGTGGACCGAGCGGCCGGATCGGCTTGTGCCCAGCGGTACTTGAGCTGGGGTTGTCCACAGTCGAGCAGGGCTGTGCTCACAGTTATCCACAGGCTGTGCGAAAAATCTGTGGACACTGGAATTGATCGCTCCGGAAGTCGTGGCCATGGGAAGCCGGAGCGAAAGCGTCCCGGTTCAACCCGTCCGGCATCCTCTTTCGATGGAAAGAGGTCGCCCCAAAAGATGATTCAAAGGAAACGAATGGACGAAGGGTGACCTCTCGGTGGGTGGCTCCCTCCCTGGGGCGCGAACGGGATATGTCAGCGGAATCGACCGTTGATGCCCTTCGATGTCGACTTGTCCTCAGGTCGAGAAGGGAACCTGTGGATAACTTCTGTGGACAACCCGTCCGGGCAGAGGATTCCGTTCCGGCGGGCGGCGTGCCCTCGCCGCACGGCCACGCCGGGCCCTCAGCCGTACGGCGCGCCACGCGCACCCGGCCGCGGACGGCACCGCGCCGCCGTTTCCTCTGCCCGGCACGCCCGGGCAACCCGAGCAAACGGAGCCGGGGGCGTACGGGCCCGGCCCCGCTTCGGACCCGTCGCCCTAGAAACGGCCGTCCTGGCAGCGCGCCACCCAGTCCGCCGCCTCCATGAACTCCGCGTCCGACGTTCCGGGACACGGTTTCCGCGCGTCCGCGACCTCGATGTCCGCGCGCGGATAGGAGCCCAGAAAACGCACCTGCAGGCAGATCCGCTTCAACCCCATCAAAGCCTCGGCCATCCGGCGGTCGGAGATGTGCCCCTCGGCGTCGATGCAGAAGCAGTAGTTGCCGATTCCGGCACCCGTCGGGCGGGACTGCAGCAGCATGAGGTTGATGCCGCGGCTGGCGAACTCGCCCAGCAGGTCGCGCAGCGCGCCCGGGTGGTCGTCCCGCTGCCACAGCACCACGGAGGTCTTGTCCGCGCCGGTCGCGGCCGCGGGCCGGGCGGGCCGACCGACCAGGACGAACCGGGTCTGCGCGGTCTCGGGGTAGTCGTGGATCCCTGTCTCCAGGGGCACCAGCCCGTACCGCTCGGCCGCGAACTCGCCGGCGAACGCGGCGTCGTAACGGCCCTCCTGGACCAGGCGGGCCCCGTCCGCGTTCGAGGCGGCGGACTCCCAGACCGCGTCCGGGAGATTCGCCTTGAGCCAGTTGCGCACCTGCGGCTGCGCGGCCGGGTGGGCGGTGACCGTCTTGATGTCCGACAGGCTCGTGCCGGGCCGGACCAGCAGCGCGAAGGTGATCGACAGCAGCACCTCGCGGTAGATCATCAGCGGTTGGCCGGCGACGAGTTCGTCGAGCGTGGTGGTGATACCGCCCTCGACGGAATTCTCGATGGGCACGAACGCGGCCTCGGTCTCCCCGGTGCGCACGGAGTCCAGCGCGGACTGCACGGAGACATAGGGCACCAACTCGCGCGTGGCGGCTTCCGGAAGCGTGCGCAGAGCGACTTCGGTGAAGGTTCCCTCGGGGCCGAGATACGCATAGCTCGCTGGCATGACCTCACCCTAATGGCCTCGGCGCGACCTGGCGCATCCGTCTCACGGCCGCCCCTCCGGCGGGTGAACGCGCATGCGGCGGGCGCCTCACCCCTCCAGCAGCCGCTGTCCCACGTACTCGCCCTTCGCCGCCCCGCCCGGCACCGCGAACAGTCCGCTGGCCTCGTGCCGGATGTACGGCGACAGGGCGTCCCCGCGGTCCAGCTTGCGCTGCACGGGCACGAAGCCGCGCAGCGGATCCGCCTGCCAGCAGATGAACAGCAGGCCCGCGTCCGGTGTGCCGTCGCGGTCGTAGCCGTCGTGGTAGGAGAAGGGCCGCCGGAGCATGGCGGCTCCGCCGTTCTGGTCGGGCCGCGTGATCCGGGCGTGCGCGTTCACCGGGATCACGTACTCGCCGTTCCGGTCCGTCTTCTCCAGGTCCATCTCGGACGTCTCGGTGCCCCCGGTGAGCGGGGCCCCGTCGGACTTGCGGCGCCCGATGACGTTCTCCTGCTGGGCCAGGGAGAGCTTCTCCCAGTCGTCCAGCAGCATGCGGATGCGGCGTACGACCACGTAGGAGCCGTTCGCCATCCAGGAGGGCGTGCCGTCGGCGGGCACGAAGATCCGCCGGTCGAAATCGGGGTCGGTGGGCCGGGGATTGCCCGTGCCGTCGACCTGGCCCATGAGATTGCGCGCGGTCATGGGGTGCGCGGTGGCCCCCGGGGACCGGTTGAAGCCGTTCATCTGCCAGCGCACCCGGGCGGCGCTGCCCGCGTCCTTCTGGATCGCGCGCAGGGCGTGGAAGGCGACCAGGGCGTCGTCGGCGCCGATCTGCACCCACAGATCACCGTCGCTGCGGGCTGTGTCGAGGCGGTCGGAGGAGAAGGCGGGCAGCGGGTCCAGGGCGGCCGGGCGCTGCTTCCGCAGGCCGGTGCGGTCGAAGAAGCTGTGGCCGAAGCCGAAGGTGATCGTCAACGAGGACGGGCCGGCGTCCCGGGCGACGTCGGTGTCGCCGTGGGCGGCGGGTTCGCCCGCCATCAGCCGCTCGGCCGTCGTCGACCAGCGCCGCAGCAGGGCGGCCGCCTCGGTGCGGCCCGCCCCGGGGGCCAGGTCGAAGGCGATGAGGTGGCCGCGGGCCTGCAGGGGTTCGGTGATGCCGGGCTGATGTTTCCCGTGAAACGTCACCCGGTTCGCGCCGAGCGAGGTGAGCGGCGTGACGTCGGCGGGGGCGGCCGCGGCGTAGCCGCCGGCGGCGCCCGCCGCGCCGAGCACCAGGCCGGTGGCACCGGCCGTGCCGAGCAGCCTGCGCCGGGACACCCCGGTACGGGCCGAGCCGCTGCCGGCGCCGGCCTGGCGGGGCACACGGGGACGTTCGGTCGCGGGAAGGGACTGGTCCTGGTCGGTCATGGTGATGTTCAGCCGATCTGCGCGTTCTTGGTGACGGTCACCTCGTCGATGTCGGAGGTCCGCACGGACACGGCGACCTTCCAGTCGCCCGCCATCGGGATCTGCACCCCGGTCGCGGCCCAGTGGCCGCCGGCGATGCGTTCGACGGCCACCGGCAGCGGCCCGATGCGCTGCGCGGGCAGGGTGAGGGCCACGGTGATCTCCGGAACGTCGAGGGGCTGACCGTCCGGCCCTTCGACATAGACATGCATCTCGTTGCCGCCGACGCGTGCGGGTTCGAAATCGAGCTGGACGACGCCCTTGCCGTGCGGGCCGCCGGTGTCGAACGGGAGCCGGAGGGCGACCGGTCCCGTCGACGCGGCGGAGGCCGAGGAGGACGGGGCGGCCGCGGCCTCCTGCTCGGTGCGGGCGGGTTCGGTCTGGGTGAGCACGGTGGTGACGGCCAGCACCACGACGGCGACGGCCGCCTCCGCGAGCACGGAGCGGCGCAGCCCGGACCTGTTCGGGTCGGCGTCGCGCTCCCGTCTGCGGCGTGCGGCCTCCATGGCGGCGCGCTGCCGCGCGAGCTGTGCGGCGCGCCGGGGGTCCAGGGTGGCGGTGCCGCTGCCGTCGGTGTCCCGGCCCGCTGCCCGGCTCACCGCCTCCGCACCCGGCCCGGCTGCGCCGGTGCCCTCGCCGCCGCCCTGCTCCGTGGCCTCGGTGGTGGGCTGCCCCGACTTCTCCGGCGTACCGCCCTGCTCCGCCGTGGCCGGGGCTCCGCCGTCCTTCGCCTCGGCCAGTCGGGCCGTCCAGCGGCGCGAGAACCGCGCGAGGGCGACCATGGCGAGGACCAGGGCGACCTTCACCAGGAGGAGCTGCCCGTAACGGGTGCCGGTCAGCGCGGACCAGGAGCCGACCTGCCGCCAGGCCTGATACGTGCCGGTCGCGACGAGCGCGAGCACCGCACCGAAGGCCACGGTCGAGAAGCGGCGTACGGCACCGGCCGGCACCTGTGTCCCGGCGGGCGCCCGGTACAGCACGGTCAGCACGGTGACGAGCCCGCCGAACCAGGCGGCGACCGCGAGCAGATGGATCACGTCGACGGGCATGGCGACGGCCGGCTGCAGGCCGGTCGAGGCGTGCTCGGCCACCGCCCAGCTGGTGGCGAGCCCCGCCGCGATCAGGACGCCGACGATCGCCAGTCCGGTCGTCAGGCGTCGCCGGTCCTCGCCGGCCCGCTTGTCGAACATGCCGAAGAGCACCGCGACGAACACGGCCGCCGCGGCGAGCAGCAGCAGCCGGCCGACGAGCGCCGCACCCGCCTTGGTCTGCAGCACCTGCCCGAGCAGGTCCAGGTCGACGATGTCGCCGAGCCTGCCGGAGGTGGTGTACGCGCCCCGCAGGAGCAGCAGCGCCAGCGTGGCGGCGGTGAGCGCGACCCAGCCGCCGGTCACGGTGCGCTGCACGATGCGCACTCCGGCCCCGCCCGGCCAGCAGGCCAGCACGAAGGCGGCACCGCCGGCCAGGACGACGTACCCCGCGTACGACACGTACCGCCCGATCTCGTACAGCACGCCGACGGTTCCGCCGCCCGCCTCCTGGCCGCCGACGGCGACCGAGGTCGCGGAGGGCGCGCCGACGGAGAAGGTGTACGCACCGCCCACCGGGTGGCTGTCGGCCGAGACGACCTGGTAGGTGACGGTGTAGGTGCCGTCGCCGAGGCCGCCGCGCAGCCGCACGGCGTAGGTGCTCTCGCCGGTCGCGGTGACCTGCCCGGTGTCCACGCGTCTGCCGTGCGGGTCCAGCACGCGCGGTGAGCCGGGGTTGAAGGTGACCTTCTCGGAGAAGGTCAGCGACACCTGGGCGGGCGCCCGGCCGACCACCGCCCCCTGCCGGGGGTCGCTGCCGGTCAGTACGGCGTGTGCGGAGGCGGGACCGGCGCCGGCCAGAAGCAGGCCGGTGGCGGCCAGGAGCAGCAGCACCAGGGTCCGTGCGCGGGGGGCGACGGTCCGTGTCACGGTGGACCCTTCCTTCAGTGTCCGGTCGCGGGGGTGTAGGTGGCCGGCTTCACCGGGATCTCGACCTTCAGATCACCGGACTTGGCGAAGTGCAGGTCGACCGGGACCGTCCGGCCCTCGACCGGCTTGCTCTTCAGGCCGTCGAACATCAGGTGGTCGCCGCCGCTGCGGAACACCAGCCGTCCGTGCGCGGGCACGGTGAGCCGGTCCACCTCCTCCATCGCGCCGCCCTCGGTGCGGTGCATGGTGACGGAGGCGGCGGCGTCGCTGGTGACCGAGGTCAGCTGGTCGGCGGCGTCGCCCTTGTTCTCGATCGTGAGGAAGCCGGCGGCCAGGGAGGCCGAGACCGGCTGGGGCATGTAGGACGAGGTGACGGACAGGTCGGGCGTCCCGCCGGACTGCGTGCTGCCGCATCCGGTCAGCAGGACGGTGCCGGCCAGCACCGTCGCGGCGAGCGGGACCACCGCTGCCGGCCGCCTCACGGGTTCTGCCCCTCTATGAGCTTGGGCAGGTCCTTGGTGTAGTCGTCGACGGTGGCGTCCTCGCCGTAGACGACATAGCCCTCGTCGGTCTTCGGGGAGAAGGCGACCACCTGGGTGCCGTGCACCGAGACGAGCTTGCCGTTCTTGTCCTTCTTGGTCGGTTCGATGGCTATGCCGAGGGTGCGGGCCCCGGCCTGGATGGTGGAGAAGTCACCGGTCAGCCCGATGAATTGCGGGTCGATGCCGCGCAGCCAGGAGCCGAGTTCCCCGGGGGTGTCCCGGTCGGGGTCGGTGGTGACGAAGACCACGCGCAGCTTGTCCTGCTCCGCCTTCGGCAGTGCCTTCTTGGCGACCGCGAGGTTGTTCATGGTCAGCGGGCAGACGTCGGGGCAGTGCGTGTAGCCGAAGTAGATCAGCGTCGGCCGGCCGGCCGTCTCCTTGCGCAGGTCGTACGTCGTGCCCTGGGTGTCGGTGAGCACCAGGTCGGGCTTCTCGAACGGCTGGTCGAGGACGGTCGCCGCCTTGTGGGAGGCGGCCTCCTCCGAGACCACCGCGACCGGCTTGCCGCTGTCGTCCCCGCTGCCGCAGGCGGTGAGGGTGAGGGCCGCGGCCGCCAGCAGCGCGGCCGTGGCGAGGGTCTTCGTGCTTCGTGTGCGCATAGAAAAATGTCCCAGATGTGTGTTCTCCGGTGCGCACCGGGGCCGGACGCGGGCGTCGCAGGGCCCCGGTGCGCGTGGCGGACGGGAGGCGGGCAGGGTCAGGCGGTGGTGCGCCGGCGGCCGGCGAGGACGCCGTAGGCCACGCCCGCGGCGCCGACGACGATCCCGACGACGCCGAGGACACGGGCGGTGACGTCCGTGCTGCTGTTCTCGGCTGCCGAGGCGGTGCCGGTCCGGGCGGCGGCGGGAGTGGCGTCGCCGGACGCGTCCTGGCCCTCGTCACCGGCCGGGGCCAGCGTCAGCACCGGCGCCGGGTTGTCCGGCTCGTCCTGGCCCTTCTGCGGCACCTCGATCCAGCGGACGACCTCCTTGTCGGAGTACGTCTGCAGTGCCTTGAAGACGAGCTGGTCGGTGTTGTCGGGCAGCCGGCCGATGGACACCGGGAACTTCTGGAAGAAGCCCGGCTCGATGCCGTCGCCGTCGGCGGTCCAGGTGACCTTGGTGACGGCCTCGGAGACCGACTGGCCGTGCGACTGCACGGGCTTCGCCAGCTTGGACGTGGTGATGTCGATCTTCCAGCCGTCCACCGGCTGCGGCATCACCGAGGCCAGCGGGTGATCGGTGGGAAAGGCGACCTCGAGCTTGGTGGTGGAGGCGTTGTCGCGCTCGTTGGGGACCTTGAAGTCGACGACCGCGTAGCCGCCCTTGGCCGCGGTGCCCTCCGGCTCCACGGTGACGTGGGCGAACGCCGGGACGGACAGGGCGAGGACGGCCGTGCCCGTCAGGGCGCCGACAGCGAGGAGCCGGGAGGTGGTGAAGGCCTTCATGCCTGGGAGCACTCCACTTCGGGTGAGTCGGGCCCGCAGGCCGCAGGGCCGGGCCGGAGCCCGGCCCACCGGGTGCGTTCCGGTTACGGCCGGCGGGTTCATGTCTGCTGAATTCCGTTGCTTCGCTCGGGATCCGGGTGCGGATCCGTTGCCGGGACGAGCTGCCGAGCGCGGGCACGGGCGCGCCGGGGCGAACCGTGCGGGGCACGGGCGCGCCGGGGCTAACCGTGCGGGGCGCGGGCAGCCGTGCGTGCCGCACGACGGCGGCCGCACCCCGGACGGAACCGCTCGAGTGACGTCCGGCGGGTGCCGGTGTGCCGCGTCGTGTCAGGCAGCGAGACGGAAGGCGGCGGCCGGCGGGCCGCGGCGGATCACCGAGTGCTGAAGTGCGAGGGAGGCAGGCGCCAGGGGAGAGGAGTCGGCGGTGCGCGCGTGGCGCGGGCCGCCGGCGGGCCCTGTGGGCAGCCCGGCGCACAGCGCGCGCACCAGGGCGAGCGCCCCGCGCAGGGCACGGATCAGAGCGGCCTCGGCGACCCCGTGCGCCGACAGCTCGATCAGCCGCAGCAGGGCGAGATCACCGCGCCGCAGCAGCCAGCCCGCCGGGAGGGCGGCGAGCAGATGCCCGAGCAGCATCGGCAGCGACGGCACCATCGACGCCGTCGTGCCCGCGGCGGACAGCACGTCCGCCGAGTGGTGCAGCGCGGGGCGGGGGAGAGCCGGGGCGTGCGCGGCGGAGCCGGCGTAGACATGGGCGTCGACGAGTACCCGGTAGGCCCGGGCCGGGCTGAGACCGGAGGCCGGGGTGCCGCACATGTACCGCGCGGCCTGTGCCACCAGCCAGCCGTCCGGCCCGGCGCGCCCCGCGGCGCCCGCGGACACCGCGGCCTGAGCGGCCGGGCCGCCCGTGGGGTGCTGCGCGAGACCGAAGAGCGTGTGCAGCGCGGTCTGCCCGACCGCGAGCAGGGCCGCGATTCCCGGGAGCGACCGGGTCCGCCCGGCCAGCGGCGCCACGACGAGCAGCGTCCCCGCGAATCCGGCGCCCAGCGCCCACAGCGGCACACGGGCACAGGAGGCCAGCGCGTGACCGGCCGCGGCCAGCACGACGCAGACCGCGGCGAACACCGCGGCCCGCAGCAGCCGGAGACCGTGTCCGGCGCACGCCGTGCGCGTGGGGTGGGCAGACATGGCGGCCTCATCATCCCACTCGGCCCTCGCGCCCGGAACGCCAGGCTCGCCCCATGCACCGGCTTCGTACCGCACCTGCGGCGAAAGGCGGGGCGTGCATACACCGATCCGCGCGCCGCCGCATCCGCCGATCGGGCGGTGTGGCATCAACGCGGTGCTTATGGCCCGGTACGCGGGGCAATACGTATCGGTACGTCGAGCCGCGGCCGGGAGGCTGGAGCATGAGCATCTGGTGGTCACTCCGTCTGCGGCGCGACGCTGCCAGTGTGCGGCTCGCCCGGCGCCTGTTCCTGGGCACGATGGAGACCGCCGGCGTCGACCCCGACATCACCTACGACCTGTCGGTCGCCCTGAGCGAGGCCTGCGCGAACGCCGTCGAGCACGGCGGCAGCGGCGAGTCCTGCGAGGCCTTCCGGGTCACCGCCTACCTGGACGGCGAGATGTGCCGCATCGAGGTGGCCGACACCGGACCCGGCTTCCCCGCCACGGGGCGCGCCGCGCAGCCGTGCACCGCGCCCCCGGACGCCGAGCACGGCCGCGGCCTGTGCCTCATCCAGGAACTCGCCGACCATGTCACCATCGGCACCGAACCGGGCCGCGGCGGGGCCGTGGTGAGCTTCGACAAGCTGCTCAAGTGGCGCGAGGACGCACCGCTGGCGGCGGTCTGACACCGCTGCTCCACACGGGCGTGACTCCGGGAAGGGCGCCCCGGGTACGGCGACGGCCGGGCACCCCGCGGGGATGCCCGGCCGCTGTCCGTCCGTCAGCCCCGCAGCGCGGCCATCCAGGCCTCGACCTCGTCCGACCGGCGCGGCAGCGCGGCGGACAGGTTTCGGTTGCCGTCCTCGGTGACGAGGATGTCGTCCTCGATGCGCACGCCGATGCCGCGGTACTCCTCCGGGACCGTCAGGTCGTCGGCCTGGAAGTACAGACCCGGCTCGACCGTGAGGACCATGCCGGGCTCCAGGGTGCCGTCGACATAGGTCTCGGTGCGCGCGACGGCGCAGTCGTGGACGTCCATGCCGAGCATGTGGCCGGTGCCGTGCAGGGTCCAGCGGCGCTGCAGGCCGAGTTCCAGGACGCGCTCCACGGGGCCCTCCACCAGGCCCCACTCGACGAGCTTCCCGGCGAGCACGCGCTGGGCCGCGTCGTGGAAGTCGCGGTACTTGGCACCCGGCTTCACCGCCGCGATGCCGGCCTCCTGCGCCTCGTACACGGCGTCGTAGATCTTCTTCTGGATCTCGCTGTAGGTGCCGTTGACCGGCAGGGTGCGCGTGACGTCGGCGGTGTAGAGGGTGTGCGTCTCCACGCCGGCGTCGAGCAGCAGCAGGTCGCCGTCGCGCACCGGGCCGTCGTTGCGCACCCAGTGCAGGGTGCAGGCGTGCGGGCCGGCCGCCGCGATGGTGCCGTAGCCGACGTCGTTGCCCTCCACGCGCGCGCGGAGGAAGAAGGTGCCCTCGATGTAGCGCTCGCTGGTGGCCTTGGCCCGGTCGAGGACCTTCACCACGTCCTCGAAGCCGCGCACGGTGGAGTCCACCGCCTTCTGCAGCTCGCCGATCTCGAAGTCGTCCTTGACCAGGCGCATCTCGGAGAGGAAGACCCGCAGCTCCTCGTCGCGCTCGGCGGTGACCTTGTCGGTCAGGGCCGCCTCGATGCCGGCGTCGTAGCCGCGCACCACCCGGACCGGGCCGGTGGCCGCCTTCAGCTTCTCCGGCAGTTCGCGCACGTCGGCGGCGGGGATGCCGTACAGCTGCTCGGCCTCGGCCAGCGAGTGGCGACGGCCGACCCACAGCTCGCCCTGGCCGGAGAGCCAGAACTCGCCGTTGCTCCGGTCGGAGCGGGGCAGCAGGTAGATCGTCTCCCGGTGGTCGTCGGCGGTGGGCTCCAGCACCAGCACGCCGTCCTCGGTCTGGTTGCCGGTGAGGTACGCGTACTCGACCGAGGAGCGGAAGGGGTAGTCGGTGTCGTTGGAGCGGGTCTTCAGGTTGCCCGCGGGGATCACCAGGCGCTCGCCGGGGAAGCGTGCGGACAGCGCGGCGCGGCGGCGGGCGGTCTGCCCGGCCTGCGCGACCGGCTTCAGATCACGCAGCTCGGTGTCGGCCCAGCCGGACGTCATGTTCTCGGCGAGCTCCTCGGACACGCCCGGGTACAAGCCGTTCTTGCGCTGCTTGATCGGCTTCTCGGCCTCGGTCTCCGGGGTTTCCGGAGTGAGCTCCTCCGCCACGGTCTTCCTCCTTGATAGGGCACTGGACCATTCCCCATCGTACGGTCGGGCGGAAGGGGCCCCCGGGCGGAACGCCTGTTACCGCGGGCCGCCCGGGGCCGGGCCGGACCTCACTCGAAGCGGGCCGCCAGCAGGGCCACGTCCTCGGCTCCGCCGGTGGCGTCCAGGCCGTCGGGCAGCACCGCGTCCAGCACGTGGTCGGCGATCGCGCCGGGATCGTGCCGCAGGGCGCGCGGCACGGCGGCGGCGGCCGCGTGCAGCCGGGCGAAGGCGTGGTCCACGGGCTGTCCGGTGCGGTGCAGCAGCCCGTCGGTGTAGAGCAGCACCGTCTCGCCCGCGACCGTCTGGAACTCCACGCTCGGCGCCTCCCAGCAGGCGAGCATGCCCAGCGGCGCGGACACCGACGTCTCCACGAACTGCGTACGCCTCTCCCCGACCAGCAGCGGCGGACAGTGCCCGGCGCCGGCCAGGGTGATCCGGCGTGCCGCGGGCTCGCAGTAGGCGAACAGGGCGGTGGCCGAGCGGGCGGGCTCGGTCAGTCGCAGCAACAGCTCCAGGTCGGACAGGACGGCGACCGGGTCCTCGCCCTCCATCACGGCGTACGCGCGCAGACAGGCGCGCAGCCGGCCCATCGCGGCGACCGCGCCGGGCCCGGATCCGGTCACCGAGCCGACCGCGAGGCCGAGCGCGTCGTCGGGCAGCGGCAGCGCGTCGTACCAGTCGCCGCCGCCGCGCGGGCCGGTGCGGTGCCGGGCGGCGAGCTGGACGCCGTCGAGGCGGGGCAGCCGGGAGGGCAGCAGTTCCTCGTACACGGTCGCCAGGCAGGAGCGGGTGCGCTCGCCGTCCAGCAGACGGGCCAGATGCTCGGTGGCGAAGCGGGTGTAGAGCGCGGCGAGGTGACGCCGGCGGGCGTCCGGCTCGGCGGGTTCGTCGTACAGCCACACGGCAGCGCCCAGCCGGCCGGCGGCCTCGCTGCACAGGGGCAGGGCGTAACTGGCCGCGTATCCCAGGCGGGTGGCCACCTCGCGGTGGCGCGGGTCGAGACCGTCCTCGGCGAACAGGTCGGGCCGCACGATCTCGCCCGGCCCGCCGGGCAGTGAGGCGGCGGTGTCCAGCAGCGCGCCGTGCGGCAGTTCGCCGCGCGGCACGGTCTCGATGTGCCCGAGGTCACAGCGTCCCAGGCCGAGGCCGACGGTGGTGTCGGGGCCGAGCCCGTCGTCCGGTTCCAGCGCGACGAGACCGCGCCGGGCGCCCACGAGGGCGGCACCGGCGCGCAGCAGTTCGTTCAGGGCGGCGTCCAGACGGTCGGTCCTGACCATCCGCTCGGTCAGCTCGTGCAGGGTGCTCAGGTCGGAGACCCAGCCGGCGAGCCGGTCCTGCAGGACGGCACCCGCCGGACGCGGCGGACCGGGGGAGCCGGCGCTGTGCGCGGAGGCGGGGGACGAGGTGTCCGGGGTCGCGGACACGGAGGCGACAGTCTGTGGCGGCGCGGGAACCGTTGGATCGATTCCAGCCACTTTCGAGGGGTGAGGAGCGCTCATGGCGTTCGGCTTTCCGACTGGCGCATACTGCTCGAAAGCATCGCAAACCCCCATGTCTTCTGCGTCGCCAGCAGTATCTCCACATCTACACGCCCGTGCTCGGGAATGTCCAGCATCGTCCTGCTGGGATTCCTGGTGTCCGTGAGACGGGAGAGGGATGTGCCCGACGGTCTTGCCTCCGGCCGAAGTTGGCTTGAAACTGCCTGGGGTGCAGGCCTGCTGCGGTCGACTTGGTGTGCTCCACGGAGCGTCACAGCGGTCGTGATGGGTACGTACCCGGAGAAGGCCAGGGGCGGCGCGAGCCATTCGGAACCTGGCGACGGACCCGGGCGTCCTATCCACCGACGACCGTGCCCCATCCTCGTGTGAGGGCGGCGGAGAAGCAGAACAGCGTGACGCGGTACGCCACGCGCCCGCCACCCCACGCCACGCCCGTGCTCTGACAGGCGCATGGACGGGGCTGCCGCTCAAGCAGCTCGAAGCTCGCCCCCTGTGGACGGGTGCCTCGTGCCCGGTCGCGGGGAGCGCGATGCGCCTCCAGGTACGACCGGTGAACTGATCGACACATGGTGTGAGTGGCCCACGGTGTTGCCAGCGGTGCAACGGAAAGGAACGAGCGCTCATGCGCGAGATCCCCGGAAGGCGACGCAGGATCCGGTCCCGGCACGGTGACGGGACGCCTGAGTCGGTCGACGCGGCCCTGACCTTCGCGACCCGGTGGCAGTGGCCGGTAGTGCCCGGTGTGGGACTCGACGCGCGGCAGCCGGATCGCTGCGGCTGCCCCGACCCGGACTGCACGGTGCCCGGCGCGCACCCCCTCGATCCCGGCCTGCTCGCGGCCACGACCGACGCCCGGATGGTGCGCTGGTGGTGGACCTGCCGGCCCAGTGCGCCGATCATCCTCGCCACCGGAGGCAAGGCGCCGTGCGCGGTGAGCCTGCCGGCGCTCCCCGCCGCCCGCGCACTGCGCGCGCTGGACCGGATCGGGATGCGGCTCGGCCCGGTGGTCGCCTCGCCCACCCGCTGGTCGATCCTCGTCCAGCCCTACTCCCTGGAGCAGCTCGGCGAACTGCTCTACGCCAAGGACTTCGTGCCGGGCTCGCTCCGCTTCCACGGCGAGGGCGGCTACCTCGCCCTGCCCCCTTCGCGCACCGGCGCCGGACAGATCCGCTGGGAGCGCGCCCCGCTGCCCGGATCCGCCGCGCCCTGGGTGCCCGGCGTGGAGGCGGTGGTCGACGCCGTGGTGGACGCCCTCACCCGGACGGGCGTGAGCGCGCCCGAGTTCTGACGCGCCCGGGGCACGCCGGAGCCGGGCGTCCGCCGTGCCCGTCATCGCCCGTTTCATGCTGCGTCATGCCGAGGAGCGCGGACGCCGTGCGGGCGCGGGCCGCGGTCTCGCACGGGACGCCGGCGGCTCCGAGAAGCGGGCACGCCGTTCGCCGGGCGACAGCGGCGAGCACGGCCGGGACGGTGCGGATGCCCGCCGCGTGGACGGGCGGCGTGGGCGCCGGTACGCCCTGACGGCACTCGTGGCGTGCGCCCTGGCCGTGCCGCCGGCCGTGGTGTCCGCGGACCGGGTGGGCGACCGGGACGGTACGGTCCCGCGGCATGCCGTCCGCCCGCTCGCCCGCGGCGACGACACGATGCCGTCCGCCGCTCCCTCTTCGTCCGGTACGGCCGGTGCCGGCCCATGGCTCGGCCTGGGCCTGGCGATCGCGGCCCGTTGCGGCCCCGAGGTCTCGTCGCCCGGCGGTCTGGCGGCCCGGACCTGTGTCATGGCCCGGGGGCGCGACATCTGGGCGCGCACCTGATACCGGAACACCTCCGGCGAGCGCCTGGTGGCCGCGCTGACCCTGACGGGTCCGGGCGGCCGCACCGTGCGGACCCGCTGCACCCTCGACGGCGGCGACGAGCCGGCGACCTGCGACACCCCGCGCGAGCACACCGGCGACGCGGCGGCGTACACGGCCGTCGCGGAGTTCACCCGGGCGGGCGGCGCCGGTCCGCTGCTGCACTCGGGGGTCAACTTTCGTGTATCGCAGAGAGGTTGACGGTGTCGGTGTCGCGTGCGGTAGGCGCGCGGCTGCAGCGCGTGAAAGGGCGCCGGTACGGAAAGGCCCGGTTGCTGGCGACGGGGGATGCACCAGCAACCGGGCTATGGGAACGGTAACAAGAGATCGCCCGTTCGCAAATTCCGACCCGGCTTTCCGGTCACCGCGCAGGACACCTTTCCAGTCATGGACGTGCCTGCGCCAGCACGAAGTTGACAACAAATCAGCTCACGCCGCCGGGCGCGCGCCCCCCGCTCCGGCGGCCGGCACACGTGCGAACGGGCTGGTCAGCTCAGGGTGACCTGCCGGTTGGTCAGTCCACTGCGGGCGCGGCGCTCCTCGGTGGTCAGGGGTGCCTGTACGGCCAGCGCCTCGGTCAGCCGCTCGGCGAACTCGGCGGCCGGTTTCTCCACGTCCTGGGCGCCCATCTCGCTCGGCAGGTCCCACACGGGCACCGTCAGACCGTGGGCGCGGAAGGAACCGACGAGGCGGGTGCCCTCGCCCAGGGCGGAGCGGCCGGCCGCGTGCAGCCGCGCCAGGGCGTCCAGCAGCTGCTCCTCCGGGTGCGGCATGACCCACCGCAGATGGTTCTTCTCCGGCGTCCGGCACCAGTACGCGGCCTCGACGCCCCGCAGGCGCACCGTCGGGATCGCTGCGGCGTTGGCGCGCTCCAGGGAGGCGGCGACCTCCGGTGTGACGTTCTCCGCGTCCGGCACCCAGAACTCGAAGCCGTCGTGCACCACCGGCTCGAACGGCGCCTGCACATCCAGCAGGTCCTGCAGGCGGGGGCCGTCGGCCGGGACACGGCGGCCCTGCACCGGGGTGCCGGGCTCGGCCTGCAGGGCGCGCTGCAGGGTGTCGGCGAGGTCGCGGCTGATGTCCCCGGAGGCCATGTCGTTCTGCAGGCCGATCAGCACGGAGCCGTCGTCGCGGCGCAGCGCGGGCCAGGCCATCGGCAGCACGGTGGCCAGGGTCAGCGACGGAACACCCTCGGGCAGGCCGTCCCGGAGGGTCAGCCGCACGGTGGCGGCCGGGACCAGCTCGCGCAGCGCCACCCAGTCGCACTCCCCGGGCAGCCCCTCGAACGGCCGCCGCACCAGTTCGGTCACCGCGTGCGCGGCCGCCCGGCCGTGGCAGGCCTTGTAGCGCCGCCCGCTGCCGCACGGGCAGGGCTCGCGGGCGCCGACCACCGGGACCTCTCCGTCCGTCAGCTGCGGGCGCTTGGCCTTGGTCTGGGGTCGCTTCTTGGCCATCTGGGTGTCTCCCGGTTACGGCTCGTCTCGTACGGGCGGGAGCCTAGCCGCTTCGGCCTCCGACGCCGGGAAGCTGTGGACGGACGGCGGTCGTGGACCGCGCCGGCCGGGCGGGGCCGGCGCCCCGGTGCGCGGCGGGCCGGTGCACGCCGGGTCGGAGCCGTCCGCCGGTGCGCCGGTGAACGGGGCGCCCGGGGCGGTGACAGGGGCGGGCGCCCGGGGTTGTGAGCGGGGCGCGCGGACCGGCGTAAGGGGCGCGTGGGTGGTGAGGAGGCTCCGCATGACCGGGGACGGACGGTGTGTGGGCGGGGGACCGCGCGCGAACCGGCGCGGGCCGTGTCGCTCCGGGACGACGTCTTCCCGGTCCCGGTCCAGGCCCCAGGGGCCCTGCCCCTCCGATCCTGGACCCCTGGACCCCTGAGTCAGTCCACGTCCTCGAAGGCGTCCGCGAAGCCCAGCTCGGGCAGGGCCGCGACCGACGGTGCGGTGACACGGCTGGCGAAATCGTCGCGGCGGTGGCCGGCGTCCGGGTCGTGCACGTCGTCGTGGACGACCACCCACACGGTGACCTCGCCGTCGATGTCGTCCCTGACGCCCCAGTCGTAGCAGAGCGCCGTGACGATGTTCAGCCCGCGGCCGCCGTGCGCGGTGACCGAAGGCGCGGCCGGGGCGGGACGGGTCGGACCGCCGCCGTCCGTCACCTCGACGATCAGTCGTCCGCGCGCGTCCACCCGCCACGCGGCCCGTACGGTGCCGTCCCCGGCGGCCGCACCGCCCAAGGGCCGTCCGTGCTTGCAGGCGTTGCTCAGCAGCTCGGACATGACGAGCACGGCGTCGTCGACGACCGGTTCCGCCACGCCGCTCCTGCGCAGCTCGTCGCGCATCCGGCGCCGCGCCTTGCCCACGCCCGCAGGGCCATGGGGCACGGCCATGCTCGACGACGTGGGCACCTCCTGTGCCACCACCAACGCCACCCCCGAGACCTCCTTCGCCCCACGCCACGGTGTGGATGCCCCGCTGACCTGGAGCGGAAACCGCGCAGTGCCCGGCCGGTGACGCATTCGTCACGATCGGACACCCGGCGAACGCGCCGGAGCACTCCTGGTGACGGGCCCGGCGGCCGGTCAGCGGCCGAGCCGGCGCAGGACCGCGCTGGGGCGGTTGGTGATGATGGCGTCGACGCCCAGGCCGATGCACAGGTCGACGTCCTCGGGCTCGTTCACGGTCCACACGTGCACCTGGTGACCGGCCCGCTGCAGCCGCTCCACACAGCCGGGATGGCTACGCACGATCCGCAGCGAGGGGCCCGCGATGCCCACCCCGGCGGGCAGCCGCCCCTCGCGCAGCCGGGGGGTGAGGAACTGTGTGAGGTGGACGGTGGGCAGGGTCGGCGAGGCCGCGTGCACCCGGTGCAGGGAGCGGGCCGAGAAGCTCATCACGCGTACCTGCGAGACCTCGGGCGAGGCCGGGGCGTGCAGACCGAACCGCTTCAGCAGCTCCAGCAGCCGCTCCTCGACCTGGCCGGCCCACCGAGTGGGGTGCTTGGTCTCGACGGCCAGCTCGACCCGCCGGCCGGCGTCGGCGACGAGTTCCAGCAGCCGCTCCAGGGTCAGCACGGAGGTGTCCTCGGGGTCCTCCGGCCGTACCTGCCAGTCGGGCTCCTCGTCCCGCCCCCGCCAGAAGGCCCGCGTCCGGCCCGCGCCGAAGTCCAGGGCGGCCAGGTCGGCCAGCTCCAGGGCGGAGACGGCACCGCGCCCGTTCGACGTACGGTTGACGCGGCGGTCGTGCACGCACACCAGGTGCCCGTCCGCGGTGAGACGTACGTCGCACTCCAGTGCGTCGGCGCCGTCCTCGATGGCTTTCCGGTAGGCGGCCAGCGTGTGCTCCGGGGCGTCCTCGGAGGCTCCCCGGTGGGCGACGACCTGGATGGGGCGCCGCCGTGCGTGGGTGCGTACGTGGGTCACCGCGTCATGGTGCCACCGCGGTGGGTGGGTGTGGTTGCGGACCAGATCCGGTCTTGTGTCCATATATCCACTACGACCTCTATGTGGATGGGGTTTTCGTGTACCGGCAACCGGTCCACAGCCACCGCTTATGGTGCTCTGACGGCCGGTGGGAAAAGCTGACGGCATAGACATGACCATGCACAGCTGGAGCACGCCGGGGTCGTCACCAGGTATGAACGAGCGTGACCGAGTGCGACCGACAACGACAGCCGTGGATCGAGGAGTAGAGCTGTGAGCACCGAGAACGAGGGCACCGAGGTACCTCCGGCCCCGTCCGCACCTCCTGTGCCGGTGGATTCCCCCGCAGCCTCCCCGCAGCCGTCCGCCCCGCGGGGCGGCGCCGCCGCGCCTCCGCCTCCCAGCACCCCTCCGCAGGTCCCTGGCACCCCGCAGCAGGGCCCCGCTGCCGGCCCGCAGCCCGGCGACACCGCGGCCGCTGCCGCGGCGCCCTCGGGTGCTGTTTCCGGCCCGGCGCCCCACGGCAGCACCGCCTCGCCCGTCGACGGCTCCTGGCCGCCGCCCGCGCCCCCGGCCATGCCCGCCTACGGCGGCGGCTGGGGCACCGGCTACCAGCAGCCCGCCCCGGCCCGTCCCGCCGGCCGGCGCGGCGGACTGATCGCCGCGGTGATCGCGGCCGCGCTGTTCGCGGGCGGTCTGGGCGGCGGCATCGGCTACACGCTGGCCAAGAACGACGACTCCAGCTCGACCACCGTCTCCGTCTCCGACAACGGCGCCTCGCAGGTCAAACGCGACCCGAACTCGATCGCGGGCGTGGCCGCCAGGGCGCTGCCCAGCACGGTCACCATCGAGGCCCAGGGCAGCGACGGCCAGGGCGGCACCGGCACCGGGTTCGTCTTCGACACCCAGGGCCACATCATCACCAACAATCACGTGGTGGCCGACGCCGTGGACGGCGGCCGGCTCACGGCCACGTTCCCCGACGGCAAGAAGTACGCCGCCGAGGTCGTCGGCCACGCACAGGGCTACGACGTCGCGGTCATCAAGCTCAAGGACGCCCCGTCCTCGCAGCTCAAGCCGCTCACCCTGGGCGACTCCGACAAGGTGGCCGTCGGCGACCAGACGATCGCCATCGGCGCGCCCTTCGGCCTGTCCAACACGGTGACGACCGGCATCATCAGCGCCAAGAACCGCCCGGTCGCCTCCAGCGATGGAAGCGGTGACAGCAAGGCGTCCTACATGAGCGCCCTGCAGACGGATGCCTCGATCAACCCGGGCAACTCCGGCGGCCCGCTGCTGGACGCGCGGGGAGCCGTCATCGGGATCAACTCCGCGATCCAGTCGGCCGGCAACGGCGGGTTCGGCAGCTCTGGCCAGTCCGGCTCGATCGGCCTGGGCTTCGCCATCCCGATCAACCAGGCCAAGTACGTCGCCCAGCAGCTGATCAAGACCGGCAAGCCGGTCTACGCCAAGATCGGCGCATCGGTCTCGCTGGAGGAGACCAGCAGCGGGGCCCAGATCACCGACCAGGGGGTCGACGGCTCCGACGCGGTCGAGCCGGGCGGTCCCGCCGACAAGGCCGGCCTCAAGCCCGGCGACGTCATCACCAAGCTCGACGACACGGTGATCGACTCCGGGCCCACCCTGATCGGCGAGATCTGGACCCACAAGCCCGGCGACAAGGTCAAGATCACCTACAAGCGGGACGGCGCGGAGCACACGACCGAGGTCACCCTCGGCTCCCGCGTCGGCGACAGCGACTGACCGGCACGCGAGCGGGACGACCCGTTACTCTTGTCCCCGCGCCGCCGATCACGGGCGGCGCGGGGAGGTGTGCCCGAGCGGCCTAAGGGAACGGTCTTGAAAACCGTCGTGGCAGCGATGTCACCGTGGGTTCAAATCCCACCGCCTCCGCAGCACGAGCATGAGCACGGCCCCCGACCTGAGGGTGACGGTCCGGGGCCGTTGCCATGCGCGGGGCTGTGCCGGGCACGGTGGTTCACCGCTGTTCCGCGGTGTTCACCGTGCGCGCTGAAGCGCCGATTGCCTCGCGTCGACGAGCTGTGCCCACTGGAGGGAGTACGCCTCGACCTGTGCCGGAGTGGGCACGAGCACCGTCTCGCGGGTGCCGCCGTCTTCGTCGGGGGCGGTCACGGGCAGCACGGCCTGCTGGGCGCGGTGGTCGTGGAGGGCGTCCCGCCGCATGGGTGTGACGTGCGTGACCGGGACCGGCACGGGGCGCGGGCGTAGCCCGTCGATCGCTGAGGCGACCAGCCGGTCCAGGGGGCTTCAGGGAGTGGAGGCGCCTGGCGGCCAGCCCTGAGGAGGTGGTCGCGGTCGTGCTCGTGTCCGGCTGTCGCCGTCGATGGCGTCGCGTCCGCCGGCGGGCGATCCGGATCGTGCGTCTGTTCGATCGTTGGGTGGGGGCGCGCGGGTGGCGCGCCCGGGCCGTGGGGTGCGGTCGCCCGGTCGGACGACTGTTGGGGAAACGGTTCACCCCTTGTGGCGCTTGGAGCGACTCATCCCTTACAGGCGTCCGTGGGAAGAACGGGGCGAGAAGGGTGGTGAAAAGGGTTTATCGACTTGTCCTCACGCTTAGGTGCGAATCGGGGCCTCAGAGGTGGTCCGGCGGTGATCCGTGGGCAACTCTGATCTTGCGACGTCGTGAGAGAGCGCCGGGGCGGTCGGCCAACTGCCCTGGCGAGAGCCGTAGTTCAGATCGCTTCACGCAGCTTCACGTACTCCCGGCAGGCAGCCGGTGCGTACCTCTCGGAGGAGCAATATGGCAAGCATCCGTACCGCCCGTGTTCTCGCCGCCGTCACCGCTGTGCCGCTCGCGGCCGTTCTCTTCGGCGGCATCGCCGCCGCGGACACCGGCGCCCTCGCGGGCAACCGATCGAACGCGGGTGTCGCCGGTGTCGTCGGCAGCGGCGTCGGCCACGACAACAGCGGCAACTCGTCCACCAGCCAGCAGCAGGCGATCGGAAACGGCGCTTCCAACCAGAGCAACACCGCTCAGGTGAACCGGTCGGCGTTCACGTCCATCCAGCAGGGCAACAGGAACGTCGCCGTCAACTTCACTCCGCTGTGGTGAGCCGGGGCGGGCCGGCGCGCACCTCGGGGATCCGCCGGCCCTGACCTGGTGGGTGTGCTTGTGGGGATGCAACACGCCGGTGCGGCGGTGCCTCGGTGCCGCCGCACCGGCGCGTCGCGTGGCGCCCGGTGCGGGCCTGCACCGGGTCTCGGCGGCCGTGCGTGCGGCCCGCCTGAGGGCCGGCGGACGCCGTGCACGGCACCTCGCTCAGGGACGAACCCTCAGGTGAGGTCGGTGGTTCCTCCACCCACAGGAGGTGCGGCCGCCCCCACCCCTCCGACCTGAGGCGGACTCGGCTTCGACACCTGCGGGCGATCCGCCGGAGGCAAGGCCGCTTCTAGCGTGGTGCCATGACCACACCCGTCTGCACCAGCGCGCCCACCGCCGCCGTACCGGTGTCACCGGGCCCGGCGTATCCGTCGTTCAGCGCCTATGTGCGCCATCGCCGGCCGGTGCTGCTGCGTACCGCCCGGTCGCTGACCGCGAACCCGAGCGACGCCGAGGACCTGCTGCAGACCGCGCTCGCCAAGACCTACGCCGCGTGGGAACGCATCGAGGATCAGCGGGCACTGGACGGGTACGTCCGCCGCGCCCTGCTGAACACCCGTACCTCGCAGTGGCGCAAGCGCAAGGTGGACGAGTTCGCCTGCGGCGAGCTGCCGGAGCCGGAGGCGGAGCCCGGATCGGCCGATCCCGCGGAGCAGCAGGCGCTGCGCGACGCGATGTGGCGGGCGATCACCAAACTGCCCGCCCGGCAGCGGGCGATGGTCGTCCTCAGGTACTACGAGGACCTCTCCGAGGCACAGACCGCCGAGGTGCTGGGGGTGTCCGTGGGCACGGTGAAGTCGGCGGTGTCCCGGGCACTGGGCAAGCTGCGCGAGGACGCGGAGCTGGGCTGCGTGCGGTGACCGCGGCGGGCCGGTGCGTGCGCCGGCCGGGGCGGTCGTGGACGCCGGCCGGGGCGGTCGTGGGCGTGGACGCCGGCCGGAGCGGTCGCGGGTGCCGGCGAGACGGGAAACCGCTGATCGATCACTCCTGCCTAGTGACATACCGCGTGGTATGCGCGCAGAATCGGCGCAACTCGCTACCGCCGCGCAGGCAACGCGCCACGGGAGGACCGCTGTGCTGAGCACCATGCAGGACGTACCGCTGACCGTCACCCGTCTCCTCGAACACGGGATGCGCGTGCACGCACGGTCCCGGATCACGACCTGGACCGGTGAGGGCGAGCCGCGCCGGCGCACCTTCGCCGAGGCCGGCGCGCGGTCGGCCCAGCTGGCGCACGCCCTGCACGACGAACTCGGCGTCCGGGGCGACGACCGGGTGGCGACCCTGATGTTCAACAACGCCGAGCATGTCGAGGCGTATTTCGCGGTGCCCGCGATGGGCGCGGTGCTGCACACTCTGAACCTGCGGCTGCCCGCCGAGCAGCTGGTGTGGATCGTCCAGCACGCCTCCGACCGGGTCGTCATCGTCGACGGCTCGCTGATCCCGGTGCTCGCCCCGCTGCTGCCGCGGATGACGAGCGTGAAGCACGTCGTCGTCTCGGGCCCCGGCGACCGGTCCGCCCTCGACGGTACGCACGCGCGGGTGCACGACTACGAGGAGCTGATCGCCGGCCGGCCGGCCACCTACGACTGGCCGGAGCTCGACGAGAGGCAGGCCGCCGCCATGTGCTACACCTCCGGCACCACCGGCGACCCCAAGGGCGTGGTCTACAGCCACCGTTCGATCTATCTGCACTCCATGCAGGTCAACATGGCGGAGTCCATGGGCCTGACCGACCGGGACACCTCCCTGATCGTAGTCCCGCAATTTCATGTGAACGCCTGGGGCCTGCCGCACGCCACGTTCATGACCGGCATCAACATGCTCATGCCGGACCGGTTCCTGCAGCCCGCTCCGCTCGCCGAGATGATCGAGCGGGAGCGCCCGACCCACGCCGCGGCCGTCCCCACCATCTGGCAGGGCCTGCTCGCCGAACTGAACGCCCGCCCCCGGGACGTCTCCTCCCTCGTCCAGGTCACCATCGGCGGCTCGGCCTGCCCGCGGTCCCTGATGGAGGCCTTCGACGCGAAGGGCATGCGGGTCTGCCACGCCTGGGGCATGACGGAGACCTCCCCGCTGGGCACGGTCGCCCGGCCCCCGGCGCACGCGGTCGGCACGGACGAGGAACTCGGCTACCGGCTCACCCAGGGCCGCTTCCCGGCCGGTGTGGAGGCCCGGCTGACCGGTCCCGACGGCGAACGCCTCCCCTGGGACGGCAAGTCCGCCGGTGAGCTGGAGGTGCGCGGCCCGTGGATCGCCGGGGCCTACTACAACGGCGCGGACGCCGAACCGCTGCGTCCCGACGACAAGTTCAGCCCGGACGGCTGGCTGAAGACCGGTGACGTCGGCACCATCTCGCCCGACGGCTACCTCACCCTCACCGACCGCGCCAAGGACGTCATCAAGTCCGGCGGCGAGTGGATCTCCTCGGTCGCGCTGGAGAACGCCCTGATGGCCCATCCGGACGTCGTCGAGGCCGCCGTCGTCGCCGTCCCGGACGAGCGGTGGGGGGAGCGCCCGCTGGCCACGGTCGTCCTCAAGGACGGTGCCGCCGCGGACTTCGCCGCCCTGCGCGCCTTCCTCGCCGAGGAGGCCAGGATCGCCAAGTGGCAGCTGCCGGAGCGCTGGACGGTCGTCGACGCGGTCCCGAAGACGTCCGTGGGCAAGTTCGACAAGAAGGTGCTGCGCCGGCAGTACGCCGCCGGGGAGCTGGACGTGACACGGCTGTGAGACCGGCGCGGCCCGCCTGCCGCCCGGCCGTGCACCGGGGGACGGCGGCGACGGGCGGGCCGCGCGGCACCGTCCCGTTCGCCGCCACCGGCGGTCAGTTGACGCCGATACGGGCCAGCAGGTCCACGATCCGGGTCTGGACCTCGGGGCTGGTGGACCGCTCCGCGAGGAACAGCACCGTCTCGCCCGAGGCCAGCCGCGGCAGGTCCGCCTGGTCGACGGCGGCCGTGTAGACGACCAGCGGAGTGCGGTTGAGCTGCCCGTTCGCCCGCAGCCAGTCGACGATCCCGGCGCGGTGGTGATGCATCCGCATCAGGTCCATCACGACCAGGTTCGGGTGGAACCGGCCGGCCGTCGTCACCGCCTCGCTGTCGCTCGCGGCCCGCGCCACCTGGATCCCGCGCCGCTGCAGCGCCTCGGTCAGTGCCAGCGCGATCTCCGTGCGCTCCTCGATCAGCAGCACGCGCGGCGGGTGCTGCTCGCTGTCGCGCGGCGCCAGCGCCTTCAGCAGCACGGCCGGATCGGCGCCGTAGGCCGCCTCGCGGCTCGCCTGCCCGAGCCCCGCCGTGACCAGCACCGGCACCTGGGCGGCGACCGCGGCCTGGCGCAGCGACTGCAGCGCCGTACGGGTGATCGGACCGGTCAGCGGGTCGACGAACAGCGCCGCGGGGAACGCCGCGATCTGTGCGTCGACCTCCTCGCGCGAGTGCACGATCACCGGCCGGTACCCGCGGTCGCTGAGCGCCTGCTGGGTGGAGGCGTCGGGGGCCGGCCAGACCAGCAGCCGGCGCGGGTTGTCCAGCGGCTCCGGCGGCAGTTCGTCGTCCATCGGCTGCGGGCGCGGCGGGTCGGCGACCTCCACCGCGCCGCCCGGGCCGTCCAGCGGTTCGGGTCCCTCGGCGGCATTCTCGTCCGGGGCGCTGATGGCGTACGACCGCCCGGCGCCCTGCGTGGCCTGGGTGAGCCGGGTCGGACCGGCCGGCGGCTGCGGCGAGGCCGCGGGGGCGCCGTGGGGCTGTTCGGCCGGCGGGTGCGGGCGGGCGCCCTGCTGCTCGGACCGCTGCTCGGGGCGTGCGACCGCGTCGGACCGTGTGCCCAGCTTGCGACGGCGGCCGGAACCGCCGGACGGGTGCGGGGCCGGGGTCGCCGAAGGCTGCTGCACCTGGGCGGCCTGGCGTCCGAACGGCACCCCCTGGCCGAGGGTGCGCACGCTGATCGCGCGGCCCTGCGTGGTGTCGGAGTCGGCCGGCGCGGCGGTCTCCGCGGGCAACGGCTGCGCCAGGCGCTGCGTCCGGCCGCCGGGCTGCGCCGGGGTGTGCCCCGCTGCCTGGGCGGGGGGCTGCTCGGGCGGCAGCGGGGTGGCGGCCGGCGTCCCCCGGGCCGGCGTGACCTGGGGCTGCGCGCCGGGAGCCGGGGCGGCGGGCGTGTCGGCGGAGGGCGCGTTCCCGGGCACGGGCACGGCGGCGGGCGTCGGCGCGGCCGCCGCGGGCGGGGTGCCCGGCGTGCCTCCCGGGGGCACGGGCGCGCCGGGGGCGGTGCCGTGCGCGGGGACGGGAACGCCCGGCGCGGTACCGGCCGGTGGCACCGGGACACCCGGCGCGGCCGGCGGTACGGGACCGGCGGTGCCGGACGGCGGTACGGCGGTGCCCGCGGCCGGGGTGGTCCGGGCGCCGTCGGCGGCCGGCCACGGCTGCGGGGCCGGGGCGGGCAGCTCAGGACCCGGCACAGGGGCGGCATGGGAGTGCGCGGGACCCGACTCCGTGTGGCCGGCGGTGGCGGTGACCGGGGTGCCGGGGGCGGCGGAGGCCGGCCCGTCGGCAGCCGGAGCCGTGGACGGCGGAAGAGGGGCAGCGGGAGCGCCCTGCCCGGCCGTGGTCTCGGCGGGCAGCGGCGCGGCCGGCAGCGACGGCGACTGCGGCAGCGGCTGCGGCGCCGGCCGCGCGGTCCCGGCGGCCTGTGCGGACGCGGCGTCCACGGCCGGCTGACCGGCACGTGCCTGCGGCGTGCCCGGCACCCCCGTCGGCGGAACGACGGGGGAGAGCTGCGGCACCTCCGGCGCGTTCGGTGCGGACGACTCCTGCGCCGGTGCCCCCGCCGCAGTGCTCTCCGGAGGCAGGGCGACGGCCCGCCGCCGGCGCCCCGTCGGTGTGCCCGCGGGATGCGGCTGCGGCGCGGTGGCATCGTCCGCGTGGTCGTGCGGTACGGCGTCGGGCTGCCCGCCCGGCTGACCGGCGGCGCCCGGCGCGGCCTGCACCGGGATCCGGCTCGCGGCCGGGGCGGCCTCGGACGGGCCGGGCACGGCCGGTGCCTCCGGCGCGGGCGAGGGCCGGTCGGCCTCGGCGGGCGGCAGGGCGAACACCGCACGGGAGGCCGGCTCCTGCGCGGCGCCCCGCTCCGGGGCCGAGGCCAGGGCACGCCGCCGGCGCCCGGTCGGCTGTGCCGCGGGCGCGCCGGCAGTGGTCATGTCGGGCTGCCCGGCCGGGGCGTGCGACGCGGCGTGCGGCACCGGCTGTACGGCCGGCGAGGCGTTCGGCGGGACCGGCTGTGCGGCGGACGGCGCGGGCAGGGCGCCGGCGCCGGACGGCAGCGCGTGCGGCGCGCCGGCGGCGCGGCGGGCACGGCGTCCGGTGGGCGCGGCGGGCATGCCCTGCGGCGGCACCGTGCCGCCGAGACCGGGACCGGATGCCGCCGTCCCTGCGGCGTGCTCCGCCGCCGTGACCACGGACCCCTGGGCCGCGCCCGCGTCCTCGGCGGGGCGCTCGCGGCGGCGGCCGGTGCCGTCGGTGCCCTCGCCGCCGGCCTGGGCCGGGATCTGCGGAGTCTCCTCGGCCGCCCGCCGCCTGCGCCGCCCGGTGGGAGCCGGTACGGCCGAGGAGTCGCCCTCGGGTTCCAGGAAGGCGTCCGTGGACGCCCGCCGCGCGCGCCGCCGCCCGCCGGACGGTTGCTGTGCGGGTGCGGGCAGCGCGCCCGCCGCGGCCGCGGCGTCCGCGGGTGCGAGCTGTGCGGCCGCGGCGTCCGCGGGTGCGAGCTGTGCGGCCGCGGCGTCCGGTTCCGGCTGCGCTTCGGCGGCCGGGCCGAGGGCAGCCAGGCCGTGACCGGCCGGCACCTGGTCCTGGCCGGCCGTGACGGTGCCCGCGCCGCTGCCGAGCGGCACCTCCAGGACGTACGCGTTGCTGCTCGTCCCCGGCACCTCGTGGGTCTGCAGCACACCGCCGTGCGCGCGCACGATCCCGCGCACGATCGGCTCGTGCACCGGGTCTCCGCCGGCGTAGGGGCCGCGCACCTCGATCCGCGCGACCTCGCCGCGCTGCGCGGCCGCCACCACGACCGTGTTGTCCATGTAACCGGTGGCCGACACCGGGGCGTTGCCGGTCGCGTCGACACCGGCGACGTCCGCGACCAGGTGGGCGAGCGCGGTGGCCAGGCGCTGCGGGTCGACCTCGGCCTCGATGGGCGGCGCGTGCACGGCGAACTGCAGCCGCCCGGGGCCGACCAGTTCCACCGCGCCGTCGATGCCCGCGGCCACGACGGAGTCGAGCATCACCTTGGTGCGTGTGATCTCCTCGCTGCCGGCGTCGAGGCGCTGGTAGGACAGGACGTTGTCGATGAGGGTGGTGATGCGGGAGTAGCCGGCCGACAGGTGGTGCAGGACCTGGTTGGCCTCCGGCCACAGCTGTCCGGCGTTGTCGGCGGCGAGCGCGGACAGTTCGCGGCGCAGCTCCTCCAGGGGGCCGCGCAGGGACGAGCCGAGCAGCGTCAGCAGCTGCCCGTGCCGGGCGGCGAGCGCCTCGTAGCGCTCCTTCTCGCGCTCACCGAGGGCGGTGTACCGCTCCTCGCTCGCGGCGAGCTCCTCCGCGTGCCGCTCGCCCAGCTTCTCGATCTCGGCGACGTGCTCCTGGCGGAGCGCGGTGAGTTCGGAGGCGTGTTCCTCGGCAAGCTTTTCCAGTTCCTCCGCGTGCTTCTTCTCCGCGGCGGCCTTCTCTTTGGCGAGGGCGTCGTACGGCCGCCGGTCGGTGAAGGTCATCACGGCGCCGACGAGCTGGTCGCCGTCTCGCACCGGCGCGGTGGTCAGGTCGACGGGCACCTTCTCCCCGGACTTGCACCACAGCACCTGCCCGCGCACCCGGTGCTTGCGGCCGGAGCGCAGGGTGTCGGCGAGCGGCGACTCGTCGTACGGGAACGGCGAGCCGTCGGCGCGGGAGTGCAGGACCAGGGTGTGCAGTTCGCGGCCGCCGAGTTCGCCGGCCCGGTAGCCCAGTATCTGCGCGGCCGCGGGGTTGACGAGCACGATCCGCCCGTCGGTGTCGGTGCCCACCACGCCCTCGGCGGCGGCCCGCAGGATCATCTCGGTCTGCCGCTGCGAACGGGCCAGCTCGGCCTCGGTGTCCACGGTGCCGGACAGGTCGCGCACGACCAGCATCAGCAGTTCGTCGCCGGTGTAGCCGGAGCCGTCGTAGGCCTGCTGGCCGTTCTGCAGATTCGCGCTGGTGACCTCGACCGGGAACTCGCTGCCGTCGGTGCGCCGCGCCACCATCCGGGTCGGCTTGGTGCGGCTGCGCGGGTCGATGTGGTCGGGCCGGCGCATCGACCCGGGGATCAGCTTGGAGTCGAACTGCGGCAGCAGGTCCAGCAGTCCGCGCCCCACCAGGGCCGTGCCGGGGGTCTCGAACGCCTCCAGGGCGATGGTGTTGGCGTTGACGACGGTGCCGTTGGCGTTGACCAGCAGCAGTGCGTCGGGGAGGGCGTCGAGTATGGCAGCGAGGCGAGCAGCGCCTCGGGATGGCCTGCTGCTCACGAGACGCTTCCTCCCTGTCACCGCACCTTGCCGACCGCGGGGGTCATCTTGCCAACCGGCCCGCAGCGTGTCACGCGAGCGAGTCTATGCGCTGGGGTTGCAGCTGCGACGCCGGACGGGAGGGAGGTCACACGGGCGAACGGCCGTGAACCGGGGGCGTACGACGGCGCTTCGCGCGACCTGCGCAGGACCTTTACGCCCTCTGCTCCCGGCCCTCCAGCGGTCCCGGACCGCCGGGCCCTCCACCGGACCCCGGCCCGCCCGGCGATCCGGCCTCACGCGGCCGGACCCGCGAGACGGCCCGCGCAGTCGCGGGCGGCGGGGCGGCACCGGGTGCCGGCAGCGTCAGGAGCGCAGGTCGGGCAGGAGGGGCACCAGCTGGTTCCAGCGGTCGATCTCACAGCCGTTGCGGCGGTCGTAGGCCGCGTCCACCCGCCGCCCGGCCCAGACGCCGGTGACACGCGCGGTGGCCGGCCCGCCGTACTGCATGGTGCAGGCGCTGCCCTGCGGCACGGGTGCGAAGAGGTCGCGCCCCCAGCGCGCGCTGCGGTCGAGCAGCGCGCACGCGCCCCGCACGTCCGGGTGCGTGCCGCCCTCGGGGTGGCAGTACAGCTCCCACGTCCCGTCGTGCGCCGCGCCCGCGTGCCGCACCGTGACCGTGAGGTGATCTCCGGCGCGGTCCTCGTCCCGGACCGGCGGCGGCGCACCGGGGGCCGCGGCGGCGGGCAGGGCGGCCACCGCGGTGAGCGCGGCGGCGCAGGCGGAGACGCCGAGGAGCACGCGCCGCAGCGCGCGGCGCCGGCCGGCACCCGGGAGCCGTCGGGGACCCGGGCGCCCCGAGGAGGAAAGAGTCGACTGCATCATGCCCGGACTAACGCGTCGCTGCCCGGTACGTTGCGCGGCGCACCCCGCCCGCACACCGCGCCGGGCCCGCCGCCGCTCCGACGCCACGGCGAGGGCTTTGCTCTGGAGCGGTTCTGCCTAGTACCGTGGGCAGCGATTGGTGACACCCCGCTTGGCTGTGTCATCATCTGCACGCACTGCTGACGCGCATGTGTCGGTGGTTGTGCTGGAGGCGTCGCCTAGTCCGGTCTATGGCGCCGCACTGCTAATGCGGTTTGGGCCTTAAAGCCCATCGAGGGTTCAAATCCCTCCGCCTCCGCGCGTGAGCGCCGAAGCCCCGGTCGTGAGACCGGGGCTTCGTCGTTCTCCGGGGCGGCCGTCCGGACTGGTCCCAGGGTGTTGCCTCCGGGCTTCGTCGTTCTTCCGCCATTCCCCTTCCGTCCTCTTCCGTCCCCTTCCGTCTCCTTCCGTCGTTCCCCGCCGTCCTGCGGGCTGTGCTCCTCCGCCCGGCCGGGAGCCGGACGCCCCCTCTCCGATCCCCCTCCGATGCGCCGCCGATCCACCACCGATCTGCCGCCCACGGGTCTCCCCGACGTCGCCGCCCCGTCGCTCGCTGCACGTCGCCGGGCGCGTTTGCGCAGGTCAGACGGGGTGCGGGATATGGATTTCACATGACGGCGGCGAATCATGTAATGTTCTTCGTGTCGCCGCGAGGGGCCGAAAGGAACCGGAAGCGGGGACGACAACAGAACAAGCACTCGTAGCTTAACGGATAGAGCATCTGACTACGGATCAGAAGGTTGCAGGTTCGAATCCTGCCGAGTGCGCACAGGTCGAAGGCCCCCTGGGATCATTCCAGGGGGCCTTCGACATCAGTTGCTGACATCAACGCGGCCGGAAGCCGCTCACTTTGTGGCAGCCTGCGCCTGCCGGTGCCGCACGTGTGCGGACGGTGACCCGCCGTGGCGCTCCGCGTCACCACCCGCAGGGTGATCGTCCGAGCGCCACGGGAGACACCGCGGGAACACCGCGGGGAACACCGGGCGGCCGGACGCCCTGGCACACGATCGAGCCCCCGCTCATATCCGTTGCGCCGCCCCGGTGCGGCGTGCTTGGCTCGCCCGGTGAATCTTCTGCTGACGGCGGGCGGCGTGCGCAACGAGACGCTGCGGGAAGCGCTGCGGGACATGCTGGGAAAGCCGTTCGGATCGGCGAACGTCGTGTACGTGCCCACAGCGTCGGTCGCTGAACCCGGGGACCACGGGTGGGTCCTCGCGGACATGAACCGGCTGCACGGCCTCGGCTGGCGCGAGTTCGACATCCTGGAGCTCAACGGCCTGCCCCGGCGGACGGTGCTCGACCGGCTGCTGCACGCCGACGTCGTCTACGTCGGGGGCGGCAACCATTACCACCTCGCCCGCAGCATCACCGGCAACGGGTTGGCCGACGGCTTCCTGCAGGCGCTGGAGAGCCGGGTCTACGTGGGGTTCAGCGCCGGGTCGATGATCTTCAGCCGGCATCTGACCGAGCACTCCGCCGACGTCGTCGAAGACAGCGCGGACCTCCATGTGCTCGGCGCGACGACCGTGGAGCCGCCGTTCGGCCTGTTCGACTGGTACGTCAAGCCGCACCTGTACTCGCCGGACTTCCCCGAGCGGGACGACGCCTGGGCCGACCGCATCGTCGCGCGGGCGGACTTCCCGGTCTGGTTCATCGACGACGACACGGCCGTGCGCGTCCGGGACGGCGAGGTGGACGTCGTCTCCGAGGGCCGGTGGCGGTTCCATCCCTGATGCACGGGGCGTAAGTCCGGGACACGCCCCGGCCGCCCGGCCCCCCGTCCCCGCAGGCGGGCAGAGGAAGCGCGGACTGGGGAACCCGGTACGCATGAACGACGACGAGCGCACGCGGCACCCAGCGCGGTGCAGGGCCGTGCGGTCCACGCTGCGGCACCGGTGGGAGAAGGAGCGGACCCACGCTGACCTGCGGGAACGCCGCAGCACCGGGGCCACCGAGCGGGAGACGGGGCTGCCCACCGGCCGACTGGCGTTCCGGGCCGTGTACGACCGGGTGGAGGCGTCGGCGGATCTTGCCGCCGCTCTCGGCGTCGAGACGGGGACCGCGCTGCTGAGGCGGACCTATCGCACGAGGCCGGCCGGCGAGGACACGCCGCTGAACGTCTGCCGCTCCTATCTTCCGTACGCCCTGGCCGCGCGGAACCCCGAGCTGCTCGACGCCTCCAAGGAGCCCTGGCCCGGCGGGACCATGCACCAGCTGTCCACCGTGGGCGTCGAGGTGGAGCGGGTGGAGGAGGTGGTCACCGCACGCCCGCCGACCGGCGCGGAGGCCCGGGAACTGGGGCTGGCGCCGGGGGTGCCGGTCATGGAGATCCGCAAGACGCTGCACGACGTGGGCGGGCAGGTCGTCGAGGTGGCCGACATCCTGCTGCCTGGCGATCGCTATGCCGTCCGCTGCGTGACCCGGCTGTGACGGCGCCGCTGCCGCCCCGTCCCGCCCCGCCCTCGCGCTCGCCGGTCCGCCGCGTGCCGGGGCGTTGTCAGTGGGAGCTCGTAATCTCGTGGGTGATGGCGGTGTGGACGTGCTCGGGGCTGCGCTGGTCGGCGGACGGGCCTGTGCTGGCGTGGCAGGGCGGGCGTGCGAGCACGCTGCCCAGGGGGAAACACGTGGCCTTCACGGTCGCGGAAGGGGGAGTGCGCAGATGCACGGGGGCGCGGGGGAACGCGTGTGCCACCGGTGCGGTGGTGCCGGGGCGGAGCACGGGGGCGCGCTGCGAGGAGTGCGCCCGGCTGGAGCGGGCGCACTCGGTGGCCGCCGACACCGCCGTGGACGATCCACGGCCGTATCGCGTGTACCTGGCCTGGTTCGGGCCCGGCCTGGTCAAGGTCGGGATCACCGCGGCCGAACGGGGCCCGGTGCGGCTGCTGGAGCAGGGCGCGGTCTGCTTCAGCTGGCTGGGCACCGGCCCGCTGATGGCCGCCCGGCGCGCCGAGCAGCTGCTGCGTGCCGCGCTGGGCGTGCCCGACCGGATCCCGTACGCCGCCAAGCGGGCCGTACGGTCCACGCTGCCGCCGGCCGCGGCGGGCCGGGCGGCCGAGATCGGGCGGCTGCACGAGCGGGCCGCTGCCCTTGCCGGATGGCCGGAGGCACTGCGGAGGGAACCGTTCCGGCCCGTCGACCATGTGCCGGTGTTCGGGCTGGCGGGTCTGCCGGCCGCGGTCGGTCAGGTGCGGGAGCTGGTCCCCGGCGGGACGGTGTGCGGTGACCTGGTCGCGATTGCCGGGCCCGACCTGCACCTGGCGACCGGGAACGGGGTGGTGGTGCTGGACACGCGGCTGATGACCGGCTGGCAGCTCGCTCCGGCCGCCGCCGGCGGTGAACCCACCGTGCCCGTGAGCCGGTTCAAGCCGGTGCCCGGCGAACAGCAGGAGCTGTTCTGACCGGAGCGCGGCGTGCCCGGGGCAGTGCCGGGCGGCGCCGGCGGCCGCGCGTTTCTCAGGAAAATCACAGATCCGCGAAAGAACCCTCTCAGAAGGCGTCGCCAGGGTGGCGGCATGACCACGACGACGCCCAAGGGACGCACCGAACTGCTGAGGCCGGACGGGAGCCCCGTCCGGGTGCTGGTGGTGGACGACGAGCCTTCGATCACCGAGCTGCTGTCCATGGCCCTGCGCTACGAGGGCTGGCAGATCCGCACCGCGGCGGACGGCCGCGGTGCCGTCCAGGCCGCGCGGGAGTTCCGGCCCGACACCGTGGTGCTGGACATGATGCTGCCGGACATGGACGGGCTGAGCGTGCTGGGGCGGCTGCGCCGCGAGCTGCCGGACGTGCCCGTGCTGTTCCTCACGGCGAAGGACGCCGTCGAGGACCGGATCGCCGGTCTCACGGCGGGCGGCGACGACTATGTGACCAAGCCGTTCAGCCTGGAGGAGGTCGTCGCGCGGTTGCGCGGGCTGATCCGCCGCTCGGGCGCCGCCGACCGGCGTCCCGACTCCGTGCTCGTCGTCGGTGACCTCACCCTCGACGAGGACAGCCACGAGGTGACGCGCGGCGGCGAGAGCATCCACCTGACCGCGACCGAGTTCGAGCTGCTGCGGTTCCTGATGCGCAATCCGCGCCGCGTGCTGAGCAAGGCGCAGATCCTGGACCGGGTGTGGTCCTACGACTTCGGCGGCAAGGCCAACGTCGTCGAGCTGTACATCTCCTACCTGCGGCGCAAGATCGACGCCGGACGCGAGCCGATGATCCACACCCGGCGCGGCGCCGGGTACCTGATCAAGCCCGCGAGTTCATGATCGGGCGGCGAGCAGCAGGTGCGCCGGGGCGGCCAGGGAGCACCGCGGCCGCCCGAGGCGTTCCGCGCCCGGCGCGCGCCCCCCGTCCGCCGCGTCCGCCGCGTCCGCCGCGCACGTTGCGGACGCGGCTCGTCGTCGCCTCCGTGGTGCTGATCGCCGTGGTCTGCGCGGTGATCGGCACGGTGACCACGCTGGCCCTGCGTTCCCATCTGTACGAGCAGCTGGACGGGCGGCTGGACGAGGTCGCCGCGCGGGCGTCCGGGTTCATGCCGCCGGCCGGGCGCCGGGGCGACGGCCGTATCCCGCCGCTGGAGCCAGGCAAGAGGATCGACCTGGCCGAGTTCGTCACGCGCGGCCCGCAGCCGCAGGGCACCGTCGTGGCGGCGATCCGAAGCGGCTCGGTCACCGAGGCCCAGTTCGGCAAGAAGACCAGCGACAACAACATCCCGCAGCTGACCGCCCAGTCCCTCGACGAGCCGCAGACCGCCGCGCTGGCCTCGGTCGCCCGGGACGGGATGCCGCACACCGTGTCCCTCCCCGGCCTCGGCGGATACCGGGCCCGGTACGTCGCCGGCCCCAACGGCACCTACGTCGTGGCCATCCCCACCGCCGACGCCGACAACACCATCAGCACGCTGATCCTGGTGGAGATCAGTGTCACCGCCGCCGGCCTGGTCGCCGCCTCGCTGGCGGGCGCCGCCATCGTCGACGTCGCCCTGCGTCCGCTGCGCAAGGTGGCCGCGATCGCCACCCGGGTGTCCGAACTCCCGTTGCACGCGGGCGAGGTGCGGCTCAGCGAGCGCGTGCCCGAGTCCGAGACCGACCCGCACACCGAGGCCGGCCAGGTCGGCGCGGCCCTGAACCGCATGCTCGACCACATCCACGGCGCCCTGCACGCCCGGCAGCTCAGCGAGATGCGGGTACGGCAGTTCGTCGCGGACGCCAGCCACGAGCTGCGCACCCCGCTGGCCTCCATCCGCGGCTACGCCGAACTGACCCGGCGCGGCCGGGAGCGGGTCGGGCCCGATACCCGGCACGCGCTGGACCGTATCGAGTCCGAGGCCGGACGGATGACCCTGCTCGTGGAGGACCTGCTGCTGCTGGCCCGGCTGGACGCGGGCCGGCCGCTGCACTTCGAGTCGTGCGACCTCGTCCCGCTCGTCGTGGACACCGTCAGCGACGCCCGGGCGGCCGGCCGGGACCACGACTGGCGGCTCGACCTGCCCGAGGAGCCGGCCCTGGTGTCGGCGGACCCGGCACGGCTGCAGCAGGTGCTGGTCAACCTGCTGGCCAACGCGCGCACGCACACCCCGCCGGGCACGACCGTCACCGCGCGCGTGCGCCGGGAAGGGACATGGCTGTGCGTGGACGTGCAGGACGACGGGCCGGGCATCCCGCCGGAATTGCTGCCGCGCGTCTTCGAACGGTTCGCCCGTGGGGACTCGGCACGGTCCCGCGCCACCGGTTCGACGGGCCTGGGGCTGGCCATCGTGCAGGCCGTGGCGGCCGCGCACGGCGGCACCGTCACCGTCGACAGCGTGCCCGGGCGGACCGTCTTCACCGTGCGCCTGCCCGCACTCCCGCTCGGACCGCAGGACGCCCAGGGCCCGGCGCACGGCTCCGCCGCCGTGCCGCCGCAGCTCGCGTCTCCGCCGTCCGGGCCCCCGCAGCCGGCGGCGCCGCAGCCCGCGCTCCCGCGGCCCACTCGTCCGTAGGTGACACCGGAGCAGAGCCACGCCAGCGCAGGGCCCGCGAGCGGGGACGGTGGACAGACTCACAGCTCAGGCACAGCGTCAGCACACAGCCTGTACAGGGCGGTTGAGAAAAGTCGCCCTCATGCCAACCGACATGCCTCCCGGTGCACTGCCGGCGCGGGAGCACCTTCCGGCCACAGATGCCGCAACGCCCGTCCTGGACGTGGTGATCCCCGTCTACAACGAGGAGAAGGACCTGCGGCCGTGCGTGCTCCGCCTCCATGACCATCTGACGCGCACCTTCCCGTACGGCTTCCGCGTCACCGTCGCGGACAACGCCTCCACGGACTCCACCCCGCATGTGGCGGCCCGGCTGGCGGAGGAGATCCCCGAGGTCACCGTCGTCCGGCTGGAGCAGAAGGGCCGCGGCCGCGCCCTGCGGACCGTGTGGTCGGCCTCCGAGGCACCGGTCCTCGCCTACATGGACGTCGACCTGTCCACCGACCTGAACGCGCTGCTGCCGCTGGTGGCACCGCTCATCTCCGGCCACTCCGACCTGGCGATCGGTTCCCGCCTGGCCCGTGCCTCCCGGGTCGTGCGGGGACCGAAGCGGGAGTTCATCAGCCGGATGTACAACCTGATCCTGCGCGGCTCGCTGCACGCCGGGTTCTCCGACGCCCAGTGCGGGTTCAAGGCGATCCGGCGGGACGTCGCCCAGGTGCTGCTGCCGCTGGTGGAGGACACCGGCTGGTTCTTCGACACCGAGATGCTGGTGCTCGCCGAACGGGCCGGCCTGCGCATCCACGAGGTGCCGGTGGACTGGGTCGACGACCCGGACTCCACGGTGCACATCGTCCGGACCGCCGTCGACGACCTGAGGGGCGTCTGGAGGGTGGGCAAGGCCCTGGCGACCGGTTCGCTGCCGCTGGACCGCCTCGCCCGGCCCTTCGGCGACGACCCCCGCGACCGGGAGATCCAGAACGTGCCCCGGGGACTGGCCCGTCAGCTTGTCGGCTTCTGCGTGGTGGGCGTGCTGTCCACGCTGTTCTACCTGCTGCTCTACAGCCTCTTCCGGCAGGTGTGCGGCTCGCAGATCGCCAACGCGCTCGCCCTGCTGGTCTCCGCGGTCGCCAACACGGCCGCCAACCGCCGTCTCACCTTCGGGGTGCGCGGCCGCAGCGGCGTGGTCCGCCACCAGGCGCAGGGCCTGGTCGTCTTCTGCATCGGCCTGGTCCTCACCAGCGGCTCGCTCGCCGCCCTGAACACCGCGACCAGCCACCCGGCGCGCTCCACCGAACTCGCGGTCCTGGTCGCCGCCAACCTCGCCGCGACCGTGCTGCGTTTCCTGCTGCTGCGGGCCTGGGTCTTCCCCGACCGCCGCGACCAGCGGGCCACCGCCCCGGCACGGGCCGCGACGGCGGAGCACCACGCGACGGCTGCGGACCACCTGCCGGGCGAGACCCGCACGACGGGTCAGGCCCGCGCCACGGACCAGGCCCGCGCCACGGACCAGGCTCGCCCGACGGATCAGGCCCGCGCGACGGCGCAGGGCCGTCTGCCGGGCGAGGACCGCTCGGACGAAGACCGGGCAAGGCCCCAGGACCGGCCGGCCGGCTCGTCCCGTCCGGCTCTTCCGCCATATCCGACCACACAGCCCCAGCCAGGGGACGACACCGCCCGACCACGGCCGGTGCGTCCGCTCGGAACCGACCCGAGGGACCCTCGATGAGCACGAATCACGATCCCACGACCCCCAGCGCAGGCACCGGGACCATGGCGCCGCCCAGCGGTCCGCCCGTCGGCGAGGACCTGCCGCCGACGGGCTCGCGCGCGGTGCGGCTCGCCCGGCGCCTGTGGCGGGGCCGGCCCGAGGACCCGCGCTGGGCGCGTCCCTCGCTGCTCGCCCTGCTGCTCGCCACCGGCGTGCTCTACCTGTGGAACCTCAGCGCCTCCGGTTACGCCAACTCCTTCTACTCCGCGGCCGTGCAGGCGGGCAGCGTCTCCTGGAAGGCGTTCTTCTTCGGCTCGCTCGACGCGGGCAACGCCATCACCGTCGACAAGCCGCCGGCCGCGCTGTGGCCGATGGCGCTGTCGGTCAGGATCTTCGGCCTGAACTCGTGGGCGGTGCTCGCACCGCAGGTCGTCATGGGGGTGGCCACGGTCGCCGTGGTGTACGCGGCCGTACGCCGCCGGTTCAGCCCGTCGGCCGGGCTGATCGCGGGCGCGGTGCTGACGCTGACGCCCGTCGCGGCGCTGATGTTCCGGTTCAACAACCCGGACGCGCTGCTCGCGCTGCTGATGTCGCTCACCGTGTACCTGGTGCTCCGGGGCGTCGAGGACGGCCGCACCAGGTGGCCGGTGTGGGCGGGCGTCGTGGTCGGCCTGGCCTTCCTCACCAAGACTCTGCAGGCCTTCCTGATCCTTCCGGCGCTGGCGCTGGTGTACCTCTGCTGCGCGCCCGTGCGGCTGCGCAAGCGGCTGGGGCAGCTCGCGCTCGCCGCGGTGGCGCTGGTCGTCTCGGGCGGCTGGTGGGTCGCCGTGGTCGAGCTGTGGCCCGCGTCCTCGCGTCCCTACATCGGCGGTTCGCAGCACAACAGCTTCCTGGAGCTGACCTTCGGCTACAACGGCCTCGGCCGCATCAACGGCGACGAGACCGGAAGCGTCGGCGGAGGTGGCGGCCCCGGTGGCGGACCCGGCGGCGGTGGCGGCCGATGGGGCGAGACCGGCTGGGACCGGATGTTCAACGCCGAGGTCGGCAGCCAGATCTCCTGGCTGCTGCCGGCCGCGCTGATCCTGCTGGTCGCCGGGCTGGTGTGGACCCGCAAGGCAGCGCGCACCGACCTGGCCCGCGCCTCGTTCCTCGCCTGGGGCGGCTCCCTGCTGATGACCGCGGGCGTCTTCAGCTACATGGCGGGCATCTTCCACCAGTACTACACGGTGGCGCTCTCCCCCTACATCGCGGCCGTCGTCGGCATGGGCGTGGGCGCCCTGTGGCAGGAGCGGTCCCGCCCGTGGGCGTCGCTGACCCTGGCCGCCGCCGCGACGGCGACCGCCGCGTGGGGATACGTCCTGCTCCACCGCACCCCCGACTATCTGCCCTGGCTGAAGTGGGTCGTCCTGGTCGGCGGGCTGGCCGCGGCCCTCGGGCTGATCTTCGTCTCCCGGACCGGCCGGCGGCTCGCCGTGGTCACGGTCGCCGGAGGCCTGATCACCTGCCTGGCCGGACCGACCGCGTACACGCTGAGCACGGTGGACTCCCCGCACACCGGGTCCATCGTCACGGCCGGTCCCGCGGGGGCGAGCCGTATGGGGCCCGGCGGCAGGGGCGGCGGCCCCGGCGGACCGGGTGGACCAGACGGTGGGGGCGGCATGCCCGGCCAGGCCCCGAACGGCCAGGGCAGCCAGAACGGCCAGGGCAGCCAGAACGGCCAGGGCGGCCAGGGCGATCAGGAGGGCGGCCCCGCCAACGGCTTGTCCGGCTTCCCCGGCGGCGGTGGCGGCATGCCCGGCCAGAACGGCCAAGGCACGCCGAACGGGCAGGGCAGCCCGAACGGCCAGAGCCGGACTGACGGCCGGACCGGCGGCGGGTTCCCGGGCTGGGGCCGGACGGGCGAGGGCGGCCCGATGGGCAGGGGCGGCGGCATGGGCGGCCTGCTCGACGGCGCCCAGGTCAGCGCGGAGGCCAAGAAGCTGCTGCTGGAGAACGCCTCGGCATACACATGGGTGGCCGCGTCCATCGGTTCCCAGAACGCCGCCAGCTACCAACTCGCCACCGGAAAACCGGCCATGGCGATCGGCGGCTTCAACGGCACCGATCCGTCCCCGACGCTCGACCAGTTCAAGAAGTACGTGGCCGACGGCCGGATCCACTACTTCATCGCCGGCGGCATGGGCGGCGGCCCGGGTGGCCGGGGCACCGCCGCGCAGATCAGCACATGGGTCGAGGAGACCTTCAAGAAGGTCACGGTCGGTTCGGCGACCTTCTACGACCTCACCCAGCGCACCGACGGCGACTGACGGTACGCCGGACAGCCGAGGGGCTGTGCCCACCCGGGCACAGCCCCTTCCCGTCACCCGTCACCCGTCACCCGCACCTGCCCCCTGCTTCCCGCCTCCGGCACCACACCCTCCCGGCAGCGTTGCGTGCCGGTCCGAGCGGGCACACTCGGACAGGAGGAGGCCGTCGGGACCGTGCCCGCGACGAGGCCCTTAGCATGACCGCCGTCGCGAAGCTGAGAAAGGTGCACCATGGGGAAGCCGGCCGGGGTGAGGGGTGCGGCGCGGACCAGCGTGTGGCTGGAGGGCAGGACACGCCGTAGCGCACGCGGCGGGCAGCCCTCCGGGCTCGACCTCGAGCGGATCACCGAGGCCAGCGTGCGGTTGCTGGACGCCGAGGGGATGGCCAGGTTCTCCATGCGGCGGCTCGCCGCCGAGCTGAACGTCACCGCGATGTCCTTGTACTGGTACGTCAGCAGCAAGGACGACCTGCTGGAGCTGGCCCTCGACGCGGCCTTCGGCGAACTGCGGCTGCCCGACGAGCGGCACGACGAGGACTGGCGGAAGCAGCTGCGCGACCTGGCCGGGGAGTACCGGGCCCTGCTGGTGCGCCATCCCTGGCTGTCGCCGCTCGTCGGCAGCTTTCTCACCATCGGCCCGAACCACGTGGCCTTCTCGGACGCGGTGCACCGGATCATCCGGCGCACCGGACTGCCCGAGGACCGTCTGGCCGGTGCGATCTCCGCCGTGTTCCGCTTCGTGTACGGCTACGGCACGAACGAGGGCCACTTCGCCGCCCGTTGCGCCGCGGCCGGGATGGCCCCGGACGAGTACTTCCAGCACGCGGTGAGCGTGGCGACGAGCGCCCCGGACGCCGCCGAGGTGATGCGGGAGTCGATCGGCCTGCTGGCGGCCGGCGGCGGCGACACCGTCGCACAGATGCTCGACCGCGACTTCGACGTCGCCCTGGACCTGCTGATCGCGGGCATCGAGGCGACGGTCGCCCGGAACGCGCGGGACTGAGGAGCCGCCCAGCCGGGGCCGGCGGACTTGCTGCCTAGGCCTGCTCCTGTTCCTTCTTCTGCTCCTGATCGTCGTCCTGCTGCTGCACCAGCCGCGCGGGGAAGCCGCCCGTCGCCACGGGCCCCCAGCGCTCCGGAGTCACCCGGATGATCGACTTGCCCTGCCGGACCATGGCCTGGCGGTACTCGTCCCAGTCGGGGTGCTCGCCGGCGATGGTGCGGTAGTACTCGACGAGCGGTTCCACGGAGTCCGGCGCGTCGACGACCTCGGCGGTGCCGTCGATCTGCA
The DNA here is from genome assembly GCF_014656135.1 of Streptomyces thermodiastaticus. Classification (GTDB taxonomy): domain Bacteria; phylum Actinomycetota; class Actinomycetes; order Streptomycetales; family Streptomycetaceae; genus Streptomyces; species Streptomyces thermodiastaticus. The sequence goes on from NZ_BNBV01000006.1 coordinate 239,794, forward strand.
CCCACGGCCCGTTCCAGTCGTCGCTGAGGACGACAACGCTCACCCGGGGGTCACGCTTGGCGTTCCGCGTCTTGGCGCGCTCCGGGTAGGTGGAGATGACGATCCGGCCGGAGTCGTCCACGCCGCAGGTCAGCGGGGAGGCCTGCGGGCTGCCGTCGGAGCGGCGGGTGAGCAGCAGCGCGCGGTGGCGGGGACGGACGAAGTCGAGCAGTTCCTCGCGCGTCACGCGGGTGTTGGTCGCGATGTTCGGTGCCATGCCCGCAGCGTAGGGGCTCCGGCAGCCGGGGCGGGCGTACGACGGCTGATCTCCTCGTGCCTACCACCAGCCGGGTCCGGCACGACGCGCCCCGGACCGGGATGCCGGGGCGCGAGAGGACCGGGCGCGCACGGGCACCGTGCCGCACCGTGCCGTGCGGCAGCGGTTGCCGTCGTCGCTGGTGGGGTTCAGGTGGTGGGGAGGGTGGTGCCTTGGACGGCTTGGATGTCGAGTTCGATTTTGAGGGTGGTGCCG
>NZ_BNBV01000007.1 GCF_014656135.1 Streptomyces thermodiastaticus
CGAACCCGGAAGCTAAGCCTTACAGCGCCGATGGTACTGCAGGGGGGACCCTGTGGGAGAGTAGGACGCCGCCGGACTATTTTTGGGGAAGGCCCACACCGCACGGTGTGGGCCTTTTTCGTTTTTCTGCCGATGGTGGTCTGCACTAGCGTGGCTCCATGAGCAGCTCCGCGAGTGACGGCACATACCTGGTCCGGGCCGTACGGGCGCACGAGTGGGCCGCGGTGAAAGCGCTGCGGCTGGAGGCACTGAAGGATCCCGTGGCCCACCTCGCCTTTCTCGAGACCTATGCCGACGCCGTCACCAGGCCGGACTCGTACTGGCAGCAGCGGACGGCCGGCGCCGGTGCGGGCGCCACCGGGGCCCAGCAGTTCATCGCGGAAGGCCCGGACGGCGCGTGGGTGGGGAGCGTGACCGTGCTCATGGAGGAGCCCGGCACCACCGACTGGTCGGGACAACCGGTGCACCAGCGGCAAGGACACGTCGTCGGCGTCTACGTCCGTCCCGAACACCGGGGCAGCGGACTGACCGAGGTGCTGTTCGACGAGGCCGTGCGCTGGGCGCGGCAGGCCGGTGCCGAGCGGGTGCGGCTGTTCGTGCACGAGGACAACGGACGGGCGGAACGCTTCTACCGCAAGGCCGGGTTCACCTTCAGCGGTCGTACGACACCGCTGCCCGCCCGGCCCGGGGAGAAGGAGCTGGAGTACGTCCGGGAACTCGCCTGACGGGCGTGAGGCGGCTCAGAACGACGGTTGTCAGACCGGGAGTTCGTCGTGCGGCCAGCGGGCGCGGGCCTGTTCGCGGGAGCGGAGCAGGACCAGTGTCGGCATGCCGCACTCCGGACCCCAGGTGAGCAGCTCGGGAAGCTGAGGGAGCGGTGCCACGGCGGCCACGTCGTCGAGGACGAGTGTGAGTGGTGGGTCGAGCCGACCGGAGGATGACCGTTCGGCCATGTGCCGGCCGCGCTCGACCACGCTTGCGGCGAGCCCCGTCAGCAGAGGCATCGCGCCAGGATCCGTACGGGGGTCCTCGATGGACTCCCCTACGAGATACAGCGTTCCCCCTTCGGAGACGAAGGAATCCAAGGCGAGGGCATCGGCCCGGTTCGGGGTGCAGGACTCGCGGACGTTCACCGTGAACAGGGAGGCCAGCGCCCGGGCGACCAGCTCCTGGGCCATGTCCCGGCGGTCCGGATGCGAGGTGAGCGCCGCCTCCAGTTCGCCGGCCGAACCCGCGGCCGCCTTGGGGTGGGTGCGCAAGGCCCGCACGGCGTCCTGCAGTTGGGTGCCCTGGGCCCAGCGGTGGACGTGACGGATGGTGCGGCCGTCGATGGCGGCGGCGTGCAGGAAGCTGCGCAGCAGGGTCTGCGCGGTGTCCGCCAGCGGCTGGTCGATCCGGGCGGTGGGGCGGACCGGGGCGAGGACGGCGGCGGCCCGGGCGGCCGCGGTGCGCTGGTCCTCGCAGCCCTGGATCGGAGACCAGTGGAGACGGGCCGGGGTGTCGCACAGGTGCGACGGGTCGTAGAGGAGGACCGGGCCCAGCTTCGCGCGGGAGTTCTTCGTGTCCTGCCACAGCGCCGGGTTGGAGGTGATGACGACGGCCGGTCCGGCGGCGTCCCGGACGGCCTGGACTGCCGTCGTCAGGCGGGCGTCCCGCGGACCCGTGACGACCGTCGCTCCGGTGCCGGCCGGCTGATCCGTGGGAGGCAGCGGGCCGGTGCCGGTGAGCGGTGAGGTGGTCCGCGGGGGCGTGGTCGCCGGGCCGGTGCCGGTGCGCGGGGCGGGGACGTCGCCGTCGGCGGGGGCTGCCGGCGGTTCCTGCGGTGGCTGCTCCGGCAGCTGGGGGGCGGGCGGTGGCGCCTTCTGCAGGACCGTGGCCTTGTGCGGTCCGTGTGCCTGGTGCGGGGGCGGCCCGGGTGCCTCGGCGGCCGACGGGCCCGGGGCGGCGGCCGGGGCCGGGGCGGCGGGCGGCCCGGCCGCCGGGGTGCGTTGCCGGGCCGTGGCGCGCTCGGCCCGTCGTCTCAGCCGGCCGGCGCGCCAGCGGGCGACCGTCCCGAGCACGAACACAGCGAGCACGAACAGCACCATCAGCTGGCCGATGAACACGCCCCAGAACAGCCCGTACCCCGGCAGCTGCCCGGCGGGCGTGTCGGGCCAGGCACCGGTGAGGTCGTGCGGGTCGCCGATGAGGTGGCGCATGGCGAGCGGGGTGCGGGTGAAGCCGATGCCGTCCGGCCAGGCGCCGTGGGCGAGCAGGGCAGCCAGGCCGGTGGCCGTCCACACCAGCAGGGTGATGCCGAGGAGGAAGGCCAGGATGCCGATCAGCAGCCCGTCGGGGATGCCGCCCTGGCCTCGTGCCTGGTTGCCCTGGCCGCTCACCTGGCCGCGGTCGCCCACTCGCACGCCCCTCCTTGTCCGCCTCTGTGCCGTCCGCCTCTATGCCACCGTCGATTCGGAGTCACCGAGGTGCTGCTCCACGAAGGCCGCCGCCCGCTCCTCCGCCTCCCGCTCGGCGGCGCGCAGGGCGTCGTCGTCGGCGTAGCCGGGGGAGGACGCGGACTCGGTCATGGCGCGGTCGGTGAAGACCAGCGGCCGCTCGGTCTCGGTGACGAGGTGCTTGACGACCTGGACGTTGCCGTTGACGTCCCAGACGGCGATGCCCGGGGTGAGGGTGGGAATGATCTCCACCGCCCACCGGGGCAGGCCCAGCACCCGGCCCGTGGCCCGGGCCTCCTCGGCCTTCTGGGCGTAGATCGTCCTGGTCGACGCCATCTTCAGGATCGCCGCCGCCTCCTTGGCCGCCGCGCCGTCGACCACGTCGGACAGGTGGTGGACGACGGCCACGAAGGACAGGCCCAGTCGGCGCCCGAACTTCAGCAGCCGCTGGAACAGCTGTGCCACGAACGGGCTGTTGATGATGTGCCAGGCCTCCTCGACCAGGAAGATGCGCTTCTTGCGGTCGGGGCGGATCCAGGTGTGCTCCAGCCACACACCGACGATCGCCATGAGGATGGGCATGGCGATGGAGTTGCGGTCGATGTGGCTGAGGTCGAAGACGATCAGCGGGGCGTCCAGGTCGATGCCGACCGTGGTCGGGCCGTCGAACATGCCGCGCAGGTCGCCGTCGACCAGGCGGTCCAGGACCAGGGCGACGTCCAGGCCCCAGGCGCGGACGTCCTCTATGGCGACGTTCATCGCCTCGGCGGACTCCGGCTCCGGGTGGCGCAGCTGCTCGACGATGTCGGACAGGACGGGCTGGCGCTCCACGATCGTCTCGTTGACGTAGGCGTGGGCGACCTTCAGCGCGAAGCCGGAGCGCTCGTCCAGGCCGTGGCCCATCGCGACCTCGATGATGGTCCGCAACAGGGCGAGCTGCCCGGTCGTGGTGATCGCCGGGTCCAGCGGGTTGAGCCGGATGCCGTGGTCCAGGGCGGCCGTCGGGTCCAGCCGGATCGGCGTTATGCCGAGCTCCTCGGCGATCAGGTTCCATTCGCCGACGCCGTCCTCGCCCTGGGCGTCCAGGACGACGACCTGCCGGTCGCGGAAGCGCAGCTGGCGCAGGACGTACGTCTTCTCCAAGGCGGACTTGCCGTTGCCGGACTCGCCGAGGACCAGCCAGTGCGGGGCGGGCAGCTGCTGGCCGTAGAGCTGGAACGGGTCGTAGATGTAGCCCTTTCCGGAGTAGACCTCCCGGCCGATGATGACGCCGGAGTCGCCGAGGCCGGGCGCGGCCGTGGGCAGGTAGACGGCCTGGGCCTGGCCGGTGGAGGTGCGCACCGGCAGCCGGGTCGTCTCGACCTTCCCGAACAGGAAGGACGTGAAGGCGTCCGTGATCGCGGTCAGCGGGTCCCGCATCAGAGCATCAGTCCCTACCGTCGGATTCCGGTGGCGAACGGGAGCGTGTTCACGAAGGCACGGTGGTGCTCGCGGTCGCACCACTCCAGCTTCAGGTAGGACTTTCCGGCCGAGGCGCGGATGGTCCGCTTGTCGCGGGCCAGGGCCTCGGGAGAGCGGGCGGAGACGGTGATGTAGCCGACGAGGTTGACGCCGGCGGCGCCGCTGGCGAGGTCCTCGCCGCGCTGGTCGAGGCGCTGGTGGGCCTGGATGTCGCGCGGGTCGACGGTGCGGTTCATCTTGGCGGCGCGGCTGGCCTCGGCGACGTCGTTGGTCTTCTCGGTCAGCATGCGCTCGATGGCGACCTCGGTGGGTTCGAGGTCCATGGTGACGGCGACCGTCCGGATGACGTCCGGGGTGTGGACGAGCAGCGGCGCGAGGAAGTTCACGCCGACCGGGGTCATCGGCCACTCCTTGATCCAGGCGGTGGCGTGGCACCAGGGCTCACGGGTGGCCGACTCGCGGGTCTTGGCCTGGAGGTAGGTCGGCTGGCGGGCGTCGAGTTCGGCCGGCCAGGCGTTGCGCTGGGTCATCGCCTGGATGTGGTCGATGGGGTGGTCCGGGTCGTACATGGAGTGGATGAGCGAGGCGAGCCGGCTCTGGCCGAGGGGCTGGCGGACCCGGATGTCGGCCTCCTGCAGGCGGGAGCAGATGTCGGTCAGCTCGCGGGCCATGACGACGGCGAGGCCGGCGTCCCGGTCGAGTCTGCGGCCGGTCTGGGCGCGGGTCGCGCGGGCCATGGCGTTGGCCTCGGCCGCGAGTTCGCGGTCGTAGTGCATGCAGGCGACCAGGTAGGCGCGGTGCTGCTCGCTGCTGGTGGACACCATGGACTGCAGCTGGTCGTAGGAGTGCCGCAGCCAGGCCGGTGCCCGGTCGTCGCCGCGCAGGGCGACGTCCTTGGCGTGGGCGTCGGGGTCGGCGGGCAGGGTGCGGGCGAGCATCTGCAGCCGGGTGACGAAGCCGTCGCCGTTGGCGACGTGTTTGAGCAGGGTGCCGAACCGGTCGACGAGGGCCTCCTGGTCCTCGGAGTCGCGCAGGCCGACGCCGGGGCCCTCGATCTCGATGGCGGCGGTGACGGTCTTGCGGTCGGCGTGCAGCAGCACGGCGATCTCGTCGGGGCCGAAGGGTGCGGACAGCCAGGTGATGCGGCCGATGCCGGGCGGCGGCCCGATCTCGACCTCCCGTCCGTCGAGCCGGGTGCCGGCCTCCATCGCGCCCGAGCGGTAGACGGCGCCGCGTTTGATGGTGCGCTTGTAACTGCGGTTGATCTCGAACCACTTGTAGAAGGTGCGGCGCCGGTAGGGCACGTAGACGGCGGCGAGCGCGAGCAGCGGGAAACCGGCGAGCAGCACGATGCGCAGGGGCAGCACGGGGACGACGAGGCCGCTGAGCATGCCGAGGAAAGCGCCGACGATGATCAGCATGATCTCGCCGGTCTCGCGGTTGCGGCCGATGATCGCGTTCGGCCGGGCGCGGCCGATCAGATATGTACGGCGGGGCGTGACCACGGGGGACACGTGGGACTCGGTCGTCAACGCCCTTCACCTCCCGTGCGGTTGCTGCTGGTGCGGGTGTTGCTGGCGTGCGGGGTGTTCACCGGGCTGGCCGCGCGGGGAGCGGGAGCCGGGGCGGGGGCTGGGACGGACCCGCCGCCGTCGGGGACGCGTGCCGAGTGCGCGGCCATGCCGCCGGAGGCCGGGTTGGCCGGGCGGGCGCTGGCCGGCTGGCTGCCGCCGCCGGGGCCGTTGCTGTCGGCCCGGGTGCTGTGGGTCCTGATGCCCTGGGCGACGAGGGTGGCCGGGGAGCTCATGACGGCGGCGGCCTTGTTCTCCGCGGCGCGCATGATGCGGTTGTTGCGGCCGGCGGCGATCTCGTCGCCGAAGCCGGGCACGAAGCGGTAGATCATCGCCGAGGCGAAGATCGCGAGCAGGATGATGGCGAGACCGGAGACGACCGCGCCGAGCGCGTCGGGGCCCTCGTCCGTGGTCAGCGCGCTGGCCAGGCCGAGCACGATGACGATCACGGGCTTGACCAGGATCACGGCGATCATGACGCCGGCCCAGCGGCGGACGTGGCCCCAGAGGTTCTTGTCGACGAGGCCGGAGTAGACGACGACGCCGAGCAGGGCGCCCACGTACAGCAGGACGGCCCGCAGGAACAGCTCCAGGTACAGCACGCCCGCGGCGAGGGTGGAGACCAGGGACACCAGGATCAGCATGATCGGGCCGCCGCCGATGTCCGTGCCCTTGTCCAGGGCGTCGGCGAAGGCGCCGAAGAAGGTGCCGGTCTGGTCGCCGGTGGTCTTGGCGAGGACGTCGCTGATGCTGTCCGTCGCGGAGACGACGGTGTAGAGGATCAGCGGGGTGAAGGCGGAGGCGAGCACGGTCAGCCAGAGGAAGCCGACCGCCTCGGTGATCGCGGTGGTCAGGGGCACGCCGCGCACGGCCCGCTTGGCGACCGCGATCAGCCACAGCAGCAGGGTGAGGAACACCGACGCCCCGAAGACGATGGCGTACTGCTTCACGAACTGCCCGTTGGTGAAGTCGACGGTGGCGGTCTCCTGCGTGGCCTTGCTGAGCTGCTTGACGGTCCAGGAGGCGGCGTCGGCGCAGCCCTTGGCGAGGGAGGAGAGGGGGTCGAGGGAGGAGGTGGGGTCGGGCGTGGCGGGCGCGTCGCCGTTGCTTGAGGCGTTGCCGCGTTCGCAGTACTTCTTGGCCTCGCCGAAGATGAGGTCGCAGTTGTTCTTCTGATCCGTCGGCGTCGGCGTCGGCGTCGGCGTGGGGCTGGGGGTGGGCGCGGCGACGGCACGGGTCGCCAGCAGCACGACCGAGGTCTGTACGGCTGCCACGACTCCGGTGAGCTTGAGCGCGCGGGGCGTGCTACCGGGCATACGTGAACCCTCCGTACTCTTCGGTGGCCTTGCGGATCTCGTCGGAGGTGGCGGCCTTGTCGTCACCGGGGACAGGGGCAGGGCCGTTCTGCTGGGTGTCGGACACGATCTTCCAGTCGCCCTGCGACCAGCTCAGGTCGAAGGTCCAGGTCTTCCAGGACGAGGTGACCGGGTCGGTGGAGTTCTTGGCGGACATGCCGATCAGCCCGACGTACCAGACCGCGACCTTGGCGTCGGTGCCGGTGTACTGCTGCACGGTGGTGCCCACCGGGATCACGCGGGAGACGAAGGTGCTGCCGGCGGGTGCGTCTCCGTCCGCGTCCAGGCCCATTCTGGCGAGGAAGTCGGCGGAGTACGCCTCGTCCATCGGGCCCTGCAGCTTCGCCGCGGCCTCGGGCGTGTAGAGACGGTCGACGATCAGGTGCCGGGTGTCCTTCTTGAACATGTCCGTCGAGCCGAGCGCCACCGCATAGTTCGCCGCAGCGCTCTGCGCCCCCTGTTCGTCGTGGGCGAAGCCGGCGGGGATGCCGTCCTTCTTGGTGGTGACGGGCTGTCGGCCGGTCGGTGCGGTCGCCGCCGCCTTCGGGGCGTGGTCGCCGGCCCGGCTGTCGGTGGCGCCGGAGCCGCCTCCTCCGCTGCGGTTGGCGAGGGCGATCGCGGCGATGAGAAGGACGACCACGGCGACCACCGTGATCAGGCCACGCGTGGAGGACCGGCCGGTGCGCCGGGCACCGCCGTAGATGTCGCCCGCTCCGTCGGGCAGCCGGGTGCGGGTCTGGCCGCCGTACGCGTCGTCGGCGCGCGCCAGGTCACCATGTCCGTGCTCGTCTCCGAGACTCATGCCCGGTGTGCCCCCTCGACCTCGTCTCCGTGGCGGATCGCCTGGATGTACGACGGTAGCCGTGCTGGTTTCCGCGCGGGTGCGGTGTGGTGACTCGACATCAGGGAAACGCAACCTCGGCCGGTGGGCACGGTGGACAGGTGGGGGCAGCGGAGGCACCGGACGCGCCCGGAGGGGCCGGACGACGGCGCGGGCGGGGCATCGTGCGCGGCATGCGCGGGTCTGCGCCGGGCAGGGGGCGGAGGTGTGCTACACCGCCATGCCGTAGACGATGGTGAACAGGGTGCCGAGCGAGCCGATGATGAACACTCCGGTCAGGCCGGCGATGATGAGACCCTTGCCCTGTTCGGCGCTGAAGGTGTCGCGCAGCGCGGTCGCGCCGATCCGCTGCTTCGCGGCGCCCCAGACGGCGATGGCCAGGCAGAGCAGGATGGCGACGGCCATCACCACCTCGACCATCACCTTGGCCTCGTTGCCCAGGCTGCCGAAGGGGCCCCAGTCCGGAGCGATACCGCCGATGATGGTGTTGATGTCTCCCTTGTCGGCCGCAAAGAGCATGTAAGTCACCGCCCCTGGTGGGTAGTTCCGCGTCCCCTGCGGTCGTTGCAGGGTCAGATCTCATTGTCTCCGACAATGCGGCCTGGTTATGTCGACTTGGCGCCATCGAGTGGCGGATTTTGTACGCATGGTCACTGTGTGTATCACGACTGGTCACGCCGGGCAACGAAGCCGGTGCGAAACCTGCGACGTGGGTTGGTCGTTAACGCTTTTTCTGTCAGAGCGCGGCTGGTGTCGGCCGGTCAGGTGAGCCGCGCCTCGATGGTCTCACGCACCGGGCTGTCCGGCGCCGTGCCGCGAGGGGCGAGTTCCGCGGCGGGCCGGCGGGGACGGCGAGCGGGTGGGGGCGGCGAGCGGGTGGGGGAGCCGTGCGGCCGGGGCGGCGAGCGGCGGGGGAGCCGTGCGGCCGGGGGAGCCGTGCGGCCGGGGCGGGGAGCCGTGCGGTCAGTGGCGGGCCGTGCGTCTTGTCGTCCTCTGGCGTCCGTGAGCGGCGCACCTACACTGACGTGAGCGGAAGTGCCGTGCTGCGAAGGGTGGTTGACGGTGCGAAAGGCGTGGGTCCTGGCGGGCGCTGCCGTGGGCTGCGTGCTGACCTTCGTACTGCTGCTCGTCGTCGGGGTGTACCTGGTCGGCGGCACCGTCGCGGGCGGGGGCTCCGTGGGACTGGCCAAGGGAGCGGTGCCCGCCGCCTACAAGGGGCTGGTCGAGAAGTGGGGCAATCTCTGCCCGGCGCTGAACCCGGCCCTGCTGGCGGCCCAGCTGTACCAGGAGAGCGGCTTCAACCCCCGTGCCCAGTCCCCGGCGGCGGCGCAGGGGATCGCGCAGTTCATCCCGGGCACCTGGGCGACGCACGGGGTGGACGGCAACGGTGACGGCAAGCGGGACGTGTGGGATCCGGCCGACGCGATCCCGTCGGCCGCCTCCTACGACTGCGAGCTGGCCCGGTACGTCAGGAGCGTGCCCGGCGACCGGACGCGGAACATGCTCGCGGCCTACAACGCGGGGCCGGACGCCGTAATACAGCACCAGGGGGTGCCGCCGTACGCGGAGACCCGCAACTACGTGAAGACGATCAAGACGCTGGAGAAGAGCTTCGCCGCCCCCGTCACCCGTGTCGATCCGTCCAGGCAGGCCGCCGGTGCGATCGCCTTCGCGCAGAGCAAGCTGGGCACGCCGTATCTGTGGGGCGGCAACGGCACCGCCGAGGAGGGCGGGCGGTTCGACTGCTCGGGGCTGACCAAGGCGGCGTACGAGAGCGTGGGCATCACGCTGCCGCGAGTGGCGAACGACCAGTACAACGCCGGTCCGCATCCCCGGCGGGAGGAGCTGCTGCCGGGAGACCTGGTGTTCTTCTCCGACGACCTGACGAACCCGCGGGCCATCCGGCACGTGGGCATCTATGTGGGCGGCGGGTACATGATCGACGCGCCGAAGCCGGGGGCGGTGATCCGGTTCGACCCGATCGACACGCCGGACTACTTCGGGGCCACCCGGGTCACCGAGGATGGCGCAAAAGCGCTTCCCACCACGGTGTGAGCGGAGCGTGAAACTCCCCCCTGAGCTGCGACGACGCGTATCTCTTCGATAACGTCTGCGTGATCATTCGGTGGAGCGTGGAACGCGCCCGGCCGCGCCGTGCGTTGCTGTTGGCGTAGTCAAGCGGACGTCGGACTCGGTGCGTGTCGCACGCGTGTGCAGCGGAAGCGGATCTACGACCACGGGGGGTGTCAGGGGCGGTGCACACACAGTGCGCCCGAAACCGTACGACGAAGGGGCCGCAGCACGATGGCTGGACTCGCCGAATCCGGGTCGAACCCCGACGTCGACCTGCTCTATGACATCAACGGCCTGGCCGAGGACGCACCGCGCTGGTTCGACCGGGTCATGGAGTACGTCGGTGAGTACGGGCTGCTGCTGGCGTCGGTGCTGCTGGTGCTGTGGTGCTGGTGGTCGGTGCGCCGGCGGGGCGGCGAGGACGCCGCCGCGTCCGTGGCCGCGCTGGTGTGGGCGCCGCTGGCGGCGGGCATCGCGGTCCTGGTCAACGTGCCGATCCGCGACTTCGTGGCCCGGCCCCGTCCCTTCAAGGACCACCAGGGGCTGGACGTCCTGGTCACGGGCAAGGACGACTACTCCTTCGTCAGCGACCACGCGACCCTCACCATGGCGCTGGGCGTGGCGCTGTTCCTGGCCAACCGCCGGTTCGGGCTGGCCGGCATCGCCGTCGCGCTGCTGGAGGGCTTCTGCCGGGTCTACATGGGCGTGCACTACCCGACGGACGTGGTCGGCGGGTTCGCGCTGGGCACGGCGGTGGCGCTGCTGCTCGCCCCGATGGCCATGGCCGTGCTGACGCCGCTGCTGACCGCCGTGGGGCGCTCCCGGTGGGGCGGCCGGCTGGTGCGGGCACGGCGAGCGGAGGCCGGAGACGGCCCGGTGCTGTCCGAGGCGCGGGAGCAGGAGCCCGCCGCAGCCGAGGAGCGCGACCTGGCCGCCTGACGCAGCGGCCGCACGGTCACCGGGGAGCGGGGCCGCTGCGGTGCGCGGGGACCGTCACGGTCCCCGCGGGTGGCTGAAGAAGGGTCCCGTCACGCTCTGTGCGGACAGCGGACAGGGGACTGCGGACAGGGGACAGGAACAGGGGACAGGGGACAGGGGACAGGGGACAGCGGACACGGCGGAAGCGGAGGCCCTGTCACACACCCTCACACACCCTGCGGGTAGTCGAAGAAGCGGTCCGGGTCGTACGTCTGCTTCACCGTGGCCAGGCGCGGTGCGGCGGCACCGTAGTAGGCCGTGCGCCAGTCGGTCAGGGTGGGGTCGGTGTAGTTCTGGTAGGCCGCACCGGAGGCGTACGGGCGCATGGCGGTATGGGCCGACGCCAGCCAGGACCGGGCGGTGCTGCCGGACGTGCCGGGCTCCCAGGACGCGATGTACTGGGCGAGCATGCGCGAGGTGCGGTGGACGAAGGCCGTCGCGGTGGGCGCGACCCGGTTGACGGCGCCGCCGAGCGCGGTGAGCGCGATGCTGCCCGCGCCGCCGCGGACCGAGCGCAGCTGGGCCAGCAGGGTCTGGACGCCGGCCACGGTCAGGGAGCGGTCGAAGAAGTCGGAGCGGGCCGCGTAGGTCTCGCGGCCGAGCCGGCCCTCCCGGGAGCGGCCCGGGGTGGAGCCGGGCAGGTGGCACTGGGGTTCGGTGGGGAAGGACGAGCAGCCCGCGTACGCCTCCATGGCCTCCTCGTAGGAGTGCCGCTTGAGCGTCACGCCTGACGCGGAGGCGCCGATGCGGGCGGCCAGGCGGTCCACCGCGTTCTGCAGCTCGCCGTAGGTGCCCAGGGAGAAGGCGGCCACGGAGACGACGGGGGTGCCGCCCGGGGTGGCGGACAGGTGCAGGGCGGACCAGATCTCGTCCGGCTGGTCGGGACCCCACTCCTGCCAGGCCGTCACCACCGCCGCCGCCCTGGTCCACGGCCAGGTCATGTAGGCCGAGACGGCCTGGGGCGCGGGGTGGGTGCGGAAGCGCAGCTCGGTGACGACGCCGAAGTTGCCGTTGCCGGCGCCGCGCAGCGCCCAGAACAGGTCGGGGTGCTCGGTGGCGTTCGCCGTCAGCTGCCGGCCGTCGGCGGTGACGATCGTTGCCTGGGTGAGGCTGTCGCAGGTCAGGCCGTAGGCGCGGGAGACCACTCCGTGGCCGCCGCCGAGGACCAGGCCGGAGACGCCGACGGTCGGGCAGGAACCGGCGGGTATCGTCACGCCCTTCGCGGCGAGCGCGCGGTAGACGTCGATGAGCTTGGCGCCGGCGCCCACGACCGCCGTGCTGCCGAAGGTCCTGACCTGGTCCATCCGTGACACGTCCACGATGAGGCGGCCGTCGCCGGAGGAGTAGCCGGCGTAGGAGTGGCCGCCGTTGCGCAGGGCGACGCGCAGGCGGTGGGCGCGGGCGTAGGCGAGGAGCGTGCGGACGTCCTCGGCGTGGGCGGCATAGGCGACCGCGGCGGGCGTGAGGGTGTCGAAACGGGTGTTGTACAGCTGCCGGGCGGTGCTCCAGCCCGAGTCGCCGGGACGCAGCAGGGTGCCGTCCAGGTCGCGGGCGAGCGCGGACCAGGAGGCGGCGGCACCGGTTTGTGCGCCCGGCGGCCTGGTGCGGCCGGTCGTCGGCGGGGTGGTGCCCGTGGCCGGGGTGCCGGTCCGGTGACCGGCCGCGCCGGCCGTCCCGCCGCTGCACGCGGCCGTGGCGACCGCCGCCGCCACCGCGGTGCCCTGCCTGATGAACGCCCGCCGTTCCATGCCCTCGCCCCTCTCGTGCCGTCGTGGAGCGAGACGAGCGCCCGGGCCCGGCGGTTGCGCCTGCGGTACGCGCCGGGGCGCATTGTGACCGTCGTGCGCCCGGTGGATGCGCCGTGCGCGGCCTCACCGCGGCGACGGGAGGGGTTCACCCCTCGTTCACTTCCGGCCATCGGCGGCTTCACCTGTTCTGCCTACTTTCGGCCGTACCCGGTGCTGATGCGTGCATGTCGGTGCATCGGCATCCCCAGTCCTCGCACGCCGCCGAACAGGACGGCGGCTCCTGGAAGGAACTCTTTCGTGAAGCTTCAGCGCATGAACCGGCGAGCCCTCGCCCTCGGCGCTCTCGCCGCCTGCGGCGCCCTGACCCTCACGGCGTGCGGCTCCGACGACAACGGCGGCACCGGCGCCTCGGCCGGCTCGTCCTCCGCGGCCGCCACGAGCACGATCGACTGCGGCGGCGCCAAGGGCCAGGTGCAGGCCTCCGGTTCGTCGGCGCAGAAGAACGCCATCGACGCCTGGGTCAAGACGTACGGCCAGGCCTGCAAGGACGTGCAGATCAACTACAACCCGACCGGCTCGGGCGCGGGCATCACCGCGTTCCTGCAGGGGCAGACCGCCTTCGCCGGGTCGGACTCGCCGCTGAAGCCCGAGGAGATCGAGCAGTCCGCGAAGGTCTGCTCCGGCGGCCACGCCATCGACCTGCCCATGGTCGGCGGCCCGATCGCCATCGGCTACAACGTGCCGGGCGTGGACAGCCTGGTCCTCGACCCGTCGACCATCGCCAAGATCTTCAACGGCCGGATCACCAACTGGAACGACGAGGCGATCAAGAAGCTCAACCCGGACGCGAAGCTGCCCGATCTGAAGATCCAGGCCTTCCACCGCTCCGACGAGTCCGGCACCACCGACAACTTCACCAAGTACCTGATCGCCACCGCCAAGGCCGACTGGCCGTACTCGGGCGGCAAGGCCTGGCAGGCCAAGGGCGGCCAGTCCGCGCAGGGTTCCTCCGGCCTGGCGCAGCAGGTCAAGCAGACCGCCGGCGCGATCTCCTACTTCGAGCTGTCCTACGCCTCCGACGGCATCAAGACCGTCGACCTGAAGACCGCGGCCGCCACCCCGGCCAAGGCCACCGTGGAGAACGCCACCAAGGCCATCGCCTCCGCGCAGGTCACCGGCACCGGCAAGGACCTGGCGCTGAAGCTGAACTACGCGCCCGAGGAGGACGGCGCCTATCCGCTGACCCTGGTCACCTACGAGATCGTCTGCGACAAGGGCAACAAGCCGGCCACCCTGCCGGCGGTGAAGTCCTTCCTGTCCTACATCGCCTCCGAGGACGGCCAGAAGCAGCTGGCCGACGCCGCCTACGCGCCGATCCCCGAGGAGATCGCCGCCAAGGTCCGCACCACGGTCGAGGGCCTGAGCTGAGCACGCGGCCGGCGCCCCACCGCACACACGGGACCCGGCCGCACCGTCCGGTGCACCGCCGCCAGGAGCCGGCCTGAAGGGTACGGCTCCGCAGACCGGAGAAGCCGATGCAGACATCCACACAGCACACCGACCCCGCTTCGACCCTGACGGCGCCGGACCGGGCCGCCGCCCGGCCCGATGCCCGGGGCGTGATGCGCCCCGGCGACCGCGTCTTCCTCGGTCTGTCCCGCGGGGCCGGCATCCTGCTTCTGGTGATCATGGCCGCGATCGCGGTCTTCCTCACCTACCGCGCCGTCCTCGCCATCAGCAAGGACGACGGCAACTTCCTGACCACCTTCGAATGGAACACCGGCGTGCTGCCGGCGAAGTTCGGCATCGCCGTGCTCGCGTTCGGCACGCTCGTCTCGTCGGTCGTCGCCATGGCCCTGGCGGTGCCCGTCGCCGTGGGCATCGCCCTGTTCCTCACCCACTACGCGCCGCGCCGGCTGGCCGGCCCCATCGCCTATGTGATCGACCTGCTGGCCGCCGTGCCGTCGATCGTCTACGGCCTGTGGGGCGCCCTGGTGCTCGTGCCGCACCTGAACGGCCTGTACGGATGGCTGGACACCGTCCTCGGCTGGACCGGCGTGCTGTCCTGGCAGGGCGGTGCCCCGCGCTCGCTGCTCACCGTCGGCATCCTGCTGGCGATCATGATCCTGCCGATCATCACCAACGTCAGCCGTGAGGTGTTCCGGCAGGTGCCGCGCATGCACGAGGAGGCCGCCCTGGCCCTCGGCGCCACCCGGTGGGAGGTCGTCCGCATGGCGGTGCTGCCCTTCGGGCGCTCCGGGGTGATCTCCGCCTCGATGCTCGGTCTGGGCCGTGCGCTCGGCGAGACGATGGCCGTGGCCACCGTGCTCTCCCCGACCTTCGACATCCAGGCCAGCCTGCTCGACCCGGGCGGCGGCACTTTCGCGCAGAACATCGCGAGCAAGTTCAACGAGGCCACCGAGTTCGGCCAGGACGCGCTGATCGCCTCCGGTCTCGTGCTGTTCGTGATCACTCTGCTGGTCAACGGCGCCGCCCGCCTGATCATCAACCGTCGCTCGGAGTACTCGGGGGCCCACGCATGACAACTCCGGCCGTCACCGACCGTCCCGCCGGCGCGCTGCGCGGCGGCCGCCTGCCGAGGTGGTTCCCGCTCGCCGTCGTCGCGGCCTCGATCGTCGTCGCCGTGGCCATCGGCCTGGGCGCGGGCCTGCACAGCACGGTGCAGTGGGGGCTGATCGCCGCGCTGCTCGCCGTGGGCGGCACCTACGCCGTCGCCGCCCGCGTCGAGGGCCGCCGGCAGGCCAGGGACCGGGTGGCCACCAGCCTGGTCTGGGTCTGCTTCCTCGTCGCCGTGATCCCGCTGGCCTCCCTGATCTGGGCCACCCTCCGGCGCGGCGTGAAGGTGCTGGACGGCTACTTCCTCACCCACTCCATGGCCGGGGTCGCCGACACCGAACCCGGCGGCGGCGTCTACCACGCCCTGCTCGGCACCCTGGAACAGGTGGGCCTGGCCACCGTGATCGCCGTGCCGGTCGGGGTGCTCACCGCGGTCTACCTGGTGGAGTACGGGCGCGGAGGACTGGCCCGGGCGGTCACCTTCTTCGTCGACGTCATGACGGGCATCCCGTCGATCGTCGCCGGGCTGTTCGTGCTCAGCTTCTGGATCCTGATCCTTAAGATGGGCTACTCCGGCTTCGCCGGTTCGCTGGCCCTGGCGATCCTGATGATGCCGGTGGTGGTCCGCTCCACCGAGGAGATGCTCAAGCTGGTGCCGCGCGAGCTGCGCGAGGCCTCCCTCGCCCTCGGCGTGCCGAAGTGGCGGACGATCCTGAAGGTGGTCCTGCCGACCAGTCTGGGCGGCATCGTCACCGGTGTGATGCTCTCCATCGCCCGCGTCACCGGCGAGACCGCCCCGGTGCTGCTGCTGGTGTGGGGGACGAACTTCATCAACGCCAACCCCTTCAGCGATCCGCAGGCCTCGCTGCCGCTGTTCATCTACCAGCAGTACGCCAACAGCGCCGGCGCCGGAGCCGCCTACGACCGTGCCTGGGCGGCGGCCCTCACTCTCATCGCCTTCGTGATGATCCTCAACCTGGTGGCGCGCGGCATCGCCCGCTTCACGGCGCCCACGACCGGTCGCTGACGCGGCCCTGCAAGCGACCGAGACGGAACGGAAGGGACAGCCATGTCCAAACGCATCGATGTGAGCGGGCTCACCGCCTACTACGGCGCCCACAAGGCGATCGAGGACATCTCGATGACCATCGAGCCACGCACGGTGACGGCGTTCATCGGGCCGTCCGGCTGCGGCAAGTCGACGTTCCTGCGCACGCTGAACCGGATGCACGAGGTCACCCCGGGCGGCCGGGTCGAGGGCAAGGTGCTGCTGGACGGCGAGGACCTGTACGGGCCCGGGGTGGACCCGGTCGCCGTGCGGCGCCAGGTGGGGATGGTCTTCCAGCGGCCCAACCCCTTCCCCACCATGTCCGTCTTCGACAACGTGGCCGCCGGGCTCCGGCTGAACGGCGTGCGGAAGAAGAGCGACCTGAGCGACATCGTGGAGAAGTCGCTCAAGGGCGCCAACCTGTGGAACGAGGTCAAGGACCGCCTGGACAAGCCGGGCGCCGGGCTCTCCGGCGGTCAGCAGCAGCGGCTGTGCATCGCCCGTGCGATCGCGGTCGAGCCGGAGGTGCTGCTGATGGACGAGCCCTGCTCCGCGCTCGACCCGATCTCCACGCTCGCCGTCGAGGACCTGATCGGGGAGCTGAAGGAGCGGTTCACGATCGTCATCGTGACGCACAACATGCAGCAGGCCGCGCGGGTGTCGGACCGGACGGCGTTCTTCAACCTGGCCGGGGTGGGCCGGCCGGGCCGGCTGATCGAGATAGACGACACCGAGCGGATCTTCTCCAACCCGTCGGTGCAGGCGACGGAGGACTACATCTCCGGCCGCTTCGGCTGACAGTCGCCCGTGCCGGCCGTCAGGACTCCTCGCGGTGCTGCATGGCGGTGCCGCCGCGAGGACGCGAAAAGGGCCCGTCCCCGGATCCGGATCCGGGGACGGGCCCGCGCGTTCGCGAGGCCGGCCTACAGGATCGCCAGCCTTATCAGCCAGAAGACGACCGCCGAGACGATCGCGGCGGCCGGCATGGTGATGAACCAGCCCACCACGATGTTCTTCGCCACGCCCCAGCGGACCGCGTTGACCCGCTTGGTGGCGCCCACGCCCATGATCGCCGAGGTGATCACATGGGTGGTGGAGATCGGCGCGTGGAACACGAACGCGGTGCCGAACATGATCGACGCGCCGGTCGCCTCGGCCGCGAACCCCTGCGGCGGGTCCAGCTCGATGATCTTGCGGCCCAGGGTGCGCATGATGCGCCAGCCGCCCGCGTAGGTGCCCAGCGACAGCATCAGGGCGGAGACCAGCTTCACCCACACCGGGATCGGGTCGCCGTAGGTCTCCACCCCGCCGATGACCAGGGCCATCACCACGACACCCATGGTCTTCTGGGCGTCCTGCAGACCGTGGCCGAGGGCCATGCCGGCCGCGGAGACGGTCTGCGCTATGCGGAAGCCGCGCTTGGCCTTGTGCGGGTTGGTGCGGCGGAAGATCCACATGATGGCCGCCATCACCAGGTAGCCGACGATCAGGCCGATCACCGGCGACAGGAACATCGGGGTGACGACCTTGTCGACCACGCCCGACCAGTGCACGGCCGTGCCGCCGGCGAGTGCCGCGCCGACCAGGCCGCCGAACAGGGCGTGGGAGGAGGACGAGGGGAGCCCGAAGTACCAGGTGATCAGGTTCCAGACGATCGCGCCGAGCAGGGCCGCGAAGAGGATGCCCATGCCCCGGCTGCTGGTGGGGGTCTCGATCAGGCCCTCACTGACGGTCTTGGCGACGCCGCTGCCGAGGAAGGCACCGGCGAGGTTCATCACCGCCGCCATGCCGAGCGCCGCCCGCGGGGTCAGGGCGCGGGTGGAGACCGAGGTGGCGATGGCGTTGGCGGAGTCGTGGAATCCGTTGGTGTAGGCGAAGCCCAGGGCGACCAGGATGGTCAGGATCAGAGCGAAGGTGTCCATGGACGCCTCAGGACTCCTTGACCGCGATGGTCTCCACCGTGTTCGCCACGTGCTCGAAGGCGTCCGCCGCCTCCTCCAGTACGTCCACGATCTGCTTGAGCTTGAGCACCTCGATCGCGTCGTACTTGCCGTTGAACAGGTGGGCGAGGAGTTTGCGGTGGATCTGATCCGCCTGGTTCTCCAGGCGGTTCACCTCGATCCAGTACTCGGTGAGGTTCTCCATCGTGCGCAGATGCGGCATGGCCTCGGCGGTCAGCTCCGCCGCCCGGGCCAGGACCTCGATCTGCTGCTCGACGCCCCGCGGCAGCTCCTCGATGTTGTAGAGGACGACCAGGTCGACGGCCTCCTCCATGAAGTCCATGATGTCGTCCAGGGACGACGCGAGGGAGTAGATGTCCTCGCGGTCGAAGGGCGTGATGAACGAGGAGTTCAGCTGGTGGAAGATCGCGTGCGTGGCGTCGTCGCCCGCGTGCTCCGCGGCCCGCATACGCTCTGCGATCTCGGCCCGGGCGGAGGCGTCCGCCCCGAGCAGTTCCAAAAGGAGTTTCGAGCCCGCGACGATGTTGTCCGCGGACGCGGCGAACATGTCGTAGAAGCTCGTCTCCCTGGGGGTCAGACGAAAGCGCACGTGGGGTCCTCGGGGTGCATCGGTGTCGGTCAGGGTGATGCTAAGCGCATCATCCGGCCACGGCTAAGAGCCCGGGGCTCTCGCATGGGGCCGTTCCCCAGTGTCACCCATGCCGCACGGTGATCTTTCTGGAGGGGCCCGCGCAGCGGAGAATTCGGTACGATATACCCGCCAGGGGTATATCGGGCCCCGGTGACGGTGTACCGACAGGAGGACGCGATGACGACCACCGAGGCCGGCGTGCCGGCGCCCTCCGGGGCCACCGTCGACGAGCCGCACGGGCACGAGCAGCACCCCACGTACGGCTACCACCAGCAGAAGGACGAGCACCTCAAGCGCCTGCGCCGGATCGAGGGGCAGATCCGCGGGCTGCAGCGGATGGTCGACGAGGACGTCTACTGCATCGACATACTCACCCAGGTCTCGGCCTCCACCAAGGCGCTGCAGTCCTTCGCCCTGCAGCTGCTGGAGGAGCATCTGCGCCACTGCGTCGCCGACGCCGCCGTCAAGGGCGGCACCGAGATCGACGCGAAAGTGGAGGAGGCCACCAAGGCCATCGGGCGGCTGCTGCGCACCTGACCGGGCGGCACCGGACTCAGACGGTGTCGGCGGGGTGCTCCTCGCGCACCCGCAGCACTCTGTCGATGCTCTCCAGACTGAGCCGCTCCGGGGCCGCCGAGGCGGCGATGATCAGCTCTCCGCACAGCTCGATCTCGGCGAGGGCCACGTGGTCCTGCACCGTCGCACCGCAGACCGGAGCCACGCGCACCACCTCTTCTCCGCTGTCACCTTGACGGCCGGGTCCCGCTGCCGCGCCTGCTGCCCACGGGCAGCGCGGGGCGGCTGGACGCACCGGCCGGATTCAGGGTAGGGAGCGCGCCATGTGCCGCGCATGGCACCAAAGGGCTAGTTCGCCGGTCATTTCCGCCAGGGCCAGGTCGCCGGTCATGTCCGCCCCGCGCCCTTCAGCCCTCGGCGATCCGCCCGGTGTAGATGTCCTCCTCGTCCGGCAGCGTCACGCTCACCGGGGTCCCGAACCCGTACAGCAGGGTGGTGGCGTAGACGGCCACGGCGCCGTCGCGGTGGCTGCCGGCGAAGGAGAAACGCTGCCGCAGCTTGCGGATCCGGCCCTGGTCGTCGAGGTAGACGTCGAACGGGACGTCGGCCGTGGCGAACCCGCCGGCCGCCGCGCGCAGCGAGGCCGCCCCGGACGACGGGGCGCTGCGGGCCGCCAGGGCGAGATCGGCCGTGCCGCGGTAGTGGCGCACGGCGACCCCCGCCACCCGGGTCTCGCCCACGTAGGACGCCGTGCGGGTGCCGCGCAGCACCTCGGCCGCGGCGCAGGGGTCGGTGGCGCCGCCGGTGACGAGGTTGCCGTCGGAGAGGGTGGCCGTGTCCACCCGCACCCATTTGTCGGCGGGCACCCCCGCGCCCCGGTTCTTCATGTACAGGGCGCCGGGGGCGAGGAGTTCGGTGATGGGCCGGTGCACCGGGACGCCGGTCGGGCCCGGCGGCAGCACCAGCGTCAGCCGGCCCAGCTGCCGGCGGAAGTCGTACACGCCCGTGCTGCGGATCGTCACCCGGGTGCCGCCGACGGCCGTCTCCAGCGACGTCCGCGCCTGGGAACTGCCCGCCGCGCGCAGGACGTCGGGCGCCTGCCGCAGGAGCTGCACCGGGGTGACGAACGCGCGTGCGTCCTGTGCGGCGACCCCGTCACCGGCGCAGCCGCCGGTGCCCGCGCAGACCGCCAGGACCGCGGCGAGCACCGCCGCCGTCCGCCGCCGCCCCTGAGCCATCGCCGTCCACCCCCAGCCGCTCGCGTCTCCTGGGCCCCTCGCCGTCCCCTCGGACGACTCGTCGTCCGGTTGACGACGAGCAGGGAACGTCGTCCGGTTAACGACGAGTAGGGAACGCCGTCACGCCCCGGACCGCAGGCGGCCGCGCGTGGCAACCTGCCGTTCACCTGCACCCGCTAGCGTCCCCGCCGTGACCCGGCAGAAGAAGGACGGCGGCGCCCGGCGGCAGCCGGAGCGGCCGGAGGACGGCGCGGAGGACGGCGCGGAGCAGGTCGTCCACCGTGCGGAGACGGTGGAGCGGGGACGGTTCTGCCTGGCCCGCTGCACCTGCGGCTGGCGCGGCCCGGCCCGCCGGGCACGCAGTCTGGCCCGCAGGGACGCGGAGCGGCACGCCGGCGGGGAGTGAGCCGGGACAGCGGGAAGCGAGCCCCGGCGCGGGCGGGTCAGGACGGGCGCAGGACGTCCAGCAGCTCGTCGACCAGGGCGCGGTCCCGGACCTGCGTCAGCCGGGCGCGCGCGGCCTCGGGCGGCAGCCAGGTGAGGCGGTCCACCTCCGCGGTGGGGGTGAAGCGGCCCCCGGCGGCCTCGGCCGCCCAGTACCGCACCTGCTTGGGGCGGCCGCGCGCCCAGTAGTGCACGCTGCTCAGTTCCGCGCCGGGCACGGCCGTGTACCCGGTCTCCTCGGCCACCTCGCGCAGGGCGCCGGCGAGCGGGTCCTCGCCGGGCTTGAGCTTGCCCTTGGGCCAGGACCAGTCGTCGTAGCGGGGACGGTGGACCAGGCACAGCTCCACGGCGCCGTCCACCGGGGAGCGGCGCCACAGCACACAGCCCGCCGCCCGGACGGTCTCCTCGTGCGCCGATGTCACCGGTCACCTCCTCGTCCGGCGCCGACCGGCCGGCGCAGCCAGGCGCGCTGGAAGGCGAACCGTGCCGCCTCCACCGCGTGCCGCTGGTCGGCGTGGAGCACGCCGAGCACGTACGCCGTCGCCGGGGCGATGCGCGGGGTGCGGGCCGCCGCGGCCGCGGCGGCGGCCGCCTCGGCGGCGTCGCGGTGCCGGTCCAGGGCCCGGCTCGCCGCCGGCAGCCGGGAATCCGCCGGCGCCTCGCCGTGCAGCACCTCACGGGCGTAGCGGTGCAGCCGCAGCAGCAGCCGGACCTGGTGCCAGGGGGCATCCTGCGGGTGCGGGGCGGGCTGCGGGGACAGGCCGTCGGCCAGCGCCGAGGCGTTGTACGGGCTGCCCGCGGTGATCAGGGGAAGGGCGGCGACGGCGTCGGTGAGGCGTTCCTCGGCGGAGCGTGCCGCGGCGCGCAGGTCGGCGCCGCGGGCTCCAGGGGCGAGGGGGACGTCGCCGGCGAGCACGGCGACCTGGTCCGCCAGGGCGTGGAAGCGGGCCGACCCCAAGGCCTGCAGGGCCTCGGAGTGGGCGCGGGCGCGGGCGAGGGTGAGCCGGCGGTCCAGCAGCGCGCCCGCTCTGGCGGCGCCCACGGTGAGGTCGCCGGTGCCGTGGTGGCCGGCCGGCGGTGCGGGCGGGGCGAGGGCGGGGGCGTCGCGGTGGGCGGACGGTGTGCCGTCGGGCGGCTGGGTCTGCGGGGAGAGCCGGTGCAGGGCGAGCAGCAGCCGCTCCCGGCGCTCCTGCAGGGCGTGCTCGCGGGCCAGGGTGCCCGACAGCCAGGCCAGTTCGGGGCGCAGCTGCTCCGCCCAGGTCTCCTCCAGCAGGGTGCGGAAGGTGTGCAGGGTGCCGCTGATGCGGCGGGCCGCGCGGCGCAGGGCACGGGCGGTGTCCGCGGAGGCGGCCCGGGCGGCGCCGGATCCCTGGTGCGGGCCGAGCGCTCGCAGGAACTCGGTGGCCTGGAAGCGCAGATAGGCCGCGAGGGCGTCGGCGGGCACCCGGCCGCCGGCCGCGGGGCCGGCCGGATCAGGGAGTCGTGGTGCCACGCCGGCGCCTCCGGGCGTCGATGAGCATCTCCTGGATGCAGGGCAGGGGCCGGCCGTCCGCGTCGACGGCGTGCCGGGTCCACTCGCCGTCGGGGCCGAGGTGCCAGGAGGCCGTGGTGTCGGACATGCCGGTCTCCAGCAGCCGGTTGAGGGTGGCCCGGTGGCCGGGGTCGGTGACCCGGACCAGGGCCTCGATCCGCCGGTCGAGGTTGCGGTGCATCATGTCCGCGCTGCCGATCCACACCTCCGGTTCGCCGCCGTTGCCGAAGACGAAGACACGGGAGTGCTCCAGGAAGCGGCCGAGGACCGAGCGGACCCGGATGTTCTCCGACAGGCCGGGCACACCGGGGCGCAGCGCGCAGATGCCGCGCACCCACACGTCGACCGGGACCCCGGCCTGGGAGGCGCGGTAGAGGGCGTCGACGATCGCCTCGTCCACCATGGAGTTGACCTTGATGCGGATGAAGGCGGGCCGGCCGGCGCGGTGGTGCTGGATCTCCTTCTCGATGCGGGTGATCAGCCCGTCCCGCAGGGACTTGGGGGCGACCAGCAGCCGGCGGTAGGTCTCGCGGCGGGAGTAGCCGGAGAGCCGGTTGAACAGGTCGGACAGGTCGGCGCCGACCTGCGGGTCGGCGGTGAGCAGGCCGAGGTCCTCGTACAGCCGGGCGGTCTTGGGGTGGTAGTTGCCGGTGCCGACGTGGCTGTAGCGGCGCAGGGTGTCGTTGCCCTCCTGGCGGACCACCAGGGACAGCTTGCAGTGGGTCTTCAGCCCGACCAGGCCGTAGACGACGTGGCAGCCCGCCTCCTCCAGTTTCCGCGCCCACTTGATGTTGGCGTGCTCGTCGAACCGGGCCTTGATCTCCACCAGGACCAGGACCTGCTTGCCGGACTCGGCGGCGTCGATGAGCGCGTCGACGATCGGGGAGTCGCCCGAGGTGCGGTACAGGGTCTGCTTGATGGCCAGCACGTCCGGGTCGGCGGCGGCCTGTTCCAGGAAGGCCTGGACGGAGGTGGAGAAGGAGTCGTAAGGGTGGTGCAGCAGGATGTCGCGGTTGCGCAGTGCGGCGAAGATGTCCGGCGGGGACGACGACTCCATCTCGGCCAGGTCGCGGTGGGTGCCGGCGACGAACTTGGGGTACTTCAGCTCGGGCCGGTCCAGGTCGTGGATGCGGAACAGGCCGGTGAGGTCGAGCGGGCCGGGCAGCGGGTAGACCTCCGCCTCGGAGATCTTCAGCTCGCGCACCAGCAGGTCCAGCACCTCGCGGTCGATGGACTCCTCCACCTCCAGGCGCACCGGCGGCCCGAAGCGGCGCCGCATCAGCTCCTTCTCCAGGGCCTGGAGCAGGTTCTCCGCGTCGTCCTCCTCCACCTCCAGGTCCTCGTTGCGGGTGAGCCGGAAGGCGTGGTGCTCCAGCACCTCCATGCCCGGGAACAGCTCCTCCAGGTGGGCGGCGATGACGTCCTCCAGCGGGACGTAACGGCCCGGAGAGCTCTCCAGGAAGCGGGGCAGCAGCGGCGGCACCTTCACCCGGGCGAAGTGCCGGTGCCCGGTGAGCGGGTTGCGCACCACCACGGCCAGGTTCAGCGACAGGCCGGAGATGTACGGGAAGGGGTGCGCGGGGTCCACGGCCAGCGGGGTGAGCACCGGGAAGATGCGCTGCCGGAACAGGGTGAACAGGCGGGCCTGCTCCTTGTCGGTCAGCTCGTTCCAGCGGACCAGGTGGATGCCTTCCTCGGCGAGGGCGGGGGCGACGTCCTCGTGGAAGCAGGCGGCGTGCCGGGCCATCAGCTCGCGCGAGCGCGCCCAGATCATCTCCAGCACCTCGCGCGGCTGCAGCCCGGAGGCGGAGCGGGTGGCCACGCCGGTGGCGATCCGGCGTTTGAGTCCGGCGACGCGGACCATGAAGAACTCGTCCAGGTTGCTCGCGAAGATCGCGAGGAAGTTCGCCCGCTCCAGCAGCGGGGTGTTCGGGTCCTCGGCCAGTTCCAGGACCCGCTCGTTGAAGGCGAGCCAGCTGCGTTCCCGGTCCAGGAACCGGCCCTGCGGCAACTGGTCGCCGCCCTGGCCCGTCGCCTCGTAGGAGCCGAGATCGGCGTCCAGGCCGGAGTCCAGATCGGGCACCGGCGCGGCCACGGTGTGCGACCGGTGGGCGGCTATGGAGCCCACGGAGGGCTGACGCGGCGGTACCGGCGTGGCTGCCTGGGTGTCTGGCTGGCTCATGAACCTATTCTTCCGCGCTTGAGGCCGGTCAGGCGCGTCGAAAGGGGCGGGCGGGAGCACGGAGGCGGACGCGGCTTCGGACCCGTGCGAGCCGGTCACGCCGGGCTCGCCGGCCCGGGCGGCACGCCGTGCGGCGTCGCCGGCCGTCCCGGCGCCGCCACGGCGTCCTGCTCCGGCGCGCGGCGCACGGCGCCGGACGGTCTTCCCCTGCCGTCCGGCCCGGTCCTGCGGGGTGCCGGGCGGGGAGGGCTCTGGCAC
The DNA here is from genome assembly GCF_014656135.1 of Streptomyces thermodiastaticus. Taxonomy (GTDB): domain Bacteria; phylum Actinomycetota; class Actinomycetes; order Streptomycetales; family Streptomycetaceae; genus Streptomyces; species Streptomyces thermodiastaticus. The sequence goes on from NZ_BNBV01000007.1 coordinate 24,849, forward strand.
AGCGGGTTCCATTGCGTGAGCGTCGCAAGGCCGTCTGAACGGCCGGTTACAGCGGCGTGACCTGCCGGAAAGCGGAAGGCGGCCCGGCGGTCACCGACCCGCGGGCCGCCCGGGGGGCGCGGGCGCCGGCCGCGGGATCAGGTCTCGGTGCGGTACATCAGGTCCGTCTCGTACGTGGTGAAGCCGAGCCGCTCGTACACCGACACCGCCGCCTTGTTGTCGGCGTCGACGTAGAGCATGGCGGTCGGCAGGCCCTGGCCGGCCAGGTGCCGCAGGCCGATCAGGGTGAGCGCCTTGCCCAGGCCGCCGCCCTGGGAGCCGGGCCGCACCCCGAGGACGTACACCTCGCCCAGCTGCTCCTCGGCGTGGACCTTGGTCCAGTGGAAGCCGATCAGCCGGCCGTCGCGTTCGGCGAGGAAGAATCCGCGCGGGTCGAACCAGGGTTCGGCCTTGCGGTCGTCCAGGTCCCGCTGGGTCAGCGAGCCCTGCTCGGGGTGGTGGGCGAACGCCTCCGCGTTCAGCCGCAGCCAGGCGGCGTCGTCCTCGCCGGGCACGAAGGTGCGGACCGTGACGCCCTCGGGCAGCACCGGCTCGGGCAGCTCGAAGCCGGTCAGCGGGCGGCGCATCTGGCGCAGCTCGCGGAACAGGGTCAGGCCGAGGACCTGGGACAGGTGCCGGGCGGCCGCGTGCCCGCCGTGCGCCCACACCCGCAGCCGCCTGCCGGAGGCGTTCAGCAGCGCGGTGCCCAGGGCCCGGCCATGGCCGCGCCCGCGGTGGGCGGGGTGGACGACCAGCTCGGCGGCGGGCGCCTCCACCGGGTCCGTGTCCTGCAGCTGCGCGTAGCCGACCAGCTCGCCGTCGGCGTACAGCAGCAGATGGGAGACGCCTTCCCGGGCGCCGCCGCGCAGCTGCAGCCGGCCCTGCTCGGACACCGCCTGCCGCCCGTCGGCACGGGCGGCCGCCGCCAGCAGTTCGCCGACGGCGTCGGCCTGGTCCGGGGAGAGTTCGGCGAAGGTCTGCGGTGAACGGGCCATCGGTGCGGTGTCGTCGCTGGTCATGCGACCGAGCGTACAGAGCGCGTGCACAGCCCGCCGCCGTGTCCGCCCCGGCGGTGGGAACGGCTGCTACTGCGGCTGGTCCGCCGGGTGGGCGGGGATCTCCGGGGGCGGGGTCGGGGCGCCGGGCAGCCGTACCGTGGCGACGGTGCCGCCGCCCTTCGCCGGGGCGAGACGGACCTCGCCGCCGGCCTGCTGGACGGTGCGGGCCACGATGGACAGGCCGAGGCCCGAGCCGGGCAGGGCGCGGGCGCTGGGGGAGCGCCAGAAGCGGTCGAAGACGTGGGGAAGTTCCTCCGCCGCGATGCCCGGCCCGTGGTCCCGCACGGTCAGCTCGCCGTCGTGCAGCCGCACCTCGATGGTGCCGCCGTCGGGGCTGAACTTCACCGCGTTGTCCAGGATGTTGACCACCGCCCGCTCCAGCGCGGCGGGCTCCCCGCGGACGTACCAGTCGTCCAGCTCGGCGGTGATGGTCAGCTCCGGGCCGCGCAGCCGGGCGCGGCGCAGCGCCTCCTGCACGGTGTCGTGGAAGGCGATCACCTGGATGCGTTCACCGCGCTGGCCCTCGGAGCGGGACAGCTCCTGCAGGTCGCCGATGAGCGAGGCCAGCTCGGTCATCTGCGCCGTGACCGAGGCGAGCAGCGCCTTGCGGTCCGCCTCGGGCAGCGGGCGGCCCGTCTCCTCGCTGCGGCTGAGCAGTTCGATGTTGGTGCGCAGCGAGGTCAGCGGGGTCCGCAGCTCGTGTCCGGCGTCGGCGATCAGCTGCTGCTGCAGCTCCCGGGAGGACGCCAGGGAGGCGGTCATCGAGTTGAAGGACCGGGACAGGCGGGCGATCTCGTCCTCGCTGTCGTCCTCCACGGGGATGCGGATGGTCAGGTCCTCGGTGCGGGCGACGTGTTCCACGGCCGCGGTGAGCCGGTCCACGGGGCGCAGTCCGGCCCGGGCGACGGCCAGGCCCGCGGCGCCCGCGCCGACCACTCCTATGCCGGAGACCAGCAGCAGGATCAGCGCCAGGTCCTTCAGCGTGGCCTGGGTGCTCTTCAGCGGGCTGGCGACGAGCAGGGCGGTGCCGGGGAACAGGTGCGGCTGGTCGCCCAGGCCCTGGGTGACGATCAGCGGCAGGGTGAGCACCCGTACGGCGTTGCCGTCGCCGTCGACGCCGTTGCGGAACACCAGCCGGCCCTCCCCGGCCGTGGCCTCGCGGATCACGGCCTTGTCGGAGGCGGTCACCTTCACCACGCCCGCCGAGTTGGAGGAGACGCACGCCGTCCCGTCCGCTTTGACCAGCTGCAGGTAGTAGGCGTCCCGGGTGCGCAGCTCGTTGGGGGTGGTCTCGGGGGTCTGGGTGCAGTCGGCGAGGGCGCCGACCACCTCCGAGTACTGCTGCGGCCGTTTGGTCGCCTGTTTCAGGTCGTCGTCGACCTGGTCGTACAGCTTGCCCTGAACGAGAAACCAGCAGGTGACCGACACCGCGGCCACGCCGAACGCCACCGCCGCCGCGACCAGCAGGGCCAGCCGTGAGCGGATCGGCAGCGACCGGAAGCGGCGCCGCAGTGCGTTCACTCCGCGCCGCCCTGCCGCAGCACGTACCCGACGCCCCGCACCGTGTGCACCAGGCGCGGCTCGCCGCCGGCCTCGGTCTTGCGGCGCAGGTACATCACGTACACGTCCAGGGAGTTCGACGACGGCTCGAAGTCGAAGCCCCACACCGCCTTCAGGATCTGCTCACGGGTGAGCACCTGCCGCGGGTGGGCCATGAACATCTCCAGCAGCGTGAACTCGGTGCGGGTCAGCTCCACCGCGCGGCTGCCGCGGGTGACCTCGCGGGTGGCCAGGTCCATGCGCAGGTCGGCGAAGGTGAGCACGTCGTCGTCCTCGGCCGCGCCCGTCACGGCCTTGGCGTAGGAGCTGCGGCGCAGCAGGGCGCGGATCCGGGCGAACAGCTCGTCCAGCTCGAACGGCTTGACCAGGTAGTCGTCCGCGCCGGCGTCCAGGCCGGTGACGCGGTCGCCGACGGTGTCGCGGGCGGTGAGCATCAGCACCGGCGTGGTGTCGCCGGCGGCGCGCATCCGGCGGGCGGCGGTCAGGCCGTCCATGCGGGGCATCTGGATGTCGAGGACCACCAGGTCCGGCTGGTAGGTGCCGGCCTTCTGCAGTGCCTCGGCGCCGTCGGCGGCGACCTCGGTGTCGTACCCCTCGAAGGCCAGGCTGCGCTGGAGTGCTTCGCGCACCGCAGGCTCGTCGTCGACGATCAGGATGCGCTGCGGGTCACGGTCACGGTCGCCGTCGGCGGGGCTCATCGCTCGCTGTTCCTCGGTTTCCTCGTCGGTCGTCGGGGACCCTCTCAGCCTCCCACGTCCCGCTGCGGCCGTGTGCCCACCGGCCCCGGCTCCTCAGCCGCGCACGGGCCGCATCAGGCCGCGATCGCGGTGAGGCGGTGCAGCGGCACCTTGGCGCGGCGCGGGCGGACGGCCGGGGTGCGCAGCCCCATCAGCTCGGGCACCGCCACGGTCCTCGGGGCGTCGGCGAAGGGGCGGTGCAGGTCCTCGGCGACGACGAGGGCGAGGGCGACGCCCTCGGGGCGGCAGGCGTCGGTGGTGTCGGCCTTTTCGTGCACAACCTGGTGGATCATGGCGTACTCCTTGTCGTGCGGTGCTGCCGTTCGCAGTCCGTCGTCGCCGGGCCGGGCCCGCGGCGGCACCCGTCAGCTCTGGGTGCCGGAGCGCAGTTCGGCCAGGTCGGCCTTGACGGTGTTGATCGGGATGGCGAAGCCCAGGCCGACGCTGCCGGCGCTGGCGGAGTCCGAGCCGGAGGAGGCCGAGTACATCGCCGAGTTGATGCCGATGACGTTGCCGTTCGCGTCGATCAGGGCGCCGCCGGAGTTGCCGGGGTTCAGGGAGGCGTCGGTCTGGATGGCCTTGTAGGTGGTGGTGGAGGAGCCGGGGTCGCCGTTGAAGCGGCGGCCGCCGAACTCGAACGGCCACCGGCCGTCGCCCTGCCCCTGGTCGTTGTCGGTGGACACGGTGACGTCCCGGTCGAGGGCGGAGACGATGCCGGCGGTGACGGTGCCGGTCAGGCCCTCGGGCGAGCCGATGGCGACGACCGGGTCACCCACCGCCACACCGTCGGAGTTGCCGAGGGTGGCCGGCTTCAGGCCCGAGGCGCCCCCCGCCTCGACGAGGGCGAGGTCCTTGGAGCTGTCGGTGCCGACGACCCGCGCGTCGTAGCTGTGGCCGTCGCTGGTGCGCACCTGGACGGAGCCGGCGTTCGCTATGACGTGGTTGTTGGTGAGGATCTCGCCGCGGCTGCTGATGATCACACCGGAGCCGGTGGAGGTGCCGTTCGGCAGCGACGCGGTGATCTCCACGACGCTGGGGCTGACCGCCTTGGCGATCGCTGCGATGCTGCCGCGCTCGCTGGTGGGCACCACGTCGGTGCTGGTGGCGCTGGAGGCGACCGTGTTCTGGCCGGTCAGCTCCTGGAGGGCGTACGCGGTGCCGCCGCCGACGGCCGCGGCGGCGATCGCCACGGCGGCGAGCAGGGCGAGCGGTCCCTTGGCGCGTTTCTTCGGCGCGGGCGCGGCGGCGGGCGGCGCGGGCGGGACGCCCGGTCCGGACGGTCCGCCGGGCGCGCCGTAGGAGGGGAACACCGCGGTCGGCAGCACCGCGGTGCCGTCGCCGCCCTGCGCCTGTCCGCCGTAGGGACGGCCCGAGGGGCCGGCCGGCGGGGGCGGCCACTCCGCGTTCACGTCGTACGAGGCGTGCTGCTGCTGGTACGGGGACGGGGACTGGCCCTCGCTCGGGGAGGGCTGGGCGTACGCGTCGCTGCGGCGGATGCTCTCGGTCATGTCAGTGAGAGTGACCCGGGATCATGAGAGCCGCCTGAGTGCTCGCTGAGAAGCCCGGCAGAACCTTGTATGCCCGATATAAAGACGCAGGCCGGGCGCGTTCAGGGTGCGGGGCGCTGCCGCGCGGCTACGCGCAGCCGCAGGAGCGGCGGACGACCAGACGGGACGGGAAGACCTTCAGCCGCTCGCGCCGGGACCCGGCGAACCGCGGCCCGTCGTCGAGCACCAGGTCCACGGCCGCGCGGGCCATCGCCGACCGGTCGGAGGCGACCGTGGTCAGCGGCGGGTCCGCCAGCGCCGCCTCCTTGATGTCGTCGAACCCGGCCACCGCCAGCTCGCCCGGCACGTCGATGCGCAGCTCCCGGGCCGCCCGCAGCAGGCCGATCGCCTGGTCGTCGGTGGAGCAGAAGACCGCCGGGGGACGGTCGGGGCCGGAGAGCAGGTCCAGGGCGACGCGGTAGGCGTCGTAGCGGTTGTACGGCGCCTGGATCAGGCGGCCCTCGGTGGACAGCCCGGCCTCGGCCATGGCGCGCCGCCACCCCTCGACGTGGTCGGAGACCGGGTCGCCCACGGGCGGGGTCTCGGCGGTGCCGCCCATGCAGGCGACGTACTCGTAGCCGTGCTCCAGCAGGTGCCGCACGGCCAGCTGGGCGCCGCCCAGGTCGTCGGTGACCACGGCGACGTCGTCGATGGCCTCGGGTCGCTCGTGCAGCAGCACCACCCGGGCGTCCCAGGCGTCGATCTCTGCGGCCGCGAGGTCGTTGAGCGCGTGCGAGACGAGGATCATGCCGGAGACCCGCATCCCGAGGAAGGCCCGCAGATAGTGGACCTCGCGTTCGGCGACGTAGTCGCTGTTGCCGACCAGGACCATCTTGCCGCGCTCGGCGGCGGCCCACTCCACGGCGTGCGCCATCTCCCCGAAGAACGGCTGCCGGGCGTCGGGGATGATCAGGCCTATCAGGTCGGTGCGGCGGGACGCCATGGCCTGGGCGACCCGGTCGGGCCGGTAGCCCAGCTGCTTGATCGCGGCGAGGACGCGCTCCCGTGTGGCCGGGGCGACCGGCCGGGGTCCGTTGTTGATGACATAGCTGACCACGGCGGTGGAGGTCCCCGCCAGCTTCGCCACGTCGTCCCTAGTCACCTTGGCCACGCGCGGAGTCTACGCGGATGGACCGCCTCCTGGGCAGCCGTTTCGCGTCGTGGATGTGCGGACGCAACGACCGGCACATGCCGCGGCGCCCGGCGAGGGGAGGATTCGCCTCCGCCCGGGCGCCCGCTTCCGTCCCGGCGCGGGCGTCCGGCGTCCGCCCGCCCCGCGCCCCGGGCAGGCGGCGCGGGGCGGCGACGACAAGGGTGCGCGACGGGGGCCCTCACCGGCGCACAAGCGCGGTGCGGGCCCCGGTCCGTCCCCTGCTCAGGCCTTCGCGCGCGCCTTGGCCGGAGCCGGGGCGTCGGCGGCCGGCGCCTGGCGGTCCGCCGTGCGCCGCTCCGCCTTCGGCTTCGCCGCGCCCTCCTCGGCCCCGCGCTCGGTCTTCTCCGGTGTGACGAAGCGGTAGCCGACGTTGCGCACGGTGCCGATCAGCGACTCGTGCTCCGGGCCCAGCTTGGCGCGCAGCCGCCGGACGTGGACGTCGACCGTCCGGGTGCCGCCGAAGTAGTCGTAGCCCCAGACCTCCTGCAGCAGCTGGGCGCGGGTGAAGACCCGGCCGGGGTGCTGCGCGAGGTATTTGAGCAGCTCGAACTCCTTGAAGGTCAGGTCCAGGACCCGCCCCTTGAGCTTGGCGGAGTACGTCGCCTCGTCCACGGACAGATCGCCGTTGCGGATCTCCGTGGGCATGTCGGCGCCCGCCATCTGCTGCCGGCCCAGGGCCAGCCGCAGCCGGGCCTCGACCTCCGCGGGACCGGCGGTGTCCAGCAGCACGTCGTCGATGCCCCAGTCCGCGGTCACGGCCGCCAGACCGCCCTCGGTCACCACGAGGATCAGGGGGCATCCGGGCCCGGTGGAGCGCAGCAGCTGGCACAGGCTGCGCACCTGCGGCAGATCACGCCGCCCGTCGATCAGGATGACGTCCGCACCGGGGGTGTCAACCAGAGCCGGTCCCTCCGCCGGGGCCACCCGGACGTTGTGCAGCAGCAGCCCCAGGGCCGGCAGCACCTCGGTCGACGGCTGAAGGGCGTTGGTCAGCAGCAGCAGAGAGCTCACGACGCCCCACCTGCCCGGGTCGTCGTATGGTCGTGCACGGTTCGCTCGTCCATGGCGTCTGGTTCCTCCTCGGGTCCCGGCGGCGGGGGCACCGCCCACGCGTCGAGCAATGGGGGAGTGTGTGCGGCTCTGCTTCGTCGGTTCGTTCCTGCTGGTGCGAATCCCGCGCCCCTGGGACCCGCCGCGGTCCGGGTGGACCGCTATGCGATCGACGGCCCGTACACCTGCGGTTTCCCGCGTCGTATACGACGCTCCCGAAAGCACGAAAGGACCCGGCGGCTTCTCTGCCCGAGTCCTCTTCCCAGCAGAATAGCCGCATGAGCTGGCCATCGGCAGGACATGTGACGTGTTCGACGAACGTCCCGGACAGCGAGACGGGGGCGCGGACGCGCCGGCGGACCGTCCTGCGCACCCCGGACGGGGTGGCGATCGACGCCCGGTACGAGCCGGGCCCGCGCGGCTCGGACACCGACCGGGCGTTCGTGGTCGCGCACGGCTTCACCGGCGACCTGGGCCGGCCGCACGTACGCCGGGTGGCGCGGATCCTCTCCGGCTACGGGGCGGTGGTCACGTTCTCCTTCCGCGGCCATGGCGCCTCCGGCGGGCGCTCCACGGTCGGGGACCGTGAGGTGCTGGACCTGGCGGCGGCGGTGGCCTGGGCACGCTCCTTCGGCCACGGGCACGTGACCACGGTCGGCTTCTCCATGGGCGGCTCGGTGGTGCTGCGGCACGCGGCCCTGTTCCCGCACGAGCGCGCCGGCGGCACCGGGCGGCCGGGCGGCCCGCGTGACGGGGCGGCGGAGAACACCTGGACGGACGCGGTCGTCTCGGTGAGCGCACCGGCCCGCTGGTACTACCGGGGCACCGCCCCCATGCGCCGGCTGCACTGGCTGGTCCTGCGCCCCGAGGGCCGCCTGCTCAGCCGCTACGGCCTGCGCACCCGCATCCACCACCGCGACTGGGACCCCGTGCCGCTGTCCCCGGTCGAGGCGGTGCCGCGGATCGCGCCCACCCCGCTGCTGATCGTGCACGGCGACCGGGACGCCTACTTCCCTCTCGACCACCCGCGGATGCTCGCCGAAGCCGCCGGTGACCACGGAGAACTCTGGCTGGAGCCCGGCATGGGGCACGCCGAGAACGCCGCCGGCGACGACCTGCTGCACCGCATCGCGCGCTGGGCCTCGGCGGCGGCGGGCTAGCCTGACCCTGTGCCGACCGCCGGTTCACCGGCCGGTCACCGGTGCGAAGCCGAGATGCGAAGGAACGGGATGGCAAAGGTCACGGTGCGCTACTGGGCGGCGGCGAAGGCCGCGGCCGGGGTCGCCGAGGAACCGTGCGAGGCGGAGACGCTCGCCGGTGCGCTGGCCGCGGTGCGCGAGCAGCACCCCGGTGAACTCGTCCGCGTGCTGCGGCGCTGCTCGTTCCTCGTCGACGGCGACCCGGTGGGCACGCGCGCACATGAGACAGTACGGCTGACCGAGGGCGGCACGGTCGAGGTGCTCCCCCCGTTCGCAGGAGGGTGAGGATGGCCGACCGGCCGTATGAGGGAGGAGCCGCGTACGAGGGGCCCGAGGGCCGGGCGCCCTACGGAGGGGCTCCGTACCAGGGCGGCAACGCGGGGGCGTACGGCGGCTCGTACGGCGGCTCGTTCGGCGGCTCGTACGGTGAGCCCCAGGCGCAGGCCCCGGCACACCCGCAGGCACAGCAGCAGGCGTGGCCGCAGCCCGAACCGTACGCGCAGCCGTCCGGCGCGCAGGGCTACGGGCAGGCGTACCCGTCGCAGCCGCAGCCGTCCGCCTCGCAGGGCTACGGGCAGGCGTACCCGTCGCAGCCGCAGCCGTCCGCCTCGCAGGGCTACGGGCAGGCGTACCCGTCCCCGGTGGCGCAGCAGCCGTCCGCCGCGCAGGCGTGGCCCGGGCAGCAGCAGGGCGTGGACGGCGCGCGGGAGGCCGATCCGTACACCCAGCGCTGGCAGGGGCAGACCTGGGAGACCCAGACGCACGCGCGGCCCGTCGTCGCGGACCCGGCCGCGCAGACCGCGTACCTGCCCGCGCTGGACGGCACCCAGACCTCCGGCGCCTCCGCCGCCTCCGGCACCCACGCGGCATCCCCGGCCGGGACCGGCCCAGCGACCGGCACCGGTGCCGCCGGCACGGCGGCCACCGCCCCCGCCCCCGTGCAGCCCGCCGAGCCCGCCTACGGCCCGGCCACCCTGGCCGGCAATGCCCGGATCACCGACGCCCAGCGGGCCCGCGCCGAGGGCCGCTCCCCGATCATCGAGCCGGGCATCCAGCCGGCCGGGCTGACCGCGCTGCTCGGACTGCTGCTGGCCGGGGCGGCGGAGATCGGTACCTATGCGCTGCTGGTGCCGCTGGTGGTGCTCCAGGCCGTGACGGCGGCCGGCTGGTTCCGGCTGAACGGCATGTGGCCCGCCCGGCAGGGCATCGCCCTCGGTTTCGCGGGCGCGCTCGTCGCGGACGTCGCGGTGCTGGCCGCGGGCTCGGGCCACGCGCCCGCCGCGATCCTGGGCACGCTCGGGGTGTGGGTCCTGCTGTCCCTGGTGATCCAGCTGCGCTCCCAGGCCGACCCGGACGAGCGGATGTACGGCCTGATGGCGACCGTCGCCTCCGCGGCGCTGGCGATCGTGGCGACCGGCTACCTGGCCGGGGAGGCGGACGCCGTCGCGGTCGGCGCGATCGCGGTCGCCGTGGCCGCCGTGGTGCGCGCGCTGCCCATGCCGACGGCGGCCTCGGTGGTGGTCTCGCTGCTGGTGGCGGCCGGCGCGGGCCTCGCGGTCGGCGGCATGACGGGTCTGGGCGCGCGGGGCGCGCTGCTCGGCGCCGCCGCGGCCGTCTGCGGCCTGATCGGGCACCGCACGGCCAGCTACGACTACCCCTCGCGGTTCGTGCACTTCACGGCCGGGGTGGCGCTGCCGCTGACGGCGGCGGCCCCGGTGGTGTGGCTGCTGGGCCACGCGCTGGGCTGACGGCACGCGGCCGGCGGGGCGGGGGCCGTACGCCTGTACGTCCGGAGAGCCGTTCGTCGACACGGCTCGGGGAGCCGTACGGTCCGCACGTCCGGGGAGCCGTACGGTCGCCCGCCGGCCAGGCCGCCGCCCGGGTGCGCGGCGGCCCCGGTGTCCCCCGCATCCGTGGCCGGCGATACGGCCGCGTGCGGGGCATGTCACAGTCGATCGACAAAGTTCCGGCCACCGCCGGGCCGCGGGTTACGCTGCGCCCGCGGGACGACCACCCGGACGTCCTGGACCGCCGAGGTGGGGGAACACCGGATGCGCTCGCTGCGAGTACTGCTGATCGTCGTCGTGATCCTGGGCGTGCTGTTCGTGATCGTGGACCGGGTCGCGGTGCACTTCGCGGAGGGCCAGGTGGCCGACCGGCTGCGCAGCACCGAGCACCTGGCGAGCACCCCGGACGTGTCCATCGAGGGCTTCCCCTTCCTCACCCAGCTCGCGGGCGGCGAGCTGGACGACGTCGAGGTCGGCATCAAGACCTTCGAGGCGCAGACCGGCACGAGCGGGCGGACCGTCCGCATCGACGACCTGCACGCCGGCATGAAGGGTGTGCGGTTCTCCGGCGACTACAGCTCCGCCACCGCCGACTCGGCCACCGGCACCGCCACCATCACCTACGACGAGCTGCTCAAGGCGGCCAAGCCGGAGCCCACCGACATCGGCCTCGGTATCACGGCCCAGGTGGTGGGCCTGTCCGACGGCGGCAACGGCAAGATCAAGGTCGCTGTGAAGGTCTCCGTGCTGCCCACGCCGGTGTCCGTGCTCGGCACGGTCGGTGTCGAGAACAACCGTCTGCAGGTCCACGCCGACTCGCTGCCCACGCTGCTGCCCGAGCAGCTGGTCGACAGCCGGGTCCGTGAGATCACCGACTTCCAGCAGGCCATCGACCGGCTGCCCGGCGGCATCGCACTGGACTCGGTGCGGGCGGAGAAGGACGGCGTCCACGTCACGGTGAAGGGTTCGCACGTCAGGCTGGCCGGGTAGTGTCCGTCAGACGAGACGGCGGCGTCCGCACAGGGACCCCGCCGGCTCGGGACGCCGGTCCGGCTCCCCGCGCGGGCGGCCCGGCGGCCGGAGTGTTCCCGTATATCGGATGATTGCGTCTCATCATGCGACACACCGGTGACACGCCCCCCTCCGGCTCCCTACGATCGACCGCATGCGGTGCCAGACGAGTGTCCTCAGGTCACGGGGACAGGCGGATCTCACGAAGCGGCGGGCAGTAGACCTGTGCCGCGTCGCCGCCATGCTCTGTCGCCCCTTCTGAGTAGTGCGGGAGCTGTGTCTCCCGTGTCCGTCCGGCCCCGCGCCTGATCCGGGGCCGTCCACGCGCCCCGTACGCCGGCCCCGGTGGCCGCGCCTTAGCGCGCCTCTTCGCACCCGTTGCCCCGCCGTAACTGCCCCGGAGGAGATTGAGCATGAGCCGTAGCGACGTCCTGGTCGACGCCGACTGGCTGCAGGAACACCTGGACGACCCGAGCATCGTCATCGTCGAGGTGGACGAGGACACCTCGGCCTACGACAAGAACCACATCAAGAACGCCATCCGGATCGACTGGACCAAGGACCTCCAGGACCCGGTGCGCCGTGACTTCATCGACCAGGCCGGCTTCGAGAAGCTCCTGTCGGAGAAGGGCATCGCCAACGACCACACGGTGATCCTCTACGGCGGCAACAACAACTGGTTCGCGGCGTACGCCTACTGGTACTTCAAGCTCTACGGCCACGAGAGCGTCAAGCTCCTCGACGGCGGCCGCAAGAAGTGGGAGCTGGACGCCCGTGAGCTGGTCGACGGCTCCGAGGTGCCCGAGCGTCCGAAGACCGAGTACAAGGCCAAGCCGCAGGACACCTCCATCCGCGCCTTCCGCGACGACGTGGTCAAGGCGATCGGCGTGCAGAACCTGGTCGACGTCCGCTCGCCCGACGAGTTCTCCGGCAAGCTGCTCGCCCCGGCCCACCTGCCGCAGGAGCAGTCGCAGCGTCCCGGCCACGTGCCGACCGCCAAGAACATTCCGTGGTCCAAGAACGCCAACGACGACGGCACCTTCAAGTCGGACGAGGAGCTCAAGGCCCTCTACGCCGAGGAGAACGTCGACCTGGGCAAGGACACCATCGCCTACTGCCGCATCGGTGAGCGTTCCGCGCTGACCTGGTTCGTGCTGCACGAGCTGCTCGGCGTGGAGAACGTCAGGAACTACGACGGCTCCTGGACCGAGTACGGCTCCCTGGTCGGCGTGCCCATCGAGCTGGGCTCCGGCAAGTAAGCCGCACGCGGCGGACCCGACCCCACGACCTTCCCCGACCCCCCGATCAGGAGTACGACATGTGTGGAGCGAAGGCCGGCGGCCCCGACGCCTCGTCCATCCGGCCCGGTGAGACGACCATCCAGGGCCAGGTGACCCGCGACGGCGAGCCGGTGGCCGGCTACGTCCGGCTGCTGGACGCGACCGGCGAGTTCACCGCGGAGGTCCCCACCTCCGCCACCGGCCAGTTCCGGTTCTACGCGGCCGAGGGCACCTGGACCGTGCGCGCCCTCGTCCCCGGCGCCACCGTCGACCGCACGGTCGTCGCCCAGAAGGGCGGCCTGGCGGAGGTCGCGATCGCGGTCTGAGACCGGACGGCCTGGGGCCGCGTTCCGGGGACACACCCCCGGGGTGCGGCCCCTCGGCATGCCCGCCGCCAACCGGCGCACATCCGTGCGAACCGCCCTATCCTGGACATGTGTACGCACGACGCCGGCACGCGTATTTCGCCTTGATGGGCACCTGCATCACGCTGTTCGTCCTGGCGTGGGCGGTCGTGCGCCTCTGGTCGGTCCCGGCCGCCGTCGCCATGTGCCTGGTCGCCATGGTCATCCCGCCGGTCGCCGCCATCGTCGCCAACCGCCGCGGCCCCGACGACCGCTGGTGGGACGACCCCTCCGGCGACCCGCAGTCCGACGCGTGGTGGGACGAACTCGACGGCAAGAAGCGGCCCCGCGACGACCACCGCCGGGACAACCGCTCATGATCCTCGCCCGCGCGGTGCCCGCGCGGCTCGGCAGCGCTCGCGTGTGACTCAGTAGACCAGCGCCTGCGTGTCCTCGCCCAGCGCCTCCTGCACGAAGACCTGCGCCCCGGCGATCCGCACGCCCTCGATCACGTCCTTCTCGGTGATCTCCCGTCGGGCCGCGCACTGGGTGCACAGGGTGATCCGGCCGGCCGCGAGGATCGAGTCGATCAGGTCCGGCAGCGGCGCGGCATGCGGCAGCTCGAACTCGGCGGCGCGCCCCGGCAGCGCGAACCAGGACGACTCCCCGGTCAGCCACAGCGAGACATCGACACCGCTGGCCACGGCCACCGCCGCGACGGTGAACGCCTGCGAGCACCGCTCCGGGGCGTCCGCTCCCGCCGTCACCTTGATCACGAGCTTCTTCGCCATGGCGGAATCGTAGTCACGCCCCGCCCCGCACGGCCGACGGCGACCGCACGGCGCCCCGCACCGGCCCGGCGGGCGCACGAGGGAGCACCTCGGCAAGTGCGCCGGCGGCGGCCCGACTAAGCTGGCCTCCGGCCCCTGGTACGCATGTACCGCACCGCGCTCGACAAGGAGCACTCCCGTGGAGATCTTCTTCGAAACCCTGCTGGTCCTGGTCTGCGTCGGCGTCCTCGCCTTCGCCTACCTGACCGTGAAGAAGCTGTACCAGGGCCAGCGCTGACCCCGACCAGAAAACGCCGCTCATGATCGAGATTCCGTCCGACCTCCACAAGGACCTGGTCCCGCTCGCCTTCCTCCTCGGCGACTGGGCCGGTGCCGGTGTGCACGACTTCCCCGGGGCCGAGAAGTGCAACTTCGGCCAGGAGGTCACCTTCACCCACGACGGCCGGGACTTCCTGGAGTACCACTCCCGCACCTGGGTGCTGGACAACGACGGCAACAAGGTCAAGCCGCTGGAGAACGAGCACGGCTTCTGGCGGGTCGACGCCGAACGCAAGGTCGAGGTCACGATGACCCGCGACGACGGCGTCGTCGAGGTCTGGTACGGCGAGCTGGCCCACAAGAAGCCGCAGATCGATCTGGTGACGGACGCCGTCGCGCGCACCCCCGGCTCCCGGCCCTACACGGGCGGCAAGCGGCTCTACGGCTACGTCAAGGGCGACCTGATGTGGGTCGGCGAGAAGACGACCCCCGAGGTGGCGCTGCGCCCGTACATGTCGGCCCACCTGAAGAAGGTCGTCACCCCCGAGGACGTCGAACGCTGGGCGAAGGCCCTCCCGGACGATCTGCCGGACGACGGGATCGCCTTCTTCAAGTAGTCAGGCAGTCCGGATTCCTCGAGCAGTCCCGTTTCCTTCAAGCAGTCCGAAGGCCGCTTCCTTCAAGCAGTCCGAAGGCCGTTCTCGCAGTGGCGAAGACCGTCCCTCGGGGGACCGGCGGCCCTGCGCGGGCCCGCCGTGATCCTCACGACACGGCCTAGACTTCCAGGTGTGGTGAGCACCGACTGGAAGAGCGACCTCAGGCAGCGTGGTTACCGGCTGACGCCGCAGCGGCAGCTCGTGCTCGAAGCCGTGGACACCCTGGAGCACGCGACCCCCGACGACATCCTCTGCGAGGTGCGGAGGACGGCGTCGGGGGTCAACATTTCCACCGTCTACCGCACGCTGGAGCTGCTGGAGGAGCTGGGCCTGGTCAGCCACGCCCACCTCGGCCACGGGGCGCCCACCTACCACCTCGCCGACCGCCACCACCATCTGCACCTGGTCTGCCGGGACTGCGACGACGTCATCGAGGCCGACGTGGAGGTGGCCGCCGAGTTCACCGCCAAGCTGCGCCGCGAGTTCGGCTTCGACACCGACATGAAGCACTTCGCCATCTTCGGCCGCTGCCAGAAGTGTTCGGGAAAGCGGCCGGACGGCGCGTCGTAGGCTTGCTCGTATGAAGAGCCCTCTGCTGTCCCTGCCCGGCGCCGTCGCCGCCGAAGGCGCGGACGAAGGTGTCGCCGCGCACTACGGCGATCTGTTCCGCGAGCAGCGCGCCCTCGCCGACGGCACCGGCTTCGTCGACCTCTCGCACCGCGGTGTCGTCACCGTCTCCGGCGAGGACCGGCTGAGCTGGCTGCATCTGCTGCTCACCCAGCACGTCAGCGAGCTGCCGGCCGGACAGGCCACCGAGGCGCTGATCCTGTCCGCGCACGGCCACATCGAGCACGCGCTGTACCTGGTGGACGACGGCGAGACGGTCTGGGCCCATGTGGAGCCCGGCACCCAGGAGGCGCTGCTGGCCTACCTGGAGTCGATGAAGTTCTTCTACCGGGTCGAGATCGCCGACCGGACAGCCGACACCGCCGTCGTGCATCTGCCGGCCGGTTCGATCACCGAGGCCCCCGAGGGCACCGTCGTCCGGGAGACCCCGTACGGCCGCGACCTGTTCCTGCCCCGCCGCGAGCTGGAGTCGTTCGCCGAGAAGGCCGGCCCGCCCGCCGGGATCCTCGCCTACGAGGCGCTGCGCGTCGAACAGCACCGGCCCCGGCTCGGCTTCGAGACCGACCACCGGACCATCCCGCACGAGCTGGGCTGGATCGGCACGGCCGTGCATCTGAACAAGGGCTGCTACCGGGGGCAGGAGACCGTGGCCCGGGTGCACAACCTGGGCAAGCCGCCGCGCCGCCTGGTCTTCCTGCACCTGGACGGCAGCGAGGTCCATCTGCCGGCGCACGGCGACGCCGTCCGCCTCGCCGACGAGGGCCCTGACGGCCGCAAGGTCGGTTTCGTCACCACCTCGGTCCGCCACCACGAGCTGGGCCCGGTCGCCCTCGCCCTGGTCAAGCGGACCGTGCCGGTGGACGCACGCCTGATGGCCGGTGACACGGCGGCGGCGCAGGAGGTCGTCGTCGAGCCGTAGGGCCCGCGGCGACCCGCCGCCAGGCCCCGGCATCCCACAGCCGCCCGCCCGGCAGCACCGCGCCCGTCGCGGTGCGCGGAGGGCAGGGCCCTGAGCCGCCGGTACCGGCCGTGCTGTGCGCCCCGGCGGTCTCAGATCTCCAGCAGCACCGTGAACGGCCCGTCGTTCGTCAGCGACACTCGCATGTGCGCCCCGAACCGGCCCGTGGCCACCGTCGCGCCCAGCGCGCGCAGCTGCGCGACCACCTCGTCCACGAGCGGCTCGGCGACATCGCCGGGCGCGGCCGCGTTCCAGGTGGGGCGACGGCCCTTGCGGGCGTCGCCGTAGAGCGTGAACTGGCTGACGACCAGCAGCGGTGCGCCCGTGTCGCTGCACGACTTCTCGTCGTGCAGCATGCGGATCGACCACAGCTTGCGCGCCAGCTGCGCCGCCTTCTCCTTGGTGTCGTCGTGGGTGACCCCGACCAGGACGCACAGCCCCTCGCCCTCGATGGCCCCCACCGTCTCGCCGTCCACGACGACACTCGCGCCGTCCACCCTCTGCACCACTGCACGCATGCCGACCATGATGCCGGGCGCCGGAACATGCCCCGCGGGCGGGGCGGCAGACCATATCGTGCTTCTTTCTGCTTCGTAACCCCCCATCTGGGGCTGATCGAGCGCATTCGGTCTCATATCCGTCGCTACCGGTGGCACGATGCTGTCGTACGCGCCGGTCGAGGGGACGGTTGAGAGGCAATGAACACATCAGTCACGGGAGCACCCGGTGATTCCGCTGTCACCGCCGGGACCGATGTGGGCGGCATGACCGGTGTGCTCGGCGGCACGGAGCGCTGCCGGCCGCCCGTGCAACGCACCGACAGCCCGCTGCTGCCCGGGACCCTGCCCCCGCCCGGCCGGCGCCCGCCCGCCCCCGGTCCGGCCGCCGACGACGAGCCGGCGCAGGCGGGGAAGCAGCGGCAGGAGGAGCAGCCCGGTCTCGCCCTGCTGAGCCTGCCTGAGCTGCGCGCCCTGCGCCGCCGGGCGCAGCGCGACGAGGCCGACCTCAGCTATGTGCGTCGGCTGCTGCAGGGGCGGATCGACATCCTGCGCGCGGAGCTGGACCGACGCGCGTCCGGGGCGGCGGCGGACACCGGCGTGGAGTCCTACCACGAGCGGGCATCCGTGGTCGAACGGCTGGCGGAGATCCTCCGCGACACACCCGCCCGGCAGCGCTCCTCGGCCCGGCATCTCGACATGGGCACCCCGCAGAGCGAGGAGTACCGGGAGCTGGCTGCGCGGATACTGGGCGAGGTCCAGCTCTCCGACCTCAGGGCCCGCACCGACATGGAACTGCGGGTGGCGATGGGCCGGCTGGCGGGCTGCGAGCGGAAGGTCTCCCGGCGTCGGCAGCGGATGCAGCGCACCGCCGACGAGTGCGGCGCGGAGATCGCCCGCCGGTACCGCGAGGGCGAGGCCCAGGTGGACGACCTCCTCGTCTGACGTCCGGGGCGGCCGCCGGGTGCCCTGCACAACGGCCGGGCACGGCCGGGGAAAACGACGTGACACCCCCTGTGGGGGGTGCCTAGGGTCGGGACATGACCCGCGCGCGCTCCCACACCGGCATCGAGGTACGCCCGATCACCGAGGCGGAGGTCCCCGACTGGATCCGCGCCCACCACACGGGCTTTCTGCGCACTCCCGAGGTCCGCGAGGCCGATGTCGCCGCCCGCCGCCCGCACATGGACCTCTCCCGCACCCTGGGCGCCTTCGACGCCGGGCGGTGCGTGGCCACCTTCCGCTCCTTCGCGCAGGAGCTGACCGCCGTCGGCGGGACCGTCGTGCCCGCCGACGCCATCTCGCAGGTCACCGTCACCGCCACCCATCGCCGGCGCGGCCTGCTCACGCGGATGATGTCCCACGACCTTACGGCCGCGAAGGAGCGCGGCGACGTCGTCGCCACCCTCATCGCCGCCGAGTACCCGATCTACGGCCGGTTCGGCTTCGGCCCCGCCACCTGGACCACCGAGTGGACCGTCGACGTGCACCGGGCCGGCCTGGACCCCCGCTGGTCCGGTCCCGAGGACGGCGGCCGCATCGACCTCGTGGACGGCGACGAGGTCCGCAAGCTCGGCCCCGAGCTGCACGAGCAGCTGCGGCGGAAGCAGCCCGGAGCCATCGACCGGCCCGAGTTCTGGTGGCAGCTCAACACCGGAGCCGTCCGCCTGAGCGGCAGGCCGTGGACCGAACCCTTCTACGCCGTCTACCGCGCCGCGGACGGCACGGTGCGGGGACTGGCGGGCTATGTCTGCGACGACACCTGGTCGGACGCCAAGCAGCCCGGGGTCACCGCCACCGTGAAGGAACTCATCGCGGTGACGCCGGCCGCCGAGCGCGCCCTGTGGCTGCATGTGTGTTCCCTGGACTGGGTGACGCGGGTCAAGAGCGGCAGGCGGGCCCCGGACGATCTGCTGCCGCTGCTGCTGCCCGACCCGCGCGCCGCGGCGGTCACCACGCACGCGGACTGGCTGTGGGTGCGGATCCTGGACGTCCGGCGTGCCCTCGAGATGCGGACCTACGAGCAGCCGGGCGCGCTGGTGCTGGACGTCGTCGATCCGGACGGACTGACCGGCGGTCGCTTCCGGCTGGAGACGGCGGACGGCGAGGCGTCCTGCACCCCCACCGACCGGCCGGCCGATCTGACGTTGAACGCAAGGGACTTGGCGAGTCTGTGGCTCGGTGACGAGTCCGCGGTGCGGCTCGCGGCGCTGGGCCGGGTCCGGGAAGAACGAGCGGGCGCCGCCCGCGTGGCCGACGCCCTGCTGCGTACCTCCAGGCGACCGTGGTGCCCGGACATGTTCTGAAGCCGCGGTGCTCCTTCCTGACGGGAACGGTGGTGCGGTGTGATGTATCCGTAGCGTGGCTGTTCAGTTGTGGCTGTGCATGACGGTGTTTCAGTTGTGGCTGTGCGAGACGGTTTTGAGTTGTGGCTGTGCGAGACGGTTTTGAGTTGTGACTGTGCGAGACGGTCTTGAGTTGTGGCTGTTTTGAGTTGTGGCTGTGCTGAAAGCCGCTCGTGCGGGCTTGTGTGATGACGCTGTTCAGTTGTGGCTGTGCGGGAAGCTTCGATGTCGTGCTTCCGTCCTGACACTGTTCAGTTGTGGCTGTGCCTCGCTGCTGTCCGCTCGCGGCCGCGCCGTACGGCTCCCGGCTCCCCTCCGGAAAGGAGCACGTCCGGCCTTCCTCATCTGTCACCCTGGTGGCCAACCTCATGAAATAGCAACCAGGTTGTTCGAGTTGGTCACCAACTCTGTTCTTCTTATCTCCGTTTGGAGGCGACTCATAACCACCCGTCGCGGAACTGCCTGAAGATGGCGGGAAGTTGTAGTGTTTGGATGTGGACCGGGAATCCGCCGCCGCCCGTGAGCCGAACAGGTCACATCGGCCACGGGCGTCACACCGTGAAGTGGCCGACGAGCTGAGACGCCGGATCAAGTCCGGTGTTCTGCGGCCGGGTCAGCGCATGCCCACGCAGGCCAGGCTGGCCGAAGAGTTCGGCGTCGAGCGCGGGGCCGTGCGCCAGGCCCTGCGCATCCTGCAGTCCGAGCGTCTGCTGACCAATGTGTCCAAGGGGAGCCCTGCGACGGTGGCGCCCGATCCGGCGAGCACCCTCGCCGGGCCTTCCGCGCAGCCGCAGCCGACCACGGCCTTGCTCGCGCCCCGCATCGCAGCCGCCTTCCAGGTGCCCGAGGTGCAGGTCGACGCGCTGTGCCTGACGGCGATCTCGCTCACCCTCGCCATCGGCGAGCCCCTGCGGCAGATCTATGCGCGGCAGCTGAATCCGGCCAAGATCGACGTGCGGGTGCTGCTGCCCGCCCGGGACATCGCCCTCGCCTTCCCGGCGCCGGTCGACTCGGCCGACGCGGACCCGCTGCGCCGGCGCTGGCTGGCCCAGCGCAACGCGCAGGGACAGGTGCTGCGGCACAATCTGCTGTCCCTGCGCGCCACGCACGACATCGATGTGCAGGTGTCCTTCCGGGCGCTCCCCTTCACCCCGCCGGTCAAGCTGTACCTGCTCAACGACACCGAGGCGCTGTTCGCCTACTACACGGTGCAGCGTCGCGAGGAGGAGATCGACCAGCGGCAGCTGGAGCTGTACGACGCGCTCGGCTCGCAGTCGATGCTGTTCTCCTTCGCGCGGGGTGCCGGGCCGCGCGACACGGCCTTCGTGGAACAGTCGCGTCTGTGGTTCGACGCGCTGTGGGAGACGATCAGTTCGGACCTTGATCTGTCGAACTGACCTTGAGGGACACGGGCGTTGCCCGGCCGGGCCGGCGACGCGGCGGGCGTGACGGACCCGCCGCACCGCCTGTCAGAGTGCCGGGCCGGCGACCAGCATCGCCAGCACCACGGCGCCGACGGAGCTGAGAGCCGGGCTCTTGGCCTTCAGGCCGGCGCTCAGCAGCATCAGGCCGACGATGCCCACGATGCCGTACTTGACCTCGACGAGCTGCTCGAAGCAGACGACGAAGAGCGCGGACACGATCGCGAGAGCGGGCATGGGCGGTTCCCCCTTCCGGCGTTCCTGGGCGGGTTGGTCACGGGGGCGATTCGAAGCTAAGCCAACTCCGGCCAAGTTGGCAACCAACTTCGTCTTACTTGTGCCCACTTGGCAGTGAAACGTAAACCAAGTCGAGTTCATCTCCCGCCAAGTGGAAGCGAGTTGTAGCGTTTGGTTGTGACCCAGGAGAACGTGGCCGTGAACGGCAGCCGCAAGAACTCGGCTCAGGAGATCGCCGACACCCTGCGGGAGAGGATCCGTGCCGGTGAGCTCAAGCCCGGGGACCGTCTGCCCACGCAGGCCGAACTCGCCGTGGAGTTCGGGGTGGAGCGCGGCGCCGTGCGCCAGGCGCTGCGTGCCCTGCAGGAGGACGGCCTGCTGACCAACGTGACCAAGGGCAGCCCGCCCACCATCGCGGAGGGCCGGGCCGCGCGTGAGGAGCCGCAGCCGACCATGGTGGGTCTCGGCCCCCGGCTGACGGAGGCCTTCCGGGCGTCGCGGGTGAGCATCGACGTGGTCTGCCACACCGCGGAGACCCTGATGGTGGCGCTCGGGGAGCCGCTGCGCCTGATCCACGAGGGCACCCTGCATCCCGACGCGATCGACGTCCGGATACTGCTGCCGTCCCGCAACATCTCGCTGGCCTTCCCGGTCCCGGCCGGTGAGGGCGGGGACGAGGTGGTGCACCAGCGCTGGCTGGGCATGCGCAACGCCCAGGGCAACGTCCTGCGGCACAATCTGCTGGCGCTGCGCGCGACGCACAGCATCGACGTGCACGTGGCCTTCCGCGCGCTGCCGTTCACCTCGCCGGTCAAGCTGTACCTGGTCAACGGCGAGGAGGCGCTGCTCGGCTATTACACCCTCACCCGCCGGGCGGAGGAGTGGGGCGGTGAGACGCTCGACATGTACGACGCGCTCGGCTCGCAGTCCCTGCTGTTCTCCTTCGCCCGCAACAGCGGGCGGCGCGACGCCACGTTCGTCGCGGAATCGCAGAAGTGGTTCGACGCCCTCTGGGAAACGATCACCACGGAGATGACACTCTCCTAGTGACCTCTGACCAGACGCACACCGAAGGGGCGGCGGCCCGGTCCGCTGCCGGGGCGGGAGATCTGCGGAGTCTGATCGAGGGCGCCCGGGTGGTGCTCTGGGACTTCGACGGCCCGGTCTGCCGGCTGTTCGCGAGGCACTCGGCCGAGCGGGTGGCGAAGGGGATGGTGGACTGGCTGGCAGGCCGGGGCCTGAGCGCTCTGCTGCCGGAGGACGAACGGCAATGGTCGGACCCGCACGCCGTCCTGCGGACCGTGGCGGAGCGGCGGCCCGGCAGCGACCTGGTCACCGAGCTGGAGGCGCGGCTGACCGCGGAGGAGCGGCGCGCCGCCGACTCCGCGTGGCCCACGCCCTACGCCGACCCGCTCATCCGTACCTGGACGGCCCGGGGCCGCCGGCTGGCCGTCGCGACCAACAACTCGCCGGTCGCGGTGCGCTCCTACCTCGCGAGCCGTGGTCTGGACGGCTGCTTCGCACCGCATGTCTACGGCCGCACACGAGAGTTGCACCGACTCAAGCCGGACCCGTACTGCCTCGACCGTGCCCTGAACGCGACGGGTGCGGCCGCGTCGGAGGCGTTGATGATCGGTGACAGTCCTTCCGACCTGGAGGCCGCCGTGCGCGCAGGCGTGCCGTTCCTCGGGTGCGTCCACTCCCCGAAGAAGGCCCGGCTGCTCAGAAAGTCCGGTGCCACGGTGGTCGTGGACTCCCTGGAACCGGTGCTGCGCATCGTGCGGGGTCAGGCCTGAGTCATCAGCAGCATGAAGAGCACGGCAGTCCCCACGGCCGGCGTGGTCCGCCGCGCCCGAACGGTGACGGTGAGGGCGGCGAGCAGCACCACCCCCAGCAGCCCCAGCCGCACCTGCGCCAGGTGGCTCAGCGCCTCCTCGGCCACGAAACACACCAGCTGCCACGACAGGGACGACACCAGCATCTCCACCCCCACCCTTCGGACACCGGCCATGGCCGGCATGCAGGCCAATTGGACTGGTTGCTGAAGTGGGGATCCCCGAGTTGACTGATCCCTTAACGCGTCGCAGGCAGGCTCGACGCAGTTTCGGTCCGCCATGCTGACTGGTGGACTGGTTTGCGGACGGGCCGCCGGCGGTACCGTCCGGACATGGGCGGGAAGCGTGGCGGCGGCGGGCGCAGGGCCTTCGACCGGCTCTCCGGTGAACTCCGCGCCCGGATGACGGACGGCACCTATGCGCTCGGCTCCTCCCTGCCGTCCCAGCGGGACATCGCGGAGGAGTTCGGCGTCTCGCGGGACACCGTGCAACGGGTGCTGCGCGAACTGCGCAACGAGGGCTGGATCGAGTCCCGGCAGGGCAGTGGCTCACGCGTCGTCAAGACTCAGCGCATACACTCCTCCGCCGCCAAGGCCACCCGGTCCCGCAGGGGCGTGACGCTCGGCCCTCTCATCAGCGAGGCCTTCGAGCAGGCCGAAGTGACGCTGGACGTCTACACGTTGACGTCGGAGTCGCTGGACGCGCACATCCGCCTCCAGGCGGAGCGGATCAGGGGCGGCTTCATCCATCCGCGCCGCATCGCCCTGCGCATCCTGCTGCCCGACCCCGCGCTGGAGCTGCCCTACCCACGGGCGCTCGACGAGGCGGACGCGCCCCGTCTGCGGGGCCGCCTGCACGCCATCACCGCCCGGCACACCGAGTCGCTGCGCGGTGTGCTGCGGGACCTGCGCACCGAGGGCCTGGTCCCCGAGGTCGACGTGCAGATCCGGCACGCCCCGCTGGCCCCGGCGTTCAAGCTGTACGTGATCAATGGTTCCGAGGTCCTCTTCGGGCCGTACGAGGTGATCGAGCGGCCGGTGGTCCTGGACACCGGGGAGGAGATCAGGGCCCTGGATGTGCTGGGGCTCGGCGCCACCCTCATCCACCATGTGCGGGACGCGCATCCCGACGCGCCCGGCTCCGTCTTCACCGCCTCCATGCAGGCCTGGTTCGAGTCGGTGTGGACCATGCTGTCGGCACCGGAGCCGTCGCGGCCGCCGCAGCCGGCCGGCGAGTGAGGGCTGGGCCCGGCCGAAGGCGGGTGCTGCTGTAGCATGCCCGCACCGTTGGATCAAGATCTGTGGCAGGCCATCCGCCGTGCCGGTACGAGGGTCTATTTCGCATCACCGACATGACCGCAGACGTACCTTTTGTCATACTGTGATCATTGTGTGAGCACTGGGAGCGGCCGTGGGTGCACCTCCTCCTTCCCGTCCCCTCCTCGGGGAACGCGCCGCTCAGGACGTCCGCGCTTTTGTGCAGCGCGCCGCCGAGGAGGGCACGGCGAGCGGAGGCCACCACAACCGGAACTACGTGCTGCCGCTGACGGAGCCCGTGGCACGGCTGCTGCACCTGGAGCCCAAGACGTTGGTGACGGTCCGGATCCGCCGCGCGGAGGCGCTTCCGGTGGTGATCCGCACCTGGGACGAAGAGGCCCGGATCCTCGACGCCGTCCGGGGAGTGCTGCCCAACGTCCCGGCCTGTCTTCTCCAGCTGGACGGCGTGGCCCTCCACAGCTATGTGGAAGGCGTCCCGCTGTCCAGCGTGTGCGCCGACGGCAAACCCGTGGACGCGCTGCTCGTCGACGCGCTGGCCGAACTGCTCGCCCGGATGACACAGGTCCGCCGCGAGGCACTGCCCCCGCTGCCGGCCGAGTGGCCGCGCAACGACAAGGACAGCCAGGGCTTTCTGCGCACCCTGGCCCGCCGCGCGGACCGGCAGATCCGCCAGCCCAACTGGCGTGAGTTCGGTGTCCTGTTCGCGGCCCTGGGCATTCCGGAGGACGCTCTGATCCGGCTGGCCGACCGGATCCCGGCCATGGCCCGGCGCCCGTTCGGCCTGCTCCACGCGGACCTGCACCGCGACAACCTGATCATGTCGTACAAGGGGGATCCGCCCCTGATCTGCGTGGACTGGGAACTGGCCACCTACGGCGATCCCCTGCACGACCTCGCCGTCCACCTCGTCCGGATGCGCTACCCCCGTCACCAGTGGGGCGAGGTGATCGACGCCTGGGCCCAGGCCATGGACCGGGTCCGGCCCGCCGCCGTCAACGGGCTGGCCAAGGACCTGCGTCACTACCTCGCCTTCGAACGGGCCCAGTCCGTCTACCCCGACGTGATGCGGGCGGCCGAGGCCCTGCAGGACGCGCCCGACCAGAAGAGCCTGGACGAGGCGACGGCCCGGGTGCACCGGGCGCTTCAGGCCGCGGCCGAGCCGCTGGGACTGCGGAACGTGCCGGACACCGACGAGGTCGAACGGGTCCTCTACCGCTGGCGCGCCTCACGGACCGTGCTGCGCGGCGGACCGGACCGGACCGGCGAGAAGATCCTGTGGTCCTGGGACCGGCGGCTTCCCGAGCGGCCGGACTTCCCGGCCTCCGCCGTCGACCACGCCCTGGTCGCCGAGGGCATGGCACCGGCCGGCCGGGTGTTCAAGGGCACCGCGCACCTGAACTCCGTGGTGCGGGTGCCCGGCGTCGCGACCCCGGTCGTGGTCCGGCGGGAGCTGCCCTCCTTCTGCCGCCGGGAACCCAGTTACCTCAGCGAGCACGCGGTGCTGCGGGCCATCGAGCAGTCCGGGATGCCGGTCGCCGCGCCCCGGGTGCTCGCCCTGGGCCGCAGCCACCGCGACGAGCAGTTCGCGATCCACACCTACGTCGGCCCGAAGGACATCGGCCGCCCGCCCAGCCACCCGGTGCACGGACTGCTGCCGCACGAGGCGGACGGCCTCGTCGACCAGCTGTGCGCGCTGACGAAGGTGGACTACACGGGGCTCGACCCCGTCGCGGGCCAGGAGAACTTCTTCGGCTGGCTCTGCAAGGAACTGGTGTGCCTGGTGCGGGAGCTGCCGCGCGAGTCGCAGCGGCTCGCCCGGTACCTCGGGCTCCCCGACGCCGACCGGCTGAGCCAGATCCTGAGCCGGTACCGCGTCGGCGCCCGGCGGCCCGCCCTGCTGCACGGCGACCTCAATCCCTGGAACCTGGTCCGCAGCGACCACGTGCTCGCCCTGACGATCATCGACTGGGAGATGGCGCTGATCGGCGACCCGCTGTACGACCTGGTCCGCCACATGCACCTCACCCCGACCCGCCCGGAGATCCGTGCGCGGATGTTCCGGCGCTGGGAGCGTGGCCTGCCCGAGGAGTACACCGCCGGCTGGCAGCGGGACTGGCCCGTGTACCGGTGGGTCGAGACGGTCCGCTCCGCCTACATCGACCTGGACCGCCTGGTGACCGGAGCCGGCCTGGACGCGCCCAACGTCTCGCGGGCCGTCGACTCGTACGCGATGACCCTCGCGGCGGCCACCGGTTTCCTGGGCCTGAAGGTCCGCTCCACCGCGAACCCGTTCCTCGCCCGGGCCTTGGCCTTGAAGGAGCGCGGTCCGGCGCCGTCCGGCGCCATCCCGGCGGGGTGACGGGCCGCGCGGGCCCGGACGTCCGCCGCGAGACGGCCGTCTGCCGGTGGGACGGGCCACCTTGGCGGGACATGCGGGACATGGGCCGGCCGAGGGAGGGTGTGCACTGTTGCAAGCGGCGTGCTTGCAATTGTTAGCAGTGCTGGGGCATGGTGAAGTCATGGCATCGCTCAACGTCGGCAATCTCGGTGAGTACCTGCGCGAGCAGCGGCGCAACGCCCAGCTGTCGCTGCGGCAGCTCGCCGATGCCGCCGGGGTGTCCAACCCGTACCTGAGCCAGATCGAGCGGGGGCTGCGCAAGCCCAGCGCGGAGGTGCTGCAGCAGGTCGCGAAGGCGCTGCGCATCTCCGCCGAGACCCTGTACGTCCGCGCCGGCATCCTCGACGCCGAGCGCGACCGGGACGAGGTGGAGACCTGCGCCGTCATCCTCGCCGATCCCACGCTCACCGAGCGCCAGAAGCAGGTGCTGCTCCAGATCTACGAGTCCTTCCGCAAGGAGAACGGATACGGCAAGGACGGATCCGGCAAGGACAGCGGAGCCGGTGCCGGGGGCGGCGCCACCGCGGACGGAGCCGGGGACGCCGCCGAAGACGGCACCGGTGTCCCCGCGGCCGGCGGTGTGCGCGGCGGCGGCATACGGTCCGCCGCCGTCCCCGAGCCGGACGGCGGCCGCCCCGCCTCCGCCGAGCGCCGCACCCGCACGTCCGGCGGCAATGACACCGAGCCGCGCCCGGCAGCTGGCTGATCCACGGCCCCAAGGGCCCCACGGCCGGCCCCGCGCGGCACCCCCAGACCCCAGCCGAACGCGATCCGAAGGGATCAACACCGATGGCCATCACCGACGATCTGCGCAAGACGCTCAGCGACCCGAGGCCGCTCTACTTCGCCGCGGGAACCGCGGACCTGGCCCTGCGGCAGGCCAAGAAGGTGCCCGCTCTGGTGGACCAGCTGCGCGCCGAGGCCCCGGCGCGCATCGAGGCGGTGCGCAACACCGACCCGAAGGCCGTCCAGGAGCGGGCCACCGCCCGCGCCAAGGAGGCCGCCGACCGGGTCAAGGAGACCCAGGTGACGCTGCAGACGAGGATCAGCCAGTTCCTCACCTCCCTGGACTCCGACCTGAAGAAGCTCAGCACCAGCCTGGACGCCGATCTCAAGCGGCTCGGCGAGACCGCCCAGGACCTCGCCCTGCGCGGCGTGGGCGTGGCCGCCGAGTACGCCGTGAAGGCCCGCGAGACCTACGAGAAGGTGGCCGAGCACGGGGAGCAGGCGGTGAGGACCTGGCGCGGCCAGGCCGCCGAGGGCATCGAGGAGGTCGCGGAGGAGGTCGAGGAGCTGGCCGTCGCCGTCGAGCCGAAGGCCGAGCCCAGGACCGAGTCCAAGGCCGCGTCGAAGACCGAGCCGAGGGCCGGGTCCCCGGCCGGCGGGACGAAGACCGCTCCGGCTGCGGGCCCGGAGACCGGGCCGGCGCAGGATTCGTCCGCGCCCGCGGCGAAGAAGGCGCCGGCGAAGAAGACCCCGGCCCGCAAGACCACGGGCACGACCGTGAAGAAGAACACGCCGCCCGCCAAGTAGCGGCACACGGCCCCGGTCACCGTGCCGTCGGCCCGGTGGACGGGCGAGCGGGCCGGGCACGCGGGCGGTGCCCGGCCCGTTCTACGGGTACGGTGGCCGAGGACCTAGTCGGAGGAAACGGGCGGTGGGCGACATGCTGATGATGGGCTTCGCGGGGTTCCTGGGTCTGCTGAAGATCCTTCTCATGGCCCTGGCCGCGTTCGGGCTGGTGGACGCCGCGTTCCGGCGCGAGGACGCCTTCCGGGCGGCGGACAAGCAGAACAAGGGGTTCTGGCTGATCGTCCTGGGCCTGGCGCTCGTCGTGAGCTACCTGTTCTCGATCTTCATGTTCCTGCCGGTGATCGGCGCGATCGCGAGCATTGTCTACATCGTGGACGTGCGGCCCGCGCTCAAGCAGGTGTCCGGCGGCAGCGGCTGGGGCCGTCGCCGCGGCAGCAGCAGCGACGGCCCGTACGGGCCGTTCAACGGCGGCCGGTAGGGCCGCCGGGTCCGCGACCGGCGGCCCGGCCGGTCGCCGGCCGTCGTCACATGGCGTGCATGTCCCGGTCGCGGCCGCCGCCGCGGCACGGCCTCATGGCCGTCGCTCCAGCATGACCACCGCGACGTCGTCGTTGAGTTCCCCGCCGTTGAGGGTGCGCGCCTCGTTCACGGCCGCCCGCAGCAGCTCCTCGCCGTGCAGCCCCCGGTCCAGCTGGCGGCGGACCATGTCCACCATCCCGTCCTGACCCAGCCGCTCGCCGCCGTCGCCGACCCGGCCCTCGATCAGGCCGTCGGTGTACAGCATCAGGCTCCACCGGGACCCCAGCTCGACCTGGGTCCGGGGCCAGCGGGCGCCCGGGAGCAGGCCGAGGGCGGGGCCGTTGTTGTCGTACGGCAGCAGCCGGGCGGGCCGCTGAGGGGTGATGACCAGCGGGGACGGATGCCCGGCCAGGCACAGGCCGGCGTGCCGGCCGTCCGGCGAGATGTCCACCGTGCACAGCGTCGCGAAGATCTCGTCGTTGGTGCGCTCGTGCTCCAGCACCTGCTGCAGCGTGTTCAGCAGATCGTCGCCGCACAGCCCCGCCAGCGTCAGCGCCCGCCAGGCGATGCGCAGCTCCACGCCGAGCGCGGCCTCGTCCGGGCCGTGCCCGCACACGTCGCCGATCATGGCGTGGACGGTGCCGTCGGGGGTGCGCACCGCGTCGTAGAAGTCGCCGCCGAGCAGGGCGCGGGAACGGCCGGGCCGGTAGCGGGCGGCGAAGTGCAGCGTGGAGCCGTCCAGCAGGGGGGTCGGCAGCAGGCCGCGCTCCAGGCGGCGGTTCTCCTGCGCGCGCAGCCGGCCCTCGGCCAGCCGGCGTTCGGCGACGTCCGAGCGCTTGCGCTCCACCGCGTAACGGATCGCCCGGCTCAGCAGGCGTCCGTCCAGCTCGTCGCGGAACAGGTAGTCCTGGGCGCCGACGCGGACCGCCTCCGCGCCGCGTTCGGCGTCGCCGGACGCGGTCAGGGCGAGCACGGCGTGCCGGGGCGCGAGCCGGAGGACGTGCTTGAGGACGGCCAGCTCGTCGTCGCCCTCGCCGTCACCGGAGTCGGAACCCGCGGGTGTGCCGGTGCGCGACGGGGCGGGCAGCGCCAGGTCCAGCAGGATGCAGTGGACGTCGTCGGTGAGCAGCCGCTCGGCCTCGGTGAGGTTGCGGGCCGTGCGGACACGGATCGGCTTGCCGGCCGAGTCGAGCAGCCGGGGCACGATCGGCGAACCCGCCGGGTCGTCCTCGATCAGCAGCAGCGTGAGGGGGCCGCTGCCGGCACCGTGGTGAGCGGTGGTCCGATGGGTGTCCTTCTCGACCGTCGTTTCCTTCGGCTCGGTGGTGGTCGTGTGCGGGGCCGGTGCCGCGACGGCGCCGTCGTGGGTCACGGTGGGCGCCGGGCCGCGCTCCGCGGCCGGGATGTCTCGCTGCCGCGGTATGGGCACGGGCATCGTCCTGCGTTTCCTTCCCTCCCCCCGAGGGCGTGGGTGGGTACGGGGAACCGCCCCACCAACCGGGACCCTAGCGGCAGTCGGCGGCGCAGCGGAACGGCCCGGACAGCGGCGCTTCGGCATGGGCGAGCGGCATATGCCGCGAGGCGTACCGGAGTTGGACAGCACGGCCGCGCTCCGGGATGACGAAGGTCACGTCCGTCCGGGGTTTCGGCGCCCGGCGAGGGTGCGGTGGGTCACATGGTCCAGGTCACCGCCGAGCCGCCCGCTGCGGGCGGTGCGGGTCAGTCCGGGTCCGGGCGGACGACCCCCAGGATCGGCATCTCGCCGGCGCCCGCCAGGGTCACCGTACGGCCGGGGCGCGGGGCGTGGACGATCCTGCCGCCGCCGACGTACAGCGCGACATGGCTGGCGTCGTCGAAGTAGATGATCAGGTCGCCGGGGCGCATGTCCTTCAGCGCCACGTGCGTCAGCTGTCTCCACTGCTCCTGCGAGGTGCGCGGGATGGGGTGGCCGGCCGCGGCCCAGGCCTGCGAGGTCAGCCCGGAGCAGTCGTACGTCCGCGGTCCCTCGGCGCCCCACTCGTACGGCTTGCCGATCTGGGCCGTGGCGAAGGCCACCGCCTTCCGGCCCGCCCGGGACGCGGTGCCGCGGATGTCCTTCAGGACGCCGGAGCCGAGCCAGGCCGCCTGCGCCTTGCGGGCCGCCTGCCGCTCCAGCTCCGCCAGCTGCCGGCGCTGCTCCTTCTCCAGCGTGGCCTGCAGTTTCTCGGCTTCCTCGATCCGCTTCTCGATCCGGGTGCGGGCGGCGTCCCTGGCCTTGCGGGTGGCCTGAAGCGAGGCCAGCTCGCTCTCGGCCCGACGGGCGTCCTCCCGCAGCTCCTTCTGGGTGCGGGTCATGTCCTCGAGCAGGTCGCGGACCGCGCGCTCGCCCTGCACGGCCCAGCCGGCTCCCTGGAGGAAGGCCTGCGGGTCGTCGCCGAGCAGCAGCCGCGCCTCGGGAGGCAGTCCGCCCGAGCGGTACTGGGCCTGGGCCGCGGCACCGGCCCGGTTCCTGAGACCGTCCAGCTTCTGACGGCCCGCGGCGATCTTCTTCTTCAGCCGGTCGACCTCGGCGGCCTGCTGCCGCGCCTTCTCCTCGGCGGCGTTGTAGGCGTCCGTGGCGACCGCGGCGTCGTGGTAGAGCCGGTCCAGTTCGGCACGGACGGCCTCCAGCCGGCCGTCCACCCTAGTGCCCGGTGCGGCGGAGGGCTCCGGTGACGCGGAGGGTTCCCGTGCGGAGGCGAACGCCGTGCCCGCCGTCGCCGGCACGACGGCCCCGCACAGGGCGGTCACGGCCGCCGCGAGCACACTGCGCCTGCTCCGTCCCCGATGCATAGGTCCCCCCACCTGATTTACCGTCGGTAACATGCGGCTCGGTGGGATCGTGCCATGCCCACGCTCAAAACAACAGAGCGCCGCAGTCCCGTGTGCCCCCCACGCATCCCGCCCGCGGCTCAGGACAGGTCCGCCGGGTCAGGTGCGCGGCGCCAGCGCGGCCCACCGCACGGTGACCTCGCCCTGCCGCCAGCGCCCCGGCCCGTCCGTCACCGGCCAGTCCGCGCTCAGGTCGCGCACCGCGCGGATCCACCGCTGCCGGGCACCGTAGGCGGCATACGGCGCGGCGGCCGCCCAGGCGCGGTCGAAGTCGCGCAGGAAGGCATGCACCGGCTCCCCGGGCACATTGCGGTGTATGAGCACCTTCGGAAGGCGTTCGGCCAGATCGGAGGGGCGGTGCAGGGAGCCGAGCCGGGTGGCGAAGGTGACCGTGCGGGGCCCTTCCGGGCCGAGTGCCACCCATACGTGCCGCCGTCCTATCTCGTCGCAGGTGCCCTCCACCAGCAGGCCCCCGCGCGAGTGCGCGTCCGCCGGGGCAAGGCGGGCGCACAGCCGCTCCCAGACGGCGGCGACCTCCGACTCGTGGTACTGGCGCAGCACGTTGGCCGCCCGTATGAGCAGGGGCCGTCCTGTCACCGGCACCTCGAAGCCGCCGTGCCGGAAGACCAGACCGTCGCGCTCGTACGGCCGGGCCGCCGCGACCCGGGCCGGCTCTATCTCCACCCCGACCACGCGCACCCTCGGCGCCGCGGTGCGCAGCCGGCCCAGCAGCTCGACCGCCGTCCAGGGCGCCGCGCCGTAGCCGAGATCGACTGCCACGGGGTCGGCGGCCCGGCGCAGCTCGGCGCCGTGCACGGCGGTGATCCAACGGTCCATGCGGCGCAGCCGGTTGGGGTTGGTCGTCCCGCGCGTCACCGTGCCCACCACC
Organism: Streptomyces thermodiastaticus; assembly: GCF_014656135.1. Lineage (GTDB taxonomy): Bacteria > Actinomycetota > Actinomycetes > Streptomycetales > Streptomycetaceae > Streptomyces > Streptomyces thermodiastaticus. Next base: position 56,705 of record NZ_BNBV01000007.1, read on the forward strand.
GGTGCCCGCCCGTTCGCCTCCGGCCGCCGCGGGTGGGGGAGCAGCAAGGTGTGCACGGTCATGGATACGAGGGTATGGGGGCACCCGGCACCGAACGTTCCCGCGTCCCAGGGCCGCGGCGTGGTGTACATCACCCTCTCGGGGCGGATGAATGCCAACGGCCGGGTGAGATGGCGTAACGATCGGGCAAAAAACGCCGTGGCGGGTGGGAGCCGGAAATGGAGCCCTTCTGCGCGGTGTTGCTGTTTCCGGGTGCCGCACGCCGTCCGTCCGGCACGCCCGCATCACGACCGGCAGCAGCACACGCCCGCACAAGGAGGAACGCCAGGTGGGCCAGTACGTCAGCAGGCTCGGGCGCCGCTCCGCGGCGGGTCCGGCACGGCTGCGGCTGCACCGCCGCCCCCGGCGCGTCGCCATGCTCTCCGTGCACACCTCGCCGCTGCACCAGCCCGGCACGGGCGACGCCGGCGGCATGAACGTCTACATCGTGGAGCTGGCCCAGCGGCTCGCCGCGATCGGCATCGAGGTGGAGGTGTTCACCCGGGCCACCGCGGGCGGGCTGCCGTCCACCGTGGAGCTGGCCCCGGGCGTCCTGGTCCGGCACGTGGACGCCGGCCCCTACGAGGGCCTGGCCAAGGAGGACCTGCCCGCCCAGCTGTGCGCCTTCACCCACGGCGTCATGCAGGCGTGGGCCGGCCACCGCCCCGGCTACTACGACCTGGTCCACTCCCACTACTGGCTCTCCGGCCAGGTCGGCTGGCTGGCCGCCCAGCGCTGGGGGGTGCCCCTGGTGCACGCCATGCACACCATGGCCAAGGTCAAGAACGCCCACCTCGCCGAGGGCGACACGCCCGAACCGGCCGCCCGGGTCATCGGCGAGACCCAGATCGTCGCCGCCGCCGACCGGCTGATCGCCAACACCGAGGAAGAGGCCGAGGAGCTGGTCCGGTACTACGACGCCGACCCCGGCAAGGTCGCCGTGGTGCACCCCGGGGTGAACCTCGCCCGTTTCCGTCCCGCCGACGGCCGTGCCGCCGCCCGGGCCCGTCTCGGGCTGCCCCAGGACGCGCTGATCCCGCTCTTCGCCGGCCGGATCCAGCCGCTCAAGGCCCCCGATGTGCTGCTCAAGGCCGTGGGCGTGCTGCTGCAGGAACGTCCCGGCCTGCGCTCCCGCATCGTCGTGCCGGTGGTCGGCGGCCCCAGCGGCAGCGGGCTGGCCAAACCGGAGGGGCTGCAGAAGCTCGCGGCGCAGCTCGGCATCGCCGACGTCGTACGGTTCCGGCCCCCGGTCGGGCAGGAGCAGCTCGCCGACTGGTTCCGGGCCGCGTCCGTGCTGGTGATGCCCTCCCACAGCGAGTCCTTCGGGCTGGTGGCGATAGAGGCGCAGGCCGCCGGCACACCGGTGATCGCCGCCGCCGTCGGCGGGCTGCCGGTGGCGGTACGGGACGGCGAGACCGGTTTCCTGGTCCAGGGCCACGACCCGGCTGCCTACGCGCGGGTGCTGCGGCGCTTCGTCGACGAGCCGGAACTGACGGCGCGCATGGGCGCCCGGGCCGCCCGGCACGCGCAGTCCTTCGGCTGGGACACCGCGGCGGCCGCCACCGCCGACGTGTACACGGCCGCGGCCCACTGGTACCGCCGTCGCGTACGCTCCCACCATGGGTGATGTGCAGCAGGCCGGGCAGGTTCTCGAAGCGGTCTTCACCGACTCCGAGTTGGAGTGGGAGTCCCCCCGGCCCGGGACCTACGTGGTCCAGCTCCCCGGTACGCGCAAGCTGTCCACCACGGTGTCGTTCCTGGTGGGCCGGCACTCGCTGTCGCTCAACGCCTTCGTCATCCGCCATCCCGACGAGAACGAGGCGGGTGTCCACCGCTGGCTGCTGGAGCGCAACCTCAAGCTGTACGGGGTGAGTTACGCCGTCGACCGGCTCGGCGACGTCTACCTCACCGCGCGGCTGCCGCTCGCCGCGGTGACCGCCGAGGAGATCGACCGGCTCCTCGGCCAGGTCGTGGAGGCCGCCGACGGCGATTTCAACACCCTCCTGGAGCTGGGCTTCGCCTCCGCGATCCGCAAGGAGTACGCCTGGCGGGTGTCGCGCGGCGAGTCCACGCGCAACCTGGAGGCGTTCATGCATCTGATCGAGCGTCCGGCCGACTGAGGTCCCTTCCCCGCGCCGTCCTTCTCGCCCTCCCCTCCCTCCATCACGTCGTCCCGCACGCCCTCTTCCCGGGTGCCGGGGTGCGGTGGCATGCTCACGGCCAGCACATTTCTGAATGGCGTTCAAGTCCATGAATCCTCAGAAGGGGTGGCGGTCATGACCGACGCGCGCCGGGACACCGGGCGGCTGACCAGACGGACCCTCCTCGCGGGCGCCACCGCCGTGGCCCTCGGCGCCACGGCCGGCCGGGCGGCCGCCGCCCCGGACCACGCGGGGCGGGCGGCGGCCAGGACAGGTCAAGTACCGGTCATCTGGGAGGAGTTCACTCGCACCCCCCTCACCCACCCGCAGATCCCCTACATCGGCCGCGCCGGATACCGCGCCGGGACGGCCCGCCTCCCGCGCCCCCGGGTCGTCGCCGATGTCACCGACTACGGCGCCGTCCCCGACGGCACCACCGACTGCGCGCCCGCCATCAACCGCGCCCTCGCCGAGGCCGGCCGGGCCGGCGGCGGCACGGTCCTCGTCCCGCCCGGCACCTACCGCATCGACGGCCTGATCCGCATCGGCCACTCCGGCGTCGTCCTGCGCGGCGCCGGCAGCGGCCGGACCACCCTGTACGCCACCAAGAACCTCACCGAGCTGATCGGCGTCTACGGCTCCCGTTACGGCGGCGACAAGTCGTCCTGGTCCTGGGCGGGCGGCCTGATCTGGCTCGCCCCCGAGGCCCGCTGGAACTCCCTGGTGGCCGCCATCCGCGCCCAGGACTGGCCGTTCGAGGGCTGGACCGGCAACCGGCGCGACGAGTGGACCACCCTGACCACGCTCTCACCGGCCCGGCAGGGCGACCGGACGGTGACCGTCGCCGACCCCTCCCGGCTGCGCCCCGGCCGACTGGTCCTGCTGCGCCTGGCGGACGACGCGGACCACACGCTGCTGGAGCACATGGCGGGCGGCGGCCCCGGCCCCGAGGCCTACCGCTGGGACGACAAGACCAAGCTGCTCTCCTACGTCCCCTACGAGTGGCCGGTGCGGATCAGCCGCGTCCACGGCCGCACCGTCACCCTCGAACGCCCCCTGCCGCTCGATGTGCGCCCCGAGTGGGACCCGCGGCTGACCACCCACGCCGAGGAGCTGACCGGCTCGGGTGTGGAGGGCCTGACCCTTCAGGCGGTTCAGACCCAGCAGTCCCCGCACCTGCTCGACAAGGGCTACAACGGCGTGGTCCTGCAGTGCGCCTACGACTGCTGGGTGGACGACGTGACCGTCCGCCACGTCGACAACGGCTTCGGCCTGGTGGCCGCCTCCGCCTGCACCCTGCGCCGCACCCGCGTCGCCGGCCGCGGCTCCCACCACCCGTACTTCTGCCGTGAGGGCTCCCACGACAACCTGATCGAGGACTTCACCATCGAGAAACGCACGGTGCCCGCCCCGCCCGGCACCCAGTTGCACGGCATCAACGTCGAGGGCCTGTCCTCCTACAACGTCTGGTCCCGCGGCGAGATGCAGATGGGCACCTTCGACTCGCACCGCGGCCTGCCCTTCGCCGACGTCCGCACCGACATCACGGTGAACAACGACGGCCGGCACGGCGGCGACGCCGGCGCCGGCCCGCTCTTCGGCGCCCGCTTCACCCACTGGAACATCCGCGTCACCAACGGCCGCGCCGGCCTGATGAAGATCGACGAACTCGCCCCCTGGTCGGCCACCGTCGGCATCGACGAGGTCACCGAGTTCGGCCAGATCGACGTCCCCGACTTCACCGGCGACCTGCACTCCCGCCTGGAGCTGTACGGGACGACCGACGTGGTTCGCCCGCGCAACCTCTACGAGGCCCAGCGCGCGCTGCCCCTCCGGTAGCGCCCCGGGGTCACCCCGACCAGCTTCTTGAAGTGCCGGGTGAGGTGCGCCTGGTCGTAGAACCCGGTCACCGAGGCCACCTCGCCCGGCGGCACCCCGTCCAGCAGCAGCCGCCGGGCCCGGCCGACCCGGCGGGACATCAGGTACTGGTGCGGGGCGATGCCGTACGCGGTGCTGAACGCCCGGACCAGATGGGCCGGATGGGCGTGCAGCAGCCGTGCCGCCTCCTGGAGCGTGACACCGGCCGCCACCCGCGCGTCCAGCAGGTCCCGCAGCCGCCGGGCCAGCGCCGGGTCCCGGCACGGGCGGGCGGACTCACGGCGCGTGAGATGGACGCGCAGCCGCTCGGCGACCAGGGTCAGCCGGCTCTCCGCCTCCAGCTCGTCGCCGGGCCGCCCGAGCGCGGCGTGCAACTGGCCCACCCGCCGCCGCAGCAGCGGATCGGGCAGGTCCGGCCCGTCCACGGCCGCCCCGATCAGCTCGGCGCTCAGCCGGCTTCCGTCCAGATACACCACGCGTTTGCGGAAGCCGTCCGGCGTGGCCGGGGAGCCGTTGTGCGGCACGTGCGGCGGCAGCAGGCTCACCGTGCCGAGCGGGGTGCCGTGCTCGTGCCGGTCCAGGTCGTAGCGCACGGCGCCGTCGTCCACGATGAGCAGCGTCCAGGCGTCGTGGACGTGCATCGGGTAGGCGTACTCGGTGAAGCGGGCGTGGAGCACCTCCACGACACCCGGGACACGCGGACGCCACGCGGAGACTTCGGCCTGTCCGGCCCGTTCGGCGGCCATGCAAAGAACGTACAAGACCCGCCGCCCGGCCGCCGGGCAGTCTCGCTGCATGAACACCGCACCGCACGAGGCCGGGGACACGACGCCCCCGCCGGTCCGCTTCGACACCAAGATCGCCGTCCTGCTGCGCGAGGACCTGCAGACCTGGCAGCGCCTGAACGTGACCGCCTTCCTGGTCAGCGGCCTGGGCACCGAGGTCCCGGAGGTCGTCGGCGCACCCTACGAGGACGCCGACGCGGTGCCCTACCTGCCGATGTTCCGCCAGCCGGTCCTGGTCTTCGAGGGCTCCAAAGAGACGCTGGCCACGGCCCACGCCAAGGCCCTCGCCCGCGCCCTGCCCCGCGCGGTGTTCACCTCCGACCTGTTCACCACGGGCAACGACCGCGACAACCGCGCCGCCGTCCGGGCCGTTCCGACCGCCGAGCTGGACCTGGTCGGGCTGGCGGTCTACGGCCCGAAGAACGCCGTGGACAAGACGCTGAAGGGAGCCCGGATGCACCCGTGAGCCGGCCCGGCGGGCCCCGCCCGCGTGAGCCGCCCCGGACCGCTCACCCGCCCTCGGCGACGACCCCCGACGGCGTCCCCGCCGGCGGGGCCTGCGCCGCCGAGGCCTCCCCGGCTCCTTCGGCCGGTGTCTGTGTCGGCAGGCGCCGCATCAGGGCCGCGTACCCGAGTCCGGCCGCCGTCCCGACCGCCGCGCACAGCCCCCACAGCCAGCCGGCCCCCAGACGGTCGATGACCGCACCGGACATCACCGGGGCGACCAGGGCGGCCAGCGCCCAGGACAGCGAATAGACCCCCTGGTAGCGGCCGCGCCCGTGGACCGGGGAGAGCCGGACGACGAGCCCGGTCTGGGTCGGCGCGTTGATCATCTCGCCGAGGGTCCACACGCACACCGTGAGCGCGATGACACCGACCGACCCGGCGAACGCGGTGAGCCCGAACCCCCACCCGGCGAGCAGCGAGGAGACAAGCAGCAGCCGGCGCGGGTCGCGGTGCTCGATGAGCCGGGTGACGGGGATCTGCAGGGCGACGATCAGCACCCCGTTGAGGGCGATCGCCATGCCGTAGTCGGCGGGGCTGAACCCGGCCCGGCCCATGGCGACCGGCAGACCGACCGACCCCTGCTGGAACACCAGGGCGACGAGGAACGACAGGGCGACGACGCCCATGAACCGCCCGTCGCGCAGCACCGTCCCCAGCCGCACCCCGCCGCCGGGCTCCTCGCCCTTGCCGGAGGAAGAGCCGGGCCGCGACTCGGGCAGTGTGAGGAAGACCACGATCGCGCAGACCAGGGTCATGCCGGCCTCGATCAGGAAACCGGCGAGATAGCTGACCTCGGCGATGAAGCCGGCCGCCGTGGAGGAGACGGCGAAGCCGAGGTTGATCGCCCAGTAGTTGAGGGAGAAGGCCCGCACCCGGTCCTCGGGCCGCACGATGTCCGCCATCATCGCCTGTACCGCGGGCCGGGAGGCGTTGGAGGCCACGCCGACGAGGAAGGCCACGACGGCGATGGACACGGGATCGCGCATGAACCCGAGCAGCGCGACGAAGACGGCCGTGGCCACCTGGGCGACGAGCAGGGTGGGCCGGCGCCCCAGACGGTCGGCCATCACCCCGCCGGCCAGGGAGGAGACGACCCCGCCGAGCCCGTGCAGGGAGGCGACCAGACCGGCGTAGGAGGCGGAGTACCCGCGGTCGAGGGTGAGGTACAACGCCATGAAGGTGGCTACGAAGGCGCCGAGACGGTTGACGAGGGTGCTGATCCACAGCCACCAGAAGGCCCGGGGGAGCCCGGAGACGGTGTCGAGCGCGGCACGCCTGAGACGGGCGACGGACATGGACGGCGACCCCCGGAGCTGTCGGAGCGGTAAGTGATGCGAACGGCGGGCACACCTTACGAGAGCGCCGGACGCCGGGGCCACTCATTTACCGGGACGCGTCAAGCGTCCGCCTGCCGGGCGCGGGGACGGCGGGCCGAATGCGTGCTTTAGGCTCGGGAGCATGGCCGACGCACCGTACAAGCTGATCCTCCTCCGCCACGGCGAGAGCGAGTGGAACGCGAAGAACCTGTTCACCGGCTGGGTGGACGTCAACCTCAACGACAAGGGCGAGAAGGAGGCCGTCCGCGGCGGTGAGCTGCTGAAGGACGCCGGCCTGCTGCCCGACGTGGTCCACACGTCCGTCCAGAAGCGCGCGATCCGCACCGCCCAGCTCGCGCTGGAGGCCGCCGACCGCCACTGGATCCCGGTCCACCGCTCCTGGCGCCTCAACGAGCGCCACTACGGCGCCCTCCAGGGCAAGAACAAGGCCGAGACCCTGGAGCAGTTCGGCGAGGAACAGTTCATGCTGTGGCGCCGCTCCTACGACGTCCCGCCGCCCCCGCTGGACCGTGACGCCGAGTACTCCCAGTTCTCCGACCCGCGCTACGCGTCGCTGCCGCCCGAGCTGCGCCCGCGGACGGAGTGCCTGAAGGACGTCGTCGCCCGCATGCTGCCGTACTGGTACGACAGCATCGTCCCCGACCTCCGCGCCGGCCGCACCGTCCTGGTCGCCGCCCACGGCAACAGCCTGCGCGCCCTGGTCAAGCACCTCGACCAGATCTCCGACGCCGACATCGCGGGCCTGAACATTCCCACCGGCATCCCGCTGTACTACGAGCTGGACGCCGGCTTCCGCCCGGTCACCCCCGGCGGCACGTACCTCGACCCGGAGGCCGCCGCCGCGGCCATCGAGGCGGTCAAGAACCAGGGCAAGAAGAAGTAAGCGCCCATGGGTGAGCCCCCTGCCTGCGGTTTCGTGACCGTCGGCAGGGGGCTCTTCGCGGTCTGCGGGCTCTGGGCCCCGCCCGGGCCGTCGGGCGTGTACAGGAATCTTCCGGGGACAGCTCACCAGCCGGCGTCGTTGTCCGCCGGGTGCCGGAGACGGTCGTCGCTCGGGTACGCGGTGTCGAGGCAGAGGGTGTCCCAGCTGCCGTCGCTGTAGCGTTCGAGCGTCATCGCGAGCCTGTCGTCGACCTTGGGCCCGAGGTCCCGTCAGGCGGCCCGACATCCACCGGCTGCTCGGGCTGTGGCCGGCCGCGTACCTGATGCCGCTGCGCATATCGATTGCCGCCCCCGTCGCGCCGTGGTCACACGGCCCTGTCACGCTGCTCGGCGACGCCGTCCACGCCATGAGGCCCGCCCTGGCCGGCGGTGCCCACACGGCACTCCGCGACGCCGGTCAACTGGTCACCGCCCTAAGCCGGGTGACGGAGCGGGGCACGCCGGTGCTGCGGGCGCTGCGCTGCTGTGAGCGGGAGATGCTCGACCACTCTTCGAGATCGTGGCCGCCTCCCGGCGCAGGGGCCGGGCACGCGTCGGGCAGAAGTAGCGGAGGGGGAGTCGGGTCGGCGGTGCGGCATGCAGGCCGTCCGGGGCGTTCCCGGCGGCGCACGGCGTCCGTAGGGTGTGCGCGCATGGCGGAGGAGGACGAAGAGGCCGTGCGCGCGGCCGTCGACGGTGAGCTGCGGCTGCTCGATCCCGGGGTGCGGGCACGCCCCGAGGCGGTGGCGGAGCTGCTGGGCCCGGAGTTCGTCGAGGTCGGGGCCTCGGGCCGGAGATGGGACGCGGAGTCGATCCTGACGGTGACGAGCGCCGGCACGGTGTCCGAGGACCGGCCGGTCGAGGTCTCCCGGATGTCGGGCGTGGTGCTGGCGCCGGGCGTCGTGCACCTGACGTACCTCAGTGACCATCAGGGGCGGCGCGCCTGGCGGAGCTCGCTGTGGCGGCTGAGGCAGGGCCGGTGGCGGCTGTACTACCACCAGGGGACGCCGGCCGGATGAGGCAGCCGCCCCGCAGCGAAGACGGCGGCCCCCGCTCTCCGGTGACCCCTGTGGGAGTCCGGCGAGCGGGGGCCTGTGGGGCGGTGGTGGATCAGTGAGGGCCGCCCCAGGTGAGCGCGTCGACGAAGCGGTGCCGGTCGTCGCGCAGCACGGCGGTGTCGCCGTGCCGGTCCCAGACGGAGCCGCGGCGGTCCTGGAAGAGGTCGGTCCGGGTGTCGCGGCCGTGGCCGCTGTGGACGCGGACCGTGGAGCCGCCGTCGAGCCGGTAGTGGCGGAAGGTGTAGGTGTGGCCGTGCCGGTCGGACAGTGTCCATCCGTCGAGGTCGACGGCGCGCCGGCTGCGGTTGCTGACCGCCACCCACTCCCGGTTCAGGGAGAGGATCGCGCGGTGGTCGAGACGGTTGTGGTGCTCGCGGTGCCCGGGGTTGAGATGGACGCCGCTGATCACTACGGCGTGGCGGTGAGGACGCGGGGTGTGGCCGGCCGCGGTGGCCGGCAGTGCCGTCGCTCCCAGCAGGGCCGCGGTCGCGGCACCGGCAGCGGTCAGGCGACGGACGGTCACGGAGAGGGAAGCGGACACAGGCTCTCCCGATGCGTGTGCGTAGGTCCGTAGGTCCTGCGGGGACCGAGTGGTCACCACGCGCACAGCCTGGCCGCCCAGCCGGAAAAATCGGTCATTACACGCGCCGCGTTACCAAGTGTGGAGTGAATTATGACCTTTTGAGAGGGAAAGGCGGGGGTGGTGCCTGCTGTTGTCGGAGGGGAAGCGGGCTGTCGGGCTGCTGTACGTCGCAGGGCCCCGGCACCGCGCCGGGGCCCTGCGAACGATGGCGACGACAGACGACGACAGACGACATCAGACGACGGACGACCGGACGACCGGACGAGAGACGACGGTGTGCGTGGGAGGCGATGCGGCCCGTCGGCCTGTCGGCCCGCCGGTCAGCGGACCGGCCGGTCAACCGGCCCACCGGTCACCCGGCCGGTCCGGTGGTCAGCCGCACTGGCACGGAGCGCCCGACTGGCAGCCGCAGCCGCAGCCCGATCCGCAGCCGCAGGCGGCCAGCAGGGGCAGGCTCCTGGTCTCGGCGGGCTGGTCGGTCTCGCGGTTCTGCGCCGGGTCGGGCGTCACACGGGGAGATTCGGCCATGGGTCCCTCCTTAGGGCAGATGCCTGTGCTCATTCCATGCCCGATCCGCCGGGGCGCGTCAACGGCGCACGGTGGCTCACGCTCGGGCTGCGGGCGGCCGGCTATGCACCCTCGGCGCGGGTCGCCGGCGGGACGTCCGGCTGGAGCTCGTCGGCGTGCTCCCCCGTGACCAGGTACACCACCCGCTTGGCCACCGCCACCGCGTGGTCGGCGTAGCGCTCGTAGTAGCGGCCCAGGAGGGTGACGTCCACCGCCGTCTCGATGCCGTGCTGCCAGCGGCCGTCGATCAGGTGCTGGAACAGGGCGCGGTGCAGCAGGTCCATGTCGTCGTCGTCCTGTTCCAGTTGCAGCGCCAGGTCGATGTCCTTGGTCACCAGCACCTCGGCCGACTTGGCCATCAGCCGCTGCGCGAGCTGGCCCATCTCGAGGATCGTGGCGTGCAGGTCGTGCGGGACCGCGCGCTCGGGGTACCGCAGGCGGGCGAGCTTGGCCACGTGCTGGGCGAGGTCGCCGGAGCGTTCCAGGTCGGCGGACATGCGCAGCGAGGTCACGACGATCCGCAGGTCCGTCGCCACCGGCTGCTGGCGGGCCAGCAGCGCGATCGCCCGCGCCTCCAGGTCGTGCTGCAGTTCATCCACCTTCCGGTCGGCCTCGATCACGCTCTCGGCCAGGGTCAGGTCGGCGTCGAGGATGGCAGTGGTGGCGCGTCCGATCGCCGACCCCACCAGCCGGGCCATCTCCACCAGACCGTCGCCGATCGAGTCCAGTTCCTCGTGGTACGCGTCCCGCATCGTCGGATCCCTCTCGTGCGTCGTCCCGGGCCGCACCCCCTGTGTCTCCTCGGTGGGCCCACGCGGCTACGGTCGGGGCCCTGGGCGTCGGGGTCCGCGCCCGCCGGTGAACCGTTCCTGGCCCCCAGGTGAACTCTCGGCGACGAGTGGCCGAGCTCGCACCCGGACGGCTGTGGGCATGTCCCGTCCCGTGCCTAACCTGTGGGTATGGACGTGAACGCGGCGGTCGCCGCAGCGGCAGCGATCGCCGGCGTGCTCACCGGTGTGATCGCGATGCTGGCGCTCCGTTTCAGCGAGCGCGAGCAGGGCCGTCCCACACGGGCCTCCCCGCACACCGAGCCGGTGCTCCCGCCCGGTGTGGACACCGTCCTGTCGGTGCTGCGCTCCTCGGCGGTCGTCCTCGACGAGTCCGACGCCGTGGTCAAGGCCAGCTCCGCCGCCTACGCCCTCGGACTGGTCCGCGGCGGCCGGCTGGCCGTCGAGCCCATGCTGCAGATGGCCCGGGACACCCGGCGGGACGGGGAGATCCGGCAGGTGGAGCTGGACCTGCCCAGGCGGGGCACCGGGCGCGGCGAGTCCCTCGCCGTCTCCGCCCGGGTGGCGCCGCTGGGATCGCGACTGGTGCTGCTGCTGGTGGAGGACCTCACCGAGGCCCGGCGGATCGAGGCCGTCCGGCGCGACTTCGTCGCCAATGTGAGCCACGAGCTGAAGACGCCCGTCGGCGCGCTGTCCCTGCTGTCCGAGGCGGTCATGGGGGCCGCGGACGACCCGGAGGCCGTGCAGCGCTTCGCCGGCCGGATGCAGGTGGAGGCGACCCGGCTGACCAACCTGGTGCAGGAGCTGATCGACCTCTCCCGGGTGCAGAACGACGACCCGCTGGAGGACGCCGAACCGGTTCCCGTGGACGAGCTGGTCGCCGAGGCCATCGACCGCTGCCGGCACCAGGCCTCCACCAAGCAGATCACCATGGCCACGAACGTGCCCGTGCCCGAGGGCAGCGGTGACGGCGGGGACGGGCAGCCGGCCGGTGCCGGCAGCGGCCTGGCCGTGTGGGGCAACCGGGGCCAGCTCGCCGCCGCCCTGGGCAACCTCGTGGAGAACGCCGTCAACTACTCCCCGGCCCGCACCCGGGTCGGCATCGCGGTGCGGCGGGTGTCCGCGCCCGGCGGGGACCTCATCGAGATCGCCGTCACCGACCAGGGCATCGGCATCTCCGACAAGGACAAGGAGCGCATCTTCGAGCGCTTCTACCGCGTCGACCCCGCCCGCTCCCGGGCCACCGGGGGAACCGGACTGGGGCTGTCCATCGTCAAGCATGTGGTCGCCTCCCATGGCGGGGAGGTGACCGTGTGGAGCGCCAAGGGCCAGGGCTCCACGTTCACCCTGCGGCTGCCCGAGGCCGGCGCGGGCCCCCGGTCCCGGAACCGCGCGGTCCGGGCCGCCGGCCGTGAGCAGCGTCAGCGGCCCGCCCTCGACGACGAGGCCGGGTCCTGTGCCGGCGATCCTGCCGGACCCGCCGCTTCCGCCGATCCCGCTGTTCCCTCCGCTTCCGCTTCCTCGTCCCCCGCGCCCCCGTCAACCACCTCATCACCGTACGAACCGCTTACCGCCCCGGAGGTCCTTCCGTGACCCGAGTGCTCGTCGTCGAGGACGAGGAGTCCTTCTCCGACGCACTGTCATACATGCTCCGCAAGGAGGGCTTCGAGGTCGCCGTGGCGGCCACCGGCCCCGACGGGCTCGACGAGTTCGAACGCAACGGCGCCGACCTCGTCCTCCTCGACCTGATGCTGCCGGGGCTGCCCGGCACCGAGGTGTGCCGCCAGCTGCGCGGCCGTTCCAACGTCCCCGTGATCATGGTGACCGCGAAGGACAGCGAGATCGACAAGGTGGTCGGCCTGGAGATAGGCGCCGACGACTACGTCACCAAGCCGTTCTCCTCGCGGGAGCTGGTCGCCCGCATCCGCGCGGTGCTGCGCCGCCGCGGCGAGCCGGACGAGGCCGCGCCGACGACCCTGGAGGCGGGCCCGGTCCGCATGGACGTCGACCGGCACGTGGTCACCGTCTCCGGCACCAAGGTCGATCTGCCGCTGAAGGAGTTCGACCTGCTGGAGATGCTGCTGCGCAACGCCGGCCGGGTGCTGACCCGGATGCAGCTGATCGACCGCGTCTGGGGCGCCGACTACGTCGGCGACACCAAGACCCTCGACGTCCACGTCAAGCGCCTGCGCGCCAAGATCGAACCGGATCCGGGGGCGCCGCGCTATCTGGTGACGGTGCGCGGCCTGGGCTACAAGTTCGAGCCGTAGAGCGCGCGGCCGGGGTCACGCGCCGTCTCCGGCGCTGTCCGCGGCGGATGCCGGAGACGGCCGAGGGCGGCCCTCCCGGGTGGGAGCGCCGCCCTCGCATGCGATCGCGGGACGCGGCCGGACGGCCGGTCAGTGGCTCGACGCCGACTGGGACGCGGAGTCGCTCGGGGTGGCCTCGCCGGTCTTGGAGCCGGCCGGGGAGCCCGACGCGGACTCGGACGGCGCGTGCGACTGCTCCGGCTTGCCGGACTCACCGGCGGTGGCGGTGGCGGTGGCCGTCGCGGCCGGGGCGCCCGCCGCGCCCGGGACGCTGCTCGGGCCCCACTTGTCGAAGTAGCTCTCGGCCGGGACGACGTAGGCGCGCAGGCTCACGTCACCGTCCTTGCTGAAGGTGAACGTGACCTTCTGGGCGTTGCCGTCCTGGACGCTCTGGCCCAGGTCCGGCAGGGCGGCGGAGGCGTTGCCCTTGCCGCCGAGGATCAGGGAGCCGTTGGCCGGGACGGTCAGCTTGCCCTTGCCGGAGGCCGGGGTCAGCTGGGCGTCGCCGGCGCCCGCGACGCGGACGGCGTCCAGCGTCTGGTCGGTGTTGCCGTTGTTGAACACAGTCACCGAGACGACCGCGGGGCCCTTGGTCTGGGTGCCGGGCTGCGTGATGATCACCGCGTTCTGGACACTGATGTCGCCGACCGTGGTGGCCGCGTTGTCCGGCTTGATCTGAAGCGTCTGGGCGTCGTTGCCGGCGCCGCACGCGGCGAGCGAGGCGATCGAGAACGCGATGGCGGCGGCGGCAAGGGCGCCGCGTCGAAGGCTGCTGCTCACGGCGGCGGCAACTCCTTGTACGTGGGCGGTCCAGGGCGGCACCTGATAAAGCCACCCTAAGTGTCTGTCAGCGGCCTCAGGGTACCGAGCCGTTCTCCGGGCATCGCACCCGACCCACCTCTCGGCGTCCCGGAGGGTCACGGGAGCGCTCCCGCGCGGGCCCCGGGAGCGTGCCGCGCCCGGCTTCGCGCCGCCCCCATTGCCGCGCCTTCGTCCGCCTTTCGCATAAGCGCCCCGAGGGATAGGTGTGCCGTCCGTGTTCGTCCGTGCTCTCGCGTCGCGTCCGGTCTCGGGGATTTTTCCGCAAGGCCGCCGTGAAGGGGCCGGGAAGGCGGGCGGACGGAATGCGCGGTGAGTGCCGGAATTGATCACCCGGCTGCCGCTTGGGACGCCGTCGCCGAGACTGTGATCAATTCCGGATTCGTCCGGGAACCGACGCACGGCCACCGAACGGAGTAGCGGAAGTCGTGCACGTGGGGGCGGATAAAACGGGACATACCGCCGATCGAGCGGGTGGCCGGAGGCATGCGACGCGCGTGTTGCGCTGCGCCAGGAGAACCCCTCCGACCTGCGGATACCCGCCTCCGGGCGGGTCGCGGAAGGTGGCCGAAGCACGCCCCGCACGCTGTTGTCAAGCCCCGAGATATGCTCTGACCTGCGAAAACGCCATTCAGATGACGCCGTATCCGTGTTACCCTGGATAGCCACGGAAGGGGTACCTGTCACATGACGTTCAAGGTTGGCGACACCGTGGTCTATCCCCATCACGGGGCCGCGCTGATCGAGGCCATCGAAACTCGCCAGATCAAAGGCGTGGACAAGACCTACTTGGTGCTGAAGGTCGCCCAGGGTGACCTGACGGTGCGTGTGCCAGCGGACAATGCGGAGTTCGTCGGCGTGCGTGATGTGGTCGGACAGGACGGACTGGACCGGGTCTTCGAGGTGCTGCGCGCTCCGTACGCCGAGGAGCCCACGAACTGGTCGCGTCGCTACAAGGCAAACCTGGAGAAGCTCGCCTCGGGTGACGTCATCAAGGTTGCGGAAGTCGTGCGCGACCTGTGGCGCCGTGAGCGCGAGCGCGGACTCTCCGCCGGTGAGAAGCGCATGCTCGCCAAGGCGCGCCAGATCCTGGTGAGCGAGCTGGCCCTCGCGGAGAACACCAACGAGGACAAGGCCGAGGCTCTGCTCGACGAGGTGCTCGCGTCCTGACCCGGCGCGAGGCGACAAACGGTACGACACCCGCCTGACGTTCATTCTTTCAGCACAGCATGATGCCGCGGTGCCCGTAGACGCGATCCCGTCGCCGGGCGCTGCGGCATGTGCGTAGCCGCGCGCGCCCCGCGGTGGCAGCACGCCGGACCGTGAGTGCTGTGCGACGGGGAGTGGTCCGCCGGTACTGTGTGCCGGGCCGGGGAGCCGGCTCGACCGGGGTCACGGAAGGGTCCGGTCAACGGCGTCTCGTCCGGCACGGGTGGCCATACCCAGGCCGGGCCCGCTCACAAACCTGACAGGAACCGATGTCTGACGAATCGCGTCCCCCCGCCGCGGGAGCCCGGAGCGAGGCCCCCGTCGCCGCCGTGATCCCGGCCGCCGGCCGGGGCGTGCGCCTCGGTCCGGGCGCCCCCAAGGCGCTGCGCACGCTGGGCGGCACGCCCATGCTCATCCACGCCGTCCGCGCCCTGGCGGCCTCCCGCGCGGTCCGGCTGGTGGTGGTCGTCGCCCCGCCGGAGGGCACCGCCGAGGTCAAGTCGCTGCTCGACGCGCATGCCCTGCCCGAGCGCACGGACGTCCTCGTCGTGCCGGGCGGCAGCTCCCGCCAGGAGTCGGTCCGGCTCGGCCTGGACGCCCTGCCCCCCGGCCACGACATCGTCCTGGTGCACGACGCCGCCCGCCCGCTGGTCCCGGTGGACACCGTGGACGCGGTCATCGAGGCGGTCCGGGCCGGGGCACCCGCCGTCGTCCCGGCGCTGCCGCTCGCCGACACCGTCAAGCAGGTCGAGCCGGCCGCGGCCCCCGGCGCGCCCGAGCCGGTCGTCGCCACCCCGGACCGCTCGCTGCTGCGCGCCGTGCAGACCCCGCAGGGCTTCGACCGGGCCACCCTGGTGCGCGCCCACGAGACGGTCACCACCGACGTGACCGACGACGCGAGCATGGTCGAGCAGCTCGGCGAACGGGTCGTGACCGTCCCCGGGCACGAGGAGGCGTTCAAGGTCACCCGTCCGCTCGACCTGGTCCTCGCGGAGGCGGTCCTGGCCCGGCGGAGGCTCACCGATGGCTTCTGAGCAGCAGGCACAGCCCGCACCGCGGCAGCCCGCGGCAGAGCCGCTGCTTCCGCAGGTGGGCATCGGCACCGACATCCACGCCTTCGAGGAGGGTCGCGAGCTGTGGTGCGCGGGCCTGAAGTGGGAGGGCGAGGGACCGGGGCTGGCCGGGCACTCCGACGCCGACGTCGTCGCGCACGCCGCGTGCAACGCGCTGTTCTCCGCCGCCGGGCTCGGCGACCTCGGGCAGCACTTCGGCACCGGGCGCCCGGAGTGGTCCGGCGCCTCCGGGGTGACGCTGCTGACCGAGGCGGCCCGGATCGTGCGCGAGGCCGGCTTCCGCATCGGCAACATCGCCGTCCAGGTCGTCGGCCCCCGGCCGAAGATCGGCAAGCGGCGCGAGGAGGCGCAGGAGATCCTCTCCGAGGCGGCCGGCGCCCCGGTGTCCGTCTCCGGCGCGACCACCGACGGGCTCGGCTTCCCCGGCCGGGGCGAGGGCCTGATGGCGGTCGCCACCGCACTCGTGGTGCGGGTGGGCTGACGCGGTGTGTGTGAGCTGACAGCGGGCGTGGAAGGTACCCGCACAGTCACACCGTCATCAGTCGACTCACCAGGACCGGAGGGTGCATGTCCGCCGTACTGTCCGACCGTCTGAAGAACCTCCTCGACGGCCCCGTGTTCGTCACCGTCGGCACCGTCCAGCCGGACGGCAGCCCGCAACTGTCCCCGGTGTGGGTCAAGCGGGACGGTGACGACCTGCTGATCTCCACCACGGTGGACCGCCGCAAGAAGAAGAACCTCGACCGCGACCCGCGGGTCAGCGTCGTCGTCGTGGACCCGCAGTCCCCGTACGAGTACGCCGAGATCCGCGGCACCGCGGAGATCACCACCGAGGGCGCCGACGACCTGATCGACGAGCTGTCGGTGAAGTACACCGGCAAGAAGTATGCGGAATTCAACCCGGTCTCGGTGCAGGACGCCGACCGGGTGATCGTGCGGATCAGGCCCGCCAAGGTCGTCGGAGGCCTGTGAGCGCCCGCAAGCGGAGCGTGACGCGTTCACCGATGGGGGGAAAGGGCACAAGGCACTGCCCCGCGCCCACTACTCTGGAGTGGTGACTATTCGCCTGTACGACACCAGCGCCCGCCAGATCCGTGACTTCACCCCGCTCACGCCGGGTCGTGTCTCGATCTACCTGTGTGGCGCCACCGTGCAGGCGGCCCCCCACATCGGGCACGTCCGCTCGTACCTCAACTTCGACATCATGCGCCGCTGGTTCACCTACCGCGGCTACGAGGTGACGTTCATCCGCAACGTCACCGACATCGACGACAAGATCATCGCAAAGGCCCACGAGCAGAACCGGCCCTGGTGGGCGATCGGCTACGAGAACGAGCGCGCCTTCAACGAGGGCTACCGGGCCCTCGGCTGCCTGCCGCCCACGTACGAGCCGCGGGCCACCGGGCACGTGCCCGAGATGATCGAGATGATGCAGCACCTCATCGACCGCGGCCACGCCTACGCTGCCGACGGCAACGTCTACTTCGACGTGCGCTCCTTCCCCGGCTACCTGCAGCTGTCGCGGCAGGACCTGGACAACCTGCTGCAGCCCTCCGGCGAGGGCGAGACCGGCAAGCGCGACCCGCGCGACTTCGCGATGTGGAAGGCGGCCAAGCCGGGCGAGCCGACCTGGCCCACCCCCTGGGGCGAGGGCAGGCCGGGCTGGCACCTGGAGTGCTCCGCCATGGCGCACAAGTACCTGGGCAGCGCCTTCGACATCCACGGCGGCGGCCTGGACCTGATCTTCCCGCACCACGAGAACGAGATCGCCCAGGCCAAGGCCTACGGCGACGACTTCGCCCAGTACTGGGTGCACAACGCCTGGGTGACCATGGCCGGCGACAAGATGTCCAAGTCGCTCGGCAACAGCGTGCTGGTGTCCGAGATGATCAAGCAGTGGCGGCCCATCGTGCTGCGCTACTACCTCGGCACCCCGCACTACCGCTCGATGATCGAGTACAGCAAGGAGGCGCTGCGCGAGGCGGAGTCCGCGTTCGCGCGGATCGAGGGCTTCGTCCAGCGTGTGGTGGAGAAGGCCGGGGTCGTCGAGCCGGCCGCGCAGGTGCCGCCCGCCTTCGCCGAGGCCATGGACGACGACCTCGGCGTCCCGCAGGCGCTCGCGGTCGTCCACACCACGGTCCGGCAGGGCAACAGCGCGCTGGCCGCCGACGACAAGGAAGCCGCCGTGGCCCGGCTCGCGGAGCTGCGCGCCATGCTCGGCGTGCTCGGCCTCGACCCGCTCGACGAGCACTGGGCCGGCGAGGGCGGCGACCGCGGCGAGGACCTGCACGGCGTGGTCGACTCCCTGGTCCGCATGGTGCTGGACCAGCGCGAGGCCGCCCGGGCCCGCAAGGACTGGGCCACCGCGGACGCCCTGCGCGACCAGCTGAACCAGTCCGGGCTGGTCGTCGAGGACAGCCCGCAGGGCCCCCGCTGGAGCCTGCGCGCCGACTGAGCCGCCGGCCGGATACCCCGGGCCCGCGAGGGCCCGGCCGTGCCGCCCGGCCGCCCGGACGGCACCCACCCGGACGTACGCTTTCCGCGTCACCGACGTACGCACGGGACACATACGCACGTACTGAAACGCTCCGACAGACAGGTAGGTCATGGCCGCTCACAACCGCCGCATGTCCGGCAAGAAGGGCGCGCAGGTCGGCAGCGGCGGCAAGCGGCGCCGGGGCCTGGAGGGCAAGGGCCCCACGCCCCCCGCCGAGCTGCGCAAGGGACACCCCAAGCAGCGCGCCGCCCAGGCGAAGGCCCGCCGTGCCCAGGGCCGCCCGCGCCGCGGCGCCGGCCGGTCCTCCGCCGAGCTGGTCGTCGGCCGCAACCCGGTCGTGGAGGCGCTGCGCGAGGGCGTGCCCGCCTCCACCCTCTACGTCCAGCAGTTCATCGACAACGACGAGCGGGTGCGCGAGGCGCTGCAGCTGGCCGCCGAGCGCGGCGCGATCAACCTCATGGAGGCCCCGCGCCCGGAGCTGGACCGGATGACAGGCGGGCTCAACCACCAGGGCCTGGTCCTGCAGGTCCCGCCGTACGAGTACGCCCACCCGCAGGACCTGGCCGACGCCGCCGCCGACGCGGGCGAGGACCCGCTGATCGTCGCCCTGGACGGGGTGACCGACCCGCGCAACCTCGGCGCGGTCGTCCGTTCCGTCTCCGCCTTCGGCGGCCACGGCGTGGTCGTGCCCGAGCGGCGCGCGGCCGGCATGACCGCCGGCGCCTGGAAGACCTCCGCCGGCACGGCCGCCCGCACCCCGGTGGCACGCGCCACCAACCTCACCCGCGCGCTGGAGGCCTACAAGAAGGCCGGGATCATGGTCGTCGGCCTGGCCGCCGACGGCGAGACCGACCTGTCCGACCTGGACGTCCTGGACGGCCCCGTGGTCATCGTCGTCGGCAGCGAGGGCAAGGGCCTCTCAAGGCTCGTCGGGGAGACCTGCGACGTCAGGGTGCGGATCCCGATGCCGGGCGGCGCGGAGTCGCTCAATGCCGGTGTCGCGGCGGGCATCGTGCTGTACGAGGCGGCACGCCGGCGCCGCTGAGCCGGGCCCGCCTCCGGCGGGCGAGCAGGTGTCCGCAAGGTCACCCGAATGGGTGGTTCCGGTTCGTTCGCGGCCCTTTGACGGGGCCCGGACAGATCGGGCGGGTCACGGCAGTGTCCTAACTCCTCGTCACTCGGTTAGTTGAGTGTGGACACCAGAACACCCCGCACACCCACGGGGGACCGCTCGTCGGGGTACGACGACGCTCCCGCGCTGAGCATGGTGAAGGTGCCGAGCGATCCGGCGCAGGTCATCGTCACGCACGCCAGTTTCCGCGTGCAGCTGGGCGCCTCCTCGCGGCGCGCTCGCTCCCCGCGGATCGCCCGGCACCTGGGCGCCGCCGAGCACACCGCCCGTATGCCCGTGGCACCCCACCGCCGCCCCGTCGTGTGGAGCGGCAGATCGGCGCCCGACGACACCGGAGCCCACCGGCTGCTGCAGGCCGTGCGCAGCGGCAGTGTGCGGCACGGCGAACAGCCGGCGGGTGACGCCGGGGCCACCCAGGTCATCCCGCGCATCGACGCCTCGGGCGGCTACGGCGCGCCCGGCGCGGCCCCCGGCTGCGGCGACCTCGACGAGACCGTCGAGACCCCCGTCGTCGGCGCCCAGCGCGGCCCCGGGGCCGGCGAGACCCGGCTGCAGCCGCAGATGCGGACCGCCGGCAGCACCTACGAGGAGCAGACCGGGCAGGCACCGGCGTACGACGGTGCCGCGGACGGCGTGGACGACGATGCCGGCGAGCGCGGTGACACGGCCGCTCCCGCGGCCGGGGAGCAGCCGCGGCGCTCCCGGCGGACCGGCGACGACCCCGCCCGGCACGCCTACTACCCGGGCCGCCGGATGAACCTCGGTGTCGTCCTGCTCCCGCTGCGCATCTTCCTGGGGTTCGTCTCCCTGTACGCCGGCATGGGCAAGCTGTGCGACCCGCTCTACTTCGACGGCGGCAGCCGCGGCTCCATGGTCAAGTGGCTGCACCAGCTGCATCCCTGGGCCGTCGCCGAGCCGCTGCACCACTTCGCCCTGCAGCACCCCGTCGGCTCCGGGCTGGTCGTCGCCTTCCTCCAGGTGATCGTCGGGGTGCTCACGGTGCTGGGCTGCTGGCAGCGGCTGGCCGCGGTGGCCGGCGCGCTGCTGTCCGCCGCCATCGTCGTCACCGTCAGCTGGCGCTCGGCGCCGGTCTACGACGCGCCCGACATCATCTACCTCGCCGCCTGGTCGCCGCTGGTCATCGCCGGCGCCCCCGTGTACTCCGTCGACGGGCGCCTCGCTGCCTCGGCCTGGCGGCGTCTGGGTCCGCGCGCCGGCATCTGGGAGCTGCGCCGGTACGTGCTGCGCCGGGGCTCTGTGCTCACCGTCCTGGTCACCGGGCTGACGCTGCTGGTGGGCTCCGTGCTCGGCGGTGCGGTGCGCGACGCCGACCGGGTCGTGGTGCCCGGCCCGGGCGAGGCCCCGCGCAACGAGCTGCCCGGCTCGCCGCTGCCGCGGACCTCCGGGTCCCAGCGGCAGTCCACGTCGCCGTCGGCCCCGGCCTCGCCCAGCCCCCGCGGCAGCTCGTCCGGCCCGTCCGGCGGCCCGTCGGCCTCCCAGGGCACCGGGCAGGACCGCGGCACCGCGACCGGCGGCACGCCCAGCCACACCCAGGGCATCACCGGCCGCACCACGCCGCGCTACTCCTCCCCTGAGCAGCGGGTGCCCAGCACCGGCTCCGGCCCGGCCTCCGGCGGCACCGCGACCGGCGGGAGCGGCCCGACCGGCGCCTCGGGCACCTCGGGTGCCACCGGCGACACCGGGAACACCGGCTCCGGCGGCGGCAGCTCCTCCACGGGGCAGCCGGGCGGCCTGGTCGGCGGCCTGCTGGGGTAGGCCGTATCCCGCCCGCACATGCGACGGGGGTCCGCACCGGCCGGTGCGGACCCCCGTCGCGGTCGCTTGCGCGCGTGCTCAGCGGGTGAGGGCGGCCAGCTCCTTCGCGGCCTGAGACAGGTCCTTCGCGGTGTCGATGGCCCGCCAGTAGGCGCCCTGCGGGATCGGGAACCCCGCCAGCCGCCGCTCGCGGGCCAGCCGCGGGAACGTGGTGCGCTCGTGGTCGCCCCGCTCCGGCAGCAGGTCGGCGAACCGGGGCGCGAACACGTACACGCCCGCGTTGATCTCGACCGTGGACGGCGGGGCCTCGATGAAGTCCGTGACATGACCGAAGCCGTCGGTCCGCACGGCACCCCACGGGATGCGCGGCCGGGCCAGCGCGAGCGTGGCCAGCGCGTCCCGCTCGGTGTGGAAGTCCGCCATGTCGCGCAGCGAGAAACGGGTCCAGATGTCGCCGTTCGTGGCGTACCAGGCCTGGTCCGGGCGGGGCAGACGGGCGGCGGCGAAGCGCAGGGCGCCGCCGCGGCCGAGCGGTTCGGGCTCCACCACGGTGGTGACCTTCGCCGGCAGCGTCGCGGAGGCCAGCCAGTCCTGCAGGACCTCGGCGAGGTGGCCGCAGGAGACCACCACATCGGTGACGCCCTCCTCGGCCAGCCAGGCGATCTGGTGACCGATGATCGGCACGCCCGTGCCGGGGATCTCGACCATCGGCTTGGGCCGGTCGTCGGTGTAGGGGCGCAGCCGGGACCCCTGGCCACCGGCGAGGATGACGGCTTGAGTGGGGCGCAGCGCCGCGTTCGGATGGGTCATGGCCGCACTTTACGTGCCGGCCGCCCGCCGGCCGTGGCGGTCGGCGCCGGTGGGCCGCACAGCGGTGGGAGCGGGCCGTCCAGCCAAACGCCCCGCCGGGAGATGCGGCGGGGCGGGAGCGGAGGAAGAAGGGGGCGTCGGGCACTGGTCGCCGGACAGCACGGGCCGGCGCGGTGTGCCGCGGGCCGTCAGCTGTGGGCGGCCATGACGCCGGAGGCGAAGGAGGTGTCGCAGACCGGACGGGCGTAGGACTGGGCGCGGGAGGGGCCGTAGATGCGGACCGCGGCGCGCCCGAGGGTGCGGGCGATGGAGGCGCAGTGCCGGGCCAGCGCGGGACGGCCGTTGACCGCCTCCTGCAGATGGGTGAGCGCCACGCCCGGGTCCTTCTCCTGCAGTTCCGTCAGCAGACGGTCGCGCAGCACGTCCTGCGGGGCGCGGGAGCGGCCCGAGGGTCCGGCCACGGACGCCTCGGACGCGGTGAGCACCGAGTTCGACGGGTTCCCCGACCAGTTCACTCGGGTGACCGCGAGGGTCCCGGAGAGCACCAGGACGACGGGCAGGACGAGGGCGAGGGAGCGGCCGATCCGGCGGGCGGGGCCCCGGCCGCGTCGCGTGGTGTGGGTGGTGGAGTGCTTCACGCGTCGCAGCGTAGCCCCTGGTAATGATTTGGCGACATTTGGTCACCTTTTCGAGGGATGGGCGGGAGCGGGTTCCGGGGCGTCGTGTTGACGAACGCGGCTCGAAATGTTCCCGTGCACCGGGGGTTCAGCGGGCATGCGGAAGGGCCCCGTGGCTGTTCACGGGGCCCTTCTTCGCGGATCGGGTCAAGCGTCCGGAGGCATTCCGGGTTTCAGCCGTAAGGCGTCAGCAGGACGGGGGACGTGGCGTGCCCTCCGCGCCCGACGAGCCCGCCGGACCGCGCGGTGCGGCCGGCGTCAGTCGGACAGCCGCTCCCCCGTCGAGGTGGAGAACACGTGGGTCTCGCCCGGCCGCGGCACCACGTGCAGCGTGGAGCCCTTCTCCGGCACCGCGCGGCTGTCGACGCGGACCACCAGCTCCTTGCTCTCGCCGCCGACCTCGACGGTGCCGTAGACATAGGCGTCGGCGCCGGTCTCCTCGACCACGGTGACGGAGACGGCGAGACCGGCCGGGGCGTCGGCGCTGTCCTTGGACAGCGAGGAGGACGCGGAGCCGCCCTCGCCGACCACCTCGAAGTGCTCGGGGCGGACGCCGACGGTGACGGTGCGGTCGCCCTTGTCCGCGGCGGCCTTGACCGCCTCGCGGTTGACCGGCACCACGCTGTTGCCGAACTTCACACCGCCGTCGGTGATCGGCACCTCGACCAGGTTCATCGCGGGCGAGCCGATGAAGCCGGCGACGAAGAGGTTGGCCGGCTTGTCGTACATGTGGCGCGGGGTGTCCACCTGCTGGAGCACACCGTCCTTGAGCACGGCCACCCGGTCGCCCATGGTCATGGCCTCGACCTGGTCGTGGGTGACGTACACGGTGGTGATGCCCAGGCGGCGCTGCAGTGAGGCGATCTGGGTACGGGTGGACACGCGGAGCTTGGCGTCCAGGTTGGACAGCGGCTCGTCCATGAGGAAGACCTGCGGCTCGCGCACGATCGCGCGGCCCATCGCGACACGCTGGCGCTGACCACCGGAGAGCGCCTTCGGCTTGCGGTCCAGGTACTGCGTCAGGTCGAGGATCTTCGCGGCCTCCTCGACCTTCTTGCGGATCTCCGCCTTCGGCACACCGGCGATCTTGAGCGCGAAGCCCATGTTGTCGGCGACCGTCATGTGCGGGTAGAGCGCGTAGTTCTGGAACACCATGGCGATGTCCCGGTCCTTCGGCGGCAGGTGGGTGACGTCGCGGTCACCGATGCGGATGGCGCCGGAGTTGACGTCCTCCAGTCCCGCCAGCATGCGCAGCGAGGTCGACTTGCCGCAGCCGGACGGGCCGACCAGGACGAGGAATTCGCCGTCCGCGATGTCGATGTCGAGCGCGTCGACGGCGGGCTTCTCGGCACCCGGGTAGATGCGGGTCGCCTTGTCGAACTGGACAGTGGCCATGGTGTGGGCCCCCTTCTACCGGCAGGAACGTGCCGGACGATCCGTTGTAGGAAGGTGGATGCCACGACGGATGTGCCGTTGTGGTGTGGTGTAGTCCACACGTGTGAACTGGCACAGGACGGTACCTGGCGTTCACCTGGTCTGTCAGTACGTGAGAGCCCGTGAACTTCGCGGGAATTCTCGGCGAGGCCGTGCGGCGGGCTGGGTACACTGCACGGGCACGGCGCTGTGCGCCGGTGCACTCGCCTCCTTAGCTCAGCTGGTCAGAGCAGCTGTCTTGTAAACAGCAGGTCGTCGGTTCGAATCCGACAGGAGGCTTCGGACGACGAAGGCCACCCCGGGCGGGGTGGCCTTTGTCACAGGCGCCGGCACAGGTCCGTCACAGGTGCCGGCACAGGTCCGTCACAGGTGCCGGCACAGGTCCGTCACAGGTGCCGGCACAGGTCCGTCACAGGCGCCGGCACAGGTCCGGCACAGGTGCAGGCGGACGGGCCGGCGCGGTCGTCCTGCCGGGCCCGTGTGCGGGGTCAGTTGCTGCGCAGCACGGCCGTCAGGACCGTGCGCAGGGTGCCTTCCGGGTCGGGGTCGGCGCCGGGCGCGCGCCAGGCGACGAAACCGTCGGGGCGGACGAGGACCGCCCCGTCGGTGCTGATGCCGTGGGCGCGGGCCCAGTCGTATCGCTCCGCCTCGGGGCCGGCGGCGTCCTGGTCACAGGTGAGTTCCGCGCCGATGCGGTACGACTCCAGCGGGACGCCGGTCTCCTGCGCCACGCGCCGGGCCGCCGCGTGCCAGCCGGCCGAGGACCCCGCGTCGCTGAGCAGCACCGGGACGCGCTCGTACAGGTCGAGCGTGGAGATCCGGGTGCCGCTGCGGCGCAGCCACAGGTGAGGGGCGCGGGTGCCGGGCTCGCCGGTCAGGCGCAGGTCCTCCGGCACCACGTCCTGGCCGGGGTCGGCGCCGACGACGGCGCCGTCCG
Source organism: Streptomyces thermodiastaticus (assembly GCF_014656135.1). Lineage (GTDB taxonomy): Bacteria > Actinomycetota > Actinomycetes > Streptomycetales > Streptomycetaceae > Streptomyces > Streptomyces thermodiastaticus. Next base: position 81,982 of record NZ_BNBV01000007.1, read on the forward strand.
GGTAGCGGTAGCCGAGGACGACGTTGAGGATGCCGCCCCGCTTGCCCTCGCCGATGCCGGGGGCGGGGGCGAAGCCGGGGTGGCTGTGCTCGACGGAGCGGGCGGAGGCGCGGGCGCTGGTGGCGACGGCGACGGGACGGCGCTCGGTCTCGTAGGTCGCGAGCAGCCCCGGCCCTGCCCAGCCGGCGAGGACGGCGGCGAGCTTCCAGGCCAGGTTGTGGGCGTCCTGGATGCCGGTGTTGGAGCCGAAGGCGCCGGTGGGGGACATCTCGTGCGCGGAGTCGCCGGCGAGGAAGACCCGGCCGTCACAGTACCGGTCGGCGACGCGTTCGGCGGCGCGCCAGGACGCCTTTCCGGTGATCTCGACGTCGAGGTCCGGGACGCCGACGGCGCGGCGGATGTGGCGCTGGAGGCGGTCCTCGGTGAACTCCTCCAGGGTCTCTCCGCGCTCGGGGTGCCAGGGGGCGTGGAAGACCCAGTGCTCCTTGTTGTCGATGGGCAGCAGGGCGCCGTCGGCCTCGGGGTCGGTGAGATAGCAGCAGATGAAGCGGCGGTCGCCGACGACGTCGGCGAGCAGCTTGGAGCGGAAGGTGACGCTGACGTTGGCGAACAGGTCGCCCGGGCCGCTGTGTCCGATGCCGAGCCGGCGCCGCACGGGGCTGCGCGGGCCGTCGGCGGCGACCAGGTAGTCCGCCCGGACGGTGAAGCGCTCGTCACGGCCGCGGTCCAGCACGACGGCCGTCACCCCGTCGGCGTCCTGCTCGAAGGACTCCAGCTCGTGGGAGAAGCGCACGTCGCCGCCGAGCGCCCGGGCGCCCTTGAGCAGCACGGGCTCCAGGTCGTTCTGGCTGCACAGGCACCAGCCGGTGGGGCTGAACCTGGCCAGGCCGCCGCCCGGGTCGATGTGCTTGAACAGCCATTCCCCGGCGTCGCCGACCAGGGTCCGGGTCTGCAGGATGCCGTGGTTGCCGGCGAGCAGGGCCGCGGCCTGCTTGATGTCGGGCTCGATGCCGGCGACCCGGTACAGCTCCATGGTGCGCACATTGTTGCCGCGTCCACGGGGGTGGACGGACGTGTCGGAGTGACGCTCGACCAGCAGGTGCGGCACGCCGAGACGGCCGAGGAACAGTGACGTGGACAGGCCCACCAGGGAGCCGCCGACGATCAGGACGGGTACCCGGTGGTCGGCTTCTTGGTGCATCGATGCCTCCAGGTGCGGGGTGCGGGGTGCGGGATGTGGGCGCATCCCTGTTTCCATGCCCGGTGCGGGCCCGGGCGGCATGCGTTCGCGGGACTGTTCACCCGTCTGATCACCCACGTGGTGCACACGAGTCGCGCACCGACCCCGGCGGGCACAGGATCGAGATCACGCTGACGTCGCGTCACGCGCGCCGACGCTTTCCGCCGGGCCGTGACGTCCCGTCAGGCCCTGTCCGTCACGAGACCCCGTCCCCACGACCCGTCCGTCACGAGACACCGTCCGAACGACCCGTCCGTAACGAGACCCCGTCCGCACGACCCGTCCACGACCCGACCCGTCCCCGCCGGCTCGCCGGCCTCCACCCCACCAGCCCCGTCCGTGCCCGCCCGTTCCGGCAAGGAGACGTACCGCAATGACCGCCCTCACCGAGCGTGCCCCTCGAACCGTCCAGCAGCAGTCCGCCAAACGTGTCTCCCAGTCCGTCTTCGACGGCTCCCGGCTTCGTGTGGTGCTGCTGGTGGACGTCTACGACGGCGCCCAGCAGCAGTTCCTGGAGGCCTACGAAGAGATGGGCAAGCAGGTCGCGTCCGTGCCCGGGCACATCAGCGACCAGCTGTGCCAGTCCATCGAGAACCCCTCCCAGTGGCTGATCACCAGCGAGTGGGAGAGCGCCCCGCCGTTCCTGGCGTGGGTCAACAGCGAGGAGCACGTGCGCACGGTGCGGCCGATGCACAGCTGCATCCGCGACACCCGTTCGCTGCGGTTCCACGTCGTGCGCGAGATGGGCCGCGGGCTCGACGAGGCGGAGGCCGGGCGGCGGCTGCAGACCTCGCCGCGCATCGGCGACGGGGTGATCCGCCACGCCCTGACCTTCACCGTCCAGCCGGGCAGCGAGGACAAGGTCGCCGAGATCCTCGCCGGGTACGACTCGCCCGAGTCCCGCGTGGACGACACCACCCGGCTGTGCCGGACCTCGCTGTTCATGCACGGCAACCGGGTGGTGCGCGCCATCGAGGTGCGCGGCGACCTGCTGGCCGCGCTGCGGCACGTGGCCCGGCAGCCGGAGATCCGGGCGGTGGAGGAGCAGATCAACCCGTACCTGGAACAGGAGCGGGACTTCACCGACGAGGAGTCCGTACGGGTCTTCTTCACCCGGGCGGCGCTGCCCGCCGTGCACCACGTGACGACCGGTCAGGACGATGTGCCGGCCGAGCGGCAGGCGCTGTACTACCCGGCCCGCCCCGGCATGGGCATGAAGCTCGCGGAGCTGCTGGCCCGGGAGGCCGAGCGGGCCGCCGACGACCCGGCGGGCCCGGTGCTGCGCAGCACGGTCTACGAGCGCAACGACGTGGTCGTCCGCCTCCTCGACGTGCGGGCGGGCCAGGAACTGCAGCCCGCGGCCGCGCTGGGCCTCGCGGACCCGGCGCAGGTGGCGCAGCTGACCTGCCTGCTGGACGAGGACGCGGCGCAGAAGGACGGCGACCTGACCCGGCTGCTGTCGCTGGCCCGGATGCGGCTCGTCACCGACCGCCGGGCCGAGGCGTGAGCCCCGGCACCGTCCGCGCCCCCGCGAACCGATCCGCTTCGTGCCGACCCACCACACCACCGGAGGAGACGTCGTGATCAAACCCCGACCCAGAATCGTGGACCTCAGCGACATCGAGCCCAACGTCAAGCGCGGAGGCGACCTGCGCGCCATGCTCACCCCGGCCACGGTCGGCTCCACCAGCGGCTTCATGGGCGTGGCCATCGTGCAGCCGGGCGACCGCATCGGCGAGCACTACCACCCCTACTCCGAGGAGTTCGTGTACGTCGTCTGCGGCGATCTGGAGGTGGACCTGGACGGCGAGCCGCATCCGCTGCGGCCGGAGCAGGGCCTGATGATCCCCGCCTACACCCGCCACCGGTTCCGCAACGTGGGCAACGTGGAGGCGCGCATCGTCTTCCACCTCGGTCCGCTGGCCCCGCGCCCGCAGCTCGGCCACGTCGACACCGAGGGCACTCAGACCGTCCCGGTGAGCGCGGCGCGGGCGGCGGAACCGGAACCGGCCGGTGCCTCGGAGGTCCGGTCATGACCAGGCGGGTCGCGGTCACCGGCATAGGCGTGGTGGCGCCCGGCGGCATAGGCGCCGACGCGTTCTGGGACCTGCTGGCGAACGGGCGCACCGCGACACGCGGCATCACCTTCTTCGACCCGGCGGGCCTGCGCTCCCGCATAGCCGCCGAGTGCGACTTCGACCCGGTGGCGGCGGGACTGAGCGAGGAGCAGATCCAACGCTGCGACCGCTACATCCAGTTCGCGCTGGTCGCCGGCGAGGAGGCGGTGCGGGACGCGGGGCTGGACCTGACCCGGGTCAACCCCTGGCGGGTCGCGGTCTCGCTGGGCACCGCCGTCGGCGGGACCACCCGGCTGGAGAGCGACTACGTGCTGGTCAGCCACCACGGCGAGCGCTGGGAGGTGGACCACGAACGGGCCCGGCCGCATCTGGAGCGGGCGTTCACGCCGAGCACGCTGGCCTCGACGGTGGCCGAACGGTTCGGGGCGCGCGGCCCGGTGCAGACGGTGTCCACGGGCTGCACCTCCGGCCTCGACGCGGTCGGGTACGCGCTGTACACGGTGCAGGAGGGGCGGGCCGACATCTGCATAGCCGGCGCGTCGGACTCGCCGATATCCCCGATCACGATGGCGTGCTTCGACGCGATCAAGGCGACCAGCCCGAACAACGACGACCCCGAGCACGCCTCGCGGCCCTTCGACAACGACCGTGACGGGTTCGTCATGGGCGAGGGCGGCGCGGTGCTGGTGCTGGAGGAACTGGAGCACGCACGGGCCCGCGGCGCGCGCGTCTACTGCGAGCTGAGCGGCTACGCCACCTTCGGCAACGCCTACCACATGACCGGTCTGACCAGCGAGGGTGTGGAGATGGCGCGGGCCATCGAGCAGGCCCTGGACCACGCCCGGCTGGACGGCTCGGCGATCGACTACGTCAACGCGCACGGCTCCGGCACCCGGCAGAACGACCGGCACGAGACGGCCGCGGTCAAGCGGGCGCTGGGGCACCACGCCTACGAGACGCCCATGAGCTCCATCAAGTCGATGGTGGGCCACTCGCTGGGCGCGATCGGGGCGATCGAGGTGGCAGCGTGCGTGCTGGCCATGGCCCACCAGGTGGTACCGCCCACCGCGAACTACGAGACCCCCGATCCCGAGTGCGACCTGGACTACGTCCCGCGGGTGGCCCGCGAGCGGCGGCTGGATGCCGTGCTGTCGGTGGGCAGCGGCTTCGGCGGGTTCCAGTCCGCGGTGATCCTGACCCGGCCGAGGGAGAGGTCATCATGAGCGCGCCTGGCACACGGCGGGCGGTGGTCACCGGCATCGGTGTCGTCGCCCCCAACGGAACCACTGCCGAGACGTTCTGGAAGGCCACCCAGGAGGGCGTGACCGTCCTGGACCGCATCACCCGCGAGGGCTGCGGGCAGCTGCCGCTGAAGGTGGCCGGGCAGGTGCCGTCCTTCGACGCGTCGGCGGTGATCGAGGAGCGGATCCTCGTCCAGACCGACCGGTTCACCCACTTCGCGCTGGCGGCGGCCGACGAGGCGCTTCAGGACGCCCGGCTCGGCCGGGCCGACACCGAGGGCGCCCCGTTCTCGGCGGGCGTGGTCACCGCGGCCGGATCCGGCGGCGGCGAGTTCGGCCAGCGGGAGCTGCAGAAGCTGTGGGGCAAGGGCAGCCGCTACGTCGGCCCCTGGCAGTCCATCGCCTGGTTCTACGCGGCCAGCACCGGCCAGATCTCCATCCGGCGCGGCTTCAAGGGGCCGTGCTCGGTGGTGGCCGCCGACGAGGCGGGCGGCCTGGACGCCCTGGCGCACGCGGCCCGGGCCGTGGCCCGCGGCACCGACGTCCTCGTGGCGGGATCGACCGAGGCGCCGCTCGCGCCGTACTCGATGGTGTGTCAGCTCGGTTACGGCGAGCTGAGCCCGGTGACCGATCCGCAGCGCGCCTATCGCCCCTTCACCGGCGACGCCTCGGGTTTCGTGCCCGCGGAGGGCGGCGCGATGCTCGTCGTGGAGGACGAGCGGGCGGCCCGGGCGCGGGGCGTGCCGGTGCGGGCGGTGATCGCCGGGCACGCGGCGACGTTCACCGGCGCCGGCCGCTGGGAGCTGTCCCGGCAGGGCCTGGCGGAGGCCATCCGCGGCGCCCTGGCCCAGGCCGGCTGCGCGCCCGAGGAGGTCGACGTCGTCTTCGCCGACGCGCTCGGGACGCCGCAGGCGGACCGGGCGGAGGCCCTCGCCATCGCCGACGCGCTGGGCGCCCACGGCCGGCAGGTGCCCGTGACGGCGCCGAAGACCGGCATCGGACGGGCGTACTGCGCGGCGCCGGTGCTGGACGCGGCGGCCGCGGTGCTCGCCCTGGAGCACGGCCTGATCCCGCCCACCCCGAACGTCGCCGACATCTGCCATGACCTCGATCTGGTGACCGGCCGTGCCCGCCCCGCACCGGTGCGCACGGCCCTGGTCCTCAGCCGGGGGCTCATGGGCTCGAACTCGGCGCTGGTGCTGCGGCACGGCGTCTGAGGATCCGCCGCCCCCGGCTCGGGGGCGGCCGGAAGCGGCCGGACGCCCTGCGGCGGCGGCCGCGCGCAGGAAGGAGAGGAACCGCATGAGTGACCGCATCACCGTGGAAGAACTGTCCGAACTCATGAAGCGGACGGCCGGGGTCACCGTCAGCCCCGAGGAGCTGGCGGAGCGGACCGACACCGCCTTCGAGGAGTTCGGCATCGACTCGCTCGGGCTGCTCGGCATCGTGGGCGAGCTGGAGAACCGGCACGGCACGCAGATGCCGCCGGACGCGGAGCACTGCAAGACCCCCCGGAAGTTCCTCGACCTCGTCAACAGCACTCTTCTGGCAGGAGCGTAGACATGGCCGGACACACCGAGAACGAGATCACCATCGCCGCGCCGGTGGACCTGGTCTGGGACATGACCAACGACGTGGAGAAGTGGCCGCAGCTGTTCAGCGAGTACGCCTCCGCTGAGATCCTGTCCCGGGACGGCGACAAGGTCACCTTCCGGCTGACCATGCACCCCGACGACAACGGCACCGTGTGGAGCTGGGTCTCCGAGCGCGAGGCGGACCGGGACACGCTCACCGTCCGGGCCCGCCGCGTCGAGACCGGGCCGTTCGATCACATGGACATCGTCTGGCGCTACGAGGAGGTACCCGGCGGCACCCGGATGGTGTGGACGCAGGACTTCGCGATGAAGCCCGAGGCACCGGTGGACGACGCCTGGATGACCGACAACATCAACAAGAACTCCAAGGTCCAGATGGCCCTGATCCGCGACAAGATCGAGAAGGCCGCGGCCGCCGCCGGGCACCGGCCCGAGCCGGCCCTGGCCGGCGAGTGAGCCGGGCGCGGAGACGAGAGGAAGAAGGCCCATGCACCAGGCCCTGATCGTGGCCCGGATGGCGCCGGGCTCCGCCCCGGACATCGCCAAGATCTTCGAGGAGTCGGACCGGGGAGAGCTGCCGCATCTGGTCGGTGTGACCCGGCGCAGTCTCTTCCAGTTCCACGACGTGTATCTGCACCTGATCGAGGCGGACCGGGACCCGGGCCCGGCCGTCGCCGCGGTGGCCGACCATCCGGAGTTCCGCGGGATCAGCGAGCGGCTCTCGGCGTACGTCAGCGCGTACGACCCGCAGACCTGGCGTTCGCCGAAGGACGCGATGGCGCACCGCTTCTACCTCTGGGAGCGCGACGGCGGCAGCTGACGCCGCCGGGCCGCCCGGCCGGGAGCGGACACGGACAACGGCCGCCGGGCCCGCGGCGCATCGCGGGCCCGGCGGCCGTCGGCCGTCCCCGGTCGGATGATCCGGGTCGTTCTTGTCCGGTCAGGCGGGGACGGTGCAGTCGAAGGCGTGCAGATAGGCGTTGACCGGGCTGATGTCGTCGATGACCAGTCCGGCCGCCCGCAGCCTGCTCACCATGGACTCGGTGGTGTGCTTGGCGCCGCCGACGTTGAGCAGCAGCAGCAGGTCCATGGCCGTGCTGAACCGCATCGACGGGGTGTCGTCGACGAGGTTCTCGATGACCACCACCCGGGCCCCGGGCCCGCCGGCCGCCATCACGTTGCGCAGGCAGCGGGCGGTGGAGTCGTCGTCCCACTCCAGGATGTTCTTGATGATGTAGACGTCGGCCTGCACGGGCACGGCCTCACGGCAGTCGCCGGGCACGATCGTCACCCGGTCGGCGAGCACACCGCCCGGCCGCAGCCGCTCGTCGGCGTGGTCGACCACGCGCGGCAGGTCCATCAGGGTGCCGTGCAGGCCGGGGTACTTCTCCAGCAGGCCGGCCACCACATGTCCCTGCCCGCCGCCGATGTCGGCGACCGACTTGGCGCCGGACAGGTCCAGCAGCGCGGCGACGTCCTGCGCGGACTGCCTGCTGGACGTCGTCATGGCCCGGTTGAAGACGTCCGCGGACTCGGGGGCGTCCTCGTTGAGGTAGACGAAGAACTCCTTGCCGTACAGGTCTTCCACGACGTTGCGGCCGCTGCGCACCGCCTCGTCCAGCTTCGGCCAGGCGTCCCAGGTCCACGGCTCGGTGCACCACAGGCAGATGTCGCGCAGGCTGCCCGGGTCGTCCTCGCGCAGCAGCCGGGACATCCCGGTGTGCGCGAAGGTGCCGTCGGGCTGCTCGGCGAAGACGCCGTAGCAGGTCAGGGCCCGCAGCAGCCGGCGCAGCGGCTTCGGCTGAACCTGCACCGCGGCGGCGAGGTCCTCGGCGCTCAGGGGGGTGTCCCCGAGCGCGTCGGCCACGCGGAGCCGGGCGGCCGCGCGCAGGGCGGCGGCACACGCCGCCCCGAACGCGAGTTCCCTCAGCCGCATGGGCGGCGGCGGAGCGGGGTGAGCGGTCTGGGCGGTCGTCATACCGCCTTCCTTCCTTCTCGTGTGGTGCTCGGAATCGGCGCGGGCGGTGGGTGCGCGCGGGCGGGATCAGGGCCTCAGCACAGGCCGACCGGGGTGGACGCCTTGCAGGTGTTGCCCTGGAAGGTGTTGCCGCTCTTGGCGTTCTCCTGGTTGACCAGGTCGGCGGGGGAGTTGTCGCGCACCGTGTTGCCGTGGACGCGGTTGCCCTCGCTGGTGGCGCCCACGAAGCTCTTGAACAGCACGATGCCGCCGGACAGCGGCGAGGTGCCGGAGTTGCCGGTGACCGTGTTGCCGGTCACCTCGGTCTTCTCCACGCCGGTCAGCACGATGCCGGAGCCCTGCAGGAAGGGCAGCCGTTCGGTCTTCGCGCAGTACTTGTTGTTCTTGGCGACCCGGTTGCCGCGCACCGTCAGATCCCCGGCCTTCGGCTTGTTCTCGTCGCCGACGACGAAGATGCCCGCGCAGTTGCCGGTCACGTCGTTGCCGGTGACGCTCACCGAGCGCAGCCGGCGCACGGTGACGCCGATCCGGTTGTTCTCCAGGCGGTTGTCGGTGATCCGGGTGCCCTTGGTGTCCGTGGCGCCCTGCTCGGCGGTGACCGTGTTGGCGAGGAACAGCCCTGCGTCACCGTTGTTCCGGGCGGTGTTCTGCCGGTACACGCTGCGGGTCGCGCGTTCCTCGGCGATGCCCCAGACCCCGTTGTCGGAGGCGGTGACGCTGCGCACGGTCAGATGGTCGGTGCCCACGGCCATCACCCCGGCGCGGGAGAAGCCGGTGACGGTCAGGTGGGAGACGGTGACGTCGCGCAGCGGGGCACCCTTGGCGCCCGCCACGCAGATCCCGTTGCCGCGCTTGCCGCACTCGTCCGCGGCCTTCTCGGCGGGCTGCAGGATCGTGCTGCTGCCCATGCCGCGCAGGGTCAGGCGCGGAGTGGTGATCTTGACGCTCTGGCGGTACCTGCCGGGCAGCACCAGGACGGTGTCGCCCGCCTTGGCGGCGTCCACCGCCTTCTGGATGGACTCGCCGGGATGCACCAGGTGGACCTTGCCGGAGGAGGTCGCGGGAGCGGCCGCGACACCGCAGCTGACGAGCGCCGCAGCGCTCAGAAGCAGGGCGATATGGCGTTTCGTCATATTCCGTACGGTATGACCCGGTTGTCCCCGGGCTGCCGGATGCGCCGTCCGGCGGCGTGTCACCGCCGCATCGGGGCCCTGCACGGCTGCGGCCCGGCGGGGCACCGCGAGCACCGCGCCGGGACACCGGCGCCCGCGGACGCCGTCACCGGGTGCCGGAGCGCACTGCGGACGACGGCGGCGCGGAGCGGGCGCCGGCCCGGGTGCCGGTGGCAGGGTGCACGATGCCCCGGGCGCGCCGGCCGTCAGGGCACGCGGGGGAAGCGGGCCTGGAGGGTCCAGATCGCCGGGTTCTCGCCCAGGTCCTCGTGCAGGTCCACCAGGTCCGCGATCAGGTCGTGCAGGAAGTCGCGGGCCTCGCGGCGCAGCTCGCGGTGGGAGAAGGTCAGCGGGGGCTGTCCGGCGGGCATCCAGTCGGCCTCGATGTCCACCCAGCCGAAGCGGCGCTCGAACAGCATGCGGTCGGCGGACTCGGTGAAGTCCAGCTCGGCCCGCTGCGGGCGCGCGGCGCGCGAGCCCGCCGGGTCCCGGTCCAGCCGCTCCACGATGTCGCACAGCGCCCACGCGAAGTCCAGCACCGGCACCCAGCCCCAGGCCGTGGCCAGCTCCCGGTCGGACTCGGTGTCGGCCAGGTAGACGTCGCCGCAGAACAGGTCGTGCCGCAGCGCGTGGACGTCCGCGCGGCGGTAGTCCGTCTGCGGCGGGTCGGGGAAGCGGGTGGAGAGGGCGTAGCCGATGTCGAGCACGCCCACGATGGTGTCACGGCCGCCGCTTAGGATCGCACGCGTGTGCCGATCTGCCCCGGTTGTCCGGACCGCTGTCCGCCGCTGTGCCCGGCGTGCCCTGAGCGCCGTCGCGGCCACCGCCCTGCTCGCCCTGGCCGCGGTGGCCTGCGGCGGCGTGCACGGCCGGCCCGGCGGCTACGGTCTGCGCGATGCGTACTTCCCCAAGGCCGGCAACGGCGGCTACGACGTGAGCCACTACGGCCTCACCCTCGCCTACGACCCGGCCGGCGGCCGGCTCACCGGCACCGCGGTGATCACCGCCCGCGCCACCGCCGACCTGTCCGCCTTCGACCTGGACCTGAGCGGTCTGCACGTGACCTCCGTGACGGTCGGCGGGCGGGGCGCCCGCCTCCACCGGGCCGGCCAGGAGCTGACCGTCCGGCCGCACGACGAGCTGCGCCGGGGCGACAGGTTCGAGGTGACCGTCCGCTACGCGGGCACCCCGCGGACCGTCACCGACCCCGACGGCTCCCAGGAGGGCTGGCTGCCCACCGCCGACGGCGCCCTCGCCCTCGGCGAACCGGTGGGCGCGATGGCCTGGTTCCCGGGCAACCACCATCCCTCGGACAAGGCCGCCTACGACGTCACGGTCACCGTGCCGAAAGGCCTGCAGGCCGTCTCCAACGGCCAGTTGACGAGCGAGACCAGCAGCGGGGACAGGACGACGTTCCGCTGGCGCACCGCCGAGCCGATGGCGAGCTATCTGGCCACCCTGGCCGTCGGCCACTACGAGATCAGCCGCCCGGTGCTGCCCGGCGGCCTGCCGGCGTACGTCGCCGTCGACCCCGCCGAGGCCGCGGCGAGCCGAAAAGCGCTCGCCCGGCTCCCCGAGGTCATGCGGTGGGCCGAGGACACCTTCGGCCCGTACCCGTTCGCCTCCGCCGGGGTGATCGTGGAGCGGCCCGGGGACGCCGGGTACGCCCTGGAGGCCCAGACCCGGCCGGTCTTCCCCGGCGCCCCCGAGCCGTCCACCCTGGTCCACGAACTCTCCCACCAGTGGTACGGCGACTCGGTCACCCCGAGGACCTGGCGGGACATGTGGCTCAACGAGGGGTTCGCCACCTACGCGGAGTGGCTGTGGGACGAGGACCACGGCGGCCCCACCGCCCAGCAGCGGTTCGACGCGCTGTACCGGTCGGACGACGAGGACCTGTGGGACTTTCCGCCGGGCGATCCCCCCGACGCGGCCCGCCTGGCCTCCCGGCCCGTCTACGACCGCGGCGCCATGGTGCTGCACCTGGTGCGCCGCGCCGTCGGCGACAGCGTCTTCCGCTCCCTGCTCAAGGACTGGGCGGCCGCCCACCGTCATGGCAACGCCGGCACACAGGACTTCACGGCGTTCGTGGAGCGGCGGGCGCCGGGCGCGGACCTCGGCCCGGTCTGGCGCGACTGGCTGTACGGGGAGGGGAAACCGGCGTATCCCTGAGCGGTTGTGCGCGCCCCGCCGGCTTCGGCGCCCGGCTCACAGCAGCGGCTTGCGCAGCACCGCGCAGGGCCGGCCGCGTGCGCGGTCCCTGCGGTGGCCGATCACCTGGTAGCCGAGGGCGGTCCAGAAGGCGAGGCCGTCGGTGTTGTTCTCCAGTACGGCGAGGCGCACGGCGGTGCGTCCTGCGGCGCGGTAGCGGTCCTCGACGGCGTGCGCCAACGTCCGGCCGAAGCCTTGTCGTCGGCAGTCGGCGTGCACCAGCAGCAGACCGATCCACGGGTCCGGGTCGGCCGGGTCGGGGTGGCGGTCCAGGGTGATCGCACAACCCACCAGCCGGCGCTCACTGCGGCCGAGCAGCACCGTGCTGCCCGGCACGGCCAGTTCGTCCGCGAGCGCGGCCGCCACCTGCTCGGAGGTGATGGCGTCGGGGTCGGGGAAGTCGCCGCTGATCGCGTGGAAGTCGCGGTTCGAGGCGTACAGCGCGGTGAGTTCGCCCAGCAGCCCGTCCGGCAGGCCGGCGTCCGGAGCGAGGGACAGGGGTTCCAGTTCCACCGGGGCACGGTAGCGCGGACGCCCGCCGCGGCGGAGGGCGTCCGCGTCACCGCACCGGCGGCTGTCAGACGTTGACGCCGAAGTCCTGGGCGATGCCCGCCAGGCCGGAGGCGTACCCCTGGCCCACCGCGCGGAACTTCCACTCCGCGCCGTTGCGGTACAGCTCGCCGAAGATCATGGCCGTCTCGGTGGCCGCGTCCTCCGACAGGTCGTAGCGGGCGATCTCGGTGCCGCCGGCCTGGTTGACGATGCGGATGTAGGCGTTGCGCACCTGGCCGAAGTTCTGGCCGCGGTTGTCGGCGTCGTAGATGGACACCGGGAAGACGACCCGGTCCACGTCGGCCGGCAGCGCCGCGAGGTTGACGTTGATGGCCTCGTCGTCGCCGGTGCCCTCACCGGTGCGGTTGTCGCCGGTGTGGACGATGGAGTTGTCCGGGGACTGCTTGTTGTTGAAGAAGACGAAGTAGGCGTCGGAGTACACCCTGCCCTGGGCGTTGACCGCGATGGCCGACGCGTCCAGGTCGAAGTCCGTGCCGGTGGTGGTGCGGACGTCCCAGCCGAGGCCCACGGTGACGGCGGTCAGGCCCGGAGCTTCCTTGGTGAGCGAGACGTTGCCGCCCTTGGACAGGCTTACAGCCATGGTTGGGGAGTCCCTTCCCTCGTTGCGTGTGCGGACGAAGCTATCGCCATCACAGGGAACGGCGAAGAGGGGCCGCGTGGTTCCACAGCCCTTTACTTTTTTTACCAAGGGGCGTCGAACGCCCTGCGCGGCGGAATACGCATGACGCCACCGGCGGAACACGGGACCATGGAGTCATGTCCGGTCCCTACGTCATCCGCGGTTCCGTCATCCTGCCCGAGGCCGAACTCGCCTGGCGCTTCTCGCGGTCCTCGGGGCCCGGCGGACAGCATGTGAACACCAGCGACACCCGGGTCGAGCTGAGCTTCGACCTGGCGCGCACCGAGGCGCTGCCCCCGGTGTGGAAGGAGCGTGCGCTGCGGCGGCTGGCGGACCGGCTCGCGGACGGGGTCGTCACCGTGCGCGCCGGTGAGCACCGCTCCCAGTGGCGCAACCGGGAGGCCGCCGCCCTCCGCCTGGCGGCCCTGCTCGCCGAGGCCACCTCGCCGCCGCCCCGGCCGCGCCGGCCCACCCGGATCCCGCGGGCCGTCACCGAGCGGCGGCTGCGCGCGAAGAAGCAGCGCTCGGAGATCAAACGGGGCCGCTCGCGCCGGAACTGGGACTGACCGGCCGGCGCACACAAGGTTCAGCCCAGGTGGCGGTAGCGGCCGCGGAAGTACAGCAGCGGGCCGCCGTCCGCGCTGGGCAGCCGGGCCGTCAGGACCCGGCCGATCACCAGCGTGTGGTCGCCGGCGGGCACGCGCTGCTCGGTGCGCAGCTCCAGGGTGGCCAGGGCGCCGCCCACCAGCGGGGCGCCGGTGACCTCACCGCGCACGTACGGGATGTCCTCGAAGAGCAGACGGTCGCTGACCCTGCCCCGCATCGCGAAACGGCCGGCGATGTGGCGCTGGCTCTCGGCGAGGACGGACACCGCCCACAGCGGCTGCTCGGCGAGCAGGTCGTCCATCCGTGCGCCCTCGCGCAGGCTGACCAGGGCCAGCGGCGGGTCCAGGGACACCGACACGAACGCCGTGGCCGTCATGCCCACGTCCTCGCCGCGCGGCGCCATCGGGTCGTCCGGGTCGAGCGGCGGCTCCTGTGCGGTCACCAGGACCACGCCGGCGGCCAGCCGGGACATGGCGGCGCGGAACTCGTCGTTGCTCACCCCCTCAGCATGCCCGGCGAGGGCGGCGGGGGAGGCGGAGGACGGCACGGGAGATCTGTTCAGCACACATCAACGCTAATGACCGGCCGTGCCGGGCCGCATCGGGCCCTGGCCCGAGGGGGGTCCTAGGACCGGCGGACCATGCGCGGCGCACCCGGGACCGCCGCTTCGCCCGTGCCCCGGCCGCAGGCGCGGGCCGGACGGACCGAAGGGCGACAGGACGCCGGCGGATCCGGCCCGGCGCGGGCGGAACCGGCGCATCCGGTGCGGCCGTCGCCCACCGGGGTGTCCGGCCGGCCGCACGCCCCTGGTGTGGCGGTGAACGCACAGGAAAAACGAAGAATCTCCCCGCAATTGTTCAACTTTGGCTGTGACTTGAGTCACAAGACAGGGCAATTGTTGACCCTGTGTACCGAGTGGGCTCCGCGCTGTGATTCAGTGGCGTAGACCGACGGTGCGAGCCGACGGAACGATACGCCGACGACAACCCTTTGAAGTGCTGCGAGGTTTCGGGGGGAGGGCGAGCATGGAGACCGAGTCGGAACCCTATGTCCGTCTTGCGACCCTGCGACAACTGCACCAGGTCATGGCGGACATGAACACCGCGCGCAGCCTGGCGGACACGCTGCAGACCGTCGCCGACGGCGTCGTCACCGGCCTCGGCTACCAACTGGCGTGCGTCAACCTCGTCCGCCCCGACGGCGATCTCGTGGTCGCCGCGCTCGCCGGGGACCCCGCCGCCGAGGCCCTGATCACCGGCCGGGTCGGCTCCCGCACCGCCTGGGAGCGCCGGCTGAGCATGGGCGAGCACTGGGGCGACCTTGTCTTCATCCCGCACACCGAGGGCTGGGTGCTCGACGACGACGTCCCGCAGTGGCACACCGACGGACCCGAGCCGCGCTTCGAGGACGAGTGGCACCCGGCCGACCGTCTGTTCGCGCCCATGTACGCCCCCGCGTCCAACGGCTCCCCCGGGGAGCTGATCGGGGTGCTCTCCGTGGACCGCCCGCGCAACGGCCGCCGCCCCGGCGCCTGGGGCCGGGAGGCCTTGCAGGTGTACGCCTTCCAGGCGGCCATAGCGATCAGCAACGCCCGGCTGCGCGCCAACATGCAGCGCGCCCTGATGCGGCTGGAGCGCGAGCAGCAGGCCCTGCGCGCCAGCGAGGAGAGCTTCCGCCAGGCCTTCGAGTACGCGCCCTCCGGCATGGCCATCGCCGAGATGGGCGGCGACCAGCACGGCCGGATCCTGCGCACCAACGACGCCCTGTGCCGGCTGCTGGGCCGCCCGGCCTCCGCGCTGCGCCGCTACTCCTTCGCCGACCTGGTCCACCCCGAGGATGTGGGCACCCTGCTGCGCACCTCCGCCGCCGGCGGCCGGGCGGAGCTGCGCCTGGCCCGCCGCGACGGCAGCTACGTCTGGGTCTCCCTGCGCAGCTCCGTGGTCGCCGACGCCGCCGACGGACCCCGCTTCCTGCTCACCCACGTCGAGGACATCGAGGACCGCAAGCGCCGCGAGCTGCACCTGGCCCACCGCGCCTCCCACGACTCCCTGACCGGCCTGGCCAACTCCGCCGAGCTGCGCGCCCGGCTGTCCGCCCGGCTGTGCCGGCGGCCGCAGCACGAGCAGGGCGACGAGCCGCCCCTTGCGGACGCCGCCTACGGGCACCCCGCCCTCGACGCCGCCGACCCCGGCTTCGGCTTCGGCGTGTCCCCGCAGGAGTGCGACCACCATGTGCACGCCGTCGCCCCGCAGGACGACCGGGACGACGGCACCAAGGGGCTCGCGGTCCTCTTCTGCGACCTCGACGGCTTCAAGTCGATCAACGACCGGTTCGGGCACAACGCGGGCGACGCCGTGCTCATCGAGGTCGCCCGGCGGCTGAGCAACGGCGTGCGCGAGGGCGACACCGTGGCCCGGCTCGGCGGCGACGAGTTCGTGATACTCGCCGACGGCCTCGGCCGGGCCGACGCCCAGGACCTCGCCGTCCGGCTGCGCAACGAGATCATCCAGCCGATCCGCGCCGAGGGCCGCGCCGTCAGGGTCGGCGCCAGCTTCGGCATCGGCTGGGCGCACTGCGGGATGACGGCGGACGAGGTGCTCAAGTCCGCCGACGAACGGATGTACATCGAGAAACGATCTCGTCCCAAACAGCACCGCCGTGCCGGCTGAACCGCAGGTCACAGCGGTGCGGGCCCCCGCGGCACCGTTCGGGGAACATCAGAGCGGGTAGGCTCGTCGAATCCGACGACGTTCCCACGACGTACCGCACACCGACCCGCACACTGCACCTGTTTGAGGAGACCTAGGGATGACGCCCGGCAACAACGGCGCGAGCACGCCCGAGGACGACGACCCGTTCGGCTATCTCTACGCCGACGGTCAGGCCAACGGAGCGCAGCCGCCCTCGGGGGGCTACGGCTACCCGCACTCGGTCAACCGGGTCCGCACGGTCGGTCAGCGTCAGTACGGCCAGGTCCCGCAGCAGCCGCAGGCCGCCTACGGCCGGCCGAACGCCCACTACGCCGCCCCCGAGACCCTGCCGGGCGGCGCCCAGGCCAGGCGGCAGGGCGCACCGGCCGCCCCGGGCGGCGGGCGCGGCCGCGGGCCGAACACCAAGGGCCTGCTCATCGGCGCCGTCGCCGTGGTCGCCGCGGTCGTCGCCGGCATCGGGGTGGCCATGCTCGGCGACGGGTCCGGCAGCACCGACGACAACGCGGGCGGCGCCCCCACCCCGACGGTCAGCGAGACCACCCAGCCCAGCCCCTCGCCGACCAGCAGCGTGGCCGCCGACGGGGAGCTGCCGAAGATCGACGCCAAGGCGCTGCTGCTGGGCGGCGGCGCCACCGTCGCCAACACCGTCAAGGGCGCCCAGGCCGACGGCGGCGTGTACGTGAGCAACTTCAACCACGTCGGCGCCTCGGTGACCTGGACCGTCGACGGCATCCCGGAGGACGGCAAGTACACCCTGTTCGTCGGCTACGGCGTCCCCGGCAAGGACGGCACCGCCACCCTCACGGTCAACGGCACGACCTCCAGCACCCCGGTGAAGCTGAAGAACTGGGCGGGCGCCCCGGAGGGCGACTACGAGAAGGGCTGGACGAAGACCTACAACTACGTCCAGCTCACCAAGGGCACCAACACCATCAAGATCTCCTGCGAGCAGGGCAACCAGTGCGACGCCAACCTGGACCAGCTGTGGCTGGAGAAGGGGTGGGTCAAGTAGCGCCCGCGGGCCAGGACACGCTCCGGGCCGGTCTCAGGCGGCGGTGACCCCCCCGGTCACCGTCACCCGGCCCAGCAGGTCCTCGTAGGCGGCCCGGTCGAACTCGCCGGCCGCCGGGGCCAGCACCGTCGCCGTGGACAGGGCGACCGCCCGGGCCAGCCGCTCGGGCCACGGCAGCTGCTCCACCAGGCCGGACAGCAGCCCGGCCACCGCCGAGTCGCCGGCGCCCGTCGGGTTGCCCTGCACCTTGGCGGGCGGGGCGGCCCGCCACAGCCCGTCCGGGGTGGAGGCCAGCAGGCCGTCCGGGCCGAGCGAGGCGACCACGGCCCGCGCGCCGCGCCGCCGGGCGTCCTGGGCGGCGCGCAGCGGCTCATGGGCGCCGGTCAGCTCGGCCAGCTCGTCGGCGTTCGGCTTGATCAGATCGGGGCGGCCGGCGATGCCGCGCCGCAGCGCCTCGCCGGCGGTGTCCAGCAGCACCGGCACCTGCGCGGCGCGGGCCGCCCGCACCAGTCCGGCGTAGGCGCCCACGGGCACCCCGGGCGGCAGGCTGCCGCACAGCGCGACGGCGGCCGCCGAGGACAGCAGGTCCTCGTAGACGTCCTGGAAGGCGGACCACTCGGCGGGGGAGATCTGCGGGCCCGGCTCGTTGAGCTGGGTGGTGTCGCCGGAACGGGCGTCGACGACGGCCACGGTGCGGCGGGTGGTGCCGGCCACCGTCACCAGCGCGTCGGTCACGCCGGGGGTGCCGGTGAGCCGCTCGTGCACCTCGCGGCCGGTCGGCCCGCCCGCGAAACCGGTGACGGTCACCTCATGGCCGAGGGCCGCGAGGACACGGGCGACGTTGACGCCCTTGCCGCCGGGCCGCTCGGTCACCTCGGACACCCGGTGGGAGCGGTGCGGCCGCAGGGACGGCACCCGATAGGTGATGTCGAGAGCGGTGTTCAGCGTGACCGTGAGGATCACGTGGGCCGACCTCCCCCGAGTGATTGCGCCTGTCACGATGGGTCCGGACGTGGTCCGGGCTTCGATCATGCCAAACACGCGGCTCACCGCCCACCCCGCGACCGGCCACGGCCGGGCGGCATGCGGTACGGATCAGCCCAGTTGGGGACCGACCACCCACGCGCCGCGCCGCATCACACCCTTGAGCGTGAACTCCTCGTCCAGCAGGACCAGATCGGCGTCCTTGCCCGGCTCCAGCGAGCCCACCCGGTCGTCCAGGCCGAGCAGCCGGGCCGGGGTGGCGGACAGGGCGGCCACCACGTCCGTCACCGGCAGGTTGTCGACGGTCACCGCGCGCCGGAAGGCCCGGTCCAGGGTGAGGGTGGAGCCGGCGATGGAGCCGCCCTCCACCAGGCGCGCCACCCCGTCCGCGACCTCGACCTCCAGCGGGCCGAGCAGGTAGCGGCCGTCGGCGCTGCCGGCGGCGTCCATGGCGTCGGTGATGAAGGCGACCCGGGAGGCACCCGCGTGGTGGAAGGCCAGCTGCAGGGCGGCCGGGTGCAGGTGGATCCCGTCGTTGATCAGCTCGACGGTGACCCGCTCGTCCTGCAGCAGGGCCGCGATCGGGCCGGGGGCGCGGTGGCCGAACGGCGGCATGGCGTTGAACAGGTGGGTGGCCACGGTGGCGCCGGCGTCGATCGCCGCCACGGTCTGCTCGTAGGTGGCGTCGGTGTGGCCGATCGCGGCGATCACGCCCTCCTCGGCGAGCAGCCGTACCGAGTCCAGGCCGCCGGGCAGCTCGGTGGCCAGGGTGACCATCTTCGCCTGGCCGCGGGCGGCGTCGAGCAGCTTGCGTACCTCGGCCGGGTCCGGGTGGCGCAGCAGCGCCTCGGAGTGGGCGCCCTTGCGGCACGGCGAGATGAACGGGCCCTCGAAGTGGATGCCGGCGATCTCCCCCTGCTCGGCCAGTTCCGACAGCAGCCCCGCCTGCCGGATCAGCACGTCCATGTCGTCGGTGACGGTGGAGGCCACCAGGGTGGTGGTGCCGTGCCGGCGGTGGGTGGCCACCGCGGTGAGCACGTCCTCGGCCGAGCCGCCGAAGGAGGCACCGCCGCCGCCGTGGTTGTGCAGGTCCACGAAGCCGGGGACCAGCCAGTGCCCGCTGACGTCGATCGTCTCGGCACCGGCCGGGGCGGACTCGGCGATCCGCGTGCCGTCGACGACCACGCGGCCGCCCTCCTCGATCCCGGTGGGCAGCACCACCCGGGCTCCGGCGAGAACCTTGCAAGGGGCCATCAGTCGGCTACCTCCGGGACGTTGTGGACGGGTCGAGCAGATCCCAGGCGAGGAGCCCCGCGCCCAGGCAGCCGGCGGCGTCCCCGAGGGCAGCGGGGACGACCGACGGAAGAATCTGGAAGGTGACGCGCTGCCGGACGGCCCGGCGCAGCGGCTCGAACAGGACGTCGCCGGCCTCGGCGAGCCCGCCGCCGACGATCAGCGTGTCCGGGTCCAGCAGGGTCAGCGCGGTGACCAGCCCGTCGGCGAGGGCGTCCACCGCCTCCTGCCACACCGTGCGCGCCCGCGGGTCGCCGGAGGCGACGGCCTTGGCGCAGTCGGCGGCGTCCGCCTCCGCGTCGCCGCAGGCCGCCGCCCAGGCCTGGCCGACGGCCGCGGCGGAGGCGTACCGCTCCAGGCAGCCGCGCTGCCCGCAGGGGCACTCGTGCCCGCCGGGGCGGACGACGATGTGGCCGATCTCGCCGGCGACGCCGTGCGCGCCCGCCTCCACCCGGCCGTCGATGCCGATGGCGCCCGCGATGCCGGTGCCCAGCGGGACGAACAGGAACCGGGCGGCGCCCCGGCCCGCCCCGATCCGGCCCTCGGCGAGCCCGCCGGTGCGCACGTCGTGACCGAGGGCCACGGGCACGCCCAGCCGCTCGGTGAGCACCTCGCGCAGGGGCTGGTCGCGCCAGCCGAGGTTGGCCGAGTACACGGCGACGCCGCGGGTCTCGTCCACGACGCCGGGGACGGCCACGCCCGCGGCGGCGGCCGGTTCGCCCAGGTGCTCGGCGCCCCAGGCGTGCAGGTCGGCGGCGAAACCGGCGATCGCCTCGACGACGGCGCCGGGGCCGCGCTCGCGGCCGGTGGGCCGGCGCGCCTGGTGCAGCACGGTGCCGTCCGCGCCGACCAGCGCGGCCTTCATCCCGGTGCCGCCCACGTCGAGGGCGATGACATGTCTCACGGGACCAGTGTGGCCCGCCGACCTGCGAAAGGTCTAGTCCACTGCGTGGTGTAGACCTGTGTTCGGAAAGTGAACACATGGACGGCAGGGGCGGGAGAATTCCGGTGCAGCGGCGTACAAAAGGGGCGATCGCGGCGGTGTCCGCACTGGGCCTGGCGGCAGTGCTGAGCGGCTGCTCGGGGACCGGATCCGCCGATGTCACCCTCCGCCTGGTCGCCGCCGACTACGGCACCTCCGCGGCCGACAGCACCCGGACGTACTGGGACCGGCTGGTGAAGGACTACGAGTCCCGGCATCCGGACGTGCACATCGAGGTCAGCGTCCAGCCGTGGGACCAGGTGGACCGCACGGTCCGCCGGATGGCCGACGCCGGTGACCCGCCCGACCTGGCGCAGAGCACCGACTACGCCGGCTACGCGGCCGAGGGACTGCTCTACCGGGCGGACGAGCTGCTCTCCATCCCGGTGCAGGCCGACTTCCTCGGGCCGCTCTCCGACGCCGGGCAGGTGCAGCACGTGCAGTACGGCATCCCGTTCGCCGCCTCCACCCGCGTGCTCTTCTACAACAAGACCCTCTTCCGGTCGGCCGGCCTCACCCCGCCCACCACCTGGGACGAGCTGGCCCACGACGCCCAGGTGCTCAAGGCACAGGGGGTGAAGTACCCCTACGCCCTGCCGCTCGGGCCGCAGGAGGCCCGGGCCGAGGCCCTGCAGTGGATGCTCGGCGGAGGCGCCGGCTACACCGACGACCTCGGCACCTACACCCTCAACTCCCCGCGCAACGCCGACACGTTCACCTGGATCCGCGACGAGCTGGTCGGCGCGGGGCTGACCGGCCCGATCCCGCCCGCGCGGCTGGACCGCTCCGACGCCTACGCCGCCTTCGCCGCCGGCGACGTCGGCATGGTCGACGCACAGCCCGCGCTCGTCCGGCAGGCGGAGCGCACGGGCGTGACGTTCGGCACGGTGCCCGTGCCGGGCAGGAACGGCACCTCGAAGACGCCCCTGGGCACGACCGACTGGATGATGGCCTTCAAGAAGAACGGCCACAAGGACGAGATCGGCGACTTCCTCGATTTCGTCTACAGCGACAACAACGTCCTGGACTTCTCCCGCACCTACGACCTGCTGCCGGTCACCGCCTCCGCCTCCGACGCGATGGCCGCCTCCCCGCAGGACAAGAAGCTCGGCCCGTTCCTGGACCAGCTGCCGCTCGCCCAGCTGTACCCGGCGGGCAAGCCGTCCTGGCGCACGGTCGGCGCGGACGTGACCCGGCGCATCGGGCAGGCCGTGGCCCCGGACGGCGACCCCGCCGACGTCCTGGACCAGCTGCAGTCCGCGGCCGCCGAGGCGGAGGGCGCGACGGCCGGCTGAGCCGCACCGCGCGGCGGTGTCGGCGGCGAGGACTACGGTGGCTGCCATGGCGGACGACGAGCCGGACGACGAGCACGGCCCCGAGGCCGGCGACGAGCCCGAGGCCGGGACCGAGCCCGAGGCCGGGACCGAGCCCGAGGCGGCGGACGGACCCGTGGCCGGGGCCGCGTCTGCGGCCGGGGACGGATCCGAGACCCGGGACAGGGCCGAGACGTGGGACGGAGCCGAGACCGGGGTCGATTCCGTGGCCGGGGTCGAATCCGTGGCCGGGGACGAGCCTGCGGGCGGGCGCGGCCCCGCGGGCGGGCTCGGGCGCCGGGAGCGGGACATCCTGGCCCTGGAGCGGCGCGGCTTCACCGGCCCCGGCGCCAAGGAACGCGCGATCCGCGAGGAGCTGGGCCTGTCCCCGGTGCGCTACTACCAGCTGCTCAACGCCCTGCTCGACGACATCCGCGCGCTCGCCCACGACCCGGTGACCGTCAACCGGCTGCGCCGCATACGCGACGCCCGCCGCGCCGAGCGCTGACCTCGCCCGCGCCCCGGGCCCGTCCGCGCGGACACGGGCCGGGCGGGGGAGGGGCGGCCCGGGCAGGCGTGCGGCCGGCCGGGGCTGGATAGGTTCGCCCTATGGGCAGCCACCACAGTCACGACAGCCAGGACACCGTCGCCGCGTCCGGCGCCGGCCTGCCCGAGCCCGCCACCCGGGCCGGGCGGGACGGGCTGGCCGCGCTGCTCGCACGGCCCGAGCGCGCGGTGATCGCCCTCGACTTCGACGGCACGCTCGCACCGATCGTCCCCGACCCCGACCAGGCCCGCGCCCACCCCGAGGCGGTCCCGGCGCTGGCCGCGCTCGCCCCGAGGGTGGCCTCCGTCGCGGTGGTCACCGGCCGCCCGCCCGGCGTCGCGGTGCGCAACGGCGGTCTCGCCGGCGTGCCCGGCCTGGACCACCTGGTCGTGCTCGGCCACTACGGCGCCGAACGCTGGGACGCGGCCACCGGCACTGTCACCGCCCCGCCCGAGCATCCCGGAGTCGCCGCCGTCCGCACCGAACTGCCCGGCGTCCTCGACCGCGCCGGCGCCGGGGAGGGCATCTGGATCGAGGAGAAGGGCCGCTCCCTGGCGGTGCACACCCGCCGCGCCGCCGACCCGCAGGCCGCCTTCGAGCAGCTGCGCGAACCCCTGGCCCGGCTGGCCGCCGGGCACGGACTGATCGTCGAGCCCGGCCGCATGGTCCTGGAGCTGCGCCCGCCGGGCATGGACAAGGGCGTCGCCCTGCTGGACCACGTCCGCGCCCTGGGCGAGGACACCGGCGGCGTCAGCGCGGTCCTGTACGCCGGCGACGACCTCGGCGACCTGCCCGCCTTCGCCGCCCTCGACCGGCTCCGCGCCGATGGCGTGCCCGGCCTCGCCGTGTGCAGCGGCAGCACCGAGGTGACGGAGCTGTCGCAACGCGCCGACCTCGTGGTGGACGGCCCCGCGGGCGTCGTCGCCCTGCTGCGGTCGCTGGCGGACCGGATCCGGTAGCAGGGAAGCGGGCCGGGCCCCGGGGAGGTGCGCCCCGGCCCGGCCCGCTCACCGCGACAGCGCCCGCAGCTCCTCCAGCTGCTCCACGAACCACCGGGCCGGCGGCAGGGCGGTGGCCGCGGCCGCCAGCCGCTTGGTGCGCTCCGCCCGCTCCGCGCCGGCCATGCTCAGCGCCTCGTGCAGCGCCCGGGCGGTGCCGGTCACGTCGTAGGGGTTGACCACCAGGGCGTCGTCCTTCAGCTCGGCGTACGCCCCCGCCTCCCGCGACAGCACCAGCGCGCACCCGGAGTCGGACACCACCGGGATCTCCTTGGCGACCAGGTTCATCCCGTCCCGGATCGGATTGACCAGCGCCACGTCCGCGATCCGGTACGCCGCCAGCGAGCGCGCGAAGTCGTCCCTCACGTGCAGCACGACCGGCCGCCATCCGGGCGTGCCGTACTCGGCGTTGATCTCCTCTGCCAGCCGCCGCACCTCGGCGGTGTACTCCCGGTACACGGCGAGGTCCTGCCGCGAGGGGTAGGCGAACGCCACGTGCACCACCCGCTCGCGCCACTCGGGACGGTCGGCGAGCAGCTGCCGGTAGGCCAGCAGGCCGCGCACGATGTTCTTCGACAGCTCGGTGCGGTCCACCCGCACGATCGTCTTGCGGGCGCCGCCGTCCGGGGCCGTCCCGATCTCCTCGCGCAGCGCCAGCATCCGTTCCTTGACGTCGAAGCCCTGCGCCCGCTCCCGCAGGAACGCGCCGTCCGCGCCGAGCGCGTGCACCCCGCACCGGGTGGTGCCGAGCCCGCCCACCAGCTCCTCGCAGCAGGCGGTGAAGGCGTCCGCCCAGCGCCGGGTGAGAAAGCCCAGCCGGTCCGCGCCGAGCATGCCGCGCAGCACCTGCTCGGCGATGTCGTCGGGCAGCATCCGGAAGTACTCCACCGGCGCCCACGGGGTGTGCGAGAAGTGCCCGATGCGCACGTCCGGCCGCAGCTCGCGCAGCATCCCCGGCACCAGCGTCAGGTGGTAGTCCTGCACCACCACCGCCGCGCCCTCGGCCGCCTCCTCGGCCAGCGCCTCGGCGAAGGCCCGGTTGTAGGCCACGTAGGACGCCCACTGGCGGCGGAACTCCGCGTCGAAGACCGGCTCCAGCGGCGTCTGATACAGCATGTGGTGGACGAACCACAGCACCGAGTTGGCGATGCCGTTGTAGGCGTCGGAGAACACCCCGGCGTCGATGTCGAGCATCCGCACCTGCTGCCCGCCGGTCACCTGAGCCGGCAGCCGCCCGGCCTTCGCCGTCCGCCGTACCGCCTCCCGGTCGGCCTCGCTCAGGGCCGCGCACACCCACACGGCGTCCGCGTCCGGCCCGATCGCGGACAGTCCGGAGACCAGCCCTCCGCCGCCGCGCCGGGCGTCGAGCGAACCGTCGGGGAGCACTTCGTACGAAACCGGGCCGCGATTGGACGCGACCAGCACCTCGGCACCGTGCGTTGCAGCCATGGTCCTCAACCTAGCCCGGCCCCCCGGCGCTCAAACGTCGGCGGGGTCCGCCCCGGCACGGACCGGACCACTGCGGCGACTTGTGAAAAACATGTAATGAGCATGAGGATACGGTGTGCAGTCGAGTGATCTTCGTCCGTGCGGTTTCCGCCGGACGGTTCCTGACGTATGGGGGGAATTCATGCATCTCATATCCGTCGCGCGGGTGCGCCGGTCCGCCGGTACGGCGACGCTGCTTCTGGCCGGTGCGCTCGCGCTGACCGGCTGCGGCGGTGACGACTCCGGCACGCCGAAGGCGGCCCACTCGGTCGTGGCGACCACGGGCGCCACCGCACAGACCTCCGCGGAGCCCGCGGACACGGACGCCGCGAGCCCGACGCCCGGTCCGGCCGCCACGCTGCGCGACTACACCGGCTCCCGCATCGGCACGGCCATCGCCGCAGCCGAGGCCGACGGCATCACCTACGCCGTCCAGCTCCAGGGCACCGGACGCCGGGCCTCCGCCTGGAGCCCGGACGAGAAGGTCTGCGACCAGGACACCGGCGCCGACGGCGTGACCTTCACCCTGGCCCGCGACGGCCACGACTGCGCCGGCCGGCTGCTGCACACCCCGGCGCCCACGCACGCCGGCCCCTCCGGAGGCAGCGGCGGGGGCGGCGGCGCCGTCAGCAGCGGCTCCGGCGGCACAAGCAGCAGCGGAGGAAGCGGCAGCGGCGGCAGCAGTGGCGGTGGCGGCAAGGCCTGCGCGATCACCAGCTCGGCCGGCAACTGCTACGCCGACGGCCAGTTCTGCGCCCAGCACCACCACGGCCTGAGCACCTACGGCAAGGGCGGCGAGTACCTGACTTGCCGCCAGGACGGATCGGGCCGCTGGCGCTGGTCGGACGGCGTGGCCGGCTGACCCCGCCCGGCGGCCCCGGAACGTCCCCGGCCCCGGAACATCCCGACGGATACGCCCGGCTCAGGCCACCTTCCGCGCCGCGTACTCCGCGATGTGCGTCATCGGCGGGCGTTCCTCGGTGTCCACCGGGTAGGTCCGCGGCTCGAAGCCGTTCGCGCCCCGCTCGAACTGGGTCAGCAGCGGGCGCATCAGGTGGCCGCGGGCCAGGCGGAGCTGGGCGGTGCGGTAGATCGCGGCGGCCATCCGGCCCAGCGCCTGGCCGTCCTGGTGCCGGTGGACGCGCACGCCCACGTCGACCTGGGCCAGCGCGTCCAGCCCGACCAGGTGCAGGGCGTCGACCAGCATGCCCAGCTCCACGCCGTAGCCGACCGGGAACGGCAGCCGCTCCAGCAGCGAGCGGCGGGCCGCGTACTCACCGCCCAGCGGCTGCACGAAACCGGCCAGCTGCGGCCAGTGCATGTTCAGCAGCGGGCGGGCCATCAGCTCGGTGACCCGCCCGCCCTGCCCGGCGGCACCCGCCAGCGGACGGTCGTACATCGCCTTGACCAGCTGCACGTCCGGGTCGGTCAGCAGCGGCCCGACGATGCCGGTGACGAAGTCGGCGGAGAACTCCCGCAGGTCGGCGTCGACGAAGCAGATCACGTCCCCGCGGGTGACCAGCAGCGACCGCCACAGCACCTCGCCCTTGCCCGGCACCGCCGGGATCCGCGGCAGGATCGCGTCACGGTGCTCGACCCGGGCACCGGCCGCGGCGGCCACCTCGGCGGTGCGGTCGACGGAACCGGAGTCGACGACCACCAGCTCGTCCACCAGCGGCACCCGCTCGATGAGCTCCCGCCGTATCACGGAGACGATGTCGCCGACCGTCGCCTCCTCGTTGAGCGCGGGCAGCACCACGCTGACCACCGATCCGCCGGCCCGCTTGGCGGCCAGGATCGTGTCGAGCGGTCGATCGGTCACCGACCAGGAGCGTGTCCTCAGCCAGCGCTCGACTTCTTGCAGCACGGTCGGCGGCTCCTTCACCCCTGCTCGCCAGGCCGCTGCGCGCCCTTCCCGGCGCAGCGGCACACGATCGTGTGATCCGTCTCGCGGTTCGGACGACCCCTTTCAGACGTCCGGCCTTCGGTTACAGTCTTGACCAACGCGGAGGACCGTCGCATGCCGGGGTCGTCCGCGATCCACAACCGCATACCGCTCATCCAGAGGGGCAGAGGGACACGGCCCGATGAAGCCCCGGCAACCCTCCAGCCGGTCTCGTCCGCGCGAGGCTCCCGGCTAGGGAAGGTGCCAAATCCGTCTCACGGCGAGATGCGTCGTGAGGAAGATGAGGAGAAAGGGCCTCGCCTCCATGGCTGTGCACACCGTTGCGAGCAGCACGTCCGCTTCCGCCGTCGACCTGGGTCCCGCCGCCGCGCTGAGCTGTCGCGAGTGCGGGCACCGCGTGCCTCTCGGCCCGGTCTTCGCGTGTGAGGAGTGCTTCGGCCCGCTGGAGGTCGCCTACGACTTCTCCGCCTACGACACCGAAACCCTGCGCAAGCGGATCGAGGCCGGTCCCGCCAGCATCTGGCGCTACGCACCGCTGCTCCCGGTCCCCGAAGACGTCGCCGACAAGCCGAACCTGAACCCCGGCTGGACGCGACTGGTCAAGGCCGACCGACTGGCCGCCGAACTCGGTGTCACCGGCGGGCTGTACGTCAAGGACGACTCCGGCAACCCGACCCACTCGTTCAAGGACCGCGTCGTCGCCCAGGCGCTGGAGGCCGCCCGTGCCTTCGGCTTCACCACGCTGTCCTGCTCCTCCACCGGCAACCTGGCCGGCGCCGTCGGCGCCGCCGCCGCCCGGGCCGGCCTGCGCTCCTGCGTGTTCATCCCGCACGACCTGGAGCAGGGCAAGGTCGTCATGGCCGCCGTCTACGGCGGCGACCTCGTGGGCATCGAGGGCACCTACGACGACGTGAACCGTTTCTGCTCCGAGCTGATCGGCGACCCGGCCGGCGAGGGCTGGGGCTTCGTCAACGTCAACCTGCGGCCCTACTACGCCGAGGGCTCCAAGACGCTGGCCTACGAGATCTGCGAGCAGCTCGGCTGGCGGCTGCCCGACCAGATCGTCGTCCCCATCGCCTCCGGCTCCCAGCTCACCAAGGTCGACAAGGGCCTGCGGGAGCTGATCGAGCTGGGCCTGGTCGAGGACAAGCCGTACAAGATCTTCGGCGCCCAGGCCGAGGGCTGCTCCCCGGTGTCCACTGCCTTCAAGGCCGGTCACGACGTGGTGCGCCCGCAGAAGCCGGACACCATCGCCAAGTCGCTGGCCATCGGCAACCCGGCCGACGGCCCCTACGTCCTCGACATCGCCCGCCGCACCGGCGGTGCGGTGGAGGATGTGACGGACGAGCAGATCGTCGACGCCATCAAGCTGCTCGCCCGCACCGAGGGCGTCTTCGCGGAGACCGCCGGCGGCGTCACCGTCGGCGTGACCCGCAAGCTGATCGAGAACGGACAGCTCGACCCGTCGAAGACCACCGTCGTCCTCAACACCGGTGACGGTCTCAAGACCCTGGACGCGGTGGCCGGCACCGGCCTGACCGCGACCATCCGCCCGACCCTGGACTCCTTCCGAGAGGCTGGCCTCGCATGAGCGTGACCGTTCGCATCCCCACCATCCTGCGCACCTACACCGGCGGCCAGGCGGAGGTGACCGCCGAGGGCGCCACCCTCGCCGAGGTCATCGCCGACCTGGACAAGAAGCACACCGGCATCGCCGCCCGCGTGCTGGACGACCAGGGCAAGCTGCGCCGGTTCGTCAACGTCTACGTCAACGACGACGACGTCCGCTTCGAGCAGGGTCTTCAGACGGCCACGCCGGACGGCGCGGGCGTGTCGATCATTCCGGCGGTCGCCGGCGGCTGAGCCGCGCGCCGCACCGATCGACAGCGGTCACCGTCCGTTCACCGGGATGCCCCCTCCGGAAGAAATCCGGAGGGGGCAATTCCGTGTGATTGAACGCGATAGAATCGGGGAACGCGCTCCCGATCGCCTCTCGGCGGAGCCCCTGTTTCACCCCGCACGCCGACAAGATGCAGCCAAACTGTGCGGGTCTTTTGTGGTTTTTTCCTTGTTCGTGCGGCCCGACTTGCCCTGCAAACAGAGGAATTCTCGGCATATTCCCGACCGTGCGCGTCCGGATTTCTCGTCCGACTGACCTGTTGCAGACGGCAGTTGGGCAGATACATTCAGCCGCGGTCGACGCGTTCCGGCGCACGCCCCCGATGCACGGGGGGTGAGGTCTGACCCGGATCCGCGAAGTGTGGATCTGTGCAAGGGCCAGTATCAGGGGAGTTAGGCATGGCTCAGGGCACCGTCAAGTGGTTCAACGCGGAGAAGGGCTACGGCTTCATCGCGGTCGACGGTGGTGCGGACGTCTTCGTCCACTACAGCGCGATCCAGATGGACGGCTACCGCACGCTGGAAGAGGGCCAGCGGGTCGAGTTCGAGATCTCGCAGGGCCAGAAGGGCCCGCAGGCCGACATGGTTCGCGTCACCGCCTGAACAGTCCACGACGAGGGGCCCGCACCCGGCACCGGGTGCGGGCCCCTCGCTGTGCGCACCCGGCACCGGGTGCGAGCCCTTCGCCGTGCGCCGGATGCCGCGCGTGTGCCTCGGCCGGCGGCCGCCGGACGGGACCCGCTCCGCCGGTGCGCCTTGCACTCGGGCATGCCGAGTGCTAATCATTGGTGGCGTTAGCACTCTGAAGGTGAGAGTGACAGCGAAGGACCGGGTCGGTGAGGCCCGCAGGCCGGGTGGGGCAAGGAACCACGAGGCCGGCGAGCCGTCCGTCGCGGGCGCGGGCGCGGTCCGAAGGAATCACCCCCAGTCCTGGAGGGACCACTTCACATGGCCAAGATCATCGCGTTCGACGAGGAGGCGCGGCGCGGCCTCGAGCGCGGCATGAACCAGCTCGCGGACGCCGTCAAGGTGACCCTCGGCCCCAAGGGCCGCAACGTCGTCCTCGAGAAGAAGTGGGGCGCCCCCACGATCACCAACGACGGTGTTTCCATCGCCAAGGAGATCGAGCTCGAGGACCCGTACGAGAAGATCGGCGCCGAGCTGGTCAAGGAAGTCGCCAAGAAGACGGACGACGTCGCCGGTGACGGTACGACCACCGCGACCGTGCTCGCCCAGGCCCTGGTGAAGGAGGGCCTGCGCAACGTCGCCGCCGGTGCCAACCCGATGGCTCTCAAGCGCGGTATCGAGAAGGCCGTCGAGGCCGTCTCCACCGCCCTGCTCGACCAGGCCAAGGAGGTCGAGACCAAGGAGCAGATCGCCTCCACCGCGTCCATCTCCGCCGCCGACACCCAGATCGGTGAGCTGATCGCCGAGGCCATGGACAAGGTCGGCAAGGAAGGCGTCATCACCGTCGAGGAGTCGCAGACCTTCGGTCTGGAGCTGGAGCTCACCGAGGGCATGCGCTTCGACAAGGGTTACATCTCCGCCTACTTCGCCACCGACATGGAGCGCATGGAGGCGGTGCTCGAGGACCCGTACATCCTCATCGCCAACTCCAAGATCTCCGCGGTCAAGGACCTCCTCCCGCTGCTGGAGAAGGTCATGCAGTCGGGCAAGCCGCTGCTGATCATCGCCGAGGACGTCGAGGGCGAGGCCCTGTCCACCCTGGTCGTCAACAAGATCCGCGGCACCTTCAAGTCCGTCGCCGTCAAGGCTCCGGGCTTCGGTGACCGCCGCAAGGCCATGCTCGGCGACATCGCCATCCTCACGGGCGGCGAGGTCATCTCCGAGGAGGTCGGCCTCAAGCTGGAGAACGCCACCCTCGACCTGCTGGGCCGCGCCCGCAAGGTGGTCATCACCAAGGACGAGACCACCATCGTCGACGGTGCCGGCTCCCCGGAGCAGGTCAACGGCCGCGTCAACCAGATCCGCGCCGAGATCGAGAACAGCGACTCCGACTACGACCGCGAGAAGCTGCAGGAGCGTCTGGCCAAGCTGGCCGGCGGTGTCGCCGTCATCAAGGCCGGTGCCGCCACCGAGGTGGAGCTCAAGGAGCGCAAGCACCGCATCGAGGACGCCGTCCGCAACGCCAAGGCGGCCGTCGAGGAGGGCATCGTCGCCGGTGGTGGCGTGGCCCTGCTGCAGGCCTCCCAGGTCTTCGAGAAGCTGGAGCTGGAGGGTGACGAGGCGACCGGCGCCAACGCCGTGCGCGTCGCCCTGGAGGCCCCGCTGAAGCAGATCGCCGTCAACGCCGGCCTGGAGGGCGGCGTCGTGGTGGAGAAGGTCCGCAACCTGACCCCGGGCCACGGCCTGAACGCCGCGACCGGCGAGTACGTCGACCTGATCGCCGAGGGCATCATCGACCCGGCCAAGGTGACCCGCTCGGCCCTGCAGAACGCCGCGTCCATCGCCGCGCTGTTCCTCACCACCGAGGCCGTCATCGCCGACAAGCCGGAGAAGGCCGCCGCGCCGGCCGGTGGCGGCATGCCGGGCGGTGACATGGACTTCTGATCCCGCTGAGGATCGGAACCAGTCCGTAGCGACGAGGGCGGCACTCCCTGGAGACAGGGGGTGCCGCCCTCGGGCGTTTCCGGGTACAGGGCTCAGTCGGCGTAGTCCTTGAGCTTCTCGGTGTCGAGCGTGAGGCCCACCCCAGGCGGCAGGTCGACGGTCGCCCCCCACGGGCGGGTGGAGCACTGGAGGTAACGCCCGTCCTTCGGCTCGCTGTACACGCTGACCGTGGCGCTGTCTCGGTCGATGAGCAGATGGACGGGATCCCGGCCGCCGCGCAGCCCACGGGCTTGTCGATGCGGGCGCGCTGGTCGGTGTCGCGGTCGTGCGAGGTGATCTCCACGGCCATGAGCGCGCCGTCGGCGTCGGACCAGTTGCCGTGGCCCTCGAAGTGACCCACGGGTGCGAGGAAGCCGTCGGTGATGGCGCGTCCCTTGCGGTAGGCCTCGGCCTTGAGCTCCAGCTGGTTCCGCAGCTCCCTGGGAGAGCCCGGCGGACGAGTTCCTCGAAGTCCTCGACGGACATCTGCGGGCGTTCTCCGGTGTCAGGGGTCTGGCGTCGCCTGCTCTCCCCCATGTGCCCGCAGGTGGTCATGTCGGACCGTGGATGCCGTCATACGGGTGTCCGTTCCTCACGCTTGACAGCCATCGCAGCGCGGATCCCCGCTGCTCGGGCTCGGACCGCCGAGGGAGCCAGGGGCGCGTGGGAGCGCGTGGGGGCGCGCCCGCCTCGGCAGCCCGCGCACAGGCCTCCTGGGAGCGCTTCCGGCCGCCCCGGCACGCCGCACTCCGCGCATTCCAGCAGGCGCCGGGGCGCCGGCCGGGGCACCGGTTCCGGCGGCAGCTTGTCGATCAGGCGGCGGCGGACCAGCGCGGCCGGGTGGTGCACCGGGGACGGCAGCCCCTCGGTCAGGGCGCGGACCACGGCCTCGTCGCCGGCCCCGCGCGCGAACCACTCCGTGACCAGCGGCGCCAGGGCGGCGCAGTCGGCGGCGGACAGCGACAGCACGGGTGCGGTACGGCCCAGGGCGGCGAGCAGGATGTGGGCGCGGGACCGGGTGGGGCCCGGCGACGCCGTGGCCGCCTCCTCGGGCACCTCGCCCCGGATGAACGCCGTCCACCACGCGTCATCACGAGCGGTACGCGACCACCACGATCGGGTGATCCATCGGGTACCGCCCGCATCCGTCTCCAGCCGCTCACGGCCGCGCCGCAGGTGCCCGGCCGCCTGCAGCCGGTTCAGGGCCGTGCGCAGCGCGCACTGGCCGTAGGGAAGCTGCTTGGCCAGCGTTTTCACCGAGATGTCGGCGCCCTGCGGAAGCCGGTCGAGATACGCCGCGACGGCCGCCTCGCGAGGCGGAAGATGGCAGAAGTCGTCGCCCCTGCGCGGGAGTTGGCCGGGCACCGACCGTTTCCCGTACCCCGGCTTGGCCATGGGGTGCGAGGACGCGTGCACGGGCAGGGAGGCATGACTAGAGTGGGTGTCAGCCACGGGATCGACCTGCTTTCGATCTCGTCGGTCAGACCCCCGCAGGTGTTGGTAGCGCCTGGCGGGGGTTGTTCGTTGTGCGGGCACGCTAGAGCGTGATGACCGTCCGTGGCAAATCGACCGCGCAGCGTCAACGCGCGGGGAGGGTGGGTGGGTTGAACCCCCCACCCGTTCCTTGCACAGAGGGCTCGAAGCTCAAGGCTTGAGCCCCGAGACGAACGCGGACCAGGCCTTGGCCGTGAACGCCAGCTTCGGCCCGTCGGGATTCTTGGAGTCGCGGACGGGGACGAGGGTGGGGTGACCGGGGGCGACTTCCAGGCAGTTTCCGGCGTTGTCGCTGTAGGTGGACTTGCGCCAGCGGGTGACTTCGAGGCAATTGCCGCCCCCGCCTCCGCTGTAACTGGACTTGTGTCATGCGGCCGCGCTCAGGCCGTCCTCAGGGTTCCTCATGCGAGTAATCCTCTGCCAATGCCTCAATGGACGCCAGCAACTTGCCCGGTGACAATGCGGAGGCTGTGAGGAGGTCGAAGACGAATCTCAACTGGGCGACCGTCGCAGGGTCGTCCTCCAGTCGCCCGCTGCGTACCCCTTCCAGGTAGACGACGGGAGGGGCGTCGTCGAAATCCATGAGCTTCAAGGCGCCCTCCATCGCCGTGTGTGCTCCGGCGTCGAGGGGCAGCACCTGCGCGATGATCCGGCGCCTTCGGCTCAGGTCGGCGATGTGGCGCAGGGCCTCTGCCATCACCGTCGGACCACCGGTCGTACGGCGCAGTGAGGCCTCGTCAATCACCGCCCATAACATCGGTTTTGCTGGGTGTTCGAGCAGACGGATACGAGCCATTCGGTTGCTCACCCAGCGATCGATGGCCTCTTCCGTCGCAGTCGGGTCGTAGGCCTAGTTCACCGCACGTGCGTAGGCGGCGGTCTGGAGCAGTCCCGGGATCAGAAGCGGGGTGTACTGCCGGATGGCCGTGGCTTGAGCTTCGAGCTCCACCGCCTCGGCGAAGTGGTCCTGGTACTTGGACTTGGCCGCTGCTCTGGCAGTTCCGCAGGAAGAACCCGTCCGTCTCCAGGATCTCGTCCAGCATCCGTGCGATCTCTGGCTGCATCCGTCGCGTGCCCGCTTCCAGTTGCCCGACGAACGAGCCGCTCACGAAGAGCAACTGGCCCAACTGCTCCTGAATGAGCCCCTTCTTCTCGCGGGCGTGCCGGAGCTCGGCGCCCAGGAGGGCGCGCGGTGACGACGAGGGGTCCAGGTCCTTCGGTCCTGCCAATGGAAACTCCCGGTCCGACAGCAGAGATTGTTGGGGTGCCGCTGCTGGTCAGGGTAGGGCCGTTTCGGACACGCTGTGTGGTGACATAACAACTCACTGTGGAGGGATCACGGCAGTGGACACGGTGAAGGTGACGGACGGCGACCGGCCGGCCCGGACCGCCGAAGAAGCGGTGGAGCGGCTGCGGGCCGCTCTGCGGGACGTGGGGATCGTCCTTCCGTCACTGCGGGTGGACCCGGTGACCGGCGCGCAGGGGCATCCGTACGCCCTGATCGACCTGGGCCGGTGCAACCTGGGCGTGGCCTCACGGCTGGCCGCCGTGCTGCGGGACAGGCAGGGGGGCGCGTGAGCGGTGGCACGGCCCGTCCGGTCCCCGCGGTCGGCGCGTACGTCGTGGACGTGCGCGACGGGCGCATCGGCCAGGTCATGGGACGCGAGGGAGGGTACGTACAGTTGCGTCCGGTGTGCGGCGGACGGGAGTGGGACTGCCCGCCCGAACGCCTGGGGGAAGCCGCGCCGGGGGACGTGCTGCGAGAGCGGGTGCGGCGACTGAACCGGGAGGCCCGCCTGCCGTGACGTGACGGCGGGGCCTTCGCGAGGCGGTGCGGCCGGGGCGACGGGTGCGAGCGCTGGAGTGTTCCCGGTCACAGCCGCGGGTTGCGGGAAATGTCTCCGGCGGGTCGTGCCGTTGGGATCTGCAGAAAAGATGAACGTGCACATACCGCACGGTATTCATTTCCCCCGCTGAGGAGTCTCCACATGAGCACCGCCTCCGACCCCGCCGCGCCGGATGCCGCCGTCCGTGCGGCCCGCGTCCTGTCCCGCCCGGTCACGCTGAACGGCCTGACGGTCCCCAACAGGATCGCGATGGCGCCGATGACCCGGATGTTCTCCCCGGGCGGCATTCCCGGTGAGGACGTGCGGGACTACTACGCCCGCCGTGCCGCCGCGGGTGTCGGCCTGATCGTCACCGAGGGCACCTACGTGGGTCACCCCTCGGCCGGTGAGAGCGACCGCGTGCCCCGGTTCCACGGCGAGGAGCAGCTCGCCGGCTGGGCGAAGGTGACCGAGGCCGTGCACGAGGCGGGCGGCACGATCGTGCCCCAGCTGTGGCACATCGGCATGGTCCGCAAGGCCGGCAAGCCGCCGTTCCCGGAGGCGCCCGCGATGGGTCCGTCCGGTCTCGTCACCGCCGGTGCCGAGCCGACCGGCAAGGCGATGACCCAGCAGGACATCGACGACGTCGTCGCCGCCTTCGCCCAGGCCGCCGCGGACGCCGAGCGCATCGGTTTCGACGGCGTGGAGATCCACGGTGCGCACGGCTACCTCGTCGACCAGTTCCTGTGGGAGGGCACCAACCGCCGTACCGACGCCTACGGCGGCGACCCGGTGGCCCGCACCACGTTCGCGGCGGAGATCGTCGCGGCGGTCCGCGAGAAGGTGTCGCCGGAGTTCCCGGTCATCTTCCGCTTCTCGCAGTGGAAGATGCACGACTACACCGCCCGTCTCGCCGAGACGCCGGAGGAGCTGGAGGCCATCCTCACCCCGCTGGCCGCCGCCGGTGTGGACGTCTTCCACGCCTCCACCCGCCGCTACTGGCTGCCGGAATTCGACGGCTCCGACCTCAACCTGGCGGGCTGGGCGAAGAAGCTGACCGGCAAGCAGGTCATCACGGTCGGCTCGGTCGGCCTCGACGGCGAGTTCACCGACTCCTTCCGGGGCGAGGGCGCCCCGGTCAAGAACATCGACAACCTCCTGGACCGCCTGGAGGCGGACGAGTTCGACATGGTCGCCGTGGGCCGTGCGCTGCTGCAGGACCCGGAGTGGGCGGCGAAGGTGCTCCAGGGCCGCTTCGACGAGCTGAAGCCGTACGACGCGGAGTCCGTGAAGACGCTGTACTGAGCGCTGTACCGAGCGCGGCGTCTCTCCGGCGGCCGGCCTGCGGGCCGGGCCGGGACGTCACCGGGCCGGTGCCCCGAGCGGGCACCGGCCCTTCGCGTGTCCGCACGGCATTCGCTTGCTTAAGTCAATCAAATCGCTATACTTGCGTAAGTCAAGTAGATGTCCGTGTGATCTCGCGATCCGCGTTTCCCGGAGACACTTTCCATGACCGACGCACCCGCCCGGCCGGCACAGGCCGGGGCACCGCTGAGTCCCCACGCCGTGGTGGCCGTGCTGGCCTTCGGCGGCATCGTGGTCTCGCTGATGCAGACCCTGGTGATCCCGATCGTCCCGGAGCTGCCGCAGCTGCTGCACGCCTCGGCGTCGGACACCGCCTGGGCGGTGACCGCGACCCTGCTCGCCGCGGCCGTCGCCACTCCGGTGATGGGCCGCCTCGGCGACATGTACGGCAAGCGCCGCATGCTGCTGCTCAGCCTGCTCATGCTGGTGGCCGGCTCGGCCACCGCCGCGCTGAGCGACTCCCTCGTCCCGATGATCGTCGGAAGGACCCTGCAGGGCCTCGCCTCCGGTGTGATCCCGCTCGGCATCAGCATCATGCGCGACGAGCTGCCCGCCGAGCGGCTGGGCTCGGCCACCGCGATGATGAGCGCCTCGCTCGGCGTCGGCGGCGCCCTCGGCCTGCCCGCCGCCGCGCTCATCGCCGAGAACTTCGACTGGCACGTGCTCTTCTGGACCTCCGCCGCCCTCGGCGTGGTCGCCGCCGCGCTCGTCCTGCTGCTCGTGCCCGAGTCCAAGGTGCGCTCCGGTGGCCGCTTCGACATCCTCGGCGCCCTCGGTATGGCGGCCGGCCTGGTCTGCCTGCTGCTGGCGATCTCCAAGGGCGCCGACTGGGGCTGGGGCAGCGGCACGACCCTCGGCCTGTTCGCCGCGGCCGTGGTCATCCTGCTCGCCTGGGGCGCCTTCGAGCTGCGGATCCAGGCCCCGCTGGTGGACCTGCGCACCACGGCACGCCGCCAGGTGCTGGTGACCAACCTCGCCTCCGTCGCGATCGGCTTCGCGATGTTCTCCATGTCCCTGGTCATCCCGCAGCTGCTGCAGCTGCCGGAGCAGACCGGCTACGGCCTCGGCCAGTCCCTGCTGGCCTCCGGCCTGGTCATGGCGCCCTCCGGTCTGGTGATGATGGCCGTGGCCCCGGTCTCGGCCGCCGTGTCCCGGGCCAAGGGCCCCAAGGCCACGCTGATGATCGGCGCCCTGATCGTCGCCGCCGGATACGGGCTGAACATCCTGCTCATGCAGCAGGTCTGGCACTTCGTCCTGGCGTCCTGCGTCATCGGCGCCGGCATCGGCTTCACCTACGGCTCGATGCCCGCGCTCATCATGAGCGCCGTCCCCGCCTCCGAGACGGGCGCGGCCAACAGCCTCAACACCCTGATGCGCTCCATCGGCACCTCCACCGCCAGCGCGGTCGCCGGTGTGGTGCTCGCCCACATGACCACGCGGTTCGGCACCTTCGTGCTGCCCTCGGAGAACGGCTTCCGCACGGTCCTGGCCATGGGCGCGGGCGCGGCCCTGCTCGGCTTCGCCGTCGCCGCCTTCATCCCGCGCCACCGCCCCGAGGCCGCCCCCGGCGCACCGGCGCCGGCCGCGACCGGGGCGGCCGGCGAGACCGGGGAGCCGGAGGTGTCCGGGGCGACGGCGTAAGCCCTGTCCGCCCGCCCGGCGCGGCGCCCGGTACTCCCCGAGCTGCGTCGCGCGGGGGCCGCCCCTCGCCTCACCTGCCGGACGCCCGCGTCACCGGGACGCGGGCGTCCATGGCCTTCAGCGCGTAGGGACGCGGGTTTCGAGCCGGGGAGCGGGCGCGTGCCGGCGTCAGGCAGCGGCCATGGAGGCCAGATACGCCAGGGCCTGCGCACTGCGGCTGCCCGGCTGTGCCGAACCCACCAGCAGTTCCTGGCCGGGCGCGGCCCGCACGTCGAAGCTTTCGTAGGTCAGCTCGATGCGTCCGGCCTCGGGATGGACGAAGATCTTGCAGGCCCGGGCGAGAGCACCGACTCCCTGGTCGTTCCACAGGGCTCGGAACTCCGTCGAGGCCTCCAGCAGATCCTGGACGAGTTCGTCGATCTCCGTGACATCGCTGAAGCGGGCCGCGTTCATGCGGAGCGCGGACACGGTCGCGCCGGTGATGAGCTGCCGGTCCGGGAAGACGTCACGGGCCCGCGGGTGGGTGAAGAGGATTCGCGGCATGTTCCTCTCGCCGTCGAAGGGCGCCAGGAGGGCGTCGGCGATGACGTTGGTGGCCAGGATGTCGAACGCCGGTCCCAGCACGTAGGCCGCGGCGTTCGGGAAGGCGTCGAGCAGGCGCAGCAGGTCGGGGTGCACCTGGTTGCGGAGGCTTCCGGCGTGCGTCACGGGGCTGAGACCTGCGAGGCGGAACAGGTGGGTGCGCGCATCGGCGTTCAGCCGCAGTGCCCTGCCGAGAGCACCGACGACCTGGGGTGAGGGGTTGGTCTCCCGGCCTTGCTCCAGCCGCATGTAATAGTCGGCGCTCACCCCGGCCAGCACGGCGACCTCTTCCCTGCGCAGACCTGTGACCCGGCGCTTGCCGCCGCCCGTGGGCAGCCCGACATCGGACGGCTCCAGACGGGCGCGATACGCGCGCAGGAAGTGCCCGAGGGAACGGGCGGACGCCGTGTGCATAGGACCGACAGTACTGCCCCGCGGCAGCCTGGGTGCGCGGCACCCAGGCTGCCGCTGCCTTCCTGGGCAGGCCCTCGGCGGCTGAACTGATGCCTGCGGCTGTCACCACCTGACATTCGTGCCGCGCCTGCTCGAAGGAGATCCGCATCATGTCCACGCACGCCCCCGCCGGGAAGAAGGTCGTCCTGATCACCGGAGCCAGCAGCGGCATCGGCGAGGCCACGGCTCGTCGCCTGGCAGCCGCAGGCCACCAGGTCATGGCCGGAGCACGCAGAACCGACCGGCTGGAGGCACTGGCCCAGCAGGTGCGCGCGGCGGGCGGCCACCTGGACCACCGTGCGCTCGACGTCACACAGCGTGAGAGCATCACGTCGTTCGCCGACGCGGCGCTCGACCGCTACGGGCGGATCGACGTGCTGGTGAACAACGCCGGCGTGATGCCGCTGTCCCCGATGGCGGACCTCCGGGTCGACGACTGGGACCGGATGATCGACGTCAATGTGCGCGGCACGCTCTACGGCATCGCCGCGGTACTGCCGCAGATGCGTGCCCAGGGCAGCGGGCACATCGTCAACG
Organism: Streptomyces thermodiastaticus; assembly: GCF_014656135.1. Taxonomy (GTDB): domain Bacteria; phylum Actinomycetota; class Actinomycetes; order Streptomycetales; family Streptomycetaceae; genus Streptomyces; species Streptomyces thermodiastaticus. The sequence goes on from NZ_BNBV01000007.1 coordinate 120,936, forward strand.
TCGCCTCGGTCGCCGGTCACCGTGTCGACCCCACCGCGGCGGTGTACTGCGCCACCAAGTACGCCGTCCGGGCGCTGTCGGAAGGCCTGCGTCAGGAAAGCCGCGACATCCGCGTCACGATCATCAGTCCTGGCTTCACCGAGAGCGAGCTGGTGGACCGCGGTGGCGCCCCCGAGGCTCAGGCGGCAGCACGCGCGGCCGCACGGCAACTCGCCATCCCCGCAGCCTCCGTCGCCGAGGCGATCGGCTTCGCCCTCGACCAGCCGGCCACCGTGGACGTCAACGAGATCGTCGTGCGCCCCACGGCCCAGGGCTGACGCCCGGCAGGGCCGAGCGGCCCGGGTGCTCCGCCGCAGCGCGGGCGCGCGCAGCCCGGCGCAGCCCCTCTCTTCCCGAGGAGGCCTTCCCCCGAGGAGCAGGCGGTGCCTTCCCCGGCCGCAGGGGCCCTCGGACTTACCTCGTCCAGGCGTGCTGTCCGGGCTTTCGAACGGGGGCTTGCCGTGGCTGTGGGCCGGCCCGACCCTGTGGTCATGCAGGTGACCCATCTCGGTCTGCCGGTGCGCGACGAACGGGCGAGCCGGCGTTTCTACTGCGCGTACTTCGGCTTCGACCCGGCCAGTGCGCAGCGTTACGAGGACGGCACGGTGATCATCCGTGACGGCGCCGGGTTCGATCTCGCCCTGCACACGGTGTCCGGCGAGGTCGGACCGCTGCCCGCCTTCCTGCATGTCGGTTTCCGGCTGTCCGAACCGGCGCAGGTGCGGGCGCTGCGCGGGCGGCTGGCCGCCGACGGCGTACAGATCGTCGAGGAGTGCGACGAGCCCGGCCTCGTCTCCTTCAAGTGCCTGGACCCGGACGGCCACCGCGTGGAGGTGTACTGGGAGACGCCGGCGCCTGGACGGTGAGGCGCCGCCGGGGCGCGGACCGCTACAGGTGCCCCAGCGGTTCGATGCCCGTCCGCACGGGCGTGCCCCACACGCGGACCACCTCGTAGTCGGTGAACTCGTGCACCAGCCGGTAGGCCGACGCGGCCCGCGGCCCCCGCCGCTGGGCGGCGATGTACAGCTCGGCCTCCCGGCGGTCGTGCCGCGGGGTGCCGCACAACTGCCACTCCCGGCCGTTCCACAGCTCCGGCAGCCACCGCTGCTGGGGTTCCGGCCGGTCTCCGCGCACGCCGTACCGGGAGGGCACCGGCCCCTCGTGCGCCGGCGCGGGCGCGCGGCGCGGTCCGCCGGTGTACTGCGCCCGGCGCGCGGCACGGCGCCGGGTCTCGCAGAGCAGGCACAGATCGGGCGCGTCCTTGTCGACCGGCCCGTGCGGATGCTCGGCACACCGGGTGGTGGGCCGCTCCTGCGACACGCTCTCCTCCAGCAGATCGAGAGCACGCCGCAGGTCGTTCCTGATCTCGTGCAGCCGCGCGTCGGTGGCCTCGGCGGTCAGCTGCTCGCCGTGCTCCCCGACCACCCGCAGGGCCCGCCCGAGCGCGGTGAACTGTGCGTGGTTCATACCGGCCAGCGTCGCACAGGCCCGACAGAACCTGGCACGACTTCTGTGTGACGCATCCTGTTCGGTCGTTCTTCCGCCGCGTGCGGCGCGGAGAAAGAACGACTCCTCGTCGTGCGGGTCAGAAGCCGACGGTCCCGTCGATGCCCTCGCCGTCGGTCCGGACCCGCGGGCCTGCCCGGTGTGGTCCCTGATCAGCTCTGTGAGCCGGCCGCTCCGCTCGCCGTGAGGGCGGCGCGCAGGTGGCCGCCGGAGGCGTCGAGGAGGCGGGCGGCCTCCGGGCCGTCGACGCCTGCCAGGAGGACCAGGATCGCGTTCTTGACCTCGCCGTCCGTGGCTTCGAGCGCCCGCTCGATCTCCTCGTCCGTCGCGCCGGTGGCCAGGGCGACGATGCGGCGGGAGCGGGCGCGCAGCTTGTCGTTGGAGGCGCGCACGTCGACCATCAGGTTCCCGTAGGTCTTGCCCAGCCGGATCATCGTGATCGTCGACAGCATGTTCAGCACCAGCTTCTGCGCGGTGCCGGCCTTCAGACGGGTGGAGCCCGTCAGCAGTTCCGGGCCGACGACGACCTCGATGCCGTGCTCGGCGGCGGCCGCCAGCGCGCTGCCCTCGTTGCAGGACAGGCCGATGGTCAGGGCGCCGAGCGCGCGGGCGTGGCGGACCGCGCCGATGGCGTAGGGGGTGCGGCCGGAGGCGGAGACGCCGACCACCGTGTCGTCCGGGGTGAGGCCCAGCTCGTCCAGGGCCCGCACCGCCAGCTCGGGGGAGTCCTCGGCGCCCTCCACCGACGTCACCATGGCGCCGGGGCCGCCCGCGATCAGGCCCACCACCTGTTCCGGGGCGGTGTTGAAGGTGGGCGGGCACTCGGAGGCGTCGAGCACGCCGAGCCGGCCGGCGGTGCCCGCGCCGGCGTAGATCAGCCGGCCGCCGCGCGCCATCCGCTCGGCCACGGCGTCGATCGCGGCGGCGATCTCGGGCAGACGCTCGGCCACGGCGGCGGGCACGGTGGAGTCCTCGGCGTTCATCAGCCGGGCGATCTCCAGCGTGGGCAGCCGGTCGATCTCGGACAGCTCCGGGCGGAACGCCTCGGTGGTCAGCGACTCCAACTCGGCGCGCAGTTCGCGGTAATGGGGGGTGGAGGTCATCGGGGTGGGCTCTCTTCGGGCTGTGTGTGTCGGGCTTCGGCTCGGCTCGGGGCGGTGTGACAGGGAGGGGGAGGGGCGACAGGGAGGGTGAGGGGCGACAGGAGTGGTGGGGCGGGCGGGTGCGTCAGGAACGTGTGTCAGGAGCGTGGATCAGGAGCGTGCCGTGGATCCGCCGCGGGGGCTGTGGCGGTGGGCCAGGGCCTCGTAGGAGGCCGCCAGCGCCGGTGCCGCCGTCTCGTACGTGCGCTGCGCCACGCCCACGAACAGGCAGTCCACGACCAGCAGTTGACTGGTCCGCGACGACATCGCCGCCGGGCGCAGCTCGCTTTCGCGGGAGCTGGACGTGGTCAGCACATGGTCGGCGTACTGGGTGACGGGCGCGTCGGGACGGCCGGTGATGGCGATGGTGGTGGCACCGCGTTCGAAGGCGACGCGCAGCGGCTCGATCACATCGCCGGTGGAACCGGAGTGGGTGATGGCGATGGCCACGTCGCCGGTGCGCAGCTGCACGGCGTTGGTCACGGCCAGGTGCGGGTCGGTGGGCGCGTGCGCGATCAGCCCTATGCGGAGCAGTTTCTGAGTGAGGTCCTGGGCGACCAGGCCCGAGGCGCCGATGCCGTACACGTCGGTGCGGCGGGCCGTGGCCAGGGCGGCGACGGCGGCGCCGAGCTGGGCGGTGTCCAGTGCGGCGGCGGTGTCGGCGAGGGTCTGCTGCTCCTCGTAGGCGAGCTTGGCCACCACGTCGGCGATCGGGTCGTCCACGGCGATGTCGGTGGTGATGGCCGGTGCGCGGCCGGACTGCTGCTGGGCGGCCAGGCCCGCGAGCGCCAGGCGCAGGTCGCGGTAGCCGGGGTAGCCGAGCAGCCGGGCGGTGCGCACCACGGTCGCCTCACTGGTGCCGGTGAGTTCGGCGAGGCCGGTGACCGTGAGGGCGGCGCAGCCGGCCGGGTCGTTGGCGACGGCCTCCGCGACGCGCTGCATCGAGCGGGTCATGGACGGTGCGAGGGTGCGCACCTTGGCCGCCAGCGCGGCGGGCGCCGGGGGCGCCGCGGTCGGGGAGCCCGAGCCTGCGAAAATTTCCTTCACGTCCTGGGTCACGCTATGAAAGATATTTTCCGTTCGGACGGCAGGTCAAGACTGCGCACAATGGAGGCATGAACCCCATCAGCCCCTTGGAGCAGGCCCTGCACGCCGCTCGCGCCCTGGTCCTCGCCGACCTGGTCGCGGGCGAGGTCGCGCAGGCCGACGTGGTGTCGCTCGTCGAGGACTCCGTCACCCAGCGGCGCTGGTGGGTGAAGCAGTGGCCGGACGGCGCGTCCTTCGTGGCCGGACTGATCGCCCAGGACGTGCAGGACGCGCTGCTGGAACGATACGGCCGCTGGCCGCTGTGCCCGGTGTGCGGGCAGGGCGACCCGCACGCGCTGGACGTGGAACCCGAGCTCGGCCCCGACCCGCACTGGGTGTGCTCCAAGGCGGGCGTGAAGGTCGCCGCGGTGGGGTCGCTGGCGGACGCGATGGGCGGGAAGCCGTCCTCGTGAGCGCCGGGCATGCGACAGCCTGCCGCAGGATGCCGGGGCGGGCCGCGGCACGGTGACCGTCTACATCGACCCGCCCACCTGGCCCGGCCACGGCCGCCTGTGGTCGCATCTGATCAGCGACGTCTCCTATGCCGAACTGCACGCCTTCGCCGCACGGCTCGGCGTGCCCCGCCGCGCCTTCGAACGCGACCACTACGACCTGCCCGCCCACCGCTACGACGACGCGGTCGCGGCAGGCGCGGTCGAGGTCCGCAGCCGCGAGGTGGTGCGGCTGCTGCACGCCTCCGGGCTGCGCCGGCGCAAGAGCCGTGCTCAGCAGGGCAGTTCGTAGACGAGCAGGTCGCCCTCGGCGGCCCTCCGGGTGAAACCGGCCCGCTCCGCGACACGCTGGGACGGCCCGTTGTCCCGGTCGATCCGCGCCACCAGCCGCCGGATCCCGCCCCGGCCCTGCGCCCACGCGGCCAGCGCGCGCAGCGCCTCGGTGGCGTAGCCGTGGCCGCGGGCCGACTCGGTCAGGTCGTAGCCGACCTCCGCGCCGCCCTCGTCGTCAGGTGCGCCGTGGAACCCGATGGTGCCGACCGCGCGCCAGTCCTCGTCGCGCACCAGCGCGAACATCCCCCATTCGGGCCGGTGCACCCCGTCCTCGTACGCCGTCACCACCATCCCGGCGGCCTCCCGCGTACCCGGATACGGTCCTTTCCCCGCCCACCGGAAGCCTCCGTCGCCGCCCAGCCGCAGATCCCGTGCGGCCGCCGGAGTGACGCCCAGAAGAGTGAGCCGTCCGGCCGGGATCACGAGCGGGGCGTGCCAGCGCCACTCGGCGACCGGCGCTCTGCCGGGCAGCTCACCGCGGCCGGTGGCCCACAGCAGGGTCGGCCAGGGCCGCGGGCCCGGCTGCACCTGCGGGAAGATCCGGCCCAGCACGTCCTCGCACAGCTCCGCAGGGGGCTCGTAGCGCAGCCCCAGCCCGCCGGCGATGTCATGGGTGTGCAGCAGCACCTCGGTGACGCCCATCGCGGCGAAGCCCTCACGGTCCGCGTCGCCGAGCGGGTGGTAGGCCCTGACCTGCGGCGGGGTGGTCCGCACGGCGGCTGCGAGCAGGGCGCCGGCCGTCGAGATCACCGCCAGGACGTCCGAGGGGCCGGTGCCCTCGTCGAGGACGATGCCGAAGGGGACGCGGGTGTGCTGTCCCCGGCCGGCCAACTGCTCGGCGTAGGCGGTCAGAGCGCTTGCGATGTGCTCGGCGGTGTACCGGCAGCTCCACTCCAGCCGCCCGGCTCGCACCTCGTCCCAGTCCCGGTCCACGGCCGTCTGCAGCACCGCCACGGCCCCCGCGACGGCCTGCTCGACCTGCTCCCCGCCCCATGTGGTCATGGCGGGCAGGGTAGGCGGGGCGCTCACCTCACCGCGACGGCTTTTCCAGCTCCGCCAGCTCTGCGGCGAGGTTCCGGCGGGCCGCCGCCTCCCAGTGGCGCCGGCCGTGAGGAGTGCGGAACAGGTGTGCGTGGCCGAGGAGTTCTCGCAGGATCGCGGACCGGCCCTCACGGAAGGCGTCCTCGGGGACGAAGTGGTACTCCTCCCGCACGGCCGCCGCGTAGGCGGCGTACGCCTCCGGTGGCGCGGCCAGGATCGCCAGGTCGGCGTCGCACAGCACCTGGCCGTCCGGGTCGTCGTCGGCCGGGTCGTGCGTGACGGTGAGCCGGACCAGCCGGGCCACCTCGGCTGCCTTCTGGGCGGGCACCCCGGCCTCGGTGAGCGCCCGTTCCGCCAGGCGGGCGGAGCGCTCCTCGTTCTCGGAGCGCTGCGGAAGACAGAACGCGTCGTGGAACCAGCCGGCCAGACGGACGACGTCCGGGTCGGCGGCGTACTGCCGCAGCGTGTCGACGTGGTCCAGGACCGCCGTCAGATGCGCGAGCGTGTGGTAGCGCCGGTGCGGCTGGGACCAGCGGCGCAGCAGGTCGTCGGCGTAGGGGGCGGGATCGGGGCCGTCGGCAAAGCCGCGGGCACCGTGCAGTGCCCGCGCGAAGCGGATCCGCAGGGCGTCGAGGTCGGCGTGATCGGTGGGGTCGGCGTGGTCGGCCATGGGGTCATTGTCCGGGGAGACGCGCGGGAGGTGTGCGGGTTCAGGGGGCGGAGGGCGGGCTCAGATCCAGCTCGGCTCGTAGGGTCTTGCCGGGACCGCCTCCTTCTCGTGGCTCGACGGACAGTCGGCTCGCCAGACAGGTCACCAGCCACAATCCACGGCCTGCCTCGGCCTCGGGGTCCTCGGGCGCGCACGGCCGGGCCGGCGGCAAGCGGTCGCCTCTGGTGTCGGTGACCTCGACGCATACGCGGTCGCGGGCGGCGGTCAGCGTCAGGCTCAGACGGAAGTCGCGGCCGGGGACACGGCCGTGAGTCACCGCGTTCGCGGCGAGTTCCGACACGATCAGAGTCAGCGTCTCGTTCACGTCCGAGTCGTACGGGAAGCCCCAGGCGTCCAGGCGTTCCGACGCGAGCCGACGCGCCAGGCGGGCACCGCGCGGCGTGGAGGTGAAGGTCATCGCGAACTCCGCCTCGGAGCGGACGAGTTGTCCTGTTTTCCCGAACGGGGGATTTTCGGTCGTCATGCCGGTGAGCTTTGTGCCTCACGCCTACGGTGACCAGTGACGAACCCCTTACACAGCGTGTTTGTCGGGGGTGGTGTACATGGCTGTTGGGGCAGGGAAGGGGGCGTCCGGTGACGCAGATCATGGGGCAGCCGTCGGCACGGGAAGCGGACCCCGCCGACGAACTGCTGCGGTGTTTCGGCAGGCAGATGAAGATTCTCCGCGAGCGAGCCGGGCTCACGCAGGCCGCGCTGGCCCAACGGATCGGATACAGCGAGGCGCAGATCGCCGCGATCGAACAGGGGAGGCGCATCCCACGGCCGGAAACCATCGACCGGCTCGACAGTCTGCTGGACGGTGGTGGGATGCTCCTCGCCATGAAGCAGGCCATCGCCTTGGCGCGGTATCCCGCTTTCTTCCGGGACGCGGCCCGCATCGAAGAGACCGCGGTTGAGTTCCATCAGTACGCGCCACTGATTGTGCCCGGCATGCTTCAGACGGAGGACTACGCCAGGACGATGTTCGCAGTCTGGCGCCCGCGCCGTCACGAGGCGGAGATCGAGCAGATGGTGGCTGCCCGCCTTGCCCGGCACAAGCTGTTCAGCCGCAGGCCGTCTCCTGTCCTCAGCTTCGTTCTGGAGGAGGCGGTCCTCCAACGACCCATCGGTGGCTTCGAGGTGCTGCGGGGACAACTTGAGCACCTGCTCCTCACGGCTGAGAATCCGAACGTAGAGATCCAGGTGATGCCAACTCTGGCAACCGACCATGCCTGTGTGGACGGCCCCTTCACCCTCATGGTGCCGGAGGGAGGGGAGCAGGTTGCCTACCTGGAGAGCCAAGGGAGCGGTCGGGTCATTATTGACCGAGAGCTCGTGCGTGGCATCGCGGCACGGTATGGAATCATCCGGGCTCAGGCGCTGTCTCCGATGGAGTCCATGCGTCGCATCGAGAAGCTGCTGCAAGGAGACTCATGACAAGCGAGCAGTTCACGAGCCAGTCGCTCCATTGGTTCAAGTCCAGCTACAGCGGTGGATCTGGCGGTGACTGTGTTGAGGTTGCCGCCGCTTGTTCTTCCGTCCACATCCGCGACTCCAAGGACACCGGTCGAGGTTTCCTCACCGTGTCCCCCGCCTCCTGGTCCGCCTTCGTCGACCACACCAGCCGCCGTCACTGACCGGAGACCGACGTCAACATGGCGTAACGGTCGCCTTGACCGTCACCGGCGTGCCTCTGCAGCATCGGCCGTAGCACACAGAAACAAGGTGCATATGGCTGCACCAGGTCCTGGGGCCGCTCCTTCGGGGGCGGCCCGAGTGCTTTCCAGGAGGGATCGCTGTACCAGTGCTGCATCGACGAGGCGGGTAACGGCCAGTAACGGCCAGACTCTCGATCCCGCCAGACCGGATGCCCCGCCGCCGAGGGCGTCTGTGGCACCCGGACTGGTCATTCCGGCACACCAGTCGATCGTGGGGACGTGACCACGGCGCCGTAGTGCTGCCGATGGGTGACGACGTTACGAACCGGCGTGTTCGGCCATGTGCTCACTCTTCCGCCGGGTTCTCGCGCCGGGGGAGGCGTGCCCCGACGCGTGCGCCCTAGCGTGGGGACATGACTTCTGCTGCTGTGCGCCAGGTGCGGGATCGGGATCCGGAGCTGCCCGGGCGGTTGCTCGCCGAGGAGCGGGACGCACTGATCCCGCTGCTCAGGTCGCGGGCGGAGGCGGACTTCGCGCTGCCGGTCGCCGCGTGCCCCGAGTGGACGGTGCGGGACGTGCTCGCCCACTGCTCGGCCGCGCTGCGCCGGGTCGTGGAGAACCGGTTCGAGGAGGGCGTGTTCTCGCCCGAGTCCAATGCGCGTGACATCGCCGAGCTGGCCGAGTGGTCCCATGAACGGGTGGTGGACGAGCTGGAGCGCGGGATGACCGAGGCCGGGCCGCTGATCGCGCGGGCCGGCGGGTGGCTGGACAAACTCGCGCTGGGGGAGTGGGTGCACGCGGGCGATGTGCGCGAGGCCCTCGGCGCGCCCGGAGCGTACGCCGGCGCGGCACTGGAGTACGCGCTGCCGCTGCTCGCCCACGTCACCCGCGAGGCGGGCCACCTGCCTCTGCACGCCGATCTCGACGATGTGGACGAACCGCTGCGGCTGGGTGACGCGAGCGGACAGCGGCCCCCGGCCCGGTACATCGGGGACGCCGCCACGCTGGTCCGGCTGTATGCCGGGCGGCCCCTGCCGGACAGCGGGGACGGGTTCGAGCTGGCCGGCGTGGAGAAGGGCGAGCTGAACATCTTCCGGTGATCCTTCCGGTGATCGCGGCCGGTCGGGACCTCCTCGGCGTACCCTGAGATTGGACTAGACCTGTCGAGCCCCCAGGGGAACCGAGGAAAGGGGTCCTATGAGCGTGCGTGCAGTCCTGGAGGTGATCGCCTTCGACGTCGAGGACGCGGTCGCCGCCCAGGCCGGAGGCGCGGACCGCCTGGAGCTGGTCACCGACATGGAGGCCGACGGGCTCACCCCGTCGGCCGCGACCGTCGCCGCGATCCGTGCCGCCGTCGACGTCCCGCTGCGCGTGATGGTGCGGCTCACGGACGGGTTCTTTGCCGGTGGTCCCCAGGGTGTGGACAGGCTGACCGGTGTGGTGGGGGAGCTGAGGGAGGCGGGCGCGCGGGAATTCGTGCTCGGGTTCCTCGATGAGCACGGCGCGGTGGACCTGGCGGCGGTGGAGCGGGTCGTCGCCGCGCTGGACGGGTGCCCGTGGACGTTCCACCGGGCCATCGACCGGGCCGCCGACCGCGACGCCCTGCGCAAGGAGCTGGACGGCATGCCCGGCCTCGACACCTACCTCACCGCGGGCGCGGCGGGCGGAGTCGACGAGGGCCTGCCGACGCTGCTCGCGGAGGCCGCGCGGAGCGGCGGGCCCGGTTACCGGCAGCAGATCATGGTGGGCGGCGGGCTGCGCCTGGACCATGTGCCGCCCCTGTGCGCCGCCGGGATCGACGCCTTCCACATCGGCGGCGCGGCCCGCCCGGACGGCTGGGCCGGCCCGGTGTCCGCCGACGCCGTCGCGCGGTGGCGCGCGGTGCTGGACGGGCGGACGGCGGTGGCGGAGCCGTCCGCGGTGTGAGGAGTCAGCTGGTCAGCTGCGCCGGCAGCGGCGTCGCGTGGGTGACGATCAGGCCGGAGACGGCGCGGGTCAGGGCCACGTACAGGCGGCGCAGCCCGGTGCGTTCGTCCGGTTCGCCGTCGACCACGGCCTGGGGTTCGTCCAGCACCACATAGTCGTACTCCAGGCCCTTGGCGAGCGAGGCCGGGACCAGGGTGAGGCGGGTCTCGGCGGTCGTCTCCTCGCCCGGGGAGAGGTACGCGAGCCCGGCGGTGGCGAGCGCCTCGGCGAGGGCCGGGATCCGGGCGTCGGCGGCGATCAGCCCGATGGAGCCCTCGCGGCGCAGCATCTCCTCGCAGGCGGCGACCACCTGGGCGTCCCGCGCGGCCGCGTCCGCGTCCGGGTCGAGCGCGCGGACCTCGAAGAAGCCCGGGTTCTCGCGGACCGAGGCGACCGGGGTCAGGCCGGGCGCGATGTGCGGCAGCAGACGGGAGGCGTAGGCGATGACGTCGGTCGGCACGCGGAAACCGGCGGTCAGCTCCTCGACCACCCCGTCGGGCTTGCCGAGGTGGGACAGGGCCTCCTCCCAGGTGCGGGTCGCCCACGGGGTGGTGCCCTGGGCGAGGTCGCCGAGGACGGTGGCCGAACCGGTGGAGCAGCGCCGGCCGACGGCCCGGTACTGCATGGGCGACAGGTCCTGCGCCTCGTCCAGGACCACGTGCCCGAGGGAGGGCGTGCGCTCCACCAGGTCGGCCGCCTCGTCGATCAGCACGGCGTCGGCCGGCGACCACTTCGCCGACTTCACCGACCGGGCGGGCTTCGTCCACAGGATCGCCTTCTGCTCCTCCTCGGTGAGGATCCCCTCGGCGTGCTCGGCGAGGAAGGCGGCGTCCGACAGCAGCCGCAGCACCAGCTTGGCCGGGTCGACCTGCGGCCAGATCGCCTTCACGGCGGCCTTCACCGCCGCGTTGCGGGCGACGGCGTCCTGCACCCGGTCGTCCGGGGCCTCGCCCGCCCGTTCCATCCGCACCAGCACGGCGTGCGCGATCCGCTGCGGCAGTGCCTCGCGGGCTGCGCCGTAGCGGATGCCGCGCCGCAGCAACTCCTCGACGATCTCCTGCAGTTCGTAGGCGGGGACACGCCAGCGGCGCGAGCCGCGCACCACCACGACCGCCTCGGTGGGCATCGTGACGTGCGCGTACAGGGCCCGCCTGAGCACCTCGGCCATCCGGGCGTCGCCCTTGACGAGAGCGGCCCGCGCGTCGTCCGTGCCGCGCACCTCCACCCGGGCGACCAGGTCGTCGACGGTGGCCTGCTGCACCGTCAGCTCACCGAGCGCGGGCAGCACCTGCTCGATGTACTTCAGGAAGGACCGGTTCGGCCCGATGACGAGGGTGCCGGTGCGGGCCAGACGCTCCCGGTGGGCGTACAGCAGGTAGGCGACGCGGTGCAGGCCGACGGCGGTCTTCCCGGTGCCGGGGCCGCCCTGCACGCACACCGTGCCGGACAGGTCCGACCGGACGATCTCGTCCTGCTCGGGCTGGATGGTCGCCACGATGTCGCGCATCGGGCCCACGCGCGGGCGCTCGATCTCCCGCTGCAGCAGCGCGCTGGTGGTGTCCGCCGTTGCCGGGTCCGACAGGTGCTCGTCCTCGTACGCCGTCAGCTCGCCGCCCGTGTAGCCGAAGCGGCGGCGCAGCGCGATGTCCATCGGGTTCTTCTTGGACGCCTGGTAGAACGGCTGCGAGACCGGGGCGCGCCAGTCGATGACCATCGGGTCGCCGGCCGCGTCGTGCACATGCCGCCGCCCGATGTAGAACCGTTCGCCTTCTGCTCCTTCCGCCTGGTCGGCGCCGGGGGCGTGCAGGTAGTCGAGACGGCCGAAGAACAGCGGGGTGTCGCTGAGGTCGGCCAGCGCCTTGATGCGTTCGTCGATCTGCCGGGTGAGGATCTGGGCGTTCACCCAGTTCGCGGTGACGTCACGGATGTCGAGCGCTTCGACGTCGGCGCGCATGGCGCGCAGTGCGGCCCGGGAGGCGGCCAGGTGGGCCTGCTCACGGGCGAGCGGATCGTCGGGGTCGGCCCCGGCGGGGGCGGTGGAGCGGTCGGACGCGGACGTGGACGGCGTGGACAAGGACGTGCCTCCGGTAGGACCTGCGGGTTGGGCGGTGGGCGTCGTCCTCGGCGGTGCGAGAGCGGCACCGTCGGGCGGCTGCGTGATCTGCCGCCGGTTTCCGACCGGTCGGCGGCGCTCCACAGGGCGGAGAAGCCCTCGGGGGAGGCGGGCAAGAGCGGGCATTCTAGACGCGGGCGGCGCCGGGTGCCAACCGGTTTCCCGGGCGGGCGGGCCGGGGCGCGGGCGGCCGTCTGTGTGCGAGCCCGTATGCCGAGGCGGGGGCGCCGCACCCGGTCCGTGCGCCGGGAAAGCGGCTTGTGTCGGAAACGACCCACTAGGGTCGATCCGTGACAGAACGGATGATGGCCCTCCGGTCGCGCCCCGCTCCCGCGCTCGCCCTGCTCGCCGTCTCCTTCACCGTCCTCGTGCTGCTGTTCGTCCTGGCGGGCGTGAAGATGCCCGACGCCTTCGTGTACCGGGCCGAGGGCGCGGCCGTCGCCCACGGCCGGGACCTGTACGGCTTCGAGGTCACCGAGGGACGCCTGCCGGCGACGTATCCGCCGTTCGCGGCGCTGCTGTTCCTGCCGACGGCCTGGCTGCCCGCGCCGGCGCTGAAGGCGCTGTTCGTCCTGGTCAACGCCGTGCTGCTGGCCTGGCTGGTCCAGCTGTCCGCCCGGCTCGCCGGCCACCGCCTCGCCTGGACGGGCCCCGGTCTGCCGCTGCTGTGCACCGCCACCGCCCTGGCCCTGTGGCTGGAGCCGGTCTTCCAGACCTTCGCCTACGGGCAGATCAACCTGGCCCTGGCCTGCCTGGTCCTGTGGGACCTGACCCGGCCCGCGGGCGCCCGCGGCCGGGGCGCCGCGATCGGAGTGGCCGCGGGGATCAAACTCACACCGGGCCTGTTCGCCGTGTACCTGCTGCTGCGCGGGCGCCGGCGGGAGGCGGCCACGGCGCTCGCCGCCTGTGCCGCCACGGTCGCCCTGGGCGCGCTCGCCCTGCCTGCCGCCACCGTCACCTACTGGACGCGGCTCGTCGTCGACACCGACCGGGTGGGCAAGGCGTGGATCATCGACAACCAGGCCCTGCAGGGCCTCGTCGCCCGCGCCCTGCACACCCCGGCGCCCGGCGCGGCCTGGTTGCTCCCCGCCGTCGCGCTCGGCGCGGCGGGCCTGTGGCTGGCCGGCCGGACGGACCGCGAACCGTGGGGCGTGCTGCTGACCGGCCTGACCGCCCTGCTGGTGTCCCCGATCAGCTGGTCCCACCACTGGGTGTGGTGCGTGCCGCTGATCGCCGTGCTGCTGGCCGACGGCCACCGCACCTGGGCGGTGCTCACCTGGCTGTGCTTCACCGCCCGCACGATGTGGCTGGTCCCCCGGGACGGCGACCTGGACCTGCACCTGCTGTGGTGGCAGCAGCCCCTCGCGGCCCCGTACGCCTTGCTGACCTGCGCCCTGCTGGCGGCGGCCGCACGACGTGCCGGCACTGGACCGAAGCCTCGGCCGACGCGTTCGCGGCGCTCCCTCAGCTCTCCGTCAGCAGTTCGTCCGCGTCCATGATCCGGTAGGCGTAGCCCTGTTCGGCCAGGAAGCGCTGGCGGTGGGCGGCGAAGTCCTGGTCGATGGTGTCGCGGGCGACCACCGAGTAGAAGTGGGCCTGGTGGCCGTCGGCCTTGGGGCGCAGCACCCGGCCGAGGCGCTGGGCCTCCTCCTGGCGGGAGCCGAAGGTGCCCGAGACCTGGATGGCGACCGTCGCCTCCGGCAGGTCGATGGAGAAGTTGGCCACCTTCGACACCACCAGGACGTTGATCTCGCCGTTGCGGAAGGCGTCGAAGAGCTTCTCGCGCTGGGCGTTGGTGGTCTCGCCCTTGATCACGGGGGCGTTCAGATGCTCGCCCAGCTCGTCGAGCTGGTCGATGTACTGGCCGATGACCAGGATCTGCTGCCCGGCGAAGCGGCGGACGATGGCCTCGGTGACCTTCCGCTTGGTCTCGGTGGTCGAGCAGAAGCGGTACTTCTCCTCGGCCTCGGCGGTGGCATAGGCCAGCCGCTCGGAGTCGGTCAGGTTCACCCGGACCTCGACGCAGTCGGCGGGCGCGATGTAGCCCTGCGCCTCGATCTCCTTCCAGGGCGCGTCGAACCGTTTCGGCCCGATCAGGGAGAACACGTCGGACTCCCGGCCGTCCTCCCGCACCAGCGTGGCGGTCAGGCCGAGCCGCCGCCGCGCCTGCAGATCCGCGGTGAACTTGAACACGGGCGCGGGCAGCAGATGCACCTCGTCGTAGACGATCAGGCCCCAGTCCCGGGAGTCGAACAGCTCCAGGTGGGGGTAGATCCCCTTCCGCTTCGTCGTCAGCACCTGGTAGGTGGCGATGGTGACGGGACGGATCTCCTTCTTGGTGCCGCTGTACTCGCCGATCTCGTCCTCGGTCAGCGAGGTCCGCTTCACCAGCTCGTGCTTCCACTGCCGCGCGGAGACGGTGTTGGTGACCAGGATCAGCGTCGTGGACTTCGCCCGCGCCATCGACCCGGCGCCCACCAGGGTCTTGCCCGCGCCGCACGGCAGCACCACGACACCGCTGCCGCCGTGCCAGAAGTTCTCCACGGCCTGCTTCTGGTAGGGCCGCAGCGCCCAGCCGTCCTCGCGCAGCTCGATCGGGTGTGCCTCGCCGTCGACGTACCCGGCCAGGTCCTCGGCGGGCCAGCCCAGCTTCAGCAGCACCTGCTTGATCTGCCCGCGCTCGGAGGGGTGCACGGCCACCGTGTCGGCGTCGATGCGGGCGCCCACCAGCGGCTTGATCCGCTTGGACTTCAGCACCTCCTCCAGCACCGGCCGGTCGGTGGTGGTCAGCACCAGGCCGTGCGCCGGATGCTTGACCAGGGTGAGCCGCCCGTAGCGGTCCATGGTCTCGGCGACGTCCACCAGCAGCGCGTGCGGCACCGGGTACCGGCTGTACTGCACCAGCGCGTCCACGACCTGCTCGGCGTCGTGCCCGGCCGCGCGGGCGTTCCACAGGCCGAGCGGGGTGACCCGGTAGGTGTGGATGTGCTCGGGCGCCCGCTCCAGCTCGGCGAACGGGGCGATGGCCCGCCGGCAGTCGTCGGCCTGCGGGTGGTCGACCTCCAGCAGCAGGGTCTTGTCGGACTGGACGATGAGGGGACCGTTCACGCGCAGCACACACCCTTTCCACGACGGCCAAACGTCCAGTGTGCCTCACCCATCCGGGATCGTCCTCGTCCTCAGTCGTCCTCAGTCGTCCTCAGTCCTCCTCAAGCTCCGCCACGCCGGTGATGCGGTGCAGCGGGTAGGTGCGCACCTCGTCGGCGGTGTGGTCGTAGCCGGTGACGAAGCCGCCCTCGACCCGGACCGGGGCGAGGACCCGCTGGCTCGCGGCGCCGTCGGCGTTGACGTAGCCGATCCACACGGCCTGGCCGGTGAGGACAGCGGCCTGCAGCGTGGCCAGGGTCTCGGCGGAGGAGGTGCGGGGCAGCTCGCCGGGCGCCTGTGGAGTGCCGGCCGGGCGGCGCGGCGCGGTGGCGGCCAGGTCGCCCGCCCGGATCGCGCGGATCGCGGCGGACAGCAGGGTGTCGTCCGGGACGGGCGGGCCCTGAGGGACCGGCTCGGGCGGGGTGCGCGGCGGGGTGCGGTGCGAGTCGGCGCGCGTGATCACGACGTCCCCGGCGGCGGACTCGGCGGCCGGGGCGTAGCCCATGGCGCGCAGCCCCTCCAGCAGGGCGGCCGGGTCGGCCTGCGCGGCCAGCACCGTCGGCGCCAGACGGCGCAGGCCGAGGGGGGCGGAACGCCTGTCGGCCAGGATCTCGTTCAGCAGTGCCTCGTCGTCGCAGCGCACGTACGACGAGGCCGCGCCCACCCGCAGATGGCCGTGCCGGCGGGCCACGTCGTCGATCAGGTACGCCAGCGGCTGCGGCACCGGGGTGCGGGAGTACTCGGCGAGGAAGGCGTGCAGGTCGGCGGCGGTCCGCCCGGCGTCCAGGGCGCGGCGGACCGAGGCCGGGGTGAACCGGTACACGGTGGCGCCGCCCTTGGACTCCACGTCCGCGAGCACGTCCAGCATCTCGGCGAGCGGCCGCTGCAGCGGGCCGGGCGCCACCGCCGTCAGGTCCGCCTGGAGCAGCACGTGGTCCAGGGGCTCCGGCAGCAGCGGGGCGAGCAGCCGGGCGGCCTTCTCGGCGGCCGCGGCCCGCTCGGCGGGCGACGGGACGGGCGGGGGCGGCGTCCAGTGGTGGTGCACGGGCAGCTTGTCGCCGGGGCCGGAGGGCTCCACGGCGGGCCGCGGCGGCTGCGGGGCGCCCAGCAGGGCCCGTCCGTGGGCGGAGAGCGCACCCCGGCCGGTCACGCCCAGCAGCTCCGCCTCGGACAGCGTCCACCGGGCCAGCCGGGTGCGCAGATCCTCGTCGCCCTGGTCGCGTTCGCGCAGCGGGCGCTCCCAGCGCAGCCGGGCCAGCACCGACTCGGGATCCGGTGCCGCCCCCTGAGGCAGGCCCGCGAGCAGTGTCAGCACCCGGTGCCGCACCTCCGGCGCGGCCGAACGGTCCAGCCCCGGGCCCAGCGCGGACAGCGCGCGGCCCTTCGCGTCCCGCCCGCCGGCCAGGCCGGGGGTGCGGGTCGCCGCCAGCCAGGCCTGCGCCAGCCGGCTCCAGCGGTCGGCGGCGGGCTGCTCCAGCCACTCGTCGTACGCCGGGGTCGCCGCGTACCGCTCGTCGGCCTCGCCGTCGGAGGCGACCAGCCCGGCGGCGTAGGCCAGCTCCACCCAGAACGCCGCCACCGGCTCCGGCACGTCCAGGGCGACGGCGGTGCGCTTGAGGTCGCGCACGCTCAGCCCGCCGGCGCGCAGCACGGCCGGGCCGCCCTCGTCCCAGTCCTTCAGCAGTTCCTCCACGGTGGCCAGCGCTGTGTACGCCTGCCCGGCCGCCGTGGCGTCCACCACGTCCGGGCGGTGGGTCCTGGCCGCTGTCACGGCGGGCGGCACCGGCTCGGGCGTGCGGTGGGCGCGGCCGCCGCGCAGATGCAGCGCCACCTCGCGCGGCAGGACGACCGTGCCGGGCGCCGTGGGAAGCAGCAGCCCCCGGTCGAGCAGCAGCCGCAGATGGGGCGCGGGGTCGGCGGTGACCTGCCCGTACGGCGGGCCCCACGCCAGCCGCTCCAGCGCCTGGCGGGAGTCGGCGGGCAGGGCGGCGAGCAGCGCGTCCAGCCGCTCCCGGTCGGTGAACAGCCCGGTCAGCGCCGCCACCGCGGAGACCGAGTCGTGGGTGGTGGGCAGCCCGGCGGCGGTCAGGATCTCCTGGATCCGGCCCGGCGACATCCCGGCCGTGGCCTCCTTGACCGTCGGGCCGAGCCCGGTCGGCGAGGGCCGCTGCGGGGTGGGCGCCAGCAGCTCGCGGGCGGTGCGCACCAGCCGCAGCCGGTCGTCGCCGCCCCACACCAGTGCCTGGGTGCGCAGGGTGCCCAGGGCGCGCGGCAGGGCGGACTCCACGGCCTGATCACCGGCGTGACCGGCCATCAGGCCGAGCAGTTCACCGTAGCTCGCCGGGTCGCCGGCCACCGCCAGGGCCTGGGCGGTCTGCAGCGCGAACCGGTCGAGACGCTCCAGGGCCCGCACCACCGACGCCCGGGTCGCGGCGCGGGTGGCCAGCTGGGTCAGGTCGGTGGGGACGGGGGTGATGAGGTCGGGGCGGCTGCGCAGAAGTGCGGCCAGACCGGCGTCGTCACGCGCGCGCAGCGCCTCCGCGAGCGAGCGGGGGGCCGCCGCCGCGTCCGCCGGTTTCTCATCGCTGCTCATCCGGTCCACGGTAGCGGGTGGGTACGACGACGGGGACCGTACGGTCACCGGCGGCGGGGACGGATCCCGGTACGGGGCGGTGCGGTTGCGCGGCTCGCAGGCGCGGGTGCGGCGGTGCGGTTAGCCGGCCCGCAGGCGCGGGTGCGGCATGTGCGTGTGCGGCTGGGGCGGGCCGCGGCCCACGCGGTACCGTCGTGCCGCGGATTGTCCGGCCAGCGCCCCGGAGGGGTTGTCCGTGGGGATCGAGAGCGATCAGGTCGTCTACGAGTATCTGAGCCGCGTCGGGGACGTGGCCCAGCAGCGGCAGCTGTCCTCGGCCACCCGGATGCGGCTGGTGGCGCAGCTGCGGGACGAGATCGACCGGAGGCGCGCCAAGGCCGTCGTGGACAGCCCGGCGGCCGTGCGCCGCATCCTCGACCGGATCGGCAGCCCCGACGACGTCGTCGCGGCGGCGGGCGGTGCGGGCAGCGCCCCGGCGGCCCCGGCGGGTGCCGAGGCGCCGCAGGCCGCCGTGCCCGTGCAGCGGGAGGCGGGCACGTCCCAGGACACCGCTGCGGAGGCCGGCGGGAAGCGGCGGAAGGAACAGCGCCGGACACTGCCGGGCCCCCGGCCCGGGAAGGCCCGTGCCGGCTCGGCGCCCTCCTCGTCCGGCGCCCCACCGTCGTCCTCGGCACCGTCCGGGGCGGCGGACGCCTCGGCGGCCCGCTCCGACTGGTGGCGCACCGTCGCCGACGACGCCGGCCTCGGCGACGGTGTGCCCGGCTTCGTGGGCGGTGTGGAGATCCCGGACCTGCTCAAGCCGCCGCCGAAGAAGGACGCCGGCCGGACGGCCCCGGGAGCCGCCCCCGCGGCCGAGGGCGAGGCGGCACGGTCCGGGGAGCAGGCCGGGGAGCGGTCCGGGGAGAAGACCGCCCGCCGGGGCCTGGGGCTGCTGGCCCGGGGTCTGCGGGGCCGGCGCAATCCGCTGCTGCTGTGCGCGGCCGTGCTGCTGGTGGCCGGGGCGGTGCTGGGCAGCTGGTTCGCGCTGGCGCTCGGCTGGGTCATCGCCTACGGATCGCGCCGCCTGACCGCCACGGAGACCAAGTGGGCCGTGCTGGGCATGCCCGGCCTGGCCGTCGTCGCCGGCTGCGTGTGGCTGTGGGGCCGCAGCACCGGCCGCTGGGGCGAGCCCGTCGCCCAGGACGGCATGCACGACGTGCTCGCCCAGACCTGGCCGTGGGTGGTGCGCTGCGCGGCCGTGGCCTCGGCGCTGTTCCTGGTGTGGCGGTCGCAGCGGCAGCGCTGACGCCCGCCGCCCGCCCGGTGACGGCGGTCACACCGGGGCCCTCGCGGCGGGCCCGGCACCCCACCCCGCCCGGGCGGTCCGGTGCCGCACGGCACAATGGCCCCCATGACTTCCCCCGTGCCGACCGTCGGCTTCGACCTGGACATGACGCTCATCGACTCCCGGCCGGGCATCCGCGCCTGCTACCTGGCGCTGTCCGAGCACACGGGGACGTACGTCGACGCCGACCTGGCCGTCACGCGGCTCGGGCCGCCCCTGGCCGACGAGCTGGCCCACTGGTTCCCGCCCGAGCGGATCGAGCAGGCCGCGGAGCTGTACCGCGAGCTGTACCCGCAGACCGCCATCGCGCCCACCCTCGCGCTGCCCGGCGCCCGGGAGGCCGTCGCGTCGGTGCGGCGGGCCGGCGGGCGGGCGATCGTCGTCACCGCCAAGTTCGAGCCGAACGCCAAGCTGCACCTGGAGCACCTGGGGATCGAGCCGGACGCGGTGATCGGCGGTCTGTGGGCCGAGCAGAAGGCCGAGGCGCTGCGCGAGCACGACGCCCGTGTGTACGTCGGCGACCACCTCGGGGACGTCCGCGGCGCCCGTGCGGCCGGGGCCCTGTCGGTGGCGGTGGCCACCGGGCCGTGCGGCGCGCAGGAGCTGCGCGCGGCCGGGGCGGACGTCGTCCTGGCCGACCTCACCGCCTTCCCGCGGTGGTTCGCGGACCACCTCGGCGGCCGGGCGTAGGAAGACCTGGCGGGCCGGGCGCACGAAGCCCTAGCGGGAGCCGGCCGTCTCCTCGGCGCCGGCGCGTGCCCGGCGGCGGCCGGCGGCGATCGAGCGCAGCAGCCCGGCCCCGGCGAGCACGAAGCCCACGGCCATGAGCATGCTCAGCCCGTACATGAACGTCGGGAACGGCTTCGCGCCGAGGAACAGCGGTGCCACCGTGACGACGGTGGCCACCACCCCGATGAAGAACACGATCGCGCCGGCGCTGATCAGCCGGTCGCCGGGCCCGGCGGAATTCGTTTGGGTTTCGTCACGCACCGGACCAGGGTAGTTCCAGCGCGGGGGAACGGCCGGGCGACGTCTTGTCACCCGCCCCACGACCATTAGCCTGGGTACCGGCGGGTCCGCAGCGGCCCGCCCCAGTGCTATCAGAGCCGTTTCGAAGAAGCAGTTTTCCGACGAGTACGAGGACGAGGACGGACGTGCCCACCGGCAAGGTCAAGTGGTTCAACAGCGAGAAGGGCTTCGGCTTTCTCTCCCGCGACGACGGCGGTGACGTCTTCGTCCACTCCTCGGTCCTGCCCGCCGGAGTGGACACGCTCAAGCCGGGACAGCGCGTGGAGTTCGGCGTGGTCGCCGGGCACCGCGGTGACCAGGCGCTTTCCCTGACGCTGCTGGAGACTCCGTCGGTGGCGGCCGCCCAGCGCAAGAAGCCCGACGAGCTGCTGTCCATCGTGCAGGACCTGACCACGCTCCTGGAGAACGTCGGCCAGACCCTGGAGCGCGGCCGCTACCCGGACAAGGCCTCCGGCAAGAAGGTGGCCGGCCTGCTGCGGGCGGTCGCCGACCAGCTGGACGTCTGACCGGACGGACCGCCTCCGGCCGCCGGGCGCATGCCGTCCGGCCGGTCGGGTGACCGGCCGGACGGGTGGATCGCCCGCGGCGCGGCGCCACGGTCTTACGACGACGGGAAGCGCAGCGCGTCGTCGTTCAGCGCCGGCAGCAGCCCCTCGGCCGCGGCGCGGCCGAGCAGCCCGCGGATCGCCGCGTAGCCGTCCTCGCCGAGGTCGGCGGTGAACTCGTTGGCGTACAGCGCGATGTGCTGCTCGGCGACCGCCGGGTCCATCTCCTGGGCGTGCTCCATGACGTACGGGCGGGACGCCTCGGGGTCGTCCCAGGCCGCGCGGACCGAGGCGCGGACGGCGTCGGCGAGCCGGGTCAGCGTCCGCTCGCCCAGCGACCGCTTGGCGATGATCGCGCCCAGCGGGATCGGCAGGCCCGTGGTGGCCTCCCAGTGCTCGCCCATGTCGGCGAGCTTGTGCAGGCCGTAGTTCTGGTAGGTGAAGCGCGCCTCGTGGATCACCAGGCCCGCGTCGACCTTCCCGTCCCGCACGGCCGGCATGATCTCGTGGAACGGCATCACCACGATCTCGCCGACCCCGCCGGGCACGGTGTCCGCGGCCCACAGCCGGAACAGCAGGTACGCCGTCGACTTCTCGCTCGGCACCGCGACCGTCCGGCCGCTCAGGTCGGCCTCCGGCTCGCGGGTCAGCACCAGGGGGCCGCAGCCCCGGCCGAGCGCACCGCCGCACGGCAGCAGCGCGTACTCGTGAAGGACGTACGGCAGCACCGCGTACGACACCTTCAGCACGTCGAACTCGCCGCGTTCGGCCATGCCGTTGGTGATGTCGATGTCGGCGAAGGTGACGTCCAGCGCGGGCGCGCCGGGGATGCGGCCGTGGGCGAGGGCGTCGAAGACGAAGGTGTCGTTCGGGCAGGGCGAGTAGGCGATGCGCAGCCGGTCGGGCTGCTGCTCAGGATTCTGCGGGGTCATGTGCGTTCCAACTCTCCAGTGCGGCGGCGAGCTTTTCGAAGCCCTCGGTCAGGGCGGTCAGGGCGTCGCCGATGCGCCAGGCGGCGCGGTCGCGGGGGCCGACGGCGTTGGAGACCGCGCGCAGCTCCAGCACGGGCACACCGTGCGCGGCGGCCGCCTCCGCCACACCGAACCCCTCCATCGCCTCGGCCAGGGCGCGGGGGTGCCGTGCGCGCAGCGCGGCGGCGCGGGCGGCGGTGCCGGTGACCGTCGACACCGTCAGCACCGTGCCCGTGGCCGCCCCGGTCGCGGCCGCCGCCGTGCGGACCAGATGCCCGGGCGGACGGTGGGTGACGGTGCCGAAGCCCAGCTCGGTCACCGGAAGGAAGCCGTCGGCGGTCTCCGCGCCCAGGTCGGCGGCGGTGATCTCGTCGGCCACGACGAGGCTGCCCACGGGTGCCCCGGGCAGGAAACCGCCCGCGATGCCCGCGCAGACGACGAGGTCGTAGGGGGCGCCGTCGAGCGCGGCGGCGGTCAGCGCGGCCGCGGTGGACGCGGCGGCCCGGGCCGGGCCGACACCGGCGGCCAGCAGACCGAACCCGCCGCCCGGGTCCTCGGCATCATGCGCGCCGGCCGTGCCCGGCGGGGCGAGGCGGTGCACGGTCGCCGCCGGCAGCTGCACCTCGCGGGCCGGCTCGGCGGACAAAGCCCGCGCCACCGCCTCCCGTTCGGCCGGGACGGCGGTGGCGACGAGCACACGCAGGAAGGACACCGGAGCGGTCAGGACGCCTTGTTGAGCTTGAAGGACCAGATGCCCGTCACGTCCTTCTCGCCCTGCTTGACGGCGACCCAGGTGGTGTTGCCGCTCGCACCGTACTGGGCGTTGAAGAAGACGCTGCCCGGAATGGTGCGGTACGTCTTGGTGCTGGAGTCGGTGAGCGGCTGACCGTTCATCAGAATGGTCCAGCCCGCGTCCGCGATGTCCGGGTCGACGCCGAACCGTACGGTGTCGTCCGGGTCGACCTCGATCGAGTGGTCCGACTTCAGGCACTTCGGCAGCTCGGTGGTCGCGATCGCCTTGCCGTCGGCGTAGCAGGTGGCCTCGGCGTGCACCGAGTCGCCGCCGACGGTGATCGTGGCGATCGGCGTCGGGTGGGAGCAGGCCGACAGGGCGAGCAGTCCGGCGGAAACGGCGCCGGCGGCGGCGACGGCGCGGCGGCGTCGCACGGCGGATTGCAGCAAGGTCATGGCCGAAGGCTATCGGGCATGTCCATACCCCTGCCCACGCGGGGGTGCGGCGTGCCGTGGCGCGGGGCCGCCGGCGCGGGCCGCCGCACGGGGCCGGCGGCGCACGGTCAGGACGGGCCGGGCCGGCCGGGCGCGCCCTGCCGGGCACAGGCGAGCAGGCCGCGGACCGTCGGCAGCCAGCCGGCGGCCACGATCGCCGCGCCCGTCGCCAGGCCCAGCACGCCACTGAGCGGCAGCACGATGCCGATCGCGCCGCCCAGCACCCAGGACATCTGCAGCAGCGTCTCGGAGCGCGCGAACGCCGAGGTGCGCACCAGCTCGGGCACGTCCCGCTGGATCAGCGCGTCCAGGGACAGCTTGGCCAGCGCCTGCCCGAGACCGGCGACCGCCGCCAGGCACGCCACCAGCAGCGCGCCGAAGAAGACCGCGGCCGTCAGCGCCACCCCCAGCACGAGCGCCACCACCGTCACCACGATGACCTCCGGCGCCCGCGAGCGCAGCCACGCCCCGACCGCCGTGCCCAGCGCGTTGCCCGCGCCCGCCGCGACGCCCACCGCCCCCAGCGACACCGCCGCGCTCTGCCCGGCCAGCGGATGCTCCCGCAGCAGGAAGGCGAGGAAGAAGATCAGGAAACCGGACAGGCAGCGCAGCGACGCGTTGGCGGCCAGGGCGTGGGTGACGGCCGTGCCCACCGTGCGCAGCCCCGGCCGCCTGCCCCGGCCCCGCCGCGGCCCGTGCAGCCGCCCGGCGTCGGCCGCGAGCAGCGCCCGGTCCTCGCCGCGCGCCGAGTCCACCTTCGGCGGCAGGGAGAACGACAGGAACGTACCCGCGATGAAGATCACGAAGGCGCCGTACAGCGGCCAGCGCGGCCCGATCAGGTGCAGCCCCGCCGCGACGGGCGCGGCGGCCCCGGTGGCCAGCAGCCCGCCCAGCGTCACCCGCGAGTTGGCCTTCACCAGCGAGAAACGGGGCGGCAGCAGCCGCGGCACCACGGCGCTGCGCACCACCCCGTAGGCCTTGGAGGCGACCAGTACGCCGAGCGCCGCCGGATACAGCTCCAGCCCGCCGCCGGCCGCCGCGCCCGCGATGACCAGGGCGAGCAGCGCCCGGCCGAGCATCGCGGCGGCCATCGCGGCCCGCCGCCCGTGCGGCAGCCGGTCCAGCAGCGGGCCGATGACCGGGGCGAGGACGGTGAACGGCGCCATGGTGACGGCCAGATACAGCGCGACCCGGCCGCGGGCCTCGTCGGTGGGCACGGAGAAGAACACGGTCGAGGCCAGCGCCACGGTGATCATCACGTCGCCGGCGCCGTTGACCGCGTGCAGCTCGATCAGCCGGCCCAGGCCCGACTCACCGGCGCCGTGGGCGTGCGTGACACGGCGGATGCCGCGCAGCGTGCCCGTCACCGGGAGCCGCAGAGCACGGCCCACCGCGCGGACGGACCCGGCGAAGGGGCCCGAACCGCTGGCTCGGCTGCCCTCCTCGCACCCCTGGGGCTCACCGGTCCCGGCGGTCTCGGAGGGCGTCCTCGCGGCTGCCACTCCGTCATAGTGCCCCCTGACCGACGCCGGTGGCGCCATTGCGGCACGGACGAGGCGGCGCACGGGCGGCACGGCCACCCGCACGGCCACCTGGCGCGCACCCGGTGGCGTGTCCGCCACGACGGCCGCGACCTGGACCGATGCCCGCAGCCGGCCCAGCGAACCGGGGCCCGCCTCCGTCCCGGCGGCCGGTGCCCACGGCGGTGTGGGCCGCGCGGCGGCGAGAAGGTAGCGTGCGTAACGCGCCGTGGCGAACGTTCTCGGCCGCGCGCCTTACCGCCATACCGCAGAATGGATGACGTAGGTGTGCCCGAGCGCGTTCCGGGCGCGGACGTCGACGCGGTCCACGGGTCCGCTCCGTCCGCCCCGCTGCCTTCGGCGGCGCACCCGGAAGACGGCGTAGGAGAGAAGCGATACCTGTGAGCGCAGCGAGCACGCGAAGCCGCACACCCGACCGTCTGTGTGCCGAGGCCGTCGACCTCGCCCGCGCAGCAGCGGAGGAGACGGCCGCGCCGGGCGTGGTCGGCGAACACGTGGGTCTGGTCTCCGAGGGCGACCGCGTCGTCACCCATTTCTTCGAGTGCAAGGAGCTGGGCTACCGCGGCTGGCGGTGGGCCGTGACGGTGGCCCGCGCCTCCCGCGCCAGGGTCGTCACCCTGGACGAGGCCGTCCTCCTGCCCGGTCCCGACGCGCTGCTGGCGCCCGAGTGGGTGCCGTGGAGCGAGCGCCTGCGCCCCGGCGACCTCGGTCCCGGCGATCTGCTGCCCACCGACGCCGACGACCTGAGGCTGGAGCCCGGGTACACGGGCGAGGACGAGCCGCCGCCGAACTCTGCCGTCTCCGAGGAGATGACCGAGCTGGCGGAGGCCGAGGACGCCGACGTCACCGCCGGCCCGCCGCGCAACCTGCCCACCGCTCCCTCGCGCGGCTCCATCAGCGCCGTCGCCGAGGAACTGGGCATGCGCCGCGCACGGGTGCTCTCCCGGTACGGCCTGCATCTGGCCGCCGACCGCTGGGAGGAGGCGTTCGGCGCCAAGACCCCGATGGCGCAGGCCGCCCCCGCGTCCTGTGTCAGCTGCGGCTTCCTGGTGCCGATCGGCGGCTCGCTCGGCCAGGCCTTCGGCGTGTGCGCCAACGAGTTCTCCCCGGCCGACGGGCGCGTGGTCTCCCTCTCCTACGGCTGCGGCGGCCACTCCGAGGCCGCGGTCATGCCCAAGCCCCCGCAGCCGGCCCCGCCGGTGATCGACGAGACCCGCGTCGACCCCTTCCCGATCCGCCCCGCCCGTGACTCCGGCTCCGTCCCGGACAGCTCGGACCAGAAGACCGAGGAGCTCGGGCACTCCTGACGCCCGCCGCCCGGAACAGGCCGCGCCACTCGCCGGCCGCCGGCGCGCTGCCCCGTACCGGGGAGCCGCATCCGCCCGCCCTCCGGCGCGGTACCTTCGGTGCACCTTCGTGAGGAGAATGAACGACGTGAGCATGTGGGTGCAGCCGTCCGCCGGAGGGGATCCGTTCGGGACCTCGCGTCTGCGGCGCGGGGTGCTGGACGCGTGGGCCACCAGCCCGGCCCGGTTCCGGGAGGACGCCAACGCCGAGGAGGACCTGGTCCTCGGCGGTTACCGCGACCGGCTCGTCGTGGAGCTGGCGCAGAACGCCGCGGACGCCGCCGCCCGCGCCGGCGTGCCCGGCCGGCTGCGCCTGACCCTGCGCGACGGGGTGCTGCTGGCCGCCAACACCGGCGCCCCGCTGGACGCGGCCGGCGTGGAGTCGCTGTCCACGCTGCGCGCCTCCGCCAAGCGGGACACCTCCGCCACCCGCACCCCGTCCGTCGGCCGGTTCGGCGTCGGCTTCGCCGCCGTGCTGGCCGTCACCGACGAGCCCGCCGTGGTCGGCCGGCACGGCGGAGTGCGCTGGTCCCTGGCCGAGGCGCGTGAGCTGGCCGAGGAGACGGCCCGGCACAGCCCCGGCCTGGGCGACGAGATCCGCCGCCGCGACGGCCACGTCCCGCTGCTGCGGCTGCCGTTCGCCGCCGAGGGCACCGCCCCCGACCCCTACGACACGGTCGTCATCCTGCCGCTGCGCGACACCGCCGCCGCGGACCTGGCCGAGCGGCTGCTGCGCGGCGTGGACGACGCCCTGCTGCTCGCCCTGCCCGGCCTGACCGAGGTCGTGGTGGAGATCGGCGACGAGGAGCCGCGCACCCTCAGCCGCCGCACCGATGGCCCGTTCACCGTCGTCGAGGACTCCCGGCCCCCCGCCGGCGCGGACACCCCCACCGGCGTCACCCACTGGCGCACCGCCTGTGCCGACGGCCCCCTCACCCCCGACCTGCTCGCCGGCCGGCCGGTGGAGGAACGGCTGCGCCCGCACTGGTCGGTGACCTGGGCCGTGCCCGTCGACGCCTACGGCAACCCGGTGCGCCCCCGCACCAGCCCCGTCCTGCACGCCCCCACCCCCAGCGACGAACCGGTCGGCGTGCCCGCCCTGCTGATCGCCACCTTCCCGATGGACAGCACCCGCCGGCACGTCGCGCCCGGACCGCTCACCGACTTCCTGGTGCAGCGCGCCGCCGACGCCTACGCCGGGCTGCTCGCTACCTGGCGGCCGGTCACCGAGGGCGTCATCGACCTGGTGCCCGGACCGCTCGGCAAGGGCGAGGTGGACGGCGCGCTGCGCCAGGCGATCCTGCAGCGGCTGCCCCGCACCTCCTTCCTGCCGCCGGCCGTGCAGGCGAAGTCGCCCGAGGACGACCTGCCCGAGTCGCTGCGCCCCCGGGACGCGGAGATCGTGGAGGGGGCGGGCGCCGGAACCGTGCGGGTGCTGGCCGAGGTGCTGCCGGCGCTGCTGCCCGCCGGGCTGGAGCGCCGGGCGGAACTGCGCACCCTGGGCGTGGCCCGGCTGCCGCTGACCGACGCCGTCGACCGGCTGGCCGGCCTGGAGAAGGACCCCGCCTGGTGGCGGCGGCTGTACGACAGCCTCGCGGGCGTCGACCCCGACCGGCTGTCCGGGCTGCCGGTGCCGCTCGCCGACGGCCGCACCACCATCGGGCCGCGCCAGGTGCTGCTGCCCGCCGGGGACGCCACCCCGGTCGACCCGGAGACGCTGGCCCGGCTCGGGCTGAAGGTCGCCCACCCGGACGCCGCGCACCCGGTGCTGGAGAAGCTCGGCGCGCTGCCCGCGACGCCGCGCGCGGTGCTCACCACCCCGCAGGTGCGGGCCGCGGTCGCCGCCTCCCTCGACGAGGACGCCGGAGGCTGGGACGAGGACACCCCCGACGCGGAGGAACTCGCCGACACCGTCCTCGCCCTGGTCCGGCAGGCCGGCCTGGAACCCGGCGACGAGCCCTGGCTGGGCGCGCTCGCCCTGCCCGACGAGGACGGCGAACTCGCCCCGGCGGCCGAACTCGTCTTCCCCGGCGGCCCGTTCCACTCCGTGATGCGCGAGGGCGAACTGCCCTGCGTCGACGCCGAACTGGCCGAGAAGTGGGGCGAACAGCCGCTGGCCGCCTGCGGCGTCCTGGTCGACTTCGCTCTTGTGCGGGCCACCGACGTCGTCCTCGACCCGGACGAGATGGAGCCGCGCGAGAGCGACTGGCCGGAACCGGACGACCCCGGCCTGCTGGACGCGGTCGACGTCTGGTGCGAGGACGTCCTCGACCGTTTCCCGGACACGCCCGTGCCGCCGGTCGCCACCGAGATCGTCGCCGTGCGCGACCTTGACCTCGTCGACGACGACCAGTGGCCCCGGGCGCTCGCCCTGCTGTCCCGGCCGCCGCTGCGCGACGCGCTCACCCAGCCGGTGCGCGTCCTGCTGCCCGACGGCACCCACGAGACGGTGCGGCCCTACACCGCCTGGTGGCTGCGCGGCCACCCGGTGCTCGGCGGACGCCGCCCGGCCGGACTGCGCGCCGCCGGCTCCGACCCGCTGCTGCGCGGCCTGTACGACGAGGCCGACGCCACCGGCGTCGACGACGAGCAGGTGCTGCGTGCCCTCGGGGTGCGCACCTCGGTCGCCGCGCTGCTGGACGAGCCCGGCGGAGCCGCCGAACTCCTCGACCGCCTGGCCGACCCCGAACGCCCGGTCACCGCGGCCCAGCTGCACGCCCTGTACGGGGCGCTGGCCGGACTCGACCCGGAGCAGGTCACGCTGCCCGACGAGCTGCGGGCCGTCGTCGACGGACGGGTGGAGGTCGTGGACGCCGCGGACGCCGTGGTGTGCGACTCCCCGGACCTGCTTCCGTTCACCTCCGGGGTGCCGCTGCTGCCGGTACGGCCCGCGCTCGCCGCCGAGCTGGCGGAGCTGTTCCAGGTGCGGCGGCTGAGCGAGACCGTCCCCGGAACCGTGGACAGTGAGGGCACCGAGCACGAGGTCCCGGAGGCCGTGCGGGTGCTCCTCGGCCCGCGCACCCCCGCCACCTACGTCGAGCACGAGGAACTCGTCGTCGACGGCACCGAGCTGGACTGGCGGCTCACCGACGACGGGGTGCTGCACGCGGCCACCCTGGAGGGCGTGGCCGCGGGACTCGCCTGGGCGGCCGGACAGTGGCCGCGCCGCTTCGAGGTGGCCGCCCTGCTGGAGGACCCCTCCCGCACGGAGGAACTCGCCCGCGACCGCTGGTTCGACTGAGGAACCGAGGACACGTCCACGTCCCGCACACGGTGCGCCGGCAGCCCGCCCGGCCCACCGTGTGCGGGACGTCTCCGCAAGCCGCCGCACCGGGGCACGGGAGCTGCCGGCCGCGCTGCTCGTCCGCGCACGGGTGGGCGAGGACGACCTCTGAGCCGCAGTGCCGGGGCGGACCTCACCCGGGGCGGGCCGGCGCGGCGGGGGTGCCGGGCGGGAAGCGGTGGTCGGACCAGTGCCACAGGGCCTCCAGGACGCCCGCCGCCACCACCGCGACCCCGACCGCGAGCCACGGCATCGCCGTGCCCACCAGCCGCAGTGCGAAGAAGTCCTGCAGCCAGGGCACGGCCAGCACGCACAGGAACGCCGCTCCCATCGCGGCCACCAGCGCCACGCGCCCCCATGTCCAGGGGCGGGCGACGATCGCGAGCACCCAGCCGGCCACCAGGAACAGGGTGAGCGTCGCCACGCTGGTCTCGGCGGCCAGCGCGCCGGGCCCGGTGTAGTGGGTACGGGCCATCAGATACACGCTGAAGGTGGCCGTCGAGGCAACCGCTCCGCCGGGCACCGCGTAGCGCATCACCCGCCGCACGAAGTGCGGCCGGGCCCGCTCCCGGTTCGGGGCGAGGGCCAGGAAGAACGCCGGGACGCCGATGGTCAGCGTGGACAGCAGCGTCAGATGCCGGGGCAGGAACGGGTACTCCACCTGCGCGCACACCACCAGCACCGCCAGCAGCACCGAGTAGACGGTCTTCACCAGGAACAAGGTCGCCACCCGGGTGATGTTGCCGATCACCCGGCGGCCCTCGGCCACCACCGACGGCAGCACGGCGAAGCTGTTGTCCAGCAGCACGATCTGCGCCACCGCCCGGGTGGCCTCCGCGCCGGAGCCCATCGCCACCCC
Organism: Streptomyces thermodiastaticus; assembly: GCF_014656135.1. Classification (GTDB taxonomy): domain Bacteria; phylum Actinomycetota; class Actinomycetes; order Streptomycetales; family Streptomycetaceae; genus Streptomyces; species Streptomyces thermodiastaticus. The sequence goes on from NZ_BNBV01000007.1 coordinate 150,845, forward strand.
GATGTCGGCGTCCTTCAGCGCCAGGACGTCGTTCACGCCGTCCCCGGTCATCGCGACGGTGTGCCCGCGCCGTCGCAGGGCGCCCACCATGTCCCGTTTCTGCTGCGGGGTGACCCGCCCGAGGACCGTGGCCTCCTCCAGCCGCCGGGCCATGTCCCGCGGGTCGGCGGGCAGCCGGCGCGCGTCCACGGCGTCACCGCGCAGACCGGCCTTGGCGGCCACCGCGCCGACCGAGACCGCGTTGTCGCCGGAGACGACCTTGGCGCGGACGTCCTGCTCGGCGAAGTAGCGCAGGGTGTCGGCGGCGTCCGGGCGCAGCCGCTGTTCGAGCACGACCAGCGCGGCGGGGATCACCGCCCGGGTCACCTCCGGATCGTCCAGGTCGCGCCGGGCGCGGGCGAGCAGCAGCACCCGCAGGCCCTGCTCGTTGAGGCGCGCGGCCTCGGTGAGGACGGGCGCGCCGGAGGGGAACAGCACGTCGGGGGCGCCCAGCAGCCAGGTGCTCGACTCGCCGTCGTCCTCGATGAACACCGCCCCGCTGTACTTGCGGGCGGAGGAGAACGGCAGGGACTCCACGCAGTGCCAGGCCTCGCCGTCCGGGCAGGCGTCGATGACCGCCCGCAGGGAGGCGTTGGGGCGCGGGTCGGACTCGCCGAGGGCGCCGAGCGCGGTGCGGACGTAGGCGTCGTCGTGGCCGCCGAGCGGACGCACCTCGGCGACCCGCATCCCGCCCTCGGTGAGGGTGCCGGTCTTGTCCAGGCACACGGTGTCGACGCGGGCCAGTCCCTCGATGGCGGGCAGCTCCTGCACCAGGCACCGCTTGCGGCCCAGCCGGATCACGCCGATCGCGAAGGCGACGGAGGTGAGCAGGACCAGACCCTCCGGGACCATGGGGACGATGCCGCCGACGGTCCGGGCCACGGAGTCCGCGAGACCGGCGTGCTCCACCACGAGCTGGCTGATCACCAGGGCGACGGCCGTAGGCACCATCATCCAGGTGACGTACTTGAGGATGGTGGAGATGCCGCTGCGCAGCTCGGAGTGGACCAGGGTGAACCGGGAGGCCTCCTCGGCGAGCTGCGCGGCGTAGGCCTCCCGGCCGACCCGGGTGGCCTGGAAGGCGCCGCCGCCGGCGACGACGAAACTGCCGGACAGCACCGGGTCGCCGGGCCGTTTGGCCACCGGGTCGGCCTCGCCGGTGAGCAGCGACTCGTCGATCTCCAGCCCGTCGGCCTCCACGCAGGTACCGTCTACGACGATCTTGTCGCCCGGCCCGGCCTCGATCACGTCGTCCAGGACGATGTCGGCGGTGGACACCACGGTGGCGGTGCCGTCGCGGCGCACCGTGGGCCGTGCCTCGCCGATCACCGCGAGCGCGTCCAGGGTCTGCTTGGCCCGCCACTCCTGCAGGATGCCGATGCCGGTGTTGGCGAGGATCACGAACCCGAAGAGGCTGTCCTGGATCGGCGCGACGCAGAGAATGATCACCCACAGCACGCCGATGATCGCGTTGAAGCGGGTGAGGACGTTCGCGCGGACGATGTCGGTCAGGGAGCGGCTGCTGCGGACCGGGACGTCGTTGACCTCGCCGCGGGCGACGCGCTCGGCCACCTCGGCCCAGGTCAGCCCGGTCGCCGGCGGTACCTGTGCTCTCCGCGCCGGCGGGGCGGGCCCGGCGCGCGCCGGCTCCGCGTCCGCGTCGAGACGGGTCATGTCATCGACGGTACGTAAGGATGCGCCGCTTCACCCCTCGAGCGGCGGCACAGGCGCCGGTCAGTCCCGGGACGCCGGGTGACCGCCGGCCGCCGAAGTCTCCTCGCGCCGGGCGGCGCGTTTGATCGCCGCGTCGCGCCGGCGGACGTACCAGATGCCGACGACACCGAGGCCGGCGCCCGTCAGGCAGGTCCACAGCCACCAGGTGTGGCCGTGGTCGGCGAACCAGCCGTAGAAGGGGAGCTGGACCAGGAAGAGGACGAACCAGACGATCGTGCCGCCGGTGATGGTGGCGACCACGGGGCCCTCCAAGGGCTCCGGTGCTTCGTGCTTGGGGGTCCACTTCGCCATGGCCTCAGCTTACGGCCCGGGGTGAGGGCGGTGTCCGGCCCGTGCGCCCTGGTTCGGCCGCGGGCGGCGGCCCGCAAGGCAGGGGCCGAGAAGCCCGGGAGGCAGGCGCCGAGAGGTTCAGAAGACAGGTGCGAAGAGATCCGAGAGACAGGCGCAGAGATTAGCCTTTTCGGGCTTCATATGTTCATACTGAATCGGTCCGAGTCTGGCCGCTTTGCTTCGTAGGAACCTACCAACAGCCCCGATGGGATCTGTCGGTGACCGACGGCGGCGAGACTCGATCACGCATGTCCCCGTTCCAGCCCCCGGTACGCCCCGTACCTGCCGCATCTTCGAGGTCATTCGCATGCCCACCTCGGCCACCGCCAAGGTCCCCGCCCCCGAGAGGCCGGGGACGCCGCCCCGTTACGGCGCCCTGGACCGCTTTTTCAAGATCTCCGAGCGGGGGAGCACCCTGGCCCGCGAGATCCGCGGCGGTTTCGCCACCTTCTTCGCGATGGCCTACATCATCGTGCTGAACCCGATCATTCTGGGCAGCGCGAAGGACATGTACGGGCATCAGCTGGACAACGGGCAGCTGGTCACCGCGACCGCCCTGACCGCCGCGTTCACCACGCTGCTCATGGGTGTCGTCGGCAATGTGCCGATCGCCCTCGCGTCCGGTCTCGGCGTCAACACCGTCGTCGCGCTGCAGCTCGCCCCGCGCATGTCCTGGTCCGACGCCATGGGCATGGTGGTGCTGGCCGGTTTCGTGGTGATGCTGCTGGTGGCCAGCGGCCTGCGGGAGCGGGTGATGGCCGCCGTGCCGTTCGGCCTGCGCAAGGGCATCGCCATCGGCATCGGCCTGTTCATCATGCTGATCGGTCTGGTCGACTCCGGCTTCGTCTCCCGGATCCCGGACGCCGCCGGCACCACCGTCCCGCTCCAGCTGGGCGCCGACGGCCATCTCAACGGCTGGCCGGTCCTGGTCTTCGTGCTGGGCGTGCTGCTCACGCTCGCCCTGCTGGTGCGCAAGGTGCCCGGCGCCATCCTGATCTCGATCATCGCCATGACCGTGGTCGCGGTGATCATCGAGGCGGTCGCCCACGTGCCGTCCTGGGGCCTGACCACCCCGAAGTGGCCCGGCAACCCGGTCTCCACCCCCGACTTCGGCCTGGTCGGTCAGGTCAGCCTGTTCGGCGGGTTCCACAAGGTCGGCCTGCTCAACGGCATCCTGTTCGTCTTCACGGTGCTGCTGTCGTCGTTCTTCGACGCCATGGGCACGATCATGGGCATCGGCGACGAGGCGAAGCTCACCAACGCCGAGGGGCAGATGCCCGGCATCAACCGGGTCCTGTTCGTCGACGGCATCGCGGTCGCGGCCGGCGGTGCGACCTCCTCCTCCGGCACCACCTGCTTCGTGGAGTCCACGGCGGGCGTCGGCGAGGGCGCGCGGACCGGCTTCGCCAACATCGTCACCGGCCTGCTGTTCGCCGTCTCCCTCTTCCTGGTGCCGGTGGCCACCATGGTCCCGTCCCAGGCGGCCACCCCCGCCCTGGTCGCGGTCGGCTTCCTGATCCTGGCCGGCTCCATCCGGGAGATCGACTGGTCGGACTTCACCATCGCCGTCCCGGCCTTCGTGACGATGCTGATGATGCCGTTCACCTACTCCATCACCAACGGCATCGGCATGGGCTTCATCACCTTCGTGGTGCTGCGCCTGGCCACCGGCCGCGCCCGGGAGATCCCGGCCGCGATGTACGTGGTGGCGGCGGTCTTCGCCTTCTACTACCTGATGCCGGCCCTGAACCTGACCTGACCCGCCGGCCGGGTCCGCGGAGCGGTTCCATGGGGTCAGGTGACCCCGTAGAACCGCTCCGTCTCCTCGACGGCGGCCCGGAACCGTTCGTCGAAATCACTGCGGATGAGCGTCCGGACGACATAGTCCTGGACGCTCATTCCTCTTCTGGCGGCATGACGGCGGAGCCGTTCGAGCAGCTCGCGGTCCATGCGCAGGCTGAGCACGCTGGTGGCCATGCAGACGAGGGTTGCCGTGATGATCGGCGCCGGGGGGCGTGTTTCCGGCCGATATCACTCGTGCGGGTGAGGCTCGCCTGACACGGACGGCGCAGTGGTCAGGATCACTGCCATACGGGTGACCTCCATTGGTCCTTAGGCAGGGTAATGAGTTACCCTAAAGAACATGCCGGACCTTAGCCATGGCGACGACGCGGCCGCCGTGAACTCGCTGCGCTCCGCCCTCATGCGACTCTCCCGCCGCCTCAAGCACCAGCGGGTGGACGAGTCGCTGAGCCCCACCGAGATGTCGGTGCTGGGCACCCTTGCCAACTGCGGCAGCGCCACCCCGGGCGAGCTGGCCCGCAAGGAGCACGTGCAGCCGCCGTCGATGACCCGCATCGTGGCCCTGCTGGAGGCCAAGGGACTGGTCCGTCTGGAGCCGCACCCCGAGGACCGGCGCCAGAAGGTCGTCACCCAGACGGAGCAGGCCGTCACGATGCTCGAGGAGAGCCGCCGCAAGCGGAACGCCTTCCTGGCCGGCCTGATCGACGGTCTCGACGAGGACGAGTGGGCGAAACTGCGCGCGGCCGCTCCCGTGCTGGAAAAGCTCGCTCATCTGTAAGCACGCCCAGCGAGGAGGCGAACCCTTTGAGTACGGGATCGGGAGACAACTCCGCCCCCGCACCGACCACCCACGATTCCCAGACTTCCACCGACTCCCCCCGTAAGTCCTCGATGTTCAGCTCCCTGAAGATCAGGAACTACCGCCTGTTCTTCATGGGGCAGGTCGTCTCCAACACCGGCACCTGGATGCAGCGCATCGCCCAGGACTGGCTGGTGCTCAGCCTCACCGGTTCCTCCGCCGCGGTCGGCATCACCACCGCCCTGCAGTTCCTGCCGATGCTGCTGTTCGGCCTGTACGGCGGCGTCCTCGTCGACCGCCTGCCCAAGCGGCCGACCCTGCTGTGCACCCAGTCCGTGATGGCCCTGACCGGCCTCGCGCTCGCCGGCCTCACCCTGTCCGGCCACGTCCAGGTCTGGCACGTCTACCTCGCCGCCTTCGTCATGGGCCTGGCCACCGTCCTCGACAACCCGGCCCGCCAGACCTTCGTCTCGGAGATGGTCGGCCCGAAGCAGCTGCAGAACGCGGTCAGCCTCAACTCCGCCAACTTCCAGTCCGCCCGGCTCATCGGCCCCGCCGTCGCCGGCGTGATGATCACTTCGGTGGGCACCGGCTGGGCCTTCCTCGCCAACGGCCTGTCCTACGCCGCCCCCATCACCGGTCTGCTGCTGATGCGCGCCCGTGAGCTGCACGTCGTCGAGCGCGCCCCGCGCGGCAAGGGCCAGCTCCGTGAGGGCCTGCGCTACGTCGCCGGCCAGCCCGGCCTCATCTGGCCGATCGTGCTGGTCGGCTTCATCGGCACCTTCGGCTTCAACTTCCCGGTGTGGCTGTCCGCCTACGCCGACGACGTCTTCCACGCGGGTGCCGGGGCCTACAGCCTGTTCAACACCGTGATGGCGGTCGGCTCGCTGGTCGGCGCCCTGCTCGCCGCCCGCCGCGGCACCGCCCGGCTGCGCCTGCTGATCGCGGCCGCCGCCGCCTTCGGCGCGCTGGAGATCGTGGCCTCGGTGGCCCCGGAGTACTGGCTGTTCGCCCTGCTGATGGCGCCGATCGGTGTCTTCGGCCTGACGGTCAACGTCACCGCGAACACCACGGTGCAGATGGGCACCGACCCCGCCATGCGCGGCCGGGTGATGTCCCTGTTCATGATGGTCTTCGTGGGCGGCACCCCGCTGGGCGCGCCGCTGGTCGGCTGGATGACCGACACCTGGGGCGCCCGCGCCGGCTTCGCCGTGGGCGGGGCGGTCTCCCTCGTCGCGGCCGTCACCATCGGACTGCTGCTGGCCCGCGCGGGCGGGCTGCGGCTGTCGGTGGGCTGGCACCACGGCCACCCGCAGGTGCGGTTCGTGCCGAAGGACGGCCGGGAGGAGCTGGCCCCGGCGGCCTGACCCCGCCTGGCCCGACACCCGGGACGCGCCCCGCGGACGGCCGGAGGGCCGGCCTGCGGCCACTGGATCGCGGGGCGCCCGCCGGGGACACTGGCCTCGTGAGACTCTTCGCGGCGCTGGTGCCGCCGGACGACGTCGTCGACCGGCTCGCCGGCACGGTCGCCGAGCTGCGGCGGCTGCCCGGCGCCGACGGCCTGCGCTGGACCGGCCGGCCGGGCTGGCACCTCACGCTCGCCTTCTACGGCGAGGTGGACGCCGGCACCGTCCCCGAGCTGTCGGACCGGCTGGGCCGCGCGGCAGGCCGCACCCCCGCCTTCTCGCTCGCCCTGCGCGGCGGCGGCCGGTTCGGGCGCGGCAGCGCCCTGTGGGCCGGCGCGGACGGCGATCTGCGCACCCTGAGGCTGCTGGCCTCGCGGGCGGAGGCGGCCGCCCGCAAGGCCGGTGTGCCGATGGGCGAGCACCGGCCCTACACGGCGCATCTGACGGTGGCCCGCGGCCGCGGCCGCCACACGGTGGACGTCCGGCCCTGGGTGCGGGCGCTGCAGGACTTCTCCAGCCGGCCGTGGACCGTGGACGAACTGCTCCTCGTGAGCAGCCGGCCCCCCGGGGCCGGGGTGCCGGGCGCACAGCCGAGTTATGAAACGGTCGGCCGCTGGCCGCTGAACGGGGCCCGTTAGTCTCGAAGGGTGGACCCGACAACCCGGAACCGGATCATGGCCGGTGCGCTCGTGCTGATGTTGGCTGTCGTCGCCCTGGCGGCCGCGCTCGGCAAGTGATGCCGGGCACGGCCGCCACCGGCCACCGGCCACCGGTGACCGGACGGTGTCTCACCAGGCGAAGGCCTCAGGGGACGGACCCGGGCCCGGGAAGATCTCGTCCAGGCCGGCCAGCAGCTCCTCGCTCAGCTTCAGCTCCACCGCCCGCAGCGCGGACCGGAGCTGCTCGGCGGTGCGCGGGCCGACGATGGGCCCCGTCACTCCGGGACGGGTGAGCAGCCAGGCCAGCGCGACCTCGCCGGGCCGCAGACCGTGCTTGTCGACCAGGTCCTCGTAGGCCTGGATCTTCGCCCGCTGGGCCGGGTCGTTCAGCGCGTCGGCCGCGCGGCCGGAGGAGCGGCGCCCGCCCTCGGCCTCCTTCTTGACCACCCCGCCGAGTAGCCCGCCGTGCAGCGGCGACCAGGGGATGACGCCGAGGCCGTAGTCCTGCGCGGCCGGGATGACCTCCATCTCGGCGCGCCGTTCGGCCAGGTTGTACAGGCACTGCTCGCTCACCAGGCCGATGGTGCCGCCGCGGCGCGCGGCGATCTCGTTGGCCTGGGCGATCTTGTAGCCGGGGAAGTTGGACGAACCGACGTACAGGATCTTGCCCTGCTGGACGAGGACGTCGACGGCCTGCCAGATCTCCTCGAACGGGGTGTCCCGGTCGATGTGGTGGAACTGGTAGACGTCGATGTGGTCGGTCCGCAGCCGCTTCAGGCTGGCGTCGACGGCCCGCCGGATGTTCAGTGCCGAGAGCTTGTCGTGGTTGGGCCAGGCCGGACCGTCCGGGCCCATGTTGCCGTACACCTTGGTCGCCAGGACCACCTTGTCGCGGCGGTCACCGCCCTTGGCGAACCAGTTGCCGATGATGGTCTCGGTGCGGCCCTTGTTCTCGCCCCAGCCGTAGACGTTGGCGGTGTCGAAGAAGTTGATCCCGGCGTCCAGCGCCTCGTCCATGATCGCGTGGCTGTCCGCCTCGTCGGTCTGCGGACCGAAGTTCATGGTGCCGAGGACCAGCCGGCTGACCTTGAGACCGGTGCGTCCGAGCTGCGTGTAGTCCATGGTCCCCAAGCCAACGCCGAGAAACGGCCCAGGGCAAGATCCGGAGCCGGTCAGTCGCGGGGGAACTCTCCGGTACGCAGGACGAGACCGACCGGGGTGGCGGTCATGTCGACGTCGGCGCCGAAGGCGACCGTGAGTTCGCTGAGGTAGTCGCCGTCCTTCGGCTGGCTGTACAGGTGGCACTTTCCCTGGTAGGGATCGACCACGAGGTAGACGGGTACCTCAGCGGTGGCGTACGCGGTTTTTTTGGGGCCGTAGTCGTTCTGCGCGGTGCCCTTCGAGATGACCTCGGCGACGAATTCCACGTCGTCGCAGCTCCACAGCCCTGCCGGAGTCTTCTCGGCGTTCTCGGAGACAAGGGTGACGTCGGAGGCGAAGCCGTTGAGGTGACCGGGGTAGTCGACACGGACGTCGGACTTGACGCGTCGGCGGGGGAACCGTGCGCGCAGCTGTTCCACGATGTCGAGAATGATCTCCCAGTGGGTGTCCCGCTGCGGCGACATGAAGATGGCCCCCTCGACGATCTCGACCTTGTAACCCTCGGGGGTGGTCCGCTCGAGCGACTCGAACAGCTCGTCCAGAGTCAGCTCGTTCCTCTCCTCGGCCATCTCGATCCTGTCTTCGAGGACGGTCATCGTGGCGCTCCTCCCCGGCTGCCTCACACGAGTGCAGCCGCCCGGTACAACGGTACGCACGCCGTCCGAGACACGCTGGGTTCCGCTCATGCCGTGCGCGTGGCCGTGTACTCCCCTCCGATGCCCCACGCCTGATGCAGTGTCGTCGCGAACGCCGCCGCGAGGGCGTGCTCGCCGCGCTCGTTGGGGTGGGTGCCGTCGTAGGTGTGCGTGTCGATGGCGTAGCCGTCCGGCGGGGACGCCAGCAGCAGCGGGGAGCGGGGTTCGTCCAGGTCGGCCACCGTCTTGGCCAGCAGCTTGTTGAACAGGTCCACCTGGGCGGCGAAGGGCTCGTCCTGCCGGGCGCGGACGTTGGGGATCACCGGCAGCAGGACCATGCGGATGCGGTCGTTCGCGGCCCGGGCGCCCGCCACGAAGGCGCGCACGTTGTCGATGGTCTGCCCGGCGTCGGTGTAGAAGCCGAGGTCGATCAGGCCCAGCGACACCAGCAGCACGTCCGGGCGGCAGGTGCGCACCGCGTCCTCGACGACCGGGGCCATGTGGATCCAGCCCTCGCCCCAGCCGGCCAGATGGGCGCGGGGGAAGCCGGGGTCGCGGCCGGCGTAGTCGAGCGAGACCGGCGCGTCCGTCGCCTTGTCGTACAGCGTCTCGCGGGGGCCCACCAGCGTGAACTCCTCGTCGCAGGTGGCGCGCAGATGCTGCCACAGCCGGTAGCGCCAGGTGTGCTCCCCCGCGCTGCCGATCGTCATGGAGTCACCGATGGGCATGAACCTGAGCATCCGCACATCATGGACGACTCCGTGCGCACGTGTCGCGTGAAGTCCCCCACGGGCGGGAAGCGCACGCCTTCCGCTTGACAGCACCCGTCCGGCCCGCCCGGTGCCCGGGGGATGGCAGGCTTGGCCCATGCGCCGACCGTCCGTCCTGCTCGCCACGGTCCTTGTCGCCGGGGGCCTGTCCGCCGTGCCCGCCCTCGCCGCCGACGGGGATGACAGCTTCACCATCAAGGACCCGCGGATCACGGAGTCCAGCGGGCTCGCCGCCTCGCGTCTGCACCCCGGCATCTACTGGACGCACAACGACAGCGACGACGGCCCGTACCTGTACGCCGTGGACAGCGCCACCGGCGACACGGTCGCCCGCATCACGCTCAGCGGCATCGGCTCGCCCCGGGACGTGGAGGCCGTCTCCATCGGGCCCGGCGACCAGATCTACGTCGGCGACATCGGCGACAACCTGGGCGGCAGGTGGCCGTACGTGTGGATCTACCGGCTGCCCGAGCCGGAGAAACTGGTGGACCAGACCGTCCGGGCCACGCAGTACGTGGTGAAGTACTCCGACGGCCCCCGCGACGCCGAGTCGCTGATCGTGGACCCGAAGACCGGCCGCCCGTACATCATCGACAAGCACGAGGACGGCGGGCACCTGTACGAGGGCCCGGCGCGGCTGTCGCCCACCGGCGTCAACGTCTTCCGGCCCGTCGCCCCCGTCGACCTGTGGGCCACCGACGCGGCCCTGTCCCCGGACGGCACCCAGCTCGCCGTGCGCGGCTACTTCGGCGGGATCTACTACGACTGGAACGGCGGGAAGATCAAGCGCAAGGGGCGGCTGGACGTCCCGCTGCAACGGCAGGGCGAGTCGGTCACCTACAGCGCCGACGGCACCAAGCTGCTGTACGGCAGCGAGGGTGCCGACAGCCCGGTGACGGCCGAGGAGGCGCCGGACGGCGCGGCGGGCGCCGGCGGCAGCAAGGCCCCGTCTCCGAGCGGAGGTTCGGGCCTTTCCGGTGCGGTGGGCGGCAGCGGCACGCCGCTCACGGTCGGTGCCCTGGCCGCGGTCGCGGCGCTGGTGCTCGTCGGCTTCGGAGTGCTGCGGCGCAGGCGGGGCTGAGGGCCGGTCACCGGGTGAAGGCAGCGGCGGTGTCGCGGAGGAAGGTGCGCAGGCTGCGGGGCCTGGTCCCGGTGAGCGTCGTGACGTCCTCGGACAGCCATGCGGCGTCCCCCTCGGCGATCAGGCCGAACACCTGGGCGTTGGAGGTGGCGACCGGCTCGGGCAGCCCGGCGGCGATCATCGCCTCCCGGTGCTCGGCGGGCGTGATCCGGCGGTAGGCGATCGTGCGCCCGAGCACCTGCGTCAGCCCGGCGGTCACGTCCGCGTAACTCACCAGCTCGGGGCCGGTCAGCAGGTACGTACGTCCTTCGTGCGCCGAGGGAGCGGCCGCGACCGCGGCCGCGGCGGCGGACACGTCACGGGCGTCGACCATCCCGCAGCGGCCCTCGCCGGCCGACATCACGAACCCGTCCGTCTCCTGGACCGTCGCGGCCAGGGCGAACAGGTTCTGCATGAGGAGGTTCGGCGCGAGCAGCGTGTGCGGCAGGCCGACGGCCCGCAGATGCTCCTCGATCCGCGCATGGTCGCGACGGCGGGCGACCGGCGAGCCGGCCGTGGCCTTGTGGTTCGTGATCTTCACGATGTGCCGCACTCCTTGACGTACGGCGGCGTCGATGACGGCGATCTCCTGCGCGGGCACCGAGGGCGAGATGAGCAGCACGGTGTCGGTGCCGCGCAGCGCGGCGTCCAGCGTGTCCGGGCGGTCGAAGTCGCCGACGGCGATCTCCGCCCCGCTCCAGGACCTGTCCCCGGGCGCCCGCGCGGCATCGCGCACCAGGGCGCGGGTGGGCAGCCCGCGTCCGGCGAGCAGGCGGACCGCCTCGCGGCCGATCGTGCCGGTCGACCCGGTGACCAGGATCATCGACGTCTCCTTCGGTGGCTCAGGGACACGTCGTCAGTCTGGTGCGGGCGGTATCGATTGTGAAGAAGGCACCGGAAGGATATATAGGTACCGTATGGATACCGACTCGCAGGTGACGTATGCGAAGGGCTGCCCCTCCCGCACGGTGCTGAGCGTGCTGGCGAACAAGTGGTCCCTCTACGTCCTGGGCGTGCTGCGCGGGTACGACCGGCCGCTGCGGTTCACGCAGCTGCGCCGGCAGATCGAGGGCGTCACGCAGAAGTCGCTCACCCAGGCGCTGCGCAACCTGGAACGCGACGGCCTCGTCAGCCGGACCGTCCATCCCACCGTCCCGCCCCGCGTCGAGTACGCGCTCACCGAGCTCGGACGTGAGGCGGGCGCGCTCACCACCGCCATTGCCGACTGGGCGAAGAGGAACGCCGACCGCGTGCACGAGGCCCGTGCCGTCTACGACGCGCGGTCGGACGAGCCGTACTGACGCCGCCGCCCGCACGGGCCACCCCCGACCTGCTGCGGCGCCTGGCCCAGGAACAAGACCGCATCGAGAGGCACATCGCGGAGCTGACCCGCACCCGGGACCGGCTCGACTCCGTCATCGCCGGGGCCGAGGCCACCCTGGACACCGGCACCGCCTGCCCCGAGGAGGCGGCGGCCCGGTCCGGCGGGGCCTGACGGCAGGAGAGGGCGTGCGCGCAGAGCCGGGAAACGCGAAGGGCCGGGAAACGCGAGGGGCGCCCGGTGGATCGATCACCGGGCGCCCCGTCGTCGATACGCGTCCGTACGCCGCTCACCCGTCGTGACGCGTCCGTACGCCGTTGTAAAACCGTACGTGGAGCCGTACGCGGTGCCGTACCTGGTGTTGTACGGCGCTCGGCCAACAGCTTCTACAGCTTCTCGATCACGTAGTCGATGCACCGGGTCAGCGCCTCGACGTCGGCCGGGTCGACGGCCGGGAACATCGCGATGCGCAGCTGGTTGCGGCCGAGCTTGCGGTAGGGCTCGGTGTCGACGATGCCGTTGGCCCGCAGCGCCTTGGCGACGGCGGCGGCGTCGATGTCGTCGGAGAAGTCGATCGTGCCGATGACCTGCGAGCGCTTGGCCGGGTCGGTCACGAACGGGGTCGCGAACTTCACGTCCTCCGCCCAGCCGTACAGCGTGCGCGCCGAGGTCGCGGTGCGGCGCACGGCCCAGTCCAGGCCGCCCTGGCCGTTGATCCACTCCAGCTGCTGGTTGAGCAGGAAGAGCGTGGCGAGGGCCGGGGTGTTGTACGTCTGGTTCTTGCGGGAGTTGTCGATCGCCGTGGGCAGCGAGAAGAACTCGGGGATGTGCCGGCCGGAGGCGTGGATGCGCTCGGCGCGCTCGATCGCGGCCGGGGAGAAGATGCCGATCCACAGGCCGCCGTCGGAGGCGAAGGACTTCTGCGGGGCGAAGTAGTAGACGTCGGTCTCGGCGATGTCGACCGGCAGACCGCCGGCGCCGCTGGTGGCATCCACCAGGACCAGCGCGCCCTCGTCGGCGCCCGGAACCCGCTTGATGGGCATGGCCACGCCGGTGGAGGTCTCGTTGTGGGTGAAGGCGTACACATCCACGCCGGCCTCGGCCTGCGGCTCCGGGTGGGTGCCCGGGTCGGTGGCGATGACCGTCGGGTCGGCGAGCCACGGGGCCTTCTGCGCGGCCTTGGCGAACTTGGAGGAGAACTCGCCGAAGCTGAGGTGCTGCGACTTGTTCTCGATCAGGCCGTGGGTCGCGATGTCCCAGAACGCGGTGGAGCCGCCGTTGCCGAGGATCACCTCGTAGCCGTCGGGGAGCCGGAACAGCTCACGGATGCCCTCGCGCACCTGGCCGACCAAATTCTTCACCGGGGCCTGACGGTGGGAGGTGCCCATGAGGGACGTGCCCGTGGCGGCGAGGGCGTCCAGCGCCTCGGTCCGCACCTTGGAGGGACCCGCGCCGAAACGTCCGTCCGCGGGCTTGATGTCAGAGGGAATCCGGATCTCAGCCACGTGCCGGAGGGTATCTCTTCGGCGAAACCGGGCCGAATGGTGTCCGTTCGATGAGACGATGTGCGCCGCCTCGTGGACTGGTGGGGATCTACGAAGACCAGCGGGTCGCGGGACCGGGTCACGGGCGCCCGTGTTCACCCGAAATGGGGAGTGCGCGAAGGTGGGGCCGGCCTTTGCGGGGGCGGTGCGGCGCCAGGCGTCCCGGAGCGGGCCGGGGCGACACCGGCGCGGCCTTCCCGCCCGGCCGCCTCGTTTCCGTGGTCGTGCCGCCCGGGGACGCGGGCATGCTGACACCATGACCGCTCAGCATGCCCCGCGCGGATCCGCCGGTGACGCGGGTGACCTCGCGGCCCGGCTGCGCCGGCACGTCCGCGGAGACGTGCGGTGCGACACCACGGCACGGGCCCTGACGACCATGGACGCCTCCAACTACCGCAGGGTTCCGCTGTGCGTGGTCGCGCCGCGCGACGCCGACGACGTGACGGCGGTGCTGGGAGTGTGCCGGGAGCGCGGGGTGCCGGTGGTGGCGCGCGGCGGCGGCACCTCCATTGCCGGGCAGGCGACCGGCACCGGTGTGGTCCTGGACTTCACCCGGTACATGAACCGGCTGCTGGCCCTCGATCCGGACGCGCGGACCGCCGTCGTCCAGCCGGGCCTGGTCCTGGACCGGCTGCAGGAGGCCGCCGCACCGCACGGGCTGCGCTTCGGGCCCGACCCGTCCACGCACAGCCGCTGCACCCTCGGCGGCATGATCGGCAACAACTCCTGCGGCTCCCACTCGGTGGCCTGGGGCACGACCGCGGACAGCGTGCGCCAGCTGTCGGTGGTCACCGCGCGCGGCGAACGGCTGCGGCTCGGCCGGAACTGGGCCGGGGCGCCAAGCGGACTGCGGGAGCTGGTGGAGGGCGAGCTGGCCCGGCTGCGCACCGGCTTCCCGCAGCTGCCCCGGCGCATCTCCGGGTACGCGCTGGACGCCCTGCTGCCGGAGCGGGGCGCGGACGTGGCACGGTCCTTCTGCGGCTCCGAGGGCACCCTCGGGCTGCTCACCGAGGCCGTCGTGGACCTGGTGGAGGCACCCGAGGCACGGGCGCTGGCGGTGCTGGGGTACGCCGACGAGAGCGCGGCCGCGCAGGCCGCCGCCCACCTGCTGCCGCTCGGGCCGCTCACCGTGGAGGGCATGGCCCGGGACCTGGTGCCCGGCGCCCCCGGGACCGCCCTGCCCCGGGGCGGCGCCTGGCTGTTCGTGGAGACCGGAGGGCGCACGGCGGGCGAGGCACGCGCCCGGGCCGAGGCGATCGTGCGCGCCGCCGACGTCGTCGACGCGCAGGTGGTGACGGACCCGGCCGGGCAGCGCGCGCTGTGGCGCATCCGGGAGGACGCCAGCGGCACGGCCACCCGGATGCCCGACGGCTCGGAGGCCTGGCCCGGCTGGGAGGACTGCGCGGTGCCGCCCGCCCGGCTCGGCGACTACCTGCGGGCGTTCCGCGCCCTGCTCGCCGAGCATGGACTGCGCGGCACCCCGTACGGGCACTTCGGGGACGGCTGCATCCACGTCCGCATCGACTTCGACCTGCTCACCGAGGCGGGCGTCGCCCGGTTCCGGCGGTTCTCCGAGGAGCTGGCGGACCTGGTGGTGGCGCACGGCGGCTCGCTGTCCGGGGAGCACGGCGACGGCCAGGCCCGCGCCGAGCTGCTGCCGAGGATGTACGGCCCGCAGATGGTGGCCCTGTTCGAGCGGGCCAAGGCCGTCTGGGACCCGGACGACCTGCTCAACCCGGGGATGCTGGTCCGCCCCGCCCCGCTGGATTCCTCGCTGCGGTTCGCCGTGCTGCCCAGGAAGCCGGTCGAGGTGGCCTTCGGCTATCCGGCCGACGGCGGCGACTTCACCGCCGCGGTGCGCCGCTGCGTGGGGGTCGCCACGTGCCGTACCACCCAGGCGCAGGGCGCGGCGGTGATGTGCCCGTCGTTCCGCGCGACCGGCGAGGAGGAGCACTCCACACGCGGGCGGGCCCGGCTGCTGCACGAGATGCTCGCCGGCGAGCTGATCACCGACGGCTGGCGCTCCACGGAGGTCAGGGACGCGCTCGACCTGTGCCTGTCCTGCAAGGGCTGCCGCTCCGACTGCCCCGTCGGGGTCGACATGGCCACCTACAAGGCGGAGTTCCTGCACCACCACTACGAGGGGCGGCGCCGCCCGGCCGCCCACTACAGCATGGGACGGCTCCCCGAGTGGCTGCGCTGGACGGCCCGCACTCGCACCGCACCGCTCGTCAACGCGCTCACCGCCCCGCGCCCCCTGGCCGCCCTGGCCAAGCGTCTCGCCGGCATCGCCCCCGAACGGCAGATCCCGCGCCTGGCCGCCGAGCCGTTCACCCGGTGGTGGCGCCGGCGGCGGCCGCGGTCCGGTGCGGGGGCGGGCGAGCTGGTCGTGCTGTGGCCGGACACCTTCACCGAGCACTTCTCGCCCTCGGTGGGCCGGGCAGCGGTACGGGTGCTGGAGGCGGCCGGGCTGCGGGTGGCGCTGCCGCCGACCCTGCGCCTGCCCCGCCCGCCGGTCGGCGACGGGCGGTCGGTCACCGTGAACCCCCTCGCCGTGCTGCGCGGCCGCGGCCGGGTGTGCTGCGGTCTGACGTACCTCTCCACGGGCCAGCTCGACCGGGCCCGCGCGGTGCTGCGCCGCACCCTGGACCTGATGGAACCGGTGCTGCGCAGCTCGGCCCCCGTGGTCGTGCTGGAGCCGAGCTGTGCCGCCGCCCTGCGCTCCGACCTGCCCGAGCTGCTGCCCGACGACCCGCGCGCCCACGCCCTGGCCGCACGCGTCCTGACCTTCGCCGAGACCCTGGAACGGCATGCCCCGCACTGGACACCGCCCCGGGTGGACCGCCCGGTCGCCGGGCAGACCCACTGCCATCAGCACGCCGTGCTGGGCGACACGGCGGACCGCCGGCTGCGCGCGGCCGCGGGCCTGCACGGCGACCTTGCCGGCGGCTGCTGCGGCCTGGCCGGCGACTTCGGGTTCACGAAGGGCCACTTCGAGGTGTCCCGGGCGTGCGCCGAGGAGCAGCTGCTGCCGACGGTGCGGCAGGCCGAGGAGGGCACGGTGGTCCTGGCGGACGGCTTCTCCTGCCGCACCCAGCTGGCACAGCTGGCCGGGGTGCGGGCCCGGCACCTGGCGGAGACGCTGGCCCAGGCGCTGGACGCCGCCGAGGGGCCGGGCCCGGAGGGCGGGCATCCGGGCGGCCGGGACGACGGCACCGGGGGAGGGCCGCGGTGACAGCGGCTCCGCCGGCGACCCCGGACGCCGGGGAGGCCTCCGCCCGGCCGGACGGAGGCGTGCGGCCGGACGGAGGCGTGCGGCCGGACGGAGGCGCGCGGGGCGCGGGAAGCCAGGTGAGGCCGGCGCGGGTGAGGTGCGCACGGCGGCCGGGAACTCGCCGTCACATGACAGTTCCGTCTCCGTTTCTCACTCCTGACGCGGGCCACTACGCTGAGCGCTTCGGGGGGCCTCACCCCGTGTGGCCCCACGCGGCGGGATTCGCCCGCCACCCCAGGACCGACCCGACCGGCCCACCCGAGAAGCGAAGCGCCCCGACGTGACCCAGAGCCAGAACCCGAACTCTCACCTCCCCTTGGACCGCCCGTGAGCACGCCCCGTACCGCCCCCGAGTCCTCGCCGGCCCCGGCCACCGCCCTGGGACCCGGTGGAACTCCCCGCCCCTCGGGGCGGTTCGGCTCCCTCGGTCCGGTCGGCCTGGTGTTCGCCGGCGGTGTCTCGGTGCAGTTCGGCGGCGCGCTGGCGGTGAGCCTGATGCCGCGCGCGGGTGCGCTCGGCGTCGTGACCCTGCGGCTGCTGGTGGCCGCGATCGTGCTGCTCGCGGTGTGCCGGCCCCGGCTGCGCGGGCACTCGCGCGCCGACTGGGGCACGGTCGTCGTGTTCGGCGTCGCGATGGCCGCGATGAACGGCCTCTTCTACCAGGCCGTCGCCCGCATCCCCCTGGGCCCCGCCGTCACCCTGGAGGTGCTCGGCCCGCTCGCCCTGTCCGTGCTGGCCTCCCGCCGGCTGATCAACGTGCTGTGGGCGGGGCTGGCGCTGTGCGGGGTGTTCCTCCTCGGCGGCGGAGGCTTCCGCGGTCTGGACCTCGCCGGTGTGGGTTTCGCGCTGGGCGCGGGAGCCATGTGGGCGGCGTACATCGTCTTCAGCGCGCGGACCGGGCGGCGCTTCCCGCAGGCCGACGGGCTGGCCCTGGCGATGGCGGTCGGCGCGGTGCTGTTCCTGCCGCTCGGCATCGCCGAGTCGGGGACGAAGCTCGCGGACCCGACGACGTTCGGGCTGGGTGCGGCGGTGGCGGTGCTGTCGTCCGTGCTGCCCTACACCCTCGAACTGCTCGCGCTGCGCCGCCTGCCCGCCTCCACCTTCGCGATCCTGATGAGCCTGGAGCCGGCCATCGCCGCCACGGCCGGGTTCCTGGTCCTCGGCCAGTCCCTCGTGCCGTTGGAGGTCGTCGCGATCGCCTTGGTCGTCGTGGCCAGCATGGGCGCGGTGCGGACGCAGGCCGGGCGGGGCGCGCGATCCCGCGCGCCCCGCGACTCCTGACCGCCGGCGCACGGGTCACGGGGGCGACGCCCGCAGCCCCGCGCCCGCGCCGGGCACATCTCGTGCGCACGCGCTCGGTGCGGCTGCGGGGCCGTATGGCGCGCTCGGTGCGGCCGCGGGGCCGTATGGCGCGTTCGGCGCGAGGCCCTCCCGCCCGGTCCGGCTCAGTGCGCGATGTGGTCGTACCCCGGGACCTCCCGCAGGCTGCGCGGGCCCGGACCCACGTAGCGGGCCGTGGGGCGCACCAGACGGCCGGTCCGCTTCTGCTCCAGGATGTGCGCCGACCAGCCCGCGGTGCGCGCACAGGTGAACATCGAGGTGAACAGGTGCGCCGGCACCTCGGCGAAGTCCAGCACGATCGCCGCCCAGAACTCCACGTTGGTGGCCAGCACCCGGTCCGGGCGCCGGTTGTGCAGCTCCTTGAGGGCCGCCTTCTCCAGTGCCTCGGCCACCTCGAAACGCGGCGCGCCCAGCTCGCGGGCGGTGCGGCGGAGCACCCGCGCCCGCGGGTCCTCCGCCCGGTAGACCCGGTGACCGAAGCCCATGAGCCGCTCACCGCGGTCCAGCGCCGCCTTGACGTAGCCCTCCGCGTCCCCGGTCCGCTCGATCTCCTCGATCATGCCCAGCACCCGGGAGGGCGCCCCGCCGTGCAGCGGACCGGACATCGCGCCCACCGCTCCGGACAGGGCCGCCGCCACGTCCGCGCCGGTGGAGGCGATGACCCGGGCGGTGAACGTGGAGGCGTTCATGCCGTGCTCCGCGGCCGATGTCCAGTAGGCGTCCACGGCCGCCACATGCTTCGGGTCCGGCTCCCCGCGCCAGCGGATCATGAACCGCTCGGTGATGGTGCGGGCCTTGTCGATCTCCCGCTGGGGCACCATCGGCAGCCCCTGCCCGCGCGCCGACTGGGCGACGTAGGACAGCGCCATCACCGCCGCCCGGGCCAGGTCCTCGCGGGCCTGCTCGGCGTCGATGTCCAGCAGCGGTTTCAGCCCCCACACCGGCGCCAGCATCGCCAGCGCCGCCTGGACGTCCACCCGTACGTCACCCGAGTGGACGGGGATCGGGAACGGCTCGGCGGGCGGCAGCCCCGGGTCGAAGGCGCCGTCGACGAGCAGCCCCCACACGTTCCCGAAGGAGACGTGACCCACCAGATCCTCGATGTCGACGCCCCGGTACCGGAGGGCGCCGCCCTCCTTGTCCGGTTCGGCGATCTCCGTCTCGAACGCGACGACTCCCTCGAGTCCGGGCACGAAATCGGACATCAGGCGGCTCCTCGTGGTCGGTGCGGCAGATGGTGCGTGCGCTGGACGACGACGGCCCAGTGCCGGCGGGTCGGGAATGCGGCGGTGTCGGTTGCGTGGGATGTGCAGGCCCGAGCGGTCCGCGGTCGCGTACACCGGCGCGCGGCCCGGGACGGTACCTGAGTGGGTGCCCCGCACGGCCGGCGCTCACCCGGCCGGAGACGGGAGCAGCACCATAACCCCGGGTGCCACGATTGAGGAGGCTCTTTGACACCCGGTGCCAGGCGTGAGACGGGACACCTCTGCCGCCGGGCGCCGCCGGGCATGGGGCAAGATGACCGCGTGACCGCTCCAGACGCCGGAACACGAGACACCGGACCGCGCGACGTCCGGGACGCCGAAACAGCGCGGGCGCGGGAGACCGCGCCGTTCGACCTGGCCGCCATGCGGAAGCACTACCGTGCGGAGGGCCTGACCGAGGCGGACCTGGCCGCCACCCCGGTGGAGCAGTTCGCCCGCTGGTTCCGGCTGGCCGCCGCGGAGGCGCACCTGTTCGAGCCGAACGCCATGGTGGTCTCCACCGCCGACGCCGAGGGCCGGCCCAGCTCCCGCACCGTCCTGCTCAAGCATTTCGACGAGCAGGGCTTCGTCTTCTACACCAACTACGGCTCCCGCAAGGCCCGCGACCTCGCCGAGAACCCGTACGTCTCGCTGTTGTTCCCCTGGCACCCCATGGCCCGCCAGGTCATCGTCCAGGGCGTGGCCCGCCGCACCGGACGGGACGAGACCGCCGCGTACTTCCGCACCCGCCCGCACGGCTCCCAGCTGGGCGCCTGGGCCAGCGCCCAGTCGACGCTGATCGCGAGCCGGGCGGAACTCGATGCCTCCTACGCCGCCCTGGCCGCTCGCTACCCGGAGGGCGAGCAGGTCCCCGTCCCGCCGCACTGGGGCGGCTTCCGGGTCGTGCCCGAGTCCGTGGAGTTCTGGCAGGGACGGGAGAACCGCCTCCACGACCGTCTGCGCTACGTCGCCGGACCGGACGGCGGCTGGCGCGTGGAGCGGCTCAGCCCCTGAACCGCGGACCCGGGACCGTTCTGTGCACGCAGACGGCCCGCGAGCTGGGTCCTGGCGCCTGGGGCGCAAGGAGCCGGCCGGACGTACCGGCAGCTCGCGGGCCGGGTGACTGCTTGGGATTGGGCCGGCTGCACGCACGGAACACGTGCTGGTCCGGCACCGCACTCGGTGGGTGACGGGCCGCTAGCCCGCAGCCACCTCACGCGTCCGGTAGTCATACATCTGCCGAACCACCTCCCTTCTCGTGTACCGCCACCCTAGGAACCGCTCCGGCAGCACTTCAACCGCTTTTCTCCGCGTCCGCGCTCCGAGCCAGGTCCAGGGCGGCGGCGACATGCGCGGCGACGTCCTCGGCGTGGGCGGTGTCGCCGCGGTCGAAGGGGGAACGGCTGGGGCCGCGCAGGAAGGTGAGGACCCCGAGAGTGCGGCCCCGGCTGCGCAGCGGAGTGCACAGCGCGTGCACGGTCTCCGCCGGCCATTGGCAGGCCAGGGCCCAGGAGCGGGCGCGGTCGGCCGTCGCCGTGCCCGCGCCGGCCCGCACGGAGGAGCCCCGCTCGACGCACTGCAGGGCGGGGTGCCCCTCCCCGTAGCCGACGGGCAGGCCCGCGCGGCCGGTGACCACGCTGGGCCCGGCACCGGTGGCCGGGGTGGCGGCGACGCGGACCAGCCGCACCGGTGTCCCCTTCGCGCCGTCGCCCGGCGGTGCCGGGCCGCTCACCCGGTCCAGCAGGGCGTGGTCGGCGAACCCGGCCAGCGCGAAGTCGAGGTGGCAGGTGGCGGCGTCCAGCGGGTCCTCGCACTCGGCGGCGACCCGGACGGCGCGGTGCAGCTGCTGGGTGCGGAACCGCAGCAGCGCCGCCTCCTGCTCGGCCTGCCTGGTGTCGGTGACGTCGGTGAACAGCCAGGCCACCCCCAGCGGAACCGGTTCTTCCGCGAGTGGGGACGACAGCCGGACGAAGCCGCTGCGCCAGCAGCGGCGCCGCTCGCCCTCCGGGCCGCGCACCCCGACCCAGATCTCCGCGGGCGCCGGCGGCGCACCCTCCGCCAGGACGTGGGCCAGCGCGCTCTCCAGTTCCTCCACCCCCCGGCACAGCAGATCGCCCAGCGGGCGGCCGAGCGCGGCCGTGCGGCCGACGCCGAGGGCGCGGGCCGCGTGCGCGTTGACGACGGCCGGCCGCAGATCGGCGTCGACCAGGACCACGCCCCAGGAGGCGTCCTCGAACAGCGCCTCGCTGAGCGCGATGGACCGCTCCAGGTCGATCTGCGCGTGCACCTCGCTGAAGGCGCAGTACACGCCCGCGGGCGTGCCGTCGGGACCGCGCACGGCCGCGGACTGGGTGCGCACCAGGACACGGCGGCCGTCCTTGGTGACCAGCGCGAACTCGTGCACCTGGCGGCCGGGCGCGTGCATCGCCGACATCAGCCGCCGCTCGACCTCCTCGGCGTCCGCGCTGCGCACCGCCCATCCGGCGAAACCGTGCCGGCCGACCGCCTCGGCGGCGCTCCAGCCGAGGATGCGCTCGGCCTCGCGGTTCCAGTGGGTGACGGTGCCCTGCGCATCGAAGGCGCACAGCGCCGCGTCCATGCCGTCGAGAAGGGCGGCGAGCAGATCGGCGCCGGCACCGTCGGCCGCGCCGGCGGCGTCCTGTCCGCCCGGGCCGCGCTGCTCCCGCGGTCCGGCACGGTCGTCCGCGGCTCCACTGCGCCGGGAAGCACTCACCTGAACCCCCACTGCAGGCTGCGTCCGCACGTACGGTGCGCGGATCCGCTCACTGGCCATCATTCAACGCGAACGTGACGCAGCGCACACCGGGTTCCCTGAGATCGGCCGGCTCTCACCGCACCGGGCCCGCCGGTGCCGCGCCGCCGTGTGCCGTGTACCCGTCACGGCGGGTCTCACCACGGGGGCTGCGGCCGCGGGTGCGCGCCGGGTCGGGCGCGGGTGCGGGCCGGCCCCCTGCGGTGCCGGCAGAAGACGCGGTCAGTGCCGGCGGAAGACGCGGTCAGTGCCGGCGGAAGACGCGGTCAGTGCCGGCGGCAGACGCGGTCAGTGCCGGTAGAAGATGCGGTCCGCGTACTGCTCGAAGACGCGGGCGTTCCACTCGTGGCCGCCGTCGACGTTGCCGGAGCGCAGCAGCGGCGGCTCGATCCCGCGGTCGGCGAGGGTGCTCGCGGCGGTGGCCAGGACGGCCTGCAGCAGGGCCGAGGTGACGACCGTGGAGGCGGGGGCGAAGGGCGCGGCGACGCCGTCGAGGGTGAGTTCCGCGTCGCCGACCGCGATCTTGGAGTCGAGGACGAGGTCGCAGTGGTCCTTCAGGAAGGTGCCCGAGGAGTGCCGCGAGGTGGTCTCGGCGGCGTAGGCGACGGAGGTCACGCCGATCACCTTCACGCCCCGCGCGCGGGCGCCGAGGGCCATCTCCACCGGCAGGGCGTTGCGCCCGGAGAGCGAGACGACGATCAGGGCGTCGCCGGAGCGCAGCGGTGAGCTGTCCAGGACGGCGCCGGCCAGCCCGTCGACGCGTTCCAGGGCGGAGCCCAGTGTGGCGGGCACGACGTCGACGCCGACGGCGCCGGGCACGGCGAGCAGGTTCATCAGGGCCAGGCCGCCGGCGCGGTAGACGACGTCCTGGGCGGCGAGGGAGGAGTGTCCGGCGCCGAAGGCGAACAGGCGGCCGCCGCCGGCCACGGTGTCCGCGAGCAGGGTGCCGGCCGCCGCGATCGCCTCGGCCTCCTCGTCGCGGACCCGCCTCAGCAGCCCGATGGCCGCGTCGAGATAGCGGCCGGCCGGTGTGCGCTCGCTCATGGGATCCCTCCGGGTGCCGGGCCGCGGCGCCGGTGCCGCGTGCCGCCGATCACGGTGGGCTCCGCGCCGGAGCGCTGTCAAGAGGCCGCGTCCCGGCCGGCCGCCGGGAGGGCGGGCAACCGGAGGCCGGGGCTCCGGGCCCGCGATCCCCCGGGCTTGCGCGGGACGCCTCGATTGTCGGCGGGATGCGTCAGAATTGAAGACAGGGCCAGCGCACGCGCCGGAAGCGGTCGAGCCTCCGGCAGAGGTAATCGAGGGGCACGGATGTCCGGACTGATCGACACGACGGAGATGTATCTCCGCACCATCCTCGAACTGGAGGAGGAAGGCGTCGTCCCCATGCGCGCCCGCATCGCCGAACGGCTCGACCAGAGCGGGCCGACGGTGAGCCAGACGGTCGCCCGGATGGAGCGTGACGGGCTCGTCTCGGTGGCCCCGGACCGGCATCTGGAGCTGACCGAGGAGGGCCGCCGGCTGGCCACGCGCGTGATGCGCAAGCACCGGCTCGCGGAGTGTCTGCTCGTCGACGTGATCGGCCTGGAGTGGGAGCAGGTGCACGCCGAGGCCTGCCGCTGGGAGCACGTGATGAGCGAGGCCGTGGAGCGCCGGGTGCTGGAGCTGCTGCGACATCCCACGGAGTCCCCCTACGGCAACCCGATCCCGGGCCTGGAGGAGCTGGGCGAGAAGGACGGCGCCGACCCGTTCCTCCACGAGGGCATGGTGTCGCTGGCCGACCTGGACCCGGGCGCGGACGGCAAGACGGTCGTGGTCCGCCGGATCGGGGAGCCGATCCAGACGGACGCCCAGCTGATGTACACGCTGCGCCGCGCGGGCGTGCAGCCCGGCTCGGTGGTGAGCGTGACCGAGTCGGTGGCCGGGGTGCTGGTCGGCAGCGGCGGCGAGGCGGCCGAGCTGGACCCGGACGTCGCCTCCCACGTGTTCGTCGCCAAGCCCTGACCGGGGCCGGGCCCCGGCCGGGCGCCGGAGCGGAGGGTCCGGCAGGCCCCGGGTCAGGCGGGGTGTGCGGGCCGGGACCGTGCGGAGGCCCCGGCGCCGCGTGGCGCCGGGGCCTGTCCTCCCCTTGCGTCGACCCGGAGCCCCGAGCTCTCAGGGTCGTCCCCCTCGGACCTGTATCCCCGAGCGGTCCGCCTCCCGGTGAAGATCTCCCCGCGGCAGCGGCGATCATGCATCACGGGGGGTCACTCGAACGAGGGGTGTTGCCGATGGGACCGACATTTTCGAATGCGTATTCGATAGTCTGCGGGCGACGGGCCGCACGCGCCGCACGACGGCAGGGGGGCGGCACAGCCAGGGGGTGGACGCAGTGGCGCGGCGCATCGATGTGACGGGGGCGGGCGGCGTACGGCTGGCCGCGTGGGAGTCCGGCGGGCCGGAGACGGCCGCCGGCCAGGACGGGACACGGGACGCCGTCCCGGCACACGGCACGGACCCGCGGCCGGGTGTGCTCCTGCTCCACGGGCTCACCGGCCGCGCCTCCCACTGGGCCGCCACCGCCCGCTGGCTCTCCGCGCGGCACCGGGTCGTCGCCCTGGACCTGCGCGGCCACGGCCACAGCGGCAAACCCGCACCGGAGGCGTACACCCGCGACGCCTTCGTCGAGGACGTGCAGGCCGCCGTGGAGCAGCTCGGCCTCGGCCCGGCCGTCGTCGTCGGGCACGCGATGGGCGCGCTGACCGCCTGGCAGCTCGCGGCCGCACGCCCCGACCTGGTGCGCGCGCTGGTCGTGGGCGACATGCGGGCCTCGGCGCTGGGCTCCGCCTCGCAGCGGGAGTGGGAGTCCTGGCTCGCGGCGTGGCCGCTGCCCTTCGCCGGCCTGGACCAGGCCCGCACCTGGTTCGCCGAGCAGGACCCCCGCGTGGACCGCCCGAGCCCGGCCCGCGGCGCGTTCTACGCCGAGGTCCTGCACGCGTGCGCAGACGGCTGGCGTCCGGTCTTCGACCCCGCGCACATCCTCGCCGCCCGCGCGACCTGGGCCTTCGACGCCCACTGGGACGAGCTGGCCCTCGTCGGCTGCCCCGCCCTGGTCGTGCGCGGCCTGGACGGCGAGCTGGGCCGCGCGGAGGCCCAGGAGATGGTCCGGGTCCTGCCCCGCGGCCAGTACGCGGAGATCCCCGACGCCGGCCACTACCTGCACTACGAACGCCCCGAGGCCTGGCGCGCCGTCCTGGAACCCTTCCTCGGCACGGTCCTCGCCGGCTGACCGCCCGGCCGAGGAAGGGGACGCGCCTGCTCAGCCCTTGCTGACCGCGTCCAGGATCTCCGGCAGGCGGGCGGCCGTGCGCGGGGCCGCCAGCCGCAGCCCCAGCCAGGTGATCGCCGCGCCGTACACCGCGCCGGCCGGCAGCAGCACGGCGCTCACGGCCCCGCCGGCCGTGCCGAGGCGCACCCAGACCGCCAGGGCGACGACCGGGGCGCACAGCACGACCGCGGCGACCATGCCGCCGAACACGGAGATCCAGGCGAGGCCGGCCTGCCCGGGCATCACGTTCTTGAAGCCCTCCTGCGGAATGGAGTACGGAAAGCGCGCCGAGGTCCACGCCCCGGTCGCCAGCATCGCGCCGAGCAGCGCGAAGGACAGCCCCAGCACCTCCGGCAGCCGCGCCCAGTCCCCCCGCACCGCCATCGTCACCACCGTGACCAGCGTGGCGTAGGGGAGGGTGATCAGCAGCAGGGCCAGGGCGCGGCCGCGCAGCTCCAGCCAGGCGTCCCGCGGCGAGGAGATGGTCAGCGCCACCATCCAGAACGCGGAGGAGTCCTGCCCGAACTGGTTGTACATCTGCACGCCGAGCATGCCCGCCGCGAAGCAGGCGATGTACGGCGAGCCGGTGCCCTGCGCGGCGTTGACCAGCGGCACGAGCAGGCCGACGGCCAGCGCGGTGGCCCAGGCGGCCTTGGTCTTCGGGTCCCGCCAGATGTAGCGCAGGCTGCGCTCCATGACGGTGCCGGTGCGCCCGGCCGGCAGCATCCGCAGCCGGCCGCGGGTCCGGCCGCGGCCGCGGCCGGCTGCGTCAATGGGCTGAAGGGTGGAGGAGTCCGGTGCGGTCATCAGCCGGGTCAGGCTGCGCGCCCAGACCCCGAGCAGCACGGCCACGGCCGCCGCGGCCAGGGCGAGCTGGGCCGCCGCGGCGCCGTAGGAGCCGTGGGCGGCGGAGTCCACCGCGCCGACCGCCGAGGCGGGCGGCACCCACCGCAGCACGTCCGCGACCGGGTCGAGCTGACCCAGGCCCGCCTGCCCGAGGTGCTGCGCACCGAGGTTGACCAGCTGCGCGCCGACCGCGACCACCAGCCCGCTGAGCACCGCCAGGTCCCGCCCCTTGCGGCTGGACAGCAGACGGATGTTGGTGGCGGCCACGGCCCGCGCCAGCGCCACGCACCCCAGCAGCGCCAGGAGCACCGCGAGGACCGCCACGGCGCACGCCGCCGCCCCGTCGGCCACCGCGACCACGCACCCCACCAGCAGCAGCACCGTGAACACCGGTCCGATGCCGACCAGCGAGGCCGCCAGCAGCGCGCGCACCAGCGGCCCGGGACGCAGCGGCAGCATCGCCAGCCGGGTCGGGTCGAGCGTCT
Source organism: Streptomyces thermodiastaticus (assembly GCF_014656135.1). Classification (GTDB taxonomy): domain Bacteria; phylum Actinomycetota; class Actinomycetes; order Streptomycetales; family Streptomycetaceae; genus Streptomyces; species Streptomyces thermodiastaticus. The sequence goes on from NZ_BNBV01000007.1 coordinate 177,433, forward strand.
CGTCGCCACCGGGGAAGAACAGCGGCATGACCGCCCAGCCCAGGGCCAGCACGGTCGCGCCCAGCACGGCCACCGACGCGATGTGCGGCAGGTCGCGCAGCAGCACGAACCCCCACAGCTGCGCCACACCGAACAGCAGCGCGACGACCGCCGAGGAGAGGTAGGCGGCGCGGCGGCCGGAGGACCGGCGCAGCCCGCTCAGCAGCAGCGCCAGCTTCAGCCGTACGACGACGGGGGTGATGCTCCGGGGCGGGACGGGGACGGCTGTGGCGCTCACCGGGTACCGCCGCCCAGCCAGTCCAGGTCCGAGCCGGCGTCGCGGCCCTGCGCGCCGACCAGGCGGAGGAACGCCTGCTGCAGGGTCGGGGCCTGCCCGCGCACCTCGGCCAGCGGGCCGTGGGCACGGATGCGGCCGGCGGCCATGACGGCCACCCAGTCGCACAGCGACTCCACCAGTTCCATCACGTGCGAGGAGAACACCACGGTCGCGCCGGAGGCGGTGTAGCGCTCCAGGACGCCCCGGATGGTCTGCGCGGACACCGGGTCGACGCCCTCGAACGGCTCGTCCAGGAACAGCACTTCGGGGTTGTGCAGCAGCGCGGCCGCCAGACCGATCTTCTTCCGCATGCCGGTGGAGTAGTCGACGACCAGCTTGTGCTGGGCGCCCGCCAGGTCGAGCACGTCGAGCAGCTGGGTGGCCCGCCGGTCCGCCTCATCGCCGGGCAGCCCCCGCAACCGCCCGGAATACGACAGCAGTTCACGCCCGGACAGCCGCTCGAAGAGCCGCAGCCCCTCCGGCAGCACCCCGATCCGCGCCTTCACGGCCACCGGATCCCGCCACACGTCGTGCCCGGCGACCTCCACGGTGCCCTCGTCCGGCCGCAGCAGTCCGGTCACCATGGACAGGGTGGTGGTCTTCCCGGCACCGTTGGGCCCCACCAGCCCGATGAACTTCCCGGCCGGCAGCTCCAGATCGATGCCGGCGACGGCGGTGTGCCCTCCGAACCGCTTCCAGAGCCCCTCGATGCGCAGTGCGGCTGTGGCCATGGCCGCTCCTCCTTCCCTCCCGCACGACCCTACGGGGCGGACGGAGGAGCGGCGCTTGCCGCTTCCCGGGGCGCGGCGTCTTTGGACGCGACGGCGGTCACCTCTCCCGGGCGCAGGCGTAGGCGAGTGCCGGGATCAGCTCCTCAGCGTCCGGCAGCCAGCGGTTCGCGGACGTCGGGCGGCGGGCCCACTGCACGGCCCCGCGCGTGCCGTACCGGGTGGGCGGCGCCACCACGTAGGCGCCCTCGCCCAGCGCGACCAGATCCAGGGATCCCGGCGACCAGCCCAGCGTGCGCAGCACCTTGGGCAGTTTGGCGCTCGTCCCCGGCAGGACGAAGAACTGCATCCGCCGCAGCGGCGTGAGCGTCACCGGCCCGAGGGCCGTCCGCATCCGTTCCAGCCGGGCCAGGGCGAGAAAACCGGCCGTCTCCGGGACGCAGAGCGCGTCGAACGCACGGCCGGTGGGCAGCAGGACCGAGGCGGCGGGCTGTGCCTGCCACAGCCGGCGGGCGACGGTGGGGCTGCCCGTCGCCGTCGTCGCCCAGTCCTCGCGCGCCGGGTGTGCGCCGGGCGCGGCGCACACCGGGTCACCGCAGGAGCAGCGCTGCACCGCGCCGTCGGACACCAGCCAGGTGCCGGGGACCACGTCCCAGTGGCGTTCCCCGGCGTAGCGCACCGCGGTCTGGAGCGACGTCTCCCCGCGCTGCGGGGGGATCTGACCGGCAGTCTGTACGGCGTGCGCGCCCGCGATCGTCTCGTCCACGCCCCACTCAACTCCCGTACTCCTGACCGGTTACGCGAGCACCCCGCGCCCGTGGCGGTGCATCGATTCGCCGCACGGGGCGCATGGATGCACGGGCGGGGGCGCGCGGGAGGGCGGTCGGCGGATGCGGGGTAGTTCCGTGAGGGGCGACATGCGCCTTTACCCCGGCAATCCGTGCATGTCCCGCATTGTCGGTATGCCGGTGGGGCATTGATCTTCACGGCCGGACCGCCGCCCGGCCCGCGACCCAGGTCGCGGGAGGGGAGGCGGACCGGCCGCGCAGAACACGTCAGCGTCGGTGCGTGGGCAGGCACCGCAGCCACGCGAGCCGCCAGGAAGCAGGGGGTTTACGCCATGGCCGCAAGGCCTCTCGTCGCGCGGCAGCCGAACGAACGGCTGCAGGCGCTCATCCAGGAAGCGGGCTGCTCCAACGCCGGACTGGCCCGCCGGGTCAACATGTGCGGCGCCGAGCACGGCCTCGACCTGCGGTACGACAAGACGTCCGTGGCGCGCTGGCTGCGCGGACAGCAGCCACGCGGACGGGCCCCGGCCATCATCGCGGAGGCGCTGGGCCGCAAGCTGGGCCGCACGGTCACGATCGACGAGATCGGCATGGCCGGCGGCAAGAACCTCGCCTCCGGGGTGGGCCTGCAGTTCTCCCCGACGGTGACGGGGGCCATCGAGCAGGTCTGCGAACTGTGGCGCAGCGACGTGGGCCGCCGGGACTTCCTCTCCGGCTCGTCGGTGGCCGCCTCGGCGCTGGTCGAGCCCAGCCGGGACTGGCTGATCTCCGCGCCGGACGGGCAGGTCGCGCGCTCGGCCGGACCGCGGGTGGGGCAGTCCGACGTGGCGGCCGTGCGCGCCATGACGCAGGCACTGGTCGACCTCGACCACAGCTACGGCAGCGGCCATGTGCGCCCGGTGGTCGTGCACTACCTCAACAGCGTGGTCTCCGGGCTGCTGTCGGGGTCGTACCGGGAGGCCGTCGGCCGTGATCTGTTCGCCGCCGTCGCGCGGCTGACGGAACTGGCCGGGTACATGGCCGTCGACACCGGCCAGCCGGGCCTGGCCCAGCGGTACTACATCCAGGCCCTGCGGCTGGCCCAGGCGGCCGGGGACCGCGGCTACGGCGGCTATGTGCTCGCCGCCTCCATGAGCCACCTCGCCGCCCAGCTCGGAAACCCGCGGGAAATCGCGCAGTTGGCAAGGGCGGCGCAGGAGGGCGCCCGCGGGCGGGTGACCCCGCGCGCGGAGGCGATGTTCCACGCGGCGGAGGCGCGCGGCCACGCCCTCATGGGCGACGTGCGGTCCGCGCAGCTGGCGGCCGGCCGCGCGGTGAGCGCGATGGAGGCGGCCGAGGCGGACTCGGGGGACGACCCGGCCTGGATCGCCCACTTCGACCAGGCCTACCTCGCCGACGAACTGGCGCACTGCCACCGGGACCTGGGCCAGGCGGACGCCGCGGCCCGGCAGGCTCAGGCGGCGCTGGCGGCGCATCCGCCCACCCGGGTACGCCGCCGGGCCATCGGCTATGTGCTCCTGGCCACGGCGCAGGTGCAGCAGCGCGAGGTCGAACAGGCCTGCGCCACCGGCCTGAAGGCGGTGGAACTGCTGCAGGGCCTGCGCTCCCGCCGGGGCACCGAGTACCTGGAGGACCTCCAGCAGCGGCTCGAACCGTACCGGGACGAGGCCGTGGTCAGGGAGTTCGGCGCCCGGCTGGAGACACAGCTGGCCGCCTGAGGGGCCGTACGGGCTCCCCGCGTCGCGGCCGGGCGGCTGCCGCGGCCGGCGCGGGGAGCCCGCGTCGGCACCGGACCGCTTCTGCGGCCCCGGCAGCGGCCCGGGGTGCCGGCCAAGCACTCAACACCAGCGGTCCGCCCGGCCGTACGGCAGCACATGGCCTGTACCGGGGACGGTGCGGGCCATGTGCGCATGCCGTGTGCGTTCCGTGCGGCACACGGCATGTGGGTTTCGTCACTGCGGCGGCGGGGAAGAAGCGTGCGCCGTCCGTCAACCCGAAGTGATTCAGGGGAAGTTGACGGCATCCGCTCCGGCCCGTCACGGCGGGCGCCGCCGCCCGTCGCATCGGCGAAGGCCGTGGTGCCGCGCGGTTTGAGCCGCACCGCGCCGGCGTCGCCGCACGTCCCGCTCCTCGCCGCGTCCGCCCGGCCGTCGGCTGCGCCCGGCCGCCCCGGCGCGTCCACCGCCGCGTTCACGTCCCGTCCAGGCCGGGCCCGCACGCCCCGCATGCCCCCACACGGACGTGAACGGATCCGGTAGCGTGAGCCGACGATTCAGAAGGTCCCCCAGTCGTAGGAGTCCCGGTGACGCAGAGTGGACAGGGCGAGGAGCCCTCGGCGCGGGTGCCGCGCGAAGGCATCGTGCTGCCCTCCGACGGCGGGCAGCCTCTGCTGCCGGGCACGGCGGGCCGTCCGGCCGGACCCGGTGGTCTGCCGCCCGCTCAGCCCGCCGGTGCCGAGCCGCCCGCCGCGGCCCCGGCCGGCGGACAGGCCTGGGGCGGGCCGTGGGGTCCGGACGGAGGGCACACGACGCCCCCGCGGTCCTCGGGCCAGGACTGGCCGGCGGCACCCGCCGCGTCGTGGAACGGCTACGGCACGGCAGCCCAGTCTCCCGCGCCCGCCGGGGCCGGACCGCTGCCGCCGGAGGGCACACCCGCGCCCGGACCGCAGGGCGGCTCCTACGGCTACCCGGCCGCCCCGGCGCCGCAGACGTCCGCCTCCTACGGCTACCCGGCGCCGCAGGGCGGCGCGCCGCTGCCCCCGGCGGACCAGGCCGGCCCGGCGGGGCAGGCCTACGGCCCCGCGGGTGCCTCCGGCGCTCCGGCCGCCTCGGAGGCGGCGACCCAGTACCTGCCGCCGGTCGGCGCGTCCCCCGCCGGGGACGAGGGGGCCACCCAGTACATACCGCCCGTGGCCGCCGCACCGGCGGACGAGGGCGCGACCCAGTACCTGCCGCCGGTGGCGCCCGGTGCGATGCCCACGGCGTCCTCCGGCAACCCGGACGCCGAGCCGACGCAGTACATGCCCCCCGTGGGCGCCCAGAGCGGCCCCGCCTACGGCGCGGGCCAGGGCGGGCGGCAGACGCCCGCCGAGTTCGACAACCTCTTCCGCGACGGCGCCCGGAGCGCGCCGGCCACCCAGCAGCTGCCCCGCCTCCAGCAGCCCGCACCCGCGGGCCCGGCCGGCCCGTCCGCCCCCGCGGGGAACCGGGGCGGCGGCCGCGGCGGCCGGCGGTCCGGCTCGCGCGTGCCGATGATCGCGGCCGCCGGCGTCGGCATCGTCGTGGTCGGTGTGGGCGCCGGCGCCCTGCTCAGCGGCGGCGGCGAGGACGACAGCGCCAAGACGAACACCTCCGTCGCCTCGGCCGCCCCCTCGGCCGCCGCCTCCGCCTCGCCCACGGCCGACCCGGCCCGGGAACAGGCCGTCGCGCTGGACCAGCTGCTCGCCGACAGCGGCAGCAGCCGCGCCTCCGTGATCAAGGCGGTCGCCGACGTCAAGAAGTGCGACAACCTCGAACAGGCGGCCTCCGACCTGCGTGCGGCGGCCAAGCAGCGCAATGAACTGGTGACCCGGCTGGGCGCCCTCGCCGTCGACAGACTGCCCGGGCACGCCGAGCTGACCGCCGCCCTCACCAAGGCGTGGCAGGCGTCCGCGTCGGCCGACCAGCACTATGCGGCCTGGGCCGATCAGACCCGCGGCAAGAAGGGCTGCCACAAGGGCCAGGCCCGCACCACCTCCCAGTCCCAGGCCGGCAACCAGCAGAGCGGGGTGGCCAGCGCCCAGAAGAACAAGGCCGCGCAGCTGTGGAACACCATCGCGCAGCAGTACGGCCTCACCCAGCGCCAGCCGACCGAGCTGTGAACCGCCGCCCGCCCGGGCCCCGGGGCCCGGCCCGACCCGGCGACGACCCGGCGTGACGGCCGGGTGACGTGGGTCTCGCCAGCGTGCGTCGCCGACTCCGGAGCCCGCGGGCGGGCGCGGGGAGGGCCGGACGGTGCCACGGAAAGAAGACCGTACGATCAATGACCGTGCACAGTTCGGAGACCCCTTCACGCCGCGGCCGTCGCTCCTCCACCATGGGCACCATGCCGCTCAACGACATGCCGTGGTGGCGCTGGCGCAGCCATGTGCGCTCCGCGCTGCACATGCTCTCCGACCCCGTGTTCCAGCGGGACGTCTGGCAGGCGGGCGTCGACGGGTACGGCGACGTCACCGACGCCGTCTACCGCCTGGTCGAGGACACCTGGCTGGACAACTGGTCCGCCGAGAAGTACATCGGCACGATCTTCCGGGACGCCGAGGAGGCCGCGCTGGTCGACGCGGCCGTGCTGAGCGTGCTGCGGATCATGCACGAGGTCGGGCCGGACGCCCCGGTGGCCGCCTACCTCGAGCATTCGGGCTGGCCGGAGGCGGTGCGCGCGGCGCGGGAGGCGCATGTGCGGATGGCCGCCGCCGACGGCGACGACCCGGACGCGCCGCCGCGCAGCCTGGAGGTGCTGCGCATCCTGACCCGGTCCGCGTAACGGACGGCGCGCCCCGGTCCCGGGCCCGGCATGAGACCCTGTGCTGCATGAGTGAGCAGTCCCCCCGAGCCGCGGCCCCGGCCGCCGGCCAGTACGTTCTGACCCTGTCCTGCCCGGACAAGCGGGGCATCGTGCACGCCGTGTCGAGCTACCTGTTCATGACCGGCTGCAACATCGTGGACAGCCAGCAGTTCGGCGACCAGGACACGGGACTGTTCTTCATGCGGGTGCACTTCTCCGCAGAGGCGTCGGTGACCCTGGAGAAGCTGCGCGCCAGCTTCGCGGCCGTCGGGGACTCCTTCGCGATGGACTGGCAGATCCACCGGGCCGAGCAGAAGATGCGCGTGCTGCTGATGGTGAGCAAGTTCGGGCACTGCCTGAACGACCTGCTCTTCCGCGCCCGGATCGGTGCGCTGCCGGTGGAGATCGTGGCAGTGGTGTCCAACCACACCGACTTCGCCGAGCTGGTGGCGTCGTACGACATTCCCTTCCATCACATCCCGGTCACCAAGGAGACCAAGCCCGAGGCCGAAGCCCGGCTGCTTCAGATCGTCCGCGAGGAACAGGTCGAACTGGTCGTGCTCGCCCGCTACATGCAGGTCCTCTCCGACGACCTGTGCAAGCAGCTCAGCGGCCGGATCATCAACATCCACCACTCCTTCCTGCCGAGCTTCAAGGGCGCCAAGCCGTACCACCAGGCGCACGCCCGGGGTGTGAAGCTGATCGGTGCCACCGCCCACTATGTGACGGCCGACCTGGACGAGGGCCCGATCATCGAGCAGGAGGTCGAGCGGGTCAGCCACGACGTCACCCCCGACCAGCTGGTCGCCATCGGTCGGGACGTGGAGTGCCAGGCACTGGCCCGCGCGGTGAAGTGGCACGCGGAACACCGCATCCTGCTCAACGGCCGCCGGACGGTGGTGTTCGCCTAGCCACCGCCGTGCTGCCGTGCCGCCGTGCCGGCCTTCCGCCGTGCGGGCGCCCGCGGCGCGGGGGTGACGGGGGAGGCAGGGGACGCCGGCGTCGGCGTGTACGGTGGCCGACGCGCGCCGCGTTGTGCACCCCGGCTCCCGCATCCCGAAACCCGCATCGCGCAGCCACCGGTGCGCACCGATGCGGACCGGCGCGCACCCATGCGCGCCGACGCGGGCGGATGCACCGGCCCGCACCGCACCTGACCAGAAGATGTGCGCCGATGCACGCGCACGGTTTGCCGCGCGGTGTTTGGGGGAACGGCCGCTGGGCAGCCGCGCGGAAAGAGGCGTAGGAACTGGCTCCGTTTTCCGGGCGGTTCCCGGCACGATCCGGCGAGCGGAGGGCAGGCCGTGGCGTTCAAGGTGACCGGCGACGAGCGAGGCGAGTGGAGTGTGCTCCAGGTCACGGGCGAACTGGATCTGGTGACCTCGCCGGTACTGCGCCAGCGCATCCACGACGTCGTGGCGCACGGACGGCATGATCTCGTGCTCGACCTCGGGGACGTCTTCTTCTGCGACTCCAGCGGCGTCGGCGTCCTCATCGCCGCACGCCGCCTGATCCGCTCCTGCCGGGGCCGGCTGCGGCTGATCCTCCCGGCGGGCGGCGCCGAGGACGGGTCCCACGTCAACCGGGTGCTCGCCGCGCTCGGCGTCCGCCGCCTGTTCGACGTGTACCCGCACCTCGCGGCGGCGGTCGACGAGGAGCCCCTGTCCGCCTGACCCGCGCACCGGCCCTCGCGGCCGGACGCGAACGGACCGTCACGGAACGTGATGCCTGGGGCATTACCCTGCGTGATCATGGCGCGGTCGCCCCGACGGGGACTCGTCACGTACCGGAGTCGCCCTCGCGCTCCGGTACCTTGTGTGGGGTGCGAGTGGTTCCGAGGACCTGCCGTCCCGGTGCGGCCTTGGTGATGGCCCCGGACCGGGCGGTGCATGCCGCGGCTCGCCAGGTCGGACGGTTGTCGCTGCCCGCCTGTTCGACTCCCCGCGGCGGGCGTCGCACAGTATGCCGCACGAGCACTCCTTCGCGCGGGAATATGCCCGAAGCGCTTGTTGCGGTGACGGTACGTCAACCATGCTGTTCCACAAGGGAGTCACGTTCCGTGATCCCCGCCGTGGCCGTGGTGCCGGCCATACAGGAGATGGCTGCGATCGTGGGCCCCGCCCGATGCGGGGCCGCGCGTCCGCCGGTTCGGATGGTGTGAGCGGTGCAGGTGCTACAAGTGCAGCTGGAGATCCGGCCCGATCCCGCCGAGGTGGGGCGGGCCCGCAGGTGGACCCGCGCCCGGCTCGCGGTGTCCGGGATAGCGGCCGAGGACCCGCTCGCCGAGACGCTCGTCCTGCTCGTCTCCGAACTCGTCACCAACGCCGTCGTGCACACCGGCGCTCCGGCCGTGCTCCGGCTGTCCCTGCCGGGCGAGGCGGTGGCGGCCCCGGTGCGGCTGGAGGTCGCGGACGCCAGCTCCCGTGCCCCCGTGCCGCGCTGCCCGGACGACGACGCCACCGGCGGACGCGGCCTCGCCCTTGTCGACGGCCTGGCCGACCGCTGGGGATGGAGCACCGACGGTGCGGGCAAGCGGATCTGGTGCGAACTCGACCGCTGCGCACCGCCGCGGACCCCCGACGCCTCCACGGCCCCGGCCGCCCGCGGCGGCCGCACCGGGCGCGACGACGGACGGCCGCGCGAGACCGCGGAATGCGAGGAGGCCGCACGCCGGCAGCCGTACGACAAGCCCGTGTTCGGCGGTCCGGCGTACGAAGCGGTGCAGACGGCCACGCGGTTGACTCCGTAGCGGGCGCACGTGTGCACGGGGCGAGGCAGGAGAGCCGTGCCCGTGCTGTGCGATGCCTGTGCACGAGTGCGCGGGGACGCGGCCGGCCGTGCGCCGGGGTTGCTTCCGCGCGCGCCCGTTGCGATACCGGCATAACGGGTAAATCCCCGAGGGGCTGTTGACGCCTCGTGGCCGGTTGATCACGCTGGTGGCAGCGATTCGCCGTGAGGGGACGTCGAGGGCGGGCCGGGATGCCGCAAGCCCTCGGCGAGTGTGAGTCGTGCGGTCGGCGTCCGTCGGTTCCTTCGGGGCCCAAGGGGTGGGGGCGGTGCGCCGGAGCCGGATGGCGGCGCGCGGTGCCGTGCTCGGGCGGGCATGAGCGCGCCGCCACCCGGACCCAGGTCCGTGATCCGGTCCGTGTCACCGGCGCCCGGACCGCCGGTGACACGGACGGCCGGTGAGACGGACCGCCGTTGACGTGTCCGGCGCCCCGGCCACAATGGTGCGATGGACGACATACGCCCGGGGTCCTCAGCCGCCCCCGCTCCCGAACTGCGCGGAGACGGGCTGTGGTTGCGCCGGTGGGATCCGGACCGCGACGACGACGTCGAGGCCTGGCTGCGCGGACGGACCGACCCCGAGTTCCGGCGCTGGAACACCCCGCTGCTGCCGGTGGAGACCCTGGACGACGCACGCTCCTCGCTCACCTCCGTCGTACGCGGCGCCGTCGACGGCACGGCGATCCCCTTCTGCGTCACCGACGAGGCGACCGGGGCGATCCTGGGCCACATCGCCGTCGACGACGTCAGCCGCCACCTGCGCAGGGGCCGGGTCGCCTACTGGGTGCTGCCCGAGGCCCGCCGCCGCACGGTCGCCACCCGGGCCCTGCGGCTCGTGACCCGCTGGGCGTTCACCGACTACCGCCTGCACCGCCTGGAGCTGGGCCACGCCCTCGGGCACACCGCGTCCTGCCGCGTCGCCGAAGGGTGCGGTTTCCCGTACGAGGGCACGCTGCGCGGCGCGATGTGGGAGGAGGGACGCCGGGACGCCTTCCGCGACTGCCATCTGCACGCCCGGCTGGCCACCGACCCCGAACCGCCCCGGTGAAACTCCCTGGCCCGGCAACCGCCGCCCGCCGCATCGTGGGGCATGACCCGCTGCGACTGGTATCTCACCGGTGACGTGGACGCCTTCCTCGCCCGCGCCGGAGCGTTCCTGCGCTCACGGCCCGCCGCGCACACCGTCTAGCTGACCGTGACGGAGAACCTGCGCTCGCACGGGGCCGCCGCCTACGGCCACGCGCGACCGGAGTTCGGCGTGCTGGAAGGCCCGGCCGGCCAGGACGGCACCCGCGCGGTGCGGGCCGCCTGCGTCCGCACATCCCCGTACCCGGCCGTCCTGACCGCCCTGACCGAGCAGGAGGCGGACGCCCTGGCCCGGCGGCCGGCCGCACGCCACGACGGGACGGGCGGGACGGACCCGGACGGCGCCCGGGCACCCCTGACCGGTGTCAGCGCCGACCGGCACACCGCCGAGATCTTCGCCGCGGCCTGGCAGCGGATCACCGGAGCGGAGGTCGCCCTGGCCCGGCGGCAGCGGCTGTACCGGCTGGGCGAGCTGCGTCCTCCCCGCCCGCTGCCGCCGGGCCGGGCCAGAGCCGTGGCCGAACAGGACCGCGAGCTGCTGGCCCGCTGGTACGAGGAGTTCCGCGCCGCCGTCGGCGAACCCGCCGGACGGGGCGGGCACGCGTGGGCACAGAACCGGACACGCCTGGGTGACGTGCTGCTCCGGGAGACCCCGCAGGGCGAGCCGGCCGCCATGGCCGGCCGGTCGCCGCAGGTCGCCGGACAGGTGCGGATCACGGGCGTCTACACCCCCGCGCCCCTGCGCGGCCGGGGCTGTGCGGGTGCCGTCACGGCCGAGCTGAGCCGGGCCGTGCGTGCCTCGGGGGCGCGGGAGGTGGTGCTCTTCACCGACCTGGCCAACCCCACCAGCAACGCCCTCTACCAGCGCCTCGGCTACCGGCCGGTGTCCGGCTTCGCGCAGTACGCCTTCACCTGAGCGGCCTTGCCCGCCCGGCCCGCGCCGCATGGGCCGCCGGCCCTCACGGCCACAGCAGCTCGCGGGCCCATCCGTGCGGGGTGCGGCGGTAGCACAGGCGGACATGGCGGCGCCGGGCCTCGCCCTGGAAGAACTCCACCTCGTCCGGCGCGAGCCGGTACAGCGTCCAGGTGGGCACCTCCGCCCGCGGCTCGCGCCCGGCCCGCTCCCAGGCCTCCTGTGAGGCGCGGGCCAGCTCCTCGGGCGAGTGGAGCAGCCGGCTCTGCCGGCCGGTGAGCGCGGCGGCCAGGGCGCCCGTGGAACGGGCGTGCAGATCGGCCTGCGCCTGCTCGTACGGTGCGGTCGTCACCGGGCCGCGGACCCGGACCTGGCGGCCCAGCAGCGGCCAGTAGAAGGCCAGCGCCGCATACGGGCGGGTGGCCAGCTGGCGGCCCTTGCGGCTGTCCGCGTGCGTGGCGAAGCACCAGCCCTCCTCGCCGGCGCCGTGCAGCATCACGATGCGCACATCCGGGCGGCCCTCGGCGTCGGCGGTCGCCAGGGACATCGTGTGCGGCTCGCGCTCACCGGCCTCGACGGCATCCGCGAACCAGCGCACGAACAGGGGCAGCGGCGCCTCGGGCGCACGCTCCGGGTCGAAGGCGGGCAGCCGGGTGACCTCCGGGTCCCACACGCGCAGTGATCTCAGCAGGGCGTCCAGATCGGTGTGCATGCGCCGAGTATCGCCCCGTCCGGTGCGCCCGCCGGAGGGGCGTCGGGGCGCACGGGCCCTGGCGCAAAGGTCCCCGCAGTGCAGCAGGCGGCGGTCCACTCGGGTGAACCGCCGCCTGCCTGACAGGACTTGGGGGACCGGACAGCCACGGGCCCGGTCGGTTCCGGGGTGGCTCCGGGTTACTTCGTGGGCTTTCTTCCGGTGACACCCAGGTGCACCAACAGCGCGAGGTTCGGTTTCAGTTCGGCTTGCTTCACGCCCCAGGAGGTGAAGCCCTTCTGGTGGGCGGCGACGGCCGCGAGCATCGCGACGAGCGCGCCGGCGATCGCGGCCGGGTTCACGTCCTTGTCGATCCTGCCCTTGGACTGGAGTTCGGCAACCGAATCCGTGAGGGAGCTGTTCACGGCGTTCAGGATCTTCATGCGGAGCTTGTAGAAACGTTTGTCCCCCTCGGCGGCGCCGAGATCGACCACGCGCAGAATGGCGTCGTTGCGGCGCCAGAAGTCCAGGAAGCCGTCCACAAGATCCTGAGCGGTCTGCCAGCCCGCCTTGCCGGCCCAGGAGCGCCCTTCGAGCAGTCCGGCCAAGGCGGAGCTCTCCGAGGCCATTTGCTCGGCGATCTCCAGAACGGCCCCCTCGACGTCGGGGAAGTACTGGTAGAAGGTCGCGGGCGAAGTCCCCGCCTTCCGGGCCACGTCGATGACCTTGACGTCCCGGTAGGGGGAGGAGCTGAGCATGTCACTGAGGCAGTCGAGCAGCTTCTGCCGCGTCGCCTGCCCACGCCGGCCTGCCACGCGGCCGTCAACGGTGCGCACTTGTCCTGTCATGTCGTCAGCTTACCGAGGGGGCGAGGGGTCGCGATTCGGCCGACTGCAAATGGGGTGAACGGGGGCCGGGAGGCCACAGTGCCTGGTCTGCGGGGTGCGGGCGAAGCGGGTTAGGTTGGCGGTATGGCCGAAAACAGGGCATCCGCATACCGGGAGGGCGTCCCGTGCTGGGTGGACGCGCAGCTCCCCGACGTCGAGGCGGGCAAGCGGTTCTACGGTGAGCTTTTCGGGTGGTCCTTCGAGACGGAGGCCGAGGACGGGACGTCCTACGGCGGCCCGGTGCTCGCCCGCCTCGAGGGCGCCCCGGTCGCCTCGCTGTCCGCGAAGACGGACGGCCGCCTGCCCACCGTGTGGACCGTGTACTTCTCCGCCCCGGACCTGGCGGCGCTGGCCGGGCGGATCCAGGCGGGCGGCGGCCGGCTCCTGGGCGAGCCGAGGACGGTCGGCCCCTACGGCACGGCCGTGCTGGCCGCCGACCCCGAGCACGCCGTGTTCGGGCTGTGGCAGGCCGGCCGGCACCCCGGCTTCGGGCGGCGGCACGAGCCGGGCACCTTCGGCTGGGCGCAGCTGTACGCCCGCGACACCGAGGCCGCCAACACCTTCTACGGCGGTCTGTTCCACGAGGCCCTCTTCGGCCCGGACGCCCGCCCCGACTTCGGCCGTTCCGCCGTCACCGACGTCTTCCCGCCGCCGATGCCGCCGCACTTCCTGGTGCACTTCCGCGTCGCGGACACCGGGGCGGCCCTCGACGCCGTCACCCGGCTCGGCGGCCGGGTGCAGGTGCCGCCGTTCACGGCCTCCTACGGGACCGTGACGGTCGTCGCCGACAATCAGGGGGCGTCCTTCGCCCTGCTGCAACGGTGACCGGCAGGCGCGCGGACACGGTGACCGGTGCGGCCGCGCATCAGGTGACCGGCCGCGCCGCAGAGGTGACCGAAACTGCCGCAGTTCCGACCAGAACTGGTGCGGTCGACGCCCCAAGGGCGGCGTTCCACGGCGTTTGCGGCGGGACATCCCGATTCGTCGGCCGGTTCGCAACCGGTGCCGCGGCCAGGAAGAATCGGGGTGCGTGCCGCCACGGCGGTGCGGTGGTGAGACGCTGCACTTCGGTCGCGTACACATGGAGGTGGCGCGGCTCGTACGGGGAGGTGGCAGGCAAGTGGTGGATCAGCTGACGGAGCACGATCCGCGGCGGATCGGGCCGTTCGAGGTACTGGGACGGCTCGGCGCCGGCGGCATGGGGCTGGTCTATCTCGCCCGCTCGGCGTCCGGCCGGCGGGTGGCGATCAAGACGGTGCGCTCCGAGCTGGCCGAGGACCAGCTGTTCCGGGTGCGCTTCACGCGCGAGGTGGAGGCGGCGCGGGCGGTCTCCGGCTTCTACACGGCCGCGGTCGTCGACGCCGACCCGCGCGCCGCCGTGCCCTGGCTGGCCACCGCCTACGTGCCCGCGCCCTCGCTCGAGGAGATAGTGACCGAGTGCGGGCCGCTCCCGGTCCAGGCGGTGCGCTGGCTCGCCGCGGGCGTCGCCGAGGCGCTGCAGTCCATCCACGGCGCCGGTCTGGTCCACCGCGACCTGAAGCCGTCCAATGTGCTGGTGGTCGAGGACGGGCCCCGGGTGATCGACTTCGGCATCGCCTCCGGGGTGTCGAACACCCGGCTGACGATGACCAACGTCGCCGTGGGCACCCCCTCCTACATGTCGCCCGAGCAGGCCAAGGACTCCCGCAGCGTGACCGGCGCCAGCGATGTGTTCTCGCTCGGCTCCACCCTCGTCTTCGCCGCCACCGGTCACCCGCCCTTCCACGGCGCCAACCCGGTCGAGACGGTGTTCATGCTGCTGCGCGAGGGCCCGGACCTCGACGGCCTCCCGGACGAGCTGCGTCCGCTGATCGAATCCTGCATGCAGATGGACCCCGCGGCCCGGCCCACCCCGGCGGACCTGCAGGCCCAGCTCGCCCCGCACCTGTTCGCCGGCGGCGACGACAGCGGCACCGCCTCGGCCTGGCTGCCCGAGCGCGCCGTCAGCCTCATCGAGTCCCGCCGCGGCGGCCGTACCACCGTGCAGACCGCCGTGTCCGGGGCGCGCGCCGGCGGCCGTCCGCCCGTACCGCCCCCGCCGTCGCACGACCCGGTGGTCCCGGCGCCCGCCACACCCCCTGCGCCCGCCGCGCCTCCCGTACCCTCGGCGCCCCCGGCACCCTCCGTGCCCCCGGCACCCGTGAGGCCTCCGGCGCCCGCCCCGGTGCCCGTCGGCGCGCCCTCCGCGGCCGGCGGCTCCGACACCGGCCCGGTGCTGCTGGCCGGCGCCACGGTGCCCATCGGGCCCGGCCTGCGGGTCGCCGACGCCCGCGCCGCCGCCGCGGCCGTGCTGCTGCCGGCCGAGGGCCTGGCCGCCTCCTGGACCAAACCCGTCCCCGGGGCGGGCGGCGCCGCACCGACGGCGTCCGCGCCCACCCCGCCGAAGCCCGCCACGCCCCCGGAGGCCCCCTCCACCTGGCGCCCGTGGCGCTTCCGGATGTCCAACGACGTCTGGGGCACCCCCGTCGTCGCCGGCGACCTGGTCTACGTGACCTCCTTCGAGGTGCACGCCCTGGACGTCGCCACCGGCCGGCGCCGCTTCAAGACCCGTGACGTCGCCTGGTCGATGACGGTGGCCGACGGCCGCATCCACGCCTCGGACGGGCCGACGCTGTTCGCCCTGGACGCCCGCGAGGGCACCGACGTGTGGCGGGTGCGCACGGACGCCTGGGTGTACTCGCTCAAGACCGACCGGGGCACCTGCGTCACCGGCACCCGCGGCGGCGGCGTCCAGGCCTGGGACGCCGCGAGCGGCGGGAAACTGTGGGAGACCGGCGGCTGCCAGACCGACTTCGAGTCCCCCGAGGCCGGCCCCGTCGTCCACGACGGCACGGTGTACGTCTGGCAGAACGCCCGCCTGCGCGCCCTGGACGCCCGCAGCGGCGAGGAACGCTGGTCCTACCCCATCGGCGACGCGGCTTCTTGCGGCGGCGTCCCGGTCCGCCTCACCCCGGCCTCGGACGGCACCGTCTACGCCGCCGCCGGCACCCGCGTCCTCGCGCTGGAGGTGGCCACCGGCCGCCTGCGCTGGCACTTCGAGGCCCCCGCGGTCTTCCTCTCCCCGCCCGCCTTCTCCCCGGGGCCCGCCGTCACCGGCGGCGGCATCTACCTGGCCGACTACCTCGGCACGGTCTACGCGCTGGACTCCGCCGACGGCCGCGACCGCTGGCGCATCGCCACCGAGGCGCGCTCCGGCGTCGACCCGGTGCTGGTGGCGGCCGGCCACGTCCATGTCGGCAGCGGCAACGGCCTGTACACCCTGGACGCGGTCACCGGCACCCCCAAGTGGCGGTTCCAGGCGGGCGGCGAGGTCGTCGGCTCCCCGGCGGTCGCCGAGGGCCGCATCCACTTCGGCTCCACCGACCACCTGCTCTACACCCTCAAGGCGGACGACGGCCGCCTGCGCTGGAAACTCGCCACCGGCGGCGAGATCACCGGCTCCCCGGTGGTGAAGGACGGGGTGGTGTACGCCTGCAGCAAGGACCGCTGCGTGTACGCCCTGGACGCGGAGAAGGGCACCGGCACCTCACGTTCCGCCTGAGCGGCCGGCGCACCACGGCGGACGGCCGCCGTACGGGGCGCACGCCGGGGTTCCGGACGACGGCCGCCTGCCCGGCGTCCCCGCTCATGGCGGGTCCTGCCCATGGTGCGGGCCGCACGGTGCACGCCGCCCCACGGCATCCGGCCGGATCCCGCCGTGACGCCGCCCACGGATCACGCGCCGCGGCTACACTGCCCCCATGCCGATACGGGGGCGTTCAGCGAGATTCACGGTCGTCATGGTTGCGGTGGTGCTGGCCCTGACCGGTTTCTCACGCGGCGGACACAGCCGGGGGCACGGATCGGACGGCGGGGGCGGCGGCAGCGGATGCAGCAGTCCCCACCAGGACCACGACACCTCCTCGGGCAGCGGCGGCGTGGCGAAGGACGACGGGTCGGGCTACGGCTCGGACTACGACTCGGGTTACGGCTCGGGCTACGGCGGTTACCGGGGCTCGTACCACGACTACGACGACACGGACGACGACACGTCGGGCAGCGGCAGCAGCGGCACCTACGATTCGACGCTCGAGGATGCGACCACCGAACTGCTGAGCTGCGCCACACCGAAGAAGCCGTACGCGACGGTCCGGGTCACCAACCCCAACGACACCGCCGGCACCTTCGAGGTGACCATCACCTTCACCGGCGCCGGCGGCAGCGTGATCAGCTCCGTGGTGAAGAAGGCATCGGTGCCCGCGAACGAATCGGCGACCGTCCGCATCGAGCCGGATCTGCCGGCCGAGCGCGTACGCCGGCTGAACCACTGCGACCTCGAACCGACGGCGCCCGCCACGCAGTGACGCCGGTACCGGCGTGCCGGCACCGGTGGCGGCGTCCGACGACGGACGGCCCGCGTGACCCCCCGGCGGCCCCGGCCCCGGCATCCGTGCGGCCGGACCGCGCCCCGGCACGACACGGCGGCCGCGACGGCTCCCCCTGGGCCGTCGCGGCCGCCTCCCCCGTGTTCCGGATGCCTACTGCGCCGGCTTGAAGGGCTCCGAGGTCGCGTGCATGTCCTTCGTGGTGACCGGCTCCCCGGTGGCGTGCATGTCGTCCGTGGCGTGCATGTCGTCCGTGGCGTGCATGTCGCCGGTGGTGTCCTCACCGTTGCCGGTCCGAGCGGCATCGGCCGCAGTGGCGGTCTGTGTGGTGCCGGTGGCGTGCATGTCCTGCGGCGTGATGTCCGACTCGTCGCTCATGGTGCGTACTCCACTTGGTTGTCCGTCTCAAGGCCGGCACTGTCCGTCCGGTCACTCCCCCTGCGCATGACCGGACGGACCTCTCCGGGCGCGCTTCCCCCGATCCCCCGGTGCGCGGCCTGCCGAGCCGACCCGCACGCCCCCGACGCGACGGGCCGACTGAGTCCAGCATGGCCTGCGGCGATAAACGAACGATGAACGCCGCCGCCCATGGCGTTCATCCGCCCCGTCAGGCCGCCTGCACCGGGTTGAGCAGCTCCCGCACGGCGGCCGCCTCCGGAGAGCCGAGAGTCTCGTAGATGTGCAGGGCCTCCTGCCAGCACACCTGGGCCCGGTCGGTCTGACCGATGCGGGACAGCGCCTGCCCGAGCACGGTGAGCACATTGCCGCGCCGCCACTCGCCGCCGATGCCGCGCAGCACCGTCAGGGCCCGTTCGGCGTTCGCGGCGGCCTGCGCCGGGCGCTGCGCGGCCAGATCCACCTCCGCCAGCCGGAACAGCGTCATGCCCTCCCACAGGCGCTGCCGGCTGTCGCGGAAGACGAGCAGCGCCTCGTGGAGACTGCTCGCCGCCGCGTCGAGCCGGCCGCTCTCGGTGAGTGCCAGCCCCAGGGCGTAGCGTGCGTTCGCGCCCCGCATGGAGTTGCCCATGGCGTCGTAGATGCCGATGCCCTGCTGGGCGAGGTCCACGGCGCTCTGGAGCCGGCCGGCCGCCAGCCGGATGCGGGACAGGTTGCACAGGGCGCTCGCCTCGCCCGGGCGGTCGCCCAGCTGCCGGAAGAGCCGGATGGCCTCGCTGAGATGCTCCTCGCCGTCCGCGGTGCGGCCCTGGTAGAGCGCGATGATGCCGCGTGCGTTGCGCGCCCAGCACACCGGCAGCGGATCCTCCGCCTCCCCGGCGAGCCGGATCACCTGCTCCGCCTCCTCGTCCGCCATCTCGAAGCGGCCGCCGTCGACATGGGCGTGGGCCAGGGTCATCAGGGCGCGGGCCGAGATCCGGGCCACGCCCAGCTCGCGTGCCGCGCCGTACAGCGCCGTCGCGGTGGCCTCGTACTCCTTGGAGTTCGCGCCCGACTCGGACAGGTCCAGGGCTGCCCAGAGCAGGTCGATGGCGGCGCCCAGCCCGGCCGGCCTGCCCGCCTGCCGGCGGGCGGTGGCCAGCAGGCAGTTCGCCTCCGTGTACAGCCAGTCCCGGGCGCTGGTGCGGGAGGTGAAGCGCAGCCCGGGACAGCGGGTGGGCGTGAGGTGCTCCACCAGCTTGTCCCCGGGCCGCTCGATCGCGTACACCCCGGCGGTCGTGGCCAGGTAGAAGTCCAGCAGCCGCGCCATCGCCGCCTCGCACTCGCCCGCCTCCTGCTCGTCGCGCTCGGCGCAGGTACGCGCGTAGAGGCGGACCAGGTCGTGGAAGCGGTAGCGGCCCGGAGCGGCGGACTCCAGCAGGGAGATGTCCACCAGGGACTCCAGCAGGTCCTCCGTCTCCTCCTGCGGCAGGTCGAGGACGGCGGCCGCGGCGGCGAGGGAGATGTCCGGGCCGTCGGCCAGGCCCAGCAGGCGGAACGCGCGGGCCTGGGCCGGCTCCAGCTGGCCGTAGCCCAGTTCGAAGGTGGCCTTGACGGCGAGGTCGCCCGCTCTCAGTTCGTCCAGCCGCCGGCGTTCGTCGGCGAGCTTGGCCGCCAGCACCGACACCGTCCAGGTGCGGCGGGCCGCCAGCCGGGACGCGGCGATGCGGATGGCCAGCGGCAGGAAGCCGCAGGCGGCCACCACGTCCAGTGCGGCCTCCCGTTCGCTCGCCACCCGCTCCTCGCCGACGATCTTGATGAAGAACGCCAGCGCCTCCTCCGGGCTCATCACGTCCAGGTCCACCAGATGCGCGCCCGCCAGGCCGGCCATCCGGGTGCGCGAGGTGATGAGAGCGGCGCAGCCCTCCGCGCCGGGCAGCAGCGGCCTGACCTGGGCCGCGTCGCGCGCGTTGTCCAGCAGCACGAGGATGCGGCGGCCGTCGAGGAGGGACCGGTACAGGGCAGCGCGTTCCTCCAGGGAGTCCGGGACGGCCGAGTCGGCCGTGCCCAGGGCGCGCAGGAAGGAACCGAGCACCGTCTCCGGCTCGGCCGGAGACGGACCCGCGCCCTGCAGGTCGACGTAGAGCTGGCCGTCGGGGAAGGCGGGGCGCGCCTGGTGGGCGACGTGGACCGCGAGCGTCGTCTTGCCCACGCCGCCGATGCCCGCCAGCGCCGACACGGCCATCACCCGGCCCTTCGCCGAGGCGAGCACCTCGCTCAGCTCGCTGACGAACGCCGCCCGGCCCGTGAAGTCCGCCACCGTCGCCGGGAGTTGGGCCGGACGCGCCACCGTGGGAGCCGGCTCGGGCGCGGGCGCCGCCGGCTCCGCCAGAGCCGGGTCGGTGCGCAGGATACGCTGCTGCAGTTCGCGCAGCTCAGGGCGCGGGTCGACACCGAGCTCGTCGGCCAGCAGCCGGCGGGTGTCGGCGTACACCGCGAGCGCCTCGGCCTGGCGGCCGCTGCGGTACAGGGCCAGCATCAGCAGCTCCCGCAGGTGCTCCCGCAGCGGGTGGTCCGCCGTCAGAGCCGTCAGCTCCGAGACCACCTCGGCATGGCAGCCCTGCTCCAGATCCAACTCCAACCGCATCTCCAGAAGTTGCAGCCGCCACTCCTGCAGCCGGGCACGCTGGGTCTCGGCGTACGGGCCCGGCACCCCGGCGAGGGGCTCGCCGTCCCACACCTCGAGAGCGCGGCGCAGCGCGGCCCGCGCACTGCCGAGGTCACCGGCCGCGCGGGCCCTCTCCGCGGCGGCGGCCAGAGTCCGCACCGCCGTCAGATCCAGGGCGTCCCCGCCCAGTCCGCGCACCGCGTACCCGCCGGACTCGCTGACCAGCATCCCGGGGTCGAGCAGCTTGCGCAGCCGGGAGGCGTAGGTGCGCACCGTGGCCAGGGCCTGCGCGGGCGGCTCCTCGCCCCACAGCGCGTCGATCAGCTCGGCCGCGGTCGCGGTACGGCCCTCGCGCAGCAGCAGCGCGGCCAGCAGGGCCCGCTGCTGAGGCGACCCCGTGGGCAGGGCTTCCTCACCGCGCCAGGCGCGCACCGGGCCGAGTACGCCGAAGCGCAGCGGCACCGGCTGGTCGGGCACCCGCTGCTCGGGTACTCGTGGGACACCGTCCATCGCTGCTCCCTGGCCCCCCGGTGTTTGCTCACTGCCAACCAGGAGGCCAGTTTGCCTTGTTCATGGCAGTAGCGTCAGCCACGGGCGGGTGAGATCACAGCTCGTCGCGCCCGGCGTCACATCGCCCCCACAACCTCTCCGCAGCGCCTGTCCGAGCCGGCCGGGAAGGTCGGACGCCGGCGCCGGCGGCCCCGCCCCGCCTCACGGCCCCGCACCCACCGCGCACCGTCCACCACGTGGTCGCCCCCTGCTGCGCCGCACGGCACCCCTCCTATGCTCGAAGGATGACGACTTCCGCGACCTCCGGAACGGGCCCCACCGAGAACTCCCTGCGTCGCGCCCTGAAACGTGCCCGGGACGGCGTCGCGCTGGACGTCGCCGAGGCGGCGGTGCTGCTCCAGGCTCGCGGCGCCCATCTCGACGACCTCACCGCGTCCGCCGCCCGGGTCAGGGACGCGGGCCTGCGGGCCGCCGGCCGGCCCGGCGTCATCACCTACTCCAAGAGCGTCTTCATCCCGCTGACCCGGCTGTGCCGGGACAAGTGCCACTACTGCACCTTCGTCACCGTGCCCGGCAAGCTGCGCCGTGCCGGGCACGGGATGTTCATGTCGCCGGACGAGGTGCTCGACATCGCCCGCAAGGGCGCCGCGCTCGGCTGCAAGGAAGCCCTGATCACCCTCGGCGACAAGCCGGAGGACCGCTGGCCCGAGGCCCGCGAGTGGCTGGACGCCCACGGCTACGACGACACCATCGCCTACGTCCGCGCGATCTCCATCCGCATCCTGGAGGAGACCGGGCTGCTGCCGCACCTCAACCCGGGCGTGCTGAGCTGGACGGACTTCCAGCGTCTCAAGCCCGTCGCGCCCAGCATGGGCATGATGCTGGAGACCACCGCGACCCGCCTGTGGTCCGAGCCGGGC
Organism: Streptomyces thermodiastaticus; assembly: GCF_014656135.1. Taxonomy (GTDB): domain Bacteria; phylum Actinomycetota; class Actinomycetes; order Streptomycetales; family Streptomycetaceae; genus Streptomyces; species Streptomyces thermodiastaticus. Next base: position 199,047 of record NZ_BNBV01000007.1, read on the forward strand.
GGCCCGCATCACGGCTCCCCGGACAAGGAGCCCGCCGTCCGGCTGCGCGTCCTGGAGGACGCCGGCCGCTCCTCCGTCCCGTTCACCTCCGGGATCCTGATCGGCATCGGCGAGACCTACGAGGAACGCGCCGAGTCCCTGTTCGCGCTGCGGAGGATCGCCCGCGCCTACCACGGCATCCAGGAGGTGATCGTCCAGAACTTCCGCGCCAAGCCGGACACGGCGATGCGCGGCATGCCCGACGCCGAGCTGGACGACCTGGTCGCCACGGTCGCCGTGGCCCGCCTCATCCTCGGCCCGAGCGCCTGCATCCAGGCCCCGCCGAACCTGGTGGACGGCGAGTACGAGCGGCTCATCGCGGCCGGCATCGACGACTGGGGCGGCGTCTCCCCCCTGACCATCGACCACGTCAACCCCGAGCGCCCCTGGCCGCAGATCGACGAGCTGGCCGAGAGGTCCCGCGCCGCCGGTTTCGAGCTGCGCGAACGGCTGTGCGTGTACCCGGAGTTCGTCACCCGCGGCGAACCCTGGCTGGACCCGCGGCTGCTGCCCCACGTGACCGCCCTGGCCGACCCGGCCACCGGCCTGGCCCGTGAGGACGCCACCGTCGAGGGCCGCCCCTGGCAGGAGCCGGAGGAGGTGTTCACCGCCGGCGGCCGCACCGACCTGCACCGCACCATCGACACCGAGGGCCGCACCACCGACCGCCGCGCCGACTTCGACGAGGTCTACGGCGACTGGGGCGCCCTGCGCGAGGCCGCGGCCGGCGGCATGGCACCGCAGCGAATCGACACCGACGTCCGGCAGGCGCTGCGCACCGCCGCCGACGACCCCACCCGGCTCACCGACGACGAGGCCCTGGCCCTGCTGCACGCGGACGGCGCCGCCCTGGACGCCCTGTGCCAGGTGGCCGACGACGTCCGCAAGAGCGCCGTCGGCGACGACGTGACGTACATCGTCACCCGCAACATCAACTTCACCAACGTCTGCTACACCGGCTGCCGTTTCTGCGCCTTCGCCCAGCGCCGCACCGACGCCGACGCCTACACCCTGTCCCTGGAGCAGATCGCGGACCGGGCCCAGCAGGCCTGGGACGTGGGCGCGGTGGAGGTGTGCATGCAGGGCGGCATCCACCCGGACCTGCCCGGCACGGCCTACTTCGACATCGCCCGCGCGGTCAAGGAACGCGTGCCCGGCATGCATGTGCACGCCTTCTCCCCGATGGAGGTCGTCAACGGCGCCACCCGCACCGGCATGTCCATCCGCGAGTGGCTGACCGCCGCGAAGGAAGCCGGCCTGGACACCATCCCGGGCACGGCCGCGGAGATCCTGGACGACGAGGTCCGCTGGGTCCTCACCAAGGGCAAGCTGCCCGCCTCCACCTGGATCGAGGTCATCACCACCGCGCACGAGCTGGGCATCCGCTCGTCCTCGACGATGATGTACGGCCACGTGGACCAGCCCCGCCACTGGCTCGGGCACCTGCGCACCCTGGCCCGCATCCAGCAGCGGACCGGCGGCTTCACCGAGTTCGTGACCCTGCCGTTCGTCCACACCAACGCCCCGGTGTACTTGGCGGGCATCGCCCGCCCCGGCCCGAGCATGCGCGACAACCGCGCGGTCACGGCCATGGCCCGCCTGCTGCTGCACCCGCACATCCCCAACATCCAGACCAGCTGGGTGAAGCTGGGCACCGAGGGCGCGGCGGAGATGCTGCGCTCCGGCGCCAACGACCTGGGCGGCACGCTGATGGAGGAGACCATCTCCCGCATGGCGGGCTCCTCCTACGGCTCGTACAAGTCGATCCAGGACCTCGTCGCGGTCGCCGAGGCGGCCGGCCGCCCTGCCAGGCCCCGCACCACCCTGTACGGCGAGGTCCCTCAGGAGCGGCAGCGCGCGGCCGCCGCCTCGGACGGCCATCTGCCTCAGCTGCTGCCGGTCCTGGAGTGACCCGGGTGCGCGCGAGGCGGCCGCACACGCCGCCGGCCCGCGCCGCGCCCGCCCTCCGCCTGACAGACGGCGAGGCGCGTCACAGTACGATGAGCCGACCGTTCCGGGGGCGTCCACAGCTGAGGAGATGCGTGCCCGTGCCTGCCCGAATACCTTCGTGGGCCTGGGTCAGCGGCCTGACCGCGGGGGCGGTCGCCGTGCTGGGGGTGCTGGCCGTCCAGGCGAGCCACGGCCCGCACCCCACGGCCGCGACCGCCCGCCCGAGCAGCTCCGCGTCGGCGAGCGCGCACCCGTCCCCCAGCCCGAGCCCCACCCCGGCCCCGCCGGTGATCCCGGACGGCTCGGGCACGGGCCGCCGCATCGTCTACTCCCTCGGCCAGAAGCGCGTGTGGATCGTGGACGAGCGCGGCATGCCGGCGCGCACCTTCCCCGTCTGGCCGGGCACGGTCAGCCCGGACCCGGGCAGCTACGCGATCTCCCAGCGGGTGCCCTCCACCAAGGGCTCCGACGGCGTGCAGATCGAGCACATCATGTACTTCGCCGGCAAGTCGGGTGTGTTCATCGCGTTCTCCAACGCCGTCGACGGCTCCTCGCCCCCGCCGGTCGGCCCCGGCATCAAGACGGGCGGTATCCGCACCGGCAAGGAGGACGGCGACGCGCTGTGGGCGTTCGCGACCGTCAAGACCCGGGTGGTGGTGGTTCCCTGACCTCCGGCTCGCGCGCCTGATCCGGGCGCGCGGGACCGCAGCCCACGGCCGCCGCGCCCGGCCTTTCCGCCAAGCCCTGACGGACGGTTCCTGTTCGATTACAGTGCTCCGCGTCACACGTGCGGACGGTGCCGTGAGGGAGGTCTGGGTGGGCAGGACATCCGGCGCCGTCTGGGGGCGTACCGAGCAGCAGGACTTCCGCAGCCGGGTGCGCGGCACGCTGCTCGGGGTGGCCCTGGGCGACGCGCTCGGGGCACCGGTGAACGGGCTGGACCTGGACGCGATCAGGGCGGCGCACGGGCCCGAGGGCGTCGTGGACCTGGTGCCCGCCCACGGGCGGCGCGGCGCGGTCACCCACTTGACCCAGCTGACGCTGTTCTCCGTGGACGGGCTGATCCGGGCGCAGGTGCGGCGCGACACCGGGGCCTGGCATCCGCCGACGGACCTGCACCGCGCGTACCGGCGGTGGGCGGCGACCCAGCGGGACTGGGGGCCGGACGAGCGCCGCGAGGACGACGGGTGGCTGGCCCGCGAGGAGTGGCTGTACGCGCGGCGGGACGCGACCCGGGCGCTGCTGGTCGGGTTCGGTGACGACATCATGGGCACGCCCCAGGCGCCGAAGAACCCGGGGGAGTGCGGGCCGGAGGCCGCCGTGCGGTCGGCGCCGTTCGGGCTGCTGGTCGGCTGGGATCCGCATCTGGTGGTCCAGCTCGCGGTGGAGTGCGCGGCGCAGACCCACGGGCATCCGGTGGCGTGTCTGGCCGCGGGCGCGTACGCCGCGGTGGTGCACGCGCTGGCCCGCGGGGACAGCCTGGACGGCGCCGTGCAGAGGACGCTGGCGCTGCTGGCGCAGCGCCCCGGGCACGAACCGGTCTCCGGCGCGCTGCAGCACGCGCTGGGCGCGGTGCGGCAGGGCATGCCGACCCCGGCCCGGGTGGAGGAGCTGGCCGGCCAGGGCAGCGCGGAGGGCGTGCTGGCCGTGGCCGTGTACTGCGCGTATGTCGGGGAGGACGTCCGGCACGGGCTGTGCCTGGCGGTGAACCAGTCCGGCCCCTCGGGCGCGGCCGGTGCGCTCACCGGCGGTCTGCTCGGTGCCCTGCACGGCGAGACGGCCCTCCCGCCGGCCTGGCTGGCCGAGCTGGAGGGCCGTCCCACGGTGCTGGCGCTGGCGGACGACTTCGCGATGGAGATGACCCAGGGGCCCGCGCTGCACGGTCCCGCCGGATCGTCCCCGGGCTGGCTGGCCCGCTACCCGCGGGCCTGACCGGGCGGGACCGTCTACGGCTGCCGGCCCGCCACGCCGTCCTCGGCGCCCGCCGGTGCGGGGACCGCGGCCGCGGCGGGCCGGTCGCCGTCGTCGTCCGTGTTGACCTTCTCGATGATCTCCAGCCGTTCGGGGGTGTCCTCGGGCTTGAGGTAGCCGACGGCGATGAACAGCACCAGGGACACCGCGAGCGGCACGGACACCTGGTACTGCAGGGCGACTCCGCCGACGGCCGCGTCGATCGGGTAGTTCACCAGGTAGAAGGCGATCAGACCGGCGGCCCAGCTGATGAGCGCGGCCGTCGGGCCGGAGCGGCGGAAGGGCCGCAGCAGGCCGAGCATCATCGGGATGGCGATCGGGCCCATCAGACCGGCCACCCACTTGATGACGACGGTGATGATGTCCTTGAACGTGGGGGAGTTGACCTGGGTGGCCACCGCCATGGACAGACCGAGGAAGACGACGGTGGTGACGCGGGCCGCGATCAGGCCGCTGCGCGCACCCCAGGTGCGGGCCCGCTGCGACAGCACGGGCGCCACGTCCCGGGTGAAGACGGCGGCGATGGCGTTGGCGTCGGAGGAGCACATGGCCATCGTGTGCGAGAAGAAGCCGACGATGACCAGGCCCAGCAGGCCGTGCGGCAGGAGCTGTTCGGTCATCAGGCCGTAGGAGTCGGAGCCGTCCGGCTTCTGGGCGTGCACCAGCAGCGGCGACATCCACATCGGGTAGAACAGCACGACCGGCCACACCAGCCACAGCACGGACGACAGCCAGGCGGACCGTTCGGCCTGCCGGGCGCTGCCCGTCGCCATGTAGCGCTGGGCCTGGTTGAGCATGCCGCCGTTGTACTCGAACAGCTTGATGAACAGGAACGCCAGCAGGAACACCGTGCCGTAGGGGCCGACCAGGGGCTTGGCATGGCCGTGCAGGGCCGGCTCGTCCCAGGCGCCGAGGAAGCCGATGCCCTTGTCGTTCAGCCTCAGCACCACCGCGACGAACATGGACAGGCCGGCGAGCAACTGGATCGCGAACTGGCCGAGTTCGGTCAGCGCGTCCGCCCACAGGCCGCCGATCGTGCAGTAGACGGCGGTGATCACACCGGTGATGAGGATGCCCTGGTTGAGGGTGACGCCGGTGAAGACGGACAGCAGCGTCGCGATCGCCGCCCACTTGGCGCCCACGTCCACGATCTTCAGCAGCATGCCGGACCAGGCCAGCGCCTGCTGGGTGGGGACGTTGTAGCGGTTCTTCAGGTACTCCAGCGGCGAGGCGACGTGCAGCCGGGAGCGCATGCGGTTGATGCGGGGCGCGAACAGCCTGGCGCCGATGGCGATGCCGAGCGCGATCGGGAACGACCAGGTGACGAACGAGGTGACGCCGTAGGTGTAGGCGATGCCCGCGTACCCGGTGAACATCACCGCGCTGTAGCCGGACATGTGGTGCGAGATGCCGGACAGCCACCAGGGCATCTTGCCGCCCGCGGTGAAGAAGTCGCTGACGTTGTCCACGCGCTTGTGCGACCAGATCCCGATCGCGACCATCACGCCGAAGTAGCCGATCAGCACGGCCCAGTCGAGACCGTTCATGTGCCCCCTTCCAGGGTCCGCCTTGTGAACTCCGCTCAGCTGGTTGGCACTTCGCATGAGCGGGGTAGGGGCGAGGCAGGCCGCGAAGTGCCCGCTCATCGTGGGTGCGTGCGCATGGGCACGACAAGCGAGCAGCAGGTCAAGAGCAGGTAAAATTGTTCCTCTGCCTGACTCTCATTCATGGTCATGAACGACCGGGAGGGGGTGGCGGGACAGGTCCCGAGCCCGCTGCGGGCATGAGAAGAGCCCCCTCGGCAAGGACGGCGGACTGGTCGAGAGGGCTCTTGAGGCGGCGCCGGCGGTGCCGGAACGCCTGTCGCTCCGATTCGGTTGTGCCGGCGAGAGATGCCGGCCGGGACGCGGCAGGGGGATCGCGACGATCCTCCCGGTCACGCCCTGATCGACGCCACGAAGGAATTCCAGGCCTCGGCCGGGAAGGTCAGCACCGGACCCTGCGGGACCTTCGAGTCCCGGACCGCCATGGCGGCGACGACCGGTGACTTGACCTCGACGCACGCGCCGTTGCCCGTGGAATACGAGGACTTGGTCCACGTCTGGGTGGCGCCCTGACGAATTGCCATTTCTGCTCCGGAATGCAGTGGAGTGGTTGAGTCGCTGTCACCGCACGACGTGTTCGCCGTGAACCCACTGCGCGGTTTCGGGAACCCCGCGCGCGGCGTGCACCACCGTCGTGCACGGTGGCGTGATCGACGCTACCCGCCACTTCCCGGCTCGTGCCGGATCGTTCACTCGACCGGATGGCATATTTCCAGGTGGCTTCCGAGAAAGCGGAAGGAGGTGTACCGTACGCCTTTCTGCGCCCTTCTCAGCTCGCGTACGACTTGGCCATGTCGGCGATGAACTGGCGCGACTGCTCCACGTTCAGCGCCTGCGCCCGCAGGTGCTCGTACAGCACACTGTATTTCCGTACGTCGTTCGCCTTCTCCAGATACAGGTCGCTCGTGACACCCTCGATGTAGACGACACTGGAGTCGGCGGCGTCCGGGAACTCAAGAATGGCGTACTGTCCGTTGAGACCCGGATGCGCGCCCATCTCGAACGGGATCACCTGCACGGTCACATGCGGCAGCTGGGACTGCTCCACCAGGTGCTCCAACTGCTCGCGCATCACCGCCCGGCCGCCCACCACCCGGCGCAGGGCGGCCTCGTCGAGCACGGTCCACAGACGCAGCGGATTCTCGGCGGCGGAGATTCGTTCCTGCCGCCGCATGCGCACCTGCACCCGCTTGTCGATGTCCGCGGGCGCCGTCTCCGGCAGCGCACCCCTGATCAACGCCTGGGCGTACGCACGGGTCTGCAGCAGGCCGGGCACCACCTGTGGATCGTAGACTCTCAGGCTCGCGGCGTCCGTCTCCAGGCCGATGTAGACGCTGTACGGAATGTCGCCGAAGGAATGCCACCAGCCCTGCTGGCGCGAATCCTTGGCCATCTGCATCAGCGACTCGACGACCCGCTGATCCTCCACCTCGTAGACCCCGCACAGATCGCGGACATCACGCTGGCTGATGCTGCGCCGGCCGTTCTCCAGACGGCTGATCTTCGATTGCGACACCAGCAGCCGTTCCGCCACCTCCTCGGCCGTCATGCCCTTGAGCTCGCGGAGCCTGCGCAGCTCCTGGCCCAGCCGGCGTCGCCTGACGGTGGGATTGACATTGGACGCCACGGGACGTGCACCTCCGGCTGCATACTTAACATTGCGTATCTGCTGCTGAGCAGACTGCCACCAAGGTGCGTGCTTCCGCTGGAAAACGGCGGATATACGGTGCGAGAACGCCACTTCAGGGTCGCGCGCGGTCAACGGCCGCCCGGCCTCGGGCGCGACCGGGCGGAGCGCCGCGACGGTGCCGCCGCGGCGCTCCGCCCGGATGCGCGCCGGCTCCCGGACCGGTCCGGGGACTGCGCGTGGTGCTGGTCCGGTCGCCGTGCTGCCGGCCGTGCCGGGTGGAGCTGCGGTGCGCCGCTCAGCGGAAGCCGGCCCGCGCCATGGAACCACGGCGCGGCTGCATCGGCACCCCGCGCGCCGGTTCCGCCGCGGACCTGCCCGCGGCCGCCCTGGCGGCGGTCGCCCTGCCCGCGGCCGTCCGGCCCGCGGCGGGCGGACGGCCGCCCGCGGGACCGCCGGACGTGCGGCGCGACTGGCCCGCCACGCCGTTCTGGACGTCCATCACGGCGTGCGCCACCAGACCGCCCATCGGATCGTGCCGGATCAGATCCCGCAGCCGGGAACGGGACGAACGGCCCTCGTTGCCCGGATACAGGTGCTTGCCCAGCCCGACCGCGTGCGCCAGGGCGGCGAGCGCCGCGGTCCGCGGGTCCGGCGGAACGCCGGTGCGGATCGCGGCATCCAGCCGGGCCCTGATCTCCCGGCTGATGGCCGTGTCCGTCGCCTGGTAGCGCGTCGTCGGCAGCACCCCGCACATCTGTCCGGGCACGGCGGCCACCATGCCGCACCGCTCCAGATGTGTCAGGTAGATCTGGCGGAGCCCGAGCCGGGGCCCGCCGATCCAGTGGACCGCCCGGACCGGAGCACCACGCCTGCGCAGCAGCTCCAGTGCGGAGTCCAGAGGAGGATCTCCTGTCGGCCGTGGCATCACCACAGCGATACGATCCCCGTCTGGGGCTATCCGCCCGGCCAGCGCGAGCTCCACTAGCTGCGCTCCGGCCAGACCGAGGTCGAGCGACTGCGGCTGCGCAGTGGTACCCGTGGCCGGGTCCAGTGCGAGCAGCAGAAGCTCCTCCGGAAGTGTTCTGCGGCTCCTGCCCATCCATGCCTCCCCGCGTGGATGAATGACAGGGTGACCCCTCTCACATTGGTCTGTCGAGGGTGCGTGACCGCTTCGTAGTGGAACCGGTAGGTATGTCGTTCCCGTCTTGCGCGTGGGTTTGGCCCGTACACAGGACACTGGTACATGGTTCGGACACAGCGGTGCGGCCACGCGACTTGGCACGTGGCAGGGCCCGTTGGACGGCCCCGGTCCGGGTGGCGGTTCACGGTTCGGTAGCACGCGGGGCGTGCGGTGCATGGAGGAGGCATCGGTGGCGGGCGAGTCCCCCGACAGTTCGAAGCAGCGCGAGTCGTCGGCGAAACCGGCGTCGGGGAGCGCGGGTCCAAAAGCCGAGGCCAGGAGCGACAGCGGCACGGCCCGCGGCACCCTCGACCCGCGCGTCGCGCTCACCGGGGAGGGCGAGGGGGCCGGTGAGTCCGGCGCGTCCGGCTCGGCGGGCACGTCCGTTGCCGCCGCGGCCGGCGAGCGCGGTGGAGTGGACACCGCGACCCGGGTGCTGTCGGTGCGTGAGGTCGTGACGGCGGCAGGGGAGTCCGGGGAGTCGTCCGGCATCTCGGACAAATCAGGCGAGTCGGGCACGTCGGGTACCTCGCAGGCGGGTGCTGCCGAGGGTGACGAGTCGCGCGAGGGCAGCACGTCCGAGGCCGGCCGCACGGACGGGCAGAAGAAGACCGAGGACTCCGCGACACGCGCCGAGAAGCAGTCCGCCGACGCCGGCGGCGGCAAGGGCGTCTCGCGCACCGAGGGCGGCAGGCCGGCCGGTGCGGCGAGCGCGGACAGCGAGTCCGAGGCCGCGAAGCCCGAGAAGCCGGAGAAGGCCGGGACGTCCAAGGGGGGCGAGCCCGAGAAGTCCGGGGAGCCGAAGGGCGTCAACCTGAGGAAGGCCGAGGCGCCCGCGGGCGGCGAGCCGGCGAAGCCCGGGCAGCCGAAGGCGGTCGGCCTGACGAAGGACGGCGCGCCCGAGGGCGGGAAGTCCGGCGAGGAGACGGCCGGGAACAAGGCCGACGCCAAGACCGACGCCAAGGCCGACGCCAAGGCCGACGCCAAGACCGGCGCCAAGACCGGCGCGACGGGCGAACCCAAGGCCGAGACGAAGACCGAGTCGAAGGCCGGGCCGAGGACCGACACCCCCGTCGACCGGCCCACGGCCGTCTTCGCGACGCCCAAGCGGCCCGCCGTCGACCAGCCGACCACGATGCTGAAGCTCGGCGGCCCCACGAAGGACGCCAAGGACCCCAAGGACGCCGAGGCCGCAAAGGGCGCCGAGGACGCAAAGGGCGCCAAGGACGTCCAGGACGCTCCGAAGACGGGTGCCCGGCCCGCCGCCGGCTCCCGCTCCGGCGAGTCGGACGGCGAACGGACCAGCAAGTTCGTCGCGCTCAAACCGCTCGACGACCCGTCCACCCGCAAGCCGCAGCCGCGCACCCCGCAGGCGCAGGGCGCGCAGAGCAAGCCCCCGGCGGACGCCGTGGGCGCAGCGGACGCCACGGTCGTCGTGCCCCGGGCCACCGCCGAGCGCACCGCGCAGCAGCCGCTGCCGCCCAAGCCTCCGCTGGACCTGCTGGCCGAGCTGACGAACACGCCGCCGCCCCCGCAGACCCCGCTGCGCACCCTGCTGCGCCGCATCAAGATCTGGTCGCCGGTGGTGGTGCTCCTCGCGATCATCTTCGCGGTCGTGCAGGCGCTGCGCCCGCTGCCGTCCCCCACTCTCGCGCTGTCCGCGAAGGACACCTTCACCTTCGACGGCGCGAACGCCGGCCTGCCGTGGCCCGACGAGGGGCAGGGCTGGATGGACGTCGACGGCATCGGCACGATGAGCCACTTCGGCGAGCAGAAGCCGGTGGCCATCGGCTCGGTCGCCAAGACGATGACCGCGTACATCATCCTGCGCGACCACCCGCTCAAGCCGGGCCAGGAAGGCCCGAAGATCAAGATCGACGAGCAGGCGGAGAAGGAGGGCGGCTACGACACCAGCGGTGAGTCCACCCTCAACACGGTCAAGGCCGGCGACTACCTCACCGAGAAGCAGGCCCTGTCCGCCGTCATGATCCCCTCCGCGAACAACATCGCGCGGCTGCTGGCGCGCTGGGACGCGGGCTCCGAGCAGGCGTTCGTCAAGAAGATGAACGCCACGGCCAAGGAGCTGGGCATGACCAACACCACCTACACCGACCCCTCGGGCCTGACGAAGACCACCGTCTCCACGGCTCAGGACCAGGTGAAGCTCGGCCACGCCGTGGTGAAGGTCCCGGCGCTGATCGCCATCACCAGCGCGGCCAGCTGGACGGACCCCTCCGGCCGCTACTGGCCCAACTACAACGAGCTGCCCTACACCATGGGCGCGATCGGCATCAAGACCGGCACCACGACCGCGGCCGGCGGCAACCTGCTGTTCGCCTCCCGCAAGGAGGTCGGCGGCCAGACGGTCACTGTCGTCGGCGCGATCCTCGCCCAGCACAAGGGGCAGTCGATCCTGGAGACGGTCAACAAGGTCAGCAAGGTCGCGCTGACGGCCGCGCAGGACGCGCTGACCTCGGCGAAGATCCTGAAGAAGGGCGATGTCGTCGGGTACGTGGACGACGGACTCGGCGGCCACACCCCGGTCGTCGTCACCAAGGACGTCACGGCGGTCGGCTGGGCCGGCCTGAAGGTCAAGCTGGCCCTCACCGGCAACGACCTGCCGCACGAGGCCAAGGCCGGGACGACCGTGGGCCGGCTCACCGTGGGCGACGGCGCACAGGGCGCGGTCCAGGTGCCCGTCGCCCTGCAGACGGACCTCACCGAGCCCGGCTTCACGGACAAGCTGACCCGCCTCGGCTGACCCGCCGCGGCACCCCGGCCCGCCCGCCGCCGGCGCTCACCGGCCGGCGCGGGCGTCCCCCGGGGCCGTACGGCCCTCGCACACCCCGTCGCGAAGCCCCACCCGCGGGCTCCGCGGCGGGGTGCGTGCTAGCGTCACGAATCGGGCACGTGGCCGGTTGCGCGGGACGCGGCCGCGAACTCATGGACAGGACACGGGGAGTGCCTTGCAGTGGCCACAGCGGAGTCGACACGCGCGGACGACGCCGAGCCGGGGCCGGGAGCCGGCCCGCGAATAGCTGCGCCGCAGACCACCACACACCCTGACGGACAGCACGCCGGCGCGGGGGACGGAGGCGGGGACGGCCCGCCGCCGACCGGGCGGCGGCTGCCGCGCACCCGGGCCGCCGTCATGGCCCTGCGGAGGCGGATGCTCAGGCACCCCGCGCTGTCGGTCACCGCGCTGGCCGGTGTGCTGCACATCGTCTGGTTCTTCACCGTCGCCAACAGCGGCGGCGACCTCGCCGCGCAGGACGCGTGGGCCGAGTTCGTCGGCCGTCATCCGGACTCGGCGTACAACCTCGCCTGGTACGGCGGCATGCACCCGGTGTCCTACAGCATGGTCTCGCCGTATCTGATGTCCCTCCTGGGCGTGCGGACGACCATGATGATCGCGGGCACCGTCTCGGCGGGCCTGCTGACGCTGGTCCTCGTCCGCAGCCGCCGGGTGCGCAACCCCCTGTGGGCGTCGCTCGCCGGAGTCTTCGGACTGCTGTGCAACGCGGCGTCCGGCCGGGTGACCTTCGGCCTGGGCACCATGTTCGGGCTCGGCGCGGTCGCGGCCGTGTTCTGCTGGCCGTACCGCTGGCGGCACAAACGCTGGGCGAAGGCGCTGGTCGCGGCACCGCTGGCGGCGCTGGCCACCATGTCCTCGCCGGTCGCCGGCCTGTTCGTCGGGCTGGTCGCGGTGGCGCTGTTCCTGCAGAAGCGCCGCCCCGGCGCCTGGGCGCTCGGGCTGGCGCCCACCGCGGTGGTGGCCGCCTCGGCGCTGCTGTTCCCGTTCTCCGGCACCCAGCCGATGGCCTTCGGCTCGGCGGTGCTGCCGCTGCTCTACGCCGTCCTCGGCGCCGTCCTGGTGCCCAAACGGTGGAAGACCGTCCGGATCACCTCCTGGGTGTACGCCCTGTTCGTCGTCGGGGTGTGGCTGATCAGCTCCCAGATCGGCTCCAACATCACCCGCCTGGCGATGCTCTTCGCCGGGGTGGTGCTGGCGGCCGCGCTGCCCTTCACCGTGCCGCGCACCCGCAAGTGGTACGCGACCGTGCTGGCGCTGGTCGGGTTCGTGGTGTGGATCGGGATCAAGTCCGTCGACGACGTCGTCCACACCGCCCCCGCCGCGTCCTGGTCCCGCGAGCTGGCCCCGCTGGTCCACCAGCTGCAGAAGGCCGGCGCGCAGAAGGGCCGCGTCGAGGTCGTCCCGGCCAGCTCCCACCGGGAGGCGTCCGCGCTGGCGCCGTACGTCAACCTGGCCCGCGGCTGGAACCGCCAGGCCGACATGGAACGCAACCCGCTGTTCTACGACGACACCCTCAACGCCGAGAACTACCACGAGTGGCTGCGCCGCTGGGCCGTCCACTACGTGGTCCTGCCCAAGGGCGAACCCGACGGCGACGGCGGGCACCGCGAACGCGACCTGGTGCTGCGCGGCATGCCCTACCTGAAGCAGATCTGGGGCGACGCCAACTGGCGGCTGTACGAGGTGACCGACCCGACCCCGCTCGCCGGGCCGGACGCGGTCGTCCAGCGAGCCGAACAGGGCGAACTGACCCTTGAGGTGCGCAAGCCCGGCCGGATCCTCATCCGGGTGCCGTACTCGCCGTGGCTGAGCCTGGTCGACGAGAACGGCAAGAAACTCAAGGCACCGCAGGAGACCGAGGCCTCCAAGCACCGCGCCCCGGGCATGCCGAAGACCTTCGACAACGTCCACGGCTGCCTGGCCGAGGCCGCCGAGGACGCCCGCGGCGACAAGTGGACCACCCTGCTCGCCCCGCGGGCGGGAACGTACCGTCTGGCCGCCCCCTACCAGCTCCCCCGGGGCACCCCCTGCCCCGACGAACTGAAACCGTGACCGTCCCGGCGGCCTGAGACCGCAGGCCAGAACCCTTGACGCACTGAGCGGAACACCGCCCGGGCCGGCCCACGCCGGACCCGGGCGGTGCCGCACGCCGCGAAACCATCGTCACCGCGCCCGGCGGTCACCTTCCCCTGTTGCTGTTGCCATTGCCATTGCCTTGCCGTTTCCGCTGCCGCAGCCGTCACCGCACCGGGAAGGCCACGTCGCACACCGGGTCATCGGGCCCCGCCGCGTCCCAGTCGGCGAAGTACACCTCGCGGGGCGGCCCGGCCTGCTCCAGGCCCTGCCCGGCGATCCACCGCTCCACCGCCTCGAACGCCGCCAGAATCTGCGGGAACACCACCTGCGCCTTGGTGATCCGGGTGTACGCCAGCCGTCGCGCCGGCTCCACCCGCACACCGGTCTGCCAGGCCCGGGCCCGGCCGCCCTCCCTGGCCCACACCCGCGCCGCCGCCTCGTCGGCCACCGGCAGACAGCACTCGGCCGGCCCATCGCTCTCCATGGTGACCTCGGCGTGGTAGACGACGAACGGCGCCCCCGCTGCCCCTCCGCACGCACCGGCCGCCTCCTCCAGGCGGTTCAGCGACGCCCCGATCCACGCGGGCAGCTCCGGCGCCAGCGTGTGCCGGGTCTCGGCGATCACCACCTGCTCCGGCACGTCGACCGTCTCGATGGTGAACTCTCCGTACATCTCCGGGCTCCTTTCCGCCAGCCGTCCACGGAGGTACGCGACGAGGGCACGCTGCCCGGCCACCCGGGTCTCCACATCCGCCCAGTACACGCCGAGCCGCTCCGCCGCCTCGGGCCCGTCGGCGTCGAGCACCTCCGCGATCCGGGCCAGCGGCATGTCCAGCTGGCGCAGCAGCGCCACCAGCCGGGCCCGCTCCACCTGGCCGGCACGGTAGTAGCGGTAGCCGCTGACCTCGTCGACGTACGCCGGAACCAGCAGACCCAGGCGGTCGTACAGCCGCAGCGCCTTGGGCGACAGCCGGGTCCGGGCGGCGAACACGCCGATCGTGAGCAGCTCTTCGTCCACGCTCTCGTCCTCCGTCGCCGGGCGGGACTGTCCCGCCCGGCGACACGACGCTGAACCCTCACCCAAGGGCCAGGTCAACGCCGCCGGCACGCTCAGCCCAGCTGCTCCTCCACGGCCGCGACGACCTCCGGGGCCTCCGGGTCGGTCTGCGGGGAGAACCGGGCGACGACCCGCCCGTCGCGGCCGATGAGGAACTTCTCGAAGTTCCAGCGGATGTCACCGCTGTGCCCCCCGGCGTCCGCGAACCCGACCAGACGCTGGTACAGCGGATGCCGCCCCGCCCCGTTGACCTCGACCTTCTCGGTCATCGGGAAGGTCACCCCGTACGTCGCCGAACAGAACTCGGCGATCTCCTCCGCACTGCCCGGCTCCTGGCCCGCGAACTGGTTGCACGGCACCCCGAGCACCGTGAAACCCCGCTCGGCGTACCGCTCGTGCAGCCGCTCCAGCCCGGCGTACTGCGGGGTCAGCCCGCACTTGGACGCCACGTTCACGACGAGGACGACCCGCCCCGCGTACTGCCCCAGGTCCGCGGACCCGCCCCGCAGCGCACCGATCTCCACCTCGAGGGGCGCCGCGCCGTTGCTCTCAGTAATGGTCATGCGGGCGATCGTAACGCTCGGCTGTGACACTCCCCAGACCCCGCGCCCCGCCCCGCCGCCACCGGCCGGACGGACGAACGGCACCCGCCCCGGCCGTCCACCCGTTCGGGTGGCCCCACATGGCGACCGCACGCCCCCGCGCACACGGTGGAGCCACCCCCTCCAGAGAGGACCACGCCATGACGCAGCAGCCGACGACACCGGGTGGCCACCCTCACGACCGGGACCGCACCGACGCGGCCGGCACGCTGTCCGGCCCCGGCTTCTGGGCGACCGGCGGCACGATCTTCGCCGGAGTGGTGCTGCTGGTCGACGGACTGCTGAACATCCTCAAGGGCATCTCGGCCGTCTCCTCCGACCGCATCTACGCCCAGGTCGACAACTACATCTACCGCTTCGACCTCACCGGCTGGGGCTGGGCCCTGGTCATCGTGGGCGCGATCGCCGTCCTCACCGGCCTCGGCCTCCTCGTGGACGCCCTGTGGGCCCGCGTCCTGGGCGTGTTCATGGCCTCCATCAGCCTGGTCGCCAACTTCCTCTGGCTGCCCCACCTGCCCCTGTGGGGCCTGATCTCCATCGCCCTCGACGCCTGGGTGATCTGGGCCCTCACCGCCCACCGCCCCCAGCGCCCGGCGACGCTGTGACCTGAGCGCCTGGCCCGGCAGAAGCCGGAGCGCCTCGCCCGGCAGGCGCCGGCGAGGCCGCCGCGGCTCTGCTCGAGTATGTACAGTCCGAGGGTGGACTCACGGGTGGCGGCCTTCGCCCTGGCCGGCCCACTCTTCCGACGCCTGCCGGCCAGCGCAAGGCGCCTCGCCGCACCCCTCGGAGCCCTCCTCATGGCCACCGCCTTCGCCGCCCTCGCCGCGGCCCCCCGAGCACGGCCCGGCTGACCGCCCTGCTCGCCCTCGGCGGCATCGGCTACGGTGCCGCCTTCAGCAGCACCCTGACCCACCTCACCGACACGGTCGACGCCCGCCTCACCCCCGACGTCACCGGCCTGTTCAACACCACACTCCAGATCGGCGGCACCCTGGGCGTAGCCGTTTTCGGCGCCGTGTACCTCTCCCTCACCGCACACGACGGCACACCGTCCCACGCCTTCGCCCTCACCAACGCGGCCCTGGCAGCGCTCTCGCTCACCGCCGTCGCCCTGATCGCCGTGGCGCGGGCGGCGCGGCGGTAGCCGGGGGGCAGCGGCCAAGGGGTGGCACGTCTGCGGCGGCAGGTCGCGTGTGTGGTTCTTCCGTTCCCGCGGGTATCGGTCACGTATGGCGTCTGAGCCGATACGGCAGGTGCTTCATCAAGGGAAAGGGAGAAACGGCGGTTCTCCAGTCGATCGGCGGCTCCGGGCACTTATTGCTCCCGTATTGCTCCGACGTGCGCCCCTGTGTGCACCCACGCATCAGGTGTGCGCTTCATGCTCTCTGCCCTGCTGCCCTGACACCTGCTTGTCTGGACCGGCTGATGCCTGTGGATCAGAAATGGTTCAGAGGTGGAGCGGAGAAGGGAGGGGACACCCTTGACGCTGCAGTCCGAAGCCCCCGGGCGGGAGGAGTGGCCTGCCCGCAGCTTTCTCGGCGGCCTGCCGGAACCCGTCCGCGCCAAGCTCCTGGGGATCGGCACCCGCTGCCGCTATCTGCCCGGAGAAATTCTGATGCGCGAGGGCGACAGATCCAATCACGTAGTGCTTCTGCGCACGGGATCCGTCAAGGTCACCGCCTGCCTGGACAACGGTCATGAAGCGCTCCTCGCCATCCGCGTCGGAGGGGACATAGTCGGCGAGATGGCTGCCATGGACGAGGGCGCACCGAGGTCGGCCACGGTCACCGCCTGCGGAGAGGTCGCCGCCAGCATCGTCCGCGAGTCCGACCTGCGGTTCTTCCTCGAATCCCACCCCGAGGCGTCGCGAGCGCTCAACCGGATCGTCGTCCAGCGGCTGCGCTGGTCGAACCGACGACGGGTGGAATTCGGCGGGTACTCGGTCAAGGTGCGGCTCGCCCGCGTGCTCGCCGAGCTGGCCGACTCGTACGGGCACCCGGTACCGCGCGGAACGGTGATAGGGGTCAACCTCACCCAGCCGGAACTGGCCGCGCTCACCGGCTCGGCAGAGGTCACCATCCACAAAGCCCTTGCCGAACTGCGCAGAGAAGGGCTCATCACCACCGGTTATCGCCGCACCACGGTCCTCGACATGACCGGACTCCGGGAAACCGCCCGCCTGCGCCGGTTCTCCGCGTAACGAGCACGTCTCCCGCCCCGTCCGGCGAAAACCGTATTTCTACGACTCACTCGGTGATCCTCTCTTCTTGCCGCACAGTTGACGCCGACCTCGCTCAAACCAGCAGAGGGGGACCCGAGCCCATGACACCCCACACTGACACGCAGGAGATCATCACCCGCCACCTCTGCCTGGCCGCTGACGTGGAGAAGTACAGCCGCCTCGACACCCCGGACCAGGAGACCTTCCAGGCCGACCTGGTACGGGTGCTCGAGGAAGCGGCGGTCCTCAGCGGCCTGGACCGCACGACCTGGCAGCGGCAGCCGCAAGGTGACCAGGAATTCGCTGTTCTGCCGCACGGCACCCAGGAGTCGCTCGTGGTGGGCAGCTTCATCCGGAACCTGGCCATCCAGCTCGGCGAGCGCAACGCCAACGCCGCCGAGGGCAAGCGGATGAGGCTCCGGCTCGCCATCGACTTCGGCGTGGCCCGCACGGCCGCTCTCGGCTACAGCGGACCCGCTCCGGTCATGGTGGCCCGCTACCTCAACGCCCCCCAGCTCAAGCGGGTGCTGGAGTCCCTTAACTCGACCGACCTGGCGCTGATCGTCTCGGACCGGGTCTACCAGGACGTGGTCCGGCTCCGGGGCGACGGCCAGGGCCCGGACCCGAGCGCGTACGTCAAGGTGCACGTCCGCGAGAAGGAGTTCAGCGGCTACGGCTGGATCCACGTGCCCGAGCACGGGCCGGAGGAGCTGGAGCCGCTCGTGGCGGACCCGGAGCCGGAGAGCACCACGACCCACGCCACCAACGTGGTGAAGCAGAACAGCGGTGGCGTCTACCACTTCGGCAGCGGTGACGCGGCCGAAACCATGCACAAGAACTACAACAGGTGACGGTGCCTCGGCCATGGACGACACAGCAACACCCATAGACCCGCTGGTGACCCAGTCCTCGGTGGAGTCGTCCGCCGACGAGGAAGAGACCGCCTCCGTGCCCGCCGGCACGGAGGCGGTGACCGAAGAACAGGCCGACCACATCCGGGAACTGCGGGAGCGCGGCCTGCCCCAAACCGTCGTCGAGGGCGGAGTCACGGGGGAAGCCGTCGGCTTCGGCAGCGGTGATGTGGCTGGGACGATCTACAAGACCTACCTCGGCGCCTCCTTCGCCGACTCGGTCGACGCCCCGGTCGACGGACCGGTCCCCGACAACGACCTCGACCGCCTGCGAGAGCGGTACGTGGCGCCCGCCGCGCATGCCGCTCTGGTCCGGCATCTGGCCGATCACGGGGTTGCCGTCTTGCGTGGGACCCCCGGTTCGGGGCGGTACACCACGGCGCTGCTCGCCGCGCAGGAGGCGATGACCGCCGGCGTCGTCGTCCTGGACCCGCAGGCAGGCGTGCGCCGGCTGGTGCGGGACAACGGAGGACTCCAGCCGAGCCGCGGCCACGTCATCGAGGGAGACGGCACGGAGTGGGCGAACGAGCTGCGTCCGCAACTGCTCGTGGGACTGCGGGGGGCCACGTACGGCCGCTCACCGCTGGTGATCGTCGTGGACGACCAGGTGCCGGTCGCGGAACTGGCGGGACACGTCGTCGAGCACGAGGTGGCGGACGACATGCCGGCTCAGGTGCTGGAACGGCATCTGACGGTCCTGCTGAAGGACCGGCCGTCGGACTGCCGCAAGCTGCTGGAGCACCCACGCCTTCAGGAGGACCTGCTGGGACGCAGGTCCATGGCGGAGATTGCCGGCCTGGCCCGCCATCTGGCAGGACGCGTGCGCGACGGCGACGACATCGACGACATCGTGCAGGGCCTCGGTGCCGAGCTGCGGGCCAAAGCCGTCAAGCTTCTTGGATCTCCGCAGCGGACCGGCTCGGAGGCCGGCAGGAAACAGGAGGTGTCGCTCTGGTCCCGGGCGTTCCTGCTGGCCTGTGTGGTGCTCGACGGAACCACGCTGACCCGGGTCAGCCGGGAGTCTCACCGGCTCGCGGAGCTGCTGCACGGGGTGCGCTCGCCCTCCTCGGTGCCGGGGATGCCGTTGTTCGAGGAGAGCGTGCAGGACTGGCTGGGACACTCCGAGGTGGAGTTCACCGACCGGGCGGGGAACCCGGTCGGGCCCCGGCACCCGGAGTGCCTGGTACACGTCAAGCAGCGGGGCCTCGGCGAGGCGGTCCTGGAGGTGCTGTGGCACGACCACAGCGGCGCCCGGGGCCCCCTGCTGGAGTGGCTCGACGGCCTCGTCGTCCGCGGCGAGGAGGACATCCGCGTGTCGGCCGCCCAGGCGGTCGGACTCCTGGCCACGTTCGACTGGGCCTATGTGCACGAGGAACTGCTCGTACGCTGGGCGTCGGACAAGGGGGAGCACGCTGGACGGCGGCGCTTCGCGGCGGCGTGGGCACTGGAGCGGGCCGTGGCCGACCCGCTGCTCGCTCCCCGGGTGCAGCGCCTGCTGCGGCGCTGGTCCCACCGGCGTGAGTTCCGGGCCTGCGCCCAGGCCGCGTACGGCACCCGGATCGGCGCGAAGTACCCGGCCGAGGCGCTGAGCAGCCTGGAGCGCATCGCAGCAGGGTCGGGGATGAAGAGCGTGTGGACCGCGGTACGGGAGATCTACGCGGCCGGGTCGCGCGTCCAGGTCCTGGAACGGCTGGCCGACTGGGCGGCCTCACCCCGTCACTGGCTGCGCGACGACGCGGCGAAGTGCCTGCAGGGGCTCAGCAGGTTCCGCGGTCAGCGGGCGGTCACCAACTTCCTCAAGGAGCCCGGTCCGCGCGAGCACTTGCTGCTGCTGAGCCGGCGCATCCTGCTCAGCAGCACTCCCGCACACCGCCAGTGCGGCTGGAACGCCATGCGGCTGTGGGTGGAGCGGGCCGGGGGCGAGAAAGGCCTCGGCGAGCTCCTGGCCGACTTCTTCGCCGAGCTGCCCGAGCAGGACGGCGAGGGCGACCGCCTGCGCGAGCAGTTCCGGTTCTACCTGCGGCTGTGGAGCCACCAGCTCCCCGACACCACAGCAGTCGGACGTATTCGTTCTCTCGTGGAGAAAAGGTGGTCGATGTGACCAGTGCACCACGCCGCGGCCTGTTCACCTGGCTGCGCGGTCTGTTCAACCGCACCCCGAAGCCCCTCCCGGTTCCGTCCTTGGAAGCCGTGACGGTCGATGTGCCGGACCTGACGTCGGTGCATCGCACCACCACCGTCACGTTCGAATCACCCGCCAAGGGAGACGGGTTCGACTTCCGCGTCGAGGTCCGCTGCGACTGGTGCGCCGAGGGACGCTTCGACCAGGAGACGCTGCGCGCTGCCATCGATGACTACGCGGCGAGCGTGCACGAGCGACTGGCTGCGCGGATCCGCGAGGTCACCCGCACACACGAGCCGTTCCACGTCGAGGAAGCAGAGCACGACGTCAACGAAAAGCTGGAAGAAGGCGAGTGCTTCGAAAACGGACTGGTGACCTGCCGGACCACCGCGTTCCTCGCACCCGCGCCGGAAGTGCTGGAGCAGCAGCGCAAGGCGGCCCTGGAGCTGCAGGAGATCGAGCACCGGTACGCGAAGTCGGCGCTGCAGGTGAAGCTGCTCAGCCGAGTGGCCGAGGAATGGCGTCACTTCCTCGCCAGCGGAATGGCCGGCATGCGCGAGGGCGACGACGCGCTCGCCTGGCTGACGCCGTGGGCCGTGCTGCTCGCCGAACAGCCGGACAAGGCGGCGACCGAGGTCGGCGAGATGTTCCAACAACGGCAGAAGCAGGTCAAGGAATTCATCGAGTACCTGGACAAGCAGATGAAGGCGTACCAGACCCACGACCTCTTCGAGTTCGTGGTCACCAATGAGCGGCAGCTCGGTCACGCCATGCGGCTGTTCGGCCTGCCCCTGCCGGGCGAGTTGAAGTCCGGCGAGGGGTGGTCGGAGCCGTTGCCCCGGGCCCAGTCGGCCCGGGACTGAGGCAAGGGGACACGGCTCAAGCCAGCAGCGGGACGGAGAGGAAGGACAGACCGGTGGTCACTGCCATCAGCCCCGTCCAGACGACCCCCTTGGCGATGTACCGGTGCTTGGCCATCGCCACCTGGGCGAGCACCGGTATCAGCTGCCAGATCTCCCTCTGCTCGCTCTCCGCATCCGCCGGCGGAGCAGTGCCGTCGGCGGTGGCCAGCAACGGCAGGCTGAACCTGTTCGGGGCGGCCGGCGGCCCCAGGCGGGGGCGGAGGGCCTGCACCACGCAGTACACGGCGGGCAGGAACGCCGCCACGTGTAACACCAGCAGGCCGACCGCGATCCAGGCGCCGGGACCGCCGTGGCCCCACGCCTCGCGCACACGGTCACCTTGCGGGATGGCCATGGCCATCAGCCCCGCCTGAACGGCACTGAGGACCCCGGCCTTGGTGTCGGCGAACTGAGCCGACGCCTGAAGCGATGTGTACACGGCCAGACCGGACCGGAGACCGGCGTCTTTCTCCTCTCCCGCGGTGGTGATTCCGGGAGCCGGAACGGAACTGGACACGGAAAAACCTCCTGGCACCGAGTGGCTGAGGAATTCCAGTAACTCGCCTCACACTCCGCGGGAAAAGTCACAAATACGCATTTCGCCGATCCATCCTGATCTGGAGAATCCGGTGACTTCCTCGAAGCAAGCACGATCCAGCCGACTCCTCGCAGTGGTGCTGTCGCTCACCGCCGTCGCGGCCGTCAGCGGCTGCGGTGCGTTCGACACCCCCAAGGCCCGGCCCTGTGCCTGGCTGGAGCGCCAGGCCGAGCCGGCGGACAGCAGCACCCGGCAGCAGACCGTCGTGCTCGTGGACCGAAGCTCGTCCACCCGCCCGGACACGAACACCTCGCCCGGTCACCAGTCTCCGGACTGGGCGGCCACCCTGCTGGACCCCCAGCAGATGACGCTGCCGGCATTGGAAGGCGGAATCCTGTCCATGGCCGGCTTCGACGGCAACAGGTCCACCGTCGACTGGGCGGTCAGCAGCACCTTCGTCACCCCGGTGAAAGGCAACGAGACACGGCGGAAGGACCAGCAGCGAGCTCGGTCCGAGTGCCTGAAGGAGCGGCTGCGACAGCTGGCCGCCGAGGAGCCGGGCACGGATCGCACAGATGTCCTCGGCGCGCTCGCCGCGGCCAGCGACCGACTCGGTACGGAAGGCGGCCGCCGGCGGATCTACGTGGCCACCGATGGGCTGACCAACACCGGCTGCGCGGACCTGCGCTCCTCGGGATTCGACGGGACGGCGGAGATCAAGGCGACCGTGGAACGCTGCCGCAAGACCGGAGAACTGCCCGACCTGAAGGGCACGGAGGTCCACCTCGTCGGAATAGGCCAGCCCGCCCGGGGCGACAAGCCGTCCTCCGCGCAGACCGCCTGGCTGATCGCCCTCTGGACCCGCCTGTGCGAGGCGACCGGAGCCTCCCCCTGCAAGGTGACCGCCATCACCCACGACGACGAGACGGGGCACACCACCGGCACCGGAAAGCCGGAACCAGCGGTCACCTTCCCGGCCCTCTCGGAACGGTCCGCCGACCGGGTCACCACGATCGTCCTGCCCGGCTCCATCCTGTTCGCCACCGACCGGGCAGAGCTGTCCCAGGACGCACGGGACACGCTGGACAAGGCCGCACGCCGCATCAAGGAACTCGATCCCGTCTCGGTCACCGTCTCCGGACACACCGACTCACGCGGCAGCGAACAACACGGCAGGCAGCTTTCGCGGGCCCGCGCACAGGCGGTCCGGAAAGCCCTCGCCCAGCGCGGCATCACGGTGATCTCCGCCCGCGGTTACTCCGACGACCGCCCCAGGTGCACCCCCGAATACCACGACGGCGTACCCGACTACGCGGCCATGGCGTGCAACCGCCGCGTGGAGATCGCCGTGACGGTCCGCCGCTGACCGCTCCACCACAGCCCTCACCCGTCCGAGAAGCACAGCGCACGAAGGACCACACCCATGTCCCTGAATCACCGAGGCATCCCGTGCCACCACGGCTGCGGATGCGACATACGAGACCTGGTGAAGAGCGCCGAGTCCGGTCCCGAACGGGCGCCGGAGCACCTGGACAACGGTGAGATGCGGATGCTGCTCCGCGCGGCTCGGGAGGTCGCCGAACTCGTCGGCAGCAACCGCGAGCAGCTCGCCGTCGCCCGAGCCCGTACGATCGACGCCCACGCGCGGGCCGAGGAGGCCATCCAGGCCCTGGCCCGGTTCGAGGTCGCGGCCTCCCTGCGGAGAAGCCGCGCCGCCCACCAGGCGGTGGAAGCCCGTCACGCGGACGACGGAGCCCACGACCGGCGCCGCCGCGAGATGTGGATACGGATGCTGCGCTGGCCCGTCATCGTCGCCATGGCCGTGTTCGACGCCTGGTACTTCATGCAGGTCTTCCAGTACCTCACCGTCAGCAACGATGACATCTCGCTGATCGAGCAGACGGTCTCCGTCCTGCCCGGAGTCGTCCTGGCGCTCGCCCTCATGCTGTCCGGACACGCGGTCGCGGCCCCGCTGCACCGGATACGCGAGCAGGTACGCGCCCTCCGCGAACGCCGTCCCGCCCTGTCGCTGCTCGCCTCACTCTCCCTGCCCGTCCTCTACCTGATCGCCGTCCTGTTCACCGTCACGGTGTGGGCGGTGCTGCGGGCCCGTGACACAGGCGATGACATGGCGACGGCGAGCGGGCGGTACGCCCCCGGCTATGTCGCGGTGCTGATGCTGGTGCTCGCGATCACTGCCGTGGCGATGAAGGTCGTCGCCCACAACCCCTACGCCGACAGTGCCGCCGAAGCCCGCCGCGCACTGCTGCGGGCCAAACTGACCTACGGCTGGCTGGTGCGGCGGTGCGGCACTGCCCTGCGCGACCACGAACGAGCCTGGAGCGACCTGTGCGCACTGCGCGACGAACTCGCCTCACACGTACGCCTTGAGAGCATGCGCGTTTGGGAGGCCGCCATCCTCACGGCCCGCATGTACCACGGACAGGCCGGCAACCGTCCGCCGGTCCCGGCCGTCCCGTCCGACGAAGCGGATCCGCAGACGGTCGCCCGGGTGGCGCCCCTCTTCACCGGCGTGGCCGAGCCTCCGCCGGAGCTCGGCCCCTTGGTCGAAGCCAACCGGGTCGCCGTCACCTGCGCCCCGGCCGACCTGCGTGCACGCCGAGATGAGCTGATCAGCCGCATCAACAGCCAACTCGCCCCTGCGTGATGCCTCAGAGCACTTGTGGCCGCAGAACCCCGCGACGCTTCCGTTCAAAGGCCCTTCCGTCCGACGGCCGGAAGGGCCTCGGCCCGTGCGTCTCACTGCTGACCAGGGCATGCCCGCATGCACCCCCGCCCCTTCAGGAGACCGATCGATCCCGCTCCGGCTGCGATCGCCGGCCGGCCCCAGACGTACAGAAACATCGGCGCATGCCCTGTACCGCAGTCGTCGATGCCGGTCGGGCTCGTCACAGTCCCCTCGTCCGGGACGGAGAGCGTGCTCCGATGACTCCGGCCCCCGATCGCGCTAGCGTACGCTGGTGATCAGCCAAGAGGGAGCACGTCTGGGTGCGGAAGCCGCGCATCGCCCGGCAGAGACAGGCCTCTACGAGTTCGAGCCCGGGCTGAGCGACGCCGAGTTCGAGCGCATCGAGCGGGAGTAACGGCTTCCAGTTCGCCGATGATCACCGAGCGTTCCTCGCGGCGGGTCTACCGGTCAACGTCCCTCCGGAAGACGGGCAGACGTGGTCCAACCCCTGGCCTGAGTGGCGCGGGTGGTGATCTGGACAGCTTGCGTCAACAACTCGACTGGCCGGTCGAAGGCGTGCCGCTCGATGTCGAGCACAACGGATTCTCCCCGGTGCGAGCAATATTCAGCCGCCACGCGTGAGACACCCTCGCAGGGCGGCGGAATCCGCCTCGACGGTGGCTGGAGTCCCCTGCTATCAGATTACTAGGGGAGTTCGGGGCGGACCAACGCCCGGGCGAATGGCTCTCCGGTGGCTCGGGCGTAGTCCATACGCTCGCGCACCTCTCGGAGGGTGCGCGGGCGGTAGCCAGGGCCAAACCCGCAGCAGCTCTTGTGGAAGCGCACACCGGCGTGCAGGAGCACGGAGAGGGTGCGCCAGGCCGCGGTGTCCCGCCTCTTGGGCGCTGCGAAGGCAGAGCCGACGTGGATGAGCGGTTCGGCGCAGCGGGGACAGACCCGGTCGTGGTCGTAGCAGCTTGGGTATCGCTGCTTGTAGGAGGCCCTGCAGGGCAGGCAGACGTAGGAGGTCTTTGCATGCGCCATGCGGCGAATGGTAGGGGCGTCGCAGGGTGGGGCTCGACAGATTTTTCGGCATGCGTGCGTGCGTCGGCTGTTCAGGGAAGGCCGGGGCCGGTGTCGAGTGACCATAGTGCTCTTACTCGTGGCGCACGCTGGGCCGGATCATCTGAGAAGGGCAGTACGTACATGAGGGCGCCGGGAATGCAGGAGCCCTCACGTCCGTTGGCGGGAGGGCTCCTGAGCTGGTGCTCCCGGCAGGTTCCGAACCCGTGACGCCCGCTTCAGAGGGTCGGTCCGAGAGCATCCCGGCGGTGCCGTCGAGCGGGTGACCGAACATGCCAGGCGGTGCACGGGTGCCCGGTCCGGTGCTGTCGATGTCACCCGTGGATGCCAGCCGGAGCTAGCGCTTCTTGCGAATCTTGCGCTTCTTCTCCTTGGCCTCCTTCTCCTTGCGCTGGGCCACGCCGTACGCGGACCACTGTCCCTGATGGACAGGACACCTGGACGTGCCGGTCACCACCGGCCGCCGGCACCGACCTCCAGCCTTGGTCGGGGCGCCACACCTCGCCATGCTGCTCTGCCCCCTTCGGTCTCGTCATGCCATGCGTGAAGCTCCAGGCACCATGGCTGCCGTGCCGGCCGGTAGGGAAGGCGCGTGCTGAATCTCCCGGGTGCACGCGGGCGCACCTCAAATACCCAACGCGCTGCCATTCCCCGTGGTTCCCAGAACGATCTGGCACGATCCCTTCGTCTGCTAGCAGCAGTGACGGACTGGTGCCGGCCCGTACAGCACGGGCTGAGGACGCGGATCGCGTACGCCTCGTCGGCGAGCTCGGTGACCTCTTCGCGGGCGGCCCAGCGCAGTGCGTGGGTCTCCTCGCGCCTTCGAGCCGCCTCGATGATTACGACCCCACGAGCGATCGTGCGGCCGATCGATGGCCCAGGGACGCACGGCATCACCTCGGCGATCACGCCCCGGGGCACGGGTGGCCGTCGGCATCAACTCCTCTGAAGAGCAAGGACAGCCGACTTCCTGGCGCGATGCGCTGCTGAGGTCGATCTCGGCCCAGCAGCGCTTGCCGGTCTCGGCCGGTTCGGCGTGGTAGCGGTCGGCGAGAGCGGTGACGAGGAACAGGCCCCGGCCGCCCTCGCTGTCCGCGCAGGGCAGAGCAGGCTTGGGCAGCACCGGGCTGGAGTCGCGGACCTCGATCCGCAGTACGGCCTCCTTGAGGCTGACTGCGAGCAAGACGGGCTCGGCGCCGGCGTACTGGACCGCGTTGGTGACGAGTTCACTGATCAGGAGTTCGGCCGTCTGCACCACCTCGGCACGCAGCCCCGCGTTCCACCCCGCTATCGCGTCCACGGCGCGGTGCCGGGCCACGCGTGCTGCGGTGGGCGTCGCGGGCAGGGACAGCGTGAGCCGATGCTCGGTCATATGCGGGGCTCCCGATCCAGGCGTAGTCACATGTCACAGCACGCAACCATGTCGTCGCGCTGTGTGGCGTACTCCTGGCGTGGGTACCGCATGGCTTATGCGGGAACTGCATCACCGCCCTCCCCTGAGCTCGTCGCGCTGGCAGGATCAGCGACGGCGGAAGGAGCCGTGGCAGATGGCCGACGCGCAAGAGCAAGCAAGACGGATCGCAGAACGCATCCGTCGGGCGCGGGTGTCGCAGCGGCGTTCACAGCACGACGTGGCCGCAGCGCTCGGGTATCACCAGTCCAAGGTGAGCCGTCTGGAGAGCGGACGCGGCACGGAGGACATCCGCGTCCTACGCGCCATCGCGCGCGAACTGAACATCCCGCCTCATGAGTTGGGCCTTGCCCCGCCTCAGGACGTCTTCGCCGCCGATCAGGAGGCCGACGACATGCGACGCCGCACCTTCCTCTCCGCGAGCATCGCAGCGCTCACGGCTCCGGCCGGCTCTCCGTCCTCGCACACCGCCCTCGTCCAGGCCCTCCTGCCCGGTGCCGGTCCGCCGGGCACCGGTGACCCGCAGGACACGGCCGCGCTGCACGAACGCGTCGGATCAGCGATCAGGCTTTTTCACACCTGCCACTACGCGGAGTTGGAGCGCATTCTCCCCGGCCTGATCGCCGACCTGCGGCTGGCGGCCGACGACGCGACGGACAGGGACACGGTGTCCCGGCTCCTGGCCAGGGCGTATCAGACGGCGACGAGCCTGCTGCTCAAAAAGCACGACCACGGCACCGCGTGGCTCGCCGTCGGCCGCGCGATGGCCGAGGCCGAACGGTCGGGGGATCCGGTCGTCCTCGCCTCCAGCGTTCGCGTCCAGGCCCACGTTCTGGTCCGCGAGAAGCACGCCCCCCAGGCCGTCACCCTGGTTAGGCACACCGCCGAGCAGCTCGCCGGTTCCTACGACCGACGCTCTCCCCAGTACCTCGCCGCGGTGGGGCTGCTGCTCCTGCGCGGCGTGACCGCGGCCAGCCGGCTCGGTGATCGCGCGGCCACGCAGGAATTCCTCGCCGAGGCGAAGGACGTCTCGCGGTACGTCGCCCTCGACCGGCCTGGTGTCTGGGCCACCTTCAGCCCGACCAACGTCGCCCTGCACGAGCTGAGCGCTCTGGTGGCCCTCGGCGACGCAGGCCTCGCCCTGCAGACGGCCCGGCCTCTGATGCGCCGGCACATCCCTATCCCCGAGCGTCGCGCCGCTCTCTGGATCGAGGCGGCCCGCGCCTACAGCCAGCAGGGCCGCCTGGCCGACGGCTACCAGGCGCTGAGGATCGCCGAGACCTGCGCCGCCCAGGACATCCGCCGTCCGGACATCCGCAATCTGGTCGCGGACATGGCCGCCCGCGACCGCCGACGAGCACTGCCGGAACTGCATCACTTCAGTCGCCAGTTGGGAGTCCCCACGTGACAGAACAGACCGCCCCGGACACCAAGCCCTTCCTGTACGTCGTCGTGTGCGCGTCGGGTGTGGCCCCTGACGTCGGCACGCTCATCACCGCCGCGCAGGAGGCCGACTGGGACGTCGGCGTCATCGCCACACCGCAGGCACTCGGCTTCATCGACGCCAGGGCGGTCGAGGCGCAGACCGGCTACCCGATCCGTTCCGCCTGGCGTTCACCGGGAGAGCCGCGTCCCCTGCCGCCGGCGGACGCGATCGCCGTGGCTCCCGCCACCTTCAACACCATCAACAAGTGGGCCGCCGGGATATCGGACACCCTCGCCCTGGGCATCCTGTGCGAGGCCTACGGCCTGGGCATCCCGACCGTGGCCCTGCCCTACCTGAACTCCGCCCAGGCCGCCCACCCCGCCTATCGGCGCAGCCTCGACCGGCTGAGGGAGATGGGCGTCCTGATCGGTTCCTACGATCCCCACCGGCCCAAGGCGGGCGGCGGGGCGGAACGGTTCCGATGGGAGGAGGCATTGGATTTGCTGCCGTCGGCCGCCGAGGCCCTGGACCGGGTCCGGTGACCCTGCTCAGCGCAGGGGATGGCCAGTCCTGGTCGAATCGCATGGCAGGGTCGCCCCCTCGATCCGGCGGCGACACCGCACGAGATGCCCGGTCTGGGAGCCGAAGGCGCAGGCCGGCAGAGGCACTGTGGCTTGAGACTAGCTGCTCATCTCCCTGCGACTTCCTGCGTCCCCGCAGGCGCCCGCTCGCCCGCGTCGGACTGCACCTGGACGACGGGCATCCGCAGCGACCTGAAAACCCTGATGGAGGACCGCGCCGACCACGAGGCACGCATCCGCACGCTGCAGCGCCGCGTGGGGACGGCGTCCGGGATGGCCACCGTCCTCGGCGCCCTGGGTGGCGTCCTCGCACACATGCTCATCCGCTGAACGAGCGCCCCCTTTGCCGGCCCCACGCGGGTCGTGCAGAGGGGCGCCTTTTGCATCCAGGGCCTGCGGGCTGGGCTGGGCGTCCTGCTGTTGGGGCAGGCCTACCCAAAGCGCATCAGCCTGCGAGACGTCTGGCGCCCCTGACTCTCCGCCGCCTCCTGTCAGCGCAGCGCTTCAATGGCCCGCAGGATCAGAGCGCGCGCGTCGGCCCCGTATACGGCCATGCGCCGCAGCTGCCCGTACGCCCGCAGGTACAGCGCAACTTCGGACGGCTGCGTGATCCGCACCCGAGCAGACATCAGCTCCACCGACACCAGTTCGTCGTCGTAGACGTGGAACACCTCCCGCGGCCACATGGAGCGCTTCAGGTTGCTGGTGATGATGCCCAGAGACACGGACGGCAGAGCGCCGGCGGTGAGGAGCAGCCGAGCTGTGCGGCCATCGCGTCGGCGTCGCCGAGCTGGTAGTGCAGCACAGCTTCTTCGATGACCATGACGAACCGGTGCCCCGGCTAGTGGATGATCTCGGACCGCTGGACGCGGGCGGCTGCGGCCTCCTCGGCATCGTCGGGCACTTCGTGGAGGGCGGCCGTCGCCGACAGCACGGCGCGCGCGTACCCCTCGGTCTGCAGCAGACCGGGCACCAGCGTGGGGGAGTAGATCCGGAACAGCTCGGTGGACTGGAACAGGTCGACGTAGCTGTCCTGCAGCTTCTTCAGCCCGGCGCGGACCTTGCGCCGCCACTCCGTGTAGGCAGACTCAGCGTTGCGGGACTCGGCCAGGATGTCTGCGGCCTGGTCCTCGGCGCCGCAGGCCCGGCACCAGCGCCGGATGTCGTCCGGCGTCGGCCGGGTACGTCCGTTCTCGATCCGGGACGTCTTGGGGTGTGTCCAGCCGCAGCGCTTGGCCAGCTCGGTGCCGGTCAGTCCCGCGTCGGCCCGCAGCTCCCGCAGCCGCTGCGCGACTCGCTCGCGCGCGGCCTGAGCCGATGAGGATGTGGAGAACGCCATGCGCTGCGGCCGCCCCTTTCACTAGATGACCAGCTCCGCCTTGCTCTCGTCGACCCACACCGTGGGACTCTCGGCCTGCCCGGTGTTGGGGTCGATGCCGATGAACCGTAGCGACATCACAGCCTCCGACGCTGGCCATGTGCACGGATGTGCACCATCTTCTGCCCGAAGTGCGGGGCGAAGACCAAAGCCAGCCATAGGACAGGCCGGCTCTACTCGCACCAGCGTCCTGGACAAGTCGCTGTGTGCCCCGTCTTGGGTGACAAGGTCATGAAGGCCGAAGGCGACAAAGCCTTGCGGCCTCCAGCGCTGAGAGAAGGTCCCACTGGCGTGGTTGAGGTATCAAGCTCGCCGACAGCCTCAGCCTGACTTGCCCTCGCAGAGCGTACGAACCGTCCCTGGCGTACCCACTGCGGCCACTGCCGCGGACGCTAACGGCTGCGCTTGCCCAGAGTGGGTTAGCCATCCGAGAAGCAGTAGGGCGGCCCACGGCCTGGGTGTCACAGGTCGGGGGCTGCTATTGCGGCCACCAGGTGTTACCCGTGATTTCCTCCTCTATTTGGCATGGTTGGAGCACGGGCAACTTTTTTCCGTAGTTATGTGGATCGATCAGTAACGGTTGCACCCATCGTGTAGAAGCTCTAAAGGACCACTGCAAATCAGGGGGGCGGCTTCTGTGGTTGCTCTGTGTTGCTGTCCGCAGTGGGCCTAGGCGTGGAGCGCAGAAGCTGCTGGCTCCTGGCGCCAGTTGGCGAGCTCAGCTGAGCGAACGGCTGTGCACGCGCTACTACTCGGTTGATTGCTTCGAAAATGGGATATTCAGCGCGTAGGCGAGCCCCGTATGCAAGATCCAGGGCCCCCTTCGATCGAATGCCGCCGTATTCCTTCGGTGATAGAACTGAACATAGCCGCTGCTTGCTCGATAATTCCCGATCGCCCCCTGCAAGAAGAGATACTCTCCGAAGTCTCCCAAAGAGATGCTGTCGGAGACTTTCGCTTCCGCCATCGCCTGGTCAAGAGAGGTCTTGTCAAAGACTCTAGATGGGAGGGCGGCCAAAACTTGTTCGAGCCTCTTCGTGGCATCGGTTGGTAGGAGTCCGACAGATTCAGATTTAATTTCATGCAGGAGGTGGTTCTGCGCGAAGTTGTCCGCTCCGGCTCGCACCTGCCTGCCGGTTAGAGGTCGATAGGTGTGAGCCCTCGACTTTATGGACTTGAAGAGCTCCGTCATGTCGCGCGGGGTGTACCTGGTGAAGTCGAGAATGTATCGGGGTGTTGAAATGCTCTTCCGTCCATGCGCTACTTCAACAAAAGGAGGAAGCAGATCGAGGAGCTGCTCGGTGTCAATTTCTGCCTTGCGTGCGAGGTATTCCCAGAGGGGGACGCTACGGAAGTCTTGAAGCTCGGCACCCCACTCCATGTTGATTCCGCTGTCGGCTGCAATCTTGGGGGCGTCCGCAAAATCTATGCGCCGGAATACGTCGCTTCTGCACATGACCATGAGGTATACATTGCGATTTCCTGCGGTGAGCAGTGTGCGTGTTATTTTCTCCCCCACGCGAATCAGTGCGGCCAAAGTGCGCCAGTAGGCGTCATTATCACCGATGGCTTTATCGAGGCCATCGATAGCCAGCAGATGTCTATTTGGCGTCTCGGCTCGCGAAAGCAAATTAACGATTGCGTCCCCAAGTTGACCAGGGCTGACGAGATCGGACTCCTTCGACATTATGTCGAGGTAGCCGACTGGGAATTTGATCCCCCCTTTCCTCTCCCTGACCCTTCTGAGGACTTGGGGGTAGTCGTCGGAGGCTAGGCCAGCTTTACGCAGATCGGCAATGAACTTAACGACCTGAGGGTCGCGACTCAGTGAGCAAGAATTATCGCTGATCAAAGAGTCCAGAAGTCGGATCCCGATGAAAAGTTTCCATGCGGCATCCGTTAGGGCCGATACCTCGCCAGAGACCAACTTCTTATCGATGGATGGGAGTGGGCTCTGGGTGCGGTTAAGTTCGTCAAAGTCGACGAGTTGGAAGAAGATCGATTCCTTGCTGAATCGGCGCTCCCAGTCGTATTTGATGTAATAGGCGGCGGCGCTTTTGCCCGAGCCCTTCGGTCCGAGTATGAGAAATTTCTCGTGCTCCTCGATCTCCTCCGAGAGATTCCATCTATCTAGATAAGTCCTCAAGAAACGTTGTGGGTTCGCCGGAGCCTCGGACTCCGCTGCTGCCTTGCCGAAGTAGAGGCGGGTGATGTCAATAGTCATACGTGACTCCCCCCGGAGATCATCAACGTGCATGGATAGTCTTCCACGGGAGGGACCTCGGCGCAGCCCCTTCGGTTCTTCTGTCTAAGGATTTCGGTCTGCTTGCTGCGTGACAGGGCGGCAGAGCGGGTTTGATACCAGTGGACTGCACGGTCTGGGGCGGAGCATGATCAGGGGGACGTGGACCCGCCGAGGCCATGAGCCACATGGACCGCCTGCTCAGGAGGCGTTCGGTCGTCGGTGACCGCCCTCGTTGATGTCAAGAATGGATGTCAAAGGCCCCGGACCATGATCCTTGGGTTCTAGCGGTCCTCGCAACACCCGCGATCTGTGGGAGTTGCGAGGACCGTGGTCGTTGGACGGGATGATCG
>NZ_BNBV01000008.1 GCF_014656135.1 Streptomyces thermodiastaticus
CGCCGCGCCGCCCGGCTCCCCGGCTGCGGATGCGCCGGCGCAGCGCCGAGCGGGCCGCGGGACCGGAGCCGGTCGCCGAGGTGCGTGCCCTGGCCGTCCGGCGCGGGGCGGTGCAGGCGCTGCGCCATGTCGACCTGACCGTCGCGCCCGGGGAGACGATCGCCCTCATGGGCCGCAACGGCGCCGGGAAGTCCACGCTGCTCGGCTCCCTGGTGGGCCTGGTGGAGCCCTCCGCGGGACAGGTCCGGGTCGGCGGCGCGGTCCCGCACCGCACTCCGCCGCGCGAGCTGGTGCGCCGGGCCGGCCTGGTGCCGCAGGAGCCGCGCGACCTGCTGTACGCGGACACGGTGGCCGCCGAGTGCGCGGCCGCCGACCGGGACGCTCAGGCGGCGCCCGGCACCTGCCGCGCCCTGGTGACGCGGCTGCTGCCCGGTGTCGCCGACACCGCCCATCCCCGGGACCTGTCCGAGGGGCAGCGGCTGGCGCTGGCGCTGGCGGTGGTGCTGACCGCGCGTCCGCCGCTGCTGCTCCTGGACGAGCCGACCCGCGGCCTGGACTACGGAGCCAAGGCCCGGCTGGTCGCCGTGCTGCGCGAGCTGGCGGCCGAGGGACACGCGCTGGTGCTGGCCACACACGACGTGGAACTGGCGGCCGAGATCGCCGACCGGGTGGTCCTGCTCGCGGAGGGCGAGGTGATCGCCGACGGTCCCACCGCCGAGGTGGTGGTCTCCTCCCCTTCCTACGCACCCCAGGTCACCAAGATCCTCGCGCCGCAGCGGTGGCTCACGGTCGCCCAGGTCCGCGAGGCCCTTGTGCCCGCGTCAGAAACCCCGGCGGCCGAGGCGGACGGGCCGGCGGAAGGGGACAGGCCGTGACGGGCCGCGGTGCGGGCAGCTCCGGCCGCGCGCCCGGCGGGGCGGCGGACGCGCAGGCGCGGGCGGTGCGGGTCGGGCCCCGCTCCGTGGCCGCGCTCGTCCTGGTCGGCGCCGTCGGTCTGGCCGCCTTCACCTGGCCCTTCCTCGCCCCGCCCGCCTCACAGCTCAGCGCCCACGCCCAGGACGCGCCGTGGCTGTTCGCGGGCCTGCTGGTGCTGCTGGTCGCCGTGGTCGCGGCGACCATCGCCGAGTCCGGGATGGGGCCGAAGGCGGTGGCGATGCTCGGCGTGCTGGCCGCGGCGGGCGCCGCGCTGCGCCCGATCGGCGCCGGCACGGCCGGTCTGGAACCGATGTTCTTCCTGATGGTGCTGTCCGGGCGGGTGCTGGGGCCGGGCTTCGGGTATGTGCTCGGGTCGGTGACGATGTTCGCCTCCGCGCTGCTCACCGGCGGTGTGGGCCC
The DNA here is from genome assembly GCF_014656135.1 of Streptomyces thermodiastaticus. Lineage (GTDB taxonomy): Bacteria > Actinomycetota > Actinomycetes > Streptomycetales > Streptomycetaceae > Streptomyces > Streptomyces thermodiastaticus. Next base: position 1,336 of record NZ_BNBV01000008.1, read on the forward strand.
GTGGCTGCCGTTCCAGATGCTGGCCATGGGCTGGTTCACCATGGGCGCGGGCCTGCTGCCCGGCCCGGACAAGCTGCGCGGCCGGGCGGAGCTGGTGATGCTGGCCGGCTACGGCGCCGTGGCCGCCCTCGCCTACGGCACGGTGATGAATCTCGCCGGCTGGCCGTTCATGGGCACCCTCGCCTCCTCGATCGCCTTCGACCCGCAGGCGCCGGTCACCGCGAACCTGGCCCGGTTCGTCGCGTACTGCCTGGCCACCTCGCTCGGCTGGGACCTGGGCCGGGCCGCCCTGACGGTCGTGCTCACGCTGGTGGTCGGGCCGGCCGTGCTGCGCGCGCTGCGCCGCGCCACCCGCCGCGCGGCCTTCGAGGCCCCGGTCGCCTTCGAGGCCGGCCCCGGCGCGGGCGGCCGCGAACCCTCCGTGACCCGCACGGAGGGCACGGTGCCGTCCGGGGTGAAGCGGCCCACATGAGCCAGGTCACGTACGACGCGGGACCGTAGCCCGGCCGGGCGGTGCCGGTCCGCTCCGTTGCGGGCCGCGGCCTGCCCGGATGCGGGCCCGCGTCTTCGCGCGGGCGGCGCGGCGGATGCGAGGACGCCTAGGCGCAGAGCTGTGCGCGGGTGCCCGGCACGCGCTGTTCGTCTGGACGGTGTCGCCGGGCGCCGCCGCCTCTGCGGGACGCGCCGGCCGTGCGGCCCCTGCCTCCCCGGCCGTCGCCGGCCCGGGTTCCGGCTGCGCGCCCCTCGTCGGGCCACCGGCACCGGTGCCCCGGGTCCGAGCCACCTCACGGCAGTCATGGAGGCGGCGGCCCCCGATCCCCTGGGCCGCCGCCTTCGCCGTGTCCGCCCGCGTCGCGCGGGCGGTTTTTGCTTCCCTGGTGCCATGACAGCGCACCCGGCCGCACGGCCTCAGGACGACCCGGAGGCACGCGGCCTGCCTCTGGTGCCCGTGCTGCTGGGGCTGACGGTGACCAGCGGGATCATCGACGCGGTGAGTTTTCTGGCCCTGCGGCACGTGTTCACCGCGAACATGACCGGCAACATCGTGGTCCTCGGTTTCGCCGCCGCCGGTGCCCCGGGCTTCTCGGTGCCGCACACCGCCACCTCCCTGGTGTGCTTCATGGCGGGCGCGCTGGCCGGCGGCCGCCTCGCCCACCGTCTCGCCTCCTGCACGCGCCGCCGCTGGGCTCGGGTGGCGCTGGCCGTCGAGGCGGTGCTCGTGGGGACGGCGTCGGCGGTGGCCTTCGCCGCTCCGGGCGCGGCCGCGACCCCGTACGCCCTGATCGCGCTGACCGCCTTCGCGATGGGCCTGCGCAACGCGACGGTGCTGGAACTGCGCGTGTCCGGTCTGACGACCACCGTGCTCACCCGGACCCTGACCGGTCTGATCGCCGACTCCCGGGCGGGCGGCGGGCCGGGCGAGCACTCCCCGCGCCGGGCGGCCTCGGTGCTCGCCATGCTGGCCGGTGCCACGCTCGGCGCCGCTCTGGTGATCCGGCGCGACCTGGGCACGGCGCTGCTGGTCGCGGCGGTGATCACGGGTGTGCTGGCGGCGGTGACCTCGGGGCGGGAGTGACGCCGGCGGCTTCCGGTGCCGCTCGCGCCGTCCCGTCCGCTTCCCCCGGACCGTCCGTCAGCCGGCCATGGGTCCGGTGAAGTCCACGTCCCCTGGCCTCCCCCTCGCGTCGTCCCGCCCATGACACTGCTCACCCCGGGGAAAGGCCGGCGGCCGTGTCACCGCACCGGGCGCGGCGGGCGGGCGCCGCCGGCCGGTGCCGCGTCAGTGCACGGCCGCCCGCGGACCGGGCTCCGGCTGTTTCGCCGTCGCACGGGGCCTGGCCGAGCCCCGGGGGCCGGAGAGCAGACAGGTCAGCGCGAAGCCGGCGCCGACGACGGTGGCGCCGCCGACCGCGTCGAGCACCCAGTGGTTGGCGGTGCCGATGATGGCGCAGACGGTGAACAGCGGGTGCAGCAGACCGAGGGCCTTCATCCACCACCGTGGCGCCAGCAGGGCGATGACCAGGCCGCACCACAGCGACCAGCCGAAGTGCAGCGAGGGCATCGCCGCGTACTGGTTGGTGACGGCGGTCATCGCGCCGTAGTCGGGCTTGGCGAAGTCCTGGACGCCGTGCACGGTGTCGACGAAGCCGAGGCCCGGCATCAGGCGGGGCGGGGCCAGCGGGTACAGCCAGAAGCCGAGCAGGCCGAGGCAGGTGGCGAAGCCGAGGGCGGTGCGGGCCCAGCGGTAGTCGACGGGGCGCCGGACGTAGAGCACGCCCAGGATGGTCAGCGGCACCACGAAGTGGAAGGTCTCGTAGTAGAAGCTGAGGAATCGGTTCAGCCAGGGCAGGCCGACCACCGTGTGGTTGAACCAGTGCTCGATGCCGATGTGCAGGAACTGCTCGGCGGAGTGGATCTGGTGGCCGTGCCGTTCGGCGGTGGCGCGGTCGCCGCGCGCGGCCAGCCGCACCTGCGAGTAGGCCGCGTAGGTGACGCGGATGAGCAGCAGTTCCAGCAGCAGGTTGGGGCGGGTCAGCACGCGCCGCAGGAACGGCACGAGCGGGACGTACCGCCGGCGGGCCGGGACGGGGGCGGCGTACTCGGTGGGGACGGGTGTGCGGTAGTGCTCCGCCGTGCGGGACAGGAACGGGACGGCGGTCGCGGCGGCCAGCGCGGCCAGCAGCACCAGGTTGTCGCGCAGCGGGTGCAGGGCCGCCATGTTCGGCAGCATCATCGTCGGCGGCAGGGTCATCACCAGCACCACGGCCACCGGCCAGACGTAGCGGTCGGAGGCGCGGCGGCCGGCCCGGCCGACGACGGCGAGCAGCACCCACAGCAGCTGGTGCTGCCAGGCCGTGGGGGCCGCGGCGATCGCGGCGCACCCGGTGACGGCCACGGCGAGCAGCAGCTGCCCGTCGCGGGCGTAGCGCACGGCCCGGCGCACACCGAGCACGGCGACGGCGGCGGCGAGCACCACGTAGAGGGCGACCTCCAGCGGGCCGGTCAGGCCCAGGCGCAGCAGGGCGCCGTGCAGGGACTGGTTGGCGAGAGCGTCGGAGGGGCCGCCGAGGCCGGCGCCGGCCACGTGGTGGATCCAGTAGGTGACGGAGTCGTGCGGCATCGCCGCCCAGGCGAGCGCGGTGCACGCGAGGAACGTCACACCGGTGGAGGCGGCGGCCCGGCGCCGGCCGGTGCACCACAGCAGCACGGCGAACAGCAGCACGGTCGGCTGCAGTGCGGCGGCCAGTCCGATCAGGGCGCCGCCGGTGCGCTGTCCGCGCACCACGAAACAGCCGAGCAGGACGAGCAGCACCGGGATGATGCTGGTCTGCCCGAGCCACAGCGCGTTGCGCACCGGCAGCGACAGCATCAGCAGGCTGATCGCGACGGGGGCGGCCAGCAGCGAGGTGCGGCGGCTCACCGGCTGGGGCAGGGCGCGGGCGGCGACCAGTCCGAGGGCGGCCACCAGCAGCAGCGTGCCGAAGGTCCAGCCCCAGCCGAGGGCGTCCTCGGCGGCCCTGGTGAGCGGTTTGAGGACGAGGCCGCCGAAGGGGGTGCCGGTGAACCGGGTGGAGTCGTACAGGGAGCCCTTGACGTGCAGGACGCCGTGGGGTCCGACCCAGGTCTCCAGGTCGGTCAGCCGCCGGGCGGGCGGGGTGGTGAGGACGACGGTCACCTGGCGTATCGCAAGGAGCGCCGTGATCAGCCACAGCCCCAGGCGGGCCGCCTGCAGGCGGGCCCTGGCCGCCTCGCCGGGTGTCGCAGTCGCCGCCGGGAACGCTCCCGCCGGTTGACGGCTGTGTTGCGCATTCGCCACGCCTCGTCGGCCTCCCGCCCCGTCCTACGACCCCTGCGCGGATCGTGTCGACCTTGTCTCCCGTACGGCCGCGCGGCGACCTCCTCGATTCGAGGCCCGCGCGCCTGCAGGGACGCGGACAGCCCCGGCGTCACCTGTCGTCCGCTCGCCTTTTGTCCGGATGACGATAGTGCGCGATCACCCCGGTTGCGGTCGTGGGGCGCGACAAGGATCACAGCGGACTTCTGTGGAAGGTGGCCGTAGGCGGGCAGACGTCCCTGCGTATCCGCCCTTCAGCTGCACTATGCAGCCACCTGCGCACGTCACGTAAAGGGTGCAACCGGTCGTATGGTCGATTTTCGGCCAGCCTTGCGCCGGTCCGGTTCGGCCCGCTCGTCAGCGCCGTCGCGTGGGTCGCGTCCCTGTTCCCGACGAGAGGTAGGCGAGCGAAGCCTTGACGGCCCCCACAGTCACCGCTCCCCGTCCCGTGTCCTCCGTGTCACTCACCACGTCACCCGCCACCGTCACCGACCCCGCACTCGTGCGGCGCGCCGTGAAGGCCGCCGCGCTGGGCAACGCGATGGAGTGGTTCGACTTCGGTGTCTACAGCTACATCGCGGTGACCCTGGGCAAGGTCTTCTTCCCGTCCGGCAACCCCACGGCACAGCTGCTGTCGGCCTTCGGCGCCTTCGCGGCGGCCTTCCTGGTCCGCCCGCTGGGCGGCATGGTCTTCGGCCCGCTCGGCGACCGCATCGGCCGCCAGAAGGTGCTGGCCCTCACCGTGATCATGATGGCCGTCGGCACCTTCGCGATCGGCCTGATCCCGTCGTACGCGACACTCGGCGTGGGCGCCCCGATCCTGCTGCTGGCCGCCCGGCTGGTGCAGGGCTTCTCCACCGGCGGCGAGTACGCCGGAGCCTCGACCTTCATCGCCGAGTACGCCCCGGACAAGCGGCGCGGCTTCCTCGGCAGCTGGCTGGAGTTCGGCACCCTGGCCGGCTACATCGGCGGCGCCGGCATGGTCACCCTGATGACGGCCCTGCTGCCCTCGTCCGAGCTGACAGGCTGGGGCTGGCGCATCCCGTTCCTGATCGCCGGTCCGATGGGCATCATCGGCCTGTACCTGCGCATGCGCCTGGAGGAGACCCCGGTGTTCGCCGCCGAGGCGGAGCGGGCCGAGTCCCGGCGCCCGAAGGTGCCGCTGCGCGAGATGGTCACCGGCCAGTGGAAGGCGATGCTGCTGTGCGTGGGGCTGGTGCTGGTCTTCAACGTCACCGACTACATGCTGCTGTCGTACATGCCCAGCTACCTGACCAGTGAGCTGAAGTACGACGAGACCCACGGCCTGCTGGTCGTGCTGGCCGTGATGGTCCTGATGATGATCGTCCAGCCGTTCGCCGGCCTGCTGACCGACCGCGTCGGCCGCCGCCCGGTGATCGCCGCCGGGTGCGCCGGCTTCCTGCTGCTGTCGGTTCCGGCGCTGCTGCTGATCCGCCAGGGCAGCCTGGTGGCGGTGGCCCTGGGCATGGCCGCGCTGGGTCTGCTGCTGGTGTGCTTCACGGCCGCGATGCCGTCCGCGCTGCCGGCCCTGTTCCCCACCCGGGTCCGCTACGGCTCGCTGTCCATCGGCTTCAACGTCTCCGTCTCGCTGTTCGGCGGCACCACCCCGCTGGTGGTCACCGCGCTGATCGGCGCGACCGGGAACACGATGATGCCCGCCTACTACATGATGGCCGCCTCGGTCATCGGCGGTGCGGCGGTGTGGTTCATGGCGGAGTCCGCGGGACGCCCGCTGCCGGGGTCGGCCCCGGCGGTGGAGTCCTAGTCGCTCCCGCACCCCACGACGGCGGGGGGCCGGCGGCACCTCGGATGCCGCCGACCGCCCGCGTGCGTGCCGCGTCTCCCTCGATCGACTGAAATTCCCTGACAGCTCCCTTGCGCCTGGCTATATTCATTAGCACAACTAGTTAGAACCCCTAACTAGGCATACGAAAGGCCTGGTGCATGAGCGACGCGCAGCTCTGGGACGACATCGACGCCTACTTCACCACCCTGCTCTCCCCGGAGGACGAGGCCCTCCGTGCCGCACGGCGCGAGAGCGACGCCGAGGGCCTGCCGCAGATCAACGTCACCGCGAACCAGGGCAAGCTGCTCCAGCTCCTGGCCCGCCTCCAGGGCGCCCGCACCGTCCTGGAGATCGGCACCCTCGGCGGGTACAGCACCATCTGGCTCGCCCGCGCCCTGCCCGAGGACGGCCGCCTGATCACCCTGGAGTACGACGCCCACCACGCGGACGTGGCACGCCGCAACCTCGCCCGCGCCGGACTCGACCGGATCGCCGAGGTGCGCGTCGGACCGGCCCTGGAGTCGCTGCCCAAGCTCGCCGACGAGAACCCGCCCCCCTTCGACCTGGTCTTCATCGACGCCGACAAGGCCAACAACCGCCCCTACCTGGAGTGGGCGCTGCGCCTGACCCGGGCCGGCTCGCTGATCGTCCTGGACAACGTGGTGCGACACGGCCAGGTGACCGACGCGGCCAGCACCGACCCCTCGGTGCGGGGCACCCGTGCCGCGCTCGAACTGATCGCCGAGCATCCGCGGCTGGAGGGCACGGCGATCCAGACGGTGGGCTCCAAGGGCCACGACGGCTTCGCCCTGGCCCGCGTGCTGGGCTGACACCCCGGGCGGTGGCCTGGTGACCGTCTCCGGCGCCGGTGCGAGTGACCGTCCCGGACGCCGGACCGGCGACCGCCTCCGGCACCGGTGCGAGTGACCGTCCCGGGCGCCCGCACCGGCCTCGCACCGCCGGTGCGCCCGGGGCGCCCGGAAGTGTCCTCGTCCTCGTGCCCTCCGCTCCTCGGCCCCCCGCCGGATCCCGGCCCCGGCGGTGCGACGGCATCGCCCGGGCCGGGCATTGCGGGCACAATGAGCTCATGACCGAGCGAAAGCCACCCGGTGTGCCGTTCGAGTCCTTCGTCGAGAAGGAGATCCGCGAGGCTCAGCGACGGGGCGAGTTCGACCGGCTGCCGGGGGCGGGCAAACCGCTGCCGGACGACACGGCCTACGACGAGCTGTGGTGGGTCAAGAAGAAGCTGGCCCGCGAGGGCGTGTCCCTGCTGCCGCCCACGCTCGCACTGCGCAAGGAGGCCGAGGACGCACTCGCGGCGGCCTACGCCGCCCCCTCGGAGCAGGAGGTGCGCCGGATCATCGGCGCGGTCAACACCAAGATCCTCGACATGATGCTCAAGCCGCCGCCCGGCCCGCCGCTCGGTCTGAAGCGGTACGACGTCGACGAGGTCGTCCAGGAGTGGCGCAGGCGCCGCGCCCGGCGGACGGAGGCCGGGCGGTGAGCACCCGGCCCGGCTCCTCGCCCGCCACGCCCTGAACCGTCGCCCCGGAACCGTGCGGCTCCCCCGTGGCCGCCGCGAAACCGCAGCGCACGAGACGCCCGGTACGCCGGGCACCGGTCCGGCGAGACCCTCGGCCGGCCCGCCGCCGGACCGGGTCGGCTGCCGGATCAGGTCACGTCCCGTGTCACCGCCCACGGGCCCTGCGGGTGTTCCGCGTCCGAGCCGCACAGCTCCGCGGTCAGCTCCTCGACCAGCTGGTCCAGGTCGGTCGGCCGGCCGGGGCTCCACCAGTCGCCGAGCAGCTCGGCGAGCGACTCCTGCCGGGCGCGTGCCAGACGCTCGGCCACCTCGCGGCCCTGCCCGGTCAGCACCAGGTCGAGCCCGCGGCGCACGGCCAGATGCCGCTCCTCCACCTGCCGGGCGGCCTCCAGGACGACGGGGAGCGGCACCGGCACCCGCTGGGCCAGCAGCGCCGGCTCCACCCGGCCGTACTTCCTGATCCGCAGCAGCAGCCAGCTCGCCGCGGGCAGCAGGTCGCAGCCGGCACGCCGGGTGATCGTCCGGTAGATCTCGCGCCGGCCCGCCCGGGTCCCCAGCACGGACAGCGCCCGGCACACCTCGTCGTAGGACGACCGCTGGACCGGGTTGGTGGCGAGCGTCTGGGTGCCGTCGGGCGCGGTCACCGAGCCGCGCAGCGGCTCCTCCTTCAGCAGCCACGACAGCAGGAACGCGAGCAGGGCGACCGGGGCGGCGTACAGGAAGACGTCGGTGATGGCGGTGGCGTAGGCGTGCAGCGCCGCGGGGCGCAGGGCGGGCGGCAGGAGGTCGATGCCGCGCGGGTCGGACTTCAGGGTGCCGGTGGACACGCCGGGCGGCAGCGCGACGCCCCGGAAGGCGGCGCCCAGCATCTCGCTCAGGCGGCTCGCGAACAGCGCGCCGAAGACCGCGACGCCGAAGGAGGCGCCGATGGAGCGGAAGAAGGTCGCGCCGGAGGTGGCCACGCCCAAATCCTCGTAGCCGACGGTGTTCTGCACGATGAGCACGAGCACCTGCATGACCAGGCCGAGGCCCAGGCCGAAGACGAAGAAGCAGCCGCTGATCTCGGCGGTGGAGCTGTGTTCGTCGAGCTGGTGCAGCAGGAGCAGTCCGACGGTGGTGACGGCGGTGCCCACGACGGGGAACACCTTCCAGCGGCCGGTGCGGGTGACGAGCTGCCCGGAGCCGGTGGACGCCAGCAGCATGCCGAGGACCATCGGCAGCATGTGCACACCGGACAGCGTCGGCGAGATGTCGTGCACGACCTGCAGGAACGTCGGCAGGTAGGTGAGCGCCCCGAACATCGCGAAGCCGATGACGAAGCTGATGACGGCGGACAGGGTGAAGGTGCGGAAGCGGAACAGCCTCAGCGGCAGCACCGGTTCGGCGGCCCGGCGCTCCACGGCCACGAACACCGCGGCGAGCACGACGCCCGCCACCGCCGGCCCGATGATCTGCGGGGAGGCCCACGGCCAGGTGGTACCGCCGAGCGAGGCGACCAGGACCAGGCAGACGGCGACCGAGGCGATCAGCAGCGTGCCCGAGTAGTCGATGACGTGGCGCCGGGGGGTGCGCGGGAGCTGCAGGGCGGCGGCGATCACGGCGAGGGCCACGATGCCGACGGGCAGGTTGACGTAGAACACCCAGCGCCAGCTCAGGTGCTGGGTGAACAGGCCGCCGAGCAGCGGGCCGAGCACGCTGGTGGTGCCGAAGACCGCGCCGAACAGTCCCTGGTAGCGTCCGCGTTCCCGGGGCGGGACGACGTCCCCGACGATCGCCATGGACAGCACCAACAGCCCGCCGCCGCCCAGGCCCTGCACCGCGCGGAACGCGATCAGCTGGGGCATGTCCTGCGCCATGCCGCACAGCGCCGAGCCGATCAGGAAAAGGACGATCGCGGTCTGGAAGAGCTTCTTGCGGCCGTACTGGTCGCCGAGCTTGCCCCACAGCGGGGTCGCGGCGGTGGAGGCCAGCAGGTAGGCGGTGACCACCCAGGACAGATGCTCCAGGCCGCCGAGGTCGCTGACGATGGTGGGCAGCGCGGTGGACACGATGGTCTGGTCGAGCGCTGCCAGCAGCAGGCCGAGCAGCAGCGCGCCGATCGAGACGAGGACGTTGCCGGGCACGTGCTCGGGTTCCGCCGGTGCCTGGCCGGGCGGGGGTCCGGTTATGGCCGGTGCGCCGCCGGGCAGGTCACCGCCGTTCCCGGAGCCCGCCGCGCCTGTCGTCCCGGCCCTGGCGTGCCCGTGCCCGTCCGCGGCCATCGAGACCTCCCGGCGCTCATGTCACCTTGTCCACCGCACCCAGTGTGGACCGATATGACCAGAAAGGTCCTCTTGGTATACGGCCATTCCGGGGGTTCGTTCGCGGCCGTTCCGGGAGCTTGGGGGTCTTCGAGGGACTCCGGGGCGCTCCGAAGCGGCGGAGCCGGACCGGGGTAGCCGGAGAGGGGGCCGGTGACCTCAGCCGACGGTCAGGCGCAGGCTTCCGTCCTCGAGCGCCTCGACGCGCACCTGGGTGAGGTCGCGGACCACGGCGTCGGGGGCGTGAGCGGCGGCCCGCGGGCCCACGCCGATCACCCGCATCCCGGCGGCCCTGCCGGCCGCGATGCCCGCGCCGGAGTCCTCGAAGACGATGCAGTCGGCGGGGGCGACGCCCAGGCTGGCGGCGCCCTTGAGGAAGCCCTCGGGGTCCGGCTTGCTCGCACCGACGCTCTCGGCGGTGACCCGCACGTCCGGCAGCGGCAGCCCCGCGGCGGTCATCCGGGCCGTGGCCAGGGCGGTGTCGGCGGAGGTCACCAGGGCGTGCGGCAGCCCGCGCAGCGAGGCCAGGAACCCGGGCGCGCCCGGGACCGGGATCACCCCGTCGGTGTCCGCGGTCTCCTCGGCGAGCATGCGGGCGTTCTCGGCGAGGTTCTCCTCGTGGGACCGGCCGGGCAGCAGCAGCGCCATCGAGGCGTGGCCCTGGCGGCCGTGGACGACCTTCATCACCTCGTCGCCGTCGAGTCCGTGCCGGGCGGCCCAGCGCCGCCAGATACGTTCGACGACGGCGTCGGAGTTGACGAGGGTGCCGTCCATGTCCAGCAGGAGGGCGCGGGCGGTGAACACGGCGGTGGTGGCCGTCATCGGCAACTCCGTAACGGGGTGAGTGGGTGTACGGACGGGCCGCGGGAGGACTCCCCCGACGCCCGCCCGGGGAGCGCGGAGAACAAGGCGGCCCCGCCCGCCGGTCAGGGAAAGCGGGCGGAGGCCACTTTGTTCCTCCACGATACAAAACGCCCCCGGCGTCCTGCCACCCGCCCCCGGCCGGCCTCTCAGGCCACCGCCTCCCACAGGCTCCACACGCCGAGCGCCAGCATCAGCGCGGCCGCGATCTTTGTGATCAGGCCGAGCGGCACCCGCCGCATCAGCGCCTTGCCGCCCACGATGCCGAGGCCGGCCACCGCCCACAGGGCCAGCACGGCACCGATGCCCACCGAGACGGGGTCGTCGTAACGGGCGGCGAGGTTCGCGGTCATGATCTGGGTGAGGTCGCCGAACTCGGCGACGAGGATGAGCATGAAGCCGGTCCCGGCGACCTTCCAGAAGGACTGGTCGCCGGGCCGGCGGATCTCCTCCTCGTCCTCGCCCTTGTTCCGCAGCAGCACCACCGCGCCGCCGAGGAAGAGCACGCCGGTCACCACGTGCACGATCCGCTGCGGCAGCAGGGTCAGCGCGCTGCCCGCCGCCACCGCGAGGGCGACGTGCAGCAGAAAGGCGGCGGCGACACCCGCGAAGACGTACGAGGCGCGGTAGCGCGTGCCGAGGACGAGGCCGGCGAGCGCCGTCTTGTCCGGCAGCTCGGCGAGGAAGACGACACCGAAGACGAGCGCCAGGACGCTGAGACTGATCACTGTTCCTCAATCGGTCGGGCCGCCCGGCCGAGAGTGCTGTGCGCTGGGGTCCAGATCCTCGGCAGGGCAGCGCACGGATCACCCGCACCCCAGGGCACGGGCATGCACTGCTTGCCGAAGGTCTCGCTGGCCGACCGCGCGGCGGTCCGCCTCCGGGCGCCGGCTCAGACGGGCTGAGCAGTGTGTCGACGACTCCGGCGAAGAGCTACTCCCCTTCCGCGCCCCCCATCGTACGGGACCGGAGTCCGGACCCGTTCTTGTCATGTCATGAACGCGCCATTACCGTCTCACCGCACGCACACCGGCCGGACATGCGACGCCGCGAGCATCTGCCCGCTCGCACCCCCAACACCCGACCCGTTCAAGGGAGTTCTCGCATGCCCATGCGCTACGCGCGTCGACACGCCGGCATACTCGCCGCGCTGACCGCCCTGTTCGCCTGTGTGACACTTCTCAACCCGCCGGCCGCCTCCGCCGCCCTGCCCACGCCGGTCAGCGCCGCCACCGCCCGCGGCTACCTGTCCCAGCTCACGGTCGCCGCCGAGGACCGCACCGGCTACGACCGCGATCTCTTCCCGCACTGGATCACCATCAGCGGCACCTGCAACACCCGCGAGACCGTCCTCAAGCGCGACGGCAGCGATGTCGTCACCGACTCCTCCTGCGCCGCCACCAGCGGCAGCTGGTACTCGCCCTACGACGGCGCCACCTGGACCGCCGCCTCCGACCTGGACATCGACCACGTGGTGCCGCTCGCCGAGGCCTGGGACTCCGGGGCGAGCAAGTGGACCACGGCCCAGCGCCAGGCCTTCGCCAACGACCTGACCCGCCCGCAGCTCATCGCCGTCACCGACAACGTCAACCAGGCCAAGGGCGACCAGGATCCGGCCACTTGGGTGCCGTCCCGGTCCGCGTACGTGTGCACGTACGTCCGGGCCTGGGTACAGGTGAAGTACTACTACGACCTCTCGGTCGACTCCGCGGAGAAGAGCGCACTGCAGAACTACCTCTCCGCCTGCTGACGCACCACACATCGCAGCACTGGGGGCCCGCACGGCACCCGTCCCGCGCCACCGGCCGGGGCGGGGCGCCGTGCGGGCCCCTGCCGTTGGGATCGCGCCCCCGGCTCCGCCGCGAACGACTGATTCTTGAACTTGCAAGCATTAGTTAGGCACCCCTAACCTATGTCACCCGTTCGGACCCGTATCCGTCCGGCTCCCGCGGCCGGCCGGCCCCACCGAAGGAGACCCCCCACATGACCCGCCTGACCGAACACCTGACCACTGCCCAGCCGTACGTCCTCGGCCTGTTCCGCGCCGTCGTCGGCCTGGTGTTCACCTGTCACGGGGCCGCCTCGCTGTTCGGCGTGCTCGGCGGCGCCCCGGGCACGCAGGGCGGCACGGTCCCCGCCGGGACCTGGCCCACCTGGTACGCGGCCGTGATCCAGCTGGTCTGCGGCGCCCTGGTGCTGCTGGGCCTGGCCACGCGCGCCGCCGCCTTCCTTGCCTCCGGCTCCATGGCGTTCGCCTACTTCGACGTGCACCAGCCGACGGCGCTGTGGCCGATCGAGAACGGCGGCGAGCTGCCGGTGCTGTTCTGCTGGGCCTTCCTGCTGCTGGTGTTCACCGGCTCCGGGGCGTTCGCACTGGACAGACTCCTGGCCCGGCGCTCGGCTGCCGGGCGGCAGCCGGCGGAGCGGTCCGCGTCCGCCGAACGGTCCCCGGCCGCGGTCTGAGGCGGCCGGCGCTCGCGCGGCGGCGAGGGGCCATGACGCACACAAGAGCCCCCGCCGCCTCGTGCGTCACACTCACGGCGTACCCTGAGTGGCTGTTCACAGGCCGCCCCTGCCGCTCCCCCGCGACATCGCGGCACGGTCCCGGTCTACGGGGGAGTTCAGGGAGTTCGGGTGCTGGAGAGCGTCGCGAGACTGGGGTCGCTCACCGGCACTCCGTGGATGTACGCCGTCGTCACCCTGTCGGTGCTGCTCGACGTCTTTCTGCCCGTCCTGCCCAGCGGTGTCCTCGTCGTCACCGCGGCCACGGCGGCCGCCGCCGGCTCGGGCGCCGCGACCGGACTCGTCCCGCACGGCATACCCGGCCTTCTCGGCCTGACCCTGTGCGCGGCGACCGCGTCGGTCCTCGGCGACCTGGTCGCCTTCCGGCTGGCCCGGCGCGGCGGGGCACGGATGGACCGCGCCTTCGCCCGCTCCCGCCGCCTGCGCACGGCCCAGGAACGGCTCGGCGCCGCACTGTCCCGGGGCGGCGGCGCCCTGGTCGTCGTCGCACGGTTCGCCCCGGCCGGCCGCTCGGTCGTCTCCTTCGGCGCCGGCGCGGCCTGCCGTCGCGTCCGCGAATTCCTGCCCTGGTCGGCGCTGGCCGGTCTGGCCTGGGCCGCCTACAGCGTGGTCCTCGGATATCTCGGCACCCGCTGGCTGGGCGCCGCCTGGCTGGCCACGGGGGTGTCGGTGGCAGCGCTGTTCGCGGCGGGCGCGGGTGCGGCGTATCTGATGCGCAGGACCGCTCCCGAGGCCTGAGGCCTCGGTCCGCCGCCCGCCGTACTCCCCGGCCCGCGCCTCGGGGCCGGCCGGACGAGACGACAGGTCCCTCAGATCCGCGCGGATCCCTCGAACAGATGAACCCGCGCCCGGTATCTCACCCCACCAATTCGAACAGGCGTAGCATTGCCTCGTGGCTACGCCCTATGAGTTCCCGAGTGATCTCCTCGCCGCTCAGGAGGAGTTGCATCAGGTCAGGGCCGAGCTGTCGGCCCTGCTCAAACGGCTCCCGTGGTCGGTGGAGCCGCTGGAGGGGTTCAGCGACGACGGCGGCTGGCGCAAGGTCGAACGCCCCGCCTCCCCCGGCTGGACCGCCGACGAACAGGCCGAGGTGGAAAAGCTCCGCCGCCGAGAGCACGAGCTGGCGGTGTTCATCACCACCCACCGGTTCTGGGACCAGTTCAGCGGCCCGGAGGGCGTCGACGCCCGCCGTGCCCTGAAGCACGCCCATGAGGCACCCGAGGGCAAGGAGGCCACGGACGCGTGAGCGGCCGCCCGGCCTCCGGCGTCGCACCCCACGGGTTTGCGGGGCAGCGCCCCCGACAAGGTAGTCTGTCCACTCGTCGCGGGTGCGTAGCTCAGGGGTAGAGCGCCTGCCTTACAAGCAGGATGTCGGCGGTTCGAAACCGTCCGCGCCCACCACACGCAGGCCTGGCCTGGGCGGGCAGCCCAGGCCAGGGACAGAAGGCAGCACGCCGCACCGGCCGGACACGGTCAGGTGCGGCTTTCGGCATTCCGGAGTCGTGACACGCTGCGTGCGCCGCTCGGCAGCGGCGATGCCCGACGAGCGCCTACAGCACACAAGTGCCGATGCCTTTCTCGGACCTCGTCAGCCCCTCTGCCCTGACGGCGTCCATGGCCCGCTGGCAGTCGAGTCGGCGACGCCGAACTCCGTTGCCACCTGGACGACGGACGGCACCTTGGATCCGGGCGGGTACTCACCCTCCCGGATCCTGCGCAAGATCTCATCCGCCGAACGTGCCCGGGCCCTGGCAGAGGACGAGAAGGTGACCAAGGCCGAGTTGATCAGGGCACCGTTCTTCCTCGGACAGTCCTGTCGTGCCGTGGTGGACGTTGCCGAGTGCCGAGGGGAGCGACTGCAGGCTCCCGGCTGAGAGGGCACCTGCCCGCCGTCCCCTCCCCCGGACCGCCCCCGCGGCATCCGGGGGTTTCCCCCACCCGGCATCCGGCAGTGCGCCGCATCATCCGCCCGGGCGGCTCTTCCTACGCTTGCGGTGACCGCATCGCAAGCGGTCGAGAGCATCCGCCGACCGCCGTCCGACCAGGGGGAAGACCGCCATGACCCGCTCCGCTCGTGCCCGCTCCGCGCTGGCCTGCGTCGCCGTGGCCCTCATCGTCACGGCCACCGCCTGCGGCGGCGACGCCGGGGACGACAAGCATCCCGAGCACCGCAGTTTCGCCCTGCACGGGCGGCAGCTGACCGTGGACAGCGACGACTCCGCGCTGGAGGTCGTGGCCTGTGACGCGGTGAAGGCCGGCACCGTCGGCGTCACCCGCTGGTTCACCGGCTCGGTGCTCATCGGCACCGACCCGCATGCGACGTGGTCCATGAAGGACGACCGGCTGGTGCTGCGGCTGGAGTGCGCGGGCCTCGTCGCCGGCTGCTCCGCCCGGCACCGCGTCGAGGTGCCGCGCGGAGTGACGGTGAAGGTGGAGGACCGCGACGGCACCGTACGCGCGCACGGATTCAAGGACGCCCTGGACATCCGCAGCGTCAACGGGACGGTCGGCGTGACCGACAGCAGCGGCCCGCTCCAGCTGGCCTCGGGCAACGGCGCGGTGCGCGCCGAGGTCTCCTCGCGCCGAGTGCGGGCCACCACCCGCAACGGCTCGGTGCATCTCGAACTGGCCCAGGTGCCGGACCTCGTGGACGCCCGCTCCGTCAACGGGTCCCTCGGCATCACCCTGCCCCGGGCCGGCTACCGGGTCACCACGGCCACACACACCGGCTCCACCCACGTGTCGGTGCCCCGCGACGACGCCGGCCGCAAGGTCGTCACCGCGCGCACCACCAACGGATCGATCAGGGTCACGACGGCCGACTGACCGCGTGCGTGTGTTCGCCCGGGGCGGGTGGGAGAATGAACACCACGCAGGGCGGAGACAGCACGGGAGTGAGAAGGACGTGACGGCCACACCGGCGACACCCGGGCACCAGCACGCGCCGCACCCGCCGTCCACGCGGCCCCGGCGCGCCGCCCGTCCGGCCGCCTCGGCCGCCCGGGACGTGCTGACCCTGGCGGGTCTGCCGCTGCTGGCCGTGCTGGCGCTGCCCGCCGCGTTCGCCGGCGGGGGGACGCGGCGCTGGTTCGGCGGGCGGGCCGAGAGCCAGCGGGCGCAGGCGCAGGAGGCGAAGGACGAGGCCGCCGCCGCGTTCTACGAACTGGACACCGCCCAGCGCGACCTGAAGATCTCCGTGGAGACGATCACGGCCGTCGACGACTCCCCCGCGGCCCGGCAAGCGGTCGCGGAGTTCGAGACGCTGGGACGGCGCGTCGACGAGGCGAGCCGGCGGTACATCGAGGCCGTGGACGCCACCGACCTGGACCGCGACGACCTGGAGGCGTCCGCCGCGGCCCGGGCGCGCACCGCCCTGATCGCCGCCAAGGACGACCTGCTGAACGTGCGGCGGGACCTGGACCGTTTCGCCGCCGGTCTCGGGCCGCTGCTCAACCGGGCCGAGTCCGAGCTGGCCCGGGTGGCTCCCGCCGTGGAGCGTGCCCGGCAGGCGCTGCGGAGCGCCGGTGAGGCACTGGACGCGGTGCGCGGCAGCGGGTTCCGCGCCGACGATCTGGCCGCCCGACTGGCCGCGCTGGCACCGGAGTTGACGAAGCTGAACGAGGGCGCGGGCCGGCACGGCGTGCGGCCCACGGTGCAGCGGGCCGAGCGGGTGGCGCGCGAGGCGGAGGCGATCGCCGCGGCGGCCCGGCGGCTGCCGGAGCAGGCCGAGGAGATCGACCGACGGCTGGTGTCGCTGCGCACCCGGGCGCAGGCGCTGACCACGCGCACCGGGCAGGTGGAGCCGGTGCTCAGCGAACTGCGGCGCCGGTTCACCGCCGCCTGCTGGCAGGACCTGCAGCACGTGCCGGAGCAGGCCGCGCAGAACGTGCGCCGGGCGGAGGAGAAGCTTCTCGAGGCGCGGCGGGCGCGCGAGGAGCAGCGCTGGCCGGACGCCACCGCGCTGCTGTCGACGGTGCGGGCGCTGCTGAACGCCACCGACGAGGCGGTCTCGGCCGCCGGCGACCGGCTGAAGCGCCTCAACGCGGTGCAGAAGGACCCGCAGGCGGAGATCGAGCGGACCCGGTTCGCGATCCGTGACGCGCAGCGGCTGGCGATGACGGGCCGGACGACGCCCGATCCGCGCCACGCCCGCCCGCTGGACGACTGCGTGGCCCGGCTGGAGCGGGCGGTGACGGGCCTGGAGGCAGGCCCCCACCCCGACTACTGGCACTTCCTGACCGAGGCCGAGGCGGTCCGGCAGACCGTCGCGCGGGTCGTGGCGCAGATCCGGGAAGAACGCGGAGCCGGCCGCTGAGGCGGGGCACAGCGCCCCGGCCCGCCGGCGGCCGGCTCCGCTCGACGGCAGGACACCGCCGCGGTGCCCTGCCGTCCTCGCTCAGGTGCGGTAGGCGTAGTAGTACGCGTTCGGGTACGACGCGATCAGGCTCGCCACCGACCGGTTGTAGGTGTTGGTGGAGTGGTACGACACGTACGGCACGCCCTGCGGGCTGCGGTACGTGACGATCATGGTGTGGTCCTTCGACCCGTCCCGGTTGAAGTCCATCTGCAGCACGTCACCGACGTCCAGCTGGTAGACGTACGGCAGGCTGGTGACCCGCTTCGAGGACAGCGCGAACCACGACCACTCGTTGACGCCGACGAACGAGTCCGACTGGATGTCGGCGTTGCCGAACCACTTGTGCCAGTCGTACGTGTAGCCGGGCTCGTGCTTCCAGCCGCCCGCCTTCAGGGCCTGGCTGACGAAGTTGGTGCAGTCGCCGCCGGCGCCCTCACCGCTGAAGTCCGGGTAGTCCGGGTTGTAGTCGTTCCAGTACTTCTTCGCGTACGCGGCCATGGCCTGGTAGTCGTACGCGCCGCCGGTGAGGTTCTTCGGGTCGGCCGGTGCGTTGCTCGCCGTGGAGGCACGGGGCGCCTCCGGCGGGTTGTCCTCGTCACCGGTCGACGGCTCGGTCACGGCCGGCGTGGTCGGCTGGTTGACGGCCACACCGTCGTCGGTGTCCTCGATGCCGGTCAGCTGCCAGTTGCCGTTCTTGTCGGCCTCGAACGACAGCTCGTGGTGCGCCTGGAAGCCGGTCGTCTTCGGCTCGTTGCCGCGCACCTTCTCGTAGGTCAGCGTGGTGGTCTCGGTGACCGCGACCTTGGCGTGACGGCCCTTCACCTGGGTGGCGTTCAGCTTCACGCTGGTGGTGCCGGAGCTGTAGCGCTCACCGAGCTTCGCCAGGCGGTCCTTGCGGCCGCGCAGCTCGGACAGCGCGGAGTCCTCCGCGTGCGACTGCGTGCCGGACAGGCGGACCTTGCCGTGGAAGCGGGCGGACAGCCGGTCGTGCGTGCCGGGCCGGCCGCTCTTGCCGGCGTCCACCAGGGCCTGGGTGCGGTCGGTGAAGACCGCGTCGGCCAGCTTCTGGAACGTGGCCTTGGTCTGCGCGTCCACGGTCGGGTCGTCGGTGACCGCCGCGCCCGCGCTCCAGTTGGGCACCAGGGCGACGCCGGCGACCACCGCGGCTGCCGACGCCCCGACTATGGTGGCGCGGCGCCGCTTACGGCTCAGTTTTCTTGATTTCAATGATGTTCCCCTCTGTGCCGGTACACCTACCGGGCGACCGCATCTTCGCACGGCCCGTGCAGCGGGTGTGAAGAGGGTGAGGACAGGTCAACAGTCCTACGGAGACGGTCACTTGATCACGGTCGACCAGTCCGGGGACTGCGCCGGGTCCAGAGCGCGCAGCCGCTGCAGGTTAGCGGGTTTCTGCGCGTCCAGCCAGTCCGCCAGCTCCTTGAACGACACGCACTTCACCTCGGGTTTGGTGCACACGTTCTTCACGACCTGGTCGATGGCCTTCATGTAGATGCCGCCGTTCCAGTCCTCGAAGTGGTTGCCGATGAACAGCGGCGCCCGGCTGCCGTAGTAGACCCGGTTGAAACCGGCCATGTACGAGTCGACGGTCGTCTTCTCCCACTCGGGGTACTTCGCCGGATCCCCGTCGGTCTCGCCGCCCGACTGGTTGTAGAGGAAGTTGAAGTCCATCGACAGGCCCTGGAACTTGCCGTCCTCGTAGGGCAGCATCTGCAGCGGGAAGTCCCAGATGCCGTCCTTCTTCGCCGGCCATATCTGGAAGTCGCCGGGCGAGGAGGCGTCGTAGCGCCAGCCGTAGCTCTTGATGGCCTTCAGCAGGTTGGGCTGGCCCTCCAGGCAGGGCGCGCGGCCGCCGGTGACGACCTGCTTGAAGTCGAAGGGCAGCGGCGGGATGTCGGTGAAGCCGGTGTTGGTCTTCCAGTGCTCCACGAAGTCGAAGAACTGGTCGATCTCGCTCTTCCACTCCTGCACGCTCCAGTCGCCGCCGCCCTTGTCGCCGCAGAAGTGGCCGTTGAAGTGGGTGCCGATGTCGTTGCCCTCTTCGTAGGCGAGGCGCAGCTGCTCCAGGGTGGTGCGGATGTGCTCGTCGGTGGGGTAGTCGATCGCGGCGTCCCCCGGGGAGTGCATCGGCCCGTGGTACATGGCCTTCTTGCTCTTGGGCAGCAGGTAGATGCCCGTGAGGAAGAAGGTCATGTGGGCGTTGTACTCCTTGGCCAGCTCCCGGTAGTGCGAGAACAGGTGGTCGCTGCCCTCCAGGGCGCCGTCCCAGGAGAACACCACGAACTGCGGCGGTTTCTCACCGGGCTTGAGCGGCTGCGGTTTCAGTGTGCCCTTCTGGGGGCCGGTGTAGGAGGTCGAGCCGTCGCCGAGGACGCGGGGCTTGCCGTCCCACTCGGGCTGCTTGCCCGGTCCGGGCGAGGCACCGGCGTTCTCGGCGCCCTTGTCCCCGGCGGACGCGGTGGGGGTGGTGGAGTCGGGCCGGGTCAGCGCGAGGAAGCCGGCCACGACGGACGCGACGACGAGCAGGGTTGCGAGAGCGAGGACGTTGCGGCCGGGGCGGCGCAGGGAGCGGCGACGGCGACGGGCCCGGTGGCGGTGCGATGTGGTCATGGGCGGCTCGTATCTGGGAGGGGACGGCGGGCTTGGGTGCGGGTGCGGGGACGACGGCGGTGGCGCCGTCGCCCGGGGGTCAGCCGAGCGGTGCCATGGCGCCGGACCAGATGGTGTAGGGCACGCTGTGGGCGGGCGTGCCGGCCAGGCCCTTCAGCGGCAGCGGCTCCAGCGACTCGGCCAGATCCATGCGGTAGACGACGACCGCCGTGGACACCGATCCGGCGGTGCCCGCGTACCAGGCGGCGGTGTCGTCGTCGGTGGTGCCCGGCTTGCCGGCCACCCGGGTGCCCTGGGGTGCGGCGCCGGGGTGGGCGAGGGCGAAGGAGTCGGCGAGCGCGTCGGTGACCTGCCGGGCCACCCGCGCGTCCACGGCGCGGCGCGACGCCGGGGCGTCCAGCCGCACCGCGGAGCCGTTGCGGGTGATCCGGCGCACCGAGTACGGCTCGGTGTGCGTGCCGTCGGCGGCGAAGGTGGCGTAGCCGCTGGCCATGCGGATGGCGCTGGGGGTGGAGCTGCCCGTGGACAGCGCGGGCACCTGCGGGCCCATGCTGGAGGCGAGCAGTCCGCAGGCCACGGCGGTCTGCTTGACCTTGTCCAGGCCGGTGTCCATGCCCAGCTGCATGAACGGGGTGTTCACCGAGTGCGCGAGCGCCTCTCGCAGGGTGATCTTCCCCCAGTCCTTCCCGTCGTCGTTGTGGGCGGCGACCTTGCGGCCGCTGCGGTCCCAGTAGGGGCCCTCGGGGGTGGTGACGGGCACGCCGTCGTCGCCGTCGTAGACGGTGTCCGGGCCGACCTGCGAGCGGGGCACGTCCCGTTTCTTGACGACGCCGTGCTGCAGGCCGGCGGCGTACACGAACGGCTGGAAGGCCGAACCGGATGGCACGGTGGTGGCGTTGGACTCGTTGAAGCCCTGCTTGCGGTGGTCGGGGCCGCCGTAGACGGCGAGGATGCGGCCGTCGGCGGCCACGGAAGCGGCACCGTAGTGAGCGGTCTTCGCCAGGCCGGGCTCGTCGGCCTGTGCCTTCTTGCGGGCGGCGGTGACGGCCTTGGTGAGGGTGTCCTCCCGGGTCCGGTCGAAGGTCGTGTAGATCTGGTAGCCGCCCAGGTCGAAGTCCTTGTCGGACAGGTGCGCGGCCTTCTTGGCGTACTGCGCGGCGAGTTCGACCAGGTAGTCGCTCTGCTGGCCGGTGTCGTACAGCGGGTTGCTCTTCAGCGGCTCGGGGAACGTGGTGTACGTCGCGCGTTCCTGCGGGGAGAGCTTGCCTATCGCGACCATGCGGTCGAGGATCCAGTTCCACCGCTCCACGGCGCGCTGGTGGTTGGCCTTGCTCAGCGTCGGGTCGTACAGCCCGGCGCCCTTGAGCAGCGAGGCGAGGAACGCCGCCTCGCTGGTGGTGAGTTCACCGACGTCCTTGCCGTAGTAGGCCTGCGCGGCGCGCTGGATGCCGTAGGTGCCGCGGCCGAACCAGCTGGTGTTCAGATAGCCCTCCAGGATCTCGTCCTTGCTCATCGCGTTGTCGAGCTTCAGGGCGATCATCGCCTCGGTGAACTTGCGGGTGAGGGTGCGGTTCTGGTTCAGGTAGACGTTCTTGACGTACTGCTGGGTGATGGTGGAGCCGCCCTCGGTGTCGCCCCGGCCGAGGGTGCGCCACAGGGCGCGGGTGATGCCTTTGAAGGAGATGCCGGGGTCGGTGTAGAAGGTCTCGTTCTCCGCGGCGAGGACCGCCCAGCGCACGTTCGGCGGGATGTCCTTCAGCGGCATGGCCTGGCGCTGCACCCAGCCGGTGCGGGCCATCGGCGTGCCGTCCGACCAGAAGTAGACGTTGTCCTGCTGGGTGGCGTAGCTGTTGAGGTTCTTCGGGATGTCCGTGGCGGCGTAGGCGATGACCACGAACAGGCCGGTGAGACCTATGGCGCCGAGGACTCCGCCCAGCCACTGCCGCCACGAGGGCAGCCAGCGGCGCCAGCCGGTGCGGCCCGGCCGCGGGTAGGCGGGTTTCAGCTTGCGGGCGTACGGCGCGAGCACGGCGGCGAGCGGGGCCAGGCGCCGCGCCAGCGGGGTCAGCGCCCGGCCGGGCCGGCCGGCCGGGCGGGGGCGGTGGGCTGCGCGGCGGCACGGCGGCGCTTTCCGCGCCGGGCCGAGCCCGCAGGCCGGCCGCGGACCGAGGAGGCGCCGGACGGGCGGAGGGCACGCAGCTGCATGGTCTCGTCGGGGCGCGGGGCGCCCGATTCCTCCGGTGCCGCCGCGTCGGGCCCGGCCGCCGGGCCGGAACCGCCGGGCTTGCGCAGGGCGGCGACGTTCAGCCGCATCGTCTCGTCCGCCGGCAGCCCGGGGGACCCGCGACCCGGTATGCCGTCGTGTTCGCCGGCCCGGAGATCCTCTCCCGGAAGGCTCTCCTCCTGCCTTGGTTCGGTCACGACCGCGTCTCCCTCCGCACTCCGTGTTGCTCGCGCGGGTCGACACAGCCGCCGCGGACGCGGCCGCCAGCCCCCCTGCTCCCAGCCGCTTCCCGGCCCTCGCGGCTACACAAAATTATCAGCCGTCTTTTCACTTTCTCCGCAGGAGAACGGGACAGAACCGAACACTCGAGGTGCGCATCGGGCTGTGGGCCCGGTCACGGCCGTTAATCTGGCCTCATGCCTCGCTACGAGTACCGGTGCCGCAGTTGCGGTGACACGTTCGAACTGAGCCGCCCCATGGCCGAGTCCGGCGCTCCGGCGACCTGCCCCGCCGGGCACGACGACACGGTGAAGCTGCTGTCCACGGTCGCGGTCGGCGGCACCGCCTCCCCGGCCTCCGCGCCCTCGTCCCGGGGCGGCGGGGGCGGCTGCTGCGGCGGTGGCTGCTGCGGCGGCTGACCGGCCGTCACAGCCGCCGGTGCGCCCGGACGGCACCGGCCGCGCGCCCTACCGGTGCGCCCGGGCGGCCCACAGGAACTCCCGCACGATCCGCTCCCCGGCCAGCACCCCGCGCTCGGGCAGCGCGGTGACGCCCGGTGCCGTCCAGCCGGTGCCGGCCAGTTCGCCGTGGCCGGGACGCCAGGCGCGGTCCGCGGCCAGCAGCAGATCGGCGTCCAGCAGCGAGTCGCCCGCGCCGAGCACCGGCCCGGCGCCGGTGCGGCGGGCCACCTCGCGGACGGCGGCGCTCTTGGTGAGCGGCTGCGGCACGGCGTAGACCTTGCGGCCCTGCAGCGAGACCGTCCAGCCGCGCTCCTCCGCCCACACGCCGAGGTCCTTCACCCAGGTCTCGGGCACCCGTTCCCGGTCGACGACCAGATAGACGAACAGATCCTCGGCCACCCGGTGGGCGCGCACCCACTCCGGGCCGGCGGTGCGCAGCAGATGCTCGCGGACCTCGGCGAGCGGCGCGCACCGGGCGGCCAGCAGCTCGCGCACCTGCCGGTGCCAGCCGGGGTCGGACTCCCCGTCCACCAGCAGATGGCCGCCGTTGGCGCACACCGCGTACCGCGGCGCCGGGCCCGGCAGAAGGATCCGCCGGTACTGGGCGCGTGTGCGGGTCGTCGTCGGCACGAACACCGCCGTGCCGGCCAGCTCCCGCAGCAGCCGCGCGGCGGTCTCGGTCAGGTACGACAGCGGCTTGCCCTCGTACAGCTCCACGCACAGCAGCCGGGGCGCCGGGGGTGCCTCACCGGCGGGCGCGTCCGGCCCGGGCAGCTGGAGGGCCGCGGCCGAGTAGATGAGCGTCCGGTCCAGATCGCTCGCCACCAGCGCCGGCATCAGCGGGTCACCGCCCGGCCGTCGGCACCGGTCGCCCCGCGCGTGTAGCGGGGGTGGATCAGCCCGACACAGGAGTACGGCAGGCCGTCGACCTCCCGCACCGGGACCCCGCGCTGCTCGGCCAGCAGCCGGATGTGGTCCAGTTCCCGGCCGGCGCCCGTGCGGGCCAGGATCTGCCACGGCACCCGGCGCAGCAGCACCCGGGTGGTCTCGCCCACGCCCGGCTTGACGAGGTTGACGTCGTGGATGCCGTACTCCTCGCTGATCCGCTCCACCGCGGCCCAGCCCGCCCAGGTGGGGGTGCGGTCGGAGGACAGCAGCTCCTTGGCGGCCGCCCCGGCGGCGTCCGCGACCTCGGCGAAGCGGTCCGCGACGGTGTCCAGGAAGAGGTTCGAGACGTCGGCGTCCGCCAGATCCCGGTAGAACTTGGCGCCGTGGAAGTCGTGCGGTCCGACCAGGTCCGCGCGCAGCACGGTGCGCGAGACCAGCCCGGAGACGGTGGAGTTGAGGCAGGCGGAGGGGATGAGGAAGTCGTCCCGGGTGCCGTAGGCGCGCACGCACGAGCCCGGGTCGGCGAGCACCGCGATCTGGGGGTCGAAGCCGGTGATGCCCGTCTCGCGTTCGAAGTCCCGCAGCGCCTGGACGAGTTCGCGGGTGATGGCGCCCTTGCCGGTCCAGCCGTCCACGAAGACGACGTCGGCCGGGTCGTGGTGGGCGGCCAGCCAGCGCAGCGCGTTGGCGTCGATGCCGCGGCCGCGCACGATCGACACCGCGTAGTGCGGCAGGTCCAGGCCGTGCCGGAAGCGGGCCCAGCGGCGCATCAGGATCCCGACCGGGACGCCGGCCCGGGCCAGCGACACCAGCACGGGCCGCGGGGAGCGCTCGGCGAGGACGGTCTCGGTGACCGTGCCGACCGCCAGGGCGAGCCGGTCCGCGCAGGCGGCCAGGGCGCTGTGGAACAGCCGCTGGTACTCCTCGGTGGGCTGGTACTCCACCGGCAGCGACTCGGCGTAGTGCGCACCGCCGTTCTGGATCGCCTCCTCGCGCTCCTCGGTCGGGGCCTCCAGCGTCACCTCGGACAGGTCCTGCAGCAGCCAGCCGACCTCCTCGGGTGCGTAGGAGGAGAACGCGGGGCCGCGCAGGGGATCGGGCAGCGAGGCGGCGTCCTTCCGGGAGGCGCGGGGGCGCTGTGCGGCGGCGGGGACGTAGGAGGGCACCACGGCCAGCAGCACGTGCGGGATGTGCGCGGCCAGCCGGGCGAGCAGCCCGTCGGGGGCGTGCAGGTGCGGGGTGTCGGCGACCGAGTCGACCACCGCGACGACGGCGTCGAAGCCGGCGCCGGCCACGTTGTAGGCGTAGCGTTCCCCTGGCCCGTCGGACGGGTCGTCGTGCGCGGGGAAGGCCAGGCGGGTGCGGATGGCGTACCCGGGGTCGTCGACCGCGAGGACGGGCGAGCGCGTGGTGGTCGAGTAGCGCACCTCGGCGTCCAGGGTCCGCTCCAGCTCCCGGGCGAGCCGCAGCGGCGCGTACATCAGTTCCTCGAAGCCCAGCACCAGCACCCGCCGGGAGTGTGCGGGCAGCGCCCCGGCCACCCGGGCGGCCATCGCGGGCAGCGCCCGCTCCAGCCGCTCGCGGTGTTCCGGCCGGAACCCGTGCCGCCCGCCGTCCGGGAGCCCCTGCGGCCAGCCCAGGTCGACACGGACCGGCGTCGCGGGGCCGCCGGGAGCCGTCGCCCGGGCCACGGCCGCGCTCTCGCGGTCGTACCGGGCGAGCAGGTCCCGGCCGCGGGCCAGCACGTCCTCGGGCAGGCGGACCGTGCCCGAGGCGGTCGCGACCAGGTCGACGCGGGCGCCGGTCTCCCGGGCGAAGTCCTCCAGGCGGGCGGCGTCGTCCGCGGAGCGGGTGTCGGCCAGGGCGACCACCACATAGCGCCGGCGCGGATGGCGCTCGTGCAGCGCGCGGATGGTGTTCAGCACCGTGTTCCCGGTGGAGAACTCGTCGTCCACCAGCACCAGCGGGCCGTCGCCGGCCAGCAGCGCGGGATCCTCCGGCAGCAGCAGATGGGAGGTGGCGTGCGAGTGGGACTCCTCGAAGCCGCCGGCCGGGGCGACGCCGGGGACGGCACGGCGCGTGGAGTGCAGATACGGCACGGGGCCCAGGCCGTCGGCGACCGAGTGGCCCAGGCCGGTCGCCGTCTCGGCGTACCCCAGGACCACCGCCGCGGCCACCTCCTCGGCGCTCAGCAGGTCGCGCACCCGGCGGCCCAGCGCCACCCCGTGGTCGTGGACCACGGACGGCGACTGCGGGACATGCTTGCCCAGCACGTTCGACACCAGCAGATGCGCCCGCCGGGGGTTGCGGCGCAGGGCCAGCCCCAGCAGCCGCTTCAGTTCCGCGTCGCCGGTCAGCTCCACGCCGAGCCGCTCGGCGACCCAGCTGCCGGACCAGACGTGGTCGTTGACGTCGTCGTTCATGCGTTCCCTGTGATGAGTGGGCGTGCGGGTGAAGGGCTGCCGGGCGGCGCCGGTGCGGGGTGCCGGTCGTCGGCCGTCGTCATCGGGCGGGCGGCGGGTCACTCGGGTGTGCCCGCGGCGAGCAGGTCCACGAAGCCGACGTCCTCCCGGGCGACACCGAAGGCCTCGGCGCGCAGCAGGATCCTTTCAGCCCAGGCGCGGTGCGGCTTCACCTCGTTCATCTTGTTCGTGTACGCCGACCGCAGCACGCCCCCGCCGCCGTGCTCCGGCCGCAGGATGTCCACGGCGTCGCTGAACTCCTCGTGGCTGACCACCGACAGCGCGTGGACCGGCAGGACGTGGGTGGGGTGGATGCAGGTCTTGCCGAGCAGCCCGTTGGCCTGGTCCAGGGAGATCTCCCGCAGCAGCCCGTCCATGGCCCGCTCGATCAGCCGGTCGCGCAGCTCGGCCGCCTGCACCTCGACGAACGGGGACTGCCGCAGCTGGGGTTTGAACATGCGGGTGCGCCTGCCGAAGTACTCCCACACCGGCCCGGTGACGGTGAAGCCGGTGCCGTCGGTCCGGCCCAGCATGTTGACCACGTCGGCGATCACGGAGGCGACGACCTGTATGTCGTAGGCCGTCATGTCCGGGGATCTGCGCAGCCCGTAGGAGGAGCAGAAGTCGGTCACGCCCAGGCGCAGCGCCAGCACCCGGTCCCGGTACTTGTCGACGGCGCGGTAGATGCCCTCCAGGGTCTCCACCCGGGTCTCCCGGTAGAGCAGTTCGGGCGACTCCAGGACCGGCATGGCGAACAGCCTCCGCCCGCTTCCCGTCTCGGCCTCCTGCACCGCCTCCAGGAACGGCAGGCCGCGTTCCTCGGTGAACTTCGGCAGCACGAAACCGGACAGCAGCCGCACCGCCGGTCCCAGACGCCGCACCAGGCCGGTGATCTGCTCCGGGGCGCGCACCCGTACGAACAGCAGCGGCACCGGTGCCGCGGCCCCGGCCTCGCTGCGGGCGGTGAGGTCCGTGAGCTGCGTGACGAGGTTCTCCTCGGCCCGGGGCACGTCCGCGTCGTCGATGGAGTCCTCCAGGCACAGCACCATCGACACCACGCCCCGCGCGGCCTGTCTGAGGATGTCGTCGGCCAGGCGCGGCCGGGTGGCCGGGCTGTAGAGGGTGGCCCCCAGGACCGCGGAGAGCAGCCTGGCCGGGGAGTCGGCGGTGAACTCCGCCGGCTCCTGGTGGAACAGACGCTTCCGCACCTCAGGGCTGAGGTGGCCGAAGTGACGCATGGGACTCCCCCGTGGTGATGCCTCGGCCTGGCGCCGGTGCCGGCGAGGAGAAAGGTGGCCGGTAATAGTACGTAGGAGCCGGTGTCCGCGGTTCCCACGGGGCATGAAGTGCGGGTGACCGGTACACATCGGACGGGGCCGGGCGCCACGGCGCCCCAGCGTTGTCGTGATCAGGCCCGAGCAGGCAGGATGATCGCATGACGCACGCGATGCTGAAGGGGTCGAACGTCCCGCTGGAGGCCGCCACGGTGCGGGCCGTCGTGCGCTGGACGCCGCACACGGGAGTGCCGGACGTCGACGCCTCGGCCCTGCTGCTCGGCCCCGACGGCCGGGTGCGCTCCGACCAGGACTTCGTCTTCTACAACCAGCCGCGGCATCCCTCCGGGAAGGTGTGGCGGCTCGGCAAGCGGCAGGGCGCCGAGGGCCTGACCGACACGATCCAGGCGGATCTCGCCGGCGTCGAGCCGGACGTCGGACGGATCCTGCTGGTCGCCTCCACGGACGACGTCGCCTTCGACCGCGTCACCGACCTGCGCATCGAGCTGTACGACGCATCGCTCGCCGATGCCGAGCCGCTGGCGTCCTTCGACGTCAAGCCCGAGACCGGCCAGGAGACGGCGCTGATCTGCGGCGAGCTGTACCGGCGCGGCGAGGGCTGGAAGTTCCGGGCGCTGGGCGAGGGCTACTCCGACGGGCTCAAGGGCCTGGCGGCGGACTACGGGATCTCGGTGGACGAGACCGAGGAGGGCACCGCCGACACCGACGGCGGATCCTCCGGCGTGCCCGCCGTCTCCGCCACGGCACCGACGGTGGCGCAGCCGCTGCCTCCGGAGCAGCCGGTACCGGCTCCGGACCAGTCGCTGCCGCCCGAGCAGCCGGCCCCGGACCAGGCACTGCCGCCCGAGCAGCCGGTTCCGGCGACTCCGGTGACGCAGCCTGCCTACGGGTATCCGCATCCGGCGCAGGCCTATCCGCAGCCGCAGCCCGCGGCGGCCGCCGCGGGGACGGGGTACGGCTATCCCCAGCCTGTGGCGGGTCCCCCGGACCCCGGGTTCAGGCTGCCGCCGATGGGGCCGCAGTTCATCGGGCGCTGAGCCCGGCACGGGCCGCGACCGCCGGGGGCCGCAGGACGCCTACGCCTTCGTCTTGTAGCCCCGCCCCCACTGCAGGCCCCACCCGTACAGGCGGTCCAGTTCGGCCTGGAAGCCGTAGACGAACTTCACCTCGCGGCGGATGATGATCTCGCCCTTGACGTTCTCGATCAGGACCACCGCGCAGGAGCGCGCCTGGGGCTGGCGCTCGTCGAGGCCGATCTTGATGCGCGGGCCGGCGCTCGGGTAGAGCGTGACGACCGCGTGGGTGCGGTCGAAGGCGGGCGTCTGGTCGTAGATGTAGACGAAGACCAGCAGCCGCTTGAAGTCGTCGCGGTGGTCGAGGTTGATGTGCATCGTCTCACCGGAGCCCGAACCGAACCGGTCGTCTCCGCTGAGCTTGACGTACGGCGGCGCGTTGACGTCACCGAGGAAGCCGCCGAGCGGCTGGACGACGCCCTTGGTGCCGTCGGCCAGCTCGTACAGGCAGCCGAGGTCGAGGTCGACGTTGACCATGGACTGGCTGTGCCCGATGACCTCCGGCGGTTTCAGCGCCTTGAGAGGGTGCCGCAGCAGGCTCTCCCGCGCGGGGCCGCCGATGTCGGAGGAGCGCATCTGCCAGGTGAGGTTGATGCGCAGATGCCCGGAGGCCGCGCCCTGCTTGGTCAGCGACACCTGACGGTGCCGTTTGGTCAGCTCGATGGCGCTGGACGCGGCGTTGCCCGAGTCGAACGCGGCGGCGCGCCCGCCCAGAAGACCGTCGAAGAGTCCCATGTCCCGCCCCTGCCTTCACCGCTCTCGCCGTCCGCCGACGTACCGGACCGGGCGGCCGGCCCAGGTCGGGGGCCGGCCGCCCGTGGGTAAGCGTTCCTCGCCCCGTGGCCGGTCACACCCCGCGCGGGCACCCCGCCCGTGTGCCACCGGCCACGTCGGCGAAGGGCCTACAGCGGCGCGGAGACCTCGGCCTTCTCCCCGGAGCCGGCCGCTCGCGCCTCGGCGGCGGCCAGGGCGCGGTTGCGGCGGACGGAGGAGAGGAAGGACCAGGCGATCAGGATCACGCCGACCAGGCCGGTGATCACCTCGTTGATCTGGTACTGGATGGTGACCATTAGGATCACCGCCAGGGCGCCGATGGCGTAGTGGGCGCCGTGCTCCAGGTAGACGTAGTCGTCCAGGGTGCCCTGGCGGACCAGGTAGACCGTCAGGGAGCGGACGTACATCGCGCCGATGCCGAGGCCGAGGGCCATGAGCACGATGTCGTTGGTGATGGCGAAGGCGCCGATGACACCGTCGAAGGAGAAGGAGGCGTCCAGGACCTCCAGGTAGAGGAACATGAAGAAGGCGGCCTGGCCGGCCAGCTTCACCGCCGAGCGCGGCTTGCCGCTGCGGGCGGCGGCTTCCTCCTCCTCGTGCTCGCGTTCCTCCTCTTCCTCCAGCCGGTCCTCGAAGTAGCCGGACAGGCCGCCGACGACCATGTAGGTGATCAGGCCCGCGATGCCGGCGATGAGCACCGTCTGCGCCTTGTCGACGTGCGCGCCGCCGTGCTGGTGGGCGTGGGTGGCGACGGTGAAGGAGGCGATCAGCAGGACGATCAGCGAGATGCAGACCGACAGCATGTCGACCTTGCCGAGCTTGGCCAGCGGCCGCTCGATCCAGCGCAGCCACTGGATGTCCCGTTCCTCGAAGATGAAGTCCAGGAAGATCATCAGCAGGAACATGCCGCCGAACGCCGCGATCGCCGGATGGGCGTCGGTCACCAGCTCCTGATAGCGGTCCTTGTTGTTGATCGCCAGGTCGACGGCCTCGACGGGCCCCATCTTGGCGCTGATGGCGACGATGACGACGGGAAAGACCAGGCGCATCCCGAAGACGGCGATCAGCACACCGACGGTGAGGAAGATCTTCTGCCAGAAGGCATTCATCTTCTTCAGGATCCCGGCGTTGACCACCGCGTTGTCGAACGACAGGGAGATCTCCAGAACGGCGAGGATCGCCACCACGCCGAAGGCGGTCCACCCCCCGTAGAAGGCTGCCGCGACCAGGCCGAGTGCGGTGATCACGAACGACCAACCGAAGGTTTTCAGAAGCACTGGCTACCCAATCCGTATCCGCACGGGGGCTCCCCCGTCGCCGTACCCGGCTTTACGAAACATTGACTCCGAAGTCTAGAGCGATACCGCGCAGACCGGAGGCGTACCCCTGTCCCACGGCCCGGAACTTCCACTCTCCGTGATAGCGATACAGCTCACCGAAGATCATCGCGGTTTCGGTGGAGGCGTCCTCGCTGAGGTCGTAGCGGGCGAGCTCCTGGCCGTCGGCCTGGTTGACGACACGGATGAAGGCGTTGGCGACCTGCCCGAAGGTCTGGCCGCGCTCGTCGGCCATGTGGATCGAGACCGTGAAGACGATCTTTTCGCAGCGCGGCGGCACCTTGGTGAGGTCCACCAGGATCGATTCGTCGTCGCCCTCGCCCTCACCGGTGAGGTTGTCGCCGGTGTGCTCCACCGAGCCGTCGGGACTCTTGAGCTGGTTGTAGAAGACGAACCACTCGTCGCCCAGGACCCGGTTGTCCGCCGAGCACAGCAGTGCGCTGGCGTCCAGGTCGAAGGGTGCGCCGGTGGTGGAGCGCGCGTCCCAGCCGAGTCCGACCATCACATTGGTCAGATCGGGTGCGGCCTTGGACAGGGAGACATTGCCTCCCTTGGCGAGCGTGACGCCCATGTTCTGGTCCCTCCCCGGGATGGTGCCGGTCGTGGTCGTGCGCTCCCCCAGCGGTGCACCGTCCGGCGCCGCGCGGACGGACACGCGGCGCCGGACGGTGGTGAGGCGCGAGGGTGCGGGTGCACGGGCTCAGACGTTGACGCCGAAGTCCTGCGCGATGCCACGCAGGCCGGAGGCGTAGCCCTGGCCGATGGCGCGGAACTTCCACTCCGCACCGTGGCGGTACACCTCGCCGAAGACCATGGCGGTCTCGGTGGAGGCGTCCTCGCTGAGGTCGTAGCGGGCGATCTCCTGCCCGTTGGCCTGGTTGACCACGCGGATGAACGCGTTGCGGACCTGGCCGAAGGACTGCTGGCGGTTCTCGGCGTCGTAGATGGACACAGGGAAGACGATCTTGTCGACCTCGGCCGGGACGGCGGCGAGGTTCACCTTGATCTGCTCGTCGTCGCCCTCGCCCTCACCGGTGAGGTTGTCGCCGGTGTGCTCCACCGAGCCGTCGGGGCTCTTGAGGTTGTTGAAGAAGACGAAGTGCTGGTCGCTGACGACCTTGCCGGAGTTGTTGAGCAGCAGCGCGCTGGCGTCGAGGTCGAAGTCGGTGCCGGTCGTGGTGCGGACGTCCCACCCCAGACCGACGACGATGGCGGTGAGGCCGGGTGCCTCCTTCGTCAGTGATACATTGCCGCCCTTGCTGAGGCTGACTCCCACGAGTCCTCCATCTGTGTCCGGGGGCGGGGAGCCCCGTCGTCGTGCATCGGATATGGGATCAACGTGTCGATCCTAGTGACGGGTTCCCGCCCCCGGCAGGCCTCGCGAGCCGACACGTCGAAGGTGTCGGCGCACCGGCTCAGAGGGTTTCGAGCGCCTTGACGTAGTCGTTCAGGTCCCGCGCGTCCGGCAGGTCGTTGACCACCGTCCAGCGCACGACGCCCTCCTTGTCGATGATGAAGGTCCCGCGCACGGCGCAACCCTTGTCCTCGTCGAAGACGCCGTAGGCGCGCGAGACGTTGCCGTGCGGCCAGAAATCGCTCAGCAGCGGGTACTCCAGGTTCTCCTGCTCGGCGAAGACGCGCAGGGTGTGGATGGAGTCGTTGGAGACGGCGAGCAGCTGGGTGTCGTCGTTGACGAACGTCGGCAGGTTGTCGCGCAGGGCGCACAGCTCACCGGTGCACACGCCGGTGAAGGCGAACGGGTAGAAGAGCAGCACCACGTTCTTCTCGCCGCGGAAGTCGGACAGCTTCACTGTGCGGCCGTGGTTGTCCTTGAGCTCGAAGTCGGGGGCCTTGTCGCCGGCCTGGATCGCCATCGTCCTGATCTTCCCTTCTGCGGGACTGTTCGGGTGAGATCCACCCTACGCAGCCGCCGGCGGGCCCCCGCGCACGCCCCGTCCCCGGCCGGCTCACGCAGCGTGCGGAGAGGGCGGCCCGCCGCACGAGCGGCGCGGCCCGGTGAGGGAACGCGAGCGGCCCCGTGGCAGGCGAGCGCCCTGCCCGGGCACGGGGACGCACCCCGTGCCCGGACGGGCCGCGGGCGCACCGGGGCCGCGGGCGCATCGAAGCCGCGGGCGCACCGGGGCCGCGGAGGGCCGCCGGGCGCGAAGGCCGGTGTCCGGGCCGGCCCGGCCTACTTCTTGGACTTGGCCGCCTTGGGGGTCGCCAGCCGGCTCGCGGTCCAGTCCTTGCCGACGCTGAAGCTCTTGCTGGCCGTCAGGCCCGCCGTCGTCGCGGCTTCGGAGATGTCGCTCGGCTCCACGTATCCCTCGCGGCCCGTCTTCGGGGTGAGGAGCAGGATGGCGCCACCCTCATCGACGTAGGTGGTGGCGTCGACCAGCGCGTCCGTCAGGTCGCCGTCCTCGTCGCGGAACCACAGCACCACGGCGTCGGCCACGTCGTCGTAGTCCTCGTCGACCAGCTCGCCGCCGATCGCGTCCTCGATGGCCTCGCGGAGCTCCTGGTCGACGTCGTCGTCGTAGCCGATCTCCTGGACCACCTGCCCGGGCCGGAACCCCAGCCTGGCGGCCGGGTTCGTCCGCTCCTCCGCGTGGTCCGCGGTCGCGCTCACGGGTTGCCTCCTGATGGTGTTGCGATATGAGTCTTCAGCCACGCGCGTGCGCGAAGCATTGGCCGTAGTCCACACGGGCGGGCCGGATCGCGCAAGTACCCGGCGGTCCGGGCCGCCGAAACGGTGACGTTCCCGGCAGTGCCGCCGCAACTCCTGACACGGTATCCCGATCAGCCGTGATGCACACCACACTCTTTTGCCCGGTTTTGTGTGTTCGACCCCCTGCAGCGGGCAGACATCGGGGACGATTCACCCCACTACTCCCGGGTACAGATGACGTTCTCCACGACACAGGTACACGATGGGGAACGACACGGACACAGTCCGGCGAACCGGCCGAACCCCATGGAACACGCGGGATCACCGCGAAAAGAGCCCGAAAGAGCCCATAAACGCCGCATATATGTCAGCCCTTCTGACAGGTGAGGATCAGCGTGGCTTCCGGATCCGATCGAAACCCGATCATCATTGGCGGCCTGCCGAGTCAGGTTCCTGACTTCGACCCCGAGGAGACCCAGGAGTGGCTCGCCTCGCTCGACGCCGCCGTCGACGAGCGAGGCCGGGAGCGGGCCCGCTACCTCATGCTCCGGCTGATCGAACGCGCCCGCGAGCGGCGCGTGGCCGTGCCGGAGATGCGCAGCACCGACTACGTCAACACGATCCCGACCGCGAACGAGCCGTTCTTCCCGGGCAACGAGGAGATCGAGCGCAAGATCCTCAACGCCACCCGCTGGAACGCCGCGGTGATGGTCTCCCGCGCCCAGCGCCCGGGCATCGGCGTCGGCGGCCACATCGCCACCTTCGCCTCCTCCGCCTCCCTCTACGACGTCGGCTTCAACCACTTCTTCCGCGGCAAAGACGACGGCCGCGGCGGCGACCAGGTCTTCTTCCAGGGGCACGCCTCGCCGGGCATCTACGCGCGCGCCTATCTGCTGGACCGGCTCACCGAGCAGCACCTGGACGGCTTCCGCCAGGAGAAGTCCAAGGCGCCCTTCGGGCTGTCCAGCTATCCGCACCCGCGCTCGATGCCGGACTTCTGGGAGTTCCCCACGGTCTCCATGGGCCTCGGCCCGATCGCGGCGATCTACCAGGCCCGGATGAACCGGTACATGCACGCGCGCGGCATCGCCGACACCTCCGGCTCGCACGTGTGGGCCTTCCTCGGCGACGGCGAGATGGACGAGCCGGAGGCGCTGGGCCAGCTGACCCTCGCGGCCCGCGAGGGCCTGGACAACCTCACCTTCGTGGTCAACTGCAATCTGCAGCGCCTGGACGGCCCGGTGCGCGGCAACGGCAAGATCATCCAGGAGCTGGAGTCGGTCTTCCGCGGCGCCGGCTGGAACGTGATCAAGCTGATCTGGGACCGCACCTGGGACCCGCTGCTCGCCCAGGACCGCGACGGGGTGCTGGTCAACAAGATGAACACCACCCCGGACGGCGCCTTCCAGACCTACGCCACGGAGTCCGGCGCCTACATCCGCGAGCACTTCTTCGGCGACGACCACCGGCTGCGCAAGATGGTCGAGCACATGACCGACCAGCAGATCCTGCACCTGGGCCGCGGCGGTCACGACCACCGGAAGATCTACGCGGCCTACAAGGCGGCCCTGGAGCACAAGGGGCAGCCGACGGTCATCCTGGCCAAGACGGTCAAGGGCTGGACGCTGGGCCCGAACTTCGAGGGCCGCAACGCCACCCACCAGATGAAGAAGCTGACGGTCGACGACCTCAAGCACTTCCGGGACCGGCTGCACCTGCCGATCTCCGACCGGGCGCTGGAATCCGGCCCGCCGCCGTACTACCACCCGGGCCGGGACAGCGACGAGATCCAGTACATGCACGACCGCCGCAAGCAGCTGGGCGGCTATGTGCCGACCCGGATCGTGCGCGCCAAGCCGCTCGCCCTGCCGGACGAGGCGGCCTACGCGACCGTGAAGAAGGGCTCGGGCCAGCAGGCCGTCGCCACCACCATGGCCTTCGTCAGGCTGCTGAAGGACCTCATGCGGGACAAGGAGATCGGGCGGCGGTTCGTGCTGATCGCGCCGGACGAGTACCGCACGTTCGGCATGGACTCCTTCTTCCCGAGCGCGAAGATCTACAACCCGCTGGGCCAGCAGTACGAGTCGGTGGACCGCGATCTGCTGCTCGCCTACAAGGAGTCGCCGACCGGCCAGATGCTGCACGACGGCATCTCCGAGGCGGGCTGCATGGCCTCCACGATCGCGGCGGGCTCGGCGTACGCCACGCACGGCGAGCCGCTGATCCCGGTGTACGTCTTCTACTCGATGTTCGGTTTCCAGCGCACCGGCGATCAGTTCTGGCAGATGGCCGACCAGCTGGCGCGCGGATTCGTCCTTGGTGCGACCGCGGGCCGTACGACCCTGACCGGAGAGGGGCTGCAGCACGCCGACGGCCACTCCCAGCTGCTCGCCTCCACCAACCCGGCGTGCGTGGCGTACGACCCGGCGTACGCCTACGAGATCGCGCACATCGTGCAGGACGGCCTGCGCCGGATGTACGGCGGCGAGGACGTGAACCCGGGCCACCCGCACGGGGAGGACGTCTTCTACTACCTCACCGTCTACAACGAGCCGATCCGGCAGCCCGCCGAGCCGGCCGACGTCGACGTCGAGGGCATCCTCAAGGGCCTGCACCGCATCAGCGCGGGCACCGCCGGACAGCTCCCGGCGCAGATCCTGGCCTCGGGCGTGGCGGTGCCGTGGGCGCTGGACGCGCAGCGGATCCTCGCCGAGGAGTGGGACGTCCGGGCGGACGTGTGGTCGGCGACCTCGTGGAACGAGCTGCGTCGCGAGGCGGTGGCCTGCGAGGAGCACAATCTGCTGCACCCGGAGGAGGAGCAGCGGGTGCCGTGGGTGACGCGGAAGCTGAGCGGTGCCGAGGGTCCGTTCGTGGCCGTGTCCGACTGGATGCGTTCGGTGCCGGACCAGATCGCCCGCTGGGTGCCGGGCCCGTATCAGTCGCTGGGGGCCGACGGCTTCGGCTTCGCCGACACCCGGGCGGCGGCGCGGCGGTACTTCCACATCGACGCGGAGTCGATCGTGGTGGCGGTGCTGACGGAGCTGGCCCGCCTGGGCAAGGTCGACCGGTCGGTGCTCAAGCAGGCCGTCGACCGCTACCGGCTGCTCGACGTGACGGCCGTGCGCCCGACGGCGTGACCGCCGGGCCGGCGGTGCTCACGCGGGACGGCTCCAAGCGCGCGGTCCGCGCGCCTCGCACGCCCCGGCGCGAGACGGCTGCGGCGCGCCGCTCCCCTCCCGCGGCGCGCCGCAGCGTCGGGCCCCGCCCCTGCGCAGGGCCTGACTCACTGTGACCTGTGACGTACGGGAAAGGTGAGCGGTCCCGGGCGCCGTCACCCTGATAGGCGAACACGCCCGGGACCGTGCGCGCGGCGCGCGGCCTCAGATGATTCAGATGTGGCCGACGCCCGCGCCCGCCTCGGCGTTCTCCCCCCGCTTGGTCAGCAGGGCGACCAGCACGGCCACGGCCGCCACTCCGGCGGCGACCAGCGAGGCGAGGCTCATCCCGGAGATGAAGGTGTCGTGGGCGACGGTGGTGATCTTCGCGGCGATCGCCGCGGGCACGCCCTCGGGCACCGGTGCGGCGCCGACCTGGACGGCCTCGGAGGCCTGGTGGGCCTGTTCGGAGGTGAGCGGCGGCAGTCCGGCGTCCTTCCAGTTGCCGGCCAGCTCGTGGTCCACCCTGGAGGCCATCACGGCGCCCAGTACGGCCGTCCCCAGGCTGCCGCCGACCTGCATGGCCGACTGCTGCAGACCGCCGGCCACACCGGACAGCTCCAGCGGCGCGTTGCCGACGATGACCTCGGTGGCACCGACCATGACGGGCGCGAGGCCCAGACCGAGCACCACGAACCAGATCGCCATGGTGCCGCCGCCCGTGTCCGCCTGGAGCGTGGAGATGCCGTACATGGCGACCGCGGTGGCGGCCATGCCGCAGGCCAGCGGGATGCGCGGCCCCAGCTTCGTGATCAGGACACCGGCCAGCGGCGAGGCGACGATCATCACGCCGGTCAGCGGCAGCAGATGCATGCCCGCGTCGACCGGGCTCATCCCGTGGACGTTCTGCAGGTAGAAGGTGACGAAGAACAGGCCGCCCATGAACGCGATGGCCATCAGGATCATCAGCACCACGCCCGCGGACAGCGGCACCGACCGGAACAGCGCCAGCGGGATCAGCGGCTCGCGCACCTTGGTCTCCCAGAAGGAGAACACGGCGAAGCCCGCGACGGAGGCGGCGATGAAGGTCCAGGTCAGCCCGTCGCCCCAGCCCCACTCGGGAGCCTTGATCAGGGCCCACACCAGGCAGAACATCGCGGCGGACAGCAGCACGATGCCGAGGACGTCGAAGGAGCGCGGCGCCTTCTCGGCACGGTGGTCGAGCAGGAAGAGCAGGCCCAGGATCAGGGCGAGGGCGCCGACGGGCACGTTGATGAAGAACACCGACTGCCAGCTGACGTGCTCGACGAGGACACCGCCGAGGATCGGGCCGCCCGCGGTGGAGGCGCCGATGACCATGCCCCAGATGCCGAGGGCCAGGTTCAGCCTCTCGGCCGAGAAGGTGGCCCGCAGCAGGCCGAGCGCGGCCGGCATCAGCAGCGCGCCGAACAGGCCCTGGAAGACACGGAAGGTGATGACCATGCCGATGCTGTCCGACAGGCCGATGGCGCCCGAGGCGGCGGCAAAGCCCGTGACGCCGATGAGGAAGGTCTGCCGGTGTCCGAACCGGTCACCGAGCTTGCCCGCGGTGATCAGGGAGACCGCGAGGGCGAGGAAGTAGGCGTTGGTGATCCATTGCAGCTGGGCGAGGCTGGCGTGCAGGTCCTGCCCGATGGCCGGGTTGGCGATGGCGACGATGGTGCCGTCCAGGGCCACCACCATGACCCCTACGGCGACGGCGAACAGGGTGATCCAGGGGTGCCCGCGCAGCCCCTTGGCCGGCGCCGCTTCCGGCAGGGCTGCTGCGCCGTCCCCGGGCCCTGTCGTGTCGATGGTGGTCTGACTAGTCATACGTTCGAGGCTAATGTCAGTCGCTGACATGAGACAATCCAATTCACCTGTCGGTAACTGACACGTCGTGCTCCTATAGGCTGAACAGGGGAACGGTTCGCGGGAGGGCGGACCACGGGAGATCCGTCGGCGAGGTCCCGCCCCGGCACGGAGAGACGCAGACACATGAAGACGGCGACCGCCGCGGCGGCACCGCAGCAGGCGCCCGCGCCCGCGCCACGCCCGGGACTGCGCGAGCGGAAGAAGCAACGCACCCGGGACGCACTGCTGCGGGCCGCGCTCGAACTGTTCATCACCCGCGGGTACGAGCAGACGACCGTGGACGACATCGCCCGGGCCGTCGGCGTGTCCCAGCGCACCTTCTTCCGCTACTTCCCCGGCAAGGAGGAGGTCGCCTTCGCCATGCAGGACATGGTGGAGGCGCATTTCATGACGTCGCTGCGCGCCCGCCCCGCGGACGAGCCCCCGCTGGAGGCACTGCGCCGGGCCGTGCTGGACTGCTGGGACTCCGTCCGCGAGGCCGTCGCCTCCATCGCTCCGCTGGAGCTGTATCTGCGGATGTTCCGGACCATCGAGTCCACGCCCGTCCTGCTCGCCACGCATCTGCGCCGCTCGATGGAGAAGGAGGAGCACATCGCGGCCGTGCTCGCCGAACGCGAGGGCCTCGACGTGGACGCCGATCCCCGGCCGCGGCTCGTGGTGGCCGCCTTCGGCGGGGTGCTCCGGGTGACCGGGCGGCTGTGGAGCACCGGCGAGGACCTCACCCTGGAGGGCCTGAGAGCCCTGACCGTGCGCTACCTCGACCAGGTGGGCACGGCCCTGGCCGGCAGCTGG
Organism: Streptomyces thermodiastaticus; assembly: GCF_014656135.1. Classification (GTDB taxonomy): domain Bacteria; phylum Actinomycetota; class Actinomycetes; order Streptomycetales; family Streptomycetaceae; genus Streptomyces; species Streptomyces thermodiastaticus. The sequence goes on from NZ_BNBV01000008.1 coordinate 40,431, forward strand.
CGCACCCCGGACCCCCCGGACCGGGCCGGCGCCCCCGCCGGCCGTGCGGACGCCTGAGGCGGCCCGCGGAAACACCCCGGGCGGAGACACCCCGGCCCCGCGTGCGCGTCGCACCGGCAAACGTGATCCCTGTCACTTGGTTGACGCGAGACCGTCCCGTTCTCCTAGTGTGTCCTCCCAGTGACTTCCTTCGACACCTCCCCGCACGTCAGCGTCTGGCGCGCGCTGCTCGCGCTGGCCGTCGTCCTCGTGCTGCTGGCGACCACCGGCTGGACCGCCGTGCGCGGCCACGGCGGCGGGACCACGGCCCTGCAGGCTTCCGTGTCCGCATGGAAGCACGGGTCGCTGCACGGGCACCGGCTGCCGGACCCGGACGCCGCGCCGGCCCGGCTGGCCCGGTTCTTCGACTCGCTCGGCGCCCGCGACCGCGCCCTGCTCGCCCGCCGCTACGCCCTGGCGGTCGGCAACATGAACGGCGCCCCCGTCGCCCTGCGCTACCAGGCCAACCGCATCGCCCTGGCCCAGGCGCGCGCGGCCGAGCGCAAACGCACCCACGACCAGCGGCTCACCGCCGCGGGCCAGCAGGACGCCGCCCGCCGCATGCGGCGCTTCGGCGAGCTGATGGCGCCGGACCGCCACATCCTGGCCTTCGACCCCGCCGGCTCCGGACGCGTCGCGGAGGTCTTCGGCGACCTCACCACGGCCCGCCGGATCTCGGTCGTGGTGCCCGGCGTGGACACCGACCTGTTCACGTTCCGCAAGAGCTCCCGGCCCTACACCGCGCTGTACGGCATGGCCCGCTCTCTGTACCGGGCCGAGCGCCGGGCGGCCCCCCGCACCCGGACGGCGGTGATCGCCTGGGCCGACTACACCGCGCCCAGCGGACTCGGCGTGGACGCGGCCACGGCGATGCGCGCGGAGGAAGGTGCCGTACGCCTGAACAAGCTGCTGCGGGCCCTGCCCGGGCGGGCGTCCGTGGCGCTGTTCTGCCACAGCTACGGCTCGGTCGTCTGCGGGGTGGCGGCCCCGGGCCTGCCGCACCGGGTGACCGACCTGGCGGTCGCCGCGAGCCCCGGCATGCGGGTGAGCAACGCCTCCCAGCTGCACACCGGTGCGCATGTCTGGGCGATGCGGGACGCCACCGACTGGATCCGTGACGTGCCCTACCTGGAGCTGGGCGGCCTGGGCCACGGCGCCGACCCGGTCTCCCCGGGGTTCGGGGCGCGGGTGCTGGCGGCCCGGAAGGCCAAGGGGCACGCCGGCTACTTCGAGCCGGGCACCGACAGCCTGGCCAACTTCGCCGAGATCGGCGTCGGCGCATATGCCTCGGTGCGGTGCGCCCATGACAACGACGGGTGCCGGGCGGGTCTGTCCGGCACGACGACGGCTGGACGCGCGTAGAGACAGCAGGAAGTGCGGTCTGCGCGGGGAGGGACGGAAATGCTCATGCCGCCTACGATGAGCCGCATGGGTGACGTACTGGCCGGATTTCACGCTGCCTGGGAGTTCGAGGCCGATTCCGTGCTCATCCGTTACGAGCGGGGGATACGGGCACCGAAACTGTTCCATGCGCTCGGCGAGCGCCGGGTGCCGCTGGCCGCGCTCGCGCGGGTGACGCTCACCCCGGGCCGGCGCGGGACCGTGGTGCTGCGCGCCGAGGTCCGGCCGGGCGCCGATCCGCTGATGGACGCGGCCGACGGACAGCTCAAGGAGAGCAGCGACCCGTACCGGCTGGTGCTGCCCGCGGAACGGGAGACCCTGGCCGAGTACTACTCCGACGAGCTGCGCGCCCGCATCACCGGCACCGGCCCCGCCGAGCGTTACCTGGTGGCCGCGCCGCAGCCGCCGCTGCAGTTCAAGGCGTACGACGGCAAGGCCTCGTTCGACGGCCGCGTCGTGCGGTTCCGCTGGTCGTGGACGGGAGCGTCCACGGAGAAATGGAAAGCCGGCGACCAGTGTTTCGCCGTGTCGGACCTGACCGGGGTGGAGTGGCGCTCGCCGGAGCTGTTCGAGGGGCATCTGCGGCTGCTGCGCCGGAAGACGGCCGGACCGCAGCAGGACGCCGGGCAGCCGCCGCAGCCGGACCAGGACCCGGCCGCGGTCGTCTTCGGGCTCGGGTACGGGCCGGTGCACGAGTCGCTGCCGTTCGCGGCGGCGGTGCTGGCCGCGGTGCAGCAGGCGGGCCCGGCGGCACCGGCGCCCGTGACCGCCCCGCGCCGCGACCCGGCCGACATCGCCGACCGCATCCGCCACCTGGGCGAACTGCACCAGGCGGGCCTGGTCACGGACGAGGAGTTCTCCACGAAGAAGGCGGAACTGCTCGCCGAGCTGTGAGCCGGGACCCGCTGTCCTCGGCTCACTCGTCCGCGCGCGCCCCGGGTGGCGGGCGCACGGGTCCGCACACCCGCCGCGGGCCGGGCGTCCGGTGACCGGCGCGGCCGGGAAATCACCTGACGCGGGCGCGCCGGGACGGCTAGCGTCCCGGCATGACTCTCGTACGACGTGCCGGCGTGGCGGACGCGGAGGAAGTCCTGCGGCTGCGCCAGGTGATGATCGACTCGGTGCACGGCACCGACCCCTCCACCGACTGGCACACCCTCTCGCTGCCGACGCTCAAGGGCCGGCTCGCCGAACCGGACGGCGACTTCGCGGCGTTCGTCGTGGACCACCCCGGCCGGCCCGGGGCGCTGGCCTCCTTGGCGGCCGGGACGATCGAGTACCGCATCGGGCGGGCGGAGAACCCGCACGGGCGGGTCGGCCACGTCTTCAGCGTGGCGACCGACCCGGACGCCCGGCGCCGCGGGTACGCCCGCGCCTGCGTGGAGGCGCTGCTGGACTGGTTCCGCGGCCGGGACGTGCCGCAGGTCGACCTCAGCGCGTCCGCCGAGGCCGAGCCGCTGTACGCCTCGCTGGGTTTCGTGCGCAAGACGGCCCCCTCCATGCGGCTGACGTTCCCCGGCGCATAGGCTCGGCCCCATGTCGTTGAACAGCCTGGCGTCGATCGAGAACTGGCCGGTCCCCACGGCCGCCGCGGGCGTGGTCCGCGCGGACGGCACCATCGCCGGCACCCACGGCCCGGCCGGGCGGCGGTTCCCGCTGGCCTCGGTCACCAAGCCGCTGGCGGCCTACGCGGTGCTCGTGGCCTTCGAGGAGGGCGCGATCGAGTTGGACGAGCCGGCCGGCCCGCCCGGCGCCACGGTCCGTCATCTCCTCGCCCACACCGCGGGCCTGGCGTTCGACGAGCACCGGGTCATGGCCCCGCCCGGTGAGCGGCGCCTGTACTCCAACGCCGGGTTCGAGCAGCTCGGCGACCACGTGGCGAAGGCGACCGACATCCCCTTCGCCGAGTATCTGCGCCAGGCCGTGCTGGAACCGCTGGGCATGACGCGGACCACCCTGGAGGGCTCCCCCGCCAAGGACGGCGTCTCCACGGTGGACGACCTGCTGCGCTTCGCGGCCGAGCTGCAGGCGCCCCGCCTGCTCGACCCGCGCACGGTGGCCGAGGCGATGACGGTCCAGTACCCGGGGACCAAGGGCGTGCTGCCCGGCTACGGTCACCAGAACCCCAACGACTGGGGTCTCGGGTTCGAGATCCGGGGCACCAAGTCGCCGCACTGGACGGGTGCCTCCTCCTCGCCGCGGACCGTCGGCCACTTCGGCCAGTCCGGCACGTTCCTGTGGGTCGACCCGGAGGCGGGCGCGGCCTGCGTGGCCCTGACCGACCGCGCCTTCGGGCCCTGGGCCATCGAGGCGTGGCCGCCCTTCACCGACGCGGTCCTGGCCGAGCTGCGCGGCGCCTGAGCGGTCAGCCGGCGGCCGCCGGCTCCGCCTCCATCTGCCACACCAGCAGCTCCGCCTTTGTCGCCGCCACGGCCTTGAGGTGCCCGTCCGCGCCGGTGATCCGGGCCGCGTCGCCCGGGTCCAGGTACGTGGTGTCCAGCAGGACCCGGCCGCGCACCACGTGGACGTACACGTACGGAGCGGACGGCAGCACGGCGCGCTCGTCCGGCGCGAGCCGCCGCACCTGGAGCACCGCGCCGGCCCGCTCCACGGCGTACCGGGCGGCGTCCGGCAGGGCACGGACCACCTCGTAGGACGGCTCACAGCCGGCCTCCCGCGGGGTCAGCCACATCTGGACGAAGGTCAGCGGCCCGGCCCCGTCGTTGCGTTCGACGTGCCGGACACCGGCCGCCGCGCTGAGGTGCTGGAGGTCTCCGGGGCGGAGCACCGTCTCGTGCCCGGCGGAGTCACGGTGGGTCAGTTCGCCCTCGACGACCCAGGTGACGATCTCGGTGTGGCTGTGCGGGTGCTCGTCGAAGCCGGCGCCGGCGGCCAGGTGCTCCTCGTTGCAGGCGATCAGCGCGCCGAAGCGGACGTTGTCCGGGTCGTAGTGGGGGCCGAAGGAGAAGGCGTGCCGGGTGGTGATTCCCGCGGCCTGGTCGCCGCCCTGGTAGCGCTCCGTGGCGCGTCGTACGTCGATCGTCACGCCGACCACCGTAATGCCTGCTCGGGACGCCCAGCACTGACCCGGCGGCACGCGCGGGAGTCCGGATAAGGCAGTCTTGTCCCCGTGCCCGAACCCGAATCCCGTATCCCCGACCCCTCAGCGCACGGCCTCCATCCGCACGCCGCGACCCTGAAACGACTGGAGAAGTCCTCCGGATCACTGGCCGCACAGGCCATCGCACGGATGGACGAGACGCTGCCGTGGTACCGGGCCATGCCCCCGGAGAACCGTTCGTGGATCGGGCTGGTGGCCCAGGCCGGTATCGCCGCCTTCACCGAGTGGTTCCGGCGTCCGGACGCGCCCCAGGCCATCTCCACCGACGTGTTCGGCACGGCGCCGCGCGAGCTGACCCGCGCGATCACCCTGCGCCAGACCGTGGAGATGGTGCGCACCACCATCGAGGTGATGGAGTCCGCCATCGACGAGGTGGCGGCACCGGGGGACGAGGCCGTGCTGCGCGAGGCGCTGCTGGTCTACGCCCGCGAGATCGCGTTCGCCACCGCCCAGGTGTACGCCCAGGCCGCGGAGGCACGCGGTGCCTGGGACGCGCGGCTGGAGTCGCTGGTGGTCAACGCGGTGCTCAGCGGGGAGGCCGACGAGGGCGCCGTGTCCCGGGCCTCCGCGCTCGGCTGGAACTCCCCCGAGCACGTGTGCGTGGTGCTCGGCACCGCGCCGGACGGCGACTCGGAGCTGACCGTGGAGGCGATACGGCGGGCCGCCCGGCACGCCAAGCTCCAGGTCCTCACCGGAGTGCTCGGGGACCGGCTGGTCGTCATCGCCGGCGGGAGCGACAACCCGCTGGCCGTGGCCAAGTCGCTGATCGGCCCGTTCGCCCCCGGGCCGGTGGTGGCCGGGCCGGTCGTGCCGGACCTGCTGGCCGCGACCCGGTCCGCGCAGGCCGCGGCGGCCGGCCTGAAGGCCTGCTCCGCCTGGCAGGACGCGCCGCGCCCGGTGCTGGCGGACGACCTGCTGCCGGAGCGCGCCATCGCCGGTGATCCCAGCGCCCGGCAGCAGCTGGTAGAGGAGATCTACAGACCGCTGGAGGAGGCCGGGTCCGCGCTGCTGGAAACCCTCAGCGTCTATCTGGAACAGGCCAGCAGTCTCGAAGGCGCGGCGAGGATGCTCTTCGTTCACCCGAACACCGTCCGCTACCGGCTCCGACGTGTGACGGACGTCACCGGCTGGTCACCCTCGGATGTACGATCCGCGTTCACACTGAGGATTGCACTGATCCTGGGGCGTCTCCTCGACGGAGATGCCCAGGCCTAGGCTTTTGTCGGGGGCCCACAAAACCCCTTCGTGTTCTTCGTCCCTGTCCCCACGGGCGGCTGCGGCCGTCCCCAAGAGAGAGTGTGAGAGTGCTCGTACTCGTCGCTCCCGGCCAGGGCGCCCAGACGCCCGGCTTCCTGACTCCCTGGCTCGAACTGCCCGGCGCCGCCGACCGCGTGGCCGCCTGGTCCGACGCCATCGGACTGGACCTCGTCCACTACGGCACGCAGGCCGACGCGGACGCGATCCGCGACACCGCCGTGGCGCAGCCGCTGCTGGTGGCCGCCGGCATCCTGTCGGCGTCGGCGCTCGGCGAGGTGGCACCCGATGCCGTCGCCGGCCACAGCGTCGGTGAGATCACCGCGGCCGCCTTCGCGGGCGTGCTGTCCGACACCGCCGCGCTGTCGCTGGTCCGCAAGCGCGGCCAGGCGATGGCCGAGGCCGCCGCGATCACCGCGACGGGCATGTCGGCGCTGCTCGGCGGCGACCCGGAGGTGTCCGCCGAGCACCTGAAGAAGCTCGGCCTGACCCCGGCGAACGTCAACGGTGCCGGCCAGATCGTGGCCGCCGGCACCCTGGAGCAGCTGGCCGAGCTGAACGAGAACAAGCCCGAGGGCGTGCGCAAGGTGGTGCCGCTGAAGGTGGCCGGTGCCTTCCACACCCACCACATGGCTCCCGCCGTGGACAAGCTCGCCGAGGCCGCCAAGGCGCTGGAGCCGGCCGACCCCAAGGTCGCCTACGTCTCCAACAAGGACGGCCAGGCCGTCACCAGCGGCCGCGAGGTCCTGGAGCGGCTGGTGGGCCAGGTCGCCAACCCGGTCCGCTGGGACCTGTGCATGCGGACCTTCCAGGAACTCGGTGCGACCGCGCTGATCGAGGTGTGCCCCGGCGGCACGCTGACCGGCCTGGCCAAGCGCGCGCTGCCCGGTGTGAAGACGCTGGCTCTGAAGACCCCCGACGACCTCGACGCGGCCCGTGCTCTCATCGCCGAGCACGCGAACGCCTGACGCATCAAGGAGCCGATCGCACATGGCGAAGATCAAGCCCGCCAAGGGCGCCCCGTACGCGCGCATCCTCGGCGTGGGCGGCTACCGGCCCACCCGCGTGGTCCCCAACGAGGTGATCCTGGAGAGGATCGACTCGTCCGACGAGTGGATCCGTTCGCGTTCGGGCATCGAGACCCGGCACTGGGCGGGCCCGGAGGAGACCGTCGCGGCGATGGCCGTCGAGGCCTCCGGCAAGGCCATCGCGGACGCCGGGGTCGACGCCGCGCAGATCGGCGCCGTGATCGTCTCGACCGTCTCGCACTTCAGCCAGACCCCGGCCGTGGCCACCGAGATCGCCGACAAGCTGGGCACCGACAAGGCGGCCGCCTTCGACATCTCCGCGGGCTGCGCCGGCTTCGGCTACGGCCTCACCCTCGCCAAGGGCATGGTGGTGGAAGGTTCCGCCGAGTACGTGCTCGTCATCGGCGTGGAGCGGCTGAGCGACCTGACCGACCTGGACGACCGGGCCACGGCCTTCCTGTTCGGCGACGGCGCCGGCGCGGTCGTGGTCGGCCCCTCCGAGGAGCCGGCGATCGGCCCGACCGTGTGGGGCTCGGAGGGCGACAAGGCCGGGACGATCAAGCAGACGGTCCCCTGGGACCGCTTCCGGGTGGGTGACATCTCCCAGCTGCCCCTGGACAGCCAGGGCAACATCAAGTTCCCCGCGATCACGCAGGAGGGCCAGGCGGTCTTCCGCTGGGCCGTGTTCGAGATGGCGAAGGTCGCCCAGCAGGCGCTGGACGCGGCCGGCGTCAGCCCGGAGGAGCTGGACGTCTTCATTCCGCACCAGGCCAATGTGCGGATCATCGACTCGATGGTGAAGACGCTGAAACTGCCGGAGAATGTCACGGTCGCCCGGGACATCCGCACCACCGGCAACACCTCGGCCGCCTCGATCCCGCTCGCCATGGAGCGGCTCCTGGCGACCGGCGAGGCCAAGAGCGGCGACACCGCGCTCATCATCGGCTTCGGGGCGGGTCTCGTCTACGCCGCGACGGTCGTTACCCTCCCCTAGGCACTCCGTGCCGGATCATGCATCCGGAGCGGACCACTCCCCTGCCGCGGACGCGGCGGTAGTCACACCCTGAAACACAACGAAGGAGCGCCGACATGGCCGCCACTCAGGAAGAGATCGTCGCCGGTCTCGCCGAGATCGTGAACGAGATCGCCGGGATCCCCGTCGAGGACGTCCAGCTGGACAAGTCCTTCACCGACGACCTGGACGTCGACTCGCTGTCCATGGTCGAGGTCGTCGTCGCCGCCGAGGAGCGCTTCGACGTCAAGATCCCGGACGACGACGTCAAGAACCTCAAGACGGTCGGTGACGCGGCCGAGTACATCCTCAAGCACCAGAGCTGATCCACCGATCAACTCTTAGGTCGTGTCCGTGACGTCGCGTCGTCCCCCCGAAGGGCGGGCCGAGCGTCGGGCGGCAGACGGGACGTCACGGACGCGGCCTAGGGCTGACTGCCCCGCCACCCGGCGGTGGCGCCGTTCCCCGCCCCCGGCGGGGATCGTCCTCCTCGTACTGTTGGAGAAAGAATTCCCGTGAGCTCGACCAATCGCACCGTGGTCGTCACCGGTATCGGCGCAACCACACCGCTGGGTGGCGACGCAGCCTCCACCTGGGAGGGTCTGGTCGCCGGAAGGTCCGGTGTCAGGCCCCTCGAAGAGGAATGGGCTGCCGAGCAGGCCGTCCGGATCGCGGCCCCGATCGCCGTGGAGCCGTCCGAGATCATCCCGCGGCCGCAGGCGCGCCGGCTGGACCGCTCGGCCCAGTTCGCGCTGATCGCCGCGCAGGAGGCCTGGAAGGACGCCGGGTTCACCGGCAAGGCCGGCGAGAGCGGCGAGATCGACCCGGACCGGCTCGGCACGGTGATCGCGTCCGGCATCGGCGGCGTGACCACCCTGCTGGCGCAGTACGACGTGCTGAAGGAGAAGGGCGTCCGCCGTGTCTCCCCGCACACGGTGCCCATGCTCATGCCGAACAGCCCGTCCGCCAACGTGGGCCTGATGGTGAACGCCCGGGCGGGTGTGCACACCCCGGTGTCCGCCTGCGCCTCGGGCGCCGAGGCCATCGGCTACGCCATCGAGATGATCCGCACCGGCCGGGCCGACGTGGTCGTCGCCGGCGGCACGGAGGCGGCGATCCACCCGCTGCCGATCGCCGCGTTCGGCAACATGATGGCGATGTCCAAGAACAACGACGACCCGCAGGGCGCCTCGCGTCCCTTCGACGTCGCCCGGGACGGCTTCGTCCTCGGCGAGGGCGCCGGCGTGCTCGTCCTGGAGTCCGCCGAGCACGCCGCCAAGCGCGGCGCCCGTGTCTACGCGGAGGCGGTCGGCCAGGGCATCTCCTCCGACAGCCACGACATCGTGCAGCCGGAGCCGGAGGGCCGCGGCATCGCGCACGCCCTGCAGAACCTGCTGGACACCACCGACCTGGCCCCGTCCGAGGTGGTGCACGTCAACGCGCACGCCACCTCGACGCCGGCCGGTGACATCGCGGAGCTGAAGGGCCTGCGCAAGGTCTTCGGCGACGACGCCGACCACATCGCGGTCTCCGCCACCAAGTCGATGACCGGTCACCTGCTCGGCGGAGCGGGCGGCGTGGAGTCGGTGGCGACCGTGCTGGCGGTCCACCACCGGATCGCCCCGCCGACCATCAACGTCGAGAACCTCGACCCCGAGGCCGAGGCGAACGCCGACATCGTCCGCAACGAGGCGCGCAAGCTGCCCGCCGAGGGCCGTATCGCCGCCCTGAACAACTCGTTCGGGTTCGGCGGGCACAACGTGGTGCTGGCGTTCCGCACCGTCTGAGAACGGCGCGCGCCGCACCCCTGACGGCCGCAGGGGCCCCTCACCGCTCGGTAAGGGGCCCTTGGCGTGTCGGCTCGCGCGTCCGCCCGTGTGTCCGCGGGCGGGTGTGTCAGACCACCTGGTGCAGCCAGCGCACCGGGGCGCCCTCACCCGCATAGCGGAACGGCTCGAGTTCGTCGTCCCAGGGCTTGCCCAGCAGCTGGGCGAGTTCCGCCTCCAGGTCGCTCTCGCCGCGCTGGGAGCGCACCAGCGCGGCCCGCAGCCGGTCCTCGGGGATGAGGATGTCGCCGTGGATGCCGGTGACGGCGTGGAAGATGCCGAGCTGGGGGGTGCAGCTGTAGCGCTCGCCCTCGGCGGTCGCGCACGGCTCGGCGGTCACCTCGAACCGCAGCAGATGCCAGCCGCGCAGCGCGGAGGCGAGCTTGGAGGCGGTGCCGGCCTCGCCCTGCCAGGAGAATTCCGACCGCCAGGTGCCCGGCGCGGCGGGCTGCCTGATCCAGTCCAGGCTGACGCGGGTGCCCAGCACGCCGGCGACGGCCCACTCGACGTGCGGGCACAGCGCGCGCGGCGCGGAGTGCACGTACAGAACTCCACGTGTCGTCACCGGGACCTCCGGGCAAGCGGGGCAGGACGGGCGGGCGGCAGAGATGCGGGGGCTCTGCTGAGGGCGAGGCTACCGCGCAAGGTGCCGCGGAGTGTGACGTACCGTCGGTCCCGGTACCGGGAAATCCCCGTCGATTCACCCAGGGGGACGCTTGTCCGCGCCCCTGCCCTCACCTCGGGTGGGAGCGGGAACCCCCAGGCGTTCTCATGGAGGGAAGGGGTCACCCCCCGCCGACGACCGAGGGGATCGAGATGCGGAAGCGAAGGCACCGTCTGCGCCTCGCCCGGGCCGCCGTCGCGGCGGCCGTGCTGGCGTCCGCCGGCTGCGGCGCCGCCGGTCACACCGCCTCCGGCCGGCAGGACTCCGGGTCGGGCTCCGGGCAGCCGTCCGCCACCGCCCCTGCCTGGGACACCAGCCCGGACTCCGTGGCCGCGGTCGGCGACTCCATCACCCGTGGCTTCGACACCTGCACGGTGCTGTCGGACTGTCCGCAGTCATCCTGGGCGACCGGCACCGATCCCGCGGTCAACAGCCTGGCCAGGCGGCTGCTGGGGGCGTCCGAGGTGACCCGGCGCAGCTGGAACCACGCGGTGACCGGCGCCCGGATGAGCGATCTGAAGAGCCAGATCGTCAAGGCGGCCGTGCACAAGCCGCAGCTGGTCGCGGTGATGATCGGGGCCAACGACGCCTGCCGGGACACGGTGGCGCAGATGACCTCCGTGGCCGACTTCCGCAGCCAGTTCCAGGACGCCATGCACACCCTGCGCGCCGAGCTGCCGACGGCTCAGGTGTACGTCGCCAGCGTGCCGAACCTGATGCGGCTGTGGTCCGAGGGGCGGACCAACCCGCTGGGCAAGCAGATCTGGCGGCTCGGCCTGTGCCCGTCGATGCTGGGCGACGCCGACGCGCTGGGCGCGGCCGCCGCCCAGCGGCGCAAGACGGTGCAGGACCGGGTGGTGGCCTACAACGCGGTGCTGAAGGAGGTCTGCGCCGAGGACGCCCGCTGCCGGTTCGACGACAACGCCGTCTACGACTACCGGTTCGGCACCGCGCAGCTCAGCCGCTGGGACTGGTTCCACCCCAGCCGCGACGGCCAGGCCAGGCTGGCGGAGATCGCCTACCGCGTGGTCACGGCGGAACGCCCCTGACCTACTGTGTGCCGCATGAGTGAACTTTTCGGCACGCTGGCCGACGGCACCCCGGTCCACCGCTGGACGCTGGAGCGGGCCGGGGTGCGGGTACGGGTGCTGTCGTACGGCGGGATCGTGCAGTCCGTGGAGACCCCCGGCCGCGACGGGCGCCCGGCGAACGTGGTGCTCGGCTTCGACGGCCTGGACGGCTACCTCGCCCACCCGGAGCCGTACCTCGGTGCCCTGATCGGCCGGTACGCCAACCGGATCGCCGGCGGCCGGTTCGAGCTGGACGGGCGGACGTACACGGTCCCGTGCAGCGACGGCCCGAACGCGCTGCACGGCGGCGAGCGCGGTTTCGACAAGCGGGTGTGGGACGTCGAGCCGGTGCCGCACGGGCTGCGCCTGAGCCGGGTCAGCCCGGACGGCGAGGAGGGCTTCCCGGGCCGCCTGCAGGTCACGGTGGTCTACACCCTGGAGGAGACCGGCGCCCTGCGCATCGTCTACGAGGCCGTCACCGACGCGCCGACGGTGGTGAACCTGACCAACCACAGCTACTGGAACCTGGCCGGTGAAGGCGAGGCCGGCGGGCACGAGCTGCGCCTGGCCGCGGGCCGGTACACGCCCGTCGACGAGGGCCTGATTCCCACCGGCGAGCCGGCCGAGGTCGACGGCACCCGGTTCGACTTCCGCGCGTCCCGTCCGGTCGGCGCGGGCTACGACCACAACTTCATGCTGGACAAGGGCGTCACCGGCACCGCCGAGCGGGTCGCCGAGCTGTACGACCCCGGCTCGGGGCGGGTGCTGACGGTGGCGACGACGGAGCCGGGCCTGCAGCTGTACACCGGCGACCACCTCACCGCGCCCTTCCGTGCCGGGGCCGGGATCGCGCTGGAGACCCAGCACTTCCCCGACTCCCCGAACCGGCCCGAGTTCCCGGCGACCGAGCTGAGGCCGGGTCAGGTGTACCGCTCGGAGACGGTGTACGGGTTCTCCGTGCGGCCATCCTCCGACGGCGCCTGAGAGGCCGTTCCGGGCCGCCCGGCCGGGCGGCCGGACGTGACCTTCCGCTCCGCACCCGGCGACGAGCACATGCGGGGCCAGTCCACTCGACCCGTCCGGGCAGGCCCGCCCGACGGCGGCCGCGGGACGGATCACTCATGCGGACGCACCCGTCGGGGCGGTCCCGCCCCGCGCGAGGCGGCCGTCCGGACGAGGGGCCGGGGTGCCGGTGCGGGGCCGACCTCGCCCCCCGGCCGGCCCCGCACCGGGTGCGCCCGCGACACCTGACCCTGCATCGGCCGGTTGTACGTGCACCTTTCGCCCTGTTACGGGACGTTGGCTACCGAAGGATTCGCAACGGCTGCCATCCCGACGATGGGGACACCGATGACTGTAGAGACCGAGCCGACCACGCTCGTGCCGGTGGGAGGCCGGCGCCGTCCGGGCCGGGTGATCCTGTCCTGGCTGACGACGACGGACCACAAGAAGATCGGGCATCTGTACCTGATCACATCGTTCTGCTTCTTCCTGATCGCCGGTCTCCTGGCCATGGCGATCCGCCTGGAGCTGGCTCGCCCAGGGCTGCAGTTCCTGTCCAACGAGCAGTACAACCAGGCGTTCACGATGCACGGCACGATCATGCTGCTGCTGTTCGCCACTCCCACGTTCGCCGGCTTCGCCAACGCGATCATGCCTCTGCAGATCGGCTCCCCGGACGTGGCCTTCCCCCGGCTGAACATGCTGTCGTACTGGCTGTTCGCGCTGGGCGGCCTGATCGTGCTGGGCAGTTTCCTCACCCCGCAGGGTGCCGCCGACTTCGGGTGGACCGCCTACACACCGCTCAGCGGACCGGCCCGCAGCGAGTACACCGGTGCCGATATGTGGATCATGGGGCTGGCGCTGAGCGGCTTCGGCACCATCCTCGGCGCGGTCAACTTCATCACCACGATCGTCTGCATGCGCGCACCGGGCATGACGATGTTCCGGATGCCGATCTTCACCTGGAACGTGCTGCTGACCTCGGTGCTGATCCTGCTGGCCTTCCCCGTCCTGGCGGCGGCCCTGCTGGTGCTGGAGGCGGACCGCAAGTTCGGCGCCCATGTCTTCGACGCCGCCAACGGCGGGGCGGTGCTGTGGCAGCACCTGTTCTGGTTCTTCGGCCACCCGGAGGTGTACATCCTGGCGCTGCCGTTCTTCGGCGTGATCACCGAGATCATCCCGGTGTTCTCCCGCACCCCGATCTTCGGCTACATGGGCCTGGTCGGCGCGACCATCGCCATCACGGGACTGTCCGCCACGGTGTGGGCCCACCACATGTTCGCCACCGGCGCGGTCCTGCTGCCGTTCTTCTCCTTCATGACCTTCCTGATCGCGGTGCCGACCGGGGTGAAGTTCTTCAACTGGATCGGCACCATGTGGAAGGGCTCGCTGTCCTTCGAGCCGCCCATGCTGTGGGCGGCCGGCTTCCTGGTCACCTTCCTCTTCGGCGGGCTGACCGGCGTCATCCTCGGCTCCCCGCCCCTGGACTGGCACGTCACCGACAGCTACTTCGTGGTCGCCCACTTCCACTACGTCCTGTTCGGCACCATCGTCTTCGCGATGTTCGGCGGCTTCAGCTTCTGGTGGCCGAAGATGACCGGCGCCATGCTCGACCACCGGCTGGAGAAGGTCCACTTCTGGACGCTGTTCGTGGGCTTCCACACCACGTTCCTGATCCAGCACTGGCTCGGCGCCAAGGGCATGCCCCGGCGGTACGCCGACTATCTGGCCGCCGACGGTTTCACGGGCCTGAACATGGTCTCCTCGATCGGGGCGTTCCTGCTGGGTCTGTCGACCCTGCCGTTCCTGTACAACGTGTGGAAGACGGCCCAGACCGGCAGGAAGATCGAGGTCGACGACCCGTGGGGGTGGGGACGGTCCCTGGAGTGGGCCACCTCCTGCCCGCCGCCCCGGCACAACTTCGTCACCCTGCCACGGATCCGCTCCGAGTCGCCCGCCTTCGACCTGCGTCATCCGGCGCTGGCCCAGCTGGACCAGAAGGAGAACACGGGACGGCGCGACGTGATCGACGCCGCGGGACACGAGGGCGACCGCGGCTGAGATCCCGTGGCGGGAACCCGGCCGGCGGCCGGGACGTCACAAGCCCCGGTCCAGGGTCAGGTCCCGGGCCGGGGCTGTTTCATGGGGCACTCGGCCCGCCACCGACGGTAGACCGGCGCGGCGGGCGGACCGCCGGACCAGGGCGCCGCGCGGCGCATTCGTACAAACCCTTCACGGCCTGTACGCAACCTCTGCCCCCGGCGCCGGCCCGTCAGGGGCCGCGGCCGTCTCCCGCGAGGCGCCGTCCTTCCCCGCGGTCTCCTCGCCCAGCAGCTCGCGGGCGAGAAGGGTGGCCCCCGCGACCGCGCCGGGCATGAGGAACACCGCCACGAACGGCACCAGGAAGGCCAGGCCCAGCGGGGTGCCGAAACCCCAGGCCAGCATCTTGCGGCTGCGCAGCAGGGCGAGGCGCTCGCGCAGTTCGACGCCCCGGCGTTCGAGGGCGACGGCGGTCAGCTCCTCGGTGAGGAAGAACCCGGTGACGAAGAAACCGATGACCGGGATCACCGTCTGGCCGACGACCGGCAGGAAGCCCAGGGCGAACAGCAGCACGCTCCACACCGCGGACCGTGCGACGATCCGCAGCCCGTCGCGGGCGGAGACCCACAGGTCGCGCCAGAGCGGACGCGAGGTCTCCGGTGCCGTGCCGTCCGGGGAGACGGACCGGTCGACCCGCTCGGAGAGCTTCTCGTAGAACGGCTGGCCGATCAGCAGGGTGACGGCGGTGAAGCTGACCACCGTCAGCAGCAGTCCGAGGGCGAACAGCACGGCGGTGAGGAAGCCGCGGAAGAGTCCGAG
Source organism: Streptomyces thermodiastaticus (assembly GCF_014656135.1). Classification (GTDB taxonomy): domain Bacteria; phylum Actinomycetota; class Actinomycetes; order Streptomycetales; family Streptomycetaceae; genus Streptomyces; species Streptomyces thermodiastaticus. Next base: position 55,707 of record NZ_BNBV01000008.1, read on the forward strand.
CCACGGGCTTCGCCAGCCGTCGGCGAACGGCGTGGCCCATGCGACGAAGTCCTCGCCCCACAGGGCGAGGACGACGAGTACCGCGGCATAGAGCACCAGAGTGATCAGTCCGGGCAGCAGCCCGAACCCGTACGCCCGGCCGTTGCGGGCCACCCAGCGCTGGCCCGCCAGCAGACAGCGGACACCCACCCCCAGATCACGCATGCGCTCACTGTATCCACCGGCCGCCGTGAGCCGGCGGCGGGGCGGGTGCGCCTCGCGCGGGCGGAGATCGGCTCAGAGCTTGACGACCATCTTGCCGGTGTTGTCGCCGCGGAGCACCCCGAGGAAGGCCTCCACGGTGTTCTCGATGCCCTCGACGACGGTCTCCCGGTACTTCAGCTCGCCGGAGCGCACCCACCGGCCGACCTCCTCCACGAACCGCGGCTGCAGGTCGTAGTGGTCGCCGACGAGGAAGCCCTCGATGCGGCCGCGGGTCTGGATGAGGCGGACGAGGTTGCGCGGGCCGGGGGCCGGCTCGGTGTCGTTGTAGGTGGAGATCATGCCGCAGATCGCGATGCGCCCGCCGAGGTTGAGGGAGCCGATCGCAGCCTCCAGGTGCTCGCCGCCGACGTTGTCGAAGTAGATGTCGATGCCGTCGGGGGCCGCGGCGCGCAGCTGCTCCTTCACGGGGCCCTTCTTGTAGTTGAAGGCGGCGTCGAAGCCGTACTCCCGCAGCAGCAGTTCGACCTTCTCGTCGGAGCCGGCCGATCCGATGACCCGGGAGGCGCCCTTGAGCCTGGCGAGCTGTCCGACCTGGCTGCCGACCGCGCCGGCCGCGCCCGATACGAAGACGGCGTCGCCCTCCTTCAGGGAGGCGACGCGCAGCAGGCCCGCGTAGGCGGTCAGGCCGGGCATGCCCAGCACGCCGAGGTAGGCCGACAGGGGTGCGGCCTCGGGGTCGGCCTTGACCGCCTGCCGGGCGTCGACGGCCGCGTACTCGCGCCAGCCGCCGTAGTGCAGCACATGGTCGCCGACGGCGATGCCCTCGGCGCGGGAGACGACGACCTCACCGACCGCGCCGCCCTGCATCGGCTTGTCCAGCTCGTACGGCGCCGCGTACGACTTGGCGGCGCTCATCCGGCCGCGCATGTACGGGTCCACCGAGAGGTACTCGTTGCGGACGAGGACCTGGCCCTCGGCGGGCTCCGGGAGCGGGGCCTCGACCAGGGCGAAGTTGTCCGGCTCGGGCCAGCCGACCGGCCGGCTGACCAGGTGCCAGGCGCGGCTGACGGCGGGGAGGGCGGGGGTGTCGGACATGGTGGCGCCTTTCCTCGGTGGGGGTGGGGGGAGACCCCGGAAAGCTTCAGTACCTGAAACAACCATGCCCCTGAATATTTCAATATGTCAAGCAAACCGGTACGCTGGTCGCCATGGCCACACCTTCGCTCCCCCCTCGCCCCGACGCTCTGACCCTGGAGGTCGTCGAGCTGATCGGCGATGTGGTGGCCCGTTTCTACGAGGACTACGAGGACGCCGCCGGGCAGCATGCGCTGACCGGGGCGCAGGCACGGCTGCTGAGCCTGCTGGCGCTGGAGCCGTTGCCGATGCGCAAACTCGCGCAGAAGCTGAAGTGCGAGCCGTCGAACGTGACGGGGATCGTGGACCGGCTGGAGGTGCGCGGCCTGGTCGAACGGCGGGCCGATCCGGCCGACCGGCGGGTGAAGCTGGCGGCGGCGACCGAGGAGGGGCGCCGGGTCGCGCGGGAGCTGCGCGAGGGGCTGCGGTTCGCCCGGGAGCCGCTGGCCGGGCTCAGCGAGGACGAGCGGCTGGTGCTGCGCGATCTGCTCCGGCGGATGCTCGCCGCCGGGTGAGCGGGTGCACCGCCGCGGGGACGGTCAGGCGCACCTCCAGGATCAAATGCACTTCCAGGGTCAGGCGCACCACACCACGATCAGGTGCACCACCACAGGAAGCGGTGGCAGCCCTGGCTCTTGGTCGGGCTGGGCTCCGGCTCCGGGGAGTCGGGGCCGGTGGTGGGGTCCTCCGGGGCCCGCGGGGTGGTGTCGGGGGGCGTGTCCCCGCCGCCGCTTCCGGTGCCCGTGCCCGGATCGCCGCCTTGTCCGGCATCCGGCGCCGAGGCGCTCGCCGAGGGCGCCGGCACCGCCGGTGACGAGGCGCCGGCCCCGCTCTGTCCCGGACGCGGGGTGCCGCTGCCCGGGGAGGCGGACGCGGAGCCGGAGGCGGTGCCGCCGGGTGCCGTGGGGGTGCCCTCCTGGGTCTGCCCGGCCGCCCGGTCCGTCTCGGAGGTGCCCGAGGCCTCCGGGGCGGCCCCTGTGGCGTCGCCGGTGCCCTCGGCCGCGACCGAGCCGGGGCCGGTGAAGGACGGCAGACCGGGCGTGTCGGTGCCCAGCTCGGCCAGGCTCAGGCCGCCCGCCGCCAGCACGAACCCCGCGCCGATGAGCAGCGCGCGGCGCCGGCGCCTGCGGTGCGAGGCCGCGGCCTTGCGGTCACGACGGCTCATGGCCGTCTCGCCCGGCCGCCCCTCGCTCGCCGCGCCCCTTCGTGCGCGCCGGTCCGTGCTCGGACGCTCCTGCCTCCTGCCGCGCGCCCGGCGGCGCAGCTCGGCCCGGCCGGGCGGCGCCGGCGCGCCGCTCCCGCCCCCGTACGGCTCACTCCCGTACGGCCCCGAGTCCTCGGCGGCGAAGGATTCGTCCTGCCCGGGGCGGTCAGCGAGCGCGTCGGCCGGAGTTCCGCAACCGGGGCAGGCGAGAGCGCCGTTGAGGTGCCGTCGGCACAGGTCGCAGTAGTCGTCCATGACGCGGGAAGACTAAATTCAGCCACGCGGCGTTCCTAGACCCGGATGTGAGGATTTTTCGAAGAACCCCGGGAGACACGGAAAACGCCGCGCGTGCCGCGCCGGAACCGATACCTGTCTGCCCCATTGACACTCCGCGTACCCCGTCCTTACTGTCACGCCAACATTTCGAACGCGTGACGACATATCGAACGACCCAGACCGGCCATCCGCAGAGCTGAGGGGCAACGACCGTGCGCATCACCCACATCAGCACGCACGTCGTCGGGACGCCGTGGCGCAACCTGACCTATGTCCAGGTGCACACCGACGAGGGGATCACAGGAGTCGGCGAGACCCGGATGCTCGGGCACACCGACGCCCTCCTCGGCTATCTCAAGGAGGCGGAGCAGACCCACATCCGCGGCTCGGACCCGTTCGCCGTCGAGGACCTCGTCCGGCGCATGAAGTACGGCGACTACGGCCGCGCCGGAGAGATCGTCATGTCCGGCATCGCGGTCGTCGAGACGGCCTGCTGGGACATCAAGGGCAAGGCCCTGGGCGTACCGGTGTGGCAACTGCTCGGCGGCGCGGTGACGGACAAGGTCAAGGCGTACGCCAACGGCTGGTACACCACCGAGCGGACTCCGGAGGCCTACCACAAGGCCGCGCGGCGGGTCATGGAACGCGGCTACCGGGCGCTGAAGATCGACCCGTTCGGCACCGGGCACTACGAACTCGACCATCAGGAGACCCTGTACGCGGTCTCGCTCATCGAGGCGGTGCGCGACGCCATCGGCCCGGACGCCGAGCTGATGCTGGAGATGCACGGCCGTTTCTCCCCCGCCACCGCGGTACGGCTGGCCAAGGAGATGGCGCCCTACCGGCCGGCCTGGCTGGAGGAGCCGTGCCCGCCGGAGAACCTCAAGGCGCTGAAGAAGGTCGCGGAGAAGGTGGATCTGCCGGTGGCCACCGGCGAACGCATCCACGACCGGATCGAGTTCCGGGAGCTGTTCGAGAACCAGGCCGCGGACATCGTCCAGCCGGACGTCGGCCACCTCGGCGGCATCTGGGAGACCCGGAAGCTGGCCGCCACCGCCGAGAGCCACTACCTGCTCGTCGCCCCGCACAACGTCGGCGGCTCCGTGCTGACCGCGGCCTCCCTCCAGCTCGGCTTCACCACCCCCAACTTCAAGATTCTCGAGCACTTCAACGACTTCGCGGACGCGGAGATCAAGAAGGTCGTCAAGGGCGCCCCGCAGGTGGACCCCGAGGACGGCTGCTTCCACCGCTCCGACGCGCCGGGCCTGGGCGTGGAGCTGGACGTGGACGCGGCGGCCGAGTTCCCGCAGCAGCGGGCCCACTTCGACCTGTGGGCGGAGGGCTGGGAGAAGCGCAACCCCGGGGGCGAGCGGTGAGCGAGGCCGTCGTCGTCGACGCGCCCGGCCGGCACCGGCTCGCACCGCACGTCCCGCGCACCCCCGGCCCCGGCGAAGCCCAGGTGGCCGTGCACGCCGTCGGGATCTGCGGCAGCGACCGCGAGGTGTGGCACGGCACCCGCCCGGAGGGCTATGTGCGCTACCCGCTGACGCCGGGTCACGAGTGGTCCGGGACCGTCCGGCAGGTGGGCGCCGGGGTGCCGGAGACGCTGGTGGGCCGCAAGGTGGTCGGTGAGGGTTTCCGCAACTGCCAGGTGTGCGACCGCTGCCACGCCGGCGAGACCACGCTGTGCTCCGCCGGGTACGAGGAGACCGGGTTCACCCAGCCCGGCGCCATGGCACCCACCCTCACCCTTCCCGCCCGGCTGCTGCACGTGCTGCCGGACGACGCGGATCTCACCGCCGCCGCCCTGCTGGAGCCGGCCGCCTGTGTCGCGGCCGCCGCCCTGAAGGCCGGGGCCCGGCCCGGTGAGCGGGCGGCGGTGGTGGGCACCGGCACCCTCGGGATGCTCGCGGTGCAGTTCCTCGCCGCCGTCAGTCCGGCCGAGCTGCTGGTGATCGGCACCCACCGGGGCCGCGAGGAGCTGTCCCGGCGCTTCGGCGCCACCGGCTTCCGCACCGCCGGCGAGCGGCTGCCCGACGACCTCGACGTGGTGATCGAGGCCGCCGGCTCCGCCTGTGCCGCGCGCATGGCCGCCGGGCTGCTGCGGCGCGGCGGACGCCTGGTCCTGACGGGCATCCCAGCGCCCGGCGCCGACGGACTGGACCCCACGGACCTGGTCGTCCGGCAGCTCCAGGTGCACACCGTGTTCGGCGCGCCCCCCAACGCCTGGGCGCACGCGGTGCGGACGTTCGCCGCCGGACTGCTCGACCCGCTGCCGCTCGTCACCCATCAGCTGCCGCTCGCCGGCTTCGCGCGGGCCATCGGCCTGGTGGGGTCCCAGGATCCGGGGGTGGGCAAGGTGCTGCTCCGCCCCTGAGCCTGCGGCCGGAAGGTGGCCCGCGCACCACCGCGCGCCGCCCGCCGCCGTCCGCCCCGTCCGCCGCCGTCCGCCCCGTCCGCCTCGGCGCGTACGGCCTGCGGCTCCCCGTACCGCCCGTCCGTCCCCGTACCGCCACCCCGTACCGCCACCTCGTACCGACCGTCCGTCCGCCCGACCCCGTACCGTCCCCCGTCTCCCCGACCGTCCGTCGTTTTCCGCACCGCGAGCCGCGAACCATGTCCGGCATACCGAACGCCCGGACCGGGTCGCCGCGCGGCTCGCCGACCCGAAGGACAGCCCGTGACCGACGCATCCGCCACGGCACCCCGCAGGCCCGGTGAGCAGGTGCTCACCGCGCTCGGACTGGGTGCCCCCGCACCCGACCCCGCCGACGCCTCCCCGCACCGTTTCCCCGGCGGTGGCCGCTGGCGCACCGAGATCCCCTCCTGCGAGGGGCCGGAGGCACTGGCGGTGGTGCTGGAGGAGTCCGCACGGCTCGACGTCCCCGTCCACCGGATCAGCCAGGGCAGCGGCGTGTGGATGCTGACCGACGCCGAGATCACCGACATGGTCCAGGCGACCGCCGAACGGAACATCGAGCTGTGCCTGTTCACCGGGCCGCGTGGCACCTGGGACACCGGCGCCTCGGTGCGCACAGACTCGCACGGCGCGGGGCTGCGTGCCCGGGGCCACGACGCGGTCGCCGGGTGCGTGGAGGACGCGGTGCGGGCCACCGAACTGGGCGTGAAATGCCTGCTCGTCGCCGACGAGGGCGTGCTGTGGACGCTGCACCGGGCACGCACGGCGGGCCTGATCCCGGCCGACACCACGCTCAAGGTGTCCGCGCTGATCGGCCCGGTGAACCCGGCCTCCTTCGCCGTCGTCGAGCAGCTGGGCGCCGACTCCATCAACGTGCCCAGCGACCTGACGCTCGCTCACCTGACCGAGATCCGGCGGGTGTCGGCCGCCCCGCTGGACATGTACATCGAGGCACCGGACGACCTGGGCGGGTATGTACGCATGTACGAGGTGGCGGAGCTGATCCGGCGCGGGGCGCCGCTGTATCTGAAGTTCGGCCTGTCCAAGGCGCCCGGCATCTACCCCTACGGCCACCACCTGCGCGAGGTCACCCTGGCCACGGCCCGGGAGCGGGTGCGGCGCGGCCGGCTCGTGCTGGATCTGCTCGAACGGCACGGCGCCGCAGGGGACATGGCGCCGCTCGGCTCCCGGCTGCCGGGCACCCTGCGGCGGTTCACCACGCCGGCATAACGTTCCGGAAACTGAGGCTTCACAGAACGACACACGACCGCGCACAATCCCACACAACCGGTCGGGCCCGTCTCCGGCCGTTTCCCGCACCGTCCGTGCACCACTGCTCACCACCCGGCATCACCGCGTACCACCCAGCACCACCGGCACCTTCCGCGCCCCCAGCGGCTCCCCCCGCCAGGCGCTCACCGGCACCGCAGGACCGAACGCACCCACACCGAGGATGATGACCATGCGCAACCGCAGAGCCGCACTCGCCGCGATGGCCTCGGCCGCCTGCCTCGCCCTGTCCCTGTCCGCCTGCGGTCAGAACAGCGAGGGCGGCAGCAAGGAGAAGACGGACGACGTCAAGGGCGCCACCATCGGCATCGCGATGCCCACCAAGTCCTCCGAGCGGTGGATCGCCGACGGCGACAACGTCGTCAAGAACCTCCAGGCCAAGGGCTACAAGACCAAGCTGGTCTACGGCGAGGACGACCCGGACACCCAGGTGTCGCAGATCGAGAACCTGATCACCCAGGGCGTCAAGGGACTGATCATCGCGGCCATCGACAACAAGTCGCTGAACAATGTGCTCCAGGAGGCCAAGGACGCGAACATCCCGGTCATCTCCTACGACCGGCTGATCCTGGGCACCAAGAACATCGACTACTACGCCTCCTTCGACAACGAGAAGGTCGGCCGGCTCCAGGCCTCCTACATCGTCGACAAGCTGGGCCTGAAGCAGGGCAAGGGCCCCTTCAACATCGAGCTGTTCGCCGGCTCCAACGACGACAACAACACCCGGTACTTCTTCAACGGCGCGATGAGCGTCCTCAAGCCGTACCTGGACAGCAAGAAGCTGGTGGTCCGCTCCGGGCAGACCCAGCTCAACCAGGTCACCACCCTGCGCTGGGACGGCGCCACCGCCCAGCGGCGCATGGACGACATCCTCACCTCGACCTACAAGAACACCCGGGTCGACGCCGTCCTGTCCCCCTACGACGGCATCTCCATCGGTGTGCTGTCCGCGCTGAAGTCGGACGGCTACGGCACGTCCGCCAAACCGCTGCCGGTGATCACCGGGCAGGACGCCGAGCTGGCCTCGGTGAAGTCGATCATCGCCGGCGAGCAGACCCAGACCGTCTACAAGGACACCCGCAAGCTCGCCCAGGTGGCCGCGACCATGGTGGACGACCTGCTCCACGGCAAGAAGCCCGAGGTCAACGACACCAAGAGCTACGACAACGGCGCCAAGGTCGTCCCCTCCTACCTGCTGCAGCCGGTCAGCGTCGACAAGACCAACTACGAAGAGGTCCTGGTCAAGGGCGGCTACTACACCGAGGCCCAGCTGAAGGGCTGACGCCGCGGGCACGCGCCGCATCCGTCCGATCCCACCGAACCGGAAGGCACGACCATGGCGGGACCCGTCCTTCAGATGCGCTCGATCGTCAAGACCTTTCCCGGTGTCACGGCACTGTCGGACGTCAACCTGACCGTCCGTCAGGGCGAGGTCCACGCCATCTGCGGGGAGAACGGCGCCGGCAAGTCCACCTTGATGAAGGTGCTCTCCGGCGTCCATCCGCACGGCACCTACGAGGGCGAGATCCTCTTCGAGGGGGAGGTCTGCCGCTTCAAGGACATCCGGGCCAGCGAGCAACGCGGCATCGTCATCATCCACCAGGAGCTGGCCCTGGTGCCGTTCTTGTCCATCGCGGAGAACATCTTCCTCGGCAACGAACACGCCCGGCGCGGGTTCATCGACTGGCGGGAGACCCTCCGGCACGCCACCGAGCTGCTGCGCCGGGTCGGGCTCGACGAGCACCCGGAGACCCGGGTCGCCGACATCGGCGTCGGCAAGCAGCAGCTGGTGGAGATCGCCAAGGCGCTGTCGAAGTCGGTGAAGCTGCTCATCCTGGACGAGCCGACGGCCGCGCTGAACGACGAGGACAGCGCCAAACTCCTCCACCTGATCCTGGAGCTGAAGAACCAGGGCATCACCTCGATCATCATCTCCCACAAGCTCAACGAGATCCGCAAGGTCGCCGACTCGGTGACCATCCTGCGCGACGGGCGCACCATCGAGACCCTCGACGTCAAGGCGCCGGAGACCACCGAGGAACGGATCATCGCCGGCATGGTGGGCCGCGACCTGGACCACCGCTTCCCCGAACGCACCTGGCACCGGCCGAAGGAGGGGGAAGAACCGGCGCTGGAGATCCGCAACTGGACCGTGTTCCACCCGATCGACCGGCAGCGCAAGGTCGTCGACGACGTCTCGCTGACGGTGCGGCGCGGGGAGATCGTCGGCATCGCCGGCCTGATGGGCGCCGGGCGCACGGAGCTGGCGATGAGCGTCTTCGGGCGCACCTACGGCCGCTGGGCGGGCGGCACGGTCCTCAAGGACGGCCGGGAGATCCGCACCAGGACCGTCGCCGAGGCGGTCGGGCACGGCATCGCGTACGTCACCGAGGACCGCAAGCACTACGGCCTGAACCTCATCGACACCGTCAACCGCAACATCTCGCTGACCGCGCTGCAGAAGGTCGCCCGGCACGGCGTGGTGGACGAGCACGAGGAACGGCAGGTCGCCGAGCGGTTCCGCACCGACATGAACATCAAGGCGCCCACCGTCTTCGAACCGGTCGGCAAGCTGTCGGGCGGCAACCAGCAGAAGGTCGTCCTCAGCAAGTGGATCTTCGCGGGCCCCGACGTGCTGATCCTGGACGAACCCACGCGCGGCATCGACGTGGGCGCCAAGTACGAGATCTACACGGTCATCGACCGGCTCGCCGCGCAGGGCAAGGCGGTGATCTTCATCTCCTCCGAGCTGCCCGAACTGCTCGGCATGTGCGACCGCATCTACACGATGGCCGCCGGACGGCTGACCGGTGAGGTGCCGCGGGCCGAGGCCACCCAGGAAGTGCTGATGCGCCATATGACCAAGGACACGCAGGACAACGAGGTGACGCGATGAGCACGGATGTGACCACCACGAGCCAGGCCCCCGCGCCACCGGGCGGCGAGAAGACCGGCACCGGCATGCTCCAGGTGATGCTGAACGGGCTGCGCCGCAACATGCGCCAGTACGGCATGCTGATCGCGCTGGGCCTGATCGTCGTCCTGTTCGAGGTGTGGACCGGCGGCGATCTGCTGCTGCCGCGCAACGTCTCCAACCTGGTCCTGCAGAACAGCTACATCCTGATCCTCGCGATCGGCATGATGCTGGTGATCATCGCGGGCCACATCGACCTGTCCGTGGGGTCCCTGACGGCCTTCGTCGGCGCGACCGCCGCCGTCCTCACGGTCGACCACCACATGGCCTGGCAGCTGGCGGTGCTGCTGTGCCTGCTGGTCGGCGCCGCGGCCGGCGCCGTGCAGGGCTGTCTGATCGCCTACTGCGGCATACCGTCGTTCATCGTCACCCTCGCCGGCATGCTGCTGTTCCGCGGCCTGACCGAGATCCTGCTCAAGGGACAGACCCTCGGCCCGTTCCCGGACGGCCTGCAGAAGGCCGGCAACGGCTTCCTGCCCGAGGTCGGCCCCACCACCAACTACCACAACATCACCCTGCTCCTGGGCCTCGTCATCATCGCCTCGGTGGTGTGGCAGGAGGTCCGCGACCGGCGCAGGCAGCAGGAGTTCTCCCTGGACGTGCTGCCCGCCCGGCTGTTCGCGCTCAAGCTGGTCGCCCTGGTCGCCGCCGTCCTCGCCGTCACCCTGCTGCTCGCCAGCTACAAGGGCGCACCGATCGTCCTGATCCTGCTGGGCGTGCTGGTCGTCGGCTACGGCTACGTCATGCGCAACACCGTCTTCGGCCGCCACATCTACGCCATCGGCGGCAACCTGCCGGCCGCGAAGCTGTCCGGTGTGAAGGACCAGCGGGTCACTTTCCAGGTGTTCCTGAACATGGGGGTGCTCGCGGCCCTGGCGGGCCTGGTCGTCGCGGCCCGCCTCAACGCGGCGTCCCCGAAGGCGGGCGTCAACTACGAACTGGAGGCGATCGCCTCGTCGTTCATCGGCGGCGCGTCCATGAGCGGCGGTGTCGGCACCGTGCTCGGCGCGATCATCGGCGGTCTCGTCCTCGGTGTGCTGAACAACGGCATGAACCTGCTGAGCGTCGGCACCGACTGGCAGCAGGTGATCAAGGGTCTGGCGCTGCTGGCCGCCGTCGGCTTCGACGTGTGGAACAAGCGCAGGTCCGGTTCGTGAGCCGTCCGGGTCCCGCCGCCTCGCGGGACCCGCTTCCTGACGAGGAGCTGCACATGGAACTGAACAGAAGAACGGTCATCGCGGGCGCCGCCGCGGCCGGCCTCGCCGCCACCGCGCTGGGCGGCACCGCCCAGGCGGCCGGCCGGCACCCGGAAGGCGGCCGCCCGGTGAAGGAACTCTTCGGCACGCTCCCCGACGGCACCAAGGTCCACCGCTGGTCCCTGGCCAACGGCGGCACCCGCCTGAAGGTGCTGTCCTACGGCGGCATCGTGCAGTCGCTCGAGCTACCCGACCGCCACGGCCGCTACGCCAACGTCTCCCTCGGCTACGACACCCTGGAGCCGTACCTCACCGGCACCACCTACTTCGGCGCCCTGATCGGCCGCTACGGCAACCGCATCGCCAAGGGGCGCTTCACCCTGGACGGCACGACCTACCAGGTCCCCGTCAACGACGGCGAGAACAGCCTGCACGGCGGCCCCGAGGGCTTCAACACCAAGGTGTGGGACGTCGAACCCTTCACCTCCGGCCCGGACGTCGGCCTGCACCTGTACTGCACCAGCCCGGACGGCGAGATGGGCTTCCCCGGCACCCTGCGCGTGAAGGTGACCTACACCCTCACCCGGCACGGCGACTGGCGCATCGACTACGAGGCCACCACCGACAAGGCCACCGTCGTCAACCTCACCAACCACACCTACTTCAACCTCGCGGGCGAGGGCAGCGGCAGCATCTACGACCACGAACTGTGGCTGGCCGCCCGCCGCTACACCCCCACCGACGCGGGCCTGATCCCCACCGGCGAGCTGGCGAAGGTCGCGGGCACCCCCTTCGACTTCACCCGCGCCAAGCCGATCGGCCGCGACATCCGCACCGGCCACCCCCAGCTGATCACCGCCAAGGGCTACGACCACAACTTCGTCCTGGACAAGGGCGTCACCGCCCGCCCCCAGCACGCCGTCACCCTGCGCGACCCCCACTCCGGCCGCACCCTGAAGATCGCCACCGACCAGCCGGGCGTGCAGTTCTACTCCGGCAACTTCCTCGACGGCACCCTGACCGGCACCTCCGGCCGCACCTACCGCCAGGGCGACGGCCTGGCCCTGGAGACCCAGCACTTCCCGGACTCCCCCAACCAGCCGTCCTTCCCGTCCACCGTGCTCCGCCCGGGCCGGACCTACCGGACGACCACCATTCACTCGTTCGACGTGTGAGCCGTGCCGTTCCGGCGGGGGCCGCCCTGGGGGGTGGCCCCCGCCGGGGCCACCCGACGAGGCCCGCCTGCGAGTGCGCAACCCAAGGAGCACCACCTGATCGGTTCCGCGTCGCCACCGGCGCACACGGGGCACGCACGCTTCTCGGTCCACCCGCACAACCGGCAACCGCCGAAGCCGTAACACCCGTTGCACCAGATCTCGCCATGTCCGGCGCACAGACCGCACAGATCACCCCACGCCATCAGTGACCAGGGCGGCTTCCCACCCGTCCGTCAGCGCGTGGCAATGAGGGACATCCCCGGCTCGGGCCACGCCCAGTTCCTGGACGTGCTGCACCGCTCACATGCCGGTGTGGAGGACCGGGTCCGCACGAACAAGGCGATGGGGCTGGACAACCTGCCCTCGCAGTCGCAGGAAGTCAACCGCGGCTGGATGCTCACCGCCAACCATGCCGCCGATCTCGATGCCTGGGTGCGGCTGCTGGTCCTGCACGACGTCGACGACCTGGCCGACGCCGAGCCGGACACCATCCGCTTCCGCCTCTACCACCTGCCCGCCCGCCTCGCCGACCACGCCCGCCACCGCTGGCTGCGGATCGAACGACCTGGCCCTGGGCGAGGGCGTTCATCACCTGCTGGCAACGCCTGACCGCCCTGCCCGCCGTCACCTGACGACCGGCCCACAGCCCCGACAAGACAAGGAAAGGAGCAGGTCCCGCACGACCCCCGGGTGCCGTGGAACCCCGGCGCAGCCGCAGCGACACGCGACGGCCCCGCCCGCGATCACGCGGGACGAACAGGGCGAACCTGCAGCCCGGTCAGGCAATCACGGCCACTGACGAATCGAGGTCATATTTGCTTGCACATATTCACGACAAACGGAATTCAGCAAACGGTGACAACCACGTGAAATGCACGCATGATCTCCATGAACATATCCATGAAAGTGCGATCCAGCGACTCCTGGGACACTCGGAAATTTGATCAAACAATCTTCACCGGAGGACCCTCTCCGAAACTCGAAGAAATACAGTCCACCAGAGCGTCAAGATGTGACCCAAAGTACCCGCCAGGGCCATTGACCGCCTCACCCAATGCGCAGAAGAAACCCGACTTCGTCGAGATTCGGGCGCCATCCAAATGCGCAACATCATTGACTCCATAGCGGGCGGCTCTGTGATTCGAGGCAAACCAAGCGTTCTGGACGACATGGAGCCAGGCGCTGTGATGACTCGCCGGCCATTGCAGCCATTCCCCCTTCTCCAATGCGACGTCCAATGCCCAGCGTCTCCAGATTTTTGCAGCACCGGGATACTCGCAGCGATTACCAAAGAATCGAGATGGAACGCGTCACGGATGCGTCCGCTGCCGATCGCGCCTGCGTCCCCGTGTCTCCAGCCGAGTCCCACATACGTGCCGGTGGCGCCTTGAAGACCGTATGGCCGTTCGCGTCGAGCGCGGCCAGGTTCCCGGCCGCACCCTCACGCACCTCAAGACCTTTGGCCTTAAAGCTGAAGGTGAGCTTCTTCAGCTCGTCGCTCGCCGCCGCCTGTGGCGTTTTCACCACGAGAACGGGTTGAAAACTCTCCACGGTTGCGTTCAGCTTCAAGTCGACGCCGGGCAGGACATCTGCGTACAGCGCTGACGTCGATCACCTTGCGGGAGATGGTCCGCCCAGTTTCCGGGTCAGTGGCGACTACCTCATCCCCGACCTTGATCTTCTCTATTGCACTGTTTCCGCCGCCTCTTGCATGGAAGCGTAGGCTCCTGAATCCGCCCCGCAGCGTTTCGCGTAGCCGTTGTGCCGTGAGCGTCGACGACCTTGAATCGCCAGCCCGGCCCGCACCCCGGCAACGAGCCCGCGACGCCCACGATGCCCAGGTCACGCAATCCCGCCCCGAGCCGCCGCCCCTACGGATTCACCCAAGCCGCCGGCTCCTCCGCCAAGTTGCGCACGAATCGCGGAAGTCGACCGGCGGCGAGGTCCGCCACCGTGACCCCCTCCAGGATGCGGCGGACGTTGGCGCGCAGGGCGATCCACAGGGGCAGCAGAGGGGCGGCCGAGCCGGTGTAGGTCAGGTCGGTGGGGCGTTCTCCGCGTACCGAGACGATCGGGCCGTCCACGGCGCGGATGACGTCGGCGACGGTGATCTGTGACGGCTGCCGGGCCAGGGTGTAGCCGCCGCCTCCGCCGCGGCGGCTGGTGACGAGTCCGGCGCGGCGCAGGTCGCCGAGGATGCCTTCGAGGAACTTGTGCGGGATGTTCTGCTGCGCGGCGACGGTCTCGGCCGTGACCGGGGCCGCCGGGTCGTGGCCCTGCCGTACGGCCAGTTCCAGCACCGCCCGTACCGCGTACTCCGCCCGCGCCGAGATCCTCATGGGTCCATTCTCCGGGGTCTGTTGGGGTGCGCGGGGCCTGGGGGAGGAGCAGGGTCCGCGCCGGTGGAGAATGGCAGCCCCGCGCCCCTCAGGATCCGCCCGGGAGGAACAGTTTTGGCGCTCAGCAGACGGACCTTCAGCGCCCTGGCCGGCACCGCCGCGCTCGGACTCGCCCTGGGCGGCAGTGCTGCCTCGGGAGCGACGTCGGCGTACGCCGCGCGGGAGACGTCCGGGTCCCTCCCGCCGCCGGTGCCCTCCGCGGACGGGCAGCGGCACACCGTGGGGTTCGACCGCTACTCGCTGCTGGTGGACGGCCGCCGGCTGCCGCTGTGGTCGGGGGAACTGCATCCGTTCCGGCTGCCCAGCCCCTCGTTGTGGCGGGACATGCTGCAGAAGATGCGCGCCCACGGATTCAACGCGGTCGGCGTGCACGTGGCGTGGAACTACCACTCCCCCGCGCCGGGACGGTACGACTTCACGGGCGTGCGGGACCTGGGGCTGTTCCTTGAGACGGCGGCCGAGTGCGGGCTGTACGTGGTGCTGCGTCCCGGCCCCTACATCGGTGCCGATGTGGACGCCGGCGGTCTGCCGGGCTGGCTCACCGCCACCGCGGGCACCGCGCGGACCGCCGACCCGGCCTTTCTGCGGCATGCGGAGGACTGGCTGACCCGGGTGAACGCCATCGTGTCCCGGTATCTGCTCACCCGGGGCACCGGGACGGTGCTGCTGTACCAGATCGAGAACGGTTATGACGCGCAGGGCGGGGGCGACGCGGACGCCTCCGCGCGGCGCGCCTATCTGTCCTGGCTGTACGCGAAGGTACGGGCGGACGGCATCGACGTGCCCCTGTTCCACAACGACAAGTTCAGGAACGGCTCGTGGATGCCGGGGTCGTTCGACACCGGTGGCTACGACGGGCGTTGGCTGTACGCGTTCGGCGCCTATCCGGCGCCCGGCCGGGTGCCGCGGGACTGGGGGCGGCTCGGCCGCAGCGGCCGCGGCGGCGATGTGCGCATGCCGGTGTTCATGGCGGAGGCGGGCGGCGGCTGGCGTGACGCCTGGGGCGGCGCCGGGTTCGACGGCCAGGGGTACGCCGAGGTGCGGCACACCCGTGACGCGGCGTTCGAGCGCCGGTTCCATCTGACCAACCTGGCCGACGGCGTCACCCTGAGCAACGTGTACATGGCGTTCGGCGGCACCTCGTGGGGCTGGCTGCCGGCACCGCAGGTCTACACGTCCTACGACTACGGGGCGGCGTTCGACGAGGGGCGGCAGGCCACCGGGAAACTGGCGCCGCTGCACCAGATCGGCCACATGCTCCAGCGGGTGCCCGGGATGGTGAAGCTGGAGCCGGCCGGCGAGGAACGCGTGGACGACCGCCTCGTCGTGCGGCGGCTGACGAACCCGGACACGGGTCTGCAGGTGCGGGTGCTGCGCAACGACGGCGGCGAACAGGTGGCCGCGACGGTGCGGGTCGCCGGTGACCGGGTGCCGGTGACCGTTCCGGCACGGGACGCGTGTCTGATGGTCAGCGGGCTCGACCTGGGGCGGCGCCGGCTGCGGTATGCGACCGCGCAGCCGATGGCGGTGCTGTCCGCCGGACGGCAGGACATCGCGGTGTTCTGCGGGCGGCCCGGCGCGATGGCCCGGGTGGTGCTGGAGAGCGACGAGGAACCGCAGGTGATGCGGCTGAGCCGGCAGGCCGCGTACCTCTGGGACCAGGGGCTGTTGCGGGTGACCGCGCCGCTGGGTGCGGGCGGGCTCATCGGGGTCCGGGTGGAGGGCGGCAGCACCGGCCGGCCGCTGCTGCTCCTGCTGGCCGACGACGCCACCTCGCTGCGCCTGTGGCCGCACGACACCCCGGCGGGCCCGGTGCTGGTGTACGGGCCGGAGCTGCTGCGCGGCGCCGTGGTGCGCGGCTCCACGCTGCATCTGACCGGGGACACGGTGGAGTCCGCCGATCTGGAGGTGTGGGCCCCGCGCGGGGTGGAGCAGCTGACGTGGAACGGCCGGGCGGTGCCCACCCGGGTGACCGGCTCGGGCAGTCTGCGGGCGACCGCTTCGCTGCCGGCGGTGCCCGAGGTGCGGCTGCCCGCGCTGGGCGGCTGGCGGATGCGCGCGGAGAACCCGGAGTCCGCGCCCGGCTTCGACGACTCCTCCTGGCGGGTGGCGGACCGGACGACGTCGTTCAGTACGACGCCGGTGCCGAAGGGGCAGCCGGTGCTGTTCGCCGACGACTACGGCTTCCACTACGGCGACGTGTGGTACCGGGGCACCTTCGCCGACGCGGCCGGCCTGCGGTCCGTGTCGCTGTCCTACAGCGCGGGCACGCAGGGGATGCTGATGGCGTGGCTGGACGGGGTGCCGCTGGGCACCCACCGGATGCCCGTGCCGGACCAGCACACGCTCGGCAAGGGGACGTGGCGGGCGACGGCGACGTTCCCGGTGACCGCCCGGCACGTGGCCGCGGGCGGCCCGCATGTGCTGTCCGTGCTCATCCGGCCGATGGGCCACGACCAGGACGGCGGGGTGCGCGACACGCACAAGGCGGCACGCGGCCTGACCTCGGTCGCCTTCGGCGGCGCCTCCCCCCGGGTGCGGTGGCGGATCCAGGGGGCCGGCGAGACCGACCCGGTGCGGGGGCCGTTGAACAACGGCGGCCTGTACGGGGAGCGGCACGGCTGGCATCTGCCCGGATTCGCGGACGGCGACTGGGAGAAGGCGGACTTCGGGCGCGGTGCGCCCCGGCAGGGGGTGACCTGGTACCGCACCACGTTCCGGCTGGACGTCGACCCGGGTGTTGACGCCTCGGTCGGGCTGACCCTGGACGACGACGGGGAGGGGGACTGGCGGGCGCAGGTCTTTCTCAACGGCTGGAACATGGGCCAGTACATCAACGGCGTGGGCCCGCAGCACACGTTCGTGCTGCCCAGCGGCATTCTGCGCACCCGTGGCAGCAACACCCTCGCGCTGGCCGTCCTCTCCGGCGGCACCGCGCCCGCCGGGCCGGACCGGGTGTGGCTGACCCTGCTGGGCAGCGCGGCCGGCGGGGTGCCGGTGGCACCGGTGGCGTCCCCCGGCCGGTGACGGCTCCCCGGGCGGGAGCCTCGCCGGCGGTGCGGCCGGCGGTCAGGAAACGGGCAGGCAACGGTCGTTGCCGGACGGCCGGCGGTCCCCGGATCGCATGACGCGGGCACTTCCTGCCGCGTAGGCTCGGTGCCGCGTGCCCCGCCGGGCTGACCCGGCGGGCCGGAAGGGGTGAAGGATGGACTTCGCGGGCGCGGGGCGACGGGCCTCACGGCTGGTCCCCGCCGTGCTGCGCCGGGCCCGGCAGGGTGCGGCGCGGCGCGCGCTGGCCGCCTCCCTCGCCGCGGCCGTCGGTGCCCGGCTCGGCCCTCCGGCCGGTGTGCGGGAGGTGTGCGGGGCGCTGTGCGAGGAGATGAGCGCACGGCGCGGCGGACGCCCGGTGCGGCTGCGTTTCGAGCGGTTCCCCGACGAGCTCGAAGTGACCGGCCTGTGCGTGGAGTTCCAGGACTTCGACCTGGTGATCGTCGAGGAGCGGGCCGAGGAGTTGCAGCAACTGGTCATCCTGGGGCACGAGTTGTGGCATCTGCAGGCCGGTCACCGGCATCACCGGGTGCCCGGCGCGGCGGCCGAGCATGTACTGGCCGGGCAACCGGGCTGGCGGGACCGGGCGTTGACGATGGCGGCGCGTGACGGCTCCCGCGAGGCCGACGAGGCCGTGGCCGACGACTTCGGGCACCGTCTGGCCGCCGCCGTCAGGTCCTGCCTCGGTCCGGCCGCCCCCGTCGGCGCCCGCGTCCCCGACCGGGTCCAGCGCACGCTGGGCTGTCTGCGGCGCCCCGGAGCGGCCCGGTGACGACGCTGGCCTTCGACCCGGCGGCGCTGCTCGACGCCGTGTACGTCCCGTTCTGGATACCGACGGTGGTGCTGGCCGCCGCCCTGGTCATCAAGCTGCCCACGATCGTGCGGCTGTGGCGGGATCCGCTGCTGCGCGCGGTGGCCGGACTGCTGCTGCTGGCCTGCGCGGTGTTCGTGTTCTGCACGCCGGCGACGATCGCCTGGGTCAACCGGCTCACGGGCGTGCCGAACATCTCGGCGCCGTGGTGCTATTCGCTGCTGACCGCGTTCTGCGGTTCCTGTCTGGTGCTGATCATCACCTGGCGCAGCGGCCTGACCGAGGGGCTGCCCGCCACGCGGCGCGCGGTGCGCTGGGTGGTGACCGTCTACCTGGGTGTGATCGCCGCGCTGTGGGTCCTGTTCGCGCTGGCCGACGTGCCCGTGGAGCGGGTACGGGACCTGGACACGTACTACGCGCGCACCCCGTTCATGCGCGAGGAGATCCTGCTGTACCTCACCGCGCACTGCGTGGCCTGCCTGATCACCTCACGGCTGATCTGGAACTGGGTGCGCGCCGACGGCCTGGACGCGTGGCTGCGCGGCGGGCTGAAGCTGCTGGGCGCCGGCTACGTGCTCAACCTGATCTTCGACGCCTGCAAGCTGACGGCGGTCGCCGCCCGCTGGTGCGGGCGGGACCTGGACTGGCTGAGCACCAACCTGGCACCGCCGGTGGCCGCGCTGTCCGCGATCCTGATCGCCGTCGGCTTCATCCTGCCGCACGCCGGCCAGTACCTGGACGACCGCTGGCGGGTGCATCTCGCCCACCGCGAGCTGCGTCCGCTGTACGAGCTGATGCGCACCGCGAGCGGCGGCGGGGTGCCGTTCGTGCTGCGGGCCACGCCGGAGCTGCGGCTGATCCGGCGGGAGACGTTCATCCGGGACGTGCTGCTGCCGCTGGCCCGGCACCTCGACGCGGGCCTGGCCGACCGCGCCCGCCGGGCGGCGCTCGCCCGCGGTCACACTCCCGACGAGGCGCGGGCGATCGCCGCCGCGGTGGCCATCACGGACGCCGTCGCGACCCGGGGCAGCCGGCCCGAGCCGCCCGACACCGATCACTCGCCCGACCCCACGACCCTGCTGAAGGAGATCGGGGCCGTCTCGCGAGCCCTCCGCCGTCCCGACGAGATCGAGGCGGTCCGCGCCCGTGCGGCCGCCGAAGCAGAGAGCGTTCTGGTCCATGAGCCTGCCGTCCACGAGCCGTCCGCACACCGGCCCGACCCCCATGAGTGACCGCTCCACCGCCGTCGTCCTCGGCGGCTCCCTGGCCGGTCTGCTCGCCGCCCGCGCCCTGGCGCCCTTCGCCGGCCGGGTCCTGCTGATCGAACGGGACGCGCTGCCCGAGGGTCCCGAGCCCCGCAGGGGTGTGCCGCAGGCGCGGCATGTGCACCAGCTGTGGTCGGGGGGTGCGCTGGCGCTGGAGCAGCTGCTGCCCGGGGTCACCGGGCGGCTGCTGGCGGCCGGCGGGACCCGGATGCCGGTGCCCACCGACATGGTGGCGCTGTCCCCGTACGGCTGGTTCCGGCGCTGGTCGGAGTCGGCGTTCATGCTGCGCAGCAGCCGCGACCTGTTGGAGTCGGTGATACGGCGGGAGGTGCTCGCCGACGGGCGGGTGACGGCGGTGGACCGCACCGAGGTGCTGGGGCTCACCGGCACCCGGGCCGCGGTGACCGGCGTGCGGCTGCGCGGTGCGGACGGGGCGGAGCGGACGCTGCGGGCCGGCCTGGTGGTGGACGCCACCGGGCGGGGCTCGCGGGCGCCACGGTGGCTGGCCGCGTTCGGGCTGCCCTCGGCGCGGCGGCGGGAGGTCAGCTCGGGAGTGGTGTACGCGAGCCGGCTGTTCCGGGCGCCGGAGGGTGCCGGGGACGACTTCCCCGTCGTCAACGTCCAGCCCGATCCGCGGGGCGGCCGGCCGGGGCGCGGCGGGGTGCTGATGCCCGTGGAGGACGGCCGGTGGCTGGTCACCGTGTTCGGCAGCCGGGGCGGCGAACCCACGCCGGACGCGGACGACTTCGTGCGCTACGCCCGTGAGGAGCTGCGCCATCCCGTCATCGGGGAGCTGCTGGCCGGTGCCGAGCCGCTGAGCGAGGTGGCGTTCACCCGCAGCACCGCCAACCGGCGCTGGTACTACGAGCGGATGCCCGCCTGGCCGGAGAACTTCGTGGTGGTCGGGGACGCGGTGTGCGCGCTGAACCCGGTGTACGGGCACGGCATGACCGTGGCCGCGCAGACCGCGCTGGCGGTGCGGGACCTGGTCCGCCGCCGGGGATTCGGCACGGCGGGGCTGGCCCGGCGGATCCAGCGGACGGTGGGGCGCACGGTGCGCACCGCCTGGGATCTGGCGGTCGGCTCGGACGTGTTCTACCCGCAGGCCACCGAGACCGGTCCGACGCTGCGCGAGCGGGCGACGCAGGCGTATGTGGGGCGGCTGATGTACACGGCGACCGGCAACGGGCGGATCGCCCGGCGGGTGACGTCCGTGACGTCGCTGGAGCGGGGCGTGGCGTCGCTGCTCGCCCCGAGCGTGCTGCTCGCGGCGGCGGTGGGACCGCTGAAGCCGCAGCTGGCGGGCCCGCCGCTGACGCGGCGGGAGCGCAGGGCGGCGGGCTCGGCGTGACCGGCGGCCACGGGGCCCCTGTCCCGTGATGCCGTCCCGGCACCGGTGACAGGGGGACGAGGATCAGCCGGCGAAGGCCGGCTGCGGCAGCCCGCTGCCGGCGCCCGGCACCACCAGCAGCGCGCCGGCCAGCGGGTGCGGTGCCGTCAGACCGGCGCGGGCGGTGGTGATGTACAGGTCGGTCAGGTCCGGGCCGCCGAAGGCGCAGGCCGTGGTGCGCGGCACGGGCAGCTCGATCACCCGGTCCAGCCGTCCGTCGGGCGTGTAGCGGCGCACCGCGCCGCCGTCCCACAGGGCCACCCAGACACAGCCGTCGGCGTCGACCGTGAGGCCGTCGGGATAGCCGGCGCCGTCCTCCACCCGGGCCAGCGGCCGCCGGTTGCGCACTTGGGGGCCGTCGACGTCGAAGACGTCGATCCGGCGGGTGGGCGTGTCGATGTAGTACATCAGCCGGCCGTCGGGGCTCCAGCCGGTGCCGTTGCTCACCGTCACGTCGTCCAGGACGAGCTGCGCCGTGCCGTCGCCGGTCAGGCGGGTCAGGGTGCCGCCGCCCGGGGACTCGTCGTAGCGCATGGTGCCGGCCCACAGGGCGCCGTCGGGGGCGACGGCGGCGTCGTTGCCGCGACGGCCGGGAACCGGGTCGCGGTGCAGCCAGCGGAAGGTGCCGTCGGGGTCGGTGAGGCCGACGCCGTCCCGCAGGTTCAGCACCAGGCCGCCGCCGGCGCGCGGTGCGGCAGCGCCCACGTGCTGTTCGGTGGTGCGGACCGTGCGGCGGCCGGTGGCCGGGTCGAAGGTGTGCACCCGTGAGGCGAGGATGTCCACCCAGACGAGGTGTCCGGCGGCCGGGTCCCAGGTGGGGCCCTCGCCCAGCTCGGCCTGGGCCCGTACCGCGACCTCGTACGCCGTCGTGATGTGTGCCGTCATGCCGCCCTCCGGTGGCCGAGCCGTTCCGACAGGTCCGTGGCGCCCTGGGCGGCGAGCCGCTCCAGCTCGGCGCGGCGCTCCTCGCTCCAGCGGATCATGGGGACGGAGATGGACAGCGCGGCGACGACCTGGCCGGTGCGGTCGCGCACCGGGGCGGCCACGCAGCCGACGTCCGGGTTGGACTCCCGCATCTCCACGGCCAGGCCGCGCCGGCGGATGCCGGCCAGGGCCTCGCGCAGGGCCGCCGGGTCGGTGACGCTGTGCGGGGTCATCGCGACCAGCTCGGCGTCGTCCGGGAGGCGGGCGGCCAGCTCCTGCTCGGGCAGGCAGGCCAGCAGCATCTTGCCGACCGCGGTGCAGTGCGCCGGCAGGCGGCGACCGACCGCGGAGACCATGCGCACCGCGTGCGTGGAGTCCACCTTGGCGATGTAGATGACGTCGGTGTCCTCCAGGATCGCCACATGCACCGTCTCGTCGCAGGTCTCGGCGACCGAGCGGGCGACCTGCTGGCCCTCGGCGGCGAGGTCCAGCTGCTCGGCGTAGCGGCTGCCCAGCTGGTAGGGACGCACTCCGAGGCGGTACCGTCCGGGCTGGTCGGGGACCGGGACCAGGTACTTGCGGGCGGCGAGCGTGGTGACCAGCTCGTGCACCGTGGTGCGCGGCAGCTGCAGCTTGCGCACGATGTCCGGGGCGGAGAGCGTGCCGTCCCCGTCGAGGAACAGTTCGAGGATGTCGAGAGCCCGGGTCACGGCGGGCACGAGGCGTCCCACGGCCGGCTCCCTCCCTTGCGGCAGGCCTGTGTTCGAGATATCAACAGGCGATCGGCATGACGAACACAGGCTAGCCAGCGCACGGGACACGGGCAATGGCCGCGACGGGTGGGGCCGTCGTTCCCCGCCGGGCGGTACCGGGTTGCGGCCGCAGGACGGGGAACGGCCGCACGGCGGGCGACGCGTGCCGCTCGTGACGCGGGCGCGCGGCAAGCACCGCCCGCGTGACCGGGGACGTGCCGTCCCCGTGGTGCGGGCGCGCGGCGGGCCGCCGTGGACCACGATGGTGCCCATGCCCGACGCGCCGCGCCCCGCCCGCCCCTTCACCGTGCTCGACTTCCAGCTGGTGCTGCTGCGCCGCATGGCCGACCACAACCCGGACCTGGTGGAGGACGCCCGCCGCACCCTGGGGGTCTCGCGCGCCGGGATGCGGGAGGCCAACAGACGGTGGCAGGCGATGGTCCGCGCGCCCGGGGGCCGCTCGGCGGCGGCCCGCTACCGCTCGGTCCTCGGTGCCCCGGAGTCGGTCACCGCGCGCCGCATCGGCGACCTGGACTGCGAGGCCCGGCAGTGGCCGCTCCCCCTCTGGCCGGATCTGCGCTTCGAGGTGCTGGCCGGGCCGCGGGGCCAAGTGTGGAACGCGTGGCTGGTGCGCGCCCCGTCGGCGCCGGCACCGCGGCTGCGCACCCTGGCGGACCTCACCCCGTGGTCCTGCACCGTCGACGAGGCTGCCCGCGCCTTCGCCCCGGCCCGCCCCCTGGAGGGCACCGCGCCCACCCGCTGGGGCCTGGCCTTCACCGCACCGGACACCGAGGGCGTACCGCGGCGGGTCGTCGCGGAGTTCACCTGGGGGCTGCTGCAACGGACGCGGGTGGACTAGGAGTCCTGCCGACCGCCGGGTGCGAGCGCGGCCTGACAGATCGCCTGCGCCACCGGCGCCACGGACTGCGGGTGCAGCCACAGGAACAGGTTCGGCTCGACCAGCTCCAGCTCCATCACCTTCGGTTCGCCGTCGTCGCCGTCCACCAGGTCCACACGGGCGTACAGCAGCTCGGCACCGCCGGGCACGGCGGCCAGGGCCCGTTCGGCGACGGCGCGTTCGGCGGGCGTGGGCGTCCACGGCCGCAGGTCCGGGTGGGCCACCTTGTCCGCGTCGTAGGGGGTGCCGGGGCTCAGCACGGCCCGTTTGCGGCTGGCGTGCACCAGCCGGCCGCCGCAGAACTGCAGCGCCCGCTCGCCGGCGGTGTCGATCCGGGTGAGGTACGGCTGCACCATCGCGGCCAGGCCCTCGGCGTGCATGCGGGCGATCTGGGCGGCGGCCCGGTCCCGTTCGCCGGGCGTGTACCGGGCGGCGTAGCGGGCTCCGGCCCCGTGGACCGGCTTGACGACGAACTCGTGACCGCCGGGCAGGTCACCGGCGGCCGGGGTGTCGCCGGGGTCGAGATACCGGGTGGGGACCACGGGCACACCGGCGGCGGCCAGGTCGCCGAGGTAGCGCTTGTCGGTGTTCCAGCGCACGACGTCCAGCGGGTTGGCGAGCCGGGTCAGTTTCGCGCACCGCTCGGCCCACGCCAGGAACTCCTCGGTGCGCCAGGTGTAGTCCCAGGTGGAGCGTATGACGACGAGGTCGAACGCCGCCCAGTCGGTGTCCGGCGCGTCCCAGGGCAGGACGTGTGTCTCGGCCCCGGCGCCCGTGAGCGCCTCCGCCAGGGTGGGCAGGTCGCGGTCCCGGTTCGGGGCGCCCTGGGGGTCGTAGGTGGCGAGTGCGACACGAGGCACGGCGGTCTCCCTCTTCGACGGCGGCCGGGGCGGAGCGCCTCGCACGCTAACACTGGTGTAGGAACGAGGGGTGTCGTCCGCCGAAGCCGACCTGTGAGGAGTGCGCCGCGTGTCTCGTCTCTTTCCGTCCCTGACAGACGATCCCGTCGCGCAGGAGGCCCTGCGGTTCGGTGACCGGTCGCTGACCTACCGGCGGCTCGCGGCGGCGGCCGGTGCCGTCGGTGCCCGGGTGCGGGGGCGACAGCGGGTCGCGGTGTGGGCGACGCCCACGCTGGAGACGGCCGTCGCGGTGGTGGGCACGCTGCTGGCCGGGGTGGCCGCCGTGCCGCTGAACCCCAAGGCGGGCGAGAAGGAACTCGGCCACATCGTCGGCGACAGCGACCCGTCGGTGGTGCTGGCCGCGCCCGGCGTCGAACTGCCCGCCGCACTGGCCGGGCTGGAGCGGATCGACGTCGACGCGGACGCGGACGGGCCCGTGCCCGTGGAGAACGCGGACGAGGGCGATCCGGCCCTGATCGTCTACACCTCCGGGACCACCGGCCCGCCCAAGGGTGCCGTCATCCCGCGCCGGGCCGTGGCCGCCACCCTGGACGCGCTCACCGACGCCTGGCAGTGGACGGAGCGGGACGTGCTGGTGCACGGGCTGCCGCTGTTCCATGTGCACGGCCTGGTGCTCGGCACCCTCGGCCCGCTGCGGCGCGGCGGCAGCGTCCGCCACCTGGGCCGGTTCAGCACCGAGGGGGTGGCGCGGGAGCTGAGCGACGGCGCGACGATGCTGTTCGGGGTGCCCACCATGTACCACCGGATCGCCGAGGCGCTGCCCGGCGACCCGGCACTGGTCAAGGCGCTGGCGGAGGCCCGGCTGCTGGTGTCGGGATCCGCGGCGCTGCCCGTGCACGACCACGAGCGGATCGCGGCGGCCACCGGGCGGCGGGTCGTCGAGCGGTACGGCATGACCGAGACGCTGATGAACACCAGCGTGCGGGCCGACGGCGAGGCCCGCTCCGGCACGGTCGGGGTGCCGCTGCCGGGCGTGGAGCTGCGGCTGGTGGAGGAGGACGGCACGCCGATCACCGCGCTGGACGGGGAGACGGTCGGCGAGATCCAGGTGCGCGGGCCGAACCTGTTCACCGAGTACCTGAACCGGCCCGACGCGACGGCCGCCGCGTTCACCGCGGACGGGTTCTTCCGCACCGGGGACATGGCGGTGCGCGACCCCGACGGCTCTGTGCGCATCGTCGGCCGCAAGGCCACCGACCTGATCAAGAGCGGCGGGTACAAGATCGGCGCCGGGGAGATCGAGAACGCGCTGCTGGAGCACCCGGCGGTGCGGGAGGCCGCGGTCACCGGGGAGCCGGACGCGGACCTGGGCGAGCGGATCGTGGCCTGGATCGTCCCGGCCGACCCGCAGTCCCCGCCCGGTCTTCAGGAGCTGGCGGACCATGTGGCGCGGCGGCTCGCCCCGCACAAGCGGCCCCGCGCGGTGCGGATCCTGGACGTGATGCCCCGCAACGACATGGGCAAGATCATGAAGCGGGCGCTGGGCTCCGCCTGACGGCCCGGCGCGGACGCGGACGGCGCCGCCTCCCTGGGACGGGGAGGCGGCGCCGCCGTGTGTTCCCCGGGCGTCAGACCAGCCAGCCGACGAGGTGGATCAGGCCGGCGAGGACGTGCGTGAGGACGTTCATGATCGTGCTGTCTCCTTGCAGTGCTTACGTGTGGGACCTACGCCAACTACGGTCTGCAGCCCGTCGCTTGCGCACCGTCAGTATCGAGCGCCCCGCGCGCCCCGTGCGATCACTTCTGCGACGATCACCTGTTCAAGCGAACATCTGCTCCCGTGTTCGACTGTTCGACCTGCGGCCTACGGCCCCTGCCGCACCCCCGCGGCCCGCACGATCTCCTGCCGCACCGAGCCGCCCCGGTCGTCGCGTGCCACGGCCCGCAGCGACACGGCGGCGGCGCCCTGCGGCACGGTCAGCGTGCCGCTCCAGTGGCCGCGCTCCCCGGTGAGCCGGACCGCCCGCCAGGTGGCGCCGTCGTCGTAGGACACCTCCAGCGCGCCGTGCCCGATGGTCCCGGTGTCCGTCGCCCCGGCGACGTACCGCGCGTCCAGGGTGACGGGGATCCGCCGGCCCGCCCGTACGTCGCCGGCGAGGTCGGTGGGCAGGCCGTAGGCGAGGTTGATCAGGGGCAGCGTGGCCGGGGCGTCGGCGGGGGCGGCGGCCGAGCGGAACGTCCACTCGGTGTGCCCCAGGGTGGCGATGCCCCAGCGGGCGGCGTCCAGCGCGGTGTCGGTGACGAGCCGCCAGGTGTGCTCGTCGGCGGGCGCGCCGGTGACGTACACGTAGGGACCACTGCCCTGGTACACCGGCTCGCCGTCCAGGTCCAGAGCCGTGGCCTGGGTCATGCCGCTGTCCGGGCTGAAGGTGTCGCCGTAGCCGGTGTGGTCGGGGCCGGAGTCGCCCCAGCCGGGCACCTCGAAGCGCAGGTCGTTCCCGAAGCGCTGCGGTCCGGTGTTCAGGGCGGTGCCCAGCCACGGGTGCCAGACGGGCCGGAACCAGTGCAGCGCGGGGCGGCTGCCGCCGGTGTAGCGGACCAGGCCGCCGCGCTGCTCCCAGGTGCCGGCGCCGGCCGTGACGGACTCGTGCCAGAGCTGTCCGGGGCCGGTGGAGACGTAGTCGGTGCGCTCGGCGGGGCAGGGCAGGCTCTCCTGGAAGCCGATGCCGACCGGGAAGGTGCCGGTGACCGAGTACCGGAACTCGCCGCACTCCACCGGTGTACGGGCGTGGAACGTCACCTGGATCCGGGCGAGTTCGCGGGTGCCCGGCGCATAGGTGAGGTCGCGGTCGGGGACGCCGCCGCGATGGCTGTGCGCCAGGTCGTAGACGTACGGCGTGGTGGGGGTGCCGGTCATCACGACGCGGTGTGCGGCGCGCAGCCGGGCGGCGTCGGTGGCGTTCACCGAGGCGATCGGCAGGGGCCGGTCCCCGTCGGCGGTGCCCCACCACGCGGTGAGCCGGCCGGGGGTGTCGTCGGTGACGAACAGCGCCTTCGCGCCCGCGTCCTGCACCGCCTGGGCGAGCGCGGACGGCTCGGTGCCGTCGGCGAGGCGGGCCAGGACCGCCGCGCCGCGCACGTCCCGGCCGGTGAGGTCACCGGTGCCGACGTCCACCAGCGGCAGGGTGCTGCGGCCCTCGGGCAGGGTGCCGCCCGCCTGCACGACGGCCTCCCCGATCCCTTCGACCTGCAGCAGGGGCTCGCCCAGCCGCCACACGGTGCGGTACTCGAAGCCGCCCTGCGTCACCGTGCCGGTCGGCGCGGCGAAGACGCTGTCGTACAGCTGCGGCACCTGCACGGCCTCGGAGACGTCCACGCCGCCGGCCGTGCGGTCGTACTCCATGAGCAGCTGCCGGGTCTCGGTGCGGCGGTGGACGTCGGCGCGTATCTCGCGCAGCCGCCGCCCGTCGAGGGTGATCCCGCGGTCGCGGTCGACGACGACCTCGGGGGCGGCGAGGAAACCGAGGCCGAGGGAGTCGGCGCCGTGGCTGCCGTGCACGGGGAGGAAGCAGGCCAGGCTGTAGGTGCCGGGTTCCAGGCGCAGGTGCAGGGTGCCGTCGTCGCCGGCGTGGGCGGTGACCGGGTCGGCGCCCTCGGCGAGCCGCTGCACGGTCACATCGGCGGGCACGGCGGTGCCGTCGCGGCCAGTGACGTGCACGGTCAGCGTGTACCGCTCGTCCTCCCTGACCAGGCCGACCACGGTGTGCGCGACGGGGGTGCCGCTCGCGTCGGCGGCGACGATCTGCCCGCTGCTGGTGCCGGCGGGGGCCCGGGCGGCGTCGCCGGTGACCGTGGTGGAGGCGGAGCCGTGCGCGGGGACGGTGAGGGCGGTGTCGGCGAGGGTGACGACGCCGTCGGGCATGCCGGTCACCGTCAGGTGCAGCCGGACGTCCTCGCCGGAGGAGTTGGTGTAGGTCAGGGTGCGGGTCACCGGGGTGTCCGCCTCGGGCGGCCAGGAGTAAAAGCCGAGGTCGGCGCTGCCGGTCGCGGTGATGCGGGCGTTCACGGCGCCGGGCACGCTGACCCGGCCGGCGCCCAGCCGGTAGGCGGAGTCGTCCAGCTGCTTCGAGGTCGACATCAGGGCGTCCTTGAGGCGGGCGCCGCTCCAGCCGGGGTGCTGCTGGGCGAGCAGCGCGGCGACGCCGGCGACCTGGGGTGCGGCCATGGAGGTGCCGCTCATCGTGGTGTAGTAGCCGCTGCCCTCGGTCAGCTGGGAGCGGGCGGCGAGCACGTCCGTGCCGGGCGCGGCGAGGTCGGGTTTGAGGGCGTTGTCGCCGGCGCGGGGTCCGGCGCTGGTGAAGGAGGCGGCCCGGTCGGCGGAGTCGACGGCGCCGACGGTGAGCGCGGCGTCGGCGGCGCCGGGCGAGCCGATGGACGACGGTGCTCCGGTGTTGCCGGCCGCGGCCACGAACAGGGTGCCGGTCTCCCGGGTGAGGGTGTCCACGGCGCGGGCCATCGGGTCGGTGCCGTCACTGGGTTCGGTGGTGCTCAGGCTCATCGACACGATCCGCGCCCCCACCTCGCGGGCGGCCCACTCCATCCCGGCGATGATCTGCGACTCGCTGCCGTTGCCCTGATCGTCGAGGACCTTGCCGACGGCGAGCGTGGCCTCGGGGGCGACGCCCCGCTCGGTGCCCCCGGAGGCGGCGCCGCTGCCGCCCACGATGGAGGTGACATGGGTGCCGTGGCCGTTGCGGTCGGCGACGTCCTCGCCGTCGACGAAGCTGCGGGCGGCGGCGATCCGTCCCTCGAGGTCCGGATGGGTGGCGTCGACGCCGGTGTCCAGGACGGCGATGGTGACGCCCTTGCCCGTGAGGCCGGACTGCCAGGCCGTGGGGGTGCCGATCTGCGCGTTGCTCCGCGCGAGGCCGGCGTGCACCCGTGCGTCCAGCCACACCGCGTCGACGTCCGTGCCGGCGGTGAGGGCCTGCCATACGGCGCGGCCCTTGCCGGCGGTGACGGCGGCGCCGCGCACGCTGGGCAGGGACCGCACCCGCCGGGTGCCGGGCGGCGCGGGGGCCGCCGTGACGCCCCGGCCGTCCTTGTAGGTGACGATCAGCGGGAGTTCACCGGTCTCCTCGTCGGTGAGGCCCTGCCGGATCAGCGCGCTGACGTCGAACAGCCGCCGGTCCAGGGTGCCCGCCCGCAGATACGGCAGCGCCTCGTCCGGCACGACGGAGATGTCGCCGTTCACCGTCCGGGTGCGCACGGCGCCGGCCGCTCCCCGGGGCCGCCGCACGGTGACCGTCGTCTTCCCGCCGCCGAGGCCGGTGACGGTGACCTTGTCCCCGGTGACGAGGGTGACGGTGCGGGCGGCCCCCGGTGCCTGTCCCGCCCGCGCCGGTGCCGTGGCCCGTACGGCTTCGGCGGCCGCCGTCGTGGCCTCGGCGGCCGCCCGGCCGGTGCCCGCCGGGAGCAGGGCGAGCACGAGTGTGCCCGCCAGCAGCGTCGTCCCGCGTCCGACTGGTCCTGCGCTCATGCGTGCCTCTCTTCACAGCGGTGCTGTGAGCAGTGTCACCGGCCTTGTGTGACAAGGGAGTTGACGGAGCGTGGCGAATGGCTGCCATGGCGTGTTCCCGCCGGTCGCCCGGGGGGCGGAGCATCGGCTGCGGGACACCGGCCTCGCCCCGTCCGTACCATGGGTCCGCTCAGCCACAGCGCGACGGGAGCGGGATGGAAGACATCGTCGAGTTCAAGACCCGTGACGGTGCGGTGATCGCTGTCGAGGCGGCGTCGGAGGAAGGCGGCTCGCACCTGGTGGCGCGCGCGGACGACGGCGTGGTGCGCGCGACCCGCACCTTCGAGGGCGCGCTCGACGGGGTGCGCGCGGCGGCCGAGTCCGCGCTGCGGGTCTTCCGGGACGGCACGCTCAGGCCGGACGCGGTGGAGATCGAGTTCGGGGTGAAGCTGTCCGGCGAGGCGGGCGCTCTGATCGCGAAGAGTTCCGGCGAGGGCCACCTGACGGTGAAGCTGTCCTGGTCGCCCGGGCACTCCGGCGGCACCGCGGAGACGTCGCCGGCGTCATGACGAGCGCGGCCTGGCACGTCAGGATCCGCTGCGGGCCGCGCACCGGGTCCGGCTTCCTGGTCACCGAACGCCATGTGCTGACCTGCGCTCATGTCGTGCACGGCGCGCAGGAGACCCCGGTCGGCGTGACGTTCGCCCACGGGCGGCGCGAAGAGCGGGAAGTGACGGCCCGTGTGGTCGGGCACGGCGGCTGGGCGGGCCACGACACCGACCCCGGCGACCTGGCGGTACTGGAGCTGGACCGTGCCGTGGAACTGAAACCCGCCGAGTTCGCGGCGCCGTCCGACGCCTACGGCGACCCGCCGCGCCGCCTGATCGCCTACGGCTTCCCGCGCCACTACGACGAGGGCACGCTCGCCGAGTACCGGGCCACCGCCGACCAGTTGATCGCCGGGGAGTGGGTGCAGCTGGAGGCGTGGGCCGGGCACGGGCAGCCGCTCGCACCCGGGTTCAGCGGGGCCGCGGTGACGCTCGCCGACACCGGGCAGGTCGTCGGCATGGTCTCCTCCGCGGCACGCCACCCCGACGTACGCAACGGGCGGATGCTGCCCGCCCATGTCATGGCCCGCTACTGGCCGCCGCTGGGCGAGCTGATCCCCACCCCGCGTTACGGGCGGCAGGACAAGGAGCGGCTGCGGACCCTGGTGGAGGCGGTCGCCCGGCAGGAGGTTCTGGAGTGCCGTCCCGAGCAGCTGTACCGGGACGCGGTGGGGCCGCTCGGCCCGCCGCCGCCCGCGCACGGCTTCCGCTCGCTGTGGGACGCCGCCTGGTATCTGCTGTCCGAGGTGCCCGATCCGGCGGCCGTGCAGCGGTTCACCACCCGGCTGGCCGACTTCGCCGACTCCGCGGCCACCCGGTACGGGCTCAGGTCCTGGCCGCAGCACGCCCCGGCCGCCCGCCCGGCGGTGCGCGCCGCCGAACGCTCCGCTTGGGCGCCGGTGCTGGTGGAGATCGCGCCGAGCGGGTCCGGCGACGACCGGTTCCTGGTCGAGGTGTCCGTCTACACCGGCCGCCACCGCCGTCTGGTGGGCTCGCGGACCCTGCCGGCCGGCCGGGTGCGCCCATGGGCGCTGGAACGCATCGACGAGGCCTTCTACGAACTCGACCCGGACGCCCGCGAGTTGATTGCCTTCGTGCTGCCGCGGCGCTGGCTGAACACGGACGTGGCGGGCTGGGCGCGCAGCGCCGACGACGACAGCCCGCTGGGGTCGTTCGCGCCGGTCGTCGTGCTGGACCTGGACCGGCGGCGCAGCGGCATGCTGCAGCGCAAGCTGACGCAGAAGTGGCGGCTGCTGGACACCCGCGGCTCGGCGCGGCTGCACCGGGTCGGCTGCGACGCCCTCGGCCAGGACCCGACCAGGCTCACCGTCGCGCTGCGCAGCGGCGGCGCCGACATCGTCTGCCTCGGCGTCCCGCCGCGCACCGAGGCCGCTCGCCGGCTGTTCGCCGCGTGCCTGAACGCCCCTGTGCCGGTGCTGCTGTGGCCGCGCTCCGGCTGCCGGGGCGAGCCGTCGCACTCCGGCTGCCGGGGCCAGGAGTTCCTGGACCGTCTCACCGAGCACCTGGCGGATCTGCCGCCCGGTGACCTCCCCTCGTTCGTCCACGGGTTACGGCAGGAGGCGTACGCCTGCGAGGGACCCGGACCGCACTGGGCGGACGATCTGGCACTGCTGTGGGAGGACCCCCGGTGCCTGCCCGACCCCGTCGCCTACCAGCACTCGCCCGTCGGATGAGCGAGCACGACCCTGGAGGAGAACGCGCCCATGCCCCTGTGGCCCGTGTACACCGGCACGAGCGAGCCCCATGACGGCATCGACCGGCTGCCCGCCCCGCCGCCCTGGCGCGCCTTCGACGGCGGCCCCGTCCTGACCACCCCGGCGGAGACCGACGACCGGTCGGCCTCCTCCCCGGACCGCAGCCACCGTGCCCGCGCCTACCGTCCCGGCGAGGAGACGGTCCAGCTGGTCAACGCGGCCCTGTATCTGCGCCGTCCGCTGCTGGTGACCGGCCCGCCCGGCAGCGGCAAGTCGTCCCTGGCGTACGCGGTGGCCCGGGAGCTGAAACTGGGACCGGTGCTGCGCTGGAACATCACCAGCCGCACCACGCTCCGCGACGGCCTGTACCAGTACGACCCGCTCTCCCGGCTGTACGCCGCCGGCCGGGCCACCGCCCGGGAGCTGCCTCCGGACGGCGACCTGGAGGACCATCTGCGGCTCGGTCCGCTCGGCACCGCGCTGCTGCCCTACGCCCGGCCGCGCGCCCTGCTCGTCGACGAGATCGACAAGAGCGACCTGGACCTGCCCAACGACCTGCTGAACGTCCTGGAGGAGGGCCAGTACGAGATTCCCGAACTGGTCCGCGCCGCCCGGCACACCCCGACCGCGCAGGTGATGGTCGACGGCACGGACGACCGGGTGCCGATCTCGCGGGGCCGGGTGCGCTGCCGGGCGTTCCCCTTCGTGGTGCTCACCAGCAACGGCGAGCGGGAGTTCCCGCCGGCGTTCCTGCGCCGCTGTGTCCGGCTGGAGCTGCGCCAGCCGCGCGACGCGCACCTGGAGGAGATCGTCCGGGCGCACCTGGGCGAGATCGACGACTACGCCCGCACGCTCATCGACCGGTTCCTCCACCGCGGCGCGGAGGGCGAACTGGCCACCGACCAGCTGCTGAATGCCATCTATCTGACCGGTGCGGCGGGTCTGGAGGGCGCCTCGCGGGACGAGCTGGCCGAGCGGGTCATGCCGTATCTGAGCCGGGCAGGGGGGTGGGCGGATGACGAACCGGTCGCATTCTGAGCACGGCCGATTCCCCGAGGGCGGGCCCGGCGGTGCCCGGCCGGACGGTGCCCGGGACGACGGCTTCCTCGGCCCCGGCCCCGACGGCACCGCACGGCCCGGGGACGGCGGCACCGCACGGCCCGGGGACGGTGGCCCGGCGGGCGAGGGACCGGCGGGCCGCTCGGGTGTGGCGCGGCTGGCCGAGGTGCTGGCGGGCGCCGCGGGAGGCCGGTGGCCCACGTCGCTGGAGCTGGCCGAGGTGCTGTGGCTGGCGAGCCGGGCCGCGGGCCCCGGCGGCCCGGACACGGCGGCCGGCGGCGGCACCACCGCCTCCGCACCCGCCCGGCGGCACCCCGGCGGCCGGCCCGCCCCGTCCGGCGGCACACCGCCGGTGCCGTCCGCCCCGCCGCCGCCCCGGCCCCAGGCCCCCCGGGTCCCGCTGAGCCTGCCCGGCCCGCGCACCGGCGGGCACGGCACGCACCGCGTGCTGCTCGCCCCGACGCCGCCGATGCTGTCTGGGCCGCTGGCCGTGCAGCGTGCCCTGCGTCCGCTCAAGCGCCGCGTTCCCGCACCGACCGGTCACGAACTCGACGAGGAGGCCACCGCCCACCGCATCGCCCGGCTCGGCGCCGACCCGCGCTGGTGGCTGCCCGTGCTGCGGCCCGCCACCGAA
Organism: Streptomyces thermodiastaticus; assembly: GCF_014656135.1. Taxonomy (GTDB): domain Bacteria; phylum Actinomycetota; class Actinomycetes; order Streptomycetales; family Streptomycetaceae; genus Streptomyces; species Streptomyces thermodiastaticus. The sequence goes on from NZ_BNBV01000008.1 coordinate 89,502, forward strand.
CGCTGGCTCACCCTGCACCTGGTGCACGACACCGGCCCGACCATGCCGGTGTGGCGGCCGCTGGTCCGTGAGCTGCGGGCGGCGCTCGCCCAGTCCGGGGTGTTCCGCACCGTGGAGGTGCACCGGCTGGCCGCCGACGGCACCATGGGGCCGGGCGGCCCGGCCGCGCCCCACGGCGACGGCCGCAGCGTCGTCCTGCTGATCAGCGACTGCATGGGACCGCAGTGGCGGGCCGGAGCGGCCGGCGCCCGCTGGTACCGCACGCTGCGCCGCTGGGCCCGGACCATGCCGGTCGCCGTGATACAGCCGCTGCCGGAACGCCTGTGGCGCACCACCGCGCTGCCGGCCGACACCGCACGGCTGTCCGCGCCGGGCCGCGCCGTGCCCAACTCCGCGTACACGGTGGACTGTCACTGCGCGCACGACCTGCCGCCGGGCACCCTGCCGCTGCCGCTGATGGAGGCCTCGGCGCCCTGGTTCGAGACCTGGACGCGGCTGGTGACGTCCCCGGCGCGGACCGTGCTGACCGGCTCGGTGGGCCTGCTCGCCCCCGAGCCGCCGCCCGCCGACGTGGACGAGGAGGGCCGCGGCGACGTGGACCGCCTCGATGCGGAGGAGCTGGTCCTGCGGTTCCGTTCGATCGCCTCCCCGGAGGCGTTCCGCCTGGCCGGTCATCTGGCCGTCGGCGAACCGCAGCTGCCGGTGATGCGGCTGGTGCAGGCGGCCGTCGAACCCGACCCGCGCCCCCAGCATCTGGCCGAGGTCATCCTCAGCGGGATGCTGACCACCGTCCCCGGGCCGCCCGGCTCGTACGCCTTCCGGCCCGGCGTACGCGAGGTGCTGCTGGGCACCCTTCCGCACACGGCCCGCTCCCGCACCGCCGGACTGCTCGCCCGGGCCGGGCAGGTGATCGACAACCGGGCCGGGGTCGCGGCGGGCGACTTCCGTGTCGTCGCCCCGGACGACACCGGTGACGCCGGGGCTCTCGGCGACCCGATCGCCGAGGTGGACCCGGACAGTGTGCGACGGCTCGGCGGGCGCGCGCCGCGCGACCTGGTCGGCGGCCGGTACCGGCTGGTGCGGCAGCGGGGACTGGGGCGGCATCTGTGGGAGGCGGTGGACGAACAGGACGGCGGCCGGCAGGTCGTGGTGCACCTGTATCCGCCGCAGGAGGACGGCGCGGCACGGTTCCTGCGGGAGGCACAGCGGCTGGCCGGGGTGCGCAGCCCGCACGTGACGCCGGTGCTGGACTTCGGCGTGGACGGCACCACGCCGTTTCTGGTCGCGGAGTTCACCGACGGCGTCACCCTGAGCGAGCTGCTGGCCACCAGCGAGGCGCGGCTGCCCTGCGCGGTGTTCGCGCGGGTCGTCGCCGGCGGTGTGGCCGGGCTGCGGGCGCTGCACGCCCGGCAGCTGGTGCGCGGCCAGCGGGAGCCGGCGGGGCTGCTGCTGCGCCCGGACGGCACCGCCGTCCTCTGCCGGTTCGCGCTGGGCGAGGAGTCGCTGGGCAAGGACGCCGAGTGGGACGTGACCCGCTTCGCCCGGCAGCTGCGCCGGATCGCCGCGGAGGCGGACGTCCCCCCGGAGCACCAGCGGCTCGTCGACCTGATCGACGCCGGCGACCTGGACGGGGCGGCCCGGTACGCGCGCGGCCCGGCGCTGCGGGACCGCCCCCGCTGGGCGTTCGGCCTGCTCGGCCCGCTGGGCATCACCCTGTCCGGGCGGGAGGTGCCGGACCGGCTGTCGCCCGAGGCGCAGGGTCTGCTGTGCCTGCTGCTGCGCCGGGCCGGACGGCGTGTCACCCTGCGGGAGCTGGCCGAGGGCCTGTGGGAGCAGCCGCTGTCCCAGGGGGCGGCCGGCGTGCGCGTGCTGCGCCTGGTCCAGGAGCTGCACCGGCTGCTCGGCCCCGGCACGGTCGCGACGCTCGCCGACGGCTACGCGCTGCATCTGCCCGACGCCGTCGTCGACGCCGTGCGCTGCGAGACGCTGGCCGTGCGCGCCGCGGACCGGGACGACGCCGCCCGGCGCCGGATGCTGCGCGAGGCCCTGGACCTCTTCCGCGGCGATCCGCTCCACGGCATCCCCGGCCCGTTCGCCGCCCGGGAACGCTCCCGGCTGCGGGCGCTGCGCACCCGGATCGAACGGGCCCTGACCGGCTCCGTCGCCCCCGGCACGGCGGTGTCCGGGCCGCGTGGTGCCGGGCCGGTGGTGGCCTTCGCGGCCGACGGCCTCGGCGGCCGCCACGACGGTCTGGCCCGGGTGGTGGACACGCTGATGTCCCGCGGCAACCTGGCGCCCGACGCGTACCGGGTGCTGCCGCGCCCCGACGGGTGCGTGGTGCGGGTCGAGCCCGGCGCCTATGTGCTGCCGGTCCTGGTGGCCGCCGTGCGCGGGCTGCCGGGGGCGGTCGCGGAACTGGCGGACGTGCCGCGGCTGCGGGTGACGTTCTGGCACGAGCCGTGGGACGCGCGGGCGGACGGTGCCGGGCCCGAGCAGGTGCACAAGGTGCTGGACCGGGCCGGCGCGGACCTGGTGGTCGTGGTCTCCCCGCCGCTGTACGCCGAGTATCTGCACAGCTCGGCGGCGCTGGGCCCGCAACGGTTCCAGCCGCTGCGGGCCGCGCCGGGCGCGGAGCTGCTGGCCTGGTACTGCCGGCTGCCGCGCACCTCGGCCGCGGCGGCCCGGGACCTGGTGCGCGGCCCGTTCACCACCGCCGACCTGACCGCGCTCGGCACCGGCGAGCCCGGCCGGACGGCGATCGTGCACACCCGGCCCGACGGCTCGGCGGCCGTCCTCGGTCCCGCCGGGGCGCGCGCCGCACGCCGGGCGCGTCCCGCGACGTACTACGAGGTGGACCTGACCGTGCACCGGGCCGGTGACGTGCTGACCCTGCCCGCCTCGGGCGGCGGCCGGTTCACCGCCGCGGTGGAGCTGTCCTGGCACGTCGAGGATCCCGTGGCGTTCGTGCACGGGCGGGTGCGCGACGTCGCCGAGGTCCTGTTCGAGCACGTCGCCAAGGAGGCGGCCGCGGTGACCCGCCGTCACCCGTCCTACCGGGCGCGCGCGGCGGCGCAGGCGGTGGACGCCGCGCTGCGGGAGTGGCCGGTGCCGGGGCTGGCGGTGACCCACTCGGTGCTGCTGGCCCCCGCCTGAGGTCCTCGGTCCTGGTGTCCTGACGGGCCGTCGCCCTCCGGTCGCTGCGACACGCCGGACGGGGGGGCGGAAGATACGCCCGTTCGGCCGCACCCCGGCCGGCCCCTCCCGACGGGCGCCACCCGCTCGGCCCCCGCAGGATGCCAAAGAGGCCGCCGTCCTGCGGCCGTCCCGGTCCGCGCTCTCGGGAGGATGTGCCATGACCGCCAGCCTGGAGCAGCTGCGCCGCTGCCATATCGCCGTCGACCTGGGGGCGGCCCGGACCCGTGTGTACGTCAAGGGCGAGGGACTCGTCGTCGACCAGCCCTCGGTCGCCGCGGTGAACACCCGCACCGGTGCGCTGATCGCCGTCGGCGAGCTGGCGGAACGGATGACGGGCCGCACCCCGCACTACATCCGTGTCGTCCGCCCGGTCTCCGGCGGCACGGTCGTCGACGTCGAGATGGCCCAGCGGATGCTGCGGCATCTGATCGGGGACCGGATGCGCCGCGCGCTGCGCCGCAAGGCGCCCCGGCTGCGGGCGGCGGCCTGCACCCCGTACGACGCCGACCCGCTGGCCCAGCGGGCCACGATCGAGACGCTGGTCGGGCTCGGCGCCCGCCGGGTGGAACTGGTCGACACGCTGATCGCCGCGGCCGTCGGCTGCGGCCTGCCCGTGGAACGCGCCGAGGCCAGCATGATCCTGGTGTGCGGGGCGGCCGCGACGCAGGTGGCCGTGCTGTCGCTGGGCTCGATCGTCACCGCCGAACGCATCCCGGTCGGCGGCGAGGCGGTCGACCGGGCGATCGTGCAGCATCTGCGGCACGAGCACGCGCTGATGCTGCCCAGCCAGTCGGTGCGCCCGCTGCAGATCGCCCTGCACGGCAACGGCCTGACCGCCGACGGCTCGTCGGCGACCGAGATCCACGGCCGGGACGTGGCCACCGGCCTGGCCCGCTCGGTGGTGATCGACGCCGCGGCGGTCCGCGAGGCCATCCAGACCCCGCTGACCTTCGTGCTGGACGGCATCTACAAGGTGCTGCGGGAGTGCCCGCCGGAACTGGTGGCCGACCTCGCCGACCGCGGGATCATGATGGTCGGCGGCTCCGCGCTGCTGCCGGGCCTGGACCAGATGCTCCGTGAGGCTACCGGCATGCCGGTGCACATCGCGGACCGCCCCGACGTGTGCGCGGTGCTGGGCCTGGGCGAGATGCTCGAAGGCCGGGTGGAACCGCTGGTCCTGGACCCGCTCGGCGCCTGACCCTCATCCCTCCAGGTTTCGCGGGCGCAGCCCGTCCACCAGGAGGTCCAGGAGCCGCCCGGTCCGCTCGCTCTGCCCCGCGGTGACGGTGAAGATGCCGATCAGGGCGGCCGCGATGTCGTCGGCGGCGACGTCGGAGCGCAGGTCGCCCGCGGCGCGCCCGGCGTCGAGGATGCCGGTGACCGCGGCCAGCAGCTCGTCGCGTGTCTCGGTGTGCGCGATCTCCCCGGAGTTGATCATGCTGCGCAGGGTGTCGACCATGCCGTGCTTGGTCATGATCCACTCGCCGAACAGGTCCATCCACGCGCGCAGCGCCTCGCTCGGCGCAAGCCGGCGCAGCAGCTCCCCGGCCTGCCGGGTGAGCCGCTCCACCTGGTTCTGGTAGACGGCCGCGACCAGCGCCTCCCGGGTGGGGAAATGCCGGTAGAGCGTGGCGATCCCCACGCCGGCCTCGCGCGCGACGGCCCGCATGGACGGTTCCGTGGCGGACGCGGCGAACGTCCGGGTGGCCGCCTGCAGCAGGGCCTCCCGGTTGCGCGCGGCGTCGGCCCGCAGCTCGGCCGCATCGGCACGACTCAAAACGGATCACGCTCCATTTGTGGTACGGTCGCTCGGGTAATCGGAACACGCTCCATTTTATCCGCGCTCCGCGAACCCTGTCCGACGAGGAGGCGCCGATGACCGGCTCCGCACCGATGACCATGCGCGCGCTGCGCTTTCACACCTACGGCGAACCCGACGAGGTGCTGCGCCTGGAGACCGTGCCGGTCCCCCGGCCGGGGCCCGGCCGTATCCGCGTGACCGTCCACGCGTGCGGCCTCGCCCCGGCCGACTGGGCGCTGTGCCGCGGCCTGCACAAGGGTGAGCTGCCCCGCGGCATCGGGATCGACGTGTCCGGCACGGTCGAGGCCGTCGGGGACGGCGTCACCGATATCAGCGTCGGCGACGTCGTGCTCGGCACCGCCGACTGGCGCGGGACCCCGACCGCCGGCGCGTCACAGCACGCGATCATGGACCGCTGGACTCCGGTGCCCGAGGGCCTCGACCTCGTGCGGGCGGCCGCGCTGCCGATGGCGGTCGACACCGCCCACCTGCATCTGTCGCTGCTCGGCATGGAGCCGGGCAGGACGATCCTGATCCACGGCGCGGGCACCACGATCGGCTACGCCGCCGTGCAGATCGCCCTCCTGCGCGGCATGCGGGTGATCGCCACCGCCGGGGAGACCTATGCCGAGCGGCTGCGCGCGTTCGGCGCCGAGGTCACCGGCTACGGGGCCGGCATGGCCGAGCGGGTCGAAGCCCTCAGCGGCGGCCCGGTCGACCTCATCCTCGACACGGCGCCGGTCGGCGGCGCCCTGCCGGATCTCGTCCGGATCGCCGGCGGCGACCCGAAGCGCGTGCTCACCTGCGGCGTCTCGGGTGTGTCGGAGGCCGCGGAGCTGGGAGTCCGCACCTCCTTCACCGAGGACCGGAGCGGCCATGCGGCCGACGCGCTTCCCGAGTTCGCCCGGCTCGCGGCCGAGGGCCGCTTCGACATCCCGGTCGCGGGCACCTTCCCTGTCGAGGAATGGGAGACCGCCTACACGATCAGCCGCAGCAACCAGGCACACGGAAAGCTCCTCCTGCTGCCCTGAGGCACCGCCGACCGGCGCGCGGCCGTCGTACGCCACGCGCGGCGGCGACCGGCCTCGCGAGGCGGGGCGCACGACGCCCGAGGCGCGCCCGCGCACCTGGCACGCCCGGTGACGTGCGTCACATGGCTTCCCGGGGTACCCGGCACCGCAGCAGGACCGTCCCCGTCCGCCGGGAGCCACGACCATGAGAGAGCGCACCCCGTCCCAGGCCGAGGGCGAACGCGACGACGACGTCCGCCGCGCCGCCGAGCACCCCGACACCCCGTATCCGACCCCGTCCCAGGCCGAGGGCGATCGCGACGATCTCCCGGAGACGTACGACGCCGCCGGCACGGACACCGACGGCACCGCCCGGCCCTGAACGCCGGGCGGTCCTCGCGTGCCGCTTTTCCCGGACTCCCCGGACTCCCCCATCCCGCGCGGCAGCGTCAGGTCGACGTGGCACCGAGGCAGAAGCCGGCGAGCCCGTAAGGACGCCACGATCGCCCCGGGACGTGCCCCGTCCCGCCACCGGGCGTCGACGCAGCCGCCTTGGACGTGGTGGCGGAAGACCGGCGTCACGGCGGGGCAGTCAGGCGCCCATGGCGGAGAAACCGCCAGGCGCCCGGTAGGCAGCCACTCGAACGGGAGGCCCGACCACGGCGGCCGTCAGCTCCTCCACGGGCGCGGTCCGCGGGCCCGGAGCGCGGGCGCCGCTGTCATGCTCAGGGAGGTCATCGGCCAGCTCCCGGGGACTCCAGCGCCTGGTGATGGGCCTCACCGCGCCGCACCAGCGACCGCACCAGCAGCGGGTCACACAAGCAGCCGGGGGTTCGCATGGGAACGGACCAGTACGCCCGCCCGTACGGCTTCGTACGGTCCACCGCCGGCACGCCCAGATACCACCCCCGGTGCAGGTGCTCCACAGCCGGAAAGACCGGGTTGCTCTCAGGCCACTCGGTGGTCACCGGCACCAGGGCGAAGTAGTGATCCGCGCTGCGGTCCCGGGTGACGGGGCCGCCCTCCAGCGCCCGGCCCAGGAACGCGTTCAAGTCGTTCTCGTCCTGGTCCTCACCGCCGGCCGCGGCACGCACCAATTCCCCAGGGAGCCGGACCGCCGTGAATTGCCGGCCGCACACCAGCAGCGCCACGTCCTGGGCCGCCCACTGGGCGCGCGCGCTGCGCGGGTCCTCTGCGGCGGCCAGGAGCCATTCAGCCACCGCCGACTCCCGCTTCCACCGGGCCAGACGGTCCTCTCCCGATGTCTGGTGCGGCTGCACGAGCCCGGTCACTGAGCGGCCCCCGCCTCCACGTGAACGCCCCGGCACTGGGGCGCCGACGGCCGCGGGGTCCATCCAGCGATGCGCGGCGGATTGATCGGCGACGGCAGGATCGGCCCCGGTGCCGCGCCGGCTCCGTGGCGGGTGGCACGCGCGAACTGCGATACCGCCCTTACTCCCGTTGCGAGTTGGGTACGCTCCGGCATGGCGACTCCTCGATAGTCGTCCATGCCCCGGGCAGCCGAAACGCACACGGCCCCCGGGGCTCCTTCACGTACAGGGTGGAGTTGCGTCGAACCGCCTACATCCCAGCGCCGGGTATCCCCATGATGGGTAGACCCCCAGTGAGTCACCCCAGACTCGGGCGAGCAGGAAGTGCCGCATGACCTACCAGCCACCCACCGCCCTGCCCCATCACCTCCTCAGCCTGGAGGGGATGCAACGAGCGCTTGCCGGGCACGACTTCGGCACCGTGTTCCGACTCGCACGCCGGCATGCGGGGATCAGTTACTCCCGGATCGCCGCGGCCTGCGACATCAAGCCGGAACGGGTCGGCACGCTCGCCCGCGGCCGGGGTCGGATCACGACCTTCAGCAAGATCGCGGAGATCGCTGACGCGCTCCGTATCCCTGGGCACATGGTGGGGTTGGCGCCCCGCCCCTGGGAGGCAGGCGACGTTCCTACCGACCAGTACGCCGCAGAGAACGGACCCACCAGCGTGCGCCGCCGCTCGATTCTCCAGGTCGCGTCCACAGCGGGCCTAGCCGCCGCACTTCCCGCCCTCCACAGACCGCCAGCGCCCAAGCGCGTGACCATCCAGGACGTCCGCCGCCTCAAGGAGCGCACCGCCCGCCTACGGCGCCTGGATGACATCCTCGGCGGCGGTGACACCTACCGCGTCTACCTGGGCGAGTACCAGGCCACCAAGGCCATGCTGCGAGACAGCGCCTTCACCCCTGACGCGCGCCAGCACCTGGTCGCGCTGCTCGCCGAGCAGGCCCAACAGGCCGGATGGGCAGCATTCGACGGCGGACGCCAGACCGAGGCAGAGAGCCTGTACACGGAGAGCAGAACCGCGGCCGAGGAGGCCGGTGACAGTGACCTCCTGGGCAACGCCTACGCATTCCTTGCCTACCAGACCGCCGACCGGGACGCCGCCGTGGAGATCGCCGCGAGCAGCTGCGCCACCATCACCCCGGGAACGCCGGCCGGCGTCCGGGCCCTGCTCCACGAACGACTCGCATGGGCGTGCGCCGTCGCAGGCCAGCCCGCCGCCACCGAGCGCGCTCTCGACACCGCGCGCACCGCTCTCGACACGCAGCCGGCTGACGAGCCGCAACCGGACTGGGCATCGTGGGTGGACCAGACCGAACTCGACATCATGACCGGGCGCTGCTGGACGGAACTCCGTCGCCCCCTGCGCGCGGTTCCTGTCCTCACCCGGGCGCTGGACCAGTACGCCGACCATCACGCACGGGACAAAGCCCTCTATCTGTCCTGGCTGGCCGACTCCTACCTCACTGCGGGGGAGGTCGAGGCGGCGGCCGCGGTGACAGGCCGTGCTCTGGACCTGGCTGCCGGGGTCGCGTCCGTGCGGCCCCGGCAGCGGCTCGCTCCCCTGCTGCGCCAGCTCCGTCAGCACGCGGAGCTGAGCGCAGTGCAGGACGTCCTGGCAAAGATCAATCCGTAGCCGCCGGGGCCACGTTGTCGGAGATCCACCGCAGGCAGCGCGGCGCGCCGCCGATCGGCACGGCGATGACCTCCGGGTTGTCCCACGGATGGTTCTCCAGGATGTACTTCTCCAGCTTCGGGTAGCGCTCCCTGGTGGTCGTGAGCAGCAGCCGCCACTCCTCGCCCTGCCCGAACTCTCCGAGGTGCCAGAACACCGACGTCACGGGGCCGATGATCTGAGAGCCAGCCGCCAGACGTCCCTGGACAGCGCCCTTGGCGAGTTCCACGGCCTGCTCACGCTCTGGCGTTGCGGTCGACACCTGCACGTGCTCAGTCACAGTCATGCCGGGAGCCTAGCGACCGGGCGGTGTTCCGTGAGCGTGACGTCGGGGCACCCGCCCCTGCCTCACTTGTGCGTGGGCCGCTGACAACTGGCACACGGGCCGACCAGGCCGGGTGCCTCCATCACCGACGGGTCGGGGTCCGTCACCGGCGGCGGGGAGATGGTCACGTCGCTCATCATGGTTCTGTTCTCGGCGGCCAAGGGAACGCCGCCCTCCGAACAGAAGGGAACGGCGCCAGGACTGCCACCTCGCTGGGTGATCGTGAAGCCGCGATACCCCTCCGGATGGACTTCCCCGCGGCCGATCAGCCTCTCGACCAGGCACAGCACCGCTGAGGGCGTCATCTGCGCTTCGGGCGGGCATCGAGCGAGCGAACGATCTTGGTTCACGCGGGGGACGGCTCGGCGTGTCAACCTTTCCGGCTCCGCCGCAGGTGAGACGCTGCCTGTGGTGAACCGTGATGGTGGGGCGGGTGGGACTCGAACCCACGGCCGACGGATTATGAGTCCGCTGCTCTAACCGGCTGAGCTACCGCCCCGTACGGCGTGTCGCGCACACTTGTACGCGCCGTCTGCCGCAGCATAGCCGCTCATAAGATCTCCTGCTTCGCCATGGTCGGCTTCAGCGGCCTGCCGCGACCCGTCATGACCTTCAAGACTGCGCCACGGCGGTCGGCGGTTCCCGTGCCGCCGGATCGGATGCGACGTGCCGCGACACCCGCGCTGGGCAGGAAGAACACGGGCCGGACATGAAAAAGGACCCCGAAGGGTCCTCGTTCAGCATGCTCCCCCGACTGGACTCGAACCAGTAACCTGCCGGTTAACAGCCGGCTGCTCTGCCAATTGAGCTACGGAGGATCGAAGCTCCCCCGACTGGACTCGAACCAGTAACCTGCCGGTTAACAGCCGGCTGCTCTGCCAATTGAGCTACGGAGGAATGCCTCGGTGCCTCGAACGCGCCTGCCCGGGTGGTGCTCGGTGGGCGTGCGCTCGCTGCGACACATACATTAGCGCAAGCAGGGGGGTGCTCCGCCAATCGGTCCTCCCCGGCTGTCGACGTCGAGGCAAGGAAGGGTGGCCACCATGCGCTACCGGCTCGTGTTCATCGCAGGGCTGGCTGTGGGGTACGTACTGGGGACGAAGGCGGGACGAGAGCGTTACGACCAGCTGGTGACGGCCGCGCGCCGGGTCGCGGAGAACCCGGCGGTGCGCAACACCGCGGAGACGGCGGCGCAGCAGGGACGCCGGTTCGCGGGCCGGGCGTGTCACACGGTGAGCGAGAAGGTCGGGGACCGGATGCCGGAGCCGGTGGCCCGGCGCATGCGCTCCCTGAGCGGGCGCGGTGCCGGCGCGGGCGGCGACTGGGGCACCGGGAACGTCTGAACGCGCCCGCACCGGACCCTGCCGAGGGCATGCGTCCGCACGGCCACGCACCCTGGTACGGCACAATTTCCGCCATGGGGATAGTCGCCGGGTTGGACAGCTCACCTGACTTCACGCGCATCGTGGTCTGCGACACGGACACCGGGGCCGTGCTCCGGCAGGGTTACGCCCCGCATCCGGTGGAGGCTCCCGACGGCAGAACCCGCCCCGCCGACGTCGACCCGCAGGCGTGGCTGCTGTCCCTGGGGCAGGCCGCGGACGGCGGGCTTCTGGAGGGTGTTCAGGCCATCGGCGTGTCGGCGCAGCAGAACGCGCTGATCCCGATGGACGCCCAGGGCGGCACGGTGCGGCCCGCGCTGGTGGGCGGCGACCGCCGGGCGCAGGCGGCCGCGGCCGACCTGACCGACGCGCTCGGCGGGCGGGAGGCCTGGGCGCAGGCCGTGGGGTGTGTGCCCCAAGCCGCCCATCCGGTCACCAAGTTGCGCTGGCTGGCGCAGAACGAACCGGAGAACGCCGGGCGTGTCGCCTCGGTGCTGCAGGCGCACGACTGGCTGGTGTGGCAGTTGCTGGGCCGGCCGGTGCGGCGCACCACCGACCGGGGCGGCGCCTCCGGCACCGGCTACTGGTCGGCGGCCACCGGCACCTGGCGGCCGGACCTGGTGGAGCTGGCGCTCGGCCACCGGGTGACGCTGCCCGAGGTGATCGGCCCGGCCGAGGCGGCCGGCACGACGCCCGAGGGCCTGCTGATCTCGGCGGGCACCGGAGAGCCCATGGCGGCGGCGTTCGGACTCGGGCTGGGACCCGGGGACGTGGTGGTGTCGCTGGGCGCCTCCGGCTCGGTGATGGCCGTGCACCCCGAGGCACTCGTGGACCAGTCCGGGATGATCACCTCGCTGGCCGACGCCACCGGTATGCACCTGCCGGTCGTCACCACGCTGAACGCCGTGCGGGCGCTGCGCGGCACCGCCGAGCTGCTGGGCCTGCCGGACCTGGAGAGCCTGTCCGAGCTGGCACTGAAGTCGACTCCGGGGGCGCACGGGCTGGTGCTGCTGCCGTATCTGGAGGGCGAGCGGACCCCGAACCTGCCGCACACCGCCGGGACGCTGGCCGGTCTGCGGCGGGAGTCGATGAAGCCGGAGCATCTGGCGCGGGCGGCCGTCGAGGGCATGCTGTGCGGGCTCGCGGACGCCCTGGACGTGTTGCGCGGACGGGGCGTTCAGGCGCGGCGGGTGTTCCTCATCGGGGCGGCCGCGGAACTGCCCGCCGTGCAGGCGGTGGCGCCGTCGCTGTTCGGTGCGCAGGTCGTGGTGCCGCAGCCGGCCGACTACGCCGCGATCGGGGCCGCCCGGCAGGCGGCGTGGGCGCTCGGCGTCTGTCAGGGCACCCTGGACCCGCACACCCCGCCGACCTGGCAGGGCGCGGTGGCCCAGATCCTGGAGGCGGGCGAGGAACTGGCGGTGGGCCAGGCGGTGCGCCAGCAGTACGCGGCGGTGCGCGAGCAGACGCACCCCGGGGCGTTCCAGCCGTGACGTCCCGTAAGGTCCGGTAAGTCCCGATTGCACTCGTACGGGGGGATTGCCCGGCCGACGGTGCGCCGGAGGCGGCTCCTCGTGCGGGTTAATCAGTTGAGGTAACACGGGCCGCGTGTCCGACGATAGGGGCCAGGGGATACCGACCGATCCCCTGAACCGCCGACTCCGAGAGATTTCCGTGCTCATACGACTCCTGCGGACCTTCCTCAGGCCCTACAGAAGACACCTCACCGTCCTGGTGCTGCTGCAGTTCCTGCAGACCTGCGCCACTCTCTATCTGCCCACCCTCAACGCGCACATCATCGACAACGGTGTCGTGAAGGGAGACACCGGCTACATCCTCACCTTCGGTGCCGTGATGATCGGCGTCTCGCTGGCGCAGATCGTGTGCAACATCGGTGCCGTCTACTACGGCGCCCGCACCGCCTCCGCACTCGGCCGGGACATCCGTGCCTCGGTCTTCGACCGGGTGCAGTCCTTCTCCGCGCGTGAGGTCGGCCACTTCGGCGCGCCCTCGCTCATCACCCGTACGACGAACGACGTCCAGCAGGTCCAGATGCTGGCCCTGATGACGTTCACCCTGATGGTGTCGGCGCCCATCATGTGCGTGGGCGGCATCGTCCTGGCCCTCGGACTGGACGTCCCTCTGTCGGGTGTCCTGGTCGGTGTGGTACCGGTGCTGGGGATCTGCGTGACGCTGATCGTGCGCCGCCTGCGCCCGCTGTTCCGGTCCATGCAGCGGCGCCTGGACACGGTGAACCGGGTGCTGCGCGAGCAGATCACCGGCAACCGCGTCATCCGCGCCTTCGTCCGCGACGAGTACGAGAAGGAGCGCTTCCGCGAGGCGAACAGCGACCTGACGGACATGGCGCTGGCCACCGGTCGGCTGCTGGCGCTGATGTTCCCGATGGTGATGACGGTGGTGAACCTGTCGTCCATCGCGGTGGTGTGGTTCGGCGCGCACCGCATCGACAGCGGCGGCATGCAGATCGGCGACCTGACCGCGTTCCTGGCCTATCTGATGCAGATCGTGATGTCGGTCATGATGGCCACCTTCATGTTCATGATGGTGCCGCGCGCGGAGGTGTGCGCCGAGCGCATCCAGGAGGTGCTGCGGACCGAGTCCAGCGTGGTGCCGCCGCTCGCGCCGGTGGCCCGGCTGCGCAGCCACGGGCATCTGGAGCTGCGTCAGGCCGGTTTCCGCTACCCGGGTGCGGAGGAGCCGGTGCTCAAGGCGGTGGACCTGGTGGCCCGTCCGGGTGAGGTGACCGCCGTGATCGGGTCCACCGGCAGCGGCAAGTCCACGCTGCTGGGGCTGGTGCCCCGGCTGTTCGACGCCACCGAGGGCGAGGTGCTGGTGGGCGGCGTGGACGTCCGCGACATCGACCCGGCGCTGCTGGCGAAGACGGTGGGCATCGTCCCGCAGAAGCCGTATCTGTTCGCCGGCACCATCGCGTCCAACCTGCGCTACGGCAACCCGGACGCCACCGACGAGGAGCTGTGGCACGCGCTGGAGGTGGCGCAGGCCAAGGACTTCGTCAGCAAGCTGGAGGGCGGCCTGGAGGCGCCCGTCGCGCAGGGCGGCACCAATGTCTCCGGCGGTCAGCGCCAGCGTCTGGCCATCGCCCGCACGCTGGTGCAGCGCCCGGAGATCTACCTGTTCGACGACTCCTTCTCCGCCCTGGACTACGCCACCGACGCGGCGCTCAGGGCCGCCCTGGCCCGGGAGACCGCCGAGGCGACCGTCGTCATCGTCGCCCAGCGGGTGGCGACCATCCGGGACGCGGACCGGATCATCGTCCTGGACGAGGGCCGGGTGGTGGGCAGCGGCCGCCACCACGAGCTGATGGCGGACAACGACACCTACCGGGAGATCGTGCTCTCCCAGCTGACGGAAGCGGAGGCTGCCTGATGGCCGGGCCCATGGGCCGGATGACGGCCAACCCCGAGAACCGCTCGCTCGACTTCAGGAAGTCGAGCCGCCGGCTCGTCGCCCGGTTCCGGCCCGAGCGGGTGACGATCGTCACGCTGGTGCTGTGCGTGGTGGTGAGCGTCGTGCTCAGCGTGATCGGGCCGAAGATCCTCGGCAAGGCCACCGACCTGGTGTTCGCCGGGATCATCGGACGGCAGATGCCCGCCGGGGCCACCAAGGAACAGGTGCTCGAGAGCATGCGGCAGCACGGCCAGGGTGCCATCGCCGACATGCTGCGCAGCACCGACTTCACTCCCGGCAAGGGCATCGACTTCGGCGCGGTCGGCACGGTCCTGCTGCTGGCGCTGTGCACGTTCCTGGCGGCGGGCCTGCTGATGGCGGTGGCGACACGGCTGGTGAACCGCACGGTGAACCGGACCGTGTACCGGCTGCGCGAGGACGTGCAGGCGAAGCTGTCGCGGCTGCCGCTGTCGTACTTCGACCGGCGTCAGCGCGGCGAGGTGCTCTCCCGGGCCACCAACGACATCGACAACATCGGGCAGACGCTGAACCAGACGATGGGTCAGCTCATCAACTCGCTGCTGACCGTCATCGGCGTGCTCGTCATGATGTTCTACGTCTCCTGGATCCTGGCGCTGGTCGCGCTGGTGACGGTGCCGCTGTCGTTCGTCGTGGCGGCCACGGTGGGCAAGCGCAGCCAGCCGCAGTTCGTGCAGCAGTGGCGCAGCACCGGAAAGCTGAACGCGCACATCGAGGAGATGTACACCGGGCACACCCTGGTGAAGGTGTTCGGCCGGCAGCAGGAGTCGGCCCAGCAGTTCGCCGAGCACAACGAGGCGCTGTACGAGGCCTCGTTCAAGGCGCAGTTCAACAGCGGCATCATGCAGCCGCTGATGATGTTCGTGTCGAACCTGAACTACGTGCTGGTGGCCGTGGTCGGCGGCCTGCGGGTGGCCTCGGGTGCGCTGTCCATCGGCGATGTGCAGGCCTTCATCCAGTACTCGCGGCAGTTCTCCATGCCGCTGACCCAGATCGCCTCGATGGCGAACCTGGTGCAGTCCGGTGTGGCCTCCGCCGAGCGTGTCTTCGAACTTCTCGACGCCGAGGAGCAGACCCCGGACCCGGTGCCGGGCCTGCGGCCGGAGCGGCTGCGCGGCCGGGTCGAGCTGGAGCATGTCTCCTTCCGCTACGACCCGGACAAGCCGCTGATCGAGGACCTGTCGCTGACGGTGGAGCCGGGGCACACGGTCGCCATCGTCGGCCCGACCGGCGCGGGCAAGACCACCCTGGTCAATCTGCTGATGCGGTTCTACGAGGTCACCGGCGGACGCATCACCCTGGACGGGGTGGACATCGCCCGCATGTCCCGGGACGAGCTGCGCTCCGGCATCGGCATGGTGCTGCAGGACACCTGGCTGTTCGGCGGCACCATCGCGGAGAACATCGCCTACGGCGCCTCCCGCGAGGTGACCCGCGGCGAGATCGAGGAGGCGGCGCGGGCCGCGCACGCCGACCGGTTCATCCGCACCCTGCCCGACGGCTACGACACCGTCATCGACGACGAGGGCTCCGGGGTCAGCGCCGGTGAGAAGCAGCTCATCACCATCGCGCGGGCGTTCCTGTCGGACCCGGCGATCCTGGTCCTGGACGAGGCGACCAGCTCGGTGGACACCCGCACCGAGGTGCTGATCCAGAAGGCCATGGCCAAACTGCAGCACGGCAGGACGTCCTTCGTCATCGCCCACCGTCTCTCCACGATCCGGGACGCGGACACCATCCTGGTCATGGAGAACGGCTCGATCGTCGAGCAGGGCTCGCACGACGAGCTGCTGGCGGCCGACGGGGCCTACGCACGGCTGTACAAGGCGCAGTTCGCGCAGGCGGTTGCGGAGGTCGACTGAGGCCCGGGCCGACCGGGCTGTGAGAGGGGGCCGCCTGCCCGGGCGGCCCCCTCTTCACCGGTCCGCTCAGTCCAGGTAGCCGCGCAACTGGTCGGCGAAGGTGTGGTCGCGCAGCTTGGTGAGGGTCTTGGACTCGATCTGCCGGATGCGTTCCCGGGTCACTCCGAACAGCCGTCCGATCTCCTCCAGGGTGTGCGGCCGGCCGTCCAGGAGCCCGTAACGCAGCTGGACGACCTTGCGTTCCCGCTCCCCCAGCGTGGACAGCACGGCCTGCAGATGCTCGCGCAGCAGCAGGAACGCCGCCGACTCCACCGGGGAGGCCGCGTCGCCGTCCTCGATGAGGTCGCCGAGGGCGATGTCCTCCTCCTCGCCGACCGGGGCGTGCAGGGACACCGGTTCCTGGGCGAGCCGCAGCACCTCGTCGACCCGCTCGGGCGGCAGCTCCAGGCGGGCGGCGACCTCCTCCACGGTCGGCTCGGACCCGCGTTCCTGCAGCATGCGCCGCTGCACCCGCACCACCCGGTTGATCAGCTCCACGACGTGCACGGGCACCCGGATGGTGCGGGCCTGGTCGGCCAGCGCCCGGGACATGGCCTGCCGGATCCACCAGGTGGCGTAGGTGGAGAACTTGTAGCCGCGGGCGTAGTCGAACTTCTCCACCGCCCGGATCAGCCCCAGGTTGCCCTCCTGCACCAGGTCGAGCATGGTCAGCCCGCGGCCGACGTACCGTTTGGCGACGGACACCACCAGCCGCAGGTTGGCCTCGATGAGCCGCCGTTTGGCCACGCGGCCCATGACGACGAGCCGGTGCAGGTCCGCGGCGAGCCGGCTGTCCAGGCCGGGCGTGGTGTTCAGCTTCTCCTCGGCGAACAGCCCGGCCTCCACCCGCCGGGCCAGTTCCACTTCCTCGGCGGCGGTCAGCAGCGGTATCCGGCCGATCTCCCGCAGGTACTGCCGGAACAGGTCCGCGGAGGAGCCGCCGGTCTCGGCCCGGACCGTGACGGACGGCTCGGCGTCCTCCGCCGGCCCGGCGTCCTCCGGCGGCCCGGCGTCCTCCGGCGGCCCGGGCTCTGCCGCGTCCGCGTCCCCCGCGGCCCCGTCTCGCGGCCCGGGCGGCGGCGCCGTCTCCGGCCGCGCCCGGACCCCGGTCTCCGGGTGGCGTACGGCCTGGTCCTGCGGCGGTACGGCCGCGACGACGAGGCGGGGGGCGGCGTCGGTCTGGGTGAGGGTCTGGGTCTGCACGCGGGCGACCTCCAGGATCGTCGCTGTCGACCAGTGCGGCAGCGGTACTCGGGGACGCATCCGGCGGCCTCGCCGCGGTCCGGCCCGTGCACGACGGGCGGGCCGCGGTGGTGCGGGACGAGCGGGGAGACAAGGACCGGCCGGGGTCCGGGGACTCGGGCACCGGACCCAGTGTGGGGTACGACACAACTCCGCCACGAGGGGCCTGCGGTGACTTTTTGCGCCCGGCCGGTCACCGGGCGGTCGCGAGGGCGGCGCGGAACGGCCCCGGCCGGCACAGGGCCGGGCGGCGCCCGGACGCCGGGGCGCTACAGGGCCTGTGCTCCCCGCTCCCGCAGTGCCTGGTCGTACTGCTGCAGCACCCACAGTTCGTTCTGCACGGCAGCGAGCTGGGCCGGGTCGCCGCCGTGGGACAGGCGGGCCACCGCGCTCTGCAGGTCGCGGACGCGGCGTTCGACGGCGCGGCGGCGGACGGTGACCAACTGGTCGCCGGCGTAGATCTCGTCCACCTCCCTCGCGCCCCGGTGCATCTTGAGCGGTTCGACGGCCAGCTCGGTCACCATGGCCCGCACCTGGTCGTCGGGGGCCGCCTCGCGGACCCGGATCAGATAGTCCTGCGGGTCGGCCACACCGTCCTCGGCGCCGCCGGCGTCGGCGATGGCCTGGCGGACGGCCGCGTACGGGGCGGCGGTGAACTCGTCCACCCCGTAGGCGTCGAAGGCCGGGGAGACCAGCTCGGGGCGTTGCAGCGCGAGTTTCAGCAGCTCACGCTCGGTGGCGTGGACGGGGTTGCGCAGGTGCAGCGCCGGGCCGCGCGGCACGGGCCGGGCCTGTCCGGCCCAGGCGGGCCGCGGAGCGGCGGGCCGTCTCTCCGGCGCGGGCAGGCGGCCGCCGCGCTCGCGGGCCCAGCGGGCCAGCTGCGCCACCCGCCGGACCACGAACTGGGTGTCGAGGATGCCGAGCAGACCGGCGAGCTGGACGGCGACCTCGTGCTGGGCGCCGCTGTTCTTGATCCGGGCGACGACCGGCGCGGCCTCGTCCAGGGCGGCGGCCCGGCCGGCCGGGGTGTCCAGGTCGTAGCGGGAGACGATCTGGCGCAGCGCGAACTCGAACAGCGGGGTGCGCGGCTCGACCAGGTCGACGACGGCCTCGTCGCCCTTGGCCAGGCGCAGCTCGCACGGGTCCATGCCGTCGGGCGCGATGGCGATGTAGGTCTCGGCGGCGAACTTCTGGTCGTCCTCGAAGGCCCGCAGGGCCGCCTTCTGCCCGGCCGCGTCCCCGTCGAAGGTGAAGATCACCCGGGCCGAGCCGTTGTCCATCAGCAGCCGGCGCAGGATCTTGATGTGCTCGCCGCCGAAGGCGGTGCCGCAGGTGGCGATCGCGGTGCGCACCCCGGCCAGGTGGCAGGCCATGACGTCGGTGTAGCCCTCGACGACGACGGCCCGGCTGGTCTTGGCGATCTCCTTCTTCGCCAGGTCGATGCCGTACAGCACCTGGGACTTGCGGTAGATCGGCGTCTCCGGCGTGTTCAGGTACTTCGGGCCGGTGTCGGCCTCGTACAGTTTGCGCGCGCCGAAACCGACGACCTCGCCGCCGATGTCGCGGATCGGCCACATCAGGCGGCCGCGGAAGCGGTCGATGGGGCCGCGGCGGCCCTCCTGGGCCAGGCCGGAGACGATCAGTTCCTTGTCGCTGAAGCCCTTGCCGCGCAGGAAGCGGGTGAGGTGGTCCCAGCCCTGCGGGCTGTAGCCGACGCCGAAGTGGACGGCTGCGGCCTGGTCGAAGCCGCGCTCGGCGAGGAAGACCCGGCCGGCCTCGGCCTCCGGGGAGGTCGCCAGCTGCTCGGCGTACCACTCGGCGGCCAGTTTGTGCGCCTCGATCAGGCGGATCCGTTCGCCGCGCTGCTGGGCCGGGTTGTACCCGCCCTCCTCGTAGCGCAGCGTGATGCCGGCCTGGGCGGCCAGCCGCTCGACCGCCTCGGAGAAGGAGAGGTGGTCGATCTTCATCACGAACGTGATGGTGTCGCCGCCCTCCTGGCAGCCGAAGCAGTGGAACAGCCCCTTGCTGGGGCTGACCTGGAAGGACGGCGTCTTCTCGTCGTGGAACGGGCACAGGCCCTTCAGGTTGCCCCCGCCCGCGTTGCGCAGCTGGAGGTACTCGGACACCACGGCGTCGATCGGGATGGCGTCCCGAACCGCCTTCACGTCCTCGTCCTTGATCCGTCCTGCCACGCGTGAATTCTACGGGGGTGCGGTGAGGGCCCCGGTGCGCGCGGGGCCCCGGCCGGGACGCGGACGCCGCCCGGTCAGTGCCCGGTCAGCGTCCGGTCACCCCCGGGGACCAGGGCCTTCACCGGCACGCCCTTCGGGGAGAGGGCTCCAGAGAAGGCTTCAGGGCAGAAGGCTGTCCAGCGGCACGTGCGGGTCCGCCAGGGCCTCGGTGTCGACCTGGGCCCGGCTGCGGATCAGCCGCTGGACGGGGTCCGTGACGTCCCACACGTTCACGTTCATCCCGGCCAGCACCCGGCCCTCCTTCACCCAGAACGCGAGAAACTCGCGCTTCCCGGCGTCCCCGCGGATCACCACCTGGTCGTAGGAGCCCGGCGGCGCCCATCCGCTGTACTCCATGCCCAGGTCGTACTGGTCGGAGAAGAAGTAGGGCAGGCGGTCGTGGACGACGTCCCGGCCGAGCATCGCGCGGGCCGCGGCCGGGCCGCCGTTGAGGGCGTTGGCCCAGTGCTCCACGCGCAGCCGGGTGCCGAACAGGGCGTGCGGGAAGCAGGCCACGTCACCGGCGGCGTAGATGTCGGGGTCACAGGTGCGCAGCCGCTCGTCCACGGCGATGCCGCCGCCGTGGGCCGCGTCCGCCAGTTCCAGCCCGGCCGCCTCGGCGAGCGCGACCCGCGGTGCGGCGCCGATCGCGGCCAGCACGTCGTGGCAGGGGTGCTCCTCGCCGTCGTCGGTGCGGGCGGCCAGCACCATCCCGTCCTGGCCGACGATCTCGGTGATGCGGGCCCCGAAGTGGAACCGGACGCCCCGCTCGCGGTGCAGCTCGGTGAACAGCTGCCCCAGCTCGGGCCCGAGCACCCCGTACAGCGGGGTGGGGGCCTGCTCGACCACGGTGACCTCGGCGCCGTAGGAGCGGGCCGCGGCGGCGACCTCCAGGCCGATCCAGCCGGCGCCCGCGATCACCAGGTGCCCGTTGTCCCGCCCGAGGTGGGTCAGGACGTTGCGCAGGCGTTCGGCGTGGGCGAGGCGGCGCAGGTGGTGCACGCCGGCCAGGCCGGTGCCGGGGACGTCCAGGCGGCGCGGTTCGGCGCCGGTGGCCAGCAGCAGTTTGTCGTAGCGGATGTACGTGCCGTCGTCGCCGTAGTGGACGGTCTTCGCGGCGCGGTCGATGGCGTCGACGGTCTGCCCGAGGTGCAGTTCGATGTCGTTCTGCGCGTACCAGGCGGGCTCGTGGACGAGGGCCTTGTCGCGTGTCTCCTTGCCGAGGAGGAACCCTTTGGACAGCGGCGGACGCTCGTAGGGATGGTCCCGCTCGTCGCAGATGAGGATGACGCGGCCGCTGAAGCCCTCCGCGCGAAGGGTCTCGGCCGCCTTGGCGCCGGCCAGACCACCTCCGACGATGACGAATGTCTGATCCGCGTCGACCACGTGTTGCCTCCTCGTCAGGGTGCCGCCCCATGCGAGCGTCCCGCACGGAGCGTGATGCGGGAAGAGGGAGTGGCCCGATCAGGCCACAGAGGGTCACACAAGGACCCGTCGATCACGCTTCCGGGGCGCGTCCGGCGCACCGATCACGGCGCCCTTCACGGGTATCACGGCTGCGGATAAGCGCGCTGTCAGTGTCCGGGACGGTTTCGGTGGCGGTTTCATGGACGCCGTCAGGGACGCTGTCATGGACGCTGTCAAGGACGCCTTCAAGGACGCCCTGGCCGCCCGCCCGGCCGGCCGGTGAGCCGTGCGTGCAGCCGGCGGGCCGAGGCGTCGGTGAGGGAGGCGATCTGGTCGACGACGACACGCTTGCGCGCCCGGTCGTCGCCGGCCTGCCGGAACAGGGCGCGGAACTGCGGGTCCAGCCCCTCCGGCGCGCGTGCGGTCAGCGCGTCGGCCAGCTCCAGGACGACGACCCGCTGCCGGGCGCGCAGCCGTTCCTGCTCGTCGCGCTGCATCACGTACAGGTCGGCGACGGCCTTGAGGACGGCGCACTCCATCCGGATGCCGCGCGGCACCACCAGCTCGGCCGCGTACCGGGTGAGCCGGCCGCCCCCGTACGCCTCCCGGGTGGCGTGCTCGGCGGCCAGACAGAACCGGCCGATGAGCTGGCTGGTGGCGTCCTTCAGCCGGGCCTGGGCGACCGCGGAGCCGTCGTAGCCGTGGGGCCACCACTCCTGGGCGAGCAGCCGGTCCAGTGCCTCGGCCAGCTCCTCGGGGTCGGTGCCGGCCGGGACGTACCGCCCGACGGCCACCGCGAAGATCTCCTGCCGCTCCAGGTCGGCCTGCAGGCAGGCGGGCTCGATGTGCCCGGCGTGCAGCCCGTCCTCCAGGTCGTGCACCGAATACGCCACGTCGTCGGACCAGTCCATGACCTGCGCCTCGAAGCAGGTCCGGGTGCCGGGCGCCCCGGCGCGCACCCAGTCGAAGACGGGCCGGTCGTCCTCGTACACGCCGAACTTCGCCGAGTGCGGGTCGCCGGGGCGGGCACCGCGCGGCCACGGGTACTTGGTCGCGGCGTCCAGCGCGGCCCGCGTCAGGTTGAGCCCGACGCTGACCAGCTCCCCGGACTCCGGGTCGGTGACGAACCGCTTGGGTTCGAGCCGGGTGAGCAGCCGCAGCGACTGGGCGTTGCCCTCGAAACCGCCGCAGTCGCCGGCGAACTCGTTCAGCGCCTGCTCGCCGTTGTGCCCGAACGGCGGATGCCCCAGGTCGTGGGAGAGGCAGGCGGTCTCCACCAGGTCCGGGTCGCAGCCGAGGGCGGCCCCCAGTTCCCGGCCGACCTGGGCGCACTCCAGGGAGTGGGTGAGCCGGGTGCGCGGGCTCGGATCCCAGGCCTGGCTGGGCTCGCCCGGGGTGACCACCTGGGTCTTGCCCGCCAGCCGTCTGAGCGCCGCGGAGTGCAGCACCCGGGCACGGTCACGCTGGAAGGCCGTGCGCCCCGGCCGCTTGTCCGGTTCGGCCGCCCACCGCTCCACCGCCGGCGCCTCGTACCCGGCGGGCGGGAGGTGATCGTGGGACGACGCTGCTGCCGCGGAGGCGATCCCGTCCATGCATCGACAGTACGAGGTGCGGGGCGGTGGGGCGCTTGGTTGTGGGGCGGGGGTGTCCACCGGTGGGGGTGCCTTGCGTGAGGCTCCGGTGGGGGTGTCGGTCGGGGCGTCCGGTGTACGCCGGGGACATGGGCGGTGGCCCTCTGGAGGCGGGCCGTGGGCGTCACGGGACGGCGAGGGGCGGGTGCGAGAGAGCACCGACCGGCTCGAACGCCTCGGAGGTCTCGAAGGCCGGGGACGTGTCATACGCCTCGTGCCCCTCGGACGCCGCCAGCACCTGGTCGTAGCGGAGCAGGACCAGACGGGCCAGGGCCGGGTGGTCCCCGAGCGGGGCGGCGGCGACACCGGGGGCGGCCGCGGCGCACTGCACGGCGAAACGGCCCGGGGCGGCGAAGCAGGAGGCGACGGCGATGCGGTGACGGCCGCGGGCGGTCAGCGCGCGCACCGCCTCCGGGACGGTCGGCGCGGCGGCGGAGGCGTAGGCGGCGACCACGGGCGCACCGAGCCGGGCGGACAGCAGCCGGGCGGTACGGCGGGTGCCGGCCGCCGACTCCGGATCGCGCGAACCCGCCGCCGCCAGGACCACCGCGTTCGTGCGGCGCTCGTCCGCATCGTGCGGCGGCCGCCATCCGGCCTCGGTCAGCCGGTCGTGCAGCGCCTCCACGAGCAGCGGGTGCGGGCCGAGCGGGGCGGCCACCCGGGCGTGGGCCCGTGCGGCGGCGGCCATCCGCGGGATGTCCCGCTTGACGTGGTGACCGGAGCCGAACAGCAACGGCACCAGGACGACATCGGTGCCCGCCAGCCGCGCGAGCGTGTCGGGCAGCAACGGCTCGTTCAGCTCGATGTGGCCCAGGTGCACGGGCAGGCCGGGGCGCAGCTCACGGACACGGTCCAGCAGCGCCCGCACGGTGACCACGGCACGCGGGTCGCGACTGCCGTGCGCCACCAGGACCAGGGCGGGCAGGTGTCCGTCGCGCGGAGGGATCGACACCGTCATACCGGGATCCTCCCGGCGGGACGTTGCGTGGTGATTGCGGGGACGTGACGAGGGTTTTCCGGGGGGTCACGGGGTGGGGCGTGGGGGGTGTGAGAGGGTCCATCCCCGCGTGCGCGGGGAGCAGCTGACCACACGCACTGACCAGATGGCCGGATGGGGTCCATCCCCGCGTGCGCGGGGAGCAGGCAACGTTCGACACCCGCGGCCTCGACTTCGCGGGTCCATCCCCGCGTGCGCGGGGAGCAGGAGCATGTAGCCGGCGCGGTGTGCGTCGGTGAGGGTCCATCCCCGCGTGCGCGGGGAGCAGGCCTTGACCCACGTCACGGGGAGCGTCGACGCGGGTCCATCCCCGCGTGCGCGGGGAGCAGTGAAGCCTCAGCTCGTGCGCGCTGAGGACACCGGGTCCATCCCCGCGTGCGCGGGGAGCAGTCTTATTCCTGTCACGATTTACGATTTATCTAGGGTCCATCCCCGCGTGCGCGGGGAGCAGTACAACGGCGACGTGATTGCGGAAGATATGCAGGGTCCATCCCCGCGTGCGCGGGGAGCAGAGCCAGCCACCAGAGTCATAGCCACCAGTACGGGGTCCATCCCCGCGTGCGCGGGGAGCAGTGTCTTCGTCTTCTGTGTCCCGCATTCTCGCCGGGTCCATCCCCGCGTGCGCGGGGAGCAGCGACGGCGGCGGTGACGCGGGCGCTCGGCGCGGGGTCCATCCCCGCGTGCGCGGGGAGCAGGTCGGCGGCGAGTTCGTCGATGACCGCGGGCTGGGTCCATCCCCGCGTGCGCGGGGAGCAGGCGAACTCTGCCGGGCTGGTGATCCGGGTCATGGGTCCATCCCCGCGTGCGCGGGGAGCAGATTCACCCGCTGACCGGCGACTTGGCCCTAGGGGGTCCATCCCCGCGTGCGCGGGGAGCAGAAAAGCGACACTACCCTGTACTGCGGGGTCCCGGGTCCATCCCCGCGTGCGCGGGGAGCAGCGTGTTCAGCTATTGGTGCTCGACGAGCCACCGGGTCCATCCCCGCGTGCGCGGGGAGCAGTCCCACAGCCGGTGCGCCTCGTCGTAGACCTCGGGTCCATCCCCGCGTGCGCGGGGAGCAGAGTGCGCGACCTGCGGGTTCACGAGGCGCGAGCCGTGTTTTTCATGAGTTTCACCGAGTCCGGCAAAAGGTACACACCGCCTGATTGTCGTCATGGAGGCCTATCCGAGCCCCGATCTTAGGGTCGTCCTCACACCGGCGTCTGCCGTTTGCTCTGGTCGCCGAACCTGAGGGGGCGAGAGTGTCGGCTGCACACCTCACCACAACCCCCCACCCCCGAAGAGCTCACCGTGCCGGACGTGTAACAGGGGCCGTCCGGTCACGTAACACACGACGCGCAGGCTGGGCGGCATGCCGACTTCCGCTACGCCCACGCACTGCCCGTACTGTGCCCTGCAATGCGGGATAAATCTGACCGCCGGCCCGGACGCGGGGGTGGAGGTGGCCGAGCGCGCGGACTTCCCGGTCAACCGTGGTGCGCTGTGCGCCAAGGGCCGGACGGCGCCGGCTCTGCTGTCCTCCCGGCTGCGGCTGACCTCGCCACTGGTGCGGAAAGGAGGCCGGCTGGAGCCCGCCGGCTGGGACGAGGCGCTGGACCGGATCGCCGGGGCGCTGGACGGCGCCCGCCGCGAGCACGGGCCGGACGCCTGCGCGGTGTTCGGCGGGGGCGGGCTGACCAACGAGAAGGCGTACGCGCTGGGCAAGTTCGCGCGGGTGGTGCTGGGCACCTCGCAGATCGACTACAACGGGCGGTTCTGCATGTCGTCGGCCGCCGCTGCGGGCACCACGGCGTTCGGCCTGGACCGGGGGCTGCCGTTCCCGCTGGAGGACATCGCCCGCACCGGGTGCGTGATCCTTGTCGGTTCCAACCCGGCGGAGACGATGCCGCCGGCGCTGCGGTACTTCACCGAGCTGCGGGAGAACGGCGGCACACTGATCGTCGTCGACCCGCGCCGCACCAGGACCGCCGAGCAGGCCGACCTGCATCTGGCGCCCCGGCCCGGCACCGATCTCGCCCTGGCCCTGGGCCTGCTGCACCTGGTCGTCGCCGAGGGGCGCACCGACGAGGCGTACATCCGGCAGCGGACCACCGGCTGGGAGGAGGCGCGGGCGGCGGCCATGGCGCACTGGCCGGAGTACGTCGAACGGGTCACCGGGGTGCCCGTGCCGCAACTGCGGGAGGCGGTGCGGCTGTTCTGCGCGCCCGAGTCGGCGATGGTGCTCACCGCGCGCGGCCCCGAGCAGCAGGCCAAGGGCACCGACACGGTGGGCGCGTGGATCAACCTGTGCCTGGCGACCGGCCGGGCGGGCCGCCCGCTGTCCGGGTACGGGTGCCTGACCGGGCAGGGCAACGGGCAGGGCGGCCGCGAACACGGCCAGAAGGCCGACCAGTTGCCCGGCTACCGCAAGCTGGCCGACCCGGCGGCGCGCCGGCACGTGGCCGAGGTGTGGGGCGTGGACCCGGACAGTCTGCCGGGGCCGGGCCGCAGCGCGTACGAACTGCTGGACGCCCTCGGCACGGACATCCGCACGCTGCTGGTGATGGGCTCCAACCCGGTGGTGTCGGCGCCGCGCGCCGCACAGGTGGAGGAGCGACTGCGGTCGCTGGACTTCCTGACCGTCTGCGACGTGGTGCTGTCGGAGACGGCGGAACTGGCGGACGTCGTCCTGCCGGTGACGCAGTGGGCGGAGGAGACGGGGACGACGACGAACCTGGAGGGCAGGGTGCTGCTGCGCCGGCGGGCCGTGGCCCCGCCCGAGGGCGTCCGCAGCGATCTGGAGGTGCTGCACGAGCTGGCGGCCAGGCTCGGTGTGGAGAAAGGCTTCCCAACGGATCCGGAGGAGGTGTTCGAGGAGCTGCGCCGGGCCAGCGCGGGCGGCCCCGCCGACTACTCGGGGATCACCTACCGCAGGCTGGCGGAGGAGAACGGGGTGTTCTGGCCGTGTCCCGCTCCGGCGCGCCCAGGCGGCACGGGCGACACCGGGTCCGCGGCAGATGTCCGGGCGGAGGTCCATCCGGGCACCCCGCGGCTGTTCCGGGACCGGTTCGCCACCGAGGACGGCCGGGCCCGTTTCGTCCCGGTGACGCACCGGCCGAGCGCCGAGGAACCGGACGAGGAGTATCCGCTGCTGCTGACCACGGGGCGGGTGCTCGCCCAGTACCAGTCGGGCGCCCAGACCCGGCGGGTGGACGAGCTGAACGCGGCGGCGCCCGGCCCGTTCGTCGAGCTGCATCCCCGGCTCGCGGCACGGCTGGGCGCGGCCGACGGCGACCCGGTGACGGTGGTGTCGCGGCGCGGGCGGGCGACGGCCCCGGCCAGAGTCTCGGCGGGCATCCGCCCGGACACGGTGTTCATGCCGTTCCACTGGCCCGGCGCGGGCCGCGCGAACACCCTGACCAACCCGGCCCTCGACCCGGCCTCGCGGATGCCGGAGTTCAAGGTGTGCGCGGTGCGGGTGGAGCCGGTGGATGGGGAGCGGCCAGGGGGAGGGGTCCACGCCTGAGCCGTCGTACGGCCGGGAGCGGGCCGGGCGGGCCGGGAGCCGTCCGGGGCGGGCCGGGGACGTCCGGGGCGGCCTTCCGGCGTAGGTTCGAGGCATGTCCGACCAGGATGCATTCGACCTCGGTGCCTATCTGCGGCGTATCGGATGGGAGGGCGGCCGGGGGGCCGATCTCGCGACGCTGCGCGGAGTGCACCTCGCCCACGCCCTGGCCTTCCCCTTCGAGAACCTGGACGCGGTGTCCGGCACGGCGCCCTCGCTGGCTCCCTGGGATCTGATGGCCAAGCTGGTCCACGGCCTTCGCGGCGGGTACTGCTACGAGCAGAACACCCTGCTGTGGCTGGCGTTGGAGGCACTGGGCTTCACGGTGTCGGGGCTGGCGGGGCGGGTGGTGCTGGGCGCCGAGTCGCCGGTGAGCCGGCCCCGGACGCACATGATGCTGCGGGTGGAGGTGCCGGGCGAGCCCCGGCCGTATCTGGCGGACGTCGGGTTCGGTGCGGTCGGCGCGCTGCTGACGCCGATGCCGCTGACCGTCGGCGCGGAGAGCGAGGGCGGCGGGCGGCGGCACCGGCTGACGCGGCTGCCGCACGACGGGCCGCTGGAGCTGTGGGTGCTGGAGGCCCACGACCACCGGACCGCGGACTGGACCGGCCAGTACGCCTTCACGCTGGAGCCGTTCACCGCGCCGGACTACGAGGTGTTCAACTGGCACGTCGCCACCAACCCGCGCTCGCCCTTCAGTCACCGTCCCTATCTGCAGCGCACCACGCCCGGCCGGCATCTCGCGCTGGACGGCTCCCGGTTCACGCAGACCCGTGCCGACGGCACCGTCACCGAGCGGGAGATCACCGACGAGGCGGAGGCCCGGCGCCTGGCGGTGGAGGAGTTCGGCATCGCCGTGCCCGAGGGGTTCACCCTGCTGGGCTGATCAACGACGACCCGGTCAGCGGCACCGGTCAACGACGCCGGTCAACAGCGCTCCGCCCAGTCCCCGCTCGCGATGCGTGTGCCGTGGGCGCGCAGCCGGGCGGTGACGCGCGGGGCGGCCACGTACACCCAGGCGCGGACCGTGCCGCCGGATACGCGTTCGATGTCGCGGGCCAGCCGTTCGTAGAGGTTGCCCGGGTCGCCCGGCGCGTATCCCTCCAGCCGGTCGAGTTCGGCGAGCAGCGTCGCGTACGCCTCCGGCCGTGCGGTGACCAGGCAGCCGGTGACCACTCCCTGGGGCTCCTCGACGGCGTAGGGGTAGCCGGGGCCCTCGTAGAGGACCGCGCCGTGCAGGCGGGCGGGTTCCTCGCTCAGGGTGCGGCCGCGCAGGAAGAGGTCATGGCGGAACTGGCCCGGGCGGAGGGTGCCGTAGACGAAGAACGGCAGGACGGCGGACGGTTCGGGGACGGCCGGGCCGGGGGCGGTCGGGTCGGGGATGACGGGTCCGGTCACGGGGACGATTCTGGATCCGTTCCCGCTCCCTGCACACCCCGGATTCCGGTCCCTGCACACCCCGGATTCCGGCCCGCCCCGGGCCCTGCTCCCCGCCCACCCAGAAGACCCCACGGCGACGACCTCACGGCCGTACGCAGGCCCGCGCTCACCGCCGGCCCCAGGCATGCCGCCCCGACAGGCCGCCCCGGCACACTCGCCCCGGCCCCGCTCCGTCACCCCTGCGGCCCGCCCCCTCCGGGTGGTTCCCGACACGCTCCCAGCGCACCCGCTCTGACCTGGGCGAACGCGAGACGCGACAGGTCGGGGCGGGCCGCGGACGACACCCGTTCTCCGTATTTCTGACACAGCCTCAGCAAGCGGGTCCCGTCGCACGCCACTTACCTCGGAAGGGCAGGGACGCGAACGGCGGCGGCACGAGCGCCAGCCGCGGCAGGTCCGTGCCCTCACCGCACAGCTCGCGCGAGCACCGACCGGAGGAGCAGCGATGCGACGTACCGTCTGTCCGACGGCCGGGGCCGTGACCGGCGCCGCGCTCGCCGTCGCCGCCGCCGTCGGCCTCGCCGCACCCGCGCACGGCGCGGACGGTGGGCCGGCCGCCGTCCGTCTGCCGCGCGCCGAGGCCGGTGCCGTCACGGGCACGCTGGACGTCTACCCGTCCTCGGTGGTGCCGGGCGGGCAGGTCAGCGTGAACACCAAGGCGTGCGGCGAGAAGGGGGTCGCGGCCGGGGACGCGAGCGCCGTCGGCGCGGGGCAGTTCCCGCTGGCGCCCAGCGCGCACGAGGGCGAGGCGATCGGGCAATTCCGGGTGCCGGAGAGCGCCCAGCCCGGCACGTACGAGATCGTCGCGCAGTGCGCCGAGGGCGGGCGGCGGGCCAAGGGCGACCTGGTGGTCACGCTGACCGCCGCCCAGCACGACCGGGTGCAGCCCCACGGAAGTGTGAAGACGGGGGTCGGTGGCGCCTTGGGCACCGACCCCGTGCGGACCGCGGCCGGCGTGGCGGCTCTCGCCGTCGCCGCCGCGGGCGGTACCTGGCTCCTGCATCGCCGGGCGAGAGGCGACGGGATCTGACGGGCGCCCCGTGGCCCGTCACCGGTACCGCGGGTCCCCTCCCCTCCGGGCGCGACGCCCCTCACCGCCCGGAGGGGGGACGGGACAGCAGGACCCCGGCCTCGCGGCCGGGCGAGGGGGCGTCGTGCCGAGAAGTCGTGCGGAGGCGTTGGCATGCGCAAGGTCAACAACGTGGCGATAGCGGCCGTCAGCACGGTCGCCCTCGGTGCCGGTGCCTGGTTGCTGCACGGCGCCGGCGTCACCCACGCCCCGCCTCAGCCGACCGCCGCCGAGGGCCTGCCCGATGCGAGCGGGCACCAGCTCTCCGCGCCCGCCCTGCCGCCGTCCCCGCCCACCCGGATACGCATACCGGTGATACGGGTGGACGCCCCGCTGATGGGCCTCGGCCTCACCCCCTCCGGCAGCCTCGACGTCCCGCCCGCGGCCGACAAGAACCTCGCGGGCTGGTACGAACGCGGCACCACCCCCGGCGAGACGGGCACCGCGATCATCGCCGGGCACGTCGACAACACCGAAGGACCCGCCGTCTTCTACCACCTCGGCGCCCTGAAGAAGGGCCACACCATCGAAGTGGACCGCCGCGACGGCAGCGTCGCCGTCTTCACCGTGGACGCGGTGGAGGTGTACCAGGCGAAGAACTTCCCCGACCAGAAGGTGTACGGCGCGGCGAGCCGCCCCGAGCTGCGGGTGATCACCTGCGGCGGCGGCTACTCCAAGGCCACCGGCTACCAGGGCAACGTGGTCGTCTTCGCCCACCTGACCGGCCACCGGCCGCTGTAGCACCCCGTCACACCGTCCCTGTCGTCACACCGCCCCGCACACCGTCCCTGTCGTCACACCGCCCCGCACACCGTCCCTGTCGTCACACCGCCCCGCACACCGTCCCTTCGTCACACCGCCCCGCACACCGTCCCTGTCGTCCACCGCGCCCCGCACACCGTCCCTCGTCACGCCACGCCTTACGCCGCCCCTCGTCTTGCCACGCCTCACGCCGCCCCTCACAGCGGCCGCCCGCGCGGTCCGAGCCCCCTCACATCCCCGCGCCCGTCCCGCTGAGCGCAGCGTTCCGCGCGGGAAACAGAGGTGATGCGGCCGGGTAACGTCCACGCCGCACGCTGCCGTGCATGACCTCGAACGCGCGCGTGGTGGTGATCGGCGCCGGCCTGGCGGGGGTGACCCTGGCCCGGCGGCTCGCCGAGCTGGGCACACAGGCGCTGGTCGTCGGCGAGGAGGAGCACCCTCCGTACAACCGGGTGCTGCTCGCCGAGGTGCTGGCCGGCCGGTACGGCCCCGAGGTGATCGCGCTGCCGGCGCCGGCGGAACTGGTCCGGGGCCGGGTCACCGGGATCGACCGGGCCGCCCGCACCGTGCACTGCGCCGACGGCACCTCGATCGGCTACGGCACGCTCGTGCTGGCCACCGGCTCCAACCCGGTGCTGCCCGCGCTGCCGGGCCTGTTCGCCCCCGGCCACCGGCTACCCGAGGGCGTCCACGCCTTCCGCACCCTGGACGACTGCCTGCGCATGTCCGCGGCCGTCCGGCCGGGGGTGCGGGCGGTGGTCGTCGGCGGCGGGCTGCTCGGCGTGTCCGCGGCCCGCGCCCTGGCCGTGCGCGGCGCCCAGGTGCTCCTCACCCAGCAGGCCGGACGGCTCATGGAGCGCCAGCTCGACCCGGACGCGTCCGCGCTGGTCGAGCGGCATCTGACCGAGCTGGGCGTCGAGGTGCACACCGAGTGCCGGGTGCGGGACGTGCACTGTCCGGGCGGCGCGGTCCGGTCGGTCCGGCTGGCCGACGGCTATGCGCTCGACGCCGATCTGGTCGTCCTGGCCTGCGGAGTGCGCCCGCGCACCCGGCTCGCCGAGAAGGCCGGGCTCGCCGTCCGGCAGGGAATCGTCGTCGACGACGAGCTGCGCACCGGCGACCCGCACATCCACGCCGTCGGGGACTGCGCCGAGCACGACGGCACCGTCTACGGCCTCGCCGTGCCCGCCCTCGACCAGGCCGGTGTCCTCGCCCAGCTGCTCTCCGGCACCCGCACCACCGGCTACACCGGCACCCGCTCCCTCACCCGCCTCACCCTGACCGCATCCACGCCCGCACCCGCACCCGGCGGACCGGCCGCCGTCACCGAACCGGCCACCGCCACCGTCACCGCACCCGGCACCCCGGCCGCCACCACCGAACCGGCCACCGCCACCGAGCCCGCACCCACCCCCACCGGCACCGCTGCCCCCTCCCCCGCCGCCCTGGACGTCGCCGCCTTCGGCGAGACGGTCCCGCTGCCCGGTGACGACGTGGTGCGGCTCGCCGATGCCACCCGCGGCACCTACCGGAAGGTCGTCGTCCGCGGTGACCGCCTGGTGGGCGGGGTGCTGGTCGGCGAACTCGGCACCGTCGGCACGCTCGCTGGGGCCTGGGAGTCGGCGGAGCCGCTCCCGGCGGAGGGCGGCGGGCTGCTTCATCTGCTCACCACCGTTGGAGGCTCCTGAATGTCCACGGACACCCGCGCGGACACCCCGACGATCGTCCTCGTCGGCCACGGCATGGTCGGCCAGCGCTTCCTGGAGGCGCTCGCCGAGCGCGGCCTGACCGCGACGCACCGCGTGGTCGTGCTGGGCGAGGAGTCGCGCCCCGCCTACGACCGGGTCCAGCTCACCTCGTACTTCTCCGGCCGGACGCCCGAGGAGCTGTCCCTGACCGACCCGCGGTTCCTCGCCGACCACGGGATCGAGCTGCACCTCGGCGACCCGGCCGAGACGATCGACCGGGAGCGGCGCACCGTCACCACCCGCTCCGGGCGGGTCGTCGGCTACGACACGCTGGTGCTGGCCACCGGTTCGGTGCCCTTCGTGCCGCCGGTGCCGGGCAAGGACGCCACCGGCTGCTTCGTCTACCGCACCGTCGACGATCTGCTCGCCATCGAGGAGTACGCGCGGACCAGGGCCGGCACGGGTGCCGTGGTCGGCGGCGGCCTGCTGGGGCTGGAGGCGGCCGGGGCCCTGAAGGGGCTCGGGCTGCGGACGCACATCGTGGAGTTCGCGCCGCGGCTGATGCCGGCGCAGGTCGACGAGGGCGGCGGGGCGGCGCTGCTGCGCACCGTCGAGGGCATGGGGCTGGCCGTGCACACCGGCGCGGGCACCCAGGAGATCCTCACCGGCGCCGACGGCGCGGTGCGGGGGATGAGGCTGTCGGACGGCTCGGAGATCGCCACCGACATGGTGGTCTTCTCCGCCGGTGTCCGCCCGCGCGACCAGCTGGCCCGGGCCTGCGGCCTCCAGGTCGGCGAGCGCGGCGGCATCGCCGTCGACGCGCGGTGCCGCACGGTCACCGACCCGCGGGTGTTCGCGATCGGCGAGTGCGCGCTGGCGGTGGACGGCCGGGTGTACGGGCTGGTGGCGCCCGGTTACGAGCAGGCGGAGACCGCGGCGGCCGCCCTCGCCGGGGACGCGGCGGCGGCGTTCACCGGCGCCGATCTGTCCACCAAGCTGAAACTGCTCGGCGTGGACGTGGCCTCCTTCGGCGACGCGCACGGCACCGGCGAGGACTGCCTGGAGGTGGTCTGCTCCGACTCGCGGGCGGGCCTGTACAAGAAGCTGGTCGTCGGCCGGGACGGCACGCTGCGCGGCGGCATCCTGGTCGGGGACGCGGAGGCGTACGGCACGCTGCGGGCGCTGATCGGCACGGTGCCGCCCGTCGCCCCCGAGTCGCTGGTGCTGCCCGCCGGTGCGGGCGCCCCGGCGCAGCTCGGCCCGGCGGCCCTGCCCGACGACGCGGTGATCTGCTCCTGCCACAACGTCACCAAGGGCACGATCCGCGGCGCGGTCACCGAGCACCGGTGCACCTCGGTGCCCGAGGTGAAGAAGTGCACCCGGGCCGGCACCGGCTGCGGCTCCTGCGTGAGGGCCCTCACCCAGCTGGTCGACGCCGAGCTGGCGGCGAGCGGTGTCGAGGCCGACACGGGGCTGTGCGGCTGCTTCCCGCAGACCCGGCAGGAGCTGTACGAGATCGTGCTGGCGCTGCGGCTGACGTCGTACCAGGAGCTGCTGGACCGCTACGGCCGCGAGGAGGCGCGCGGCGGCGACGGCTGCGAGGTGTGCAAGCCGGCGGTGGCCTCGATCATCGCCTCGCTGGCCCCGGTGATCGGCGCGAGCGGGTACGTGCTGGACGACGAGCAGGCCGCGCTGCAGGACACCAACGACCACTTCCTGGCCAACCTGCAGAAGAACGGCTCGTACTCCGTGGTGCCGCGCATCCCGGGCGGTGAGATCGCGCCGGAGAAACTGATCGTCCTCGGGGAGATCGCCCGGGACTTCGGCCTCTACACGAAGATCACCGGCGGTCAGCGCATCGACATGTTCGGCGCCCGGGTCGAGCAGCTGCCGCTGATCTGGGCGCGGCTGGTGGACGCCGGGTTCGAGTCGGGGCACGCCTACGGCAAGTCGCTGCGCACGGTGAAGTCCTGCGTCGGCTCCGCCTGGTGCCGGTACGGCGTGCAGGACTCGGTGCGCATGGCGATCGACCTGGAGCTGCGCTACCGGGGGCTGCGCTCCCCGCACAAGCTGAAGGCGGCCGTCTCCGGCTGCGCCCGGGAGTGCGCGGAGGCCCGGTCGAAGGACTTCGGGGTGATCGCCACCGCGAGCGGCTGGAACCTGTACGCCGGCGGCAACGGCGGCGCCACGCCGCGCCACGCCGACCTGCTGGCGCAGGATCTGTCGGACGCGGAGCTGGTGCGCCTGATCGACCGGTTCCTGATGTTCTACCTGCGTACCGCCGACCGTCTGGAGCGCACCAGTGCGTGGCTGGAGCGGATCCCGGGCGGCCTGGACCATGTGCGGGACGTGGTGGTGCACGACTCGCTCGGCATCTGCGACGAGCTGGAGTCGTTGATGGCCGCGCATGTCTCCCACTACCGCGACGAGTGGGCTCAGACCCTGAAGGACCCGGAGAAACTGGCCCGGTTCGTGTCGTTCGTGAACGCCCCCGGCACCCCCGACCCGGTCGTCGGCTTCGTGCCCGAACGGGACCAGATGAAGCCCGACCTGCCGCTGCTGTCGATCGGCCTGCGGCGTAGTGAGGACGACGTTCTGGAAGGAAGCGCTCAGCGATGACCCTGGCAGTCGAGACCACCCAGGCGACGGTGCAGCTCCGGCTCGGCGACGAGTGGTTCACGGTGTGCGGGCTGGGCAGCCTGCTGCCCGGCCGCGGTGTGGCGGCGCTGCTGCCGGACGGCCGGCAGGCGGCCGTCTTCCGTGACCGTGCGGGCCGCCTGTACGCCCTCGACAACCGTGACCCCTTCACCGGCGCCGCCGTCCTCTCCCGCGGTCTGACCGGCACCCACCGGGGCCGCCCGTTCGTCGCCTCGCCCCTGCTCAAGCAGCGGTTCGACCTGATCTCGGGCCAGTGCCTGGACGACCAGACCGTGCGGGTGACGGCGTATCAGGTCCGGGTGGCGTGACCACCCCGCCGGGCCGGCGCCGAGGGGTTCCGGTGCCGGCCCGGCCGTGGCGGACGGCGGTGGGACGGCCGCACGGGGTGCTCAGTCGATGCCCGAGCGTTCCACCCCCGCCACGATCCACCGCTGGAAGCACAGGAAGACCAGCAGCAGCGGCAGGATCGACACGGCGGCCGCCAGGAACAGCTCGTGCAGGCGGACCACCTGGGCGGTGGTGAACGACGACAGGGCGACCTGCACCGTCCAGGCGCTCTGGTCCTGCCCGATGACCAGCGGCCACAGGAAGGCGTTCCAGGCGCCGATGAACACGATCGTGCCGACGGCCGCGAACACCGGGCGGGCGTTGGGCACGACGATCCGCCAGTACGTCCGCCACGGGCCGAGCCCGTCCACCTGCGCCGCGTCCTCCAGCTCCCGCGGGAAGCCCAGGAAGTACTGGCGGAAGACGAAACAGGCGAACGCCGAGAACAGGGTGGGCACGATCAGTCCGCGCAGGGTGGAGATCCAGCCCAGCGTGGACACCAGCACGAAGCTGGGCACGAAGGTGACGGCGGCGGGCACCATCAGGGTGCCGAGGACGGCGTAGAACACCGTGTCGGCGTGGCGGTAGGGGATGCGGGCGAGCCCGTAGCCCGCGAGCGAGGCCAGCAGCACGGTGCCGGCGGTGGTGGCGACGGCGATCAGCGCCGAGTCGAGCAGGGAGCGGGCGAAGGGCACGGAGGGGTCCTCGAACAGCTCCCGGACGTTGTCCCAGTGCAGTTCGGAGGGGAAGAGCGTCCACTCGGGCGAGGTGATGTCCTGCTCGGAGGACAGGCCGTTGCGCACCAGCAGATAGAACGGGATCAGGAACAGCACGGCGAGCACGATCAGCACGACGAGCCGCAGCGCGCGCCCGGCCCGCACCAGGGCGTCATCCATCCGCGTTCCTCCTTCCCAGCCCGAACCAGCGGGCCTGGCCGACCGTGACGACACCGATGATCAGCGCGAGGATGACCGCGCCGGCACTGCCCAGGCCGAGGTTCTGCCCCTGGCCGAGCGCGGTGTAGTACAGGTACACCAGCGGCGGGCGGGCGTACGGCGGGTAGCCGCGCGCGTCGGAGAGCAGGTTGTAGAACTCGTCGAAGGCCTGGAAGGCGTTGATGACGAGCAGCAGCACCACCGCCACCGAGGTGGCCCGCAGCTGCGGCAGGGTGATGTGGCGCAGCACCTGCCAGCCGGGGCGGGCGCCGTCCACGGCGGCGGCCTCGTACAGCACCGGGTCGATCCGCTGCAGCCCCGCCAGGAACAGGATCATGTAGAAGCCGGCCTGGAGCCACAGCCGCACGGTGACCACGACCAGCCAGTACCAGGGCGGGTCGGTGGTGGACAGCCAGGCGACCGGTTCGGCGCCGAAGAGGTCCAGGACGGTGTTGGCCAGGCCGAACCGGACCCCGTTGAAGATCGACATCTTCCAGATCAGGGCGGCGACGACATAGCTGCACGCGGCGGGCAGGAAGAACACCGACCGGAAGAACGCCCGCAGCCGGCGCACCCGGTTGACCATCAGGGCGAGCGCCAGGGACAGCACATAGGTGGCCGGGACGATGAACGCCGTGAACAGCGCGAAGGTGAGCAGGCTGTCGCGGAAGGCGGCGTCCGACAGCATCGCCGTGTAGTTGTCCAGGCCGACGAAGTGCGTCGGGGTGACGGTGTTGTGGGCGTCGAAGAAGCTGAGCCACACGCTCCACAGCAGCGGCACATAGGTGAACAGCGCGAGCCCGGCCGCGAACGGCCCGACGAACACCCAGAACCACAGGGCGCGGCGCCGGTGGACCGCGCGTTCGCCCGGGCCCGGCTTCGCCGCGGCCGGTGCGGCCGTGCTCGGTGCTTCGACGGTGCGAGCGCTCACGTCGTCTTCCTCTGCACCCGCCGCAGTTCGTCCGACACCTTCCGCACCACGGTCCTCAGCTCGCGCTCCGGGTCGGCGCCGTCCTTGATGATCCGGCTGAGCGCGTCCTGGTAGGCGGTCTGGGCGGCCGGTGTCCACAGCAGGGGCTGGGCCCAGCCGTGGTCGGTGGTGAAGCGCACCGCGTCGGCGGCGGCTTCGGTCCGCAGCTTGGCGGCCTTCTTCGCCAGCGACAGCCGGGCCGGAATGTGGAAGCCGTAGGAGAGCGCGAAGTCCTCCTGGTAGTCGGTGCGGTCCACCCACAGCCACTTCACGTACTCCTTGGCTGCGTCGACGTGCCGGCTGCGGGCGCTGACGGCGGCCCCGTAGGCGCCGACGGGCACGGCGGGCCGGCCGGCGGATCCGTCGGCGGGGAAGGGCAGGACGCCGAAGTCGTCGCCGAGTTCCTGTTGCACCTGGGGCAGCGCCCACAGCCCGGTCCACTGCATAGCGGTCAGGCCCTGGACGAACGCGGAGGGGTCCGACCAGTCGGCGGGGGCGCCGAGCAGCAGGGACTTGCCGGCGTAGAGCCGGCGGAGCTTGCCGAGGGTGCGGGCGGCGGCGGGGTCGTCGAAGCCGACCGTGCCGTCCTCGGTGACGAGCCGGAGCCCGGCGGCGTACAGCGGGGTGCCGCCGAGGACGCCGGCGCCGCCGTCGTTGCCCAGGAACAGGCCCTTGACCTTGCGGGTGGTGAGCTTCAGCGCGGCGTCGACGAGCGCGTCGAGGGTGGTGGGCGGCTCCACACCGGCGTCGCGCAGCAGGCTCTTGCGGTAGTAGAGCATCTGCATGTCGATGACCTGCGGGATCGCCCAGGTCTTGCCGTCGTGCTGCTTCGGGGTGAGCACCACGGGGTTGTAGTCGTCCTCCACCCCGTCCAGCAGGCCGGTGAGGTCGACGACCTGGCCGCCCTGGATCTGGTCCAGGCTGGGGCCGTTGACCTCGAAGACGTCGGGACCGGAGTCGGTGAGCAGGGCGGCGGCGGTCTGCTGGTCGTAATTGCCCGGCCGCCACTGGACGGTGACGCGTGCCTTCTTGTACGCGGCGGCGTACCGCTTCACCGCCTGTTCGGTGCCCGCCTCGCCGTACTGGTGGTACCAGTGCGACAGCGCCGGACCCGATCCGCCGCCGCTGTCCCCGCGGCCGGTGTTGCTGCCGCAGGCGGCGAGCAGGCCTCCGCCCGCGGCCGCCGCGGCGGCGAGCAGTGCTCTGCGGCTGATGGTCATGGTGCGCCCCCTGACGTCGTCCTCGTCTCCACACGTGCCGGCACGTCGTTGTGCGTGCCGCGTCGTGCACCCGCGGTGCACGGCCCGACGATCGAGCATGCACCGGGATGACGACAGCCACGTTGCGGCAGTGTGTAGCGGTCGAAGGGCGCTTCGCGCCAGTCCGCGTGCCCCGGGAGCGCCGGCCCGCGTGCCGTGGCCGGGGACCCGGCACGGGGCGGGGGCGGCACCCCCGCACAGGGTGCCGCCCCCTCTTTCCTGGGTGCCGGGATCCTCGCCGCAATCGGTTCTGAGGGTCGGGGACCGCGCCGCGGATCCCGGGGTTGTGCCGGTGTCGGCCGCCGCCCCGGCCTCTGCCGGTGGCCGCTGCCCTTCTACCGGTGGTCGCTGCCCTCCGCCTGGCAGGCCGCGCGGCCGGCCTCCAGCCGGGCCACGGGGATGCGGAACGGGGAGCAGGAGACGTAGTCCAGGCCCGCCTCGTGGAAGAAGTGGACGGACTCCGGGTCGCCGC
This sequence comes from Streptomyces thermodiastaticus, assembly GCF_014656135.1. Lineage (GTDB taxonomy): Bacteria > Actinomycetota > Actinomycetes > Streptomycetales > Streptomycetaceae > Streptomyces > Streptomyces thermodiastaticus. The sequence goes on from NZ_BNBV01000008.1 coordinate 128,222, forward strand.
CGTGCTCGCCGCACACGCCGAGCTTGAGGTCGGGGCGGGTGGCGCGGCCGGCCTCGACGGCGGCCTTCACCAGGGAGCCGACGCCGTCCTTGTCGATCGTCTCGAACGGGGAGACGCCGAAGATGCCCTTCTCCAGGTAGGCGGTGAAGAAGCTGGCCTCCACGTCGTCGCGGCTGAAGCCCCACACCGTCTGGGTCAGGTCGTTGGTGCCGAAGGAGAAGAACTCCGCGGCCTCCGCGATCTGCCCGGCGGTGAGCGCGGCCCGCGGCAGCTCGATCATGGTGCCGATCGGCAGGCTGAGCTTCGTGCCGGTGGCGGCCTCCACCTCGGCGACGACCCGGTCGGCCTCCTCGCGGACGATCTCCAGCTCCTGGACGGTGCCCACCAGCGGGATCATGATCTCCGCGCGCGGGTCGCCCTGGGCGGCCTTGCGTTCCGCGGCGGCCTCGGCGATGGCCCGGACCTGCATGGAGAACAGGCCGGGCACCACCAGGCCGAGCCGTACGCCGCGCAGGCCCAGCATCGGGTTCTGCTCGTGCAGCCGGTGCACGGCCTGCAGCAGCCGCAGCTCGTTCTCGTGCGGCTCCTGCCGGGCCTCGGCGAGCGCCACCCGCACCGACAGCTCGGTGATGTCGGGCAGGAACTCGTGCAGCGGCGGGTCCAGCAGACGGATCGTCACCGGCAGGCCGTCCATCGCCTCGAAGAGCTCCACGAAGTCCTGCTTCTGCAGCGGCAGCAGGGCCTTCAGGGACGCGTCCCGCTCCTCCTCGGTGTCGGCCAGGATCAGCCGCTCCACCAGCTCGCGCCGGTCGCCGAGGAACATGTGCTCGGTGCGGCACAGGCCGATGCCCTGGGCGCCGAACCGGCGGGCGCGCAGCGCGTCCTCGGCGTTGTCGGCGTTGGCCCGCACCCGCAGCCGGCGCTTGCGGTCGGCGAAGGACATCATCCGGTGCACGGCCTCGACCAGCTCGTCGGCGTCGTCGGCACCGGGGTGCATCCGCCCCTCGAAGTACTCCACGACCGGGGAGGGCACCACCGGGACCTCGCCCAGGTAGACCTTGCCGGTGGAGCCGTCGATGGAGATGACGTCGCCCTCCTCGACGACCTGCCCTCCGGGCACGGTCATGCGGCGCCGCTTGGTGTCGACCTCCAGCTCCTCCGCGCCGCACACACAGGTCTTGCCCATGCCGCGGGCGACCACGGCCGCGTGGGAGGTCTTGCCGCCGCGGCTGGTCAGGATGCCCTCGGCGGCGATCATGCCGTCCAGGTCGTCGGGGTTGGTCTCGCGGCGCACCAGGATGACCTTCTCCCCGGACCGGGACCACTTGACGGCGGTGTAGGAGTCGAAGACCGCCTTGCCGACCGCCGCGCCCGGCGAGGCGGCGATGCCCCGGGCGACCTGCCGGACCTTCGCCTTCTCGTCGAAGCGCGGGAACATCAGCTGGGCGAGCTGGGCGCCGGTGACCCGCTGCAGGGCCTCGGCCTCGTCGATCAGGCCCTGGTCGACCAGCTGGGTGGCGATGCGGAAGGCGGCCCCGGCGGTGCGCTTGCCGACGCGGGTCTGCAGCATCCACAGCTTGCCGCGCTCGATGGTGAACTCGATGTCGCACAGATCCTTGTAGTGGTTCTCCAGGATCTCCATGATCCGCAGGAGCTGGTCGTACGACGCCTTGTCGATGCGCTCCAGCTCGGCGAGCGGCACGGTGTTGCGGATGCCGGCGACGACGTCCTCGCCCTGCGCGTTCTGCAGGTAGTCGCCGTAGACGCCCTGCTGGCCGGAGGCGGGGTCACGGGTGAAGGCGACGCCGGTGCCGGAGTCCGGGCCGAGGTTGCCGAAGACCATGGAGCAGACGTTGACGGCGGTGCCCAGGTCGTGCGGGATGCGTTCCTGGCGGCGGTAGAGCTTGGCGCGCTCGCCGTTCCAGGACTCGAAGACCGCCCTGATCGCGAGGTCCATCTGCTCGCGCGGGTCCTGCGGGAAGGCCCGGCCGGTCTCCTTCTCGACGATCGTCTTGAAGGCGGTGACCAGCTTCTTCAGGTCCTCGGCGTCCAGGTCGGTGTCGACCGTGACCTTCTTGGCGGCCTTGGCGGCGTCGAGGGCCTCCTCGAACAGGTCGCCGTCGACGCCGAGGACGGTCTTGCCGAACATCTGGATGAGCCGGCGGTAGGAGTCCCAGGCGAACCGCTCGTCGCCGGCCTGCCGGGCCAGGCCCTCCACCGACGCGTCGGACAGGCCGATGTTGAGGACGGTGTCCATCATGCCCGGCATGGAGAACTTGGCCCCGGACCGCACCGACACCAGCAGGGGGTTGTCGGGCTGGCCCAGCTTCTTGCCCATCGTCTCCTCGAGGGCGGCGAGGTGCGCACTCACCTCGTCACGCAGTGCCGCCGGCTCCTCGCCGGTGGCCAGGTAGACCTTGCAGGCCTCGGTGGTGATGGTGAACCCGGGCGGGACCGGGAGACCCAGCCGGGTCATTTCGGCGAGGTTCGCGCCTTTTCCGCCGAGAAGGTCCTTGAGGTCCTTGTTGCCCTCCGTGAAGTCGTAGACGAACTTCACGTCCTCAACACGACGGCCCGGCGCGGTGCCGTGGAGATCTTTGTTTTCCGACACGGGTCTCGACTCCTCGAGGACGCGGTGGCTGCCCTGACGGCGAGGAACATACCCAGATCGAAGGCGTCTGGGGAGGCTCACAAGGAGGTCTGGAGGCCGTAACCACTCGTCCGCCAGCGGATCGAAAGTCTTGGCGCGATGCGCCACCGAGACGCAGCGTCTTCACTTCTCGAACGTACTCGCCTGCCCCACGACAACTCCTATGCTCATTTGAGCACCTCCCGGCACGATTGGTATTCGATCGATGAACGATCAGAGCGTGACACTCAGTGCCACCCATTGGAGAAGTGCAGCCGGACATGATTCGCTCATCTGAGCACTCCTCCTATCAAGGGTGGCGAGAATCACGCTGCCACAGCCCGCCGGATTTCACCATGCGGACGGCTCCCGACGGCTTCCGGTGGCCTCACGGGCCGGCCCGGCGGCACCCCTCGGACGGGTCCGGCCGCACGGCTGCGGCCACCGGCGGCACGGGAGACGGTTCGCCCGCGGAACGCGGTCCGCCGCACGGCGGCCATCGGTCGCCGAACGCCCGCGGCCGGGCACGGCGACCACGCGCGCTCCCTGGGCCGCACAGCGACAGTGGCGGCCTTTCCTCAAGGCCGCCACGTCACAGAGCGCACAAAGGAGCCGGAGCCCGGCGGCTCCGGTGCGACGTGCTCAGCCGCCGGAGGTGTCCAGTTCCGCGTCCTCGCCGACGCCCGCACAGTCGTAGGGGTCGTTCAGCCAGCCGTCCGGCAGGACGACGCGGTTGGTGCCGGAGGTGCGGCCGCGGGGGCCGTCGGCGCCGGCCGGCCACGGCTGGTCCAGGTCCAGCTCGTCCAGCCCCGCCCGCAGCTCCTGAAGGGAGGAGGTGACCGCCAGCCGCCTGCGCATCTCGGAGCCGACCGAGAAGCCCTTCAGGTACCAGGCGACATGCTTGCGGAAGTCGACGACGCCGCGGGACTCGTCGCCGATCCACTCGCCGAGCAGCGTGGCGTGCCGGACCATGACGTCGGCGACCTCGCGCAGCGTGGGCCGCACCCGCTCCGTCCGGCCCTCGAAGGCGGCCACCAGGTCGGCGAACAGCCACGGGCGGCCCAGGCAGCCGCGGCCGACGACCACGCCGTCGCAGCCGGTCGCGCGCACCATGCGCAGCGCGTCCTCGGCGGACCAGATGTCGCCGTTGCCGAGCACCGGGATCTCCGGGACGTGCTCCTTCAGCCGGGCGATGGCGTCCCAGTCGGCGGTGCCGCCGTAGTGCTGGGCGGTGGTGCGGCCGTGCAGGGCGATGGCCGTGACGCCCTCCTCCACGGCGATCCGGCCCGCGTCGAGGTAGGTGAGATGGTCGTCGTCGATGCCCTTGCGCATCTTCATGGTGACCGGCAGGCCGCCCGCACCGGCGACCGCCTCGCGCAGGATGGCGCGCAGCAGGTTCCGCTTGTAGGGCAGGGCGGAGCCCCCGCCCTTGCGGGTGACCTTGGGCACCGGGCAGCCGAAGTTCAGGTCGATGTGGTCGGCGAGACCCTCCTCCGCGATCATGCGGACGGCCTTACCGACGGTCGCCGGGTCGACGCCGTACAGCTGGATCGAGCGCGGCTGCTCGCTGGCGTGGAACGTGATCAGCTGCATGGTCTTGTCGTTGCGCTCGACCAGGGCCCGGGTGGTGATCATCTCGCTGACGAACAGCCCCTTGCCGCCCGAGAACTCCCGGCACAGCCTGCGGAAAGGCGCGTTGGTGATACCGGCCATCGGCGCCAGGACGACGGGCGGCTGGACGGTGTGCGGGCCGATCTGCAGGGGGGATGCGGGCGTGGGCATGCAGTCATTGTCGCGCACCCGCACCGCAGCCGGACTGGTCATTAGTTAACCGCACTAATGTCGGCTACACTGGCGACCATGCCCGACCTGAGTCACCGACGGCGTCTGCTGGTCCTCGCGATCTGCTGCATGAGCCTGTTGATCGTGAGCCTGGACAACACCGTTCTGAACGTCGCTCTGCCCTCCCTGCAGCGCGATCTGCACGCGAGCACGTCAGGTCTGCAGTGGACGATCGACGCCTACACGCTGGTGCTGGCCGCCCTGCTGATGCTCGCCGGCTCCACGGCCGACCGCATCGGCCGCAAACGGGTCTTCCTGACGGGCCTGGTGGTCTTCGGTCTGGGCTCGCTGCTGTGCTCGCTGGCCCCGAGCCTGGAGCTGCTGGTCGTCTTCCGCATGGTGCAGGCCGTGGGCGGCTCGATGCTCAACCCGGTCGCCATGTCGATCATCACCAACACCTTCACCGACCCGCGCGAGCGCGCCCGGGCGATCGGCGTGTGGGGCGCCGTGGTCGGCATCTCGATGGCGGCCGGACCGCTGGTCGGCGGGCTGCTGGTGGAGTCGGTCGGCTGGCGCTCGATCTTCTGGATCAACCTGCCCGTCGCTCTTGTCGCGATCCTGCTCACCCTGCGCTTCGTGCCCGAGTCCCGGGCGCCGAAGGCCCGCCGCTTCGACCCGGTCGGCCAGGTGCTCGTCGTCGCCCTGTTCGGCTCCCTGACGTACGCGATCATCGAGGCGCCGCACGCGAGCCCGGGCACGGTGCTGCCGTTCGCCGCGGTCGCGCTCGTCGCCCTGCTGGGCCTGGCCTGGTACGAGCCGCGGCGCACCGAGCCGCTGATCGATCTGCGGTTCTTCCGTTCGGCGCCGTTCAGCGGGGCCACCGTGATAGCGGTGTGCGGCTTCGCCGCCCTGGGCGGGTTTCTGTTCCTGTCCACGCTCTACCTGCAGAACGTGCGCGGCCTGGACGCGCTGCACGCCGGTCTGCGGATGCTGCCGATGGCGGTGCCGACCCTGCTGTGCGCCCCGCTGTCCGGACGGCTCGTCGGCAGCCGGGGGCCGCGGCTTCCGCTGCTGATCGCCGGGTGCGCGATCACCGTGAGCACGGTGCTGTTCGCCGCGTTCCAGGCCGAGACGTCCAATGTGACGCTCACCCTCGGATACCTGCTGTTCGGCATCGGCTTCGGCTTCGTCAACGCGCCCATCACCAACAGCGCCGTCTCCGGCATGCCGCGCTCCCAGGCCGGTGTGGCCGCGGCCGTCGCCTCCACCAGCCGGCAGCTCGGGTCGACGCTCGGCGTCGCGGTGGTCGGCGCCCTCCTCGCCTCCGGCGTCGGCTCGTCCTCCTACCGGGACGTGTTCGTCTCGGCCGCGCAGCCGGGCTGGTGGGTGCTGGTGGCCTGCGGTGTGCTGGTGCTGGTGTTGGGCGCGGTCACCTCCGGCCGCTGGGCCCGCAGGACGGCCCAGGCCACGGCCGAGCGCCTGCAGGAGCACGAGGTGCGCGAGGCCGCCGGGGTCGGTGCCTGACCCCTGCGGCGGCCGGCCCGCTCCCTCGGACCGGACGGTCCCGGCCGGTCAGGCGGCCAGGCCGCGCAGCAGCAGCTGAAGGATCGCCTCCAGCTCGTCCTGGATCTCCGGCCGCGTCCACTCCCGCGCATGGCACGGGTCGTGGAAGCGGTCGGTGGCGTGGAAGAGCGCGCGGGCCACGGACGCCGGGTCGCCGGGAGCGAAGACGCCGGACGCCATGCCCGCCTCGACGATCCGGGTCAGCTGGGCGACCAGCTCGGCTATGTGCTCGCCGACCACCTCGCCGTTCTCGTCGACAAGGACGGAGTACGTGGCGAACAGCTCGGGGTCGTCGCCCGCCTTGCGGCGCTTGGCGTCGAACAGCCCCTGGAACCAGTCGCGCAACCGCTGGGCGGGGTCGCGGTCCCCGTCGTCGGCGATCGCGGCCAGGGCCCCGGAGGCGCGGTCCAGCCACCGCTTGGTCACCGCTTCGCGCAGCTCCGCCTTGGTGCGGAAGTGCCGGTAGACGCTGCCGTGGCTGACGCCCAGCGCCCGGGCCACGTCGACCACCGTGGCCTTCGTCGGCCCGTGCCGGCGCAGCACCTCCTCGGTCGCCTCCAGGATGCGCTCGGCCGTCAGGGTTTCGGTGGTGGGTGACATGGCATAGACCGTACCCGGCGCCCGCCGGGTGCCGGGCTCAGCGTTCGCTGTCGAGGTGGGCCATCTGCGCCGCCGGGTAGCGCTCGCCGGCGGCCGCGCCCGGCGGGACGGCCTCCTCGATCGCGGCGAGGTCGGCCTCGTCCAGCGTCACCTCCAGCGCGCCGAGTGCCTCCGCCAGCCGCTCCCGGGTGCGGGCGCCGACCAGCGGCACGATGTCCTCGCCGCGCGAGAGCACCCAGGCGATGGCGATCTGCGCGACGCTCACCCCCTTGCCGTCGGCGACCTTGCGCAGCGCCTCGACCAGCGCCAGGTTGTGCCGGAGGTTCTCGCCCTGGAAGCGGGGCGAGTGGGCACGGAAGTCGGTGGGCGACAGCGTCCGGTCGGCGCTGAAGTGCCCGGAGATCAGGCCGCGGGACAGCACGCCGTAGGCGGTGACGGCGATGCCCAGCTCGCGGGTGGTGGGCAGGATCCGCTCCTCGATGCCGCGGGAGAGCAGCGAGTACTCGATCTGCAGGTCGCTGATGGGCGCGGTGGCCGCGGCCCGCCGGATGGTGTCGGCGCCGACCTCGCTGAGGCCGATGTGCCGCACGTAGCCCTTCTCGACCAGCTCGGCGATCGCGCCGACCGTCTCCTCGATGGGCACCTCGGGATCGACCCGGGAGATCCGGTAGACGTCGATGTGGTCCACGCCGAGGCGCTGCAGGGAGTAGGCGGCGAAGTTCTTCACGGCGGCCGGGCGGCCGTCGTAACCGGACCAGCCGCCGTCCGGGTCGCGCAGGGCGCCGAACTTCACACTGAGCAGGGCCTGTTCGCGGCGGGCGGCGGGAGCGGTGCGCAGGGCCTCGCCGATGAGCATCTCGTTGTGGCCCATGGCGTAGAAGTCGCCGGTGTCCAGCAGGGTCACGCCCGCCTCCAGGGCGGCGTGGACGGTGGCGATCGACTCGCTCCGGTCCGCCTCCCCGTACAGCGCGGACATGCCCATGCAGCCGAGTCCGAGAGCGGAGACCTGGGGGCCGGTGGTGCCGAGAGATCGGGTGTGCATCGTCATGCCCTCCACCCTCGCATGACAGATGACAGATTTCAAACTCTGTCATTTGTTTCTGCATGTCGCCGCTGGTCCAGACCTCTTGACGAAAGGTCTGGACCAGAGCACTGTCATGCCTACGACACACCGCCGGACCCGCACCCCCTTCGGGAGACCGCATGCTCCGCAGAACCCTGCGCGCGTTCACCGCCGCCGTGGCGACCGCCTGTCTGGCGCCGCTCGCCCTCGTCCTCGCCCCCGCCGCCTCGGCCGCGCCCGCCGAGGACACCTGTGCCGTGAAGCCGAAACCCGAGGGCAAGGTGCTGCAGGGCTACTGGGAGAACTGGGACGGCGCCGCCAACGGCGTCCACCCGCCCTTCGGCTGGACCCCGATCACCGACGCGCGCATCGGCGAGCACGGCTACAACGTGATCAACGCCGCGTTCCCCGTGATCCGCTCCGACGGCACCGCGCTGTGGGAGGACGGCATGGACACGAACGTGAAGGTTCCAACGCCCGCGGAGATGTGCGCGGCCAAGGCGGCCGGGCAGACGATCCTGCTGTCCATCGGGGGCGCGACGGCCGGCATCGACCTGACCTCCACCGCGGTCGCCGACCGGTTCGTCGAGACCATCGTCCCGATCCTGCAGAAGTACAACTTCGACGGCATCGACATCGACATCGAGACCGGCCTGACCGGCAGCGGGGACATCGGCCGGCTGTCGGTGTCCCAGGCCAATCTGATCCGCATCATCGACGGGATCCTCGACCGTATGCCGCCCGGGTTCGGCCTGACGATGGCCCCCGAGACCGCCTATGTCACCGGCGGCAGCGTCACCTACGGCTCGATCTGGGGCGCCTATCTGCCGATCATCAAGAAGTACGCCGACAACGGCCGGCTGTGGTGGCTGAACATGCAGTACTACAACGGCAGCATGTACGGCTGCTCCGGCGACAGCCACGCGGCCGGCACCGTGGAGGGATTCATCGCCCAGACGGACTGCCTGGACAAGGGGCTGGTGGTGCAGGGCACGACGATCAGGGTGCCCTACGACAAGCAGGTCCCCGGCCTGCCGGCCCAGCAGGGCGCGGGCGGCGGATACATGGATCCCTCGCTCGTCGCCCAGGCCTGGCAGCACTACGGCTCCTCGCTCAAGGGCCTGATGACCTGGTCCGTCAACTGGGACGGCGCACGGGACTGGACCTTCGGCGACAACGTCAGGGCGCTGCAGGGCCGCTGACCGGCCCGCGCCCGGCCCGCTCACGGGCCGCGGAACGCACGAACGCCGTGCGGCCACCGGGTGTACCGGGCCGGCCGCACGGCGTTCGTCCGATCGTGGATCCGGATCAGCAGCCCACCAGGCGGGCGGCCAGGTAGCTCTCGATCTGGTCCAGGGACACGCGCTCCTGCTTCATCGAGTCGCGCTCGCGGACGGTGACCGCGTTGTCCTCCAGGGTGTCGAAGTCGACGGTCACGCAGTACGGCGTGCCGATCTCGTCCTGGCGGCGGTAGCGGCGGCCGATGGCGCCCGCGTCGTCGAATTCGATGTTCCAGTGCTGGCGCAGGCTCTGGGCCAGGCCCTTGGCCTTCGGGGACAGCTCCGGGTTGCGGGACAGCGGCAGCACCGCGACCTTCACCGGGGCCAGACGGTGGTCCAGACGCAGCACGGTGCGCTTTTCCATCTTGCCCTTGGCGTTCGGGGCCTCGTCCTCGACGTAGGCGTCGAGCAGGAAGGCGAGCATCGTGCGGCCGACACCGGCCGCGGGCTCGATGACGTACGGCGTCCAGCGCTCGCCGGCCTCCTGGTCGAAGTACGACAGGTCCTGGCCGGAGGCCTTGGCGTGGGAGCTCAGGTCGTAGTCGGTGCGGTTGGCGACACCCTCCAGCTCGCCCCACTCGCTGCCGCCGAACTGGAAGCGGTACTCGATGTCGGCGGTGCGCTTGGAGTAGTGGGAGAGCTTCTCCTTGGGGTGCTCGTACCAGCGCATGTTCTCCTCACGGAGACCCAGGCCGGTGTACCAGTTCCAGCGCTGCTCCATCCAGTACTCGTGCCACTTCTCGTCCTCGCCGGGCTTGACGAAGAACTCCATCTCCATCTGCTCGAACTCGCGGGTGCGGAAGATGAAGTTGCCCGGCGTGATCTCGTTGCGGAACGACTTGCCCATCTGGGCGATGCCGAACGGCGGCTTGCGGCGCGAGGTGGTCTGCACCTGGGTGAAGTTGGTGAAGATGCCCTGGGCGGTCTCCGGACGCAGGTAGGCGATGGAGCCGGAGTCCTGGGTCGGGCCGAGGTGGGTGGACAGCAGGCCCGAGAACTGCTTGGGCTCGGTGAACTGGCCCTTGGTGCCGCAGTTGGGGCAGTTGATGTCCGCGAGGCCGTTCTCCGGGGCGCGGCCCTTCTTCTCCTCGTAGGCCTCCTCCAGGTGGTCGGCGCGGAACCGCTTGTGGCAGGAGGTGCACTCGGTCAGCGGGTCGGTGAAGGTGGCGACGTGGCCGGAGGCGACCCACACCTCGGGGGCGAGGATCACGGAGGAGTCGATACCGACGACGTCCTCGCGCGACGTCACCATGGAGCGCCACCACTGGCGCTTGATGTTCTCCTTCAGCTCGACACCCAGGGGACCGTAGTCCCAGGCGGCCCGCTGACCGCCGTAGATCTCACTGCAGGGGAAAACGAAGCCACGGCGCTTGCTCAGGCTGACGATGGTGTCGATCTTGTCGGCGGCCACGGTGCTCTCTTCAGTACGACGACGGGCGACGAAGCGAGAAACGCTTCTCAGCGAATGCTTCAGCGTACCGGCGGGGGATCCCCCTCAATCAAATCGGTGGCGGACACAGGGCCGCTCGGCCCTCTCACGGGCACTCGAACGGCGCCTATTGACAACGGTTTCCATTTTTGTTGAAAATGACTGTCATGAACGCTCGACGACAGCCTCTCATATCCGGCCTCGCGGCAGCGGCCGCCACGACTCTCGCGCTGGGCACCCTGGCGGCCTGCTCATCCAGCCAGGCGGCCGGCGAGGACGGCAGGTACGACGTCGTCGCGTCGTTCTATCCGATGGCCTTCCTCGCCGAACGCATCGGCGGGGACCACGTCCACGTCACCAGCCTCACGCAGCCGGGCCAGGAGCCGCACGACCTGGAGATCAGCGCCCGGCAGACCGCGCAGCTGCAGAAGTCCGACGCGGTGCTCTACCTCAAGGGCCTGCAGCCCTCCGTCGACGAGGCCGTCGCACAGTCCGGGGTGAAGACCGAGATCGACGCCGCCTCCCTGACCTCTCTGGAGAAACACGGCAGCGAGGTCGGCGGTCACGCCGCCGTCCACGACACCCACCCCGGCGAGGAGGCCGGCGCCCGGGACCCGCACATCTGGCTCGACCCGGTGCGCTACGCCCAGGTCGCCGAGGGCGTCGGCAAGGCGTTCGAGAAGGGCGACCCGGAGCACGCGGCCGACTACCGCAAGAACACCGCCGCGCTGGTCGAGCAGCTCGACCAGCTGGACGCCGAGTTCCGGCAGGGCCTCGCGCACACGAAGACCAAGGTCTTCATCACCACGCACGCCGCCTTCGGCTACCTCGCCGAGCGCTACGGCCTGACCGAGGAGGCCGTCAACGGCCTGGACCCGGAGTCCGAGCCCAGCGCCGCCCGGGTCAAGGACCTGGAGAAGATGGCGCGGGCCGACGGCGTGACCACGGTGTTCTACGAAACGCTGGTCAGCGACAAGACCGCGAAGACCATCGCGCGGGACGCGCACCTGAAGACCGACGTCCTCGACCCGATCGAGGGGATCACGGACAAGTCCCGGGGCACCGACTACTTCTCGGTCCAGCGGGCCAACCTCAAGGCCCTCCAGCAGGCCCTGGGCGCCCGGTGACCGGCACCGCCGACGCCGAGGAGGCGAACATGGGTGATTCCGTCGTCACACTGCGCCAGGTGACCGCCGAGCTGGGCGCCCGCCGGGTGCTGCACGGCATCGACCTGACCGTGCGCCGCGGCGAGGTGGTCGCGCTGCTCGGAGCCAACGGCTCCGGCAAGTCCACCACCGTGCGCACCGTCATCGGCCAGGTCCCGGTGACCGGCGGCGAGATCGAACTGTTCGGCACGCCGCGGCGCGCCTTCGGCGACTGGGCGCGCGTCGGCTACGTGCCGCAGCGCACCACGGCCGCGGGCGGCGTCCCGGCCACCGTCACCGAGGTCGTCTCCGCGGGCCGCCTGTCCCGCACCCGTTTCGGCCTGTTCCGCAAGGCCGACCGCGAGGCCGTGCACCACGCCCTGGAACTGGTCGGCCTCGCCGACCGGGCGAAGGACTCGGTCAACGCCCTGTCCGGCGGCCAGCACCAGCGGGTGCTGATCGCCCGGGCGCTGGCCGCCCGGCCCGAACTGCTGATCATGGACGAGCCGATGGCGGGCGTGGACCTGGCCAGCCAGGAGGTCCTGGCCGGCACCCTGCGGGAGCAGGTGGCGGGCGGTGCGACGGTGCTGCTGGTGCTGCACGAACTCGGCCCGCTGAAGCCGCTCATCGACCGGGCGGTCGTGCTGCGCGACGGCCGTGTCGTGCACGACGGCCCTCCCGAGGGGGCCGCCGCGTCCGGCCACGACCACGTCCACCCCCACGCCCCGCACCAGGCCTCCGACTCGATCCGCACGGGACTGCCGCTGTGATGGACTTCTTGACCTACCCCTTCATGCAGCGGGCGCTGCTGGCCGCCGTCCTGGTCGGCATCACCGCGCCCGCCATCGGCCTGTACCTGGTCCAGCGCCGCCAGGCCCTGATGGGCGACGGCATCGGCCATGTGGCCATGACCGGCGTCGGCCTCGGCTTCCTGCTGTCCACCTCACCGGTGTGGATGGCGACGGCGGTCTCCGTGCTCGGCGCGATCCTGATGGAGCTGATCCGCTGGTACGGCCGCACCCGCGGCGACATCGCCCTGGCGATGCTGTTCTACGGCGGCATGGCCGGCGGCGTCATGTTCATCAACCTCGCCCCCGGAGGTTCCAACGCCAATCTGACCTCGTACCTGTTCGGCTCCCTGTCCACGGTCTCGTCGTCGGACGTGGTGGCGATCTGCCTGCTGGCGGCCTTCGTCGTCCTGGTCACCCTGGGCCTGCGCCGGCAGATGTTCGCCGTCAGCCAGGACGAGGAGTTCGCCCGGGTCACCGGTCTGCCGGTGCGCGCGCTGAACCTGCTGACCGCCGTCACCGCCGCGGTGACCGTGACCGTGGCGATGCGCGTGGTCGGGCTGCTGCTGGTCAGCGCGCTGATGGTGGTGCCGGTGGCCGCCGCCCAGCAGCTGGCCCGCAGCTTCGCGGCCACCTTCGCGATCGCCGTGGCCATCGGGGTGACCGTCACCCTCGGCGGCACCGTCACCTCGTACTACCAGGACGTGCCGCCCGGGGCGACGATCGTGCTGCTGACCATCGCGGCGTTCATCGTCCTCACCGCCCTGGCCACCCCGCTGGCCCGGCGCCGCGCCCGGGCGGCCTCGGCGCAACGGCCCGCCGCGGACCCCGCCGAGCGTGCGATTCCGGCCGGCCGGACGTCCGCCGACGAGGTCGGCGTCTGACCACGGGAGCCTCGGGCTGGCACAATGACCCAGGGCAGACGCGAGACGTTGCACGAGACGGTTCAGGACGTCTCGGATCCAGACGTTTCAGGAGGCAACCGGTGACGACCGCAGGACCGCCCGTGAAGGGCCGCGCCACCCGGCAGCGCGCCGCCGTCGCGGCGGCCCTCGACGAGGTCGACGAGTTCCGCAGCGCGCAGGAGCTCCACGACATGCTCAAGCACAAGGGCGACTCGGTCGGCCTCACCACGGTCTACCGCACCCTGCAGTCCCTCGCCGACGCCGGCGAGGTGGACGTCCTGCGCACCTCCGACGGCGAGTCCGTCTACCGCCGCTGCTCCTCCGGCGGGCACCACCACCATCTGGTCTGCCGCGCCTGCGGCAAGGCCGTCGAAGTCGAGGGCCCGGCCGTGGAGCAGTGGGCGGAGACCGTCGCGGCGGAACACGGCTTCGTCAACGTCGCCCACACGGTGGAGATCTTCGGCACCTGCGCGGAGTGCTCCGCGGGACCGAAGGACTCCTGAGTCCGCACGAGGACTGCCGCACCGCGCGAGCCGAGAACGTCCAGGGCGCCGCACCATGCGAAGGTGCGGCGCCCTGCTGTCACTTGCCCTCGCCGCGGCCCTCGGCGGCCAGCAGCACCTCGTTGGGCACGGCCCCGCCGAAGCGGCGGTCGCGGGAGGCGAACTCCACGCAGGCCCGCCACAGATCACGCCGGTCGAAGTCCGGCCACAGCACGTCCTGGAACACCAGCTCGGCGTACGCGCTCTGCCACAGCAGATAGTTGGAGGTGCGCTGTTCACCGCTGGGCCGCAGGAACAGGTCCACGTCCGGCATGTCCGGGTAGTACAGGTACTTCTGGATGGTCTTCTCGTTGACCTTGGACGGATCCAGCCGGCCCGCCTTCACGTCCTCCGCGATCGCCTTGGCGGCGTCCGCCAGTTCCGCCCGGCCGCCGTAGTTCATGCAGAAGTACAGCGTGAGCCGGTCGTTGTCCTTGGTCTGCTCCTGCGCGATCTGCAGCTCCTTGGCCACCGACTTCCACAGCCGGGGCATCCGGCCCACCCAGCGCACCCGGACGCCGAGCGCGTCCAGCTGGTCGCGGGAGGCGCGGATGAAGTCCCGGTTGAAGTTCATCAGGAAGCGCACCTCCTCCGGCGAGCGCTTCCAGTTCTCGGTGGAGAAGGCGTACAGGGAGACGTTGGCGATGCCCATCTCGATGGCGCCCTGCAGCACGTCCAGCACCCGCTCGGCGCCGACCTTGTGGCCCTCGGTGCGCGGCAGCCCGCGCTGCTTGGCCCACCGGCCGTTGCCGTCCATGACGATGGCCACGTGCTCCGGGACCAGCTCACCGGGGAGCTTGGGCGCCCGGGCGCCCGACGGGTGCGGCTGCGGTGCCTGGTACTCGCGCCGCCGGCTCCCCAGGATCCCGCGTACGGCCATGTGCTCTCGTCTCCCTCGCTGTGGGGTGTTACTTCTCGACGTACCTCAGTGAGCGCAGTCCGCGCTCGAGGTGCCAGTGCAGATACGCGGACACCAGCCCGCTGCCTTCGCGCACATGGCGGGGCTCGCACGCGTCCGCGGTCGCCCAGTCCCCGGTGAGCAACGCACCGAGGAGCGTGAGCGTCTGCGGCGAGGGTACGACACTGCCGGGCACCCGGCAGTCCGCGCAGACCGAACCGCCCGACGAGACCGAGAAGAACCGGTTCGGGCCGGGCATCCCGCACTGGGCGCAGTCGCCGAAACTGGGCGCGTAGCCGTTGACGGCCAGCGAGCGCAGCAGGAACGCGTCGAGCACCAGATGCGGGGCGTGCTCGCCCCGGGCCAGCGTCCGCAGCGCCCCCACCAGCAGCAGGTACTGCTGCACGGCCGGCTCGCCCTCGTGGTCGGTGAACCGCTCGGCCGTCTCCAGCATGGCCGTCCCGGCGGTGTAGCGGGCGTAGTCCGTCACGATCCCGCTGCCGTACGGGGCGATGGTCTCGCTCTGCGTGCACAGCGGCAGGCTCCGGCCCACCAGCTCGCTGCCCCGTGCGAAGAACTGCACGTCCACGTGGGAGAAGGGCTCCAGGCGCGCCCCGAACTTCGACTTGGTGCGCCGCACGCCGCGGGCCACGGCCCGCACCCGCCCGTGCCCCCGGGTGAGCAGAGTGATGATCCTGTCCGCTTCGCCCAGCTTCTGGGTGCGCAGCACGATGCCGTCGTCGCGGAACAGACTCATGGGCTCCATTCTCCCCCACGGCGGTGCCCCGCCGGGCCCGGGGGAGGCCGTGGGGCACGCCCTCCCGCCGCGGCAGCGGCCCCGCGGTGCACCGCCGTCGCCGCGCCCGGCCGGTTCCCCTCCCCCGGCCCGTGCCCGCGGCCCGCGCCCCCGCCCTCACCGGGCGCTCACCGCAGTGCCTCGGCCAGCCGTGCGGCCGTCTCCACCGAGCAGCGTCCCAGCTCGATGAGCGGACTCGGCGCCTCCCGGGCGAGCGCGACGGGATCGAGCCGCAGCGACGGCAGGACGATCCCGGCCTTCTCCAGTGCGGTGCGCAACTCCGTGAGCGTCTCCTCCGCCTGCCGCACACGAAACGCCACACCACCCGACTGCCGTGCTGCCATCACGCGCTCCCCTTCTTCCACACGGTTCACTTCACGCTGTGCATACCCATGCGACGGTCTGTAACTACATGGGGGCGGATGCGGGATGCGGAAGGGCTGATGACGGCCGGGACGGACGCCGTGCGTCCGGGTGCGAACGGGCGCCGCGCGGCCACCATGGAAACCGGCCGCTGCCCGCCACCGCCGTCCTAGGAGGTCCCATGGCCCTGCCCGCGCCGCTGACCGGCATCGTCCCTCCCGTGTGCACCCCGCTGACGCCCGACCGCGAGGTGGACGTGCCCTCGCTGCTGCGGCTGGTGGACCACCTGGTGGAGGGCGGGGTCCACGGGGTGTTCGTGCTCGGCACCGCCTCGGAGGCGGCGTTCCTGACGGACCGGCAGCGCCGGCAGGTGGTGGAGGCGGTGGCCGCCCACCTGGACGGGCGGCTGCCGGTGCTGGCCGGGGCGATCGACATGAGCACCGCCCGCGCGCTCGACCAGGTGGCGTCCGTCACCGCGGCGGGCGCCGACGGCGTCGTCGTCACCGCGCCGTTCTACGTCCTCCCCCGTCCGGCGGAGATCGCCCGCCACTTCCGCCGCGTCGCGGAGCGCAGCCCGGTGCCCGTGCTGGCCTACGACATCCCGCCCTGTGTGCACACCGGGCTGCCGGTGGATCTGGTGCTGCAGCTGGCCGAGGAGGGCGTGCTGGCCGGCCTGAAGGACTCCAGCGGTGACCTGGCCGGGTTCCGGGAGATCCTGGCCGGGGTGCGGGCCGGGGCGGGCCCGGCCGGGTTCAGCGTGCTGACCGGGTCCGAGCGGCTGGTCGACGCGGCCCTCGCGCTGGGCGCGGACGGTGCCGTTCCAGGACTGGCCAACGTGGACCCGCACGGCTATGTGCGTCTGTACCGGCGGGCCCGGGCGGGCGACTGGGACGGCGCCCGGGCCGAGCAGGAGCGGCTGTGCGAGCTGTCCGGCATGACCGGCTCCGCCGGCACGGGGCCGTCCGCGTGGGGTGCGTACAAGGCGGCGCTGCACCTGCGGGGCGTCATCGACTGCCCCGCCACGGCGGAACCGCAGCTGCCGCCGGCGCCGGAGGAGGTGGAGCGGGTGCGGGCGCTCCTGTCCGCGGCCGGGCTGGTGTGAGGGCCGCGGCGGGCGGTCAGTCGCCGCTGTCCACCATCCAGGTGCCGTCCTCCTCGTCGTCCACGCGGGCCTCCAGCTCGGCGAGGGTCATGCCGGCCTCCCACAGTTCCTGGAACCGCTTGATCCGGTCCTGGACATGGTGCGGCCGGGCGATGAGCCGGGTGCGCACATTGACGTCGCGCAGGTCCTGGTCGATCTCGAAGGAGACCGCCTCGTCGTAGACGATGCAGTCGTTGGTGGTGCCCCGCTGCAGGGTCGGCGGCAGCTCGGACAGCACCGACACGCGCACCCCGATGCCCATCGACGCCTGCTCCTCGCACAGCGTCAGCAGCCGGTCGCCCAGGTTCTGCGCGCTCTCCACCAGGAACACCCGGCGCACCGGCACTCCGCGGTCCGCGATCGCCTCCTGCTGGGCCTGCAGATAGCGGCTGGCCGGTTCGCTGTTCCAGAACTCCCGGTCCACGGAGGTGCTGATGGCGCAGATGGACTGCTCGGCCGCGTGGGTCAGGGAGAGCATCCAGTCGTGGTTCTCGCCGGGGCACTCGGTGCTCAGCGAGGTGAGGTCCGTCAGGTGCCCGACGACCCGCCGCATCTCCAGGCGGACGAACGTGTCCAGGATGGACGGGCCGGGCGAGACGATCTCGGCGAACCGGTCGGCCAGGTCGGGCACGCTGCCGTCGGTGCTGACCAGTGCGTGGGGGTCGCGGGACTCGGCCTCCTGCCGCTGCTGGTCGATCCGGGCCTCGATCAGCTGCCTCAGGTCCTGGATGTCCTTCGTGTGCCGGGTGAGGACCTCGCGCATGGCGGCCGCGGTCTCGACGGGCGCGTGCTCCGCCCGCTGCACCTGCTTCTCCAGTTTCCGGGTCTGCCGCAGCGTCTGCCGGGCGTGCTCCTCCAGCCGCAGGTCCAGGGCCAGCACGTGCTGGATCACGACGGCGCCGGCCGCGCACAGCAGCGCCGCCAGGAACTGCCGCGGCCAGCTGCCGTGCGGGGCGAGCAGCGCGGCGACGCCCCAGACGAGGGCGCCGAGGACCACCCCGGCCGCTCCGCGGCGCAGCCACCGGTCCCTGCCGGGGGGCAGGCCGGCGGCGGGCGTGGGCGACCGCCCGGTCACGTCGGGCGGATCGGTGGCACCGGGCGTGCCGGCGGGGCTGCCGGGCCGGGGTGACGGTGCGGTGCTCATCTCGCTTCTCCCCCCGTTTCCTTCGCGCGTCGGTCGGGACATGACAGTGTGTCCGGTCAGCCGGCGGGCTCCACCTCCCGCTGCACCGAGGCGATCGCGTGCAGGGCCAGCTGGTCGCGGATGCGCTGGACGAGCGTCTGCCACTGGCGGGTGAAGCCGGGGCTGTCCTCCAGCGCCTCCCACAGCGGGGCCAGCTGCCTCGCCACCCGGGCCCGTGGCATCCACAGGTGCAGCAGGTGGTCGACGGCGGGCCGCAGCGCGGCCACGACGGGCCGGTGCGGTGCCGCCCCCGGCCCGCGGCGGGCGGGCGGCCCGCCCAGGGCGATGCCGTCCAGCATCCGGACGACGGTGGTGAGCAGCCAGTCGTGCAGGGCGAGGTCGTCGCAGAGCCCGGCGACGTCGGCCGGGGACGTTCCCTCGGGGATCCGCAGCCGTACGGTGCGCAGCTCGTCCTCGGCCAGCGTGAACCGTTCGATCGAGGGGCCGTCGTCGCCCTCGGCGGGCAGGGCGACCCAGCGCAGCCGGGTGGGCCGGGAGCGCAGCGGCGGATCGTGGTCGAGCAGGGGGTGGCGCAGCAGCCGGGTGAGCAGGCCGTCGGCGATCAGGCCGACGTCCAGGTCGCCGGGGCGCCCGCCGTCCAGCACGCCCTGCGCGACGGCCTCGTGGGGCAGTTTCCCCAGCGGCTCCACCATGCCGGGTCTCACCAGGTAGTGGCCCCAGGGCTGCCGCGCGCCCGGCCCGGCGGCGGGCAGCCGCGCGTACGCGGAGGTCTGCAGGACGCGGCCCTCGGTGAGCGCGGCGCGCGCGGCGACCGTGCCGACGGCGCGGACGCGGGCGCCGTCGGCGCTGGGCAGCGGGCAGTCCACGCCGGTGAGCACCTCGGGAGAACGCGCGTAGAGGTTGGGACGTTCGGAGAGCAGGACGTGTTCGTCGGCGCGCAGGGCGAGCAGCGCGGCGGCGGAGCGGCTGTCGAGGGCCTGGCGGGCGGGCAGCAGGCAGGTGCGGACCTCGCCGCAGGCGAGCACGGTGTGCGGCGTGGTGTCCGGCTGCCTGGCCTTCGCCATGTCAGGACCCCGCATAGAAGACGTAGGAGACACGGTCGGCGACCGAGTCCGGGACGTCCAGGTGCTCGCGCGCCGAGCGTTCGGCGACCTGGCGCAGGGCCGTGCGGTCCACTTCCGTCTGGTCCAGGACGACGCGCACGGCGTGTTCGACCGGCAGGAACCGGTTGGGCAGCACCGAGCAGGTCCGGTAGGCGGCGAACGGGTCGGCGCGGGGGTTGAGCCGGATCAGGGGAGGCAGCTCGTCCCAGTCGTCGGGGAAGCGGTCCGTGTCGTGCGGGCGGGGGGTGAAGACGGGCGCGCCCCGGTGGCGCAGCAGCCCGAGGCGGCCCAGCTGCCACACGGCGGCGAGGAACGGGCAGGACCAGGTGCGGTTTCCCTGGGCGTCGTCGCTCCACAGCTCCGCGTCCAGAAAGACGGAGTGGCGGCGGGCCGCGGTCTCCCTGGGCGGCTGCCAGGCGGCGGCGGTCTTCATGGCCTGCGGGGTGCGGGGCGCGGGGCTGCGTTCGCCGTTGGCCAGCCAGCCGGTCTGCGCGGCCGGCGGGCGGTTGCCGTAGGAGCCGGGCGGCGGCGACTCGACGATGCGACCGGCCACGGCCTCGGCGACCGGCACCGTGCCGCTGACCGCGCAGCCGGACTCGCGGGCCAGGTAGTCGATGACGAGGCCGGCCCTCTCGGCCTCCTCGAGCAGCTGCGGGACGAGTTCGGCCGGGGTGGAGAAGCGGGTGAAGTAGTCGTCGACGAGGAAGCAGGTGCTGATGCGGGGGCGCCGGCCGCCGCTGCGGGCCTCAGCCGCGGCGCGCGCGGCCGCCGCCCACGGCCGGACCTGGGCGAAGTGCTCCCGCAGACGCGCCGGTCCGGCCTCGAAGTCCTCCATGTACAGGTGGCCCACCTCCAGCGAGAGGTGGGACAGCGGCACGGCCTGGGTGCGCGGGTCGGCGGCCGTCTCGCGGAACACCGCCTCGGTCATGGCCGCCCCCAGTAGGAGTCGTCGGTCAGCCGCAGGGCGATCTGCTCCAGTGCCTCCAGCGTCTCCTTGTTCGCGATCTGTGTGGCGAGCACGTCCTCCTCGGTGATCAGCTGTTCGCGCCACTGCAGGATGGGCTCCAGCGGGACGACGCCGAGGACGACGCTGTCGCCGACGCCCTGTTCGGCGGCGAGCCGGCGCAGCGCCTCGTCGCAGGCCTGCATCCAGGCGGCCTGGGCGGGCGTGCCGTTGGACCACAGCGGGGACTCCGGGTCCGGCACGGCGGCCCGCACGAAGCGGATCGCGGCCCTGAGGGCGTGCTCGTCGTGTCCGCGCTCGACGCCGCCGGCGATGATGCCGTGCTTCTTGTGGACCAGCCCGGCGGCCGCTATGACGTGCTGGCGGGTCCAGCGGTGGAAGACCAGCCAGCGGAACGGGACGGAGCGCATCCGCGGGTGGGCGGTGGCGGCCAGCACCATGTCCACCGCGTAGCTGCGGCCGGCGCTGAGGTCCACCAGGATCACGTCGAACTCGCTGTTCAGCCTGAGCAGCAGGTCGATGCAGCGTTCCAGGGCGCCCTCGCCGGTGGCGAACTCGCCGCCGCCGGCGTCGCCGGGCAGCAGGACCAGGCGGCCGGACTGGTTGGGCCGGGTGCGCAGCAGCGGGTGCTCGGTCTGCCGCCACACGTCGATACGGACGGGTTCGGCGACCTCGCCCTCCAGGTAGCTGTGCAGGCCGCGGTCCTCGATGCCGCGCATCGCGCCGGGCACGTCGAACACGGCGGCGGCCGTCGGCGAGCCGAAGTCGAAGTCCACGTACGCCACGTGGTCGCCGGCCAGGGCCCGCTGGTAGGCCAGGTTGGCGCTGGTCACCGAGCGGCCCGTGCCTCCCTTGTCGGAGGCGGCGAAGACGAGCACGGCTCACACCTCCTGTGCGGCGGCGCTTCTGGCCTGGGTCAGGGTGTCGAGTTCTTGCAGCACCGGCAGGGCCAGGGCGAAGGCGGTGGCGGGCCGCTCGTCGAGGAGGCTGCGGGCGTGGTCCAGGCGGCTCTCGATGCTGCGCATGGCGCGGCTGCGGCTGCCGTCGGTGCCGACGGCGGCCTGGAGCTGCTCCTTGCCGAACAGGTGGGTGGCCTCGTTGAGCATCTCCCGGGCCAGCTGGGCCAGGTCCTGGCTGCGGATCGGCTGCTGCTCGTACAGGGTGCGGGCGGCCACCAGGCATTCGATGACGCGTTCGGTGATGCTCCAGGACAGCCGTGGGCCGTTGCGCACGTCGGGATAGACGATGCTCATGTCGTCCCACAGGCCGGTGCCCTCGCCGTCCTCGATCCGCCGCTTCCACAGGTGTTCGAAGATCTGCTCGGCCAGCCGCAGCAGCCTGTCCTGGGCTTCGATGTTCCTCGACAGCGCGGCCAGCTGGACGGTCCGTTTGAGCAGCTGCGCGGAGTAGTCCGTCATCCGCCACTGCAGCGGGCCGCCGGAGCGCTCGGAGCCGGCCAGCGGCATCAGCACGCCGGGAAGGTGCAGGCCGACGGCCGGGTCCCGGAACGTCATACGGCTGGTGATCCGGCCGCGGTCGGCGAGGCGTTCCATGATGGCGACGGTGCGGGTGAGGTCGTCGTCGGTCGCCCTGCGGCGGAGCAGGTCGTGCACGAGGATGGCGGCGACGGTCAGCGAGAAGTACTCGGACTCCAGCCTGAGGCCGGTGGTCTGCCAGGGCAGGTCCTCCAGGGGCCACCGTTCGGCGCCGAACCGGGCGACGGTGGACCAGTACTGCTGGCTGAGCTCCCAGCGCAGCCGCAGCGCCTCGGCGAGTCGTTGCTGGTCGGCGTCGAGCAGGCCCAGGGTGAGGGTGCGCTCGGAGAACAGGTCCTGGATGCCGTCCAGGGCGACAACGGTGAAGTACACGTAGGGCACCCGGTCGGCGATGCCGTCGGGCTGCCCGGGGACCTGGGTGTCGAGGTCGGTGACCTTCGGCGCGTCGCGCACGATGCTCCAGGCCCAGCCGCACTCGAAGAGCTGCCTCTCGTCGCGGATGGACTCGTCCACCTCGATGCCGCGGGTGAGGCTCTCGATGATGGTGGCGCGCAGCTGGCGGAAGCCGCGGGAGAACTGCTGAAGCACGGCCCGGTCGGACTGTCTGCGCTGTCCGAGGAGGTCGATCAGGCGCCGGCCCTGTTCGGACTCGGCGTCGAAGACGTTGACGGTGAAGGAGCGCAGCAGGCTGATCATCGCCGCGGTCAGCCGGGTACTGGTGGCCTCGCGCAGCTCGGTGATCGCCCGGTGCACCTCGGGGCGGCGGGTGGTGGTCTCGTAGACCTTGAGGAAGCCGAGGGTGGCCAGGCACAGCGTGACGGACATCGAGTAGGAGTCCACGACGCCCAGCTGGGCCTGCTCATGGGTCAGCGGCACGGACGGGTCGGCGGTCTTGAAGTAGTGGCCGCCGGCGAAGGTGGGGCTGTCGTCCGGGCCGGTGTGGGTGCGCATGAACTGGGTGAGCGCGGAGATCAGGTTCGGGGGGATCTCCAGGCGGGTGCCGACGCCCTCCAGGGCGCGCAGCATGTCCCGTTCGGTGGTGTCGGGCTGGTCGAGCCTGAATGCGGGGACCTCGGTCGCGGGGTAGAGCAGGCACAGCAGGCGCTCGGCGTCGGCGACGCTGCTCAGCCCGTCGCCGTCCCTCCAGAGGAACTTGCCGTCGTCGAACGAGTGGCGGGCCACGGCCCGCCAGATATCCAGCAGATGCTGACGCGGCTTGATCTGCATCCCCGAACCCCTCGCACAGATCTCGTTGCGCTGTGTCCAGTCATCGTCCCCGCTCCCGGGCCGCGGCAATCGCTCGTGCCGGAGGAACAGCTCCTAGGCGGAACCGCCCGCCGTGTTCCGTCGTCCCAGGGCCAGCAGGATTCCCTCGTGTCCCGGGCGCACCGTGTGCTGCAGATCGTGGATCTCCAGTTCCGCGGCGTACGGCTCCAGGCTCCGCCGGGCCCGCTGTGCGTCCACCGGGTAGGCCGGATAGCGGTGTTCGCCCACCTGGTATCCCTGCGACTGTTTCATGAAGGCGACGGCGAAGGGCGCCGATGCGTCCAGGGCGTTCATGAAGCAGCGCACGCCCCGCTGGAACTCCTCGGCGTCCTCGGACATCGAGTCGGCGACGAAGAACATCGTCCCGACGTCCCAGCGCCGTTGTCCGTTCAGGTCGAAGAGGTTGCCCCGCTCCACCCGGACGATCTGGCCGACCTCGGTGTGCGGGTCGATGCCGCGGTAGGCGGGGGCCTGGCGCAGCTCGTCCCAGAACGCGTCCCAGGTCGCGTCGAGCCCTCCGGGAGCGGTCTGGCGCTCCAGGTAGGCGACGTTCGGCGGCGCGTACTCCAGCAGCAGGATCTTCTCGCACCAGGGCAGCATGGACAGCGCGGGGTACAGGTTGGCACCGGCGCCGACGTCGACTCCTCTGGCCGAGCGCGAGACCGCGGCGGCGAAGCAGCGGCTGAAGTGGTCGCGCAGCAGCCGCACGATCTTCAGGTCCACTTCCAGTGGGGTGCGGTAGTTGTTGTCGACGTACACCTCGGGGTCGAACTCCGACCACGGTGCGTCAGCGTTGCGGTCCATCATCACCCTGCCGCGTCCGTTCGTCTCGGGAGTTGCGCGGGCAGGCCTGCGGGAACCCCCGTGGGGTGTCGGCGGCCCGGGACGGAACACCGCCTCACCCTGCACGGTAGGCCGCGAGGGCACGAACAGACAGCCGGGAATGCGTCGTTCCCGGCGCACCGGAAGCGCCGCGGAGCGCCTCGGCGCACGGCGGCGGGGCGCACGCCACCCTTGCGAGCAGGCAGTTGGGCGCTCACGCTGGTCGGCAGGTGCCGCCGACGCCGCCACGGTTCTCTCCTCCCTTCGGGTGTATCGGGCAGGCGCCCTTCGAGTTGACGTCCGCATGTTCCGCACGTCCTCACTGGGGGTGGGTGGCATGGCCACAGAGCCGCTGAAACGCTTTTCCACGCACGACGGACCGCTCGCGCGTCCCGGAGCGCCTGCGGACCCGGACACGGCCCCCCTCGTCCTGCGGACCGCGCGCGAGTCCGACCTGCCCGAGCTGCGACGGCTGGACCAGGAGGTCTTCGGGGAGGTCGCCTACCCCGCTTTCCTGCTGCGCCAGCTGTACGACATGTACGCCGAGCACTTCCTGGTGCTCGACGACGGCACCGGCCGTCTGCGCGGCTACGTGCTGGCGGGGACCTCGGCCCTGCGTGCGGACAGCTGGATCCTGGGCCTGGGCGTGGCCCACGACCGCCGCCGTCACGGGCTGGGCCGCGAGCTGATGGTGGCGATCCTCGGCCGACTGCGGCGCAGCGGCATCAAGGAGGTCCGGCTCACCGTGGAGCCCGGCAACCGCGCCGCCGTCCTGCTCTACCGTTCGCTGGGCTTCCGCCCCGAGGGGCCCGACGGGGGCCTGCGCCGCGACTACTTCGGCCCCGGCATGGACCGCCAGATCCTGCACCTGGACCTGGCCGCGCGGGCCGCCGCCCCGCAGGGGTGAGCACACCGCCGTGCCGGGCGGGGCGCTGCGGCGGTGAGCGGGCCGTGGCGGCGGTGCGCCAACTGGGAACGGGGCGTGGGCCCCCGTCAGGAAGCACGGTGGGGCGCCGTCGGGACCGGCGTGCGGGCCTGCGTCAGCAGCAGGGCGGGGCCGCCGTCGGGACGGGCGTGCGGGCGCGTGTCAGGACGGGGTGCGGGCCGCCGCCAGCAGCCGGGTCACGTCGCCGGACGGCAGGGTCAGGGCGGCGCCGATGGTGGTGAGGGCGTCGTGCTCGGCGGGGGTGTAGGGGCCGTCGGCCAGGGCGATACGGGCGGCCTGGAGCAGGAGGGACTCCCGGCCGGCCGGCGCCAGGTGCGGGGCCAGCGGGTCCAGGGCCTCGTGCAGCTCTATGGTCAGCCCCGCCGCGCAGGGCCGGCTCTCGTAGGCGCGGCCGGTGTCGGCGGCCAGCGCCTCGACCAGCGCGGCCAGCTGCTCCTCGGTGCAGTCGGCGACGCCGGCCGCGCGGGCGGCGGACGCGGCGGTCTCCAGGGCGGTGCGCGAGGAGGTGCCGCCGGCGCAGAGCATCGCCAGGGCGATGGTGTGCACGGCGTCGCGCAGCATCGCGGAGAAGCGGGAGGTGGTCGGGTGGTCCAGGGTGTCGGGCCCGAAGTGGCCGCCGCAGGCGGCGCACTCCACGACCGGCCCGGTGGTGCCGCGCGGCAGCAACGGCATCCCGAGCACGGTGAAGCGGCGTCGTCCGCTCAGCCGCTGGTAGTTGCGGTCGCCCCCGCAAGCGGGGCAGAAGAACTCGCCGTCGCCGACGCAGGTCCACGCGATGCGGGTGCCCATGAGGCGGGCAAACCGGGTGGCACGGCCGTTTCGTCCCCGTACTGGCAGCACGTCGCACCTCCGTAACCCACGGCACCATCGCCGCGTGGGCGTGATGTTAGCCACATCGGCAGACCCCGTCAGCACCCCGGACGAGACCTTTCCGTGACCTGGCCGGTATCCGACGTGCGTGCGCGAGGGGCCCCGGACGCCGCGAGGCGCGGAACGGGGCCCCGAAACCGCCGGTGGGAGCGGTCAGCGCGACGCGCGGTTGACGGCCGAGACGACCGCCTTCAGCGACGCACGTGTCGTGTTCGCATCGATGCCGATGCCCCACAGGACCTTGTCGCCGATCGCGCACTCGATGTAGGAGGCGGCCTGCGCCGAGGCGCCCTCGCTCATCGTGTGCTCCTGGTAGTCCAGCAGCCGTACGTCGACGCCGATGGACTGCAGCGCGTCGAAGAAGGCGGAGATCGGGCCGTTGCCGGAGCCGGTCAGGACGACGTCCTCGCCGTCGACCGTGGCCTCCACCGTGAGCGTGTCCACACCGTCGGCGCCGGTGGTGGACTGGCCCTCCTTGAGCTGGATGCGGCCCCAGGGGTTGTCCGGGTTGGGCAGGTACTCGTCCCGGAAGACCGCCCAGATCTCCTGCGGCGTGATCTCGCCGCCCTCGGCGTCCGTCTTCGCCTGGATGATCTTCGAGAACTCGATCTGCATCCGGCGCGGCAGGTCCAGCTTGTGGTCGTTCTTCAGGACGTAGGAGATGCCGCCCTTGCCGGACTGGGAGTTGACGCGGATGACGGCCTCGTAGGAGCGGCCGACGTCCTTGGGGTCGATGGGCAGGTACGGCACCTCCCACTGCAGGTCGTCGACGCTGACGCCCTTGGCCTTCGCCTCGGCCTCCATGGCGTCGAAGCCCTTCTTGATGGCGTCCTGGTGGGAGCCGGAGAAGGACGTGTAGACAAGGTCGCCCACGTACGGGTGGCGCGGGTGGACCTCCATCTGGTTGCAGTACTCCCACGTACGACGGATCTCGTCGATGTCGGAGAAGTCGATCTGCGGGTCGACTCCCTGCGAGAACAGGTTCATCCCCAGCGTGACCAGGTCGACGTTGCCGGTGCGCTCGCCCTGCCCGAACAGGCAGCCCTCGACGCGGTCCGCGCCGGCCATGACCGACAGCTCGGCCGCGGCCACGGCGGTGCCGCGGTCGTTGTGCGGGTGGGCGGACAGGCAGATGTACTCGCGGCGGGACAGGTGGCGGTGCATCCACTCGAACCGGTCCGCGTAGGTGGAGGGCGTGGAACGCTCCACGGTCGCGGGCAGGTTGAGGATGATCTCGCGGTCCGGGCCGGGCTGCCAGACGTCCATGACCGCCTCGCAGACCTCCAGGGCGAAGTCCAGCTCGGTGTCGGTGAAGATCTCCGGCGAGTACTGGTAGCCGAACTCGGTCTCCTCGCCCAGCAGCTTCTCGGCGTACTCCATCACCAGGCGGGTGCCGTCGACGGCGATCTGCTTGATGTCGTCCTTGGAGCCGCGGAAGACGACCCGGCGGAAGACCGGAGCGGTGGCGTTGTACAGGTGGACCGTGGCACGCCGGGCGCCCTTGAGGGACTCCACCGTCCGCTCGATCAGGTCCTCGCGGGCCTGGGTCAGCACGGAGATGGTGACGTCGTCCGGGATCGCGCCCTCTTCCTCGATGATGGAGCGCACGAAGTCGTAGTCGGTCTGGCCGGAGGCGGGGAAGCCGACCTCGATCTCCTTGTAGCCCATCGCGACGAGCATGTCGAACATCGCGCGCTTGCGGGCGGGCGACATCGGGTCGATCAGGGCCTGGTTGCCGTCCCGCAGGTCGGTGGACAGCCAGCGGGGCGCCTTGGTGATCCGCTGGTCGGGCCAGGTGCGGTCAGGGATGTCGACCTGCTCGTAGCGGCCGTACTTGTGGATCGGCATGGAACTGGGCTGCTGGCGGTTCGCCATGGGGCGTGGGCTCCTCGTGAGTTCCGCTGACAAGCGGTGCCGGATGGACGGCCGACGGCGCAACACGAAGCTCCGCGGGGAGGGGGTCGGCCTTACGACTGCAGACCCTCGCCGCGGCAGCTAAGGAGAAGCAGCCCGTGACTCATGGTGCTGCGCAGCCTAGCTCAGCCGCGTCCGGCCGCGAGGGTGCGTTCCAGTATGCGAAACCGGAGGGATAAATCGGGTAAAAAGTGCGGGACCTCACGCAGTGCGGTCGTTTTCCGCTCTCACCCGCCTTCCCTCACCGCTTCCGTTCCCCGATATTTCCCCCATCCCGGTTGCGGGTAGTGACAAGACGGTGACAGGGTGCAATCGTGCGAGGCATGACCACTCACGGGGGCCTTGAGCCCGTCTTCTGCACGATCGTGCCGCCCCACGTGCTCGACCGCCTGGCGCGCCACGACGACCCCGCGCTGTCCGGCCCGGCCCGCCGCAGCCTGGAGCGCGACGCCCTGGAACGCACCCGTCGCCGGCTGACCACCGTCGTCGGCGCGCGCACCGCCGCCGCGCCCGCCGCGCCCGTCGCCGCCCGGGCCGGACAGCCCGACCGCACGATCTACGACGCCCACCACGGCACCGACCTGCCGGGCACCAAGGTCCGCGGCGAGGGCCAGCAGCCCGGCTCTGACGCCTCGGTCAACCGCGCCTACTCCGGCCTCGGCGCGACCTTCGAGCTGTTCTGGTCGGCGTACCAACGCGACTCCATCGACGGCCGCGGACTGCCGCTGCGGGCGACCGTGCACTACGACGAGCAGTACGACAACGCCTTCTGGAACGGCGAGCAGATGGTGTTCGGCGACGGTGACGGCGAGATCTTCCTCGACTTCACCATCCCCGTCGACGTCATCGGCCACGAGCTGACCCACGGCGTCACCCAGCACACCGCGAACCTCGCCTACTTCGGCCAGTCGGGGGCGCTGAACGAGTCGGTCTCCGACGTGTTCGGCTCGCTGATCAAGCAGTACACCCTCGGGCAGACCGCCGCCGAGGCCGACTGGCTGATCGGCGCGGGCCTGCTCGCCCCGCGCGTGACCGGCACCGCCCTGCGCTCCATGAAGGCGCCGGGCACGGCCTACGACGACGACGTGCTCGGCAAGGACCCGCAGCCGGCCACCATGGACGGCTACGTCCACACCGGCAGCGACAACGGCGGCGTGCACATCAACTCCGGCATCCCCAACCACGCCTTCTACCTGGTCGCCACCGCGCTCGGCGGACACGCCTGGGAGCGGGCCGGGCAGATCTGGTACGACGTGCTGACCGGAGGCGAGCTGAAACAGGACGCCCAGTTCGCGGACTTCGCGGCGCTCACCGTCAAGGCGGCCCGGGAGCGGTACGGCGCGGGCGACGAGCTGCAGGCGGTGAAGAAGGCCTGGGAGGAGGTCAAGGTACCGGCCTCGTAGGTGCGCTTCTGGGCCCGGCCCGGTCCGGGCCCTGCGCACGGCTTCGGATCTCCGCGCGACGGGGTAGACAGGCAACCATGCGGATTCACGTGAGACGGACGGGCGGTTTCGCGGGCATCGAGCGGCGCGGCGAGGTGGACACCGCGGGCCGCCCGGACGCCGCCGAGTGGCACGCCCTGGCCGAGCAGGCCCTGGCCGCCGGACGGGGCGCGCCGCCGCCCGGTGTCCCGGACGGCTTCCACTACGAGATCACCGTGGACGGGCGGACGGTGCATGTCGCCGATCCGCATCTCTCCGACGAGCAGCGCCGGCTGATCACCCGGGTGCTGCGCGAGGGAGCCTGAGGTCCGGGCCGGCGCCGGAGGCGTTGACATTCCTCACCACGGTGCGGATGATCCGCGCATGGCGACGGACCCGGTGCCCCGGACACCGCGGCTGCCCGCGTTCCCGCCCGGTTTCCTGTGGGGGGTGTCCACCTCCGCGCACCAGATCGAGGGAGCGGCCGAGGAGCGGGAGCCGTCCGTGTGGGACCGCTTCAGCGCCGAACCGGGACGGATCAGGGACGGTTCGACGGCGGCCGTGGCCTGCGACCACTACCACCGCTACCGGGAGGACGTGGCCCTGCTGGCCGGCCTGGGCGTGGACGCGTACCGCTTCTCCGTCTCCTGGCCGCGGGTGAACTCCCCCGGCGGGCTGGACTTCTACGACCGCCTCGTGGACGAGCTGTGCGCGGCGGGGATCCGCCCCGTCGTCACCCTCTTCCACTGGGACCTGCCCCTCGGCCTGGACTGGCTCGAGCGGGAGACGGCCGAGCGGTTCGCGCGGCACGTGTCGGTGGTCGTCGAGCGGCTCGGCGACCGCGTCCGCTCGTGGATCACCCTCAACGAGCCCGCCGAGCACACCCTGCTCGGTCACGCGCTGGGCGTGCACGCGCCCGGCCGGCAGCTGATGTTCGACGCGCTGCCCGTCGCCCACCATCAGCTGCTCGCCCACGGCCTCGCGGTCCGGGCGCTGCGCGCGGCCGGCGCCGCGGACATCGGCATCGCCAACTCGCACGGCCCGGCCTGGCCCGCCTCGCCCGAGCAGGCCGACACCGAGGCGGCCGGCCTCTACGACCTGCTGCTCAACCGCCTCTTCGCCGACCCCGTCCTGCTGGGGCGGTACCCCGAGGGCCTCGGGGAGTCGATGCCGGGCGACGTGGAGGCCGACCTGAAGGTGATCGCCGAGCCCGTCGACTGGTACGGCGTGAACTACTACGCGCCGACCCGGGTGGGCGCCCCGCGGGGCGCGGACAGCGAGTTCGGCGGGGTGACGCTCCCGGCCGGACTGCCGTTCACCGTGCGGCAGATCGAGGACGTACCGGTGACGGACTCCGGCTGGCCGGTGGTCCCCGAGGGCCTCACCGAGCTGCTGACCGCCTTCCGCGACCGCTACGGCGACCGCCTCCCGCCCGTCGTCGTCACCGAGAACGGCTGCTCCGGCGACGGCCTCGACGACCGCGAGCGCATCGCCTACCTGGACGCCCACATCCGCGCCCTGCACCGGGCGCTTCGGGCGGGCGTGGACGTGCGCGGCTACTTCGTGTGGTCCCTGCTGGACAACTTCGAGTGGGCGGAGGGCTACGCGCGCCGCTTCGGCCTGGTGCACGTCGACTTCGCCACCCAGCGGCGCACCCCGAAGGCCTCCTACCGCTGGTACCGCGACCTGCTGCGGGCCCAGCGGCAGCCGGCCGGCCCGACCGGCTGACCGGCCCCGGCCCGCGTCACAGCGCCCCGGCCTCCCGGGCGGTGTACACGCTCGGGTAGACGGGCCGGAAGCCGAGCTCGCGGCGGATGCGCCGGGTGTCCACGATGTTGTGCCAGGGGTCGGGGTCGGTGTTGTCGTACAGCTCGGCGGGCACCTCCATGCCGTTGAGCTGGTACAGCTCGACGGTGGTGACGGGCGCGTCGTCGCCGACGTTGTAGATCCGGCCCGCGATCCCGGGCGCGTACAGCAGCCGCATCAGGGCCTGCGCGACATCCGCGTGGTGGGCCATGTGCAGCCGCTGCTGCGGGGCCCAGCGCGGCGCCCAGGCCATGGCGTCCTTCAGGTGCGGGTCGCCCTCGCCGTAGACGAACGGGAGCCGGGCGATGCGCACGTCCAGGCCCTGAATCGCCAGCAGCGCCCGCTCCGCCTCGATCTTGGAGGCCGGGTAGGCGCCCCACATGTGCCCGCCGGGCCTGCACTCGTCCTCCTCGACCAGCGGGCGCCCACGACCGGTGCCGTACACGTTGTTCGTGCTGACCTGCACGAACCGCTCCACCCCGGCCGTCCGCGCGGCCCGGCCGAGCGCCACCGCGGCGTCCCGGTTGACCGCCCACATCTCCTCCTCGGGCACCCCCCGGAATGCGGCCGCGACGTTCACGACCGCGTCCACCCCGGCCAGCGCCTTGCCGAGGGTCTCCTCGTCGCGCAGGTCCCCCACGGCGACCTGCGCGCCCAGCCCGGCGAAGCGCGCGCCACGGGCCTCGTCCCGCACCAGCACCCGCACCTCTTCGCCCGGCTGCCGCCGCGCCAGCAGCCTGGGCACGAACCGCCGTCCCACCTGTCCCGTCGTACCGGTCACCAGGGTCAGCATGATGTGCTCCTCTCGCAGGACCGTCCTGCTCTCGCACCTCCACGGTCGGCGGCGCGGGCGGCAGGCGGGAGAGACCTCCTCATCCGGGGACTCGCGATCCCTGGTCGCGCCCGGCGGGCGGGCACATCCTGAAGGGGTGAACCGAGCCGAACTCGCCGACTTCCTGCGCCGCAGCCGAGCCCGCCTGGGCCCCTTGGACGTGGGTCTCGCCGCCGGCGCCCGCCGCCGCACGCCGGGCCTGCGCCGCGAGGAGGTGGCCCAGCTGGCCGGGATGTCCGTGGACTACTACACGCGCCTGGAGCAGTCCCGCGGCCCGCGCCCCTCGCGGCAGATGCTGAGCGCGCTGGCCCGCGCGCTGCGCCTGACGGAGGACGAGCGCGACCACCTCTTCCACCTGACCGGGGAGCAGCCGCCGCGCCGGGAGGCGACGAGCCGGCACGTGCGCCCCGGCCTGCTGCTGGTCCTGGACCGGCTGCACGACGCTCCGGCGATGGTGACCACCGACTGCGGCGAGGTGCTGGCGCAGAACGCGATGTCCCGCGTGCTCAGCGGCGACCTCATGGCCCTGCCGCCCGGCGAGCGCAATCTGACCCGCCGGTTCTTCCTGGACCCTCGGGCGCAGGAGACCTTCCCGGCCGAGGACCGCCCGCAGCGGGCCCGCGAGCAGGTGGCGAGCCTGCGGGCGGTGACCGCGGCCCGCCCCGAGGACCCGGAGCCCGCCGCCCTGGTCGCCGAACTGCGGGCCGAGAGCGAGGAGTTCGCGCGGCTGTGGGACGAGCACGAGGTCGCCGTCCGGCGCGCCTCGGTCAAACGCTTCCGGCATCCGCTGGTCGGCGTGCTGGAGCTGGACTGCGAGGTCCTGGCCCACTGCGAACACCACCAGCAGCTGGTCGTGCACACCGCCCGCCCGGGCACCGACGCCTACGAGAAACTGCGGCTGCTGCGGGTGGTGGACCTGCAGGACCTGACGGCGCCGGAAGCCCGGACGCCGTAGCTGCTCCGGGCCGCGCTGCTCGCAGCCGGTCACGCCGGCCTCGGTCCCGGTGGTGCGCACCGGCGACGAGACATCCCGGAGGACCGCACGACGGCCGGATCCCGCCCTGCCGGGCGGCGGATCCGCCGCCGCGGTGACCGATTCGTCACCATGCGTGCCGTCGAGCACCGGGCGGAAATGCCTACGACGACGTCAGTACCCCGTCGTACCCTGGGAAGCGCGAGGCCGCCCTCAGCAATGCGGCCGTGACGAGGAGGAATCGCAGGCCTTAAGCGCCGGCCCATGACTCAGACACCCGCAGCAAACACCCCCGCGCAGGGGCAGGCGAGAGCACAGTTCACCGTCCCCGCTCAGCACCCCATGGTGACCGTGCTGGGTTCCGGCGACTCCCTTCTGCGCGTGATCGAGAAGGCCTTCCCGGCGGCCGACATCCATGTCCGGGGCAACGAGATCAGCGCGACGGGCGATCCGGCCGACGTCGCCCTCATCTCGCGTGTGTTCGACGAGATGATGCTGGTGCTGCGCACCGGGCAGCCGATGACGGAGGACGCGGTGGAACGCTCGATCGCCATGCTCAGGGCAAGCGAGAACGGCGAGAGCGACGGTCACGAGACCCCGGCCGAGGTGCTCACCCAGAACATCCTGTCCTCACGCGGCCGCACGATCCGCCCCAAGACGCTGAACCAGAAGCGCTACGTCGACGCCATCGACAAGCACACGATCGTCTTCGGCATCGGCCCCGCCGGTACTGGCAAGACCTACCTCGCCATGGCCAAGGCGGTGCAGGCCCTGCAGTCCAAGC
Organism: Streptomyces thermodiastaticus; assembly: GCF_014656135.1. GTDB lineage: Bacteria > Actinomycetota > Actinomycetes > Streptomycetales > Streptomycetaceae > Streptomyces > Streptomyces thermodiastaticus. The sequence continues at coordinate 161,487 of NZ_BNBV01000008.1, forward strand.
AGGTCAACCGCATCATCCTGACCCGGCCCGCGGTCGAGGCCGGCGAGCGCCTGGGCTTCCTGCCCGGCACGCTCTACGAGAAGATCGACCCCTATCTGCGTCCGCTGTACGACGCGCTGCACGACATGATCGACCCGGACTCGATCCCCCGGCTGATGGCCGCGGGGACGATCGAGGTCGCTCCGCTGGCCTACATGCGCGGCCGCACGCTCAACGACGCCTTCATCATCCTCGACGAGGCGCAGAACACCTCGCCCGAGCAGATGAAGATGTTCCTCACCCGGCTCGGCTTCGACTCCAAGATCGTGATCACCGGTGATGTGACGCAGGTCGACCTGCCCAACGGCACCAAGAGCGGCCTGCGCCAGGTGCAGGAGATCCTGGAGGGCGTCGAGGACGTCCACTTCGCCCGGCTGTCGTCGCACGACGTCGTACGGCACAAGCTCGTGGGCCGTATCGTCGACGCGTACGAGAGGTACGACAGCAAGCACGGCACCGAGAACGGCGCGCCGAAGCCCACGGGCCGCGGCAGGGCCGCGCAGGGGCACGGGCACAAGGGGAAGTAGACCAGCACGACCATGTCGATCGACGTCAACAACGAGTCCGGCATCGAGGTCGACGAACAGGCGATCCTCGACATCGCCCGTTACGCCCTCGCGCGGATGCGCATCCACCCGCTGTCGGAGCTGTCGGTGATCGTCGTGGACGCCGACGCCATGGAGCAGCTGCACGTGCAGTGGATGGACCTGCCGGGGCCCACCGATGTCATGTCCTTCCCGATGGACGAGCTGCGTCCGCCGTCGAAGGACGACGACGAGCCCCCGCAGGGCCTGCTCGGCGACATCGTGCTGTGCCCCGAGGTGGCCGCCAAACAGGGCGCCGAGGCGCCGACGCGGCACTCCATGGACGAGGAGCTGCAGCTGCTCACCGTGCACGGTGTGCTGCATCTGCTCGGCTACGACCACGAGGAGCCGGACGAGCGGGCCGAGATGTTCGGCCTGCAGGCCGCCATCGTCGACGGATGGCGGGCCGAGCGCGGCCTGACCGGCCCGTCCCCGGCGCCCACCGTCTCGTAGGCGCCCGGCGATGAACCCGCAGATCGTGATCGGCGCGGTCGCGCTGGTCGTCGTCGCCTGGCTCGCCGCCTGCGCGGAGGCCGGCCTGGCCCGCGTGTCCAGCTTCCGCGCCGAGGAGGCGGTGAAGTCCGGCCGCCGCGGCAGTGCCCGGCTGGCCAAGGTCGCCGCCGACCCGACCCGCTATCTGAACGTCGCGCTGCTGGTGCGCGTGGCCTGCGAGATGGCCGCGGCGGCACTGGTGACCTACGCCTGCCTGGAGGCGTTTCCCGGCACGGCGCAGGCGCTGGTGATCGCGATCGCGGTCATGGTGCTGGTGTCGTACGTGGCCGTCGGTGTGTCCCCGCGCACCATCGGCCGCCAGCATCCGCTGACCACGGCGACCGTCGCGGCGTACGTCCTGGTGCCGCTGGCGCGGATCATGGGCCCGGTGCCGTCGCTGCTCATCCTCCTCGGCAACGCGCTCACCCCGGGCAAGGGCTTCCGTCACGGCCCCTTCGCCTCGGAGGCGGAGCTGCGCGCGCTGGTGGACCTGGCCGAGAAGCAGTCGCTGATCGAGGACGAGGAGCGCCGCATGGTGCACTCGGTCTTCGAGCTGGGCGACACGCTGGTGCGCGAGGTGATGGTGCCGCGCACCGACCTCGTGGTCATCGAACGGTTCAAGACCGTCCGCCAGGCCCTCACCCTGGCGCTGCGCTCGGGTTTCTCGCGCATCCCGGTCACCGGGGACAGCGAGGACGACATCGTCGGCATCGTCTACCTGAAGGACCTGGCCCGCCGCACCCACATCAGCCGGGAGGCGGAGGGCGAGCTGGTGTCCACCGTGATGCGCCCGGCGGTGTTCGTGCCGGACACCAAGAACGCCGGTGACCTGCTGCGCGAGATGCAGAAGGAACGCAATCACGTCGCCGTGGTCATCGACGAGTACGGCGGCACGGCCGGCATCGTGACCATCGAGGACATCCTGGAGGAGATCGTCGGTGAGATCACCGACGAGTACGACCGGGAGCTGCCGCCGGTGCAGGACCTGGGCGACGGCCGCCACCGGGTCACCGCCCGCCTCGGCATCGGTGACCTGGGCGAGCTGTACGGCCTGGAAGAGTACGACGACGAGGACGTGGAGACGGTCGGCGGCCTGCTCGCCAAGGCCCTGGGCCGGGTGCCGATCGCCGGTGCCTCCTCGGTGGTCGCCCTGCCGGACGGGCGGAAGCTGCGGCTGACCGCGGAGGCCGCCGCCGGCCGACGCAACAAGATCGTGACGGTGCTGGTGGAGCCGGTGCCCGTGCCGGCCGCGCTCCCGGGGGACGAGGACAAGCCGGAGTGACGGCGAAGACACTGCGTGATCTGTGCCTGTCGTTCAACGCGGCCGTGGAGGAGTTCCCGTTCGGCCCTGAGATGTCCGTCTTCAAGGTGCTCGGCAAGATGTTCGCCCTGTCGGCGCTGGATGTGCGGCCGCTGACGGTGAACCTCAAGTGCGATCCGGAGGACGCGGTCCGGCTGCGCGCCGCGCACCCAGGGCTGATCGTTCCGGGCTGGCACATGAACAAGCGGCACTGGAACACGGTCACGGTCGACGGCTCGCTGCCCGACCGGCTCGTCCGCGAGCTGGTGGAGGACTCCTACGACCTGGTGGTGGCCGGGCTGCCGCGTGCCGAACGGCTGCGTCTCGACCGCCCCTGACGGTCGGCCCTCCACCGCCGCGGCTCCCGTCCGCCGCGGGGCGCCCTCGGCCGCGTCGCGGCCGGTGCGGCTCCGTATGCTCGGATCATGACTGACAGCAACGGGCTCGACCCCGAGGACCGCAAGATCGTCACCCTGGCCCGTTCGGTGCGGGCCCGCAACGGTGTGCCCGAGGGCGCGGCCGTGCGGGACGAGACCGGACGCACCTACGCCGCCGGGTCGGTGCGTCTGCCCTCGCTGAAGCTGAGTGCCCTGCAGACGGCCGTGGCGATGGCCGTGGCGTCCGGGGCCACCTCGCTGGAGGCGGCGGCCGTGGTGAGCGAGGCGGAGGGCATCGCCCCTGAGGACCGGGCCGCGGTCGGGGACCTGGGCGGTCCCGAGACGCCGGTGCTGCTGGCCGGCCCGGACGGCACGGTACGGCTCACCCAGCCGGCGGGCGCGGCCGAGTAACCCCGCCGGGCTCCCCCGGCTCACGGCCCGCTCGCGCGTGCGTATCCGGTCACACCCCGGCGCCTTCCGGTGAGCGGACCGGCCACGCGCGGACACGTCCACGGCGCCCCCGGCCGCATCCCGCGGGGACGCGGGGTGCGCCCGGGCGTCGTCGATCAGGGAGAATGGGCGCCATGAGCGTTCGCACCCAGTCATCCGAGCAGTCCACCGAGGCTGTCCACCGGGCCGGCTTCGCCTGTTTCGTGGGCCGGCCCAACGCGGGCAAGTCCACCCTGACGAACGCTCTGGTCGGGCAGAAGGTGGCGATCACCTCGAACCGGCCGCAGACGACCCGGCACACCGTGCGGGGCATCGTGCACCGGCCCGACGCGCAGCTGATCCTGGTGGACACCCCGGGCCTGCACAAGCCGCGCACCCTGCTGGGCGAGCGGCTGAACGACGTGGTGCGCACCACGTGGGCGGAGGTCGACGTGATCGGCTTCTGCCTGCCCGCCGACCAGAAGATCGGCCCCGGTGACCGTTTCATCGCCAAGGAACTGGCCGGGATCAAGCGGACCCCGAAGGTCGCGGTCGTCACCAAGACGGATCTGGTGGACTCCAAGGCCCTGGCCGAACAGCTGATCGCGGTCGACCGGCTCGGCAAGGAGCTGGGCATCGACTGGAAAGAGATCGTGCCGGTGTCGGCGACCGCCGGGAAGCAGGTGGACCTGCTCGCCGACCTGCTGATCCCGCTGCTGCCTCAGGGGCCCGCCCTGTACCCCGAGGGCGATCTGACCGACGAGCCCGAGCAGGTGATGGTGGCGGAGCTGATCCGCGAGGCCGCGCTGGAGGGGGTGCGGGACGAGCTGCCGCACTCCATCGCCGTGGTCGTGGAGGAGATGCTGCCCCGCCCGGACCGTCCCGCGGACAAGCCGCTGCTCGACATCCACGCGAACGTCTACATCGAGCGGCCCAGCCAGAAGGGCATCATCATCGGCCCGCGCGGCAAGCGGCTGAAGGAGGTCGGCATCAAGTCCCGCCGCCAGATCGAGGCCCTGCTGGGCACCCCGGTCTACCTCGACCTGCATGTGAAGGTGGCCAAGGACTGGCAGCGCGACCCGAAGCAGCTGCGCAAGCTCGGCTTCTGAGCACAACGGCGGCCCGTGTCCGCACCGGCCGTGAACCCGGCCGGTGCGGACACGTACGTGCGAACACGTACGTCAGCGCAGGGCGCGCAGGGCTTTCCCGGCGCCCTGGGCGCCGAGTTTCACGAAGACGGGAGTCGTGCCCAGCGGGGTGGCGTAGGACGCGAGGGTCCGGCCGCCCGCGACGATCCTGTGGTGCGTCACGTCGTACCAGGCGCCCGGGGGCAGGTGGACGGGGCGGGAGGGGGCGTCGGCGAGCTGGGGGGCGGCCAGGACGGCCGGGCCGAGCATCCACTCGTCGCCGATCGTGTAGGTGTCCCGGTCCTCGGGGAAGTCGAAGAACAGCGGGCGCATGATCGGGTCGCCGGTCCTCAGGCTGTGCTGGACCTGGTCCCAGATGTACGGGGCGAGGCGCTGGTGCCGGGCGATGGCCTCACGGTACAGGGCGACGGTCTCCTCGTCGTAGACGACCGGCCGGCCGGTGGTGGGGTCGATGGTGTCGACCGGGGACGTGGAGGAGTACATCAGCGGCATCAGGGCGGCCGACTGCGCCCAGCGGACCAGGACCTCCTTCGCCGGTGCCGGCTGGCTGCTGGAGCCGCCGATCATGTCGGTGGTGACGAAGGGGTAGCCGATCGTGGAGATGGCGAGGTTCTGGGTGACGGAGGCCCGCAGGGAGTTCCAGCCGGTGCCCTTGTCGAGCTGGCGGGTGACGAACCCGGCCCGGTGGGCGGCGGTGTCCCAGTGGACGCGGATGCCCACGCCCTGCAGGTCGTACCCGTCGGCGAGTTCGGCGCCCAGCCGCTGGTAGTCGGTGGGCCGGTAGCCCTCGTGCGGGGCGCACCGCTCGTCGAAGAAGCGGGTGTCGAACTTCAGGCCGTCGACGCCGTAGGTGTCCATGAGGGTGTGCAGCCGGCCCTCGTACCAGGATCGCGCCTCGGGGTTGCCCAGGTCGACGATGCCGGCGGTGCCGTTCCACCAGGTGACCGTGCAGGGCTTGGCGGGGTCGGCGGCGTCCTTGAGCAGATAGCCGTGGTCGGCGGCGTAGCGGTACTGGTCGGAGTCCAGGTTGATCCACAGGGTGACCCACAGGCCGAAGTCGAAGCCGAGGCCGTGGATCGTGTCGGACATGGCCTTCGGGTCCGGGTAGGCCTTGGGGTCGAAGGTCATGTTCCCGTAGTCCGACTCCCACTTGTCGTCCAGCTGCAGGGCGTGCCCGGTGATGCCGTGGTCGTGCAGGTCCTGGGCGTAGTCGAGGAGTTTCGCCTGGTCGACGTGGGTGTAGAACTGGGCCCAGGAGTTCCACACGGGTTCGGCGTACTGGCGGTAGGTCGCGTCGGACTTGGCGGGCCGGCCGACGAGGTCCACGTAGTCGCGGTAGACCTGCAGGGGCGTGGACTCCACGAAGACGGTCGCCCGGTACGGCTCGGCGGACTCGATGTCGAAGCGGCCGAGGCCGTCCTGGTCCTGGTTGAGGGACACGTCCATGACCTGGCCGGTGTCCACGTGCAGTCCGGTGGCGCGGGAGGTGTACCAGAACGGGTCGATCATGTAGTAGGAGGCCGGGCCGAAGGCGGGGTGCACGACCTCGCCGCTGTCGAGCGGCCAGGGCTGGTCGGTGGCGGGGCCGCCGTCGGGGGTCTGGGTCTCTCCGTGGCCGTACCAGTGGCCGGCGGACGACAGATCGCAGGCCAGGCCGAGCCGTTCGGGGGTGGCGCCGGTGACCTGCCACGTCAGCTGGTAGCGGTCGGCCGAGGGGGTCACGCGGGCCTCGACCGTGGCGCCCGGTGCGGTGGTGTCGGCGGTGAGAGTGAGGGTGCCGTCCTTCCAGGCGTAGCCGGTGACCCGGGTGGCGTGGTGCCAGGTTCCGGCGGTGCGGAAGCGCAGGGCGCCGGTGTCGCCGGAGGCGGTGGCCAGGACGGTGCTGCCCGACCGGCGGGTGGTGAAGGAGAGCTGTCCGGTCGTCACCTGCAGCCGGTACCCGGGGGCGGCGTGGCTCGGCGGGACGGTCAGGGTGAGGTCGTCGGCGGTGCGGGTGAGCCGGGCGGTCGTATCCGTCGGGGCCCGGGGCGGGGACTGGGGGCGGGCCTGGGCCGGCTCGGGTGCGGTCAGCGCGGTCGGGAGAGCAGCGGCCAGGGCGAGAGCGAGGGTGGTCAGGAGCACTCGGGGGCTGTGCGGTGGTCTTCGCACGACGCATGTCCTTCGTCACAGGCAGTCATGGGTCAGGTGGTGCTTCACAGGTGCCGGAGCCCGTGCACCGCCGTCCGGGTGCGGCGGCGGTGCGTCATCGTGCTTGATTCCGCCGATGGTCGAGCAGGAAACGACACCTGTCAACGGCCGGGCTCTCGCCGGGCGGACCGGGCCCCCGGGTGCTGAGCGGTCCGTGTCAGGCCGAGCGGCGGAACCCGATGGTGGGGACGGCTCTGCGCCGCGGCCACGGCTGTGGGCACGTCTGGGAGACCAGCCGGTCGAGGAAGGCGTACCGGCGCAGTGCCTCCGGGTCCTGCCCGTCCACGCACTGCACCCGGCGCCACCAGGCGGCGATCTCCGACCAGTCGGGCGCCGAGAGCGAACCGCCGAACTCCTGCACGGACAGGGCGGCGACCAGCCCCGCGAAGGCCAGCCGGTCGGCCAGCGGCCAGCCGGCCAGGGAGCCGGTGACGAAGCCGGCCACGAACACGTCGCCCGCCCCCGTCGGGTCCAGTGCGTCCACCGCGATGGCGGGCACCTCGGCAGCCTCCCCGGTGCGCCGGTCCACCGCGTAGGCGCCCTCGGAGCCGAGGGTGACCACCGCGACCGGCACGTACTCGGTGAGCGCGTGGGCGGCGGTGCGGGGGCAGTCGGTGCGCGTGTAGCGCATCGCCTCCTCGGCGTTGGGCAGGAACGCCTCGCAGTACGTCAGGTCGGCCAGGGCCGTCAGGTCCCAGGCGCCGGTGTCGTCCCAGCCGACGTCCGCGAAGACACGGGTGCCCTGGCGTGCGCTCTGCGCGATCCAGGGGGCGTGCTGACCGGGTGTCAGGGAGGCCACGGCGGCCCGTGCCCGGGGCGGGCACGTGGGGGCGGGTTCCTCCAGAGGCGGCTCGTGGCCGTGGGAGACCATGGTGCGCTCGCCCTCGTAGGCCATGGAGACGGTGACCGGCGAGTGCCAGCCGGGCACGGTGCGGGACGGGGTCAGGTCGATGCCCTCGCCCTGTTCCAGCACGTCCCAGCAGTACTCGCCGTAGTGGTCGTCGCCGAAGGCCGCGGCCAGGCAGGTGCGCAGGCCCAGCCGGGCCAGCGCGGTCGCCATGTTGGCCACGCCGCCCGGGCTGGAGCCCATGCCGCGGGCCCAGGACTCCGTCCCGCGCACCGGGGCGGAGTCGAGCCCGGTGAAGATGATGTCGAGGAAGACCGTGCCGGTCAGATACACGTCCCAGGGCGGGTCGTCCGCCGACCGGGTCCCGGCCAGCGGATCGATCTGCGGGCCGGCCGGGGCGTGCGGGGCTCCGACGGTGTACTCCCTGTCCTGCGGGTGCAGCGGATCCTCTCCGGCGGGCGGGTGCGACGCGGTCACGGTGCGCTCCTGACATGGTGCGGATCAGGCCAGTGTGCACCACCGGAGCGGCCCGGGGGAGGCGATCACGCCGGAAGCACCGCTGCGGGCTTCACCGCCGGCGGTCACGCCTGGCGCGGGGTGCTCACCAGCGCGGCACGGCCGGAGTGACCCAGTCCGGGTCGGCGACGCGCATCGCCGCCGCGTCGTCGCGGTCGCGCAGCGCACCGTCGTCGTCCAGCCACCGGCGGTGCAGGAACGCCAGCTTGTCGCGGTCGAGTTCGACGCCGAGTCCGGGCGCGTCACAGACGGCGACCCGGCCGCCGGTGAAGGCGACGCGTTCGGTCAGCACGTCCTCCGACTGCCAGGGGTAGTGGGTGTCGCAGGCGTGGTGCAGGCCCGGGACGGTCGCGGCGACGTGGGTCATCGCGGCCAGGCTGATGCCCAGGTGGGTGTTGGAGTGCATGGACACGCCGACGCCGAAGGTGCGGCAGACCGCGGCGAGGTGCTGGGTGTTGCGCAGGCCGCCCCAGTAGTGGTGGTCGGAGAGCACGACCTGCACGGCGCCCCGGGTGAAGGCCTCCTCGATCTCGGCGAAGGTCGTCACGCACATGTTGGTGGCGAGCGGCACCCCGGCGCGGGCGGCGACCTCGGCCATGGCAGGCGTGCCGAGCGTGGGGTCCTCCAGGTACTCCAGCAGGTCCCCGAGTTCCTCCGCCACCCTCAGCGAGGTCGGAACCGACCAGGCGCCGTTGGGGTCGAGCCGCAGCGGGTGTCCCGGGAACGCCTCGGCCAGCGCCCGGACGGCGGCGATCTCCTCCTCGGGCGGGAACACCCCGCCCTTGAGCTTGAAGGAGGTGAAGCCGTGGCGTTCGGTGAACCGGCGGGCCTGGGCGACGACGCCCTCCGGGTCGAGGGCGGCGCCCCAGTCGTCGGGCTCGCAGGCCACGCCCTTCGGGTGGGACTCCCACTTGTAGAACAGGTAGGCGCTGTACTCCACGGCGTCGCGGAGCTTGCCGCCGAGCAGGGCGTGCACCGGCAGGCCGAGTGCCTTGCCGAGGGCGTCCAGGCAGGCGACCTCGAAGCCGGAGACGACGGACAGGCGCAGTTTGTCCGCGGTCTGCACACCGCGCAGCCCGCCCACGTCGACCGCGTCGGACACCTGGGAGGCGTCCACGGCGACCTGGTCGGCGAGGGTGAACAGCCCGCCCAGGGACGTGAGCTGATGTCCTTTCAGCTTTTGGGCCAGCGGGCGGGCCAGGTCCAGGTACTTGGTGTCGCCGTAGGTCTCGCCGACGCCCGTGATCCCGTCGGCCGTGACCACCTCCACGATCAGGCGGGGCGTGTACGGCTGGTGGACGCCCTGGGTGTTCAGCAGCGGCGGGTCGGCCACCAGGATGGGCGTCAGCCGTACGTCGGTGATGGTCAGGTCACGGCTCACGGGATCATCTCCCCATGTAGATGCCATCTACGTATGCAGACAGAGGTTAGGGAGGTGAACAGAGAGCGTCAATGGGGCGAGCGCCGCCGCGGGCCGGCGCCGGCCACTACGATCAGGGGCATGCCGAGGTCAGCGCAGAGCGAGGGCGTGCGCGAGGTGAAGTCCGCGGCGCGGACGGTGGAACTGCTGGAGCTGCTCGCCGCGCGCGGCGACCGTCCGGCGCGACTGCAGGAGCTGGCCGAGACCCTCGGCGTGCCGCGCAGCTCGATGTACGCGCTGCTGCAGACGCTGATCTCGCGCGGCTGGGTGCGCACGGACGTCACCGGCTCGCTCTACGGCATCGGCATCCACGCCCTGCTCACCGGCACGAGTTACCTGGACTCCGACCCGCGGGTGCGCCTGGTGCGGCCCTTTCTGGACCAGGCGTCGGAGCGGCTGGGCGAGACGATCCACCTGGGCCGGCTGGACGGGCGGGACGTGGCCTATCTGGCGACGCGGGAGTCGCACGAGTACCTGCGGACGATCAGCCGGGTGGGGCGGCGGCTGCCGGCCCATGTGGGCGCGCTCGGCAAGGCGCTGCTGGCCGAGCGCCCCGACGAGGACCTGCCCGCCGGCCCCTACGAGGCGCTCACCCCGAACTCGCACACCACCCGCGAGGCGCTGGCCGCCGATCTCGCCGCCGTGCGCGAGCGCGGCTGGGCCGTCGACCGCGAGGAGGGCGTCCTCGGCATCGTCGGCTTCGGTTTCGCGCTGCGCTACGACACCCCGGCACAGGACGCGATCAGCTGCTCGGTGCCGGTGTCCCGGCTGACCCCCGAGCACGAGAAGCGGATCGTCGCGGTCATGGAGGAGATCCGGGCGCGTATCGAGGCGGCCGCGCCGGGCGCGGGCAGCGGCCCGCGCTGGCGGTGAGCCTTTGTCCCCCGCCTCACGGGAACGTGTACGCCTCGACCTCGGCCAGGCAGCGCTGCCGCCGCTCCTCGTCGTGCTCCAGGAAGGCGGCGCGGAAGGAGTTGCGGGCCAGCTCGCGCAGCTGCTCCTCGGTCAGGCCGAGGGTGTCCCGCACCGCGTCGAAGTTGTCGCCGGCGTAGCCGCCGAAGTAGGCCGGGTCGTCGGAGTTGACCGTGCACACCAGCCCGGCGTCGAGCATGGCGGGCAGCGGATGCCCGGCGAGACTCGCGACGGTGCGCAGCCGGACGTTGGACAGCGGGCACACGGTCAGCGGGATGCGCTCCCGCACCAGCCGGTCGACCAGGGCGGGATCCTCCATGCAGCGCAGGCCGTGGTCGATGCGTTCGACGCCGAGCACGTCGAGGGCCTCGGTGATGTACTGCGGCGGCCCCTCCTCCCCGGCGTGCGCCACCCGGCGCAGGCCGAGGCCGGCGGCCGCCCGGAACACCTCACGGAACTTCGCCGGCGGATGCCCGACCTCGGCCGAGTCCAGGCCGACACCGGTGATCCGGTCGAGGTAGGGCTCGGCCGCGCGGAGGGTCTCAAGGGCCGAGGCGGCGGACTCGTCCCGCAGGAAGCACAGGATGAGCTGCGTGGAGATGCCGTGGTTCTGCTCGCTGCGGCTCAGCGCCCGCCACAGCCCCTCCACGACCGTGCCCAGGTCCACGCCGCGCTTGAGGTGGGCCTGCGGGTCGAAGAAGATCTCCGCGTGCCGCACGCCCTGGGCCGCGGCCCGCGCGAGGTAGGCGTCGGCCAGGTCCGTGAAGTCCTGCTCGGTGCGCAGGACGTCCATGAGCGCGTAGTACAGGTCCAGGAAGGACCGCAGATCGGTGAAGCGGTAGGCCTCGCGCAGCGCGTCGGTGTCCGCGTACGGCAGGGTCACACCGTTGCGCGCGGCCAGCGCGAACGCCGTCTCCGGCTCCAGGGTGCCTTCGATGTGCAGGTGCAGTTCGGCTTTGGGCAGGGGCATCGCAGCATCGTACGGCCCGGTCAGCGGCGTTTGGGCACCGCCACCCGCTGCAGGTCCCGGGCCACGGTCAGCTCGCCGTCGAACCCGGCCGCCCGCGCCTGCCGTTCGAACTCGCCGGGGTCGGTGTAACGCTGGCTGAAGTGGGTGAGGACGAGGTGCCGCACTCCGGCGTCCCGGGCCACCCGCCCCGCCTGCCCGGCGGTGAGGTGACCGAACTCCTCGGCGAGCGCGGCGTCGGCGTCGAGGAAGGTCGACTCGATCACCAGCAGGTCGCAGCCCTCGGCGAGGGCGGACACGCCGTCGCACAGCCGGGTGTCCATGACGAACGCGAACCGCTGCCCGCGCCGGACCTCGCTGACCGCCTCCAGCGGCACCCCGCGCAGCGACCCCTCCCGCTGCAGGCGGCCCACGTCCGGGCCGGTGATGCCGTGCGCGGCGAGCCGGTCGGGCAGCATGCGGCGCCCGTCGGGCTCGACGAGCCGGTAGCCGTAGGACTCCACCGGGTGGGACAGGCGGCGGGCCGACAGCGTGTACGCCGGGGTGGTGGCGAGGACGCCGTCGGCGTCGACCGGAGCCTCGGTCAGGGCGACCGTCTCGCGGTAGGCCGTGGCGTAGCGCAGGCGGTCGAAGAACCGTTTCCCGGAACGCGGGTAGTGCGCGGTGATCTCGTGCGGCACCCGGTCCAGGTTGATCCGCTGGATCACCCCGGCCAGGCCCAGGCTGTGGTCGCCGTGGAAGTGGGTGACGCAGATCCGGTGGATGTCGTGGGCGGCGACCCCGGCGCGCAGCATCTGCCGCTGCGTGCCCTCGCCGGGGTCGAACAGGAAGCCCTCGCCGTCCCAGCGCAGCAGATAGCCGTTGTGGTTGCGGTGCCGGGTCGGGACCTGGCTCGCGGTGCCCAGGACGACCAGTTCACGGACGGACACGTCGCTGAAGCTCCCGACCGGTCTAGCCCGGAGGCCACTGCAGGCCGCGGCCGCCCAGGAGGTGGGCGTGCGCGTGCCAGACCGTCTGGCCGGCGCCGGAGCCGGTGTTGAAGACGACGCGGTAGCTCTCCAGCTTCTCCTCGTCGGCGACGGCCTGGGTCTCGCGCAGCACGTCCGCGGCGAGCTGCGGGGCGCCGGCGGCGAGGGCGGCGGCGTCCTTGTAGTGCGCCTTGGGGATCACCAGGACGTGGGTGGGCGCCTGGGGGTTGATGTCGCGGAAGGCGAGCGTGGTGTCGGTCTCGCGGACCACCGTCGCGGGGACGTGACCCGCGACGATCTTGCAGAACAGGCAGTCGTCCTGCGGTTCCCCTGCCATGGTTCTCCTCATGCGGTGATCGTCTCGTGCTGCATCGTAGCGAGCCGGGGGCCGGGCCGGGCCCGGGCCGGTGCCGGGGCGCTCCCGGCCCGGCCCCCGGTCGCGGCTACGGCAGGCCCGGCGGCGTCTTCGCCGGGGTGGCGTCAAGGGCCTCCAGGGCGATGCGGATCGCCTCGTCCAGCTGGACGTCGCGGTCCGCGGCGTGGTCCTGGGGACGCTGGACCACCTCCACGTCCGGGTCGACGCCGTGGTTCTCGACCCCCCAGCCCTGGCCTTCGAGCCAGAAGGCGTACTTGGGCTGGGTGATCAGGGTGCCGTCGACCAGCCGGTAGCGGCTGTCGATGCCGATGACGCCGCCCCAGGTGCGGGTGCCGACGACCGGTCCGATGCCGAGGGCCTTGATCGCCGCGTTGACGATGTCGCCGTCGGAGCCGGAGAACTCGTTGGCGACGGCGACGACCGGCCCGCGCGGGGCGTCCAGCGGGTAGCTCTCCGGGCGCATGCCGCGCGGCATGTCCCAGCCGACGATCCGCCGGGCCAGCTTCTCCACCACCAGCTGGGAGGTGTGGCCGCCGCGGTTCTCCCGCACGTCCACGACGAGGCCCTCGCGGGCCACCTCCACCCGGAGGTCGCGGTGAATCTGCGCCCAGCCGGGCGCCTGCATGTCCGGCACGTGCAGATAGCCGAGCCGGCCCCCGGACCGCGCGTGGACGTAGGCGCGGCGGTCGGCGACCCAGGCGTGGTAGCGCAGCGGTTCCTCGTCGTCCAGGGGCACCACGACCGTGTGCCGGTGCTCCCCGCCGCCGGCCGGGGCGATCGTCAGCTCCACCGGTCTGCCCGCGGTGCCGACCAGCAGCGGGGCCGGGCCGGTCACCGGGTCCACGGGCCGGCCGCCGACCGCGACGATCGCGTCGCCGGGGCGGACGGCGACCCCGGGTGCGGCCAGCGGGCTGCGGGCCCGCGGGTCGGAGGTCTCCGAGGGCAGGATCCGGTCGATGCGCCAGCTGCCGTCCTCGTGCCGGGAGACGTCCGCGCCGAGCAGGCCTTGCCGGGGGCCGTCGCCCCAGGCGCCGTACGGTATGACGTAGGCGTGCGAGGTGCCCAGTTCGCCGTGCACCTCCCACAGCAGGTCGACCAGGTCGTCGTGGGTGGCCAGGCGGTCCAGGACGGGCCGGTAGCGGTCGAGGACGCCGTCCCAGTCGACGCCGCCCATGTCGGCCCGCCAGAAGTTGTCCCGCATGATGCGGCCGGTCTCCTCGTACATCTGCCGCCATTCGGCGGCCGGGTCGACCGTCTGCCGGATCCGGCCGAGGTCGACGGTGATGTGCGAGTCGCCGTCGTCCTCGGCGGACGCACGCCGGTCGCTGGGGACGACCTTCAGCTTGCCGTCGCTCCACAGCAGGATGCGCTTGCCGTCGCCGGAGACCTCGAAGTGGTCGGCGTCGGCGGCCAGGTGCTCGATGCGCTGCTGGGCGAGGTCGTAGCGCTCCAGGTGGCTCTCCGGGTCCGGGTCGTCGGGTGTGGCCCGGGAGTCGCCGAGCACGCCGGTGACCGGGTGGCGCAGCCACAGCACGCCGTCGCGGGCGGCGCGCAGGTTGGAGTAGCGGCCGGCCTCGACCGGGAACGGCACGATGCGGTCGGCCAGCCCGTCGAGGTCGATCCGGGTCGCCGGGGTGCCCTCGCTGTCCGGGGTCTCCTCCTTCTCGGACACCTCGAAGGGGCGGCCGTGGCGCTGCGGGCCGAACGGGGACGGCGTGGTCGCCGCCAGGGTGATCAGATACGGCCGGGAGCTCTCCACGAACGCCAGGTCGAAGACGTGCTCGTCGTAGACCGGGTCGAAGGAGCGGTGGGAGAGGAAGGCGAGGTGCTTGCCGTCCAGGGTGAAGGCGGGCGCGTAGTCGTGGAAGCGCAGCGGGGTCGCCTCGGTGACCGTCAGGTCGGTGGTGCTCGCCAGCCGCAGCTGGCTCAGCGGGCGCGGGCCGGGGTGGGACCAGGCCAGCCAGGCGGAGTCCGGGGAGAAGGCGAGCCCGGAGACGTCGCCGTGCTCGCTGCGGTCGACCTCGCGGACCTCGCCGGTGGCGCGTTCGACGAGCAGCAGCCGCCCGTCGTGCGAGGCGACGGCGGCACGGCTGCCGTCGGGCGCCATGGCCAGCTCCAGGACCCGGCCGAGCCGGCCGGCGGCGATCCGGCGCGGGGTGGCCGACGGTGCCAGGCCGGTGGCGGGCGCGAACTCCAGCGCGTCCTCGCCCTCGGCGTCCGTCACCCACACCACCCATTCCTCGCCCTCCAGGCGGAAGGTGCGCGGCAGCCGGGCCCGCACGCCCGGCTCGGCGGCCAGTGCGCGGGCCGGGCCGGAGCGGTGGGTGACCCAGTGGACGGCGCCGCGCACGGCGACCGCGCTGCCGCGCGCGGTGTGGTCGGGCGCGGCGGAGCCGAACCAGCGGGCGGCGTCCAGCGGGAAGGGCTGCAGGTCGACCCGGGGGCCGCCGAGCCGGATGTCCAGGCGGCGCGGCTCGGCGCCCTCCAGGTCGTCCAGGATCCACAGCTCGCCGGCGCTGGAGTAGACGACGCGGGTGCCGTCGGTGGCGGCGTGCCGGGCGTAGAAGCCGTCCAGGGGGGTGTGCCGGCGCAGGTCGGAGCCGTCGGCGAGGGAGGAGTACAGCGCGCCGGTGCCCTCGTGGTCGGAGAGGAACGCGATCCTGTCCCCCACCCATATCGGGTACTCGATGTTGCCGTCGAGGTCCGCGTGCAGCCGTACGAACTCGCCGTCGTCCCCGGCGTCGATCCACAGCTTGCCCGCCGTGCCGCCCCGGTACCGCTTCCACCAGGCCGCCTCGCGGCCCATCGTCGCGGAGAGCAGCACGGTGTGCGGCCCGTGGGCGACGTCACCGACCGGGCCGTAGGGCAGCGTGTCGGCCGGCCCGCCGTCCAGCGGGACGGCCCGCGCCCAGCTGCGGCGCAGGCTGGCCTGGCCCTGCGTGGACAGGGCGAGGACGCGGCCGTCGGGCGTCCAGCCGCGCACCTGGGTGCGCCAGCTGCCCCAGTAGGTCAGGCGCCGGGAGGGACCGCCGGCGACCGGCGCGACGTGCACCTCGGGTGCGCCGTCGCGGGTGGAGGTCCAGGCGACCATGGTGCCGTCGGGTGAGATGCGCGGGTGGTTCACCGGCACGTTGTCGGCGCTGACCCGCCAGGCCCGACCGCCGTCCAGGGGTGCGAGCCACACGTCGTCCTCGGCGGTGAAGGCGACCAACTCGCCGTGCAGATGCGGGAATCGGAGATACCCGGAAGAACCGGCCGGCGCGGAGGGCCCGGCCGGCGCGGTCGATACGGAGGTTGCGGACTGAGTCACCTGATCACCCTATGCAGCGGCGGCCGTCACGGACAGGGGGCCGGACCACTTGCCCGGCCGGCCTCGCGGCCGCTCGCTCGCCCCGGCCGTCCGCGGGCCTGACGTTCCCTCAGGAAGCGCCGGGCTCATGTGCTGTCGGCGGTCCGGCAGACGGGGTCGCCCGGGCACCGGACGGTGCGGGTGACGGTGACCGCCGGCACGGGCAGCCGGCCGGTGCCGTCGCCGGGCGGCCGGTACGCGGGCGCGGCGCCGGTGTCGCAGTCCCCGAGCCCGTCGGCGTGGAACAGCACCGCGCCGCCCACCGTCGCGGTCAGGTCGCCGCGCACACAGGCGCCGCCGACCGCCCGGGTGACCTCCCCGGTGACCGTGATCTCCCGGCCGTCGCGGGTGCGGCCCCGGCAGTCGACGGAGGCGATCGTGGCGTGCGAGGACGGCGCGGCGGCCTCGCCCGTGCCGGTGGCGCCGTCGTGGGCGGTGCAGGCCAGCCAGCGCACGGGCGTGTGCTGCCGGTTCAGTTCGGCGGTCGCGGTCTCGTCGGTGGTGTACGCCACCGCCGCGGAGTTCAGGCCTGCGGGATCGCAGGCGGCGACCCCGCAGGCGGCGACCGCGGCGAGCCCCGCCACCGCCGCCGCCCGCCGGCCGCGCACGGTGCGGACGCTCCGTCCCCTCTCCCCCATGGACCACAGCCTGCCACCGTGTGGTCACGGACGGTAGGGCGCGTGTCGCGGGCCGCGAGCCGCGCACACCGGCGTGCGAGCGGCTGCCCGCCCGCCCGTGCGCCGGGCGGGCGGGTGCCGGGGCACCCGGGTGCTTGCCCCGTGTGCCCCGGGTGCCGGCAGGCGGCACGGGGTGCGCGGGCGCACGCGCGCGCCGGAGCCGGTGACTCAGCCCCAGCGGCCGGTGCGGCCCAGCAGCAGGGCGGCGGCCGCGACGCCCGCGGTCGAGGTGCGCAGCACGGTGGGCCCGAGGACGTACGGCTTCGCGCCCGCCTCGGCGAACAGTTCCAGCTCCTCGGGGGAGACGCCGCCCTCGGGGCCGACGACCAGCACGATCTCGCCCTCGGCGGGCAGGTCGGCGGTGGCCAGCGGCTGCTCGCCGGTCTCGTGCAGCACGGCGGCGAAGTCCGCCTCGGCCAGCAGGGCCGCCACCTGCTGGGTCGTCGCCGCGTCCGCGACCTCGGGGAACCGCACCCGGCGGGACTGCTTGCCGGCCTCGCGGGCCGTCGCCCGCCACTTGCCGAGCGCCTTCAGACCGCGCTCGCCCTTCCACTGGGTGATGCAGCGGGAGGCGGACCACGGCACGATCGCGTCCACGCCGACCTCGGTCATGGTCTCCACGGCCAGCTCTTGGCGGTCGCCCTTGGGCAGGGCCTGCACGACCGTGATCCGCGGGGCGGGGGCGGGCTCCTCGTGCACGCCGTCCAGACCGCCGACGATCAGCCGGTCCTTGCCCTCGGTGGCCTCGACGACGCCCGCCGCCCAGCGGCCGCGCCCGTCCGTGAGCACCACGTCCTCACCGGGCCGCAGCCGCTTCACGGACACCGCGTGCCGTCCCTCGGGGCCGTCCAGGACGAACTCCGAGGCGCCGGCGGTCAGTTCGTCGACCACGAACACCGGTGCCGTCATCGCGCGCCACCTCCCGCACGGCGCCGCCCCGGCAGGGCGGCCTCGGCCTGAGCCAGCTCGGCGGCCAGCACCTGAACCAGCTCCCCGGCGGGCAGGGCGCGGGCCATGCGGTGCCCCTGGCCCGCCCACAGTGCCATGCCCTGGGTGTCCCCCACCGCGGCGGCGGCCCTGCGCAGCGGCGCGGTGAGGTGGTGGACGTCCGGGTAGGCGGCGGGCGCGAAGCGTCCGTGCTCGCGGATGAAGCGGTTGACCAGGCCGCGGGCGGGCCGGCCGGTGAAGGCGCGGGTGAGTTCGGTGTGCGGGTGGAGCGGGTCGGTCAGGGCCCGTTTGTGCAGGTCGTGGGCGCCGGACTCGGGGGTGGCGAGGAACGCGGTGCCCAGCTGGGCGGCGCTCGCCCCGGCCGCGAGGACGGCGGCGATCTGGCTGCCGCGCATGATGCCGCCGGCCGCGACGACCGGCAGCCGCACCGCCTCGCGCAGCTGCGCGACGAGGGAGAGCACCCCCAGGCCGGTCCCGTCGTTCTCCGGCAGGTCGCGGTGGGTGCCCTGGTGGCCGCCGGCCTCCACGCCCTGGGCGACGACCGCGTCCGCGCCGGCCTGCTGCACGGCCCGCGCCTCCTCCACGGTGGTCGCGGTGACCAGGACGTAGCTGCCCGCGCGGTGCAGGGCGTCGACGACCTCGCGGCCGGGGACGCCGAAGTGGAAGGAGACCACCGGGACGGGGTCGTCCAGGAGCACGGCGAGCTTGGCGTCGAAGCCGTCGTCCCGGCCGCCGCACTGCGGTTCGCCCAGCTCGGTCTCGTACCAGGCGGCCTCGCCGGCCAGCTGCTGCGCGTACAGCTCGACCGCACCGGACTCCGCCAGCTGCGGCTGCGGCATGAACACGTTCACCCCGAAGGGGCGTCGGGTCAGCCCCCGCAGCTGCTTGATCTCCTGGTACATGCCGTCGGCGGTCTTGTGTCCGGCGGCGAGGAATCCCAGCCCGCCGGCTTCGCACACGGCCGCGGCGAGCTGCGGCCCGGAGGGGCCGCCCGCCATGGGAGCCTGCACGATCGGGTGCGGGAAGAGATCGGTCAGCGCGGAGGACATGACGGCATGGTGTCACGTCCGCCCGACGGCTCCCAATCGGCCGGTGCCCCGGCGCACGGCGACGGGCGGCCACGGCAGGTGCGTGCGTGACCGCCCGTCGGGCAAGGCTCTGCGGGTGTGCGGCCTCAGCGGCCGTTGAACGCGTCCTTCAGGCGCGAGAACAGGCCCTGCTGGCCGGGCTGGAACTGCCCCTGCGGGCGCTCCTCGCCGCGCAGCTTGGCCAGCTCGCGCAGCAGACGCTCCTGCTCGGGGTCCAGCTTGGTCGGGGTCTGCACCTCGACGTGGACGACGAGGTCGCCGCGTCCGCCGCCGCGCAGGTGGGTGACGCCGCGGTTGTGCAGCGGGATCGACTGGCCGGACTGGGTGCCCGGGCGGATGTCGACCTCCTCCATGCCGTCCAGCGTCTCCAGCGGCACCTTGGTGCCCAGGGCGGCCGCGGTCATCGGGATGGTGACCGTGCAGTGCAGATCGTCGCCGCGCCGCTGGAAGACCGGGTGCGGCAGCTCGTGGATCTCCACGTACAGGTCGCCGGCCGGGCCGCCGCCCGGTCCGACCTCGCCCTCGCCCGCGAGCTGGATGCGGGTGCCGTTGTCCACACCGGCCGGGATCTTCACCGTCAGGGTGCGGCGGGCGCGGATCCGGCCGTCGCCGGCGCACTCCGGGCACGGGTTCGGCACGATGGTGCCGAAGCCCTGGCACTGCGGGCAGGGGCGGGAGGTCATGACCTGGCCCAGGAAGGACCGCGTGACCTGCGAGACCTCACCGCGGCCCCGGCACATGTCGCACGTCTGGGCGCTGGTGCCGGGTGCCGCGCCCTCGCCGTTGCAGGTGGTGCAGACGACGGCGGTGTCGACCTGGATGTCCTTGGTGGTGCCGAAGGCGGCCTCGTCCAGCTCCACCTCCAGCCGGATCATGGCGTCCTGGCCCCGGCGGGTGCGCGAGCGCGGGCCGCGCTGCGACGCCGTGCCGAAGAAGGCGTCCATGATGTCGGAGAAGTTGCCGAAGGCGCCGGCCCCGAAGCCGCTCGCACCGCCCCCGCCGGACTGCGACAGAGGGTCCCCGCCGAGGTCGTAGACCTGCTTCTTCTGCGGGTCGGAGAGCACCTCGTAGGCGGCGTTGATCTCCTTGAACCGCTCCTGCGTCTTCGGATCGGGGTTGACGTCGGGGTGCAGCTCGCGCGCCAGCCGCCGGAAGGCCTTCTTGATCTCTTCCTGCGACGCGTCGCGGCGCACGCCGAGAACGGCGTAGTAGTCCGTGGCCACTTACGACTCCGCCAGGATCTGTCCGACGTACCGTGCCACTGCGCGTACCGCTCCCATCGTTCCCGGGTAGTCCATGCGGGTCGGTCCGACCACGCCGAGCTTGGCGACTGCCTCGCCGCCCGAACCGTAGCCCACCGACACGATGGACGTGGAGTTGAGTCCTTCGTGGGCGTTCTCGTGACCGATGCGCACGGTCATGCCCGGATCCTGTGTCTCACCGAGCAGCTTCAGCAGGACGACCTGCTCCTCCAGTGCCTCCAGAACCGGCCGGATGGTGAGGGGGAAGTCGTGGGCGAAGCGGGTGAGATTGGCGGTGCCGCCGATCATCAACCGCTCCTCGTTCTCCTCGACGAGCGTCTCCAGGAGCGTGGACAGCACCGCCGAGACCGTGCCCCGGTCCTCGACGTCGAAGCTGTCCGGCAGGTCCTCCACCAGCTGCGGCACGTCCCGGAAACGACGGCCGGCGACCCGGCTGTTCAGCCGTGCCCGCAGGTCCGCGAGCGAGGTCTCCCCGAACGGGGCGGGGCAGTCGATCACCCGCTGCTCGACCCGGCCGGTGTCCGTGATCAGCACCAGCATCACCCGCGCGGGCGCGAGGGACAGCAGCTCCACGTGCCGCACGGTCGAACGGGTCAGCGACGGGTACTGGACGACGGCGACCTGCCGGGTCAGCTGCGCCAGCAGCCGCACCGTGCGGGCCACCACGTCGTCGAGGTCGACGGCGCCGTCGAGGAAGTTCTGGATGGCGCGCCGCTCGGGCGCCGACATGGGCTTGACCCCCGCCAGCTTGTCGACGAACAGACGGTAGCCCTTGTCGGTGGGGATACGGCCCGCGCTGGTGTGCGGCTGAGCGATGTAGCCCTCCTCCTCCAGGGCCGCCATGTCGTTGCGGACCGTGGCCGGGGAGACGCCGAGGTTGTGCCGCTCGGTGAGCGCCTTGGAGCCGACCGGCTCCTCCGTGCCGACGTAGTCCTGGACGATGGCGCGGAGTACCTGAAGCCGCCGCTCGCTGAGCATCGCGCACACCTCCAGTGTCGTTCCTCGGCTCTCCGCCCGTCCTGGCACTCGGCGCATACGAGTGCCAGCATTCCCCGGCCCAGTGTACGGCTGCCGGGTGCACCGGCGGCAAGGCTGGTCGCACGAAGGCTAGCCTCTCGGCGTGACGGTGACGTGGGAAGAGGCGGGCTGGGAGCGGCTGGCGCCGGGGGTGGGCCGGGTCCGGCTGCCGGTGTGGGACTGCACGGCGGGGCTGGTCGTGGGGCCGGATGCGGCCCTGCTGGTGGACGCCGGGTCGAGCCTGGCGGAGGGCGCGCGGGTGTGTGCGGCGGCTCGGGCGCTCGCCGGCGGCGCCGTGAGGTTTCTCGCGCTGACCCATCCGCACTTCGACCATGTCTTCGGGGCGGCGGCCGTCGAGGGCGCGGAGATCTACGCGGCCCGGGGCGAGGGATGCGGCCGCGGGGTGTACGACGACGAGCGCGGGCGCGCGGAGCTGGTCGAGGACGCGGTGGGCAACGGGCTGGACCGGGCCGCGGCCGAGGAGGCCGCGGCGGCGCTGGTGGCCCCCGGCCACGAGGTGTCGGGGCAGCTGGTGCTCCCGCTGGGCGGCCGTGAGGTGGTGCTGGCGGACGTGGGCCCGGGGCACACCGGGCACGACCTGGCGGTGCTCGTGCCGGGGGATCCCGCCGTGGTGTTCTGCGGGGACCTGGTGGAGGAGTCCGGCGAGCCGCAGGCGGGCCCGGACGCCGTGCCGTCCGGCTGGCCCGCCGCCCTGGACCGGCTGCTCGGCCTGGGCGGCGAGGACGCGTTGTACGTGCCCGGTCACGGAGCGGTGGTGGACGCGGCCTTCGTCCGGGCCCAGCGGGACGCGCTGGCCGCCCGCTTCGGCGTGTCGCAGTGATCGGCACGATGTTTTGCCTATCGTCACTCGAATGCGGCAGTACTCCCCCGACCTGACCCCTCCGTGGAAGAAGCCCCGGCCCGTGCCGGAGGTGCCGGCCGAGCCGGGCCTGGTGGTGGAGGAGCCCGGCTCCGGCTTCTGCGGGGCGGTGATCGGCTGCGAGGCAGGCACCGTGACGCTGGAGGACCGCTTCGGCCGGCACCGGGTGTTCCCGCTGCAGCCGCGGGGGTTCCTGCTGGAGGGGCGCGTGGTGACGCTGGTGAAGCCGGCCGCAGGCCCGGTGCGCCCGGCTCGCACGGCCTCCGGCTCGGTCGCGGTCCACGGCGCCCGCGCCCGCGTCGCCCGCGCCGGGCGCATCTACGTCGAGGGCCGGCACGACGCCGAGCTGGTGGAGAAGGTGTGGGGCGACGACCTGCGCGTCGAGGGCGTGGTCGTGGAGTACCTGGAGGGCGTGGACGAGCTGCCGGCGATCGTGGAGTCCTTCGCCCCGGGCCCGCAGGCGCGGCTCGGGGTGCTGGTGGACCATCTGGTGCCGGGCTCGAAGGAGTGGCGCATCGCGCGGGCGGTGAGCGACGAGCACACGCTGGTGGTGGGCCACCCCTACATCGACATCTGGCAGGCGGTGAAGCCGTCGTCGCTCGGGATCGGGGCGTGGCCCGACATCCCGCGCGGGCAGGACTGGAAGACGGGGGTGTGCCGGGCTCTGGGCTGGCCGGAGAACACGGGCGCGGCCTGGCAGAAGATCCTCGGGCGGGTGCGGTCCTACAAGGATCTCCAGCCGGAGCTGCTGGGGTCGGTCGAGCGTCTCATCGACCATGTGACCGCGCCCTGACCGGCGCACGGCCGCCGGTCCGAAGGCGGGCGGCCCGCTGCCGCGAGGGGGTCGGTCAGTCCACCAGGTCGCGCACCACCGCGTCCGCGAGCAGCCGGCCCCGCAGGGTCAGCACGGCGCGGCCCTCCTGGTAGGGGTCCGGCTCCAGCAGGCCGTCGGCGAGGGCGCGCCGGGAGGCGGCCAGCCCCTCGGACCGCAACAGGGACAGCGGCACCCCGTCCCGCAGCCGCAGCTCCAGCAAAATGCGTTCCACCCGGCGGTCCTCGTCCGTGAGCACCTCGCGCCCGGCGCCCGGAGAGCGGCCCTGCGCCAGCGCCGCGGCGTACGCCCCGGGATGCTTGACGTTCCACCAGCGCACGCCGCCGACGTGGCTGTGGGCGCCCGGTCCGGCGCCCCACCAGTCGGCGCCGCGCCAGTACAGCTCGTTGTGCCGGCAGCGGGCGTCCGGCGAGGCGGCCCAGTTGGACACCTCGTACCAGGTGTAGCCGGCCGCGGTGAGCACGTCCTCCGCGACGAGGTAACGGTCGGCGTGCTCGTCGTCGTCGGTCATGGGGATCTCGCCGCGGCGGATGCGCCGGGCCAGCCGGGTGCCCTCCTCCACGATGAGCGCGTAGGCGCTGATGTGGTCCGGGCCCGCGCCGATGGCGGCGTCCAGGGAGGCTCGCCAGTCGTCGTCCGACTCGCCGGGGGTGCCGTAGATGAGGTCGAGGTTGACGTGCTCGAACCCGGCGGCGCGGGCCTCGGCCACGCAGGCCTCGGGGCGGCCGGGGGTGTGGGTGCGGTCGAGGATCCGCAGCACGTGCTGCCGGGCGCTCTGCATGCCGAACGAGACCCGGGTGAAGCCGCCCTCCCGGAGCGTGGCCAGGCAGGCGGGGTCGACAGACTCCGGGTTGGCCTCCGTGGTGACCTCGGCGTCCGGGGCGAGGCCGAAGGTGTCGCGGACGGCGTCCAGCATCCGCACCAGGTCGCCGGCCGCGAGCAGCGTGGGCGTGCCGCCGCCGACGAAGACCGTGCTGACCTGGCGCGGATCGTCGCCGAGGACCTTGCGGGCGAGGCGGATCTCCTCGATCAGCATCTCCGCGTAGTTGTCGCGGGAGGCGAGCACGCCGCCGGTGCCGCGCAGCTCGGTGGCGGTGTAGGTGTTGAAGTCGCAGTAGCCGCAGCGGGTGGCGCAGTAGGGGACGTGCAGGTAGAAGCCGAGGGGACGGTCGGCGGCCCCGGCGAGCGCGGACGCGGGCAGGGCGCCGTCGGCGGGGACGGGCTCGCCGTCGGGGAGTGCGGAAGGCATGGGGTCCATTGTCCCGCACCGCCGGGCGGTCCTCAGGGGCCGCGCCGTCACTCGGCCTGGAGCACCAGCAGGGCCAGGTCGTCCTCGGGCGGCCGTTCGCCGAAGTCGTGCACGAGGCGGCGGATGCGCTCGGCGACGGCGTCCGCGTCCAGCCCGGAGCAGCCCGCGAGGGCGGCGGCAAGGCCGTCGCCGTCGTCGAACTGGCGGGAGCCGCACCGCCGCTCGGTCACCCCGTCGGTGACGCACAGCAGCGTGTCGCCGGAGTGCAGCTCGAACGTGTCGCAGGTGTAGGTCTCGTCCTCGATCACCCCGAGCAGGGTCTGGGGCCGGGCGACCGTGCGGACGTCGCCGGAGCGGGTGAGGACCAGCGGCAGCGGATGCCCGGCGCTGGCCAGGGTGCAGCGCACCCCGCCGCCGCGGAGGGGGACGAGTTCGCCGTAGAGCAGGGACAGGAAGCGGGTCTGCGGGCCCTCGCCGGCGACCGGGCCGGCCAGGGCGCGGGCGGCGGCGTCGGCGGCCTCGATGGCGTCGTCCAGCAGGAGCTGGTTGAGGCGGTCCAGGACGTCGGCGACGCCGTAGCCCTCGCGGGCCAGCAGCCTGAGCCAGGGCCGGGCGAGGCCGATGACGACGGCGGCCTCGGGACCCTTGCCCTGCACGTCGCCCACGGCGAAGCACCAGCGGCTGCGGCCGGCCGGGAACAGGTCGTAGAAGTCGCCGCTGGGGCCGCCCTGGTCGCAGGGCTCGTGGACGAGGGCGCTGCGCAGGCCGGGGATCTCGGCGACCGCGCCGGGCAGCAGGCCGCGCTGGAGCACGGCGCTGATGGTGGCCTGGCGGGCGTACTGCCGGGCCGCGCCGATGCCGAGCGCGACCCGGCGGCTGAGGTCCTCCACCAGTCCGGTGATCTCGTCGGGGAACCGCAGCAGACCGGCCCGGCCGATGACGAGGGTGCCGAGCGGGCGGCCGCCGGCGACCAGCCGGTAGGCGAGCGCCGCGCCGTGCGCCTCGTGCGGGCCGAGCGCGTCGCCGGGCCAGGGGTAGGGCTCGGGGCCCGCGGCCGGATCCTCCGGGGGGCGCGGCGGGTCCTTCTCCAGGGCGCGGCGCAGTTCCTCGATGCGGTTCTCGCTGCCGTGCCAGACCCGGGCCAGACGCGGGCCGGGGCCCTGTGTGCCCTGGCCCCAGCCGCTGCGGAGCGCGGCCTCGTCCTCGAGCCACACCGCGCACCAGTCGGCGAGCCGGGGGACGAGGAGCTGTCCGGTCAGGGCGGCGACCAGGTCCTCGTCGAGCTGTCCGGCGAGCAGGTCGGAGGCCTCGGCGAGGAAGGACAGCGCGCCGCGGCCCAGCCACTCGTGGTCGCGTCCGGCGCGCTGCGGCTGAGGCGCGAGCCGCTCGGCGACGCCGAGGGCGGGCTCGTCGGCGTACGGCTCGCTGCCGGGGGCGCGGTGGACGGGCAGCCGGGCCCAGACGGTCTTGGCGCCGGTGCGGTAGGTGACGCCCCATTCCTCGGCGAGCGCGGTGACCAGGCGCAGGCCCCGGCCGTACTCCGGGGGTTCTCCGTCCGTCTCCCCGGCGTGCCGGGCGGGGGCGCGCGAGGGGTGGCGGTCGGACACCTCGACGACGCAGCTGCCGGAGTCCGGCTCCAGCCGGCAGACCAGGCCGACGTCGGTGCCGGCGTGCACGACGGCGTTGGTGACCAGTTCGCTGACCACCACCACGACCTCGTCGGCGAGGCGGTCGGGCACGGTCAGGCCGCGCTCGCGCCATCCGGCGAGCGCCGCGCGGGTCAGCCCGCGGGCGTTGCCCGGGGCGAGGGGCCCGCCGGGGAACGTGGCCCGCGCCTGGGTGCCGTCGTCCTCCCCGTGCGGGCACGCGGGCCCCCCGGGGGCGGGGGACCCGGTCTCGCGCTGTGTCGGAATGACCCCCATCTGCGGCTCCCGGGGTGCGCACACCATCGGACTGTCGGGGACAGGGTGACAGAACGACTGCGCCCATAAGCGCCGAGTTACCGAAGTGGCCGAACGAAGACGCGAACCGCCCCAGGGAGTTGGTCAGAAGTGGCCAGGTTCAGTCGTTATCGCACAGAGGAAGGAACGGAACGAAAGGACCGGCCCCTGTCCCGCACTCCGTCACGGGCGCGGGACAGGGGCCCGGTGCCGGTGCTCACGCCTCCCGCGTGCCCGCGTACATCTCGTCGATCAGGTGCTTGTACGTCCGCTCGACCACCGGCCGCTTCAGCTTCAGGCTCGGGGTGATCTCACCGTGCTCGACGTCGAGGTCGCGCGGCAGCAGACGGAACTTCTTGATCGTCTGCCAGCGCTGCAGGCCCTGGTTGAGCTTCTGGACGTAGCCGTCGATCAGCTCGACGGTCTGCGGGGCGGCGACGACCTCGGCGTACGACTTGCCGGCCAGGCCGTTGTCCTTGGCCCACTCCAGGATCGCCTCCTCCTCCAGGGCGATCAGGGCGGTGCAGTAGTTCCGGTCGGCGCCGTGGACGAGGATGTTCGACACGTACGGGCACACCGCCTTGAACTGGCCCTCGACCTCGGCCGGCGCGATGTACTTGCCGCCGGAGGTTTTGATGAGGTCCTTCTTGCGGTCGGTGATGCGCAGATAGCCGTCCGGGGACAGCTCGCCGATGTCGCCGGTGTGGAACCAGCCGTCGGGCTCCAGCACCTCCGCGGTCTTGTCCGGCAGCTTGTGGTAGCCCTGCATGATGCCGGGGCCGCGCAGCAGGATCTCGCCGTCCTCCGCGATGCGGACCTCGGTGCCGGGCAGCGGCTTGCCCACGGTGCCGGTGCGGTAGGCCTCGCCGGGGTTGACGAAGGAGGCGGCGGAGGACTCGGTCAGGCCGTAGCCCTCCAGGATGTGGATGCCGGCGCCGGCGAAGAAGTAGCCGATCTCCGGGGCGAGGGCGGCGCTGCCGGAGACGCAGGCGCGCAGCCGCCCGCCGAACGCCTCGCGGATCTTGGAGTAGACGAGCGCGTCGGCGATCTTGTGCTTGGCGGTCAGCCCGGCGGGCGCGGAGCGCACCCCGGTGCGCTGGAAGTTGTCCTGGGTGACCTTGGCGTACTCCCGGGCGACCCCGGCGGCCCACTGGAAGATCTTGTACTTGGCCGCGCCGCCCTCGCGGGCCTTGGCGGCCACGCCGTTGTAGACCTTCTCGAAGATGCGCGGCACGGCGGCCATGTAGGTGGGCTGGACGACCGGCAGATTCTCGATGATCTTGTCGACGCGGCCGTCGACGGCGGTGACGTGCCCGACCTCGATCTGCCCGGAGGTGAGGACCTTGCCGAAGACGTGGGCGAGCGGCAGCCACAGGTACTGCACGTCGTCGGGGCCGATCAGGCCGGTGGCGGCGATCGCCTTGGCCATGTAGGACCAGTTGTCGTGCGGCAGCCGCACACCCTTGGGCCGGCCTGTGGTGCCCGAGGTGTAGATGAGGGTGGCGAGCTGGTCCTTGGTGAGTGCGCCGACCCGCTCCTTGATCAGCTCGGGGTGCTGCCGCAGATGGGCCGCCCCGCGGCGCTCCAGCTCGGCCAGGGTGAGCACGAAGTCGTCGGTGTCCACGCCCTCGGCGTCGATGACGACGACGTGGTGCAGGTCGGGCAGTTCGGCGCGGTGGCCGAGGGCCTTGGCGAGCTGCTCGGCGTTCTCCGCGACGAGGACCTTGCTCTCGGAGTCGGAGAGGATGAACACCGACTCGTCGGCGTTGGTCTGCGGGTAGATCGTGGTGGTGGCCGCGCCGGCGCACATGATGCCGAGGTCGGCCAGCAGCCATTCCACGCGGGTGGTGGAGGCCAGCGCCACCCGCTCCTCGGGCTGTACGCCCAGTTCGATGAGACCGGCGGCGATGGCGTAGACCCGTTCGGCGGCCTGCGCCCAGGTCAGCGACTTCCAGTCGTCCGGGCCCTGCCCCGAGGCCGGCGGCACCGGGTAGCGGTAGGCCTCCGCGTCCGGGGTGGCGGCCACGCGCTCCAGGAAGAGGGCCGCCACGGACGGCGGACGGTTCTCGATCAGGGTCTGTGCGTCGCTCACGACATCCTCCGGGGCCCGCGACAGTGCGGCTGGCTCAACGTACGGCTGGGTTGACTCGAATGATTCGGGCAGGTGTTCGATTGAAGGGGTTGGGTCGACGACAGGGCGACAGGGTGTGCCCTCGCCCCGGCCGGGCGTTGTTTAACTCGCGAGTAACTATCGGGCAGGGACAGAGTAAGGGCCGACCGCCCGGTACGTAAGGGGCTGCGGCCTGTCACTTCGTACACACCGGGGGCACCCCGACGCACAGGGGCCCGCCGCACTTTCGTACGACGGGCCCCATTTCACCCGCTTCGCCGGTCCGCCGGCCGGACGCCACGGGCTACCGGCGGTTACTTCTTGCCCTTGCTTGATCCCGCGCTGTCATCGCTGGAGAGCACCGCGATGAAGGCCTCCTGCGGAACCTCCACGGAACCCACCATCTTCATGCGCTTCTTGCCCTCCTTCTGCTTCTCCAGCAGCTTGCGCTTGCGGGAGATGTCACCGCCGTAGCACTTGGCGAGGACGTCCTTGCGGATGGCGCGGATGGTCTCGCGGGCGATCACCCGGGACCCGATCGCGGCCTGCACCGGCACCTCGAAGTTCTGCCGCGGGATCAACTCCTTGAGCTTGGCGACGAGCCGCACACCGTACTGGTACGCCTGGTCCTTGTGGGTGATCACCGAAAAGGCGTCCACCTTGTCGCCGTGCAGCAGGATGTCGACCTTCACCAGGGAGCTGCTCTGCTCGCCGGTGGGCTCGTAGTCCAGGGACGCATACCCGCGGGTCTTGGACTTCAGCTGGTCGAAGAAGTCGAACACGATCTCCGCGAGCGGGAGGGTGTAGCGGATCTCGACGCGGTCCTCGGACAGGTAGTCCATGCCGAGCAGGGTGCCGCGCCGGTTCTGGCACAGCTCCATGATCGCGCCGATGAACTCGGTGGGCGCCAGGATGGTGGCCCGCACCACCGGCTCGAACACCTCACGGATCTTGCCCTCGGGGAACTCGCTGGGGTTGGTGACGGTGTGCTCGGTGCCGTCCTCCATCACCACCCGGTACACCACGTTGGGCGCGGTGGCGATCAGGTCCAGGCCGAACTCGCGCTCGAGCCGTTCCCGGATCACGTCCAGGTGCAGCAGGCCGAGGAAGCCGACACGGAAACCGAAGCCGAGCGCGGCGGAGGTTTCCGGCTCGTAGACCAGCGCGGCGTCGTTCAGCTGCAGCTTGTCCAGCGCGTCGCGCAGCTCCGGGTAGTCGGAGCCGTCCAGCGGATACAGCCCGGAGAACACCATCGGCTTGGGGTCCTTGTAGCCGCCCAGCGGCTCCTCGGCCCCCTTGTTCTGGCTGGTGATCGTGTCACCGACCTTGGACTGGCGGACGTCCTTCACACCGGTGATCAGGTAGCCCACCTCGCCGACGCCCAGGCCGTCGGCCGGCAGCATCTCCGGGGAGTTGACGCCGATCTCCAGCAGCTCGTGCGTGGCACCGGTGGACATCATCTCGATGCGCTCACGCTTGCTGAGCTGCCCGTCCACGACACGGACGTAGGTCACCACACCCCGGTAGGGGTCGTAGACCGAGTCGAAGATCATCGCGCGGGCGGGGGCGTCGGCGACACCGACCGGGGCCGGGATCTGCTCGACCACCTTGTCCAGCAGCGCCTCCACGCCCACACCCGTCTTGGCGGAGACCTTCAGCACGTCGTCCGGCTCGCAGCCGACCAGGTTCGCCAGCTCCTCGGCGAACTTCTCCGGCTGCGCGGCCGGCAGGTCGATCTTGTTGAGCACCGGGATGATCGTGAGGTCGTTCTCCATCGCCAGGTAGAGGTTGGCGAGGGTCTGCGCCTCGATGCCCTGGGCGGCGTCGACCAGAAGAATGGTCCCCTCGCAGGCGGCGAGCGACCGCGAGACCTCGTAGGTGAAGTCGACGTGCCCCGGGGTGTCGATCATGTTGAGGATGTGCGTGTTGCCGGGGTCGTGGGTGGGAGCCCACGGCAGACGCACCGCCTGGGACTTGATCGTGATGCCGCGCTCGCGCTCGATGTCCATGCGGTCGAGGTACTGAGCGCGCATCTGCCGCTGCTCGACCACCCCGGTCAGCTGGAGCATCCGGTCGGCGAGCGTGGACTTGCCGTGGTCGATGTGCGCGATGATGCAGAAGTTGCGGATCAGTGCCGGGTCCGTACGGCTCGGCTCGGGCACATTGTCAGTGGTCGCGGGCACGCAGGGTCCTGTCTCTTGAGGCGCCTTATGCCTCGGGTCGGATCGTTACGTAGTCTCCATGGTCCCACGACGGACGGCGGGAGCGGGTTTGGGCCACGACAAGCGCCGCTGCTAGTCTGACTGGCTGTGCCTCATGCTCGTTCGGCATGCCCGCTCGGTCGCGAGGCGCGATTCACAGAAAACACCGGCACGGGACCCGCACGGGCCCGGGCCAGAACTTGAAAAGGCTCTTTCGTGGCGAACATCAAGTCTCAGATCAAGCGGATCAAGACCAACGAGAAGGCCCGGCTGCGCAACAAGGCCGTCAAGTCCTCCCTGAAGACCGCGATCCGCAAGGCTCGCGAGGCCGCTGCCGCGGGTGACGTCGAGAAGGCCACCGCGCTGCAGCGTGCTGCCGCGCGCCAGCTGGACAAGGCCGTCTCGAAGGGCGTCATCCACAAGAACCAGGCCGCCAACAAGAAGTCGGCCCTGGCTCGGCAGGTCGCGGCCCTCAAGGGCTGAGGTTCCTTCGATCTGACCGCCGGAAGGACCCGGGCGGGCCCTCTCTCATCCGCCCCCGACCGGCACCACCATCCCGAGCCCGTACGCGGCCTGCGTTCGCCACGCGGGTACGGGCTCACCCTTGCAGACCTTGGGCTCCGGAGGTCTCCCCTGTCCCCAGGGGGAGGCCTGCCGGGGCCTTTGGTCTTTCTGGGCCTTTTGTCCTTTGGTGTTTCCGGGCCCTTTGATCTTTCTGGGGGCGTGTGATCGTTTCCTGGGGGGCCGTGTGATCGTCCCGCCGGCCGGCCGCGACCGTCCGGCCGGCCCGGGCTTCGTCCCGGGCCGGGCTCTTCGGCCCCGGAGCCGGCCTCTTCTCCTCCCGGGGGCGTCTCGTCGGCTCCAGGGGTGTCTCCTCGGCTCCGGGGGTGTCTCCTCGGCTCCGGGGGTGTCTCCTCGGCTCCGGGGGTGCCTCGTGGGCTCCGGGCATCCGGCGCCGTTCAGCCCCGGCCCCGGGAACGGGCTGCCCGGGCGATCGTCACGACGGCTTGTTCCAGTGCGTACTCCGGGTCGTCGCCGCCGCCCTTCACCCCCGCGTCCGCCTCGGCGATCGCGCGCAGGGCCACGGCCACCCCGTCCGGGGACCAGCCGCGCATCTGCTGCCGGACCCGGTCGATCTTCCACGGCGGCATGCCCAGCTCCCGCGCCAGGTCGGCGGGCCGGCCGCCACGCGCGGACATCAGCTTGCCGATCCCCCGCACGCCCTGCGCCAGCGCACTGGTGATCATCACGGGTGCCACGCCCGTGGCGAGCGACCATCGCAGCGCCTCCAGGGCCTCCGCCGCCTTCCCCTCCACGGCCCGGTCGGCGACGGTGAAGCTGGAGGCCTCGGCCCGTCCGGTGTAGTAGCGGCCCACGACGGCCTCGTCGATCGTGCCGTCGACGTCGGCGACGAGCTGGGCCACCGCGGAGGCCAGCTCCCGCAGGTCACTGCCGATGGCGTCGAGCAGCGCCTGGCACGCCTCGGACGTGGCCGACCGTCCCAGGCCGCGGAACTCGCCCCGGACGAACGCCAGCCGGTCGGCCGGCTTGGTCATCTTCGGGCAGGCCACCTCTCGCGCCCCCGCCTTGCGGGCGGCGTCCAGCAGACCCTTGCCCTTGGCACCGCCCGCGTGCAGCAGCACCAGCGTGATCTCCTCGGCCGGTGCCGCCAGGTACGCCTTGACGTCCTTGACCGTGTCGGCCGGCAGGTCCTGCGCGTTGCGCACGACCACGACCTTGCGCTCGGCGAACAGCGAAGGGCTGGTCAGCTCGGCGAGCGTGCCGGGCCGCAGCTGGTCCGGGGTCAGGTCCCGTACGTCGGTGCCGGCATCGGCGGCCTTGGCGGCGGCCACCACCTCCTGCACGGCACGGTCGAGCAGCAGTTCCTCCTGGCCCACGGCCAGTGTCACCGGGGCGAGGGGATCGTCGTTCGCGGTCTTCCTGGGCATCGCGTCAAGCATCCCACGGGCCACCGACAACATCGCCAGCCGCAGGGGCGCCGGCTACGGCTCCTCGCGCCAGCCGTCCCACTGCGCCGCGAACTCGTCCAGCTCCTCGGGATCCAGCCGTTCCTCCTCGTCCCGCAGGACCAGCAGCCACTGGGCGTCCTCGGCGTCGTCCTCCCCCGCCAGCGCCTCCCGGAGGGGCTGCGGCTCCTCGTCGAGGCCGAACCGCTCCCCGAGGGCGGCGGCCGCCTCCTCGGCGGCGTCGCGGTCCGGCAGCACCAGCACATGCCTCACGTCACTCACGCCCGCCATTGTCCGGCACCCGCGCAGACCGGCGGGCCGGCACCCCCGGGTGCGGACCGCCCCAGGGCCACCCGGGGGCGTGCCCCGGGAAACGCTCAGGTGCGTAGCCCGAAGGACACTCCCGGTGTGCTCCCCGGGGGCGCGGGGAGGCCCCAGGGGCGGCGCGTGGCCAGGGGTGGTGCTGATCTGGAGTGCTGTGGGCCTGGAGTGGTGCGGGTCAGGAGTGGTGCGGGTCTGGAGTGATGCTGGTCAGGAGTGGTGCTGGTTGCTCCGGTCTGGGGTCGCGCTGTTCTCGACTGACTCCGGCCTGGGGCGGCGTCGCGTCGGCCGGCCGGGCCCTGCGAACCTGTGGGGCGGGCCCCCTCCCCCACCCCTCCACCCCTCCCTACCCTCCCCCCGCTGCCCTGCGCCCCACGGTCCGGGGGACAAGGCGGCGGCGCTGCCGGGCTGCGGGCCTGGCGCGGGGCCCGGGCGCGGGAGCGATGTCAGTCGCGGGCCACCCGCAGTTCCCGGCCCGCGCCCGTGACCGCCAGGGCTCCGTCCCGGTCGGTCCGCAGCACCGCCGTGCCCTGCGCCCGCAGTGCCGCGATCGTGCCGGGCGCCGGATGCCCGTACGGGTTGTCAGCCCCGCAGGAGACCAGGGCCAGGCGCGGGGCCGCCAGCCGCAGCAGGTCCCAGCTCTGGTACGCCGAGCCGTGATGCGCGACCTTCAGCACGTCCACGCCCGCGAGGCGGGACCCCGCGGACCGCAGCACCTCCTGCTGGGTCGCCGGTTCCAGGTCGCCGAGCAACAGCAGACGCAGGGCACCGGAGCGGACGAGCAGGGTGACGCTGGCGTCGTTGGGACCGTCCGGGGCGGGGGCCGGGCGCGGCGGCGGCCACAGCACCTGCCAGGCCAGATCACCGATGCGGCGCTCCTCCCCGGCCGCCGCCACGGTGACCGGGACACCGTGGCGGGCCGCCTCCCGGCGGACGAAGGCCGCCTGGTCCTCGGGCTCGGCGTACCCGGTCGTCTCGATCGCGCCGACGGAACGCCCGCGCAGGACGCCCGGCAGGCCGGCGACATGGTCGGCGTGGAAGTGGGTCAGCACCAGCAGCGGGATCCGGTCGATGCCGAGGGTGTGCAGACAGCGGTCCACGAGCTTCGGGTCCGGTCCCGCGTCCACCACGATCCCGGTACCCGCTCCGGCCGCGAGCACCGTCGCGTCCCCCTGGCCCACGTCGCACATGGCGTACCGCCAGCCCGGCGGCGGCCAGCCGGTGACCACCCGGGTCAGCGGTGGCGGCCGCACCACCACCAGCACCAGCAGCACCGCGCAGGCCGCGCACAGCCAGGGACGCGTGAGCAGCCTCCTGGCGACCGGCACGGCCACCGCGACCGCCAGGGCCAGCAGCAGCGCACCGGCCCAGCTGCCCGGCCAGTCCACTCCGGCACCGGGCAGCGCCGCCCCGGTGCGGGCCACACCCGCGAGCCATCCGGCAGGCCAGCTCGCGCACCAGGCGAGCGCCTCGGCCACCGGCATCGCGAGCGGTGCGGCCGCCAGGGCCGCGAAGCCGAGCACGGTGGCGGGCGCGACCGCGGCCTCGGCGAGCAGATTGCACGGCACCGCGACCAGGCTGACCCGCGCCGACAGCACGGCGACGACCGGAGCGCACACCGCCTGCGCCGCGGCTGCCGCGGCGATCGCCTCGGCCAGACGGGCGGGCACCCGGCGCCGGCGCAGCGCGGCACTGAGGCGCGGGGCCAGCGTGAGCAGGGCCCCGGTGGCCAGCACCGAGAGCAGGAAGCCATAGCTGCGGGCCAGCCACGGGTCGTAGAGGACCAGCAGCAGCACGGCCGCCGCCAGGGCCGGCAACAGCGATCTGCGACGCCCGGTCGCCAGTGCGAGCAGGGACACGGCACCGCAGGCCGCCGCTCTCAGCACACTCGGGTCGGGCCGGCACACGATGACGAACCCGGTGGTGAGCACCCCGCCGCACAGCGCGGTGGTCCGCAGCGTCAACCCCAGCCGCGGGGCCAGTCCTCGGCGCTCGGCGCGCTGCGCCAGGCCGGGCGGGCCGATGAGCAGAGCGAGGAGGATGGTCAGGTTGCTCCCGGAGACGGCCAGGGTGTGCGCGAGGTCCGTCTCCTTGAACGCCTCGTCCAGCTCGGGCGTGATCCGTGAGGTGTCGCCGACCACCAGGGCCGGCAGCAGGGCCCGCGCGTCCCCGGGCAGGTGGTCCGTGGCCGCGCGCAGTCCGGCGCGCAGCCGGCCCGCCAGCCGCTGCACTCCGGACGGCTCCCCGGTCGTCACAGGAGCCGCCTGCCCGCGGATCCTCAGCACCGCCGCGATGTCGTCGCCGTCGGTGCGCGGGGGCTCCAGTCGGCCGGTCACCCGGAGTCGTGTGGACGGCAGCAGCTCCAGCCAGGGCGAACGCCGCGCCGCTTCGTCGCGGCTCCCTCCGGCGCGCCCGTCGCGCGCGCCGCGGCCGGCCTGCCCCGGCGTTCCGGTGTCGACGAGCATCAGCACCGGGGTCCGGGTCGCCGTGGCGCGGGCGGCTCCCGTGCGTGCCACGCGCCGTACGTCGGCTTCGATCAGCACGATGGTCCGGGTCAGGTGGTCGCCGCTGACCCGGGGCCGGCTCACCCGGGGGTCGGAGGTCAGCCGGACCTCCGCGGTCACCGTGGCGTACTGCCGGGCCAGCTCCGGTACAGGGCCCCGCCACAGGTCTGCAGCGTGCAACCCTGCCGAGGCGGCGGACGCGGCGGCGCCGAGCAGCGCGGTCGCCACCGTCACGCGTGCCCAGACGCGGGGCCGGGAGGCCGTCCGACGCCGTGCACGAGTGGGTGTCCCGGTCCGGGAGTGAGTTGCGCTCCCGGTGGGTGTGCCGTCCCGGATGGGTGTCCCGGTCTGTGTCTGCGGGCGCGGCGGGGCTGCGGTGGGTGTCAGGGGTCGGGGCGGCCGGTGGAGGCTGCCGCGTCGGGTGAGGCGGCTTTGGGCATCGTGCCGGCCGAGCAGGAGCACGCCGGCGGTGGCCAGGCACAGGAGCACGAAGGCGGTCAGCCCGGAAGCGGGAGCATCGACGGCCACTGCGGCCGTGCCCCACGCGGCCAGCGCGGGCGGGACCATGCGCAGGTCGGCCGGGCCCTCCTGGCGAGGATGGGCGGCGCCCAGCCGGTGGCCGGAGGCCGCGTGCACCGGGGAGCGGGTGCGCGCGGCGGACGCCGTGCTCTCCGGGACGGCCGGTGACGGATGTCCGGGCTGCGCGGGAGCGCCACCGCGGGCAAGCACGCCGGTCGGAGCAGGGCCGCCGGGCCCGGTAGGTTCGGCGGGCACCGGAGGTTCGGCGGGCATGACGGGTGCGGCCGGTGGCTCGGGGCGGCTGGGCGTGGGAGGGCGGCGGGTCATGGCGTCACCAGGTCGCGCAGATCGGCGTAGCGGCGGTCGCCGATGCCGGTGACCTGCCGCAGTTCCTCCACCGAGCGGAAGCCGCCGTGCTGGGTGCGGTAATCGATGATGTGCCGGGCCAGGACGGGGCCGACTCCCGGCAGGGTCTCCAACTGCTCGGCGGTCGCGGTGTTCAGGGACACCGGGGCCGTGGGCGCCCCTGCCGCGCCGGCCGCCGTCGCGGCTGCTGCCGCACCGGGCGCCGGGGCCGGGCCGCCGACGACCACCTGTTCCCCGTCCACGAGGAAGCGGGCCCGGTTGATGCCGCTCAGGTCGGTGCCGGGGCGCACTCCGCCGGCTGCGCGCAGCGCGTCGGCGACCCGGGCACCCGCCGGGAGGTGGTGGACTCCGGGATGCCGCACCTTGCCGCTGACGTCCACGACGATCCCCGGCCCGGGAGAAGTGCCCGGTGCGCCGGGCGATGCCGGGACAGCGGGCGATGCGTGGCCGCGCTCCCCGTGCGCCGCGGCGGGGGCGGCGGCACGGACGACCTCGGGTACCCGGACGTCCTGCGTGCGGCCGGACCAGAAGTGCTGCACGGCGACGACCACGGCCACGGCGAACACCACCGCGAGCGCGGCCACATGACGCCGTTCGAGTCCACACCGGGTCTGCATCCACAGCGGCAACCGCTCCCTGAGCGCCAGCCCGGCGCGCTCCACGCGCCCCGGCGCCTCGTCGAGAACCGAAGCCGAGGCGTCCGGTCCTGTCTTCTCGTCCTCCAGGCCGGTCCCGGCACGCGTCCCGCCATGCCGCATTCCGTCACGACCGGGTTCCTCGCGGCCGCGACGGGCCCGGCCGGGCCTGTCCCGACCGGGCAGGTCGCGGCCGGTTTCATCACGGCCGGTCCTGTCCCGGCCGGGCGGCGCTGCAAGGGCACTCTTGCTGAGGTACGCGGTCCCGTGCCCCAGCCCGCCCCCGGCCCGCGGCTGGACCATCCCGGACTCGGTGACCCCGGACTCGGTGACCCCGGACCCGGTGACCCAGACCTCGGCGGTTCGCTCCTGATCCGGGGTGAATGCACCGGACGGGACGATGTCGGCGCGTGCCCAGGACGGCGAGGGCCGTCGGCCCTCGGCCGGGAGCATGCCCGGGGCGGTCGTCGTGGGCGCCCCGCCCTGGCGGGCGGCCGTCTGCCCGGGGTCCTCCGGGATCAGCGGCAGCCGGGAGCCTTCCCCGGCCGGGGAGCGTGGAGCGGAGAAGTCCGTTGCGGGCACCGGCGGTGATCCGGGGGCCGGCTCGCCCATGCCGTTGAGGTGCTCGGTGAACAGCGCCTCGGCCCGGCGGCGCAGTTCGTCGGCGCGAGCCTGCCGGTGTCCGAGGCCGGTGCGGCCCGCCGGACGGCGGTGGCGGGTACGGCTGTCGGAACCTGGGCGGCGGCCTGGGCCGCTGGTGGCGGTTGCCGTCCGTGTGTGAGATCGACGTGCCATGGCAGGAGCATCGGGCAGAACCGCACCACGGCGTTGATCTTGATGGATTTCCGTGGATGACGGCACAGTTGTGGACAACTCCGCCACCCGTACGAGGGAATGCCCGTACGGGGCGGGGCATTGCCCGTACCCGGCCCGGCAGTATGTCCGCACCCAGGCCGGCCCTGTGACTCAACGGGTGAAGCCGTATGTCGACGAGCGCCGTATGTCGACGAGCGCCGTGTGTCAACGGGCGAAGCCGTGTGCCGACGAGCGACACCTTGTGTCGACTGTGTGTCAACAGGCGAGACCGTGTCTCACCAAGGTGACATCACGATCCTCACCGGGGCGAGACCACGACCCCCAGCAGTCCGGGGCCCGTGTGCGCACCGATGACCGCGCCGACCTCGCTCACATGCAGCTCGGCCAGTCCGGGCAGCCGGGCACGCAGCCGGTCCGCGAGAGCCAGGGCCCGTTCTGGAGCGGCGAGATGGTGCACGGCGATGTCGACGCCCGGACCGCTGGCGTGCTGGGCCGCGATCTCCTCCAGGCGGGCGATCGCCCGGGATGCCGTGCGGACCTTCTCCAGCAGTTCGATGCGGCCGTCCTGCAGCTGCAGCAGCGGTTTGACGGCGAGCGCGGAACCGAGGAGGGCCTGCGCGGCGCCGATGCGGCCGCCGCGCCGCAGATAGTCGAGCGTGTCGACGTAGAAGTAGGCGGAGGTGTTCCCGGCGCGTTTCTCCGCGGCGGCGACCGCCTCGTCCACCGTGCCGCCCTGCTCGGCCGTCTCGGCGGCGGTCAGGGCGCAGAAGCCGAGGGCCATCGCGACCATACCGGTGTCCACCACCCGTACCGGCACAGGGGCCTCGCGTGCGGCCAGCACCGCGGCGTCGTAGGTGCCCGACAGCTCGGCGGACAGGTGGAGGGAGACGATGCCCTCGGCGCCGGAGCGGGCGACCTTGCGGTAGGTCTCGGCGAACAGTTCCGGGCTGGGGCGTGAGGTGGTGACGGGGCGCCGCTTCTGAAGGGCCTGGGCCAGGGAGCGGGTCGAGATCTCGGTGCCCTCTTCGAGTGCTCTGTCGCCGAGGACCACGGTCAGCGGGACCGTGGTGATGCCATGGCGCTCCATCATCCGGTGCGGCAGGTAGGCCGTGGAATCGGTGACGATCGCGACATGGCGGGACATGAGCTGGAGGTTACCTGCCGTAGTGCCGGGGCGGCAGCCCAGCCCCTCTGACCGGGTGGGCCGCCGGCGGGTCATGTGGTGCTCTCGGGGCGGGCGTTCTTCATCCAGGAGGGGATGAGGCGGCGGCGTGGTGCGGTCAGGGAGGGCCGGGACGGGTCCGGGCCGGTGGCTGGGGCGGGTGCCGGACCCGTGGGCGCGGACGCCGGCCCGCTCGGCGCCGACGGCTGCGCAGCGGCCGAGGGTGCGGGGTCGGCGGCCGGAGGTGCCGTCGGTCGCTGCGGGCCGGTCCCGGTCCAGTGGCGCAGGGCCTCGGACTCGACGTCGATCTGGGTGCTCAGCGCGTCCAGGTCGTCCTCGGCGAAGTGGCGGGCGCGGTCGCGGGCGGCCCAGCGCAGCGCGTCGGCGGAGTGGGTGATCCGCCGGGTCCGCTCGCGCAGCGCGGGCAGCCGCTGGGCCAGCGTGGCCTGGTCCGGCTCGTTCTCCAGGCTCTTCAGCTCGGCGTCCAGTTCCTGCCCGTGGGCCTTGAGACGCTGGAAGAGGGCGACGGACTCGCGCAGTGAGGCGTCCTCGGTCACGCCCGTGCGCAGTGCGTCCTCGGTGGCGCGCAGCGAGGTGCGCAGCGTGAGCCGCAGCTCGGCCAGTTCGCCCGCGACACCGGGCTGGAGAAGGGTCCTGGCCCGCAGGGTGTGGTCCTCCACCGCGCGCCTGGCCTGCCCGATGGTGCGGTCCACGCCGCGCTTGGCGGCGGTGACGGCCTTGACGGTGGCGTAGGCGCCGAGCAGCAGGCAGAGCAGAAAGAGCACGGCGAAGACGGTGACGACTGCTTCCACGGCGCTTCTCCTCGGCTGGTGACGGCACGGCCGCGACGCTCCTCCACGGTAAACGCAATGGGCAGGCCCGAGGTTCCCGAAGAACCCCGAACCCGCCCGTAAGGGACTAAGCCGGACGCCGTGCGTGCCGGCCGTCCCGGCGGCGTCACGCCGGGACGATGTTCACCAGCTTCGGCGCGCGCACGATCACCTTGCGGATGCCGGCGCCGCCCAGGGCCGCGACGACCTTCTCGTCGGCCAGCGCCGCCTTCTCCAGCTCCTCCTCGGAGATGGCCGGCGACACCTCCAGACGGGCCCGGACCTTGCCCTTGATCTGCACGACGCAGGTCACGGTCTCGTCCACGACGTACTGCGGGTCGGCCACCGGGAAGTCCTGGTGGACCACCGAGCCGGTGTGGCCCAGCTTGTGCCACAGCTCCTCGGCGATGTGCGGGGCCAGCGGGGCGACCATGAGCACCAGCGGCTCGGCGACCGAGCGCGGCACCGGGCCGCCGGTCTTGGTCAGGTGGTTGTTCAGCTCGGTGATCTTGGCGATGGCGGTGTTGAACCGCATGTTCTCCAGGTCGCCGCGCACACCGTCGATGGCCTTGTGCAGCGCCCGCAGGGTCTCCTCGTCGGGTGCGGCGTCGGTGACGGTCACCTCGCCGGTGTTCTCGTCGACGATGTTGCGCCACAGCCGCTGCAGCAGGCGGAACTGGCCGACGACCGCGCGGGTGTCCCACGGCCGGGAGACGTCCAGCGGGCCCATGGCCATCTCGTACAGGCGCAGCGTGTCGGCGCCGTACTCGGCGCAGATCTCGTCCGGCGTGACCGCGTTCTTCAGGGACTTGCCCATCTTGCCCAGCAGGCGGGTGACCTGCTCGCCCTGGTAGTAGTACGCGCCGTCGCGCTCCTCCACCTCGGCGGCCGGCACCGCGATGCCGCGCCGGTCCCGGTAGACGTAGGCCTGGATCATGCCCTGGTTGAACAGCTTGTGGAACGGCTCGGACGAGGACACGTGGCCCAGGTCGTACAGGACCTTCGACCAGAAGCGGGCGTAGAGCAGGTGCAGCACCGCGTGCTCCGCGCCGCCGACGTACAGGTCGACGCCACCGTGCGGACGGCCCTCGCCCGGGCCCATCCAGTAGCGCTCGATCTCCGGGTCGACCAGCCGCTCGTCGTTGTGCGGGTCCAGGTAGCGCAGCTCGTACCAGCAGGAGCCCGCCCAGTTGGGCATGGTGTTGGTCTCGCGGCGGTACTTCTTCGGCCCGTCGCCCAGGTCGAGGGTGACGTCGACCCACTCCTCGTTGCGGGACAGCGGGGTCTCGGGCTGGGTGTCGGCGTCGTCCGGGTCGAAGGTGCGCGGGCTGTAGTCCTCGACCTCGGGCAGCTGCAGCGGCAGCATCGACTCGGGCAGGGCGTGGGCGACGCCGTCCTCGTCGTAGACGATCGGGAAGGGCTCGCCCCAGTAGCGCTGGCGGCTGAACAGCCAGTCGCGCAGGCGGTAGTTGACGGTGCCTTCGCCGATGCCGCGCTCTTCGAGCCAGGCGATGATGCGGGACTTGGCCTCGGCGACGCCCAGGCCGTCCAGCGTGACGCCCTCGCCGCTGGAGTTGACGATGGCCGCGTCGTGCGCGACGAACGCGTCGTCCCAGGTGGACGGGTCGGTGCCGCGGCCGTCGTTGGGCTCGACGACGCAGCGCATCGGCAGCTCGAAAGCGCGCGCGAAGGCGAAGTCACGGCTGTCGTGCGCCGGGACGGCCATGATGGCGCCGGTGCCGTAGCCCATCAGCACGTAGTCGGCGATGAAGACGGGGATCTTCTCGCCGTTGACCGGGTTGGTGGCGTATGCGCCGATGAAGACACCGGTCTTGTCCTTGGCCTCGGACTGCCGCTCCACGTCGGACTTGGCCGCGGCCTGGGCGCGGTAGGCGGCGACGGCCTCGGCGGGCGTGGCGTGGCCGCCGGTCCAGGCCTCGCGGGTGCCCTCCGGCCACGCGCCCGGGGTGAACTTCTCCACCAGCGGGTGCTCGGGCGCCAGCACCATGTAGGTGGCGCCGAACAGGGTGTCGGGGCGGGTGGTGAAGACGGTGATCTTCTCGCCGTCGATCGGGAAGTCCAGGCGGGCGCCCTCGCTGCGGCCGATCCAGTTGCGCTGCTGCAGCTTGATGGCCTCGGGCCAGTCCAGCGCGTCCAGGTCCTCCAGCAGCCGGTCGGCGTAGGCGGTGATGCGCATGTTCCACTGGCGCAGCTTGGCCTTGAACACCGGGAAGTTGCCGCGCTCGGAGCGGCCCTCGGCGGTGACCTCCTCGTTGGCCAGGACGGTGCCGAGGCCGGGACACCAGTTCACCGGGGCGTCGGAGGCGTAGGCCAGGCGGAACCGGCTGAGCACGTCGGCCTGCTCGACGCGGCTCAGCTCCTTCCAGGGCCGGGTGTGCCCGGGGACGGGACGCTCACCGGACTCGAACTGGGCGACCAGCTCGGAGATCGGGCGGGCCTTGCGGGCCTTGTCGTCGTACCAGGAGTTGAAGATCTGCAGGAAGATCCACTGGGTCCACTTGTAGTACTGCGGGTCGATCGTGGCGAACGACCGGCGCTTGTCGTGGCCCAGGCCCAGCCGGCGCAGCTGGGTCTTCATGTTCTCGATGTTGGCCTCGGTGGACACCCGCGGGTGCGTGCCGGTCTGCACGGCGTACTGCTCGGCGGGCAGGCCGAAGGCGTCGAAGCCCAGGGTGTGCAGCACGTTGTGGCCGGTCATGCGCTGGAACCGGGCGTAGACGTCGGTGGCGATGTAGCCCAGCGGGTGGCCGACGTGCAGGCCCGCACCCGACGGGTACGGGAACATGTCCATGATGAACTTCTTGGGGCGGGCCACCACCTCGGGGTCGCCGGCCAGGTCGCCCTGGGGGTTCGGCGCCTCGTAGGTGCCCTCGGCGTCCCAGAAGTCCTGCCAGCGTGCCTCGATCTCGGCCGCCAGGGCGGCCGTGTAGCGGTGCGGCGCCGTCTGCGCCGGCATGTCGGCGGTGACAGCGGAGTTCGTCTCGCTCATGATCCTCAAAGCTCCATCGATCGTCTCTGCCGGCCGCTGCGAGTTTCAAGAAATGAAAAATCCCCTCGCACAGGAGGGGACGCCGCGCCGATTCCGACCACCCGCTCTCCGGCGG
Organism: Streptomyces thermodiastaticus; assembly: GCF_014656135.1. Taxonomy (GTDB): domain Bacteria; phylum Actinomycetota; class Actinomycetes; order Streptomycetales; family Streptomycetaceae; genus Streptomyces; species Streptomyces thermodiastaticus. The sequence goes on from NZ_BNBV01000008.1 coordinate 203,847, forward strand.
TCGGCACTCTTCAGCGCGGCTCGCTAAGCAGAAGGCGTACGGCACGCATGGCGTCAGGGTACCGCAGCCGCCGAGCGCACCGCGACGCACCTGGCCCGGACCCGGTGCCGGATCCGCCGGACGCCTGCCGGGGCGCGCGGGCGAGGCGCCGGGCACGGCGGGTGTCGCGCCCGGCCCGGGAGGCGGTCCCAATCTCCCGTGGCGAACATCTGCCCGCCGGGTGAGATGCCGTACCGAGGGCGAACCGCCGGGCACGGCGCCGGCCCCACGTCCCTGCGGGGCGGAAATGCAACGGAAAACCGGAAGGCAGGCCACCCGATCGGATGACCCGCCTTCTATTACGGTGGAGCTAAGGAGAATTGAACTCCTGACCTCCTGCATGCCATGCAGGCGCTCTACCAACTGAGCTATAGCCCCTTGCTCTTACGATTCCCGCCCGGCGGACCGTGCGGTCTTCGTTTTCCCCGGGTTCCCCCGGCGACGTCGACAACATTACACGGTCCAGGGGCTCCAACACCAAATCCGTTTCCGGTCTGTCCGGAATGACTGGTATTTACCATCCGGCCGGGGGCCTCGGGTCCCCGGCCCGCGGTCGGTCACACCATGACGAACGAGTAGAACCGCTTCAACGTGCAGTACTCCTCCAGCAGCCGCCCGTAGATCGGCTCACCCTCCAGCTCCCGGTACGTCTCGATCGGGTCGCCCGTGATGATCAGCGCCCGCGCACACTCCTCGCACCAGTACTGGTACTCAGGGTTGACCGGGTCCATGTCACGCACGATCGGCGTGCCGCTGCCGCACCAGTCGCACTTCCGCCTGTGGGCACCCATCGATCAGCTCCAGCTGTGGCCGCAGGCCGTGCACACGTACGAAATCCCTCCGTCGTCTCCGAGGACTTGAGCCACGTGCGGTAAGCCGCGGGAGCGGCGGGCGAGACGCGTGGTGGTGCCGTGTGCCGGCGCCGTTGCGAGGAGGCCGGCGGCCTCCCCGTGGATGCAGGCAGGCATCGCTACTCCCTCCCGCCGGGCCGCGGTCCCTTCCGGCCGTTTGATTCTGCCACGGCGGCCCCCTCACGGTCAGCGACGCTTCGGTACCGGTCCGGCTACGACGGCGGCCCCGCGCGGACGGCCGGCGCCCGCGACGGAAGCGCACCCTCCGACGGCCGCCCGGCCTCCACGGCGGTGCGGAGCGGGCCGGCGGCCGGTGTACGGCGCGGCGCGGGGCACGTGCGGACGTGGCCGCGCCCCGGCAGGGACGGGGCCGGGGGCACAGGCACGGGCACGGAGACGCGGGCACACGCGCGGAGAAACGAGAAATCCCGCCCCCTCGGAGGGGACGGGATTCGTCCGTGGAGCTAAGGAGAATTGAACTCCTGACCTCCTGCATGCCATGCAGGCGCTCTACCAACTGAGCTATAGCCCCTGGTGTCACGCGGCGAACCGCGTGTCTTGTTCTTCCCGCTCGGCGGGGCGAACAAGAAGAACTTTAGCCTGCGCCCTGCCGGAAAGTGAAATCCGGGTCCGGCGCGGTGCCGCACGGCCGGTGCGCGCGGCCCCGGACGGCCTCAGTCGTCGTCGCCGAGGACCGGCTCCGGCAGGGTGCCGGCGTTGTGCTCCAGCAGCCGCCAGCCAGAGGGTTGCTGGCCGAGGACCGACCAGCAGCAGTTGGACAGCCCGCCCAGGCTCTCCCAGTGACGGGCCTGAAGACCGAGCAGACGGCCGATGGTGGTGCGGATGGTGCCGCCGTGGCTGACGACCACGAGCGTGCCGTCCTCGGGCAGTTTCTCCACGTGCCGCAGTACCACCGGGGCGGCGCGGTCGGCGACCTCGGTCTCCAGTTCGCCGCCGCCGCGGCGCACCGGCTCGCCGCGCTTCCACGCGGCGTACTCCTCGCCGTAGCGGGCGAGGATCTCCTCGTGGGTCAGGCCCTGCCACACGCCCGCGTAGGTCTCGCGCAGGCCCTCGTCCAGGGCGACGTCGAGGCCGGTGAGCGCGGCCAGCTCGGCGGCCGTGCGCACGGCCCGCTTCAGGTCCGAGGAGACGATCGCGTCGGGCTCGAGGGAGGCCAGCAGCCGGGCCGCGCGGCGGGCCTGCCGGATGCCGGTGTCGGTGAGTTCGACGTCCGTGGAGCCCTGGAAGCGCCGTTCGACGTTCCAGGAGGTCTGGCCGTGGCGCCACAGGATGATGCGGCGGCCCCGGCCCGGGGTCCGGGCCGTCCGCTCGGCGTCGCCGCTCACCGCCACTCACCCTCCGGCTCGGCCGGGCCCCCGGCGGCCTGCGTCCGGGCGTACTCCTCGGCCTTGCCACGGGTGGCCTGTGCGTCGGCGGGCAGTTCGATCTCGGGGCAGTCCTTCCACAGCCGCTCCAGGGCGTAGAAGACCCGCTCCTCGTTGTGCTGCACGTGGACGACGATGTCCACGTAGTCGAGCAGCACCCAGCGGGCCTCGCGGTCGCCCTCGCGGCGCACCGGCTTGGCGCCGAGTTCCTTCAGCAGCCGCTCCTCGATCTCGTCGACGATCGACTTGACCTGGCGGTCGTTGGGCGCGGAGGCCAGCAGGAAGGCGTCCGTGATCGACAGCACGTCGCTGACGTCGTAGGCGATGACGTCGTGGGCGAGCTTGTCGGCCGCCGCCTGGGCTGCGGTCTTGATGAGCTGCAAAGAACGGTCGGTCGCGGTCACTACAGGGCTTTCCGTCGAAAGGTCACTTGCCTTCCAGGGTCTCACGGACCGCCGGCGGCGCCTCGCCGCACGGCGGTCTCACCCGTCCGACGCGGGCTTGTAGTCCTGGCCGAGGACGACCAGGACGTCCGCGCCGGAGCCGGTCGTGCCCTTCGTCACGGAGCCGTCGGGCAGGCCCAGGGTCTTGGCGACCTCGGTGGCGTTCTCCTTGGCGGCGGCGTCCGCGTAGATCACCTGGGAGGCGGCACGCGCGTCGGCGGTGCCGCCCTCCAGGACGGTGAAGCCGCCGTTGAGGAGGGTGACGCGGGCCTGTTCCGTGCTGTCCTTGCTGCCGGTGGCGTTGCGCACCGTAACCCGCACGGCCGCCCCCTGCTCCGGGCTCTTCGCCGTGCCGCCCAGGATCGGCTTGACGACGCTCTCGCTGGTCTGCGCGCTGAGCGTGCCGTCGGACTGCACGGGCAGCAGCGTGGTGCGGTAGTCGCCGCCCTTGGCGAGGTCGGAGAGTCCGGCGAGGAAGGTGCCGAGGTCCTTGTCGGTCAGCGACGGGTCGAGGATCTGCGCCAGGGTCTGCACGGTGACGGTCGCGGAGTCCGGGTCGGAGGACATCTTGCGCAGCACGCCCTGCATCACCTGTCCGAACCGCTTCAGCTCGGCGTCGGAGGATTCGCCGGGGGCCCGGTAGGTGGCGTAGGCGACGGCCATCTTGCCGCTCAGGCTCTGGTCCTTGCCCTGGTGGACGAGGGGGGAGGTGTCCTTCGTGCCGGCGTCCGGATCGGGTACGTCGGTGTCGGTGTCGGCCTCGATGCCGCCGACCAGGTCGACCAGGTTCTGCAGGTAGGGGGTGTCCAGGCGCCAGGTGCCCTGGATGCTGGTGCCCAGGACGGTGTCGAGCTGCTCGCGGGTGCCGGTGGAACCGTCGTCCTGCACGGACTTGGCGAGGGTGGTCGTGGTGCCGTCGTCGGCGGTCAGCGCCAGGGAGTTGGGCAGCAGCACGGTCGCACCCTGCTTGGTGGTGGTGTTGTCCACCAGCAGTGCCGTCATGGTGCCGCCGTTGGCCGTGTCGTGCAGGTGGACGACGATCACGTCGCGTTTCTGGGCGCCCGCGGCGACGGAGCCGCCCTGGCCGCCGGAGGACGACAGGCCGGGCAGCTTCCCGGCGTAGGCGAGGTAGCCGACGCCGCCGATCACCGCCAGGGCCAGCACCACGGCCAGGGCGATGAGACGGTTGCGGGCGCGGCGCCGGGCCTCCTCGCGCCGCTCGGTGCGGTTCTCGGTGAACTTCAGCCAGTCGATGACGTCCTCGGAGTCGTCGTCCGGCTCCTCCACGAAGGCGAACTGCTCGGTGCGGTACTCCGGCTCCTCCGTGCGCTCCGTGTCCTGCTCGGTGCCCGAGCGGGGCGCGGACGCCTGCTGCTCGGGACCGGGCTGCCGCGGGACGTACGCGGTCTGCCCGGCGGCCTGCGGCTGCTGCCCGGCGGGCGCCGGCTGCCCGTAGGTGTCGTAGGACGTCTGGTCGTAGGAGGTGTGCGCGGCGGCGCCGGGGGCAGCCTGGGTCCCGTAGGGGTCGTAGGTGCCGCCGTAGCCGCCGGGGGTGTCGTGGGTCTGGTAGGGCTGCTGGTACGCGTCGTACGGCTGGTGCTGCTGCCCCGCGCCGGCGGCGTAGGGGTCGTAGCCGTAGCCCTGCGCGTCCTGCCGGCCCGGGGCCGCCTGCGGCTCCTGCCCGCCGTACGGGTCATACGTCTGCTGCGAGCCGTGCTGGGCGGGGACCTGGCGGTACACCGGGCGGCCGTAGTCGTCGTAGCCGACGAGCTCGTAGCCCCCGCCCCCGTACCCAGTGTCGTATCCGTCGTTCACCGGTGCCCCTCTCGGCTCACTCGCCGCGGTACAGCTCGCGTTTGTCGATGTAGCGCACGACCCCGTCGGGCACCAGATACCAGATGGGGTCCCCCTTGGCGACTCGCGCACGGCAGTCCGTGGAGGAGATGGCGAGGGCGGGGACCTCGACCAGGGAGACGCCGCCTTCGGGCAGTCCGGGGTCGTCGAGGTGGTGGCCGGGGCGGGTGACGCCGATGAAGTGGGCCAGGGAGAACAGTTCCTCCGTGTCGCGCCAGGTGAGGATCTGGGCGAGCGCGTCGGCTCCGGTGATGAAGAACAGATCGGTGCCGGGGTTCAGTGCCCGCAGTTCGCGCAGGGTGTCCACGGTGTAGGTGGGGCCGCCGCGGTCGATGTCGATGCGGCTGACGGAGAACTGCGGGTTCTCGGCGGTGGCGATGACCGTCATCAGATAGCGGTCCTCGGCCGGGGAGACACGGCGGTGGCTCTTCTGCCACGGCTGGCCGGTGGGGACGAACACCACCTCGTCCAGGTGGAACTGGGCGGCGACCTCGCTGGCGGCCACCAGGTGCCCGTGGTGGATCGGGTCGAACGTTCCGCCCATGACACCCAGGCGGCGTCTGCCCGTCGGCCCCGGGCCGCTGCAACTGCACGGTCCGTGCGTGATGTGGTCCACCGTGTCACTCGCCGGACCGGTAGGCATGTCCTGCTCTCCCATGCGTGCAGACCCTACCGGCCCGGCCTGCGCGCTTCGGCGGCGAGATGGCCGGGCACGGTCCCCGGGGCCCCGGGCGGTGTCCGGGGGCGGGGTGCGACGGGTCAGCGGTCGCGGTTGAACCGCGTGGTGATCCACAGCAGGAGCAGCAGGACGACGAGCGCGGCGCCACCCGTCACAGCCGGGTTCAGACTCTCGTGGCGGCCGCCCTCGGCCTCGGCGAGGTTGACCAACTGGGCAGCGGTGCTGTGGAAGCTCATCTTCGGCAGAACCTATCCGGGTGTGGGCGGGACAAAGACGTCGGCTCATCGTAAGCGCCCGCCGTCGGACGCCTCACGCCGACTCCACCGTTGCGGACCGCACGCCGGTGCTCCGACCTGCGCGGCCGGGCGCGGGCGACGGCCTCGGCGGGGTGCGGGACGGCCGCCGGAGGGCGCCCGAGGGCCGCCGCGGCGGTCAGTCGTCGTCGCGCCGGTAGCCGCGCAGCAGCAGCCAGCCGACCAGGACGCAGCCGAGGATCATCACGATCAGGACGATCCGGAGGAGATCACCCGATCCCTGCTGCTGGGCGGCGGCCCCGGCGGCCTCGGTGAGCCGGTCGAGTGCGGGACGGTGCTCCATGGCTTTCTCCTTCGCTGTGCTGCCCGTCCACGGTATCTCCGCATAGGCTGGCACCGGCTTCGGGGGCACATCGGGCACCTCAGACATCGAGGGGGAATCATGGCGGACGACGGCGGGCGGCACGGCGGGCAGGGGCAGACACCCGGCCGGGGGCGTTCACGCTTCCCGGACATCTCCTCGCGCGCCTGGGAGCATCCGGCCGACCGGTCCGCGCTGGTCGCCCTGCGCCGTCTCAGCGGCTTCGACACGGTGTTCAGGACCCTCAGCGGCCTGGTGCCCGAGCGCAGCCTGCGGCTGCTGTTCCTGTCCGACTCCGTGCGCGTGTGCGACGAGCAGTTCCCGCACCTCAACGACATGCTGCGGGACGCCTGCTACATCCTGGACCTGGAGAAGGTCCCCCCGATGTACGTCACCCAGGACCCGCAGCCGAACGCGATGTGCGTCGGCCTGGACGAGCCGGTGATCGTGATCACCACGGGCCTGCTGGAGCTGCTCGACGAGGAGGAGATGCGGGCGGTCGTCGGGCACGAGGTCGGGCACGCCCTGTCCGGCCACTCGGTGTACCGCACGATCCTGCTGTTTTTGACCAGCCTGGCCGTGCGGGTGGCGTGGATCCCGCTGGGCAACATGGCGGTCATGGCGATCGTCACGGCGCTGCGCGAGTGGTTCCGCAAGTCGGAGCTGTCGGCCGACCGGGCGGGGCTGCTGGTCGGGCAGGACCTGCAGGCGTCGCTGCGGGGCCTGATGAAGCTGGCGGGCGGTCACCATCTGCACGAGATGAACATCGACGCGTTCCTGCGGCAGGCCGAGGAGTACGAGGAGGCCGGTGACCTGCGGGATTCCGTGCTGAAGATCCTCAACGTGCTGCCGCGCAGCCACCCGTTCACCACGGTGCGGGCGGCGGAGCTGAAGAGGTGGGCCGGCTCCCGCGACTACCAGCGCATTCTGGACGGGCACTACCCGCGGCGCGGCGAGGACAAGGACGCCTCGGTCGGCGGCTCCTTCCGCGAGTCCGCGGCGCACTACGCGAGCCAGGTGAAGAACTCCAAGGACCCGCTGATGAAACTGGTCGGCGATCTGGCGGGCGGTGCGGGCGACCTCGGCGAGCGCTTGCGGCGCGGTTTCGGCGGCTTCACCGGCCCGGGCTTTCCCCGCGACGCCGGGAAGGGCGGCCCGAAGGAGCCTCCGGCGGACGAGCCGCCCGGGGACGGCGCGTCCCGCACCGGCGACTGACGCGGCGCGCGGACGCGGCGCGCGAGCGGGCCCGACCGGCGCGTGCGCCGGCGGGCGCGACCGGCGGACCGCGCCTGTCGCGGCGGCCGCCCGTCCGGCGGTGGCTCACACCCTAGGTGCGCGGGCGGCTCACACCTGGGGCTCGGCGGCCGGGGACAGGCTGCCGCACACGGGCATGGCGCCGTCCCGGGCGTAGGGGTCGGTGCCCGAGGGGCCGCCGGCCTCGGCGGTCCGGCCGGCGAGCACCGGGGCGAACCGGGCCGCGGAGTCCTCGGCGCAGGACAGCGGGCCGGCCCGGACGTCGGAGAGCGCGAGCTGGACCTGGTGGGCGCGCAGATCGTCGCGGTCGAGGCGGAACTGCATCTCCCGCCGGACGGTGAACAGCGAGACCTGCGCCCTGCCGGAGGACGCGGCCGGCTTCACCGCGTAGACGAGGGTGACGTCCGCGGTCACCTCCAGGACCGCCGGGTCGGCCTCCCGCACCCGCAGGGTGCCCTTGGTGCGCACCTGCGGGTCGGCGAGTCGGGCGCGGTCCGGGGCGAAGTGGACGAGCCAGCCGGTCAGGGCGTGCCGGCCGTCGGCGGCCGGGTGCGCGACGCTCTCGTCGAACTGGCCGCGCTGGTCCTCGTCGATCAGGGACCGGACGCCGTCGTACCGGCCGGCGGTGACCACCTCCGGGTCCAGGGAGGAGGCGACCAGATACTCCCGGACGTAGCTCAGGGCGGCGAGGACCTGGCCGTCGGAGAAGTGCGCGGCGTCCCGGCGGGCGGGCAGCGCGATGCCCTCGGCTCCGGCGAGGTAGCCCTTGGCCGGACTGTGCGCGTAGAGCAGGGCGGGGTCGTCGGCTCCGGGCACCGTGCCCCGCGGGGCCAGCGGGACGACGGTGGTCCGCGGCGGCGCGGCGGGCCGCTGGGCCTGCAGGGCCGGGTTCGGGCCGCGCACCCCCAGATAGACCGCGGTGACGAAGGCGAGGGCGACGAGCAGGACGAACAGCAGCGCCTGCCGGGGCAGTGCGCGGAGCAGTCCGGGGCGGCGGCGCACGGCCGGGGTGTGGTCGGTGATCCGCTCCCGTGCGGAGTACTCCTGGAGCGGGGCAGCACGGACGAACGACTCGTCGAACACGATGGATCGGTATTCGTCCTCCGCGCCTGAGGGGCCCTCGGGCGTCCCCTCCGGCGGTTCTCCAGGCCCGCCCATGTCTTCAGGGTAGGCCGCCCCGATCGCTGGTGAACGGGGACGTCCGGGCCAGGACCGAAAGCTTCCGGTCCGCATCACGGGTGCGGGCTCGCGCCGTGTGCGCCGGGGCGCTCGGCGGGGGCGCTCAGGGGGTGCGCGGGACTGCGGAGACGAGCGGCGGGGAGGAGTCGGCGGAGGCCGAGGGCTCGGCGCTGCCGTGTCCCAGACCGGTGGAGGCGGGCGGCGGCGCCTGGTCGCGGCCGCCGGAGGAGGAGCCGCCGCGGTAGACCGCGGCGAAGGCGAGGGCGACCATGCCGATGCCCATCACCAGGGCGAGCACCCAGGCCACCGGGCGGTGCCAGCGCACCTGCCCGCCGAAGGGTCCGGTGCCGCGGAAGCGGCCGCGGGGCAGGCCCGTCTGGACCAGGTCGTCGAGGTCGTGCTCGAAGCCGGCCCCGTCGGAGCCGTAGCGGTCGTCGTAGCGCTCGCCCCGCGCGTGTGCGCGGCGGGCCTCGGCCTCGGAGGCCTCGGCCCGGGCCTGGGCGGCCGCCAGGAGGCGTTCGACGGCGCTCGGCTCGTGGATCGTGGCCGCCCGTACGAAAGCCTCGTCGAAGACCACGGAGGCGGACTCTTCGTCCGGCCGTCCGCGGTCGTGGTCGTCGTCGGGCTCCCAGCCGTCAGGGAACGGCGTGCCCCCCACGTCCTCCGGCACGCATCCAGAGTAGACCTGGGGGGTCAATTTGGGCAGACGGTATGCAAATCCATCCGCAAGGTGAGACGCCGGTGCGCCGGGTGCACGGCGGGCGCACCGGCCGGGGCGCGGTCAGCGCCGGATGTGTCCGTCGCCGGTGACGATGTACTTGGTGCTGGTCAGCTCGGGCAGGCCCATCGGGCCGCGGGCGTGCAGTTTCTGCGTGGAGATGCCGATCTCCGCGCCGAACCCGAACTGGCCGCCGTCGGTGAAGCGGGTGGAGGCGTTCACGGCGACGGTGGTGGAGTCCACCAGCTGGGTGAACCGGCGGGCGGCCTGCTGCGAGGAGGTGACGATCGCCTCCGTGTGCCCGGAGGACCACAGCCGGATGTGCGCCACCGCCTTGTCCAGCGAGTCGACGACGGCGGCGGCGATGTCGTAGGACAGGTACTCGGTGTCCCAGTCGTCCTGGGTGGCCGGCACGACCGTGGCGCGGGAGTCCTTGGCGTAGGCCATGACCCGGTCGTCGGCGTGCACGGTGACCCCGGCGTCGGCAAGCGCGTCCAGGGCGCGCGGCAGGAAGTCGGCGGCGATGTCCTGGTGGACGAGCAGGGTCTCGGCGGCGTTGCAGACGCTCGGGCGCTGCGCCTTGGAGTTGACGAGGATGTCCACGGCCATGTCGATGTCGGCGTCCGCGTCGACGTAGACGTGGCAGTTGCCGGTGCCGGTCTCGATCACCGGGACGGTGGACTCGGTGACGACGGTGCGGATCAGCGAGGCGCCGCCGCGCGGAATGAGCACGTCGACCAGGCCGCGGGCGCGCATCAGCTCGTGCACGCTCTCCCGGCTCTCCCCGGGCACCAGCTGCACGGCGTCCGCGGGCAGGCCCGCCCCGCCGACCGCGTCGCGGATGACCCGGACCAGGGCGGTGTTCGACTCGTAGGCGGAGGCGGAGCCGCGCAGCAGCACCGCGTTGCCGGACTTCAGGCACAGGGCGGCGGCGTCCACGGTGACGTTGGGCCGGGCCTCGTAGATGATGCCGACCACGCCGAGCGGCACACGGACCTGGCGCAGGTCCAGACCGTTGGGCAGCGTGGAGCCGCGGACCACCTCACCGACCGGGTCCGGCAGCGCCGCCACATGACGCACGTCGGCGGCGATGGCGCGCACCCGCTCCGGGGTGAGGGTCAGCCGGTCGACGAGGGCGTCGCCGGTGCCGGCCGCGCGCGCCTTGGCGACGTCCCGCGCGTTGGCCTCGACGATCTCACGGGTACGGACCTCCAGTGCGTCCGCGATGGCCAGCAGCGCGTCGTCCTTCGTCACCCGCGGCAGCGGCGCCAGGTCGGCAGCGGCGGCCTTGGCCCGGTAGGCGGCCTGGGTGACCGGGGACATCGAGTCGTACGGCGAGAGCGTGGTCATGAGGGAAGCGTAGTGCGCGGCGCGGACGGCTTCAGCGGATGTTCCACACCGCGAGACATCACGAGCCGGGACGAATCGCCCGGCCGGGCGTGGACCCTGCCGGTGCCCGCCCCGCCGGTGCCTCGGGCGCCGGCGTGCGGGCACCGGCGTGACCGGCGCCTCAAGCCCCGGACCACGCGCCGGAGCCGCCCCCGTGTCGGCACGGGCGCCGGGGAACGCTCCTGTGGGCCGGCCCGGGTCGGGTGCGGGCCGGCCCGCCCGTCAGAACGGGTGCACACCCACCGGGGTGGCCGGCGGCGGGCCGTAGCCCTCGGCGAGCCGCTGATGGTAGGTGTCGCGGTCGACGACCTCCAGGCCGACGATCTCCCAGGGCGGCAGCTGGGCGCTGCGCCGGTGCTCGCCCCACAGGCGCAGCGCGACGGCGGCCGCGTCGTGCAGGTCGCGGGCCTCCTCCCAGTAGCGGATCTCCGCGTGGTCGCCGGCGTAGCGGCTGGTCAACAGGAAGGGGTGGTCGTGGGCGAGCTGTTCCAGGCCGCGCCGCACCTCCTCCGGCGGGGCCGGGGTGCCGCAGACCCGCAGGGTGATGTGCCACAGCCTGGCCAGGTCCGCGGGGCGGCCGACGGCCTCGGACGTCACGGGTCCTTCGCCCGCCTGCCGTGCCGGCCCGGCCGCGTGGGCCCGGGCGAAGCGTCCGCCGGCCGTCACGCCGACCAGGACGCGCCCCTCACCGGCCGCACGGGACGGGGACCCGCCGGTACCACCGCGGGACGCCGCCCCCGGGCGTACTCGTTGCACGACGGCCTCCTTCTCCCAGTGGTCACCCGGGCGCACGCCGGGTGCTCGTACGGGCTGCTGCCTCCGGGACACAGTGCACCAGGCCGCGCGGCTCCGCGGGGCGGTTTCACGGAACGTCCCCAGCCGTTCGAACCGAGGGCGTGGGGACGTTTCGGCGCATTACGGCTCCAGCAGCGCCAGGTCGTCCCTGTGTACGACCTCGCGTTCGTACGCCGGTCCCAGTTCGCGGGCCAGCTCCCGGGTGGAGCGGCCGATCAGCCGGGGGATCTCCTTGGCGTCGAAGTTGACGAGGCCGCGGGCCACCGCGCGGCCCGCCGTGTCGCGCAGCTCGACCGGGTCGCCGGCGTTGAAGTCGCCCTCGACGGCGGCGATGCCCGCCGGGAGCAGCGACTTGCGGTGCTCGACGACGGCACGGACCGCTCCGTCGTCGAGGGTGAGCGCGCCCTGCGGGGAGGAGGCGTGCTTCAGCCACAGCAGCCGGTCGGCGGAACGCTTGCCGGTGGGGTGGAAGTAGGTGCCGGTGTCCCTGCCCGCGAGGGCGTCGGCGGCGTGGACGGCGCTGGTGAGCACCACGGGGATGCCGGCGGCGGCCGCGATCCGGGCGGCCTCGACCTTGGTGACCATGCCGCCGGTGCCGACGCCCGCCTTCCCGGCACTGCCGATCTCGACGCCCTCCAGGTCGGCCGGGGAGCGCACATCGGTTATCCGCGAGGTGCCGGGCCTGCTGGGGTCGCCGTCGTAGACGCCGTCCACGTCGGACAGCAGCACCAGCAGGTCGGCGTGGACGAGGTGGGCGACGAGCGCGGCGAGGCGGTCGTTGTCGCCGAAGCGGATCTCGTCGGTGGCGACGGTGTCGTTCTCGTTGACCACCGGCAGGGCACCCATCGCCAGGAGCTTGTCCAGGGTGCGCGAGGCGTTGCGGTGGTGGGCGCGGCGGCTGGTGTCGTCGCCGGTCAGCAGGATCTGGCCGACGCGGATGCCGTAGCGGGCGAAGGAGGCGGTGTAGCGGGCCACGAGCAGGCCCTGGCCGACGCTCGCGGCGGCCTGCTGGCGGGCCAGGTCCCGCGGGCGGCGGCGCAGCCCGAGGGGGGCCAGCCCGGCGGCGATGGCGCCGGAGGAGACCAGGACGATCTCCCGCTCGCCGTGGTTGCGGCTCTTGGCGAGGACGTCGACGAGGGCGTCCACGCGGTCGGCGTCCAGTCCGCCGGCCGCGGTGGTCAGCGACGACGATCCCACCTTGACGACGATTCTGCGGGCCTCGCGCACGGCCTGCCGCGTCCCTGCCACCTTGCTGTCCGTCTCCTCACGCCGTTGCCGCTGCTCACCGGTGTCCACGCGCCGAATCTACGCGAAGGGGGACGGTCCCCGCTCGACCGTCCCAGCACGCGGACCGGGGTGCAGCGGGTGCGCCGCCGGTCCGCCCGGCATCCGATGGCGCACGCCGCATCGAGGGGAGCACCACCGGGAGCGGAAGAACAGCGCGCTGACCGCGACGCGTCGGGGACCGCCGGGCCGAGGGTCTCGCGACACCGGTCGTCGCACTCGCCTGATGCCGGCGCGTGGGTGACCACTCCGGTCCGTTCGCGCTGCCACGACCCACGGGGCTCGGAGTGCGGTGAGCACCATGGCAGCCGTGAGGCGGGTCATCGGCGAGCGCCTCGCCGACGGCAAGAGATACCCGGTCACCTCAGGGCAGTTCACGCACGGTATCGCCAAGATGTGAACTACCCGTGCGCATGCGGGAACAGCGCACGCAGGTGCGTCACCGGCGCACAGAAGGCCGCCGCCTGGAAAAGGCGGCGGCCTTCGCCTTGTGCGGGAACTCGCCTCAGCCGTGCCGGTGGCGCCAGCCCTGCCAGGCCGAGCGGATCATGTCGTCCAGGTCACGGCGGGCGCTCCAGCCCAGCTCCGCGCGGATGCGGTCGGCGGAGGCGACGACCCGGGCGGGGTCGCCGGGGCGACGTGCGGTGACTTCGGGGGTGACGTCCTCGTGGCCGGTCGTCTTGAGGATGCGGTCGACCATCTCCCGGACGGAGCTGCCTTCGCCCCGGCCGATGTTGAGGGTCAACGAGGTGCCCGCAGGTGCCTCGGCCAGGCGCCGCGCCGCCGCGAGGTGGGCGGAGGCGATGTCCTCGACGTGGATGTAGTCGCGCACGCAGGTGCCGTCCGGTGTGTCGTAGTCGTCACCGAAGATGCGGGGCGCCGCACCGGCCTCCAGCCGTTCGAACACCATGGGAATGAGATTGAACACGCCCGTGTCGGACAGTTCGGGGGTGGCGGCCCCGGCGACGTTGAAGTAGCGCAGCGCGGCGGCCTTCAGGCCGTGGGCGCGTGCCGCGGCGGCGATCAGCCACTCGCCGATCAGCTTGGTCTCGCCGTAGGGGCTCATGGGCACGCACGGGGTGTCCTCGGTGACGAGGTCCGCGTCCGGCATGCCGTAGACGGCCGCGGAGGAGGAGAAGACGAGCCGGTCGACACCGGCGGCGGTCATCGCCTCGAGGAGAGTCTGCAGGCCGGTGACGTTCTCCCGGTAGTAGTACAGGGGGCGTTCGACCGACTCCCCCACCTGCTTCTTGGCCGCGATGTGCACCACACCGGCGATGTCGTGCTCGCGGAAGGTGCGCTCGAGGAGCTGCTGGTCCAGCACGCTGCCCACGACCAGCGGCACTCCGGAGGGCACGCGGTCGGCCGTACCGGTGGACAGGTCGTCGTACACGACCACACGCTCGCCGGCCTCCGTCATGGCGCGCACCACATGGGCACCGATGTACCCGGCTCCGCCCGTGACCAACCAGTTCATCGCTGCCTCCTCCGTGCGTACGGCTGGGACCCACCTTCGCCCATGGCCTGCACGAAATCGAATCCGGCACATGAGGGCATTTCAGGTGATTCTGCGTACGGCGCGGCTCGACGGCCCGCATGCCGTCCGGCGCGGGACAAGACGCACACCGCCTGTGAAAATGTCGTGAACGCGCCATCAAAGCATGGTCACACCCTGTGCGCAACCGACAGGAAATGTCGCATTGCGGCGAATGCACCCCATACACAGGTGTGTGTTTTCTCATGACATTCACCAGTGTCTGACAGCTAGTCAACTCCTGACGGGTGCCCCTACGTTCGCCTGACCGGACCGGTACGCCTGACGGCGTGACGGCAGGCGGTACCGGCGCCGGACACTCGACAAGGGGGACACTTCGTGGACACCACCACCTACTGGAGCAGACGCCGCGTCCTCACGGCCATCGGGGCGGCCACCGCGGCGACCGCGCTTCCGCTCGCGGCGCCCTCCCGGGCTCTGGCCGCCGCCACCGCGTCCACCTCCACGACCGATCTGCCGACGCTCCCGGAACTTCCCGCCACCGACCGGGCGAGGGCCGTCACCGCGTGGAAGATCGGTGGACCCACGGTCAAGCGCACGGCGGCCGCGGCCCTCACCGGCAGTGACGCCGACATCAGCAGCCTTCTGTCGCAGGGGCTGGCGCAGGCCACCGCCGAGGACAATCGCGTCACCCTGCTCAAGGCGCTGCCCGCCAGCGGCAAGGGCGCGGCCCGTGACGCCTCCGCCGCGCTCGACGGCGGCGACGAGGCCATCGCCGCCTTCCTGGCCGGCGGCTACAAGACCGCCGAACTCGAGGACCTCCGCGCCACCACCCTGACCGTCATGAACAGCGGCGGCACGGCGGTGCGGCGGGAGGGCCAGAAGGCACTCGACGAAGGCACCAGCGACGCCCTGTCGAGGTTCCTGCTCGACACTCAGATCACCGCGCGCCAGGAGGACGAGCGGGTCGAGGTCCTCCGCATCCTGTCCACCGCCTCTCCGGAGGTGAAGACCTACGCCCAGCGCGCCCTGGACGACGGCTCCCCGTCGGCGATCAGCTGGTTCCTGACCACCGGTCAGTACATCGCGCGGGCCCGGGACCAGGAGAGCGCCACCATCGAGCAGCTGGTGGCGATCGTGGAACGCGAGGGCAAGCGCGCCCAGCTCACCTCCGACCGTGCCATCGTCGCCTCGGAGAAGGCGCAGGAGGCAGCCGAGAAGGCCAAGGAGGCAGCCGAGAAGGCCGCCGCCGAGGCCGACGCGGCCCGCGACGACGTCGCCAGGTCCGGTGCGGCGGCCCGCAAGGCGGCCTCCGCGGCCCAGGGGGCCGCCTCCGCCGCCCGGACCGCCGTCCAGGCCTCCTCCGCCGCACACAACGCGGCTCGCCGCGCGGCCCTGGCCGCCACCGGCGCCGCCCCGGCCGCCGCGACTGCCGGCCGAGCCGCGTCCGCAGCGGACTCCGCGGCCGCCGCGGTGGCCAAGGACGCCGGCAAGGCCCAGGCCGCCCGGGCC